>UCHV01000068.1 GCA_900472395.1 Hyphomicrobiales bacterium
ACGACGATCTGTCTTTGCTGTTGCCGACCGCGTCCTGACTTCTTCATGGACGCCGATGGATGCGGCATTTGTGATGAATGTCTGGCGCCTTGATGGCAATGGAACCGGCGCCCCGCGATAGGCGTGACAGTGGTCGGCTCGAGAGGCGAAGCTTTCCTCCGCACCAATTGGTGCTATTACTTTTTGTGCGTGGCCTTGATTGCCTGAATGGCACCCCGTTGATCGACCTGAAGCCGGATCGCACGGTGTTCAAGCCAATCGCGCCGCCGCAGCCGGGCGATTTCCAGACGGATGAGAATGCGCCGCCAACGCATTGCCCTCGCGAAGTATGATCAATCGATGGCGACCATCACGTCGGAAGCCTTGATCACGGCATAGGCATCCGAACCGACGGTCAATTCCAGTTCGTCAACGGCTTCGTTGGCGATCGACGACGTGACCCCAGACCGTTGCCGAGGTCGATGCGGACGTACTCTGTGGCCGCGTCCTTTGGTCCCGTTAACGACCCCACCCTTGAAACGATTGCGCGCGCTGATCTTCATTGAATGGCCTTCATATATTTCGGAGTTTATCTCGAACGTTCATCGCAGCGAATAAAGAGGAAAGATATTGTCGATAGTGCCGTCGAGGTTAGATGCCCATTTGCCGAATTGATCGGGTTTCAGATCAACCCATTGGCTATCAAATTTCCATCTGCCATTCACACAATCAGCCGCAGCGAACCTTCGAATAACGGCTGAGTCAGCGCACCGTGGCGCCATCCCATATGCCATCGGCAAAGTCTCTGCTTAATGTCTCGACATAACGGTCGCCGATACCGGCATCGACAAAACTGCAATCGGAATTCGCTAGACGCGCGCCGAGATCCAGCAGCTTTTCCGGCCGCCCGTAATAGGCCTCGCTAAACCCGTCGCTGCAGTGAAGCGGGATCGGCACCGAAATGACGTCAACGTTTCCAAGCAGCACCACGGCGCTTGTCGCTAAATTGGGGTGACGCCGCGCCTCCACTGCTATCATCTCTGGTGCATACTCATTCCGCTAGGAGCAATCCAGCGCCTTCGGGTCCAGGAAAGAATGACCACGGGACTGCGCGTGACCCGGCGCGTTTCCCTGAGACCCACTGTCAGATCCGACCTCTAATGCACGGAATAGATCGCCATGCCGGCATCGAATGCCTTGTCGGCAAAGGGCAGGTGTTCGGCCGCCGCTCAATGGCGGCGGGCAGATAGGCCGGCCGCTGTGCATGCACGAAGGCGGATGGCTCGACCGCCGTCACCTCCCGATCGACAAGTTCATAGGAGCTGGCCCCTGCGCCGACATTCAGCACCTGTGCAGGCCTCGCCCCAAGTCTTCACGTTGAAGGCGGCGACATGGGCTTCCGGTCGACGATAGTAGGTATATCCTTTCAAGGCGGATCGCCGACCGCAGCCCCGGCGCTATTTACGGCGCATCTCTTGCCGCCGAAGCTATCGAGCTCCATGCAGACCTCAAGGTCAGGCACGTCGGAACCGCGTCCACGCCTCACATCAACGGCTGGAGGGAAAGCCTTGCTGAAGCGCTCGAAACGCTAAACGCTGTTAAGGATCCGGTCTCCGGAACGTTCAAACATGGCATCACGCCGCTGATGGTCGCCAATACCTACTCGGCAAACTTCGCTAATCTGCCTGTAGTTGCACGGGCAGGATTTGAACCTGCGGCCCTCGGGTTATGAGACCGGCGGCCTACCATGCTACCCTACCCCGCTTTCTTGGAATAATCGCACCCAATACCCATATGAGTCCCATGAGCGGCGGCCGCCGTATGCGGCGATACCTTCGCCGCCTCATCTCAAGGAGATAATTATGACAGAACGAGAAGGCGCCTCGGCGCCAGCGCCAGTCTATGAACCGAAGGTTTTGGCCAAGAAGTTTAGGATTACCGTTGAGGAGGCAGCCAAGATTATCGCTCAGTACGGTTCCGACCGTAAGTCTATCGAAAAGGCTGCACGCCGCATCGCGGCTTAAAAACAGAAGCGCCGAGCTCAATCAACAACGGAGCCCGGCGCCGGATCGCCACGGTGGCGAGGGCGGATTGCCATGGAAACGGGTGCCGCGACGGTCCGCAGTTCAGCTCGACATGGCATGCTATTTGAACGCAATGGCCAGCATCACGGCCGTGACTGGAAAGCAATGATCCGTTCTCAACCGGCAACCCTCCAGTTGCTGAACCCGTCAAGCATGACGCAGTTCCAATGGAACTGACGGGTGTAATGGCCCCGTAAATCTCCCGACACGATCTCCCATTTAACAAGTGTGCGAGGTAA
>UCHV01000066.1 GCA_900472395.1 Hyphomicrobiales bacterium
TATAGCGCGGCAATCAGGATTAGACGCGGGCGACAATCTGGATGAGATTCTTAGGTCGCGGTCGGGCTCAAGTTATCATGCTGATTGCCGCTGACAAGTTCTTCGTCATTTTCTGATTGCCGCTCCGCGACAGGAAAGGCTGAGGTCCTGATTGTCGCGAAAGAGGCTGGTCGGCCCCGTTGGCGCTTTTCCTCGAGCGCGGTTCTGCGGCGATAGCTTTCGACGTTCATCTCGAAGATCGTGGCATGGTGCACAAGCCGGTCAACTGCTGCGAGTGTCATGGCAGGATCGGGAAAGACCCGGTTCCACTCCCCAAACGGCTGGTTGGCGGTGATCAAGATAGACCTGTGCTCGTATCGTGCTGAGATTAGCTCGAATAGCACGCTTGTCTCGGCCTGGTCCTTGGTGACGTAGGCGAGGTCATCAAGGATGAGCAGGTCGTACTTGTTGAGTTTGTCGATGGCAGACTCAAGCTGCAGCTCCCTGCGAGCGACCTGAAGCTTCTGCACAAGATCGGTGGTCCGGGTGAACAGTACCCGCCATCCGTTCTCGATCAGCGCAAGGCCAATGGCAGCCGCAAGATGGCTCTTTCCTCCGCCAGGCGGACCGAACATGAGGATGTTAGCTCCCTTGGCGAGCCAACTGTCGCCGGCGGTAATTGCCATGACCTGCGCCTTCGAGATCATGGGGACAGCGTCGAAGGCGAAGCTGTCCAAGGTCTTTCCGGGCGGAAGGTGCGCTTCGGCGAGATGCCGTTCAATCCTGCGATTGGCACGCTCTGCCAGCTCATGCTCGGCAATAGCCGACAGAAAGCGAGCTGCTGGCCATCCTTCCCGGTCTGCCTGCTCGGCAAATTGCGGCCACAGCGTTTTGATTGTCGGCAGCCGAAGTTCGTTGAGCATGATGCCGAGGCGTGCTTCATCGATGACGTAGGCGTTCTTCATGCGGCTTCTCCCGTCCCGATCAAGGCCTCATAGCCGTTAAGCGATGCGAGTTGCACATGAACGGTCGGCAGCTTGGCTGGATCCGGACCGAAGAGGGCTCGCATAGCAGGCAGATTGGGTAGGTCCCCAGCATCGAGTGTCCTGGCCAATTCTTCGGCAAGTTCGCGCTCGCAGCCGCGGTCATGCGCAAGCGCCAGGAGTTCGACGGTGATCTTGCAAGCCTGCTTGTCTGGAAGATGTTCGGTCAGGGCTTCGAAGGCCTTGCGATATTCCTCCCGTGGGAAGAGCTTGTCGCGATAAACGAGGCCGCGGAGCGCCATCGGCTTTTTGCGCAGCGAATGGATGACGTGATGATAGTTGACGACCTGGTCGTGTCGCCCGTCGGGATGGCCGCGTCCGCGGCGCAACGTCATCAGGTGCGTACCGCCGACGAAGACATCCAGCCGATCGTCGAACAAACGAACTCGTAACCTGTGGCCAATCAGGCGCGATGGCACGGTGTAGAAGACCTTGCGCAAGGTGAAGCCGCCGGTCCGCGACACCGTGACGACAATCTCTTCGAAGTCAGTGGTCCGGCGATCGGGCAGAGCCTGCAGATGGGATCGTTCCGCATCGATGCGCTTGCCATGGGCAGCGTTGCGACGGCTGACGATCTCGTCGACAAAGGCGCGGTATGAACTGAGGTCGTCGAATTCCTTGGTCCCCCGCATCAGCAGGGCATCATGAACAGTGTTCTTGAGATGGCCATGGGAGCTTTCGATCGAGCCGTTCTCATGCGCGACGCCTTTGTTGTTACGCGTCGGCGTCATTCGATAATGGGAGCAAAGCTGATCGTATCGGCGGGTGAGATCGACCTTGGCATCGGCGTCAAGGTTGCGGAATGCCGCCGACAGGCTGTCGCTGCGATGATAAAGCGGCGTACCACCCACGGACCACAGCGCATTTTGAAGTCCTTCGGCCAGCGCAACGAAGCTTTCCCCGCCGAGAATGACATGGGCATGTTCGAAGCCTGACCAGACAAGCCGGAAGTGATAGAACAGGTGATCAAGCGGCTGGCCGGCGATCGTTACACCAAGGCCGCTGGCGTCGGTAAAATCCGAAAGGCCCAGTCGGCCTGGCTCGTGCGTCTGGCGGAAGATGACCTCCTGCGCTTCGCCATTGACAGCACGCCACGACCGGATGCGTCGTTCAAGCGTGCGGCGGATACCTTCAGAAAGCTCTGGATGTCGGCGCAGCATCTCGTTGTAGACAGCGACGGCACGGATGCCGGGGGCGGCCTTCAGCAGCGGGACGACTTCAGTCTCGAATATTGGCTCCAATGGATCAGGGCGGCGGCGTCCACGCGGCGCTTTGCTCTGAGATGGTAGTTGTACCTCCTTGTCGAGGCGGTACGCAGTGGCTCGGCTGATCGACGCTTTTGCCGCGGCGACCTCGACGGAATGCGTTTGTCGATACTTCATGAAGAGTCTCATCTGATGATCGGTTACATGGCGACCCGGCACAAACTGGTTCTCCAATCCAGAAAACCGCAAATGTACCGAACCGACCGCGATCTTGAGACGCCGAAAATCTGCGCCACGCCGGGGTATGACTACGATTCGGGCTACGCCCTCACTTCGTCACACCCCGGCGCGAGTCTCATCCTGATTGACGCTGAATCTCATCTAGATTGCCGCTATGCA
>UCHV01000065.1 GCA_900472395.1 Hyphomicrobiales bacterium
CGTAGGTGGTGGCGGCTGGTAGCACGCTTTTCGCCATTCCATTGATGACATTTGCGGACAGGCTTGCTAGAGCCTGCGTCATTCCACCTTTCGTGTGAAATCCACTTAAAAGTTGAAAAAGATGCCCGATCTTCTGCTTGAACTTCGCTCCGAGGAAATTCCCGCCCGCATGCAGCGCAAGGCGGCGGGAGACCTGAAAAAGCTCGTTACCGACGCGCTGGTGGATGCGGGCCTCACTTACGAGGGTGCGCGCGAATACTGGACGCCGCGCCGCCTGACCCTCGATATCCGTGGCCTCACCGCCCGCTCGGCCGATCAGCGCGAGGAAATCAAGGGACCTTCGACCAAGGCACCCGAACAGGCGATCGCCGGATTTCTGCGCAAGGCGGGCCTTTCGGATGTTTCGGAAGCGCAGGTCGTGTCAGATCCCAAGAAGGGCGATTTCTATGTCGCCAGCCTTTCCAAGCCGGGCCGCGCCGCAGAAGAGATCATTGCTGATGTGATGCCGCGCATCATTCGCAGCTTCCCCTGGCCCGTCACTATGCGCTCGGGTTATGCCTCCATGCCCAAGGGCCTGTCCTATGGCGGCATCGACGGCAAGGGTTCGGAAAGCCTGCGTTGGGTGCGCCCGCTGCAGTCCATCGTCTGCCTGTTCGGTCCCGAACATGACGAAACCCAGGTCATCCCGTTCGAGATCGACGGCATCGTCGCTGGCAACGTCACCTACGGTCACCGTTTTCACGCGCCCGAAGCCATCACCGTTCGCCGGTTCGACGATTACGTCTCGAGCCTGGAAAAGGCCAAGGTCATGCTCGATGCGGACCGCCGCAAGGACATGATCCTGCACGATGCGCGCGACATCGCTTTCGCCAACGGCCTGGAACTGGTCGAGGACGAAGGCCTGCTGGAAGAGGTTTCCGGCCTGGTGGAATGGCCGCATGTGCTGATGGGCGCGTTCGAGGAGGATTATCTGCAGATCCCTGCAGAAATCATCCGCCTCACCATCAAGACCAACCAGAAATGCTTCGTCACCCGTCCTCAGGGAGCAGAGGAAGGTCTGTCGAACCGCTTCATCCTGATTTCCAATATCGACGCCAAGGATGGCGGCAAGGAAATCATCCATGGCAACGGCAAAGTCGTTCGCGCCCGCCTTTCCGACGCCAAGCATTTCTGGACCCGCGACCAGGGCGACCTGCCGGATCTGGAAACGCTCAAGGCGTCTGCCGCAAAATTCGATCTCGATCTGAAAAAGCCGCTCGATCAGCGTATGGCCAAGCTCGATGCGCTCAACGTGACTTTCCACGCCAAGCTCGGCACGCAGGGTGAACGCGTCGCCCGCATCCGCGAGCTGGCCAAGCAGTTGGCGCCGATCACCGGTGCCGATGCTGCTCTGGTGGATCGCGCCGTGGTTCTTGCCAAGGCCGACCTGCGCACCGAAGCCGTCGGTGAATTTCCGGAACTTCAGGGCCTGATGGGCCGCCGTTACGCGCTGCTGCAGGGCGAAGATGCCTCCGTTGCCGCCGCCATCGAAGACCACTGGAAGCCGAACGGCCCTTCCGACCGCCTGCCGGACGACAAGGTTGGCTTGACGGTTGCCTTGGCAGATAAACTCGACACGCTGACCGGCTTCTGGGCCATCGACGAAAAGCCGACCGGTTCGAAGGACCCCTATGCGCTGCGCCGTGCGGCGCTTGGCGTGGTGCGCATCATTATGGAGCGGAAGGTAAGGTTGCCGCTGCTCGCCGTCACCAAAGACGCCGATCTCCTCTCCTTCTTCCACGATCGCCTGAAAGTTTATCTGCGCGATATGGGCGCGCGTCACGATATCATCGATGCCGTGCTGACGCCCGAGGCAGACGACCTGCTGCTGGTTGCCCGTCGTGCCGAGGCGCTGACGGCTTTCGTGACATCGGAAGATGGCAAGAACCTGCTGGCCGGCACAAAGCGCGCCACCCAGTTGCTTGCGGCGGAAGAAAAGAAGGGCACAGTCGTTGCGACAAGCGTGTCGGCTGCGCTGCTGACGCACGACGCCGAAAAGGCTCTCTGGGCTGCCATCACCGCAGCCTCGAAGGATGCGTCGGAAGCCGTGGGCAAGGAAGATTTCATCGCCGCCATGGAAGCGCTCTCCAGGCTTCGCGCGCCGGTGGATAAATTCTTTGAGGACGTTCTGGTCAATGACGAGGACAACGCCATCCGCGCCAACCGTTTGGCCCTGCTGAAGGCCATCCGCGAGGCGACCGGCACGGTTGCGGATTTCTCGAAGATTTCGGGATGAGGCAGGTTCGCCCTCCTCTGGACGTCATCCTCGGGCTTGTCCNNTGTCCCGAGGATCTGATCACCCCCGCAAAATGAGCCGCAGCAGATGCTCGGGTCAAGCCCGAGCATGACGATGGCGGGTGGAGTGCCGGCCTGACAATACTGCCACTGCGTGTTAGTCTGCATCTGCACGCCAGCCCCGGAGCCAAGCAGTCATGAACAAGCCTGTGCAAGTGACGGTCAGTGAACATGCCGCAAGCTTTGTCGCGCGGGAGTTGGAAAGCGGGCGTTTCGGTACCGTTGACGAAGTCGTGGAGGCCGGCCTCAGAATGCTTGAAGAAGAGCAGATGCAGGTCGAGCGATTGCGCGAGTTGCTGATCGAAAGCGAGGATGACGGTCCTGGCGAACCTTTCGATCGTGAAGCGCTGATGGCTTCCTTCCGGGCGTCGCGGGCCAAACGTGGTTGAAGTCCGCCTCCGTCTTAAGGCGAAAGCCGATTTGGAGGATATCAACGACTATACCAGCGGTCACTGGTCCGAAGATCAGGCCGACGTCTATATGGATCGACTTCTCGATGTGCTGGAGCAAATCGGCGCGCATCCGTTTTCCGGGCAGGACATGAGTGAAATCCGCCAGGGTTACCGCCGTCGTGCTGCGGGCCACCATTTTGTTTTCTATGCCGTGATGCCTGATGGTTCTGTTGAAATTGCC
>UCHV01000063.1 GCA_900472395.1 Hyphomicrobiales bacterium
AGTGACAACAGCTTGGCGAAAGCGGCGTTGCCGCGAATGATGCGCCCGTCAAGATCAACGAGCGCGATCCCGATCAGAGCGTTCTCGAAGGCAAAGTCGAACAGTGGCAGGCGCGTTTCGGGGTCGTCGGGCGTGTAGGGTTCCGCTACCATCTTTCCTCCGAAACAAGAGCTTCACCGCGATAGTCTGTTTTAGGAGGTGATCATCAAGGTGCCGGCATCGCTCCGGCACCTGTTAGGAAGCCCGGCAACCTACATTCCGCCGATCTTTGCGCCGGTGTCGCGCCGTAGATGCCCCGGTACATCTTCGAGTTCGGCAAGTTTGCTATTCTGCTTCAGGAACACGCGGAAGTTCTCGCGGACCGCATCGATGGGCCAGTGACCGTTCGCTGCCTCGCGACAATATCTGACAAGTGCATCATAAGCGAGGTTGCGCTTCTCCTGCGGCCACTCATCCAGAAAGTCGAACACGTCATCCAACCCGGTGATTTCCTGCACAAAGTATCGGCGCTGCGCATAGAGCGGTTTATCGAACAGAGCGAGTAACATTGGAACCTCCTTCTTTGCCCTGCATGTAGGGGGAAAGCCGGCCCCGCGAGGCCGGCCGAACTATGGGTGAAACGACACCTCGATATCGAATTTCACCGATCATGGTCTGAGGCGTATCGAGCGACATCCTCGCCGATCACCGAGTTCGTGCTCAGGCAACCTGACGGTCGGTTTCCAACCGAAGCGGTTCGTTAGACGATGCAACGCCGATCTCGATCTTACGGGGCTTCATCGCTTCCGGCACCTCGCGCTTGAGGGCAATCGTCAGCAGGCCGTGCCTCAAATCAGCACCCTCTACTCTGACGTGGTCAGCAAGTTCGAACTTCCGCTCGAACGAACGACCAGCAATGCCGCGGTGGAGATACTCTCCCTGGAGCTCTTCAGCTTTGCCGCCTTTAATTACCAGGACGTTGCGCTCCTGGGTAATATCCAGATCGCCCTCGCCGAAGCCGGCTACGGCCATCTTGATGCGATAGTCGTCTTCACCGGTCTTGACGATGTCATAGGCGGGCCAGGTATCGATTGCATTCAGGCGCTGCGTATTGTTCAAGAGGTTAAACACGCGGTCAAAGCCAATGCTCGAGCGGTACAACGGAGCAAAATCAAGTTCAGTTCTCATAACCATATCCTCGGTAAAGCAACATGGAAGGAAGCGGTCTATCCGCTTCCCCGGTCAACCGACCCCCACATTGGGCCGCCGGCGCCGATCGATTTGGTTTTTCAGATTTCGCCGTTCAAGACCTCGGGCGAAAATTTTTGGATGAGGTTGATGGCGTCTTGTTCGTCGCAAGAAGCCTTCCCATTTCGATGCCCAATCCTCCACTTGGGAGCATCGAGATGGACGACTTAGCGACCAACATTTCTTTGGGTTTGGACTTTGAAATCATTCACCCGGACCACGTTGATGACGGTAAGGAAACGACGATCTGTCTTTGCTG
>UCHV01000061.1 GCA_900472395.1 Hyphomicrobiales bacterium
GCATCGGCCTTCTCGCCGCCGATCAGCGCAAAGCCACCCGAAAGACCGAAGACCAGCACGAAGACGAGCGCCACGATGGCGGAGAAAAAATCCGCCGACATGCGCATCAGCGCCTGCTCGGCACGTTCGATCATGCGGGCGATGAAGCCCGCCTGCGGGATTGCGGCAACGACAGGCCGCGACGGATGACGCGTGGTACGGCGGTTGTCGTTGCGGGGTGCGGCTTCGAAACTGCGGCGCGTTGCCGTATCACCCACGGTCACGAATTGCGCATCGACGACGTCATTCGGCGCCTGTCTGCTGTTCGCCTGCGACTTGCGACTTGGCGCGGGCGGCAGGATGTCGTAGGCACAAGTCGTGTTTTCTCGGCGTGAACGGAATGCGCTCATGGCTTCCTCCAGCCCCGTTATCCCCGAGAGTTGAAAACCACGGACATGCTGGGGCATTGAAACGAATCCCGCCCAGACGTAAATTTAAATGGTTAATGCTTCGCAAAGACGGTCGTAAAGCCGCCTCTTTCCGCGGAAGATTCATGTTCCGTAAACCTTCGACGTTTACGCACGCGGAAAACCAAAACCTGATGGACTGGACGATCGGTTGATCCATTTCGAAAATGTCGGTTTGCGGTATGGAATGGGTCCGGAAATTCTCCGGGACATGACGTTCGACATCCCGAGCGGCTCTTTCCAATTCCTGACCGGTCCCTCCGGTGCCGGCAAGACCACGCTTCTGCGCCTGCTTTTCCTGTCGCTGCAGCCGACCCGCGGCCTGATCCGCATGTTCGACCGCGACCTGACGCAGATCCCGCGCAGCGAAATGCCGATGCTGCGCCGTCGCGTCGGCATCGTCTATCAGGACTTTCGCCTTCTCGATCACCTGACCACCTACGAAAACGTCGCCCTGCCTCTGCGGGTACGCGGCAAGGAGGAATCCTCCTATCGCAACGACGTCATCGAACTTTTGAAATGGGTCGGCCTTGGCGAGCGCATCAACGTTCTGCCAGCCGTCCTGTCCGGCGGTGAAAAACAGCGTGCCGCAATTGCCCGCGCTCTGATGGACCAGCCCGAAATCCTGCTGGCCGACGAGCCGACCGGTAACGTCGATCCGCCGATGGCGCGCCGCCTGCTCAACCTCTTCCTGGAACTCAACCGGCTCGGCACCGCCGTCGTCATCGCGACCCACGATCTGGCACTGATGGATCAGGTGGATGCTCGCCGGATGATCCTCACCGAAGGGCGGCTCGATATCTATGAATGAGTTCGAGCGCATCAGGCGGTCACGCCTTCCGAAAACCGAGAGCAAGCGGTCCATTCCCGCAACGGATGACCTGCCGGAACAGCAGCCGCGCCGCGCCGAAATGCAGGTGCGCCCCACCGGCCCCATCCTGCCGCCCTCCAATATTCAGGGCAATGCGCTGATGGTGGTGATCGCCATCATGTCCTTCCTTGCCTGTCTCACGCTCGGCGGCGTCAGCATGGTGCGCGCCACCGCCTCCAGTTGGGAAAGCCAGATTTCTCGCGAGATCACCATCCAGATCAAGCCGGATGATGGGCTGGACATGAACGCGACGCTTGCCAAGGCGCGCGNNGACGGCGCCACCGCGCGCCTGCTCGAACCCTGGCTCGGCAGCGGCCTCGACCTCAAGGAACTGCCGGTCCCCCGCCTCGTCATCATCACCATCGACGAAAGCAACCCGCCGGATTTCCAGGCGATGCGTGACCGCCTCCATGCGGAAATTCCACAGGCTTTTCTCGATGACCACCGCACCTGGGTCGATCGTCTGGTGTCCATGGCCAAAACCACTGTGATGATCGGCGGCGGCATCCTGATCCTCGTTTTTACGGCAATGATCCTGACCGTCGTCTTCGCCACCCGCGGCGCTTTGTCCAGCAACCGCCATATCGTCGAGGTGCTGCATTTCGTCGGCGCCGAAAGCGGTTTTGTGGCGCGGGAATTCCAGAAACATTTCCTGAAGATCAGCCTGAAGGGCTCGGCCGCCGGCGGCGTATTGGCGGCGCTTTTGTTCGCCATTGCCGGCTTCTGGCAGAGCCGGTCTCTGGCAACCCCGGAAAGCGATCAGGCAACGGCGCTGTTCGGCACCTTTACCATCGGCATGGGCGGTTATCTCGGCATCATCGCAACAATCGCCATCATCGCGCTTCTGACCACCCTGACAGCACGTTTCACCGTCATGCGCACGATCGACGAGATCGACCTCGTCCGCTCCGATCCGGCACGTTCCGATGGCCTGCCGTCTTCCTGAAGCGCGAGACCTTTACGGCTACGAAATATAGCCTCTGTTCTCATCGCCAGACTCGGTCTAATGACAGAGTATGACATCCGGTCCGACCAGCAACGAACAGGAGGCGCAGCGCCAGCCCGAAAGGCGCAAGCGCAGCGGATGGTTATCGCGCAGCAGCCCGCTACGTCGCTTCGGTCGATGGGTCATCTTCGCCTGCGTCGCTTTGATTGCGGTTTTCTGCGGCGGTTTCTTGTGGTTTGCCAACGAGGTAACATCGCTCAGGACGCCCGACGGCGTGAAGGCCGATGCCATCGTGGTGTTGACCGGCGGTTATCAACGCATCGATCAGGCCGTTGGCCTTTTGCGTGACGGCGCAGGCAAACGCCTGCTGATTTCCGGTGCGCATCCTTCGGTCACACCGAACCAGATCCGCAAGACGACTCAGGTCTCCGCCGACCTCTTCGCCTGCTGCGTCGACATCGGTTACGACGCACTCGACACGATCGGCAATGCCAACGAAATCATCCGCTGGATCCATGATCACGGCTACCGCACGGTGCTGGTCGTGACCAACAATTACCACATGTTGCGCAGCCTGCATGAACTGCGCCGCCGCGACGTGGAAACGGATTTTATTCCCTACCCGGTAATCAGCGCCGACCTGACCCGTAAAGCCTGGTTCACCGACCCGGATGCGCTGCGCATCATGCTTGGCGAATACGGCAAGATGGCCGCCGCCATGCTGCGCGACTGGGCCGGCATGTATCAGGGAAGCGGCTTGCGAACAGATGCAAACGGCGACGCGCCGAAGGGCAACTGAACGCGTGATCGGAGATGCTGCGGCCGACAAGCCTGCTTTCCTCATCCGCAGATATCGTGTACGCACCGCACACCTCTCCATCCGGAAATGCGTTCATGCTGCTCTTGCGTTCGATCCTGTTCAACACGGCTTTTTACGTCAACATCATCACCCGGATGGTCGTGTTCACGCCGATCTATTTTTTGATGCCGCGCAAACAGGCCTTTTTCGTACCGAAGGGATGGGCCTCATCCTCGAACTGGCTGATGGAAAAGATCGTCGGTGCCAAGTTCGAGATAGAGGGATTGGAAAACATCCCCGAAGGCGGCTGCATTTTTGCGCCAAAACATCAGTCCGCCTGGGATACGTTTGCGCTCCTGCCCTACCAGCGTGATCCGGTCTACATTCTGAAGCGCGAACTGATGTGGATTCCGCTGTTCGGCTGGTATGTCGCCAAGCAGCGGATGATCCCGGTCAATCGCGGCGCCCGCGGCAAGGTCATGGTCGAGGTGATGAATCGTACCAAGGAAGAGATGGATGCCGGCCGCCAGCTGATCATCTATCCCGAAGGTACCCGCCGCGCGCCGGGCGACGCACCGGATTATCGTTACGGCATCGCCCGCATCTACCGCGACATTCAGGTTCCGGTCGTGCCGATCGTCGCCCATTGGGGCCTGTTCTGGGGCCGCCGCAAACTGATCAAGCATCCCGGCCGCTTCAAGGTGAAAATCCTGCCGCCGATCCAGCCGGGCATGGAGCCGGATGCCTTTTTCACCCATCTGATTGCAACACTGGAACAGGCAAGTGACGAACTTCTGGTCCAGACCGCCATCGATAACCCTCACCTGCCGCTGCCGCCGACTGCGGTGAAGCGTCTGGCTGAATTGCAGGCTCAGAGCGTCTCCTGATTATTGATCGATGACGGCGGCATCCTGCCGCTGCAATGCCTGTACCCTGCTGCCGACGCCTTCGAGCCAGAGATCGCGAATACCCATCTCACGCAGATGGCTGAGCGTATTGAGCACATAGGCATCGTTCGGGCCGGACTGGCCGGTGGAAGCATGCACGATGCGTGACGCTTCCTCGACATCAAGGGCACCGGCATATTGCTTGTGGGCACGGTCGACGACGTAACCGACCGCCTGCGTCTGGCGTCCATCCGCCAGCATCAGCGGCAACAGGCGCTCCAGGTAAACATTCGTCACAAGTTCGCGTTCGTGGAGATAAGCCATGACCGGCGCACGCAACTCTCCGCGCACCTTGAAAGCCACGCCGCGGCAGGAGCCTCCCCGATCAAGGCCAAGCACCAGGCCCGGATTTTCAGGCGATCCACGATGAACGAAAGAGCGAACGCAAAGCGACCTGCGATATCCGAATGCCCGCGCCGCCAGCCGCTCTTCATACTCAAAGCCCGGATTCCACATCAACGAGCCGTAGCCAAACACCCAAAATTCGTCCATATCCGACGCAACACCTCTGCAATCGAAGCACCATTGGAGAACATCATGGCAGCGTCAAGCCGGCGGAGCGTCAGCGGCAAAATTTGGTTTCTCGCAGCCCTCATCGTTCTGGTGATCGGCGTTTATACGGGCGGCTGGTTTTATGCCGCATCGCTTTTGAAAGAACGTACCCTTACCCTGCTCGGCAGCCAGGAAAAGGCTGGCGTCATCGCCGAATGTGCGGATGCCGAATATCGTGGCTACCCATTCCGTATCGGCCTTTTCTGCAGCAAGGTTTCGGTGGATGATCGCAACAACGGCGTCTCGGCTGCTTTCGGCAGCCTTCGTTCGGCCGCCCAGGTCTATGATCCCAAGCATGTCGTCTGGGAACTCGACGGCCCGTCCGAAATCCGCACCAGCCATGGCCTGAGCATTTCCTCGCAATGGGAGAGCCTTCAGTCCAGCCTGACTGCCAAGGGTCGTGGCATCGAACGTTCATCGACCATCATCGGCGCGTTGCAATCGGCAATCGTGTCATCGGCCACAGGCCAGACCTTCAACTTTGCAGCAGCCAATACCGAGATGCACCTGCGCCAGAACGGCGCCGATCTCGATGCGGCGATGACGGTGAGCAATGCCAGCCTGACGGGCGAAGGCCTGCCGCAGGGTCTTCCCGCACTGACCACAAGTGCCGACGTGACGCTGACGGGCAAGGCGGGACTGATCGACGGCAGTGACCGCAATGTGTCGCTTTATGGCGCCGAGGGTGAAATCCGCAGCCTCACGGCAGATCTTGGCGAAGGGCGCATCATCAGCGTTTCCGGACCTTTCGGCTTCACGGCAGATGGCCGCATGAACGGCAAGCTGAAACTGCGCGTGGAAAAGCTGGAGGCATGGAAGCAAAGCCTCGAAGCCGCCATTCCAGGCATCGGCCCCATGCTCAACAACGCGACCAACATGCTCTCCGCACTTGGCGGCGGTGATCGCGCCTCGATCGATTTCACGATCAAGAACGGCAAGGTTCTGGTCGGCGGCTTCATCGCAATCGGTGAAATTCCGCCGATCTGATTATTTCTTCTGGTCCAGCGCGTGGCGTCCGAAGTCCGGTGCGTCCACGTCCTGACCGGCCTGAATGATCGACCGGCGAACATCGCGGGTGCGGGTGAACAGCTCAAACAGCTTGTCGCCCTCACCCCAGCGGATCGCCCGCTGCAAATAGGCGAGATCTTCCGAAAAGCGCGCCAGCATTTCCAGGATCGCATCCTTGTTGTGCAGGCAGATATCGCGCCACATGGTCGGGTCGGAAGCGGCCAGACGCGTGAAATCGCGGAAACCGGAGGCTGAATATTTGATGACTTCCGATTCCGTCACCGTCTCCAGATCGTCCGCCGTGCCGACGATATTGTAGGCGATGATATGCGGAAGGTGCGAGACGATGGCGAGCACCTTGTCGTGATGCTGCGGGTCCATGTCATCGACGCGGGAACCGAGCGCGATCCAGAAGGCCTTGAGCTTTTCGAGAGCATTCGCATCCGTATCCGGCAGCGGCGTGAAGATGCACCAGCGATCACGGAAGAGGCCGGCAAAACCGGCATCGGGACCGGACTTTTCCGTGCCCGCCAGCGGATGGCCCGGAATGAAATGAACACCTTCCGGCACATGCGGCGCCATCTGCGAGATGACAGAGGCCTTGGTCGAACCTACATCGGTCAGGATGGCGCCTGGCTTGAGGTTCGGCGCGATCTGTTCGGCAACGACACCGGACGAACCGACCGGCACCGAGACGATGACCAGATCCGCATCCTTAACGGCTTCGGCCGCGGAGGAAACGTAATGCGTGCCCAGAGCCAGCTCTTCCGCCCGCTTCAGCGTCTCAGTGCTGCGCGAGGAAATCACCACCTCATTGGCAAGACCGAGTTCCTTCACATCGCGGGCGATGGAGGAACCGATCAGGCCGATGCCGATCAGGGCAATACGATTGAACTGCGGATCGCTCATGCTTTCTTCGCCATGAACTCGCCGAGCGTTTCGATCACGCCGCGGTTTGCTTCTTCCGGGCCGACCGTCATGCGCAGTGCGTTCGGCAGACCATAACCCTTGACCATGCGCAGAATGTAGCCGCGACTGGTCAGGAAGGCATCGGCATCCGGCGCACGCTTGCCATCGACATCCGGGAAATGGATGAGGATGAAGTTCGTCACCGAAGGCGTGACCTTGAGACCGATCGCCTCGAAAGCGTGGGTCAGCTTGTCCAGCCAGAGCTTGTTGTATTCGACGGCATTGCCGATGAAGGCCTGGTCGCGCATGGCGGCGGCACCGGCAGCAATGGCCGG
>UCHV01000060.1 GCA_900472395.1 Hyphomicrobiales bacterium
CACGGTCGTGGAGAGATGTTCCTGGGCTCGGATGCGATTGCGCTGTCGCCGTTCACCAACGAGATCACCTATCTCGTTGATGGCGATTTTGCCGTCATCACTCACGACAAGCTGGAGGTAGCCGATTACTCGGGCAATACGGTAAAGCGTGAGAGCCAGATTTCCCAAGCTGCGGCTTACGTAGTCGACAAGGGTAACCACCGCCACTTCATGGAAAAGGAAATCTACGAGCAGCCGGAAATCATTTCGCATGCGCTCGGCCATTATGTGGATTTCGCCGCCAACACGCTGAAGCCGCAGGCCGGCACGATCGATTTTTCCAAACTTTCCGGCCTTGCCATTTCAGCCTGCGGTACGGCCTATCTGGCCGGTCTCGTCGGCAAATACTGGTTCGAGCGGTATGCGCGCCTGCCGGTCGAGATCGATGTCGCTTCGGAATTCCGTTACCGCGAACTGCCGCTGTCGCCGACGCAGGCCGCGCTGTTTATCTCGCAATCCGGCGAGACGGCCGATACGCTCGCCTCGCTGCGATATGCCAAGGAGCAGGGGCTGAAAATCGGCGCTATCGTCAACGTGCCGGAATCCACAATTGCGCGTGAATCCGACGCCGTCTTCCCAATCCTTGCTGGCCCGGAAATCGGTGTTGCCTCCACCAAGGCCTTTACCTGCCAGCTGGCGGTTCTTGCGTCGCTTGCCATCGGTGCGGCGCGTGCGCGTGGCACGATCGATGCGGCGGCCGAACAGGAATTGATCGGCCACCTGATCGAGATGCCGCGCATCATGAGCCGGGTGCTCAATGCCGTGCAGCCGCAGGTCGAGGCGCTGTCTCGCGAACTGTCGCGTTTCAAGGACGTGCTTTATCTCGGCCGTGGCACCAGCTATCCGCTGGCGCTCGAAGGCGCGCTCAAACTCAAGGAAATTTCCTATATCCACGCCGAAGGTTATGCCGCCGGCGAACTCAAGCATGGCCCGATCGCGCTGATCGACGAGAATATGCCGGTGATCGTCATTGCTCCTTACGACCGCTTTTTCGACAAAACCGTGTCGAACATGCAGGAAGTGGCGGCGCGTGGCGGCAAGATCATCTTCATCACCGATGAAAAGGGAGCTGCAGCCACCAAGCTGCCGACCATGGCAACGATCGTGCTGCCGGAAGTCGATGAAGTGATCTCGCCGATGATCTACGCGCTGCCGATCCAGTTGCTGGCCTATCACACCGCCGTCTTTATGGGCACGGATGTAGACCAGCCGCGCAACCTAGCGAAGTCCGTAACGGTAGAATGACGGTGGGTAGAGACGACATCATCCTCCATGGCCAAACGACAAGACTGCCATTCGCATCGCTCACATTATCTACATCTTCCGTGAATCTGCTAGGTTAGTGATTTCGGCGCGACCGATATCGTGTATGACAGGTTTCTCGGCTACCAAAGCTCCAACAAAAAGGTCTGACATGCGAGAATATGGAACAGGCCCTTCTGCACTGTTTTTAACTATCAAAACAAACTGGCACCTCGCTTACGTCCTCGCTAAACGTGATGTAATTGGGCGCTACAAAGGGTCTCTGCTAGGCTTGTTCTGGTCATTCCTAAATCCGGTGTTCATGCTGTCCGTTTACACCTTCTTTTTCAGTGTGATATTTAAAGCTAGGTGGCCAGGTGGCTCTGAGTCTAGGACTGAGTTTGCGCTCATTCTCTTTTCGGGTCTATTGATTTTTAATTTCTTCGCAGAATGCGTGTCCAGAGCACCGACGCTCATAACTTCCAACGTTAACTATGTGAAAAAAGTAGTCTTTCCTCTAGAAATAATTCCCGTCTCGCAAGCCATGTCGGCACTCTTTCATGCAGCCGTGAGCTTTCTGGTTTGGATTATGTTCTATTTAGTTTTTTTTGGAGTTCCCGGTCCATCCGCATTTTTACTTATATTTGTGTTTATTCCACTAATATTCATATCCCTTGGTATGATGTGGCTTGTATCTGCCATCGGCGTGTACGTACGTGACATCGGGCAACTGGTGTCTGCGATAATACCGGCTCTGATGCTTCTCTCTCCAATTTTCTACCCTGCGAGTGCGTTACCGAACGAATTCAAAATACTGTTTAACCTCAACCCACTCACCTATCTGATAGAGGAGGCACGCAACGTTCTGTTGTCTGGCAGCGGCATCGATTGGAACACTTGGTGCCTAGCGACAGCCACTTCTCTAATCTTTGCTCTTCTCGGATTTGCTTGGTTTCAAAAGACTCGGAAAGGTTTTGCGGATGTTCTCTGATCACGCGATTGAAGTTTCCAATCTGACTAAGAATTTTCGCATTTATGAGAAACCGCAGGACCGCCTTCTGCAAATGCTGACGATGGGAAAAAAAACTTCGTTCCGCGAATTTAGAGCTTTAGCGGACGTATCCTTTTCGGTGAAAAGGGGAGAGACGGTTGGTCTTATCGGGAAAAACGGTAGTGGTAAATCTACTCTTCTTCAAATGGTCTGCGGAACTCTAACGCCGACATCGGGAACGGTCAAAGTTAATGGCCGCATCGCCGCGCTACTCGAATTGGGTGCTGGTTTTAATCCAGAATTTTCTGGAAGAGACAACGTATTTTTGAATGCTGCCATATTAGGCTTTCCTCAAGAATCCATGGAAGAGCGATTGGATCAGGTGATCGCTTTTTCGGAGCTTGGTGACTTTCTAGACCAGCCGGTGAAGACGTATTCGAGTGGAATGTATGCAAGGCTTGCATTTTCTGTAGCGATTAATGTCGATCCAGAAATCTTGATCGTAGATGAAGCCCTAGCAGTTGGAGATGCCCGGTTCGTTGCAAAGTGCATGAAGCGGATCAAGTCTCTCCAAGAAACAGGCGTCACGATCCTTTTCGTGAGCCATGACGTGGGTTCAGTTAGGACACTTTGTGACCGAGCGATATGGCTGGATAAAGGCGCGATGGTGGAAGACGGCGACGTCTTTCCTGTTACCGGCAAATACATGGAGTATATGTTTCGGGATGAGGAAGAATCAACAGCTCCCAAACACGAAGATGTTGCGACTGAACAGCCTCAAAGCGTAGAGGTCGGCTCTGAATACTTGCAACTAAGCGACGCCATGTCAGATGTACCCAGCGGTATTGATACGCTAGACGCACGGCCCGTGACACATTGGGGATCACATAGAGGGTTAATCACTGCAGCGTCGGTTTGCGACGCCTTTGGCAAACGAGCGGACGTGATCAAATGGGGCGACGAGATCGAAATACTTGTACGGTTGTCAGTTCCATCTGAAATAAATCGAGACGATCTAAGTGTGGCGATTTCTATCAAAGACCTAAAGGGGACCGACTTGATAGTCTCAACCACATTCCAAGAGCCAGGCATGAATGTGCCCCAATCGGAAAATTTCATCGCTCGTTTTCGTTTTAAGAACCCTCTCGTCACAGGAAAATTTCTGTTAGTGGCAGCTGTCGAACGTCGGACTGGAGTCGATGTGCATTACTACGAGTATTTTGAGGGAGCGCACTATTTTACATCATTGTCAGATCGGCGGCTCTTCGGCCTCTTTCAGCCAGTAGTAAAACAAGCACTCGAAAAGGCATCGTAATATGGCTCATGATTCAAAAATCAATTCAGACGAGTATTGGAACTTCCGATTTTCGAATGATTGGGAAGTAAAAGGTGGCCCGACGCAGTCGCAATTCTTTGCCAACCTTGCTTTGAATAATCTCCCATCTTGGCTTTTTGACCAAATTCGAAGGCAAACACTAACTTTCGTAGATTGGGGATGCGCCCAAGGGGACGGAACGGATCGTTTCACAGCTATGGTTGATCCAACACAGCTGCACGGTATCGACTTTTCGAGCGTGGCCATCGATCAAGCAAAATTGCGTTATCCAGCAATCGACTTCGCGTGCGCTGATTGGCTCGATAATTCAGATGCGTTACCTGAATACGACGTAGTTATGTCATCGAATACACTAGAGCATTTTTACACGCCCTTCGATGTACTCAATCAGATTAGCAAAAGGAGTCGGCTCGCTACGATAGCGATCGTTCCGTATCGGGAGATTGAGCGTATCCCAGAGCATTTTTTCACATTTTTGCCTGAAAACATACCGATCGAACTGACCAATGGGTTCCGCTTGGTCTGGTCGAAAGTCGTAGACTGTTCGAAAATACCTCATACCGCATGGGCCGGGGAGCAGATTTTTCTCGTCTATGCTGCCCCGCAATGGCTGAGCGAACTCAAGCTTACTTTAAAGGAATGCGTCATCGAACTAGATGACAACAACTTACCGTGTGAGGAGCTGATACAGACCGTTCGCCATCATGAAGCCGAATCGAATTCTCTCAGAGAGGAACTGTCTTCTCAGCAAGATCTCTCTTTAGCTGATGAGGCACGTATAGCGGAACTTACGCAGTCAAACATCCGACTGGAGAAAGCGATCGCTGAGCGTCAAATGCTGGCTGACGAACAGGGCCTTGTGGCCGATAACCTGGCCAGCGAAATCGGAGAGATGAAACAAAGAATAGACCGTAGTCAATCAGAGGTAGCCCAAGCGCGATCCCTAGCCATTATCCAGAAGACCGAATTGGAGGATGCGCATTTCAGGATTTCGCAACTCGAATCTGAACTCAGACAAAGCGGCGTAGATCTCGATGAGCACATGAAACGAACGAATAGTGTCATCGACGAAAACGTGCGTTACAAAGCGTATCTGGAGAGGCTTACAGCGTCCCGTTCGTGGCATATAACTAAGCCTCTGAGATCCGTGAACGCAAAAATTCAGGACACTTTGAGGACTGCAGATCAGGCAGCGTATAGGGCCATCAAAGGCATTTACTGGAATTTGCCCAAGACAGCTAGAGCGCGGCTCCAACAGCACCGAGTTAACTTTGTTCAGAAGCACCTAAAGAGGAATTTTATCCTCGATGTCACGCGTCCGGATGCGCCCCAGATCTCCTTGGCAAAAGCGCAGCAATTTTGGATTGAAGCTGCCAACGCTGCACAAAAAGTGGCGATCATCCCTTGTGGGTTTGAATTTGATGAGCTCGTCAATCAAAGACCAATCAATGCTGCTAAGTACTTCAGCGCCAATGGATATCTAGTCATTTTCGTTGCTTGGCAGTGGCACCCAACTGAAAAGCTGAAAAAAGGATGCGACTATGTTCACGACCAAGTGATCCAAGTGCCGTTGTTCGAATTTATTGAATCGTCGAACGCTTTGCGTGAGCGATCTTCGGCGCTGTCAATATTCTTGTCAACAATGCCTACAAAACAGTATTGCGATCTAGTTAGTGAGCTACGAGCGAAACGCTTCGCAATAATTTACGATATCATGGACGAATGGGAGGAGTTCGCGTCCGTTGGTCAGGCTCCATGGTATGAGAAGAAAAATGAGTTACAGATGGTAGCATCTGCCGACTTTGTGTCGTGTGTTGCCCCGTCTCTAAAGGAAAAATTTGCGTCTGTCAGGACAGATATCGAGATCATCGGCAATGGCTACAAGCCAGACGTTTTGGGTGAGGCGAATAGAAACATTGCCGGCGCCTACGATGGGAACGGAAAGCCGATTGTCGGCTATTTCGGCCATCTGACCGATGCTTGGTTCGACTGGAAACTACTAATTTCCCTCGCTAGAAGCAATCCTGAAACCACATTCGAAATTATAGGATACGGCGAGCCTGAGGCAATCAAAGAGCGACTTCCTACGAACGTTCGACTTATAGGTAAGGTCTTACCGTCTGACCTTGGTAGGTACGTTAAGCGTTGGCATGCGGGGCTTATACCTTTCGTCGAAGGTAAGTTATCTAGAGCTGTTGACCCTATCAAAATCTACGAATATCTCTACTTTGGTTTGCCTGTCCTGGCTAGCGGTATCGAACACTTATCGTCCTTCCCACGTACCATTGTAACTAATTTGGAAAGATCATACGACGATCTTCAGACAACTCTGGAGAACAAAGCTGACCTTGACCTGGTCGGAAAATTTCTCCTAAGTTCGTCTTGGGACGCAAGATTTAAATTGATGCTTGAAAAACTGCACACTAGCGAAGGGATATTCAGATTATATGCCAAGTAGAATATGTTTTGCGTACCCCTGGGCGACATTTGGCGGGTGTGAGCGTGTTTTTTTAAACCGTGCTCTATCGTTCATGCGCAGTGATCCAAAAGTCGAACTATCGTTTTATTTTATGCAGGACTCTGGCGGCTTAAATGCGTTCCGATCCGCCATTATCCATTACGGTCTTACCAACTGCAGAATTGTTGAAAATCTAACAAACGATTACGATATTGTTTCTTTGGTCGATTTTCCCCAAGCATTCGCGGCTTGTGATACAATAGGATTACGGTACATCGTCGAGTGCCATACCGGATATCCGGAAAATAGACGCTATTTGGGGTCTCTCCCATCGAATTGTCTCGGTCTAGTTGCGCCCTCTCCTTATTTTGCTGAGCTTTTGAACCGAGAATTTCCAAATCTTAAAATGCAAACGCAAGTCCTGCAGAATTTTGTTCCTTGGGATGTCGAAGGCTACAATCCTACCCAGTCAATTTCTTTACCAAAATGGACCAGGCGGCCTATTCTATTTCTTGGTCGTCTAGACCGTCTAAAGGACCCCGTGGTCATTCTAGACGCTTTGCTCAAAATAGAGGCCGTTCGCCCCGGCGAATTCATGGCATTATTTTGCGGTTCGGACAGCGCAGAGGTCGATCTTGGCTTTGAAATCGCATCTAGGTCGTTAGAGGGGCAAGTGGTAAGGTTACCACCTATTGCCTTCGCCTCCGTCTCGACGCTTCTGAACGCTGTAGTAGATTCCCGTGGCATATTTGTCTCTTCGTCACATGCCGAATCGTTCGGTCTTTCAGCCGCAGAAGCAATTTGCGCGCAAATTCCAACTGTATTGAGCGACATACCCTCGCACAGAGATTTATTGCAAGACATGGCTGAGCCCACATTGTTTACAGTAGGGGATTCGGGTGAGTTGGCTCGAGTATTAACCGAGGTTGCGGACAATTACTCCCGCCATCAGCAAATTATGGGTAGCTTGAGAAACCGATTCTCGGCTTCATCCTTCGCAACCAATTGGGATCGCTTAACAACGACATTCGGGATTAAATAATGAAAAAGATACTGTGCGTTATCGGGACCCGGCCAGAGGCTGTGAAAATGGCTCCTGTCATCAAGGCGTTTCAGCAGGAAGATTGGGCCGAAGTGCGCGTCCTCGCGACGGCTCAACATCGCCAGATATTAGATCAGGTCGTGGAATTCTTTGGCATCCAACCAGATATCGATCTGAATATCATGCAACCTAACCAATCGCTTTCGTCACTTACTTCGCGCCTCCTAGTGGAATTGGAACGCGTCCTCGAAAGTGAAAAGCCAGATGCCGTGTTGGTACAAGGCGACACTACCACAGTGATGGCCATGTCGCTTGCGTGTTTCTATAGGCGTATTCCGGTCGGGCATGTGGAGGCGGGCCTTAGGACGTGGGATATAAGCAGTCCTTTCCCGGAAGAAGCTAACCGGGTGATAGCAGGTAAATTGTCGACTTGGCATTTTGCACCAACTGAGGGGTCTCGCAACAACCTCCTAAAAGATGGCATTGCTGACGATGCTATTTTCGTCACTGGAAACACCGTAATCGATGCTCTGATGATAACCGCTCAACGAGCGAATGATATCGGCGTTGACATCGATCGGGATAAACCTCTTATTCTGGTGACATCCCACCGCCGCGAAAATTTCGGGGCTCCGTTCGAGTCAATTTGTAGGGCTATAGCGAAGCTTGCGGATGAGAATACTGGGATGCAATTCCTTTATCCCGTTCACCCAAATCCCAATATCCGCGATGTCGCTTATGCAACCCTTGGATCAAAACCTAACATTGTGCTTTGTGATCCATTAGACTACGAACCATTCGTAGCGGCCATGAAGCGCGCAAAATTTATAATCACTGACTCGGGCGGCGTACAAGAAGAAGCGCCAGCGTTGGGAAAACCGGTGCTGGTCCTTCGCGACGAAACCGAACGGCCAGAGGCAGTTGAAGAAGGAGTGGTTATGCTGGTGGGCGCCGAATGCGACCGCATTGTTGAGGCCGCGCAGCGACTTATAGACGATCCGACGTTTTACAAGTCAATGGCGCGCGGGGTTTCCCCTTACGGCGACGGTAAGGCGGCTGAACGTATCGTGAATGCTATGCGCGGGCAGCTTCTCAAGTCTAAGCACGGTTTGTGATCGCATGCCAAGCTTGTCGACGAATAGCACCGCACGAACCACTCCATCGCACTTCTCACCTTAGCAGGGAGACGATTGGCGATTTCAGTCAAACAGTATGAAGCGTCTTCTCCTAGGACTAAGCGAAGCAGTAGCTATATCGAGAGGCGAATAGGGATTGCTGCACCCATGCCGCCTCTCTACACGACGAGTGTCACGAATCTCATCAAAAGCCTCTCTGGTACCAGAACATGGATGACCTGCACTATCACGTTACGGTGTCTGTAGTTGTATACGATACCGACCGCGCTATCCTTGGGATAACTTTAAGAAGCGCAATCGAATCACTACGTGCTATTCGCGATTACCGAAGTCGCATTTTTCTTGTAAATAATTCGGAAGCAGATCTCAGCAATCTGCTTTCTGAATTTCCGGAAATTCAACTTATTCAAGGCCACGGGAACATTGGTTTCGGAGGAGGTCACAACTTGGTACTCGACAAGATTGGGAGATATCATTTAATACTCAATCCTGACGTCGTGGTGAAGGATGATGCAATTTTGGAGGGAGTGCGATTTTTACAGCGCCACAGCGATTGCGGACTGGTGACACCGTACGCGACTTGGCCGAACGCAACTCGCCAGTATTTGTCCAAACGTTTCCCTGCTGCTTTGGACCTAGTTTTTCGTGGTTTTGCTCCCAAGTCGGCTCACTTCCTTTGGGAAACTCGTATGTGTAGATACGAATTGAGGAACGAAACTCAATCTGAAGTTTTCTGGGATCCTGATGTCGTCAGTGGTTGTTTCATGCTTTTCCGCGCAAATACATTGAGGCAAATCAACGGATTCGACGAGAGATACTTCTTATATTTTGAGGATTTCGATATTGCGATTAGAGCAAGTAGGGTTGCTCGTATTGCTTACGTACCGACTGTCAAGATTATACATCACGGTGGAAATGCCGCACGGAAAGGATTGTGGCATATAAGAACTTTCGCCAAGAGCGCTTTATTGTTCTACAGTATCCACGGATTCCGTTTTGTCTAAATGCTCTCAGACCGAAGCTCTGAGATCGGAAGCTGGAGTTTTCCAACTTCGATTACAATGGCTTACTTGTTGTACCACAGGGATATACAGGTCAATAGGGACTTTACATTTTGATCCTCATCGGTAGAATTAATCCATTTCGAGATAAGCTCTGGCCCGTCGAGAGGACCAGAGAATTAAGCGCAAACGTTTCACAGAATAGCAGATCAATGGTACTCTAAAGCAGCACGAGGCGGGTACGACGGTCTCAGAACTTCGCCGCAAACACTGCGTCGGCTGTCCCAGCACCTGCCGATGGAAAGCGAAAATCAGCGTGGAAACGAACACTACGTCAGAACTTCAAAATTTTCCAATATCTCTCCGAGTATAAGCCGCCTAGGAAGGGCTCACTATAAATCAAAAGCACCCCTAAATCTTTGATCCCATGAATTATCCATCAAAAATGACTTATTCTTTAGATTGTTATTTGCATATTTTTTTGCCTGTTCCAGCGAAATTTGGACGTCAAGCTCATTGCTGCATACATAGACACCCTCTTCGTCTTGTCTATAAGTCATTTCACCAAAGTTTGTTGAGATAACAGGCAGACCTAATCCTCTATACTCATAGTATTTGATTGGATCTACTGATCTGGTCAATCTAGATGACAAAAACGGGATCAGGCCGACATCGAACGATGCCATCCATTTTATGGCCTCTTGATGCCTACATGGTGGAAACAGCAGAACATTAGGGGGAAGAGGTCGCTTTGAAGTGCTGAATATTGGGCCTACTATCTTGATAGTGTCAGCAGGCACCAACTCGGCAATACGAATAATCATATCCCAGTCGAACCATTTTCCGACGGTTCCGACATAACCGAAAATGGTATGGCCACGTCCCTTAACCTCATCAAGGCGGTCCAACGATGAAATATCCAAACCGTTTCGAATTAGTTTGACATTTTCGTGTCTGTCTTTCCACTTCAGGAACAACGGGGTGCTCGACGCCCATATTTCGTGAGAAATCCTAACCAATTCGTTTTCTGTCTTTACTAGAGCACGTCGAGATAACCCGCTGTAGAATTCCGGATATTCGTCCATCGCATCATAAATTAACTTACTAGCTGCCGAGTTTTTAAATACCTCTACCGCCATCCCCGACGGTTTTCCCGCAACCAAAACGCAATTTTCACGAGAAGAAAAAGCTTTGATAGTGTCGAGCTGTTTCTTCCAAAAGAGCCTATTAATAGTTATGGATGCGGGGAGTGGTTCGATGGGGATAGCACGCGGAACTATAATATCCAGCCAGTGTTCTCTTGTCCCCTTCTCCGACGTTTTCACGGGGCCTCTAGAATAGCGGAGATCATTCAATGACGGAAGTCGGGTCGGGTATGGATCAACCCATAGAACATCCCCCTGGTACTCAGCATGGTACCATTTGACGAACTTTTGCGGACGTTGATCAAAGCTCGACCATGGAACCGGTGACAAATAAATTAAATCAGCCAAATTCAACAGTTTCCTCTGGAGCCAAGCGGTAGTAGCAAAACGGGTGCTACCGGCCTGAGCTTCTTAACTCGATGGCCCCAAAAGAGCAATCAGCTATGATGTCAACGCTAAGCCTCTCCCTTCATGGGTTTAACAACATCTCGACTTAGCTGATTGACAGCGCTATGAACTGAACCGCACCGGGTTTGCCGGAGGCCATTTGGTTAGAGTTATGCGGCCATGGCGGGTCGTCCAGCATGGCGTAATAGCGTTCTTCTGCCTCGGCTGTCGGTTTGTTTCCCATGGGCTCCAGAAGTCGTCAGTGTTGAACGAGTCGACCCACTGTGGCGAATTCTACCGCTTCAAAGTTTCGCCACGGTCCTCGCCGATGTATGACCTGGGCCTTGTAAAGACCGTTGATCGTTTCAGCGAGGGCATTGTCATACCTGTCGCCGACACTTCTGTGATAAGGCTGGATTCCAGCTTCTGCCAGTCGCTCGGAGTAGCGGATGGACACGTATTGCGAGCCGCGGTCGGAAAGGTGAACCAGGTCGCCACGTTGCACGGGCCACCGGTCATGTAGTGCTTGGTCGAGGGGATCGAGCACAAAGCCCCCATGGGCAGTCCGGCTTGCCCGCCAACCGACAATGCGGCCAGCGAAGGCATCGATCACGAACGCGACGTAAACGAAGCCCTCCTTAGAGTCCGTCCGAGAATTCATGATGACCGTGCGATGCGTCTGGTCAGCGTCATGATGGATGCAGCATAGAGGAAGGCTTCGGCGGACTTTATCGTCGCCTCCGGGTCTTTCCACAGTCGCCGATTTCGACTTATCCAGGCGAAGAAGCGTTCTACGACCCAGCGCTTGGGATGAACGGCAAAGCCGACCTGATCCTTGGGCTTGCTGACGATCTCGACATCGACAAGCGTCGCATTCTGCGGCCTGTCGCCTGAATATCCCATGTCGGCGAACGCCTTCTCCACGAAGGGAAAGGACCTGCGGGATACCTGCAGAACAGGGATCGCTCCGTCGCGGTCCTGAATGTCGGCAGGCTGAGGATCGAGAACAAGTGCTCGGCCATCCATGTCCACCATTGCCTGCCGTTTGCGGCCCTTGATCTTCTTGCCTGCATCATAGCCGCGCGGGCCACCGCTCTCGGTGGTCTTGACGCTCTGGCTGTCCAGAACAGCGGCGCTCGGCGAGGCCTGCCGTCCGATCCGCTCGCGATCCATTGTGACGAGGCGACGGTTGATCCGCGTGAACAGCCCAGTGTCGCGCCATCGGCAGAAGTAACCAAACACGGTGCTCTTGGGCGGCAGGTCTTTCGGGATAAGCCGCCAGGGGATGCCGCCGCGCAAAACATAGAAGATGGCATTGACGATCTCACGCACAGGCCAAACTGGCTTGCGACCTCTGCGCGCGGGCGGAGGAAACAGCGGTGAGAGTACCTCCCATTCACTGTCCGTCAGATCGGTTTCATATCGGGGTTGGTTGCGACTATACTGCCGCCGGGTGGTCGGGTTCCACATGGCGCTTCCATTCTGGCTTTGAACACCGTCTTGGAATCATCATCGACCCGATCACTCAACTCAATTCTCGGACAGCCTCTTAGGGTCCAACAGGTGAAATCAGAAAGCCAGAGCATGTTTGGTGCTGAGGCTCTAAACTGGCGGTTTACCCGTTCAAGCGGGCTCGGGGCTGCCTTGTCCAAAAATGTCGTGCGGACCGGCTTTCCTCGACTGATAAAATGCAGGCCCTTTTACCTCATAAGCCGAGCGAGCGTGCAGAGGGCGACGTCGTATCCTTCGCGTTGCATCTGCCACCAGACTTTACGCACGCCGTAGACCTGGAAGTTCTCATTGAGCGGCATATCTCGATCTTCATGCCGATATCGCTGCGGGCGCGTACCGGAAGGCGGTCCATATCCAAGCGCTTGGCGACGTTATCGCAATAGGTTGACGGGGCAATCCGCACAAGCCTGCAGAACGGCTCGACCCCGAACACGCTACGGTGTTCGTCGATGACCCAGATCATCGTTCGGAGGGGCGGTCGAGCCTTCTGTCAACCGAAAAGCGGATGCTCGCATTCGCCAAAAGGGGCCATCGCGAGATAAGCAGACGCCTTGCGTGAAATCTCGTTGGCCTGACGAAGCTCGCGGTTCTCCCGTTCAAAAGCTTTCATCTTCTCGGCCGCGTCGCTCGGCAAGCCTGGTCGTTTGCCGCTGTCGACCTCGGTCTTCTCTACTCATTCATGCAGTGTGGCTGGCGAGCAACCGATCTTGCCCGCAATAGATGAAACGGCCGCCCACCGCGACGGGTGCTCTGCCTCGTGATCCAGCACCATACGGATGGCGCGTCGGCGGACTTCGGGTGAAAACTTGTTCGTAGTTTTGCTCATATCGGCTCTACTTTCTCAGAAGTTGGAGCTCTGGCAAACCCGGTGCGGTTCAAGACCTGCTGCCCTGCAAATGGACGCCAGCAAACGCTCGATGCGAGGCCGCCTAGTCTAGTGGGGCGCTCGAGTTTCATCTACACACTCAGCCAAGTCGCCAGCATGATCGGCGAAAATCTCGAACTGATAGAGGAAGTGACAGCCAACTCGGACAACATCTCGAGGGCGAACTGGTTTACGTCAACGATTGCAGTGAGGACGGCACGACGGGTCTTACCGAGAATGGCACCGAAGAACTTCAAAGCCCGCTTGCCGACATTCGGACTTGGGACGGCGGTATCCGCGAGTTCCTCATCGACAAACGATGCGATCCTGAAATAGTCGACCGCGTCATGGCCGATGAAATGAAACGCGACCTATAGCGTCGACTCTAGAGCGTTTTCTCGTTTCTCTGAATCTGGTGCGCTACCCAAATCAGTTCTGTTTTGATTCACTGATGCTTGGCTGGATGGAGGCCAGCATCACATGACCGCACCGTTATCGAATGATCTTCGTGAGCGTGTTGTAGCAGCCGTGTCGCAGGGTGAGAGTATCCGGGTCGTTGCTGCACGCTTCAAAGTGGCGGCGTCTTCCGTGGTGAAGTGTTCGCAACGCTATCGCGCGACCGGATCGGTTAATCCCGACAAGATGGGTGGCTATCGCAAGCGCATTCTGGAGCCTCACCGTAGCTTTATTGTCGAGCGGCTCGCTCAAAATCCACACCTGACGCTGCACGGACTGAAGGCTTAACTTGCCTTGCGAGGCATAGCCGTCTCCCACAATGCGATTTGGAAGTTCATTCGCAGCGAGGGGCTGCGCTTCAAAAAAAACGCTGTTCGCCCTTGAACAGGCTCGTGCCGATGTCGCTCGCAGAAGAGAGCGATGGAAAACCCTGCAGCCTCACCTCGATCCCGACCGACTGGTTTTCATCGATGAGACCTGGATCAAGACCAACATGACACCCATCAGGGGATGGGGACCAAAAGGCAAGCGTCTACGTGCGTTTACGCCGCACGGCCATTGGCGCACGCTGACATTCCTCGGGGCCTTGCGAAAGGATCGGCTGGCTGCTCCCTGTGTCTTCGATGGACCGATCAATGGCCAGTGCTTTCGCGCCTATGTCGAACAGCAGTTGGCTCCTGTGCTCAAGCCAGGCGACATCGTCGTCATGGACAATCTCGGGAGCCATAAATCAGCGGCAATCCGTCAGGCAATCAATGCCGCAGGTGCACGGCTCTGGTTCCTGCCACCGTATTCGCCCGACCTTAACCCGATCGAACAGGCCTTCTCGAAGATAAAGCACTGGATGCGTAACGCACAGAAGCGGACTGTCGACGAGACTTGGCGACACATCGGCGGGCTGGTCGAAACAATCCAGCCCGACGAGTGTGCCAACTATATCAAAAATGCAGGGTATGGTTCCGTCAAAAGGTGAAACGCTCTAGACACCTGAAAATGCGTTCGCCGGACGCTCACGGAAAAGCGGAGGCAGAATATCACGCTCTGCGGCGAGCTTGTACAGGATTTACAAAGAGGTTTGGCCACATGGCGCGATCGGCAAAAAAGTACCGATCGCACCGATCAATCCCGGAGGCGCCGCCAGCCCGCTTCCCTGAGATAGCCCGGAAAGCGCTACCATACGTAGTCCAGAAACCTGGGCCGGTCTAAAAATTCAACTTCGATAAGTCCTACTATTGCTTCGGAACGGGGTTTTTCGCCATCTAGATGTTCAACTAAATGGTTTCTTGCAGATCGCATGCAACTGCTATATTTGGGTTGCATGCTGTACAACCGCAACTCAATGGGATGTCTTCGTGTACTCGCTTGTTGCGCCGTGGTGGTGCTTCATGTTGCGGCCCCTTACATCTACGTTTTCGGCGAAATATCACCCTTCGGTTGGCACTTCGCTAACCTGTTGGACTCAGCTACGCGGTGGTGTGTCCCTGTTTTTGTTATGATCAGTGGTGCACTCAACATCAATCCAAAAAATAAGGATGCGGTAGCCTACCTGCGCAGAAGGATGGGACGCTTATTGCCGGTGATAGTGTTTTGGGCGGCGTTTTATTCATTGTATAGCTATTTTTATTACGGTTCACCGGCAGGGTGGGAAGCATTGTGGGGGAACCTTCTTTCAGGCACGCCCTACTTCCATCTATATTTTCTTTTTCTGATAGCGGGCCTGTATATTTTCACCCCTTTTATCGCCGAAGCGGTCTATGACATGCCTACGCCGAGTGTCGCGTTATTGGTTGGAATATGCCTTTCATTTTCGGTTTTAGCGGCTTTCTTCGGCCTAAAATTGAATGTATTTAGTTGGTTCATTCCTTACATTGGCTATTATATCTTGGGCTATTTGCTCGTAAGACTCAGCATTCCTCGAACCTTTGCACTATCTTTATTCATAGGCACCATAATATTTACTACGGTCGCAACATGGATTATGGTTAAGACGCTCGGCCCTGATGGACATTGGGGGTTATATTTTTATTCTTACCTGAGTCCGAATGTTGTATTCATGTCTATAGCAATATTCACACTAGTCATGCCACTAGAGTTTTATGATCGTTACGACTTAATATCAAGATTATCGGCATTGACCCTAGGGGTATATATTTTGCACCCTATCGTGCTTGATCAGTGTGTCGCGATTTTGGCGGGGTTTGACCTGGAAACAGGAAACGCTCTAATCGACATTTCGACTAGGATATTCTGGACGTTAGCGACAACATTTCTCTTGGTTGCACTCGGCGTGCGTATTCCGTGGGCAAAAAAAATCTTGGCTTAATGTGGAAGCGTCGTCCTCTCGCTCTCGGTTTCACAGGCTCATACCAGCCAACATTGATTAGAACCCTTGCACACCATTTAGCCGGCCGTCTAACACGATCTTCCGTGGGCGATCCTGCGGTGTTCGCTAAGCAGACCGGCGGTGGTAATCGATATCCTCGTCGGTTTTGAAGACACCGCCACAGAGAACTGCCGTCACAATGCGGTGGCCGAGAGCTTCTTCGATATTTTCAAGCGAGAACGGATACGTCGCAGGGTTTACCATTGACGCGATGAAGCTTGATAGGACGTAGGCGTGACGGTCGCCGAGACCTGCCGGAAGGCGGGGATCAGTCAGGCGACCTGCACATCTCGTAACTGGCCTACCAGCGAAAGAAGGGCGGTCTGCGCAAGCGGCGGAATGACATCTTGAATACCATCTTCGACCAACGCGATAAGCGTTCCGACGCCGGCAACGCCCTGCCGCGTAACGATGCCAAACTTTGCCAAGTGGCCCCGCAAGGCGTTCGTAACCGTCCGATTGGCAC
>UCHV01000058.1 GCA_900472395.1 Hyphomicrobiales bacterium
ATCCTGATTGCCGCGCTATACCCAGCCAGCCCCTTGCGCACGATTACTGATTTTCCAAAGCGTTCACCAAATAGCTTGTCGCAAGCGTATGGCTTTCCGATGGGACGGTCGCGTTCTAGAAGCCCAGTCAGATCCTTGGCACAGCCGCCACACTCTCAGCCGACCGTCCTTTCTGCAAGGAGCTGAGACCCGACAAAAACTGGGAGCGGCCAGAATTAGCGCGAGCATGCCGAGGCGAGCGCGCAGGGCGGCAAAGTAACGAGTTGATCAGGGATACTTCTGGAGAGCGATGTGCAGTCTCATTGTGATCGCCGCGCTATATCAATGCACAGCCACGGGCTTTGTGAGAGCATACATCCTCTCAAATGGGGGTGCCTTCGGCACAGGTTCGGCCCTGCCGCATGGCTTTCCAAATGGCGAGACGTACAGGGCATCTCGCTTGGACGACGAGAGTAGCGCTACCTGATGCTGCGTTCGGACCCGTTGCGGCTACCGTCACGACATAAACTGTTGTCGGATGACATGATGTTCCAGTCTTGATGGTCTGAAAACGGTCCGGGCTCCGTGGCTGGGTTACCCGGCAACATGGCGATTGTCTTCTTTGAGGAAGCGCCTGCGCGCTCGTACGATCGTGAGATCGGCGAGCGCTCGAGTGCTGCGATCGTGACGGCGATGGTGCCTAGGGTATCGACCGAGTGTATAGATAGGAATGCATGCGCGGTAAAAGAAGATACCAATGGATTGCGACTGGTGCAGATGCAAGAGAAGAGGCGATGCCACTCAATGTCGGTGGAACAGCCAGAATAGATTTTCTGGGCGCTCCCCTATGGGCCCTCGGGACCACAGGGGTTTTGCGTCACGCTCACGAACAAATTGATATGCGCCAACATGGCTGAGACGAGTGCTAACCCATCGGTACGCTGCCTCTCTTCGCAGCACGGCCGCGAAGAGCTTAAACAGAACGGCGCCCCCTACCCGCGGAAAGAGGCGCTGTCTTGAACAAGAAGATGTTAACAGGAGGTGCCGACCGTCCCTGCGCCCGGGTTGGACGTGCCGCCGGTCGTTTCAGGCTTGCCGGCCTGAGCCGCACCCTGCGTGCCGCCCGGAGCGCCGCAATTTGACTGCGAACTGCCTTCGCTTTTGCTGCTGTCGGCGCCGGTATTTCCGGAGCCGGATGAACCGTTTTCGGTCGAACCGCTGCTTGAAGAACCGGAGTTACCGCTGTTTGCGCCGCTGCTGTTCGAACCGTCGCCACCAGAGCCGCCGCTGGCACCCTGTGCCATTGCCGAGGTTGCAAGACCGAGCGAAAGTGCGGCGACTGTGAGAAGCTTAATCATTGGGTTGTTCCTCTTTGGATTTTTTATGACCCCCGTAGAACATGCGGAATTTCCAATGGTTCCTTGGTGACGGAAAACAAAAAGGCGCCCGCTGCCGTCGGGCAGATGGCGCCTGATCTGGTCCGCCAGCGCGGCTTCTAGTCATTGGAGGAGCCGTGGCAAGGCCGGTATTGTCGCTTTTCTGGGCAGTACGCTCAGACTGACGCGCAAGACACGCGACCCATTACGGGCTTCCTGTCATTGAAAGCGCTCTTAACGCCTCTGAGTGTTTTCCTCCGGTGCTCACTTGTTCGCGCATTCCGGCCATCTTCATGTGGGTTACCTACATTTGTGAACGGTGGGCGACCAGCTTGCCTAGAGTCGCCACTATGCTGCGCCTTCATGGCGTGCCAGCCGCCGGGTCCATGCTTCTTTCTGCGACCGTCGATTTGTCTCCGGATGCGCCACGGCGTAGGGCAAGACCGCGAAGAAACCGCACATGGCTAGGATCGCGACGGCGGGTGCGACCTCAACTCGTGGAGTTTCGTGGTCTTGTCACCGATCATGGTGATGCCGCATTTCAGCTTCGAGGTTTTGCCTCCAATCAATGGCCGCCTCGGCCCTATCGAGGTTGCAGTCGTTACCGACGCGAAACGTGATCTGCGACCTTGGTAATCAATGGCATGGCGCACAGGTACACCCAGTGCTGACCTTCGTGGGGGGGTTATTACTTTGCGTACCGGTTTCTAGGCTCCCGGCTGCACACGGTGCTCGCTCGTTCATTTTCGACACGTCACTCGCAGCGAGCGGCGAGATGCGGCCGATCACAGGAACTGAGCGTCAAAGAGTCAGGACGGCCTTGGAACCCCGTGGATTATGAGCAGTTGTTAGAGACTGACATGTTTGGGAGGACTGTTATGCTGTCGTCGTTTCTTCTAAGCGGCTTGGTCATCATCGCTCTGGCAATGATCGGAATATGGCTTTCAAAAGAGCGGGACACGGGCACCCAGCCCGCTTGTCGCGACCGTCAAGCAAAACGCGAGCAGTGGCGCGATCGGCAGGCTGAGCACGCCGAGTGGCGGGATACGTCAAGACACGGCTAAACTCGTAGAGCGAGCGTGACCGTGTGCCGAGTGACGTTAACGGGTCGATGTCTGACAGTGCGGCCGCGGCGCGAGTGGAGTAAGCGCGATACGTCGATTCTCACCCACTGCCAAGCCGGCGCGGGTGTAATTGTGGACATCGCTCCGTCCAGTGGACCAACCTCGGCAGTGATATTCTCTTGCTGATCGCGATGAAATACCTGCGCTGGTGCACCTCAGATTACGGGTCTTGTCATCAACATGAATATCGGGGGAAATCCTAGATGCCATTCATTTTCGGTGATCGACTTGGTCGCTCTCGTCTTACGAAGGGGGTTTTCAGACATGAACGTTAAATTGGTCCAGAATTGCAGCAGACCAATACATCAGGTATCACCGCCAGAACCGCTTGGCATCCATTACATCGTCCAAGGCCTGCTGTGCATTGTCGATCAGCGTTGACTTGTCGGCATGCGAGACGAGTTCGCCTACTCCCACAATGTCGCTCACGCCGTGGCTCTGAAGAACCTCTGGACCAGTCGCCAGATCGTTCAATTCGCCGAGTTCATCCTGAAGCGTTTCCATCGCTTCGACGAACCGCTTGTATCGGCGAGCCTGTTTCTTGTCCGTGAACAGCGAACGGAAGAATTCTGACGCATATCTGAGCTTCTTGGCATCCTTACGTGCCTCGTGCCGATGCTCGTCGTCAACACCGGAAAGATCGGCGCCATGTTTCTTCAGCTTCTTTCGAGCCTTGTCCAGGGCTTCGGCCGCAAATCGTTCGGCAGGCAACTCGCAAGCCACCTTGGTCGCGGCTTGAGAAAGATAGTCGCCACAATGAAGCCAGTCATTGAAGTCGAGCATGAGCGCGCGCACCCGTGATCCGTCCAGCGCCTCGAGCGCAGTGTCATAGGCAGCCTCTCGCTTCGAAAGGAGAATGTCGCGCAGCTCCCCAGGCTGCGCTTTCGGTATCAGCACGTCGAGATTGCGGGCATCCCCCAGAACGCCTGCAAGCCATCTGAGCTCAGCGGAAAGGCGTTTCGCTTCGGCATCCAGCAACATCGGCTTGAATAGGGTGATCGCGGATCGCAGCCTTCTGAGCGCGACGCGGGCCTGATGCAAGGCCTCGGCGTTGCGCAGGCTTCGCAAGATTGTCTCGTTGAGGCGGAACTGGCGCAGACAGGAGCTGGCAATCGTTTTGAAAGCCTCCTTTGCCAATGTGCCGCGATCGAGGGTGATCGGCTCGGCCTTGACGACGATGCGTGCAGCATCGAGTAGCCGGAAGCCTCGCTCTGCTTTGGAGAGAACGCCGAAAGCGATCGGCACGACCGCCTCGATTTTCCTGGCGAAAACGAACAGGTCTTCCGCCCTCCCGTCTTTCAGTTCAAGTTCGAGTTCCATTATCGGAGTCAGCCGATCAACGGCCCGTACATTTCCCTTATCGAGCGCCACTTCGATCGTAGATCCGTTTTCCACGACAATCCAGGTCTGCCTTTCGATCGCGACGGTGAACTTGGGCTCAACGTTCTTGACGCTACCCCCGAATTCGGAGAGCAGCGGATTGGAATGATCGATGATCGGGCGATCATCGCTGACGGGTGTCTCCCATTCGCTTCGCGCAAAGATGGAGGCACCAGAGCCAGACGCCTTGATCGTCTGGATCCTGCTGTCTCCTGCTGTTCTGATGCGAAGCGTGAAGCCCGCCGCAAACAGAGCGTTGTCCGGTGTGTCGAAGTAAACCGAGTGCTGAGAGACAGGGGAGCCCGGCGCAGGGAGCAGTCCTGCACTCAGAAGCGTCTCCACGTTACCGATGGAAATCTCAAGCTTCAGTTCCACTTCAGACACGGCGTGCTCCGAGTTTTCTGGAATTGCGATTGAACCGATACTTCGAGCATATAGTTCACCTGCCTGTAACGACCATGCCGGTAGCTAACGCCGTCATAGCTCCGAATGGGAATGAGAATGGAACGCAGTGGGACCAGAATGCCTGAGGCGAATGATGCGGTGATCGAACAAGCTGGCGCCCTCTGTCTTCGGTACCGGAAAGATGGGGGCAGGCAAGTCCTTCTGGTGGGAAGCCAGCGTGACGGGAGGTGGGGTTTGCCCAAGGGCCATGTTGATGAGGGTGAAGCGACACACAGGGCGGCGGCTCGAGAGGCCTTTGAAGAAGCGGGTGCGCGCGGCGAAATCTCGGATGCGATCGTCGGATCCTTCGTTTATTCCAAGGATAGCAGCCCGTCGCAATACCGCGTCATTGTTCATGTCCTCAACGTGACCGCGGTTGAAGACGTCTATCCAGAAAAGGGCCTCCGTCCACGAAAGTGGTTTCCACTCTCTGATGCTGCGGTAATCCCCCCGCAAATTAACGGGCTTCAAAAGTAGAATTTTCTCGGGCTTTATGAACGAGGAGATTTTGATGAAGACGAGCAGATTCAGCGAACCCCAAATCCTCGCCATCCTTCGCCAGGCGGAAGGTGGTGTCCCTGTCCCCGAGCTTTGCCGGGAACATGGAATGAGCACGGCGTCATTTTACAAATGGCGGTCCAAATACGGTGGCATGGACGCGTCGATGATCAGCCAGATGAAGGCTCTGGAGGATGAGAACCGTCGGCTGAAGAAGATGTATGCCGAGATGAGCATGCAGGCGGAACTGCTAAAGGAAGCTTTGGGAAAAAAATAACGCGGCCGTCTCAACGCCGAGAGCCTTACGGCAATGCAAGCATCGCCTATCGGCCGAGAGATGGCCGCCAACGCATTGGCATCGCGCCGGGTGAGCATTGCGCTTGCCTGCCGCACCTTCGCGGTCAGCGAGACCTGCTATCGTTACAGCGCCAAGCTGAACGACGAGAACGAGCAGATCGCCGATCTTCTGATCGGACTGACGCGGGCAAAGAAGACCTGGGGCTTCGGCCTGTGTTTTCTTTATCTGCGGAATGTCCGGGGACATCGCTGGAACCACACTTCCGGAATAGAAATGGCCCTACGCTATCGAACAGCAGTAAATTGATGGAGAGTAGAGTTCCGGCGATTGCGCGCAACGTCGTTGAACGTAAGCTTATCCAACTCTTACGGCGGGTACGCCTTGCACAATTTTCCCGCCGTGAGACGTAGGATCTCCAATTCGTGCAATAGCTCTTCCGTCTATGCGTGCGATTCGGGATCCGCCGGCGATGGGGTCAACGCAGCCAGCGCCAACACAAAGTGTTCTGTCACCAACGACTGCCACAGGGATACCATTCACTCGGACCTGTGTTTGGCCCGTAACCACTGGTCCTCCTACATGCGGCTTAGGACCAGGATCGATTTGAGGACAAACATGATTGTTACCAATCACGGCTATGGGCATTCCCATGCTTTGATCCCTTCATTAGACATTGAGTGGCACGCCCATCACCTTACCAGCTTCGCCACGGAATCGCAGCATGCCGTCGAATCGGGGTAATGGAAACAGGCAGCGGCCTGTGCCATGATGTAAAGGATTAAGCTCGATGAGCCGGACATTCCAATTGTTCACAGCGCCTTCAGTCACAACGTCGGCTGCTACATCATCAACATGACAGTTATTCTGCAGCCACACGCCAAATCGAGAAAGCGCGACGTGGATCTCCACCAGGTTTGAATAGATTTCAGCGAATTGCTCACTGTCATGATATTGCGAGACGCCGACCACTCGCCGATTTTGCATGAAGACGCGAAATTCTGATGCGGGATCGATGGCACGCCATTTATAAATCTCGATGCGCCCAGGATAGCGATCTGGAGGCGCGCTGGACAGTAGCCGTGATATCCGCAATGGTACGTCGGAAAAATAAAGGTCGACATCCAACCGATCTGCAATCTTGCCATCGGTAAGTTCGAAAATTCGCGTGCCTTTCCAACTGAAACCGCACACCTTCATGAAGATGCCGTCGTGTTCTGCCGCCAGTGTTTCAAGTTGTCTTGCAATGGCCATAGGTTTCTCACCGTCAGCCAATGCCCGACGGTCCAGTATGGAAAGGGAAAGGTCAGCCAAACAATCCTCGGCCTGCAGGATCAGTGCCTGCGGCCATTGGTGTCTTGATACTGCCTCGTGTTTTTCTAGCTGTTTAATATCAACTGGCATCACCAGTCCTCAGGCGGAGAAATAATCTTTTCTGTGACGAACTCCGTAAAACTCTTGGCCACGAAGCCGATGTGTTCATTTTGCGCTCCACCAAAGGACACATTCATGTTGACTGGCCAGAGGTAAACATATCCGCGCTGAGGACCATCCGAGACATCGATAACGTAATCAGAGCCGCCATTGTCGTGGGAGATTGGCAGATAATGTCGTGGCAGGAAGCCAAGAGACTGATCGCCATAAACAAAGAACTGCTCCATCTCGGAGATTACATTCTCAACCGGCCAGATAGTGACGATGAAATAAGTCGTCTCGTATTCTGCAACCTCAGCGGACGCAGCTTCAGAAAGGTCCTCGCTGCGCAGCCACTCAACCCTTACCGCCGCCCCCATATTGTCGGGGGGCATGTTGATGCTGGCGCCATTGCAGGTTTCAAGGAACTCGCGGTAATCCGCGGGAAGCTTGCAGGACAGCGTGCTTTCGATCCGCTCAAGTTCGGCTGTGCTGGCTGAGGATTGCCGTGACTTGGCATATTCGGGGAGTTTAAACATGAGTGCCTCCAGTGATTCCTAGAACCTTTAATATTCTGACCATCCAAGCCAGCTTCGACTTCCCACATGTGACGGGCCGCCCTGTGTCGGATTGTGCAGCCCTTTAGGCACAAGTTGCATGCCTTCCGGCGTGTGATGCCATGTATGCGTGTCTGTCAGTCTGGCGAATGCCGCTTCGTCATATTTTCCGGTTTGTTGGAGCATGTCTTTGTACTGAGTGAAGCTCTTTCGGATGTCGCCGCTGCCTCTTGTCATCTCGAACGGCATCGTCTTGCCGCCTCCAGGAAGAGAAACGGCAAAATTGCTGTAGTCTGGCATCCCTTCGACGAAGGGAACACCGCCCTTGTCGTTGATCAGTTTCTGCATGTCGGGTGTCAGGTTCGAATTTGCATCCGGGAACCATTTACTGTTGCCAGGCTCACCCGCCCATCGTCCTCCACGTGGCAGGTTCATTTTGTTAGCGGCTTCAACACATTTTGCGCATCGCTCACCGCGCTTGTAGCGCTGGTAATTTTCCCACATCTCCTTGCGTGTCGCCCGCAATGCCTTTGTCTGAGACAGTACGGCAATCTTCCGCTTGATGTTGCTGTACTTCGCCAGCTGGTTGATGATCGGCATGTATTTGCCGCCACGTGAAATCCATTTGCCGACCTTGCCCGCATCACCGAGATACGGAACAATACCGAGTAGCGAGGTACCGACCGAAAGCCAGTCACCGCGCGCCAAGCCGATCAGAGCGCCGGCGCCGTCAGAGATGGGCGTGGGGTCGAAGATGCCGGCGACGTCGGCCGTCATCTGCGCAATTTCACCGGCGGTGAAATTATTCTTGATGTAGTCAAAGGTCTGGCCGGGAATGCCCTCTAGTTGCCTTTTCAGGCTCAGGAATTCCGGATCGGACCCGATCGTCCGTTTGGCGCTTCCGAGGTGATTAGACATGGCCCGTCACGCCGCCTCCTCTATGATCCGAACCCACCGCTCCTCGTCGCGTCCACGTTCTGCGGCATTCCAATACCGTTGTGGCGTCCGCGTGTAGAGAATTTCGAGTCTCTCTTCTGCTGGCGCCGGCAGAACGAGAACTTTTTTGAGGGCTGGCACATCGTCAAAATTCGGAGAAAAGCGCCACATCAGCGCTGCAAACGCACATATCTCCGCCTCGGTGACAATCTTGTAATGTCGAGCCTTGATCAAAGCAGCTTCCGCCATGATCTGCATGTGCGGTAGCGTGAATAGGTTGCGGCTGTCTGGAAAGTAATCGAACAGATAATTCACCACACTATCAATCATCAGGACCTGATTGCGCAAATAGGGCGCCTCCAGTTGTGCGTGGGAAAACGTCAAATAAGGCCTGACGGACGAACCGCTCATGTCGATCTGTGGCAGCGGGACCACCTGAAACCGTGATTGGGCCAGCGGCTCGTGACGACTATCCCAGTCGGGCGCAACAATCGTGAGACGCTCCAGCTGCCCCTCATCGGTCAAACGGTTCGCAACGAGCACGAAACGACTAAATTCCGCATATACGGTACCGATACCATCGAAAAATGCTTCGCGCTGCTGGCGAGAAAAAACGTCAACAAAGCCGTTGAATAGCAGAGGGTCGAAAAAGCGAAAGAAAATCAGCTCTCCCGATGAGTTCTTGACCTTGATGAATTTGCGGAAATGATTGGCGTTCCAATCGAGCGAATGCGGTGAGGTGAAGAATATGCAGCCTCGTGTTCCGTAAACCTCCTCCATAATCCAGTCCAAGGTGCTTGTATCGCGCCCAATTCTGACTAGCCAAGGTGAGCTATCAGCGTGGTTTTCGCGAGCCTGTCCCCTGTAGAGACACTCACACTCGTCAGTCATCGCCTGCAACATAGTCGAGATGACAATGGGATTGCGAGAGGCGTCAATTATTGCAAAGAGATGGTGCTGCTCGACACCGGCCTTGGACTGCTCGCCCACCCCATCAATCAGGTTCTGTGCGATAAATTCTCTTTGCTCTTGCGTGAATATCTCGGACATCGTGAGAGCCTCAGTGTGGCGTTTTGAGGAAAGCCAGCGTCTTCATATCAACGGTGGCGCGAATTGTTCGATAGCGACCAGTTCTCACGAGGTCTTCGCACTGGTTGCCGAGCAATCCTGCACAAACGGCTTTTCCGAAGACAGGTTCGTACCGTCCGGTGACCCGCTCTCGATATCGAGTTGCGGACTTTTCAGCCAAATGTGTTTGGCCTTGATCGTCACACCAGTGTCATCAATAGTGATCGTGCCGCCTGGGCCACCAATCACCATTTTTTCCTTTGCCGTCAGCGTATACTTTTTAGTGCGTGAAAAAATGCTCTGCTTGGCTTCGATTTCATAGGTTTCGCCGACCAGTTCTTTTTTCATCTTGCCGACGGAAGTCGTCTGGGTGTGGCCTACCACGGTATTCTTGTAGAGGCCAATTTGCTCGGTTCGTGCAAGACCAACCGTGTCGGACCTGAATTTCTCGATAACGGTGCTGAACACACCCGATCCCGGCAGGAGATTGGATAGCAAATCGCCGATGGAGCTACCTTTCGATGCTTGATCGGTTCCACCTGCAGTACGGTGATTGGCTGCTTGGCTAAACTCCGTATTGGCGTTCACGCTCATGGTCTCTGCCGCCTGTCCCACCTGCGCTACAGCGTTGGCGAAGGTCGAAACCCCTTCGCTTCCGGTTTGGCTGGCATGTTTTTGCATGAATTTGCCACCCGCAGAGACAACCGAACTTAGTATGCCAAGGAGCACAGATCCGCTGCCGCCTACCGAAAGAGTCCTGTTTCCAGCAATTCGTTCCTGATGGTTCCCACCAATATCAACGTTTCTGTTTCGCCCGATGCTTTCAATTTCATGAGCTTCAACCCGCTTATTGCGGTTGTTAAGCACCTTGATGGTCTGATCCTTCTGGGCATGGAAGAACATGTTCTCCTGTCCCGCTTCGTCTTCGAAGGACATCTCGTTGAAGCCCTGGCCCTTATGCGTATTCGAGCGCATGACCATGCGGGTTTTGTTGGCCGGCAGGTCGTAGGGCACGGAATTGCTCGGGTTCGGCACGACGCCGGTCACCAGCGGCCGGTCCGGATCACCATCGACATAGGCCACCATCACTTCCATGCCGATGCGCGGAATGGTCTGACCACCCCAGCCACCACCCGCCCAGGTCTGTGCCACACGCACCCAGCAAGTATCCGACCCGTCTTTCTTGGCCTTGCGATCCCAGGGGAACCAGACCTTGATGCGGCCGTACTGATCCGGATGGATTTCTTCGCCTTCGGGACCAGCGACGATCGCCACCTGCGTTCCTTCGATGCGCGGGCGCTTCGTTTCCCTGTGCGGCGTCATAGGCACCCGTGAAGGCACCGCTTCGAACTCGTTGCGATATTCCGGTTCGTTGCTGTTGGTTTCGTAGGAACGATCGACCACCGTTTGGATCGACTTGATGACGACGTGTTCATCGTAAGCATGATCGGGATGCGCAACTTCGTACGGCGTGAATCGTCGACCGGTTTCGATGATGCGCGACGTCGAAGCGCCATAAACCCGGTCATGGTCGGCCTCGGACGCCTGCGACCGCAGTTTCTGCGCACGCTCGGCTTCGGCCACCGACGAGATACGTGCCGGGTATTCGTAAAGCTCACGCTTGGTCGCATCCGGCATTTGCACCAGTGATGGCGTCATCGTGCCCGGCACCATGCGCGGTGTCTCAAAATTCCAGTCGGCGCCAGCGCGTTGTCCCGGTACGTAAGAAAACTGTCGTGCCCATCCGGTAATATGGTTGCGGTCAGACGAGCCCTGGGCGAGACGCACCCTGCCCTCGCCTTGCGCGGATGGTGACGGTCCAAGCCAGCCATTGGCGGTATCGGCCACATGCAGCTTGTGTTTGCCATCCTCGTGGCTGAACCAGTAGAATAAGCCGTCTTCCTCAAAACGCCTTGATAAATAAGCGAAATCCGTCTCATTCCATTGAACGGAGTAATGCTGTTTGGGTGGCGATGTAATCACGCTCGATGTATCGGGTGCCGGAATGCCATGTTCGGAAAACAGAATCTCGGCGATCTCCACTGCGGTCTTGTCCATCCAGATACGGCAGTCGGAACGACGGGTGAGCAGCCACATCTGCGGGCGCAGCACCATGGCGTAGGAGCGCAGACCGCGGGTGATCGGCGGGCCTTCGTTCAACTGGGTGACAAGACCATTGAACGGACGACGGACGGCAGAGCCTTCCTCGCCATCACCCTGCTGCACTTCGACTGAGACATCGAGCAGCCGGCCGATCAGCTCTTCCGGTTTGATCTGTGCCTTCTTGGTGCGGGCAACGAGGCGGATCTCGAACAGGGAGGAGATGCCTTCCTCGATGATGACGCGCTCGGGCAGGAGCTGGTCTTCACCGAGCGGGGAGTTGATCTTGAGAATGCGGCTTGCCTGGATGAAATCGGCGGCTGAAGAGGCATTGTCCATGGTCGTGCTCCGGCAGTCTGAAAACCAAGAAAAGCACCACGAAAAGCAGTAAGCTCAATCCGGTGATGCCAAAAAATGCACGTCTCAATCGCCGCAGAAACTAGAGCCGCGATCCGTCAGGTCAACCCTGAATGGGCAGGGATTTGCAGATAGGGGGATTTTACGGGACCCTGCAGTTGCAAAGGCGGAAACGGAAAGCGGGCTTTGTCTGTTGCAAAAACCGAGGAGACCGGCATCTTTGTTGCCGTGCTTCGATCAATGCGGTTTCGGCCGGCGGTGCGGCATAGGCAAGGCAGACGGCGGGCAAAAAGTTGGCCAGGACAAAAGACGACACGAACGATGTTTCATGATGCCACTGTCAGTAGGTTTGTACTTTTTGATGATCAACTGCGTCTCGATACTGAGGAACTCAGCGTTGGCGCGAATGAGAAGATGCTGCCAAGCCGCATCCTCATCCGCGCTATCGGCGATATATATCGCAACGGAAAAATGATCGACGCCTTCCGTGTCGAAAGCGACGATGACGAAGTCGTCGAACTCAAGAATTCAACCGAGGAAGTCGAACTGACCCTCATCTGGCATTTCTGGAACCCGAGCACGCCGGATGTCTTCGGAATCTATCTGTTTCCGATGGCAGATCTACATACGGAATCCATTAGCGGGGGTCCGCTCATGCTGGTCAGACCCGGAAAAATTCGGCTGAAGCAAAGACATAAGTCTAACCGCGTGTCTTGTTTCGAGGGCAATAGACAGAGACCGGCGATAGCGCGAAAGCTAGGGTCAGGACTCATTGCTGATAACCAGAAGATCACGGTCGCAGCGAGAGCGATGGCGGAGAGATAGGCCATTGGGCACCTGTCGTAACGCGTAGCGACACGCCGCCAGTCTTTGAGACGCCCGAACATGATCTCGATCCGGTTGCGCCGCTTGTAGCGGCGTTTGTCGTATTTGAAGGTCTTGTTGCGGGATTTCCGACCCGGAATGCAGGGAGTGATCCCCTTCGCCTGTAAAGCGTCACGACACCAGTCAGCATCATAGCCACGGTCGGCCAGCAGCCATTTGGCCTTGGGAAGGTCATCAAGCAAGGCGGCAGGACCAGTGTAATCGCTGACCTGGCCGGCCGTTATAAAGAAACTGATCGGGCGACCACTCGCATCCGTTACGGCATGAAGCTTGGTGTTCATGCCACCTTTCGTGCGCCCATTGCTCCGGTCAGATCGGACGGACGCCGGACCTTGAGGTCATTGTGGATCCGAAGGCGCAATTTGTGGCGGCTTGGGAGAACCTCGGTGCTGTTCTCAAAGAGGGAGGATGCTCTTTCGACGATATCGTTGAGCTGACAACCTACCACGTAGACATCTCGCAGCATCTGCAGCTTTACAAGGATGGTCGAGACCAGTTTTTGCCCAAGGCACGTTCAACGTGGACGGCCATTGGTATCAGCGCCCTGGCCCACCCAGCTTTACTTCTGGAATTAAAGTGCATTGCGGCCGCGTCGTGACGCCATCAATGGACCTGCACTATGCAAGAGGACTCAGATCGCCTGCTGAGCGATAGGCTGTTAACTGTACTGTCTGTTCGCCTTGAGCGGATACGAACGCGCGACCCGGTGTTGCAAGGCCAAATACCTTTGCTGGCCGAATGGATTAGTCGTCTACGCCGGCGCACTGGATGCAAGTCCTCCAAAGCAAGAACGCGGTTGCATCAGCGGGTTCGTATGCGCCCATCATCGATCGGGAAAAGATCTCAGCTGATCGTTTAGATGAGCAAAGGCCCCGATAACCTTGTCAAAGACATGATCTAGCGCCAGCTCGTACGCGCTATTCAATCCGGCGACATCGTAACCGACTTTGGTCAGCGCCTCGATCACGCCGCCCGCCTGATGTGCATCCGCATTGCGAAGTATCAGGGCCAGATCGCTGCCTAACACTGGACTCAGGCCGGCCGGGTTTTGCAATACCTGTCGAAGTCGGGAACTTCGTCGATCCTGAAGGCAGCGTCGATCTCGATGACGCAGGACCAGTCTTGCATCAGTGCATCGCCGTGATCTTGAATGTTGTTGGCCAGGCCATCGAACAGGTGCGCCTTAGACCCCGCCGAAACATCACCATTATGCCGGCGCCACCACTGCCGATGCAACAGGTTGTCTATATTGTGTCGGAACAGCGTTGTCGGATCCGCATCGATGCCGGAAAAATAGACCTCCCACAGGTAGCTGTCCCAGTTTGTGCGGGCGTCAGCACCCGACAGGAACACGGCGCGACTGGCCTTGCACCGCCTATATAAATCTTCCAGTGGTCGGTGTACTTCCACCACATAAGTGTTGAGCAGGTAATCAAGAGCTTGGCCTTTGGGCCAAGGGGCCTTGTGCGCTGCCCATCGCCACAGACCGCCACGCCACGCATCAAGCGCGCAAACGCCCAGCCCATCTTCGCCCCGCCAATCGCCCATTGATGCCAACCACAACAGCAAACGATCCACGTCCTCGCCATCTTTACGGAGACCATCAAGAAAACGATCGAACGCCTCGTCGATCAGAGTTGCCGCATCGTCATCCTTAAGAGCACCAATCGTATCGAAATAGGTTTTCGCGTGCGCCATCAGTGATTTGCGACGGGCGATCGGCATCTGCAGCAAATCGTCGAAAGCCAGCGCCTGATCCGACACGATCCAAAAAAGTTCGTTGCGAAACATCTGCTTGTAACGACCAGCGTCGAAGTCACTCATATCTACCTCACTATGGCCTGATGATGTTCATGAAATCGCGAAGGCGCCCAGAACTGATCTTCTCGCCAAAATTGAAACAATCAGGATGGTATCGTCCCTTGAACGGGATTGTCTCCGGCGTCCAGCCATCCTTGTTGAGAATATTGCCAATGATCTCGCGCTCTTCTCGGGAAAACAGGTCTTGCGGATTGCAATCGCTGCGCTTGAGATCTTCCATGCCTTCGCGGATCTTACGCTGTTCGCCGCGTAGATCGTTCTTATGGTTCTCAAAACTCACCGTGCCCGGCCCATGCGCGCCGCACATCTGCTCGACCAGGCGGTTGAGATAGCCATGCGAACCGCCGTTTACGCCCGACAGTCGCTTGTTCCGGTAAAGCGCCTGCTTGACCCGACCTGATCCGTCCCGACATTCCGGGGGAACACAATCGCCGGTGCAGGTATCGACAAGCGGCTGTGTTTCGGCCTGCGCCTGTGCTTCGTCGTCGGCGCCGGTCATGTTAGCGACGAGGTCGTCTATCGCCTTGGCGGTGGCTTCGGGGCCACCACTCTGCTGCCATACGGCGGTAGCCGCCACCGCCGTAACCAGCGCGCCAACAGCCCAATATGCAGCGGGGATCGCGATTAACGGCATCAGGCCTGCGCCTTTACGCCATGGATGACGGCCTGCAGGATCTGGCGTACGCGATGATCCGGCGTGTGATGGGATTTTTCACTGGTCATGAATTGCCTGATCTTGGGATCGTCGTTGATGGCGCCATTCGACATAACGTGAAGATAGGACCAGCGGCACAGAGCATCATGCCGGGTGACCCCATAGCCTCGCGCGCTCGAGAGCGCCCGTTGGACATCGGCATGGAGCACGTCGTCGCTCTGGTGGTTCTGCGCTTCCGGCAGAACCTTGCGCAGATATGCGGCAATGCGGCGACGTTCCGCCAACTGACGCGCGCTGGTCACCGCGCCGACCGTTTCACCGGAGAATCGCAAAGACCCATTTGGAGCCAAAACATCCTCCGGCCTTCGGGCCCGCTTGACGCCCCCGCCGAAGATTGCATCAGGCGCAAAAAACATGAGATCGGCCGGACCGAACAACCGCGCAGCTTGCCCGCCATCCAGCGTTGGAAGGATTTGCATCATCACGTTGGGGTCGGCGTGACGGAAAATGACCATCTCGTATGCGTCGGTATCTTGGGCTCGCACGGGTTCTTCTTCCCCTGCCGCAGCCAGTTCGGGGTAATCCTCCCCGGTCTTTTCCGGTATGGCGGCGGCACGCTGCTGCGGCACGAAAATGCGGTTGATGCCGCGCAGATGGCGATAAAGCGTTTCCGATGTCAGGGTTTCATCTCCAATCCAGAAAACAGCTGCGGACTTGCCATCGGCAAGTTCAACAATGAGCCGCAGACGGGCGATGATATCATCGATTTGAACTGTCTGATCACCGGCCAGCATGCCGCCACCGGTCGGATCGCCGGCGTCCAGCGCTGCGCGCATGGAGGCGGCGAATGCGTTCGCACGCGCCTGCAGAGCCTCGTCGGTGTCGTCGCCTATATCATCACCTTCCGCTGCGAAATCGGCGGGATCGCCAGCCACAGCCGCGCCGGAAAAATCGACCATCCAGGGACCACCCTGCACGACAGAGAAATTATCACCCGTGTGGCGATAAAGCGGACGGAAAGACACATCCGCATGGTGCAGCAGCGCTGCCAAATTTTCGAACCGCGCACCATCCATCACGGCAAAAATCCGCCGCCCCGGCTCGCTGACTAAAGCACTCAGACGCGTCAGAAGCGCCTGCCCTTCGGTGGAGAGTGGTTTTCCTTCGCGCGCGCTATCGGTCATGCTATCCTCTCACCGTCGGCATGGATTGCGCGGCCATGCTGGCCTGGCACGGCGTGCCGCCGCTTGCTCCGCCGCCGCCGCCCGCCCCCCTGCCCTCGTCGTCACCGATATGAACGTTGCCGGATCCGGTCTGCGCGTTGCCACCGCAATCGATGGCATCACCGATCCGGCCGGCCGGCTTGCCATTGATGAACACGGTGGCGGACCCAGCCGCCAGCGCGCGACCATGCGGCCCGGCATGACCGGCCACGCAGGCATGCGGCGCATAACTGTCGCCGACCCGCATCAAGGGGCGGTCGTTGACGTAGACATCCGGACTACCGCCGGTCGCAGGCGATGGCGGGAAGTGGCAGGCATGGGCAGAACCGATATCAGCGCGCCGATGTGCTGGGGGCATACCTTTCTCCCTCAAGCGTTTTCTAGACGGAAGTGCTCTATGACGTGAATTCGAAGAAATTTTTTATCGCATAACGCATCGCGATGTATATAATCCCGAAAGACAAAATAGCTCCCAAGGAAAATGGGCCAAAATACTCCCACGAAATGGTGAAAAGCACGACAAAAAGCGCGATAAAGACGACGTAAGCGAGCTTCTTATTCATCTTTATTCGTTTCATGCTCACATTTCCCAGTACTTTTTGACGACCGTCGGGTCAACCTGGTCTCCAAATACTTTCCTGAATTGTTCGTCGGACATTTTACCGTCATGAAAGCGGTCAAGAAGAATATTCCTAATCTCCTCCATTTGCTGGAGTGCGCTAGCATATGCTATGGTACCACCGACAATTACCACCACACCTGCAACCCCGGCCCCGGCTGCCATTCGAGCGCCGAATCTTTTCTGCAGCGCCTCGATGATTGCACTTCTTCCAGCAAGTCGATCGACACCTCGTTTCACGCCGGCTTTGACTGAGCCCTTATCGATCGCTTCGGCGATGCCAGCTCCCCCAGCGCCCACGCCCGCGCCCCAGCCTGCTTTGTTTAGCCAGTAAACAGTTCTCTCTAGGTCACCATATATTTCGACGAGCTGCTCCGTAGATCTACCAAGATTGGCAAACCAATGTGGAAACTCCTGCATCATAATGACATTGCTACCCAGACCTCCGACGAACTCGGAGTACTGGTCGAAAACGCCACTCGTGTTCGCGAGGATTTGATTTCCGTAGTTTCTTCGAGCGCTCTTTTCGGCGATTACGGGCATCGCGTACAAATGACTTAAAAGCGCCAAGGCGAGATCTGGGTTGGGCTGGGTTGCCTCAAGTCTGATCTTAAAGATCGCGCAAAGATTTTTTAGCCGCTGCTGTGAACCTTGATCCATGCGATACCCTTAGTTTAAATCGATACGCTTTGATTTCAACGTTATGGAGTTTTCACCCTCAATCTTTATGTCGACTCCACTGATCTCGATAGTTCCGTCCTTATCGAAAGACAGCCTCGTTTTTCCGCAAAAGATTACGAATTTTTCGCCAACCTGCTCAGTCCTGTATTTCCCGACAAAAGAGGAAGCGGATCCAGCGACGCTCAGAGAGTAATTCTTCCCGACTTGAGAGAGATGGTGATCGGTTACACTCACGTTGTAATTGGATCCCACGTGATACTGAACGCTGTTTCTGACCGTGACGTTGTGGCTTCCGTCGGAGATCATTGTGAAGTCTCCAGGACTGTTACTGTTCTCAAAGAGCTCCTTCGACATCGAAGAGGCGAGACCAGATAGAAGATTCGATGAATAGCCGATCTGGCGATCCGTCATCGCACTAAGACCGGAAGGTCCGGTATAAAGCGTTAGCGTTCCCGAGACGGAGGTGATCGAGTCGCCAAGCACTTCCGATAGCTTATTATTGAGGACAGCTGTAGACGAGTTATTCATCGTAATCTTCGACTCGTCATTATGAACGATCGTATTGAGGTCTTTCTGAGCTGTTATGCGTATTTCTTCGCGGTGCGTTTCATCTTCGAAACGTAACTCGTTGAAACCGGACCCCTTGTGAGTCTTCGTCTTAAAAGTCGAACGCGTTTTATTTGCTGGAAGATCATACGGTACGGAGTTAGATAGGTTCGGCACTATCCCAGCGACCAGCGGGCGGTCCGGATCGCCATCGACATAGGCAATCATCACCTCCATGCCGATGCGTGGAATGATTTGCCCACCCCAACCGCCACCAGCCCAGTTCTGCGCCACGCGCACCCAGCAGGTATCCGATCCGTCCTTCTTCGCCTTGCGGTCCCACGGAAACCACACCTTGATGCGGCCATACTGGTCTGGGTGGATCTCCTCGCCCTCGGGGCCGGCGACGATCGCCACCTGAGTGCCTTCGATGCGGGGACGTTTGGTTTCCCGGTGCGGCGTCATCGGGACGCGTGATGGTACGGCTTCGAATTCGTTGCGATATTCCGGTTCGTTGCTGTTGGTTTCGTAGGAGCGATCCACCACCGTCTGGATCGATTTAATGATCACGTGCTCTTCATAAGCGTGGTCGGGATGCGCGACTTCATACGGCGTAAAACGGCGACCGGTTTCGATAATGCGGCTGGTGGAGGCGCCGAACACGCGGTCGTGGTCGGCTTCCGATGCCTGGGCACGCAGTTTTTGCGCACGCTCGGCTTCGGCCACCGATGAGATGCGGGCCGGGTATTCGTAAAGCTCACGTTTTGTCGCGTCCGGCATCTGCACCAGTGACGGTGTCATCGTGCCCGGCACCATGCGCGGTGTCTCAAAGTTCCAGTCGGCTCCGGCGCGCTGGCCCGGCACGTAGGAAAAACGACGGGCCCATTCGTTGATGTGGTTGCGGTCCGAGGAACCCTGCGCCAGTCGCACTCTCTTTTCGCCCTGCGCCGAGGCTGATGGGCCGAGCCAGCCATTGGCGGTATCGGCCACGTGCAGCTTGTGTTTTCCGTCTTCGTGGCTGAACCAGTAGAACAGGCCGTCTTCTTCAAAACGGCGGCAGAGATAGTCGAAGTCTCGCTCGTTAAACTGAACCGAATAATGCTGTTTTGGCGGAGATGTAATCACGCCCGATGTATCCGGCGCCGGAATGCCGTGTTCGGAAAACAGGATTTCGGCGATCTCGATCGACGTCTTGTCCATCCAGATGCGGCAATCGGAACGGCGTGTGAGCAGCCACATCTGCGGGCGCAGCACCATGGCATAGGAGCGCAGGCCGCGGGTGATTGGCGGACCTTCGTTGAGTTCGGTGACCAGGCCGTTGAACGGGCGGCGGATGGCCGGGATATCTTCCCCGTCGCCCTGCTGCACCTCGACCGATACATCGAGCAGGCGACCAATCAGATCTTCCGGTTTGATCTGCTCCTTCTTGGTGCGGGCGACGAGATGGATCTCGAACAGGGAGGAAATGCCTTCCTGGATCGTCACGCGCTCGGCCAGCAGCTGGTCTTCGCCGAGCGGGGAGTTGATTTTGAGAATGCGGCTCGCCTGGATGAACTCGGCGGCGGAAGAGGCATTGTCCATGGTCGCGCTCCGGCAGTCTGAAAACCAAGAAAGGCACCACGGACAGCAGTAAGCTCAATCCGGTGATACCAAAAAATGCACGTCTTAATCGCCGCAAAAACTAGAGCCGCGATCCGTCAGGTCAACCCTGAATGGGCGCGGATTTGCAGATAGGGGGATTTTACGGGACCCTGCAGTTGCAAGAGCGGGCGCGAAAAGCGGGCTTTGTCTGTTGCAAAAACCGAGGAGACCGGCATCTTGGTGCCATGCTTTGATCTATCCCCGATCGGTTTTGGGCGTATAGGAATGAGTAAACAGACGGGCGGGCAAAAAGTTGGCCAGGACAAAGGACGACACGAAAGCGATCAGGCCGCCTGCGGATGACGCCGACACCTATGCGCTGACACGTGAGGAACCAAACGAACGCCGCGGCGGCGGCTGGACGGTGGCAATCCGCCGGAGGGGCAAAAAGATCGTGCGACTGTTCAAGGACAGCATCTACGGATCATCCGATGCCGCCTATTCTCAAGCGCGTGCCTATCGCGATGCGATTATCACCGCCCTGCCCCCACCGACCAATCTCGAACAGGCGGTGAAAATCCGCAAGAACAACAAGAGCGGCATATCAGGCGTGCGCCGGGTTGAGACCGAAGAGGGCGATGTCTGGCAGGCGACGCTGATGACCAGTGAGGGCCAGAAGCGCGAGAGTTTTTCCATCGGGCGGCTGGGTGAAGAGGCCGCGAAGTCGATGGCGATTGCGCAGCGCATGCGCTGGCTGAAGGCGCTGCCGGTCAAACATCTGGCCTTCGCCCATCATGCCGAGGAAATCACACGCCAGAATTTTGACCACCAGCTCGATGTTGTTGCCGATGTGGCGCCGCAGGTGCAGATCAGCGAGGAGGAGGTCATTGCGCGCATCTCCGAGGTCAATGGGCGCTTTGATGCCTACCGCCCTCCCCGCCTGAAGGTGCGGGTCAAAAGTTATGGGCCTTCACGGCTGGCGGTTGCGGTCTCCGATGGTGGTTTTCCGGCCAAGCGCAAGCTGGTCAACCTCAACACGGCAAAGATGACGCATGGCGGAGCGCTGGCCGCGGCCGGCAGAGTTCGTGAGATCGTCGAGGAGATCTACAACGCTGACGTTGCCCGCTGGTTTGCCGAGGAGCATGGTAATGCGCTGCTGGAGCCGGAGAGTTTTGATCCTGCGATCGGCTTCAATGTGACTGTCTGGGTGCCAGTGGAGCTGATCCGCTGACGCCGCGAAAGCGGAAACCGGTGAGCGTTCTCATTCCTCGCTCGTTACCGTCCTCCTGATCAGCTGGCCGTGACGAAATTTCGGAACAGCTGCTCGATCCATGATGCCGGATACAGGCTTCTGCTTTGGGTGGGAAATCGTCCCGTGCGAAAGCTTTTTTTGGTACAATTCGCGGCTGCCACTCAACCCCTGGTTTCTCTGGGGAGCATTAAACCCGCGCATGTGTTATTTTTTGCCAGGCTCGGGGAGACCGCGATGAGATATAAATGCACGCAGGATTGTGAGCGTGGTCGCCGGATAAGAATGGCGATGCGGGCGAATGGATATTACAAGGAAATGGCGCTCGCCGCAGAGATGGAAGTGTCAGCTGCCGCAGTTTCCAAATGGATTGCCGGTCACACTATGTCCGTCGAGAACGCCCATCGTCTGGCAGATCTTCTGCAGGTTTCGTTGGACTGGTTACTCCGGGGAACGTCGTCCCATACCTCGAAAGGCTTGACGGCCGTTGAAAGACAACTGATCGACGATCTGCGTGCGCGGCCGTCCTACATCGGCCCGCTTGTCGCCGGTATGGTGCGGGAAATTCCGCCATGCGGGATATCGGCTACAAAGGCGGTTCTTCCATTATCAACGACCCTGCCGAATTGAGGAGGCTGAAATGCAACGCATCGATGTCATCATTGCAGGCTTGCAGAATTCGATCAGGGATGCCGAACATGTTAAAAACGCCGAAATGCTTATTTACCTTCTCCACATGGCCTTGGAAGAGGCGCGTCTTGTCTCGGAAGGGTACTTGCTGAAGACGCCGCCGGTTTCTCCTCACACTGACGCGCTGGCTCAGCTTTAGATCGCCATGCAAGAGGAGGAGCCTACGCCCTTCCAGCAGGCGGCATCCAGATCCGCGACGCAGCCCCACGAGCCAACGTCCAAAACCGTGACATCATGCTGACCGTCGCCTGGTAGTAAGGGTGCCACAACCCTGGCATCGGGAACGACTTTCGAAGTCCAGCAGTCGCGCCGATAGTTGCAAACGTGGTCCGATCGGTCCCAGCAGACATGATCGACATGATCACATTTTCCGCACTAACCTTCGATCCGATGCCCGTCGCATGGTTGCGAAACGCAATCTGTTTCTGACAGGTCGATGCTCCGCGAAGTCTACATCAGGGATCTTCGACCGTGAAGCTGACAGACCACCCGGGACCGACAAACCGGCCGCTCGCCATTCGATCGACCTCGAGAAACATGAGCGCATCCGAAATCTCGCCGCTGCGGTCCACGTGTTTTCTGAGGAAGGTTTCGACTTCACCGGCGAGCACGATCTCGTCGTATTCCTCATCACCTCGTGTGAAATGAACATGGATCATGCGATCATCAGGATTTTCTTCCGACATTCGTGCCTCCTTCGATCAGGATCTTGTCGTGTAACAGGCAGCAGGGGAAACTCCCCTGTCAGCCGTCTGTTCCGCGCCGGTCGCATCCTATGGCCAGGTTTGTCGTAACTCAACAAACAAGGACGCGCCGAAATCGTTTGCCAGACCGTTGCGACCATATCTGCCTTGCCTGTCGCATCTCCGGCTGGTCACCTCGATCCGGACGCTGCAGAGGTTCTTCAGATTTCGTACGTGTTGACTTGCACCAATTGCTGCTCCCGTGCGGGTGGACTAGAACTTGGACCACGGGATGTATTGTCGCCGTCCGAGCCGCACACCAAGCTGGCTCTCAACGCATGCAGTTATCGGAGGGCTTCCTGTTGCCGAGAGTGCTCTTGACTCAGCGGATACTAGCAAGCGCTCGATCGTCCGCGCATGCCAGCCTCGGACATGTGGACCTTGTCATTCGTGAGTGATGCGCGACCAGCTCGCCTCAGGCCTCGCCGCTATTCGCTGCGCAGGCATAGCCGTGCCGACCGCCTGCGTCCCTGGCTCTCGTCACCCGCCCGTCGCGTTGTTCTTGAGTGACTCACAGAGCCGGATACCACCGCGAAGAAACCGAGGACGACCAGCATCTCTGTGCTGGCTATGACCGCACCCTCTCAAGGTTCTGGCGATTTTAACCGTCATTCACTTAAACTCCACCGGAATGCTGGGCTGGCCTGTCAATGTCGCTGACGGTACCGATGCGAAAAGAATCTAATATCTTTGCTTTCATTGGCCGGGCACCAGTAGATTCAATACAGGCTTTGTTGGATTTCCTTCTTGCATGCTCGTTTCCAACCTCCTTATTGCAGGTCCCATTCTCGCTGTCTGATAGCCGCCGCTCACTTGCGGCCGGGCGGCGCGATGCGGCCGATTACGGGACAAATGGATCCAATCTCCGAGTACGACGAGGAAGATTTTGAAACGCCTCGGACAATGAGTTCGTTGTCAGAACCGGACATGTTAGGGAGCACTGCTAGGACGCGGACTCAT
>UCHV01000057.1 GCA_900472395.1 Hyphomicrobiales bacterium
ACCTTGGCGTCGCCGCTTTCCACCAGTCGCACGCCCTCAGGCAAAGTGGTTTCTTCGACGATACGCTTGAATTCGGCTGTGGATGTTTCGAGAGCCGTACCCTGCGGCACATCGGAACCGATCGAAACAACACGATTACGATCGTAACGTTTGATCGAACTCGGGCCTTCCGAATAGTCGATATCGGCAACGCTGGAGAGTGGCACGGTCGTGCCGGAGGTCGTCGTTACTTTCAGGGATTGCAGACGGCCAAGGTCGCGCCGCGTATCGAGCGAGGTCTGGACGCGGATGGGGATCTGCCGTCCATCCAGCGAAATCTTGGTCAGTTGTGCATCGATATCGCCGATGGTGGCGACACGCACGGTCTGGGCGATCTGCTGCGGTGTAACACCAAGCCGTGCGGCTTCATCCTTGCGTGGACGGATCTGCAGTTCGGCGCGAGGCAGAGCGCCTTCGGAAGACACATTTACGAGAATTGGTGAGGCGCGCAGATTCCTTTCCAAGGTGGCGGCTGCGTCATCGAGCCTGTCGTTGTCTTCGGCGAGAAAGTTGAAGACCAGTTCGCGTTCAGCACGCTCGTTCACCTTCGATATGCGGACATCGGGAATGGCGCGCACCTTTTCGAACAATTCCTTTTCGATATCCCACTGCGGCCTTGTGCGACCGTTGTCCGTCACCTTCGGCAGGTACGGGCCGAGCAGCGGTATGTTGCCAAAACCCTTATTGACGATCGTCTTCGCAAGTGAATGATCCATTTTTCCGAGTATGACCCGGATGGTGGAGCGGCGCAGTTCGAGATCGCCTTTGGGCGAGGCGCCGCCCAGCACGAACACACTTTCCACTCCGTCGATTGTGCGGATGGTCTTGAAAACCTCGGTGGTGGTCAGGTCGGTTTCGTCCAGCGTGGCGCTTGGCGGAAGTTCCACGGAGAGGACGACACGTGACGAATCTTCCGGCGGCATGAAACTGCCAGGAACCTGAGCCAACAACGCCATCGATGCGAACAGAAAACCGATGGCTCCGAGCAGTGTCGCATACCGCCAGTACCATTTGCGGGTGGTGCCGGAAACGACACGCGAATAGGCCCGCATCAGGCGGCCGTCATTGTCGTGATGATCGTCCATCGCGTCTTCGGCGCGCATCAGATAAGCGGCCATCAGCGGCGTGATGAGACGCGCCACCAGAAGCGAGAAGAACACCGAAAACGCCACGGTGAGGCCGAACTGGATGAAATACTGGCCCGGAATGCCCGGCATGAACGACACCGGCACGAAAACCGCGATGATGGTGAAGCTGGTAGCGATGACGGCAAGACCGAT
>UCHV01000062.1 GCA_900472395.1 Hyphomicrobiales bacterium
CGTAGCCTTCAACCAGAACCGGACCCTGTCGCGCAGAGCGAGGTGCAACCCTTCGAAGGCTCCGACGTGAGGATCAAGTCGGAGCCGAATTTCGACGATGCGAGCGTTCTCAGCAGCCCGCCGCCGCGCCCCGAGATTAAAGTGGAAGAGATCGAGGCGATAAGTGATGGAGACGGTCCGCGCCAAGGGGCCGCCGTCATCGAGACCGAGCAGGCTGCCGATAACCATAGTCTTCAACCAAAATTACAGGTCCGCGAGACCGAAACAATAGCCGCACATCAAAAGTATCAGGCCATGGGAGGCGGTTTGGGCCGGACGTCCCCGTTTCATCTGGCCGGAGCAGAGCGCCTTGAAGAGAAGGAAGCCAATATGTCTGCCGAACTGAACGTCAAATCGGAAGAAACCGAGGTCAAGGTCGACGAAAAAGCAAAGAATGCCATGGATTTGGATCCGCCGCGCCGCTTGCACAGCGGAACGCCCAGGGACTTCCATCAATTCGACGAAAAGGGCCTTATCAGCCTCCCGGAGGCGCAGGATCGAGTCACCGCCCGCCTCCGTGCCGATGTCGACGCCGGACGGGATGGTCTCCTCTTCCCGGACAGGGAGAAGCAATATAACGACGGCACGCTCGACTATGTCACGATCAAGCAATATGCGGCCCGCTACGGTCGTCAACCCGATGCCGAACTCGTCGACAGTAACGAAACGCTGATCCCTACGCGCGATGGTGGCCGCGTGACGAAGCATCAGTATTTGTGGACATCCATCAACCATCCGGATCAAATCCGTGGCATGTCTATGCCGGAAACCGTGCGGAACGACTTCGAGCGGCTAGGTCTCCGCATGGACAACATCAGCCAAGCGCCGCTTGCGAGCAAATATAAGGTCATGGCCTGGGTCGACGGCGCCCACACAGCCTTCGACCCTATCGCGGCGAAGCTACCTACGCTGGGCGCAGCGGAAGAACGCTTCGGCAAGGGCAATGTCTGGATCAAGCGCGCAGAGGATGGCGCCTTTCATTCTCCCGACGCTCTCGACAAGCGCTATGGACGCAACGAAGCAGCAAAGGCCTACGCGGATGTTACCGGTGCGACTTTCGATGGACGGCGGGACGACATCGCCCATGCCGTCTACCGCGCTGGTAAGGATTATGTCTCGCACAAGACATTCGAAGAAATCCGCACTAAGGAAGACCCAGCGCCGCCCGCCGGAATGCAGGAGGAAAAATCCAAGCGCGATATGTTGCTGCAATCACCGGATGGCGAGTCGCTCCTCCGGCCAAAAGACTATCGGGACGCGCACTCGGATGTCTATTTTGCAGTAATGCAATCAGAAAGCCTCGATCCTGAGCTGGCGCTCAAGCGGCTCAAGCCCAGTCGTCAGCTTTATCTTGTCGTGGAAAACGGAAAGGTACAGAATCCAGGCAGCGTCAAAACCAAAGGCGCGCTGATCAACAAAGTCGGTAAAGACAATCTCTATATACAGGAAATCGGCCGGGACGGACGGTTGACCGGCCGCTTCCATACAAAGACGAAGTTGTTGTCCCTGGTCAAGGACGACGTTCATTTGGCCAAGGTCGAGCAGCATTTGAAGAACCTGGGCTTGACCGCGGCAGTACCCGTAGAACGGGCGAAATCTTACGCTAAGGCCATTCTTTCGGAGGGTGCAAAGTCAAGCAATAAACTGGCGCGAAACGATACACCTTTTACCAACAGCTGGCCTGGCGGCGAGAAGCCAACGCCGGCCCATCTTACGAAAACTCCACGAATGACGCCGCAAGGCGTAAAGCTTGCCCAACCAAAGCGCCTGGTCGACGACGGGGTCTCTCCGCAAGGCAAGAAGGGAACGATCAAAAAGCTCGGCCGGCCCAACGAGCGATTGGGTAAGAGTGTGGTAAGCGGCGCTCGTCCGTCCAACGAAGCTACGCGCCAGACAAATGTTCGGGTATCAACGATAGTCAACGCCGACACGGTCAAGGCGGCAACCGTATCCCGATCTACGCCCCACTATGATCAAAGGCAGCGCCGCTCCAGGCAGATGACGAGAGTGTAATAGCTCCCTGACGCCGAACTTGGCGGATAGTCTCGGTACATCGCGATCGTGGTAAGAACTATGGCTTACCACGGCTACAAGCGGCCGGGCTATGGAGCACAGACGGCAAGCTGCGCAGGCACCCGGGGCTCAAGCCGCTTGAGGTGTCGAACGAAGGGCTTGTGTGGTTGATCGGCGTAGAACTGAAGGCGCTTGAGAAAAATAAGACCATTCTCGGGAATGTCGACCAGATACCCAAGCTGGAGGTGTTTCGTAAAAAAAACCTAGTGAAGGTTACGCCGAGCGATGTTCAGTGGAAGCAAACTTTGCGCTCCCCTATCTTCAAGCTCAAAAGCGAGGTTGGTCAGATCGAGAGCAGCCTACGGGTACTGGTTCCTCAGCTCGAAAATTGGAAGCCCGAGGGGGGAGCAGCGTAAAGCTGCTTCCACGGAAAGGGTATTTCCGATACCAATTTCCTGCGCCAGATCGCGCGCCACGGCATCGGAAAAGATATGCTATTAGTGTTGGCTTCCCTCGCCGCTCTGTATTCGATGCCGTTTATAATAATAGGCGGCATTTCAACCTAATATCTCCTAAAGCATGGCCGTTTTCGGCGTGTATATACTATATCAATGGCAATCGTTCTAACCATCAATGTAGCGATGAACGGATTGATGATTTGCTATTACGCAGACTTGTGCCCAGTAGGGCCGTCCCTCCAGTTCGCATTGTTTTACACCGGCTTCATTGGTCTATATTTCGCGAACTATATTGTTCCGGTGTTTGGCGGTCTTTTAATCGGACAAGCAATCGGCTGGCTCTTTTGGCGCGGGAAATTCCAGCCAGCACGGTGACGCCGCCTCCGACGATCATTTCACCGAAAATGCCTTTAAACCTTCAAATAAAGTCCACGGCGCTAAAACTGAAAGCGCGGTCTTTGCTGCGTCTGGCTCTCTGGCGATGATGATGAGCAGCGCTCTCGTGGCCGAATCCGGCCGTCTCCCTCCCTGCTCAAGCGCCTCCATCGTTCTGGCCGGCACCTGAAACAAGCGCTCAAAATCTTTGCAAGATCTGGCCACGCTGCGGCGAATGGCCTTTATATCCTGCGGTGTCAGATCCTGTCTTTCAGGCAGCTCCACCAAATCGAAAAAATCTACGTCCTGCAGAGGTGCTTTTTGACGTTTCGAGCGAGCCATTTCCAGCTTCCAACTGTGATGCCGGGTTACAAGATTGCAAAAAACTCACTACGTCAATGACGTATTGAATAGTTCATGAAAAGGTCTTTATGAACTATATTTTAAGTCGTAAAAACTGCGATCCTAGAACTTTTACATATTTACATCAAAAACTTATCACCCAAATAGGCTTAAACTGCAAATGAACTGTATCTATATAAAAATTTGGGCGTCTTAAATTTTCGAAATCGACCCTGAGTCACGGAGAATCGCAGATGCCCGAGTTCATCAATTCCATCCTTTCGCTTCTGAGCATTCCGCCTGAGCACCAACTTTTCGTCGTGTGCATGGCTGCTATCGGCCTGTGCGCATATGCCATCTATGCCATCCTCTCAGTCGTGAAGGGCCGCTGAACATGATGAGTACATGGGTTCCGATCCCAACCCGCTGGATTGAGGATCACGGCCTGAAAGAATTCAAATGGGAAGACGGTGGCAAGGGATCTTCCGCAGCCGCAGCCCTCATGTGCTACATGCTGATCGCGCACCACACGAATAACCTGGGCCTTGCCAGACTGACCTATGGCACGATCACAACGGTCGCGGGCATCAGCAGAGCGAAAATCTCTGCCGGCTTAGACATACTGCTGGAGCAGGATCTTGTTTCGAAAGAAGCAGATCAGAGCGTGTTCCGCCTCTCCAAACTCAACACCACCGTTCGCGGTTGGGGAATGCTACCAGCAAAGGGACTATACACGTCCTTTGGGCGCGTTGCGTTTTTCCAACGCCTGCATCTCCGCAATCGAACCGAACTCGATGCCCTCAAGCTCTACCTGCTATTCACCGCCCGGCGTGACACCGACAAGAACATCATCAATCTCAGCTACGACAAGATCTGCGAATATTCGGGTCTGAGCCGTAGGAAAATACCCGATGCACTAACCTTGCTCGCCGTGAACGGCTTGATCAGGACAGAGCGGCAGCGCAGCGACATCAATGATTATGCGACCAGCAATTCATATCGCCTGTCGCATATTGACGGGTATAGACACGCCGGGACCACTGGCCGAGCCCAAATGGAAAGCGGGGGTTGATCTAAGCCTCGTATGAAACGGAATGGTATCCTGCGTCCCAACAGCGCCGAGCGTTACCCTCGGTCCCTTCCGAATAGGCGTTTTCGGTAACCGGAAGCCTTTGCATCGCGGCAGCTCTTCCATTGTCGAAAGCCACCTGATGAAATAGCCCCAAGACCAAAGGAAACCGTTATGACGA
>UCHV01000056.1 GCA_900472395.1 Hyphomicrobiales bacterium
TCCGCAAGCGTATGCCAGTCCTGCGATGCGCTGAAGGATGCTTCCGTGGGTACACTCGTCTTCACCTTGTTGTCCGCCAACGATAATCTCCTGTTCGCCCGTTTCGCCCGCCTCCTGGCGGGCACGGTTTATAGCTAGTGCGGTAGCAGGTGGATAGAAACCGCATGCCGGCGAATTCTGCGGGATGCGACTGTCGAAGGCGGCATCGGGCCCTCGGGGCACCCGGGAACGCCGGTCTTGTCCGGCGGATATTTCAAGGGGCGAAATCGATGGTTGCAAACCGGGTACAACACCACACGGAAATCGCATTGTGGAATTGATTTTTTCCAAGTCAGACCGATTTGACAAAACAATGCTCTCAAACGACGCCGAAAGAAAGCATGGATTTGCTCGTGACTCCTCAATGCCTCCCATAGTGTCACGCCCATACAAGGAGCCATCTGATGTTTGCCAAGACCCTCACCAAAACCGTTTTCGGACTTGCACTTTCGGTCGCCACTCTGGCCGCCACACAGGCTTCTGCCGATGCCACGCTGGACCGCATCAAGGGTCGCGGCAAGCTGACCGTCGGCCTGATCCTGTCGGGTGCGCCATTCGGTTTCATCGATCCGAAAACGCAGGAACAGAAGGGTTATAACGTCGATATCGCCAAGGCGCTTGCCGCCGATCTCGGCGTAGAGCTTGAAAGCGTAACGGTCACCCCGCCGAACCGCGTGCAGTTCCTGCAGCAGGGCAAGGTCGATATCCTGATCGCCAACATGCAGTACACGGAAGAACGCGCCAAGGTTCTCGATTATGTGCCGACCCCTTACGACCGCGCCGGTGGTGCTGCCGTGGTGCGCAAGGATAGCGGCCTGAAGGACTGGGCCGATCTCAAGGGCAAGCCGGTCTGCATTTCGCAGGGCTCCAATTACGCGCAGCCGCTCGCCGAAGAATACGGCGCCGTCGTCAAGGGCCTGCCGAGCCAGCCGGAATCGCTGCTTGCACTGCAGGGCGGCAATTGCGTGGCTGCCGTCCATGTCGGCGCAACCGTTGGCCTGCTGCTGGTCGACCGTGCGGACGAGTGGAAGGATTTCGCCATTCCCTTCCCGACCGAACTGATCCCCTCGGACAGCGTGATCTGGCTGCGCAAGGGCGAAGCCGACACCCAGACCGCGCTGGACGAAGCCGTGAAGAAACTGCATGCTTCCGGCAAGATGCTTGAGCTGGCCAAGGCAAACCGTCTGCTCAACACCAAATATCTCGAGGAAGAGAACAAGAAGCTTTCCGCGAAATGAGCGGAAGGCATCGGTAAAACCATATGCAGGACATGAACCTGACCGGCCTGTTCATCGATCTGATGAGCAGGCTGGGCCTCAATTACGAATTTCTGGCGACGGGTTACGAGGCGCAGGTCTGGCGTGACGGTTTCATCACCACGCTTTATCTGGTTGCTATTACCATACCCGTCAGCCTGGTTTTCGGCCTGATCTTCGCCGCCTGCCTGACCTCGGGCAGGCTTTGGCTTTCTGCACCCGTGCGCGGCTTCGTGGAGCTGACCCGCAACACGCCGACACTGGTGCAGCTGATGTTCAGCTTTCTTGTCCTCAACACCGTCGTTTCCAACATGGTGGGCGGTGCGCAGAACAATCCGCTTTCGCCGTTCTTCTGGGTCGTCGCCGTCGTCGGCCTGCATGTGGCGGCCCTGCATGCGGAAGCCATTCGTGGTGGTATCGAAGCCGTGCCCTCGTCCATGATAGAGGCGGCGCGCGGCATGGGTTTCAGCCAGTTCGAGATCCTGCGTTACGTGCAGATTCCGCTCGCCTTCCGGTCATCCCTGCCGGCCATCGTCAACGGGCTGATCAGCCTCGTCAAATCCACCACCGTCGGCAACGCGATTGCGGTCAGCGAAATCACCTATGCCTCGATCATGGTGTGGACGCAGCGCGACAACGTGGTTGAAATGATGATTGTGCTTCTGGCCTTCTTCAGCCTGATCAATTTTGTCGTGGCCCGCATCGGCCAATGGGTGGAGCGCAGGCTCGCCATTCCGGGATACGGCCTATGAGCATGGCAGTGACACAAACACCGAAGAAAAGCAGCCGGGTCCTGCGTTACATCGGCTTCGTGGCGATGCCGCTTCTGGTAGTCGTCTGGTCGCTGATAGACCTGTCGCTCGGCAAGGAGTTGGTGGAGTGGATCCCCTACCTCGCTTCCGGGTTTTCGATGAACATCCTCATCACCATCTGCGCGGTCACGCTCGGCACCACCGCCGGTGTGGTGCTCGGCTTGATGCAGCTGGCGCCCTTCTGGTTCGTCCGACTGCCCGCGCAGATCTACGTGCAGATCTTCCGCAATGCGCCGGCGCTGGTGCTGATTTTCGCGACAACCTACATCTTCCCCTTCGAGATCGTGATGTTCGGCAATTACCTGCCTTTCCCGGATTGGGTGAAGGCGGTGATAGGGCTCGCCATCCTTTCCAGCGCCTATATCGCCGAAATTACCCGCGGCGCTGTCCTGTCCATTCCGACTACGCAGTGGGAAGCCACAAAGGGCCTCGGTTTTTCGCGCCTGCAGGCGCTGCGTTTCGTCATCCTGCCGCAATGCGTGCGCCGCTCGCTGCCGCCGTGGATGAATGTCGCGTCGTCGATGGCCATGGGCACGTCGCTCGCCTCGCTGGTCGGTGTGCACGAACTCATGCACGCGGCAACCGATGCCAGCACCGCCGTGCGCCGGCTCGATTTCACCATCATTGCCTATGTCGTGGTGATGGCCGCCTTTTTCACGCTTTGTTACCCGATTGCCCGCCTGACCCGTCGCCTCGAACAGCGTTTCAATGCGGGCTAAAGGATTTTTATGATGACTGCATCCCCCGCAACCGACGCCGCGATCGTGAAACTGGAAGACGTGCACCTGTCCTTCGGGCAGACGCAGGTGCTCAAGGGCATAGACCTCACCATCAACAAAGGTGATGCCGTTTCGATCATCGGCCCGTCCGGCTCCGGCAAATCGACCATTCTGCGCTGCATCAACGCGCTGGTGACGCCGCAGAGCGGAAAGATCACCGTGGCCGGTACCCGCGTCGACCAGTTGACGAAGGAAAGCGAACGCATCCAGTTGCGCAAACGCGTCGGCATCGTCTTCCAGCAATACAATCTCTTTCCGCACCTGACGGTTCTCGACAATATCGTACTGGCCCCCACCCGCATTCTCGGCGCCGACAAGACTGCGACCGTCAAGCTGGCCCGCGAACTGCTGGAAAAAGTACGCCTGTCGGAAAAAGCCGATGCCTATCCGGGCCAGCTCTCCGGTGGTCAGCAGCAGCGCGTGGCGATTGCCCGCGCGCTGGCCATGAAACCGGAATTGGTGCTGTTCGACGAAGTGACCTCCGCGCTCGACCCGGAAACGGTCGGCGAGGTTCTCTGGGTTATCCGCGATCTCATCCGCGACGGCATGACCAGCATTCTCGTGACCCACGAAATGCGCTTTGCGGAAGAGATAAGCGACACCGTGGTCTTCACCGAAAACGGCCGCATCGTCGATCACGGTTCGCCGCAACAGATCTTTCACTCCACCGAAAATCCGCGCATCCGCCAGTTCGTGGGCGGTCTTTCGGGTGGTGGACGCGGCGCAGTACGCGACGGCGAGGGCATCTGACCATGGCCAAGGCTCCGCTCACAACAGCCTTTGCCGGTGCGATCGTCAACTCCGATCCGACCCGCGACGCCGCCGCCATGGAAGCAGCACGCACCGCGATCATCGATTTTCTCGCCTGCACGATTGCCGGCGCGAGTGACCGCACGACCGGCGTTCTTGCTCAGGCGGTCGGCGGCGATCTGCCGGGTAATGCCATCCTCGTCGGCAGCAACAAAAAGACCGATGCGCTGGTCGCAGCCGTGGTCAACGGTTATGCCGGTCACGTGCTGGATTATGACGATGTTCACGCCAGCGTGCGCGGCCATCCCACGACGGTGATCATTCCGGCATTGCTGGCCCTTGCCTCAGACCGGACGTTTGCCGCAGAAGCCTTTATTGCCTCTTATGTGGTTGGCCTTGAGGCGATGGCGCGGCTTGGCCTCTCGCTCGGCACAAAACATTACGAAAACGGTTTTCACGCCACTGCGACGCTCGGCCCTGTCGGTGTCGCCGCCGCGATCTGCCACCTGACTGGCGCATCGGTGGACGAAACGGCCGTCGCGCTCGGCATCGCCGCCACGCAGGCATCCGGCCTGCGTCTGCAATTCGGCCATGACACCAAACCCTATCATGCCGGCATGGCGGCCCGTTCAGGCCTTCTGGCCGCACGGCTGGCAGCGGCCGGTTTTGGCGGCGCACCGGATTTCCTCGACAATCCCGTTGGTTTCCATTCGGCTTATGCCTTCGGTGTCGGCAAGCCGGAACTGACAACCGAAAACTGGGGCACACCGTGGCAGATCGTATCGCCCGGCCTGACCCTTAAAGCCTATCCTTGCTGCACGGCCAGCCACCCGGTCGCCTCTCTGGGCATCGACCTGCACGGCGAAGGCCTCAAAGCGGAGCAAATCGAACAGATCACGTTCACCTATCCGCCCGGCGCCGATGCCGCGCTGGTGGTGACGAAGCCGACCAACGGCATCGAAGCCAGGTTCAGCCCCGAATACGTGTTTTCCGCCGCCCTGATCGACGGCGCGCTGCGGCTCGACCATTTTGACGAGCGGCCGGTTGAAGACCGCATCATGACGCTCGCCACCCGCGCCGGTCGCCGCCATGACGAAAGCGCACCTCGTATGTCAAGCGATCCGACGACACGTTTCGTCGTGCTCGATATCGCGCTCAAGGACGGCAGCACGATCAACCGCCGTTTCGACGGCCTGCCGGGCGTGACCGATCCGACCGAAAAGTTTCGCGATGCGACCGCCGCCAACCTGGCCTTTGCCGATATCCCCGCCCTTATCCGCAGCATGAAGACCGAAGCCGAGCTCTCGCGGCTCCTCTCCCTGCTCAACCAGAACCCGATTTGACGAAAGATTTTGCCCATGAGCACCCCAATGAGCGAGAAAAGACAAATCCATCTCGGCCTGTTCCTGCAAGGCGCCGGTCACCATGTTTCCGGCTGGCGTCACCCGAAGGCGGAAGCCGGAAGCGAAAATTTCGATCTGCTGCGCCGTGTCTCGCAGATCGCCGAGCAGGCGAAATTCGACATGGTGTTTCTGGCCGACGGGCTGACGAGCGGCGTCGATGCCCATCCGTCGATGATCGCCCGTTTCGAGCCGTTGACGCTGCTTTCCGCGCTCGCCATGGTCACGGACAAGATCGGTCTCGCCGCCACCGCCTCCACCACCTATGGCGAGCCCTATCACACGGCGCGCGCCTTCTCCTCGATCGATCATCTGAGCCATGGCCGCGCCGCCTGGAACATCGTCACCACGTCCTACGCCCGCACGGCCAACAATTTTTCGAAGTCGCATCCCGAACATGACGAGCGTTACGCCGTCGCCGAAGAATTCGTCGATGTGGTGCGCGGCCTTTGGGACAGCTGGGACGACGACGCTTTCATCAAGAACAAGGACAGCGGCGTTTACGCCGATCCGTCAAAAGTTCACCTGCTCGACCATCAGGGCAAATATTATTCGGTAAAGGGACCGCTCAACATCCCGCGTTCGCCGCAGGGCCACCCGATCCTCATCCAGGCCGGTTCTTCCGGCCCGGGCCAGGATCTCGCTGCCCGCACCGCCGATGTTGTGTTCACCGCCCAGCAGAGCCTTCCCGAGGCGCAGGCTTTCTACAAGAGCCTGAAGACGCGCGTCGAAAAGTTTGGCCGCCACGCCGACAGCGTCGCCGTCATGCCCGGCTTCCTGCCGGTGATCGGCCGTACGAGAGAAGAAGCCGCGGAAAAGCTGGCTGAACTCGACAAGTGGACCGATCTGAAGAACGCCATGCCGCTTCTGGAAGAACGCATGGGCCACAGCCTTGCCGAATACGATCCGGATGGCCCGCTGCCGTCAGCAGTTCGGCGCGGCTGCGCAACTGGTCTGAAATCGGCAGGTCCGGCAGCGGGCCATCCGGAT
>UCHV01000051.1 GCA_900472395.1 Hyphomicrobiales bacterium
GGTGAAGCCGGCAAGGGTTTTGCGGTCGTTGCGCAGGAAGTGCGTGAACTGGCGCAGCGTTCGGCCAATGCGGCCAAGGAGATCAAGACCCTGATCACCACCTCCAACGGGCAGGTGCAGGAAGGTGTCGAACTGGTGGGCGATACCGGCAAGGCGCTGGAAAAGATCGTGGTCGAAGTGCAGGAAATCAATCGTCACGTGGCGGCGATCGTCGAAAGCGCGCACGAACAGTCCTCCGGGCTTCAGCAGATCAACACTGCCGTCAACCAGATGGATCAGGACACGCAGAAAAATGCGGCCATGGTCGAAGAAACGACGGCCGCAAGCCATGGTCTTGCCAAGGACGTGACGTCTCTCAACCAGCTGCTTTCGCAGTTCAAGCTTGGCGCTGAAACGCATGCAGCCGCGGTCAAGCCTGTCCGGCCTGTCGAACGGCCGGTGGCGTCACCCGCCCGTGCGCTTGGGCGCAGGGTTGCGTCGGCATTCTCCGGTAATGCCGCGCTCGATATGAGCAAGGATGAGTGGCAGGAATTCTGATTTCCGCGCCACACAGGAAATATCGAAACAGATCCGGGCGCCGTGTGCGCCCGGATGCTTTTCCGGGTCAGAAAAACGCCTGAATACCGGTTTGCGCGCGGCCCAGGATCAAGGCATGGACGTCGTGCGTTCCCTCGTAGGTGTTCACCGTCTCGAGGTTCTGCGCATGGCGCATGACATGGTACTCGATCTGGATGCCGTTGCCGCCGTGCATGTCACGGGCAGACCGGGCAATATCCAGTGCCTTGCCGCAATTGTTGCGCTTGACGATGGAGATCATTTCCGGTGCCATTTTGTGGGCGTCCATCAGTTCGCCGACGCGCAATGAAGCCTGCAGGCCGAGCGTGATTTCCGTCTGCATGTCGGCGAGCTTCTTCTGGTAAAGCTGCATGCCGGCCAACGGCTTGCCGAACTGCTTGCGGTCGAGGCCATACTGGCGGGCGCGGAACCAGCAGTCTTCCGCCGCGCCCAGCACACCCCAGGAAATGCCGTAGCGGGCGCGGTTGAGGCAGCCGAACGGACCTTTCAGGCCCGAAACGTTCGGCAGAAGCGCATCCTCACCAACTTCGACGCCGTCCATGACGATTTCGCCGGTGATCGAGGCGCGCAACGAAAGCTTGCCGCCGATCTTGGGGGCCGAAAGCCCCTTCATGCCCTTTTCCAGCACGAAACCGCGAATTTCGTTGTTGTGCGCTTCGGATTTTGCCCAGACGACAAAAACGTCGGCGATCGGCGCGTTGGAAATCCACGTCTTTGCACCGCGCAGGCGATAACCGCCCTCGATCTTTTCGGCGCGGGTCTTCATGCCGCCGGGGTCGGAGCCGGCATCCGGTTCGGTCAGGCCGAAACAGCCGATCAGGTCACCGGAGACAAGGCCCGGCAGATATTTCTGCTTCTGCTCGTCGGAGCCGTAGGCGAAGATCGGGTAGATGACGAGCGAGGACTGCACGCTCATCATCGAGCGGTAGCCACTATCAATACGCTCGATCTCGCGCGCGACGAGACCGTAAGCCACATAGGATGCGTTGGCGGCGCCGTATTCTTCCGGCAGGGTGACGCCGAGAAGGCCGGTCTGGCCCATCAGCTTGAACAGGCCCTTGTCGGTCGTCTCGTCCAGATAGGCTTCCTGAACGCGCGGTAAAAGCTCCGATTTCGCGAAGGCGGCAGCCGTGTCGCGGATCATCCGTTCGTCTTCGCTGATCTGTTCGTCGAGAAGGAAAGGGTCTTCCCAGGAAAATGCGGTGCGCGTGCTCAACGGTCGAGGCCTCCTAACCAAGGTGAATTTCATTTTCCTTGAAGCTTGGACAATCGGCAAGCGTTGTTTACTCAATCGGCCATGAGGTATAGGAATGGATGATGATCACCGCGAGCCGCCGATTGCTGCCTTCCACCGGTGCGCTGGCCGCCTTCGATGCGGTGGCGCGGCTTGGCAGTTTTTCGGCCGCGGCGGATGAGTTGTCGCTCACGCAAGGGGCCGTCAGCCGCCAGATTTCAGGGCTTGAAGAGTTGCTGGGCGTGCTTCTGTTCGAGCGCACCAGCCGCGGTGTCGGGCTGACGGTGGCGGGCGTGAGTTATGCGAAATCCATCGGTAATGCGCTGTCGCTGATCCGTTCGGCTTCGCTTAAGGCCATGACGAAAACGCATAATGACCAGCTCAATCTCGCCATTCTGCCGACATTCGGCACCCGCTGGCTGATGCCCCGCATTCCGCGTTTTGTCGAGCGCCATCCGGAAATCACCCTGAATTTTGCGACCCGCATCGGCATATTCGATTTCGAGAAGGACGGGCTGGACATGGCGATCCATATCGGCCTGCCGGACTGGCCGGGGGCGGAATGCACCTTCCTGATGGATGAAATGGTTGCGCCGGTAGCAAGTCCGGCTTTTCTGGCAAGCCATGCGATTTCCCGCGCCGAAGATCTCGCCTCGTTGCCGCTTTTGCACATGGCATCGCGGCCGGGCGCCTGGAACCACTGGTTCCAAAGCCTCGGGCTTCGCGATGCGCCATCGCACGGCATGCGTTTCGAGCAGTTTTCCAGTGTGGCGCAGGCCTGCATTGCCGGGCTCGGCGTGGCGCTGATGCCGCTGTTTCTCATCGAGTCCGAACTGCGCCATGGCGAAATTGTTCAGGCATTTCAGCATCAGGTACGTAGTCCCAGTTCCTATTATGCGGTAGCACCCGTCGCCAAGACCGATTCCCGGCCCGTCAGTGTTTTCCGCGCATGGCTGGTCGAGGAGATCGGCCGGTATCGCGACGAACCCTATTTCGCCTGAACCCGCATTTCGTGGATGGAGAACCGCATGCAGCCGCATGATTTCTGGCAGGAAATCTATCCCGCCGACACGTTTGATCCGGCAGGTCCGTATGACACGTTTTATCCGGCGGTGCTGGAGGATGGCCGACAAATCATGCTGCCGATCCGGCATCTGTCCAATGGCGAAAACGCGCTGGCATCGCTGATCATCAACCAGGCAAGTTTTGCCGTGCAGGATGCGCTGGCCGATGCGCTGGCGGCCAAGCTGAAACCGTTCGATCCGGAAATCGTCGTCGGCTTGCCGACGCTGGGGCTGACGCTTGCGGCCGCCGTTGCCCGCCGTCTCGGCCATGGCCGCTACGTGCCGCTCGGGACCTCGCGTAAATTCTGGTATGACGATGAGCTTTCCGTGCCGATGTCATCGATTACCACGCCGGAATACAGCAAGCGGCTTTATGCCGATCCACGCATGCTGCCGCTTTTGCGCGGTGCACGTATCGCGCTTGTCGACGACGTGATTTCCAGCGGTTCCTCCATTCTGGCCGGCCTGTCGCTGATGGAAGCGATCGGTATCGAACCTGTCGTCATCGGTGCCGCCATGTTGCAATCGGAGCGCTGGCGCGACACGATTGCCGATATCGATCCCAAGTGGCGCGACCAGATCCTGGGTGTTTTCAAGACGCCTATGCTGAGCAAAAACGATGGCGGTCGCTGGACCAAATAATATGATTTTTTCCGTCTTGCCGAGTGCATGGAGTTCTGAATAGGATCAGCGCTTCGCATTCGCAGCAGAGATCTGGAAAATTCATGGAACTGGTGTTCGACGGCCATAACGACGTGCTTCTCCGGCTGTGGAGGACCATGAAGGGAGGCGGCGATCCCGTCGCTGAATTTGTCAAAGGCACGAGCCAGGGTCACATCGATGCGCCGCGCTCAAAGGTCGGCGGTCTCGCCGGCGGTATCTGCGCCATCTACATTCCATCCGGCGATCTGATCCTGAAGGAACCGGATGCCAACGGCCATTACGAGACGCCGCTGGCGGCTCCGCTCGCATACCTGCCGTCCCTGCAGATCGGCATGGAAAAGGCATCGATTGCGCTGCGTCTCGATCAGGCCGGTGCGTGGCGCCTTTGCCGCTCGACGTCCGATATCCGCAAGGCGATGGCTGAGGGCGTGTTTGCCGCCGTGCTGCACATGGAAGGCTGCGAGCCGATCAGCGCCGATCTCGCCGAACTCGACGTGTTCCACGCTGCCGGCCTGCGATCGCTTGGGCCGGTCTGGAGCCGCCACAACATTTTCGGCCATGGCGTACCGTTTGCTTATCCAATGTCGCCCGACACGGGGCCGGGCCTGACCGATCTCGGTTTCGAACTGGTGAAGGCCTGCAACAGGCTCGGCATCCTGATCGATCTCGCCCACATCACGGAAAAGGGTTTCTGGGATGTGGCAAAGACTACCGATCAGCCGCTGATTGCCAGCCATTCCAATGCGCATGCGCTGACGCCGGTTGCGCGCAACCTGACCGACCGCCAGATGGACGCCGTTCGCGAGAGCAGGGGCCTCGTCGGCCTCAACTACGCCGTCACCATGCTGCGGCCGGATGCGCGCGACAATGCCGCCACGCCGCTTTCCGACATGATCCGCCATATCGACTACATGGTGGAGCGCATGGGCATCGATTGCGTGGCGCTTGGATCCGACTTCGATGGTGCAACCGTACCGGCCGACATTCACGATGCGGCGGGCAGCCAGAAACTGGTTGCGGCCCTTCAGGGCGCGGGCTACGCTTCTGAAGAAATTGCTAAATTGTGCCGGGAGAACTGGTTGAGGGTGCTGGGGGAGGCCTGGCACGAAAAGGCCTGACCAGGCGCATTTTCCAATACAAAAACAAAGACAATAACGGGCAACAAAACAACGGGAACAACACGATGATGAACTCTCTCAACAAGCGCATGCGAATTCTTTCCGCAGGCGCGGCGCTGGCCCTGATCACGCTTGCCGCACCACAGGCCTTTGCCGCAACGCCCGCCGATACGCTGGTCCAGGGCTTTGCGATCGATGACATCATCACGCTCGATCCGGGCGAAGCTTTCGAACTCTCCACGGCTGAAGTGACCGCCAACAGCTACAGCAAGCTGGTTGGGCTGGATCCGGCCGATACATCCAAGGTCGTCGGCGATCTGGCGGCAAGCTGGACCATTTCGGACGACGGCATGACCTATACGTTCAAGCTGAAGCCGGACCTGAAGTTTGCCTCGGGCAATCCGGTCACCGCCGAGGATGTTGCCTATTCATTCGAGCGCGCCGTCAAGCTCGACAAGTCGCCCGCCTTTCTGCTTACGCAGTTCGGCCTGACGGGTGATAACGTTGCCGAAAAGGCCAAGGCAACGGATGCCACGACCTTCACGTTTACGGTCGACAAGGCCTATGCGCCGAGCTTCGTGTTGAACGTTCTGACCGCCACCGTTGCCTCCGTGGTCGACAAGAAACTGGTGTCGGAACATGCCAAGCCGATGACGCCGAGCGCGGAATACAAATACGACACCGATTTCGGCAATGAATGGATGAAGACCGGTTATGCCGGTTCCGGTCCGTTCAAGGTTCTGACATGGCGCGCCAACGAAGCCGTCATCATGGAAGCCAACCCGAATTATTACGGCGATAAGCCGAAGCTGAAGCGGGTCATCTATCGCCACATGAAGGAAAGCTCGGGCCAGCGCCTGGCGCTTGAAAACGGCGATATCGACGTTGCCCGCAATCTCGAGCCCGGCGATTTCACCACCGTTGCCGCCAAGGAAGGTATCTCCACCACATCTGCGCCGAAGGGCACGATCTACTATTTCAGCTTGAACCAGAAAAACGCAAATCTGGCCAAGCCTGAAGTGGCGGAAGCCTTCAAATACCTGGTGGACTACGATGCAATCGGCGCGACCCTGATCAAGGGCATCGGCGAGATCCATCAGACGTTCCTGCCAAAGGGTCAGCTCGGCGCCAGTGACGAAAAGCCTTACAAGCTGGATGTCGCCAAGGCCAAGGAACTGCTCGCCAAGGCCGGCCTGAAGGACGGTTTCACCGTCACCATGGACGTTCGCAACACCCAGCCGGTGACCGGCATTGCCGAAAGCGTGCAGCAGACGCTGGCGCAGGCCGGCATCAAGCTCAGCATCATTCCCGGCGACGGCAAACAGACGCTGACCAAATACCGCGCCCGTACCCACGATATCTATATCGGCCAGTGGGGTTCGGACTATTTCGACCCGAACTCGAATGCCGAGACCTTTACCGTCAACACGGACAATTCCGACGAGGGCAAGAACAAGACGCTGGCCTGGCGCAACGCCTGGGATGTGCCGAAGGAACTTTCCGACGCCGGCAAGGGTGCCCTTCTGGAAAAGGACGCCGAAAAGCGTGCGGCGATCTATCAGGATCTGCAGAAGAAGGTAGCGGCCACCAGCCCGTTCGTGATCGTTTTCCAGCAGACGGAAGTGGCCGGATTCTCTTCGAAGCTGAAGGGCTACAAGCTCGGCCCGAGCTTCGATACCAACTTCGTCTATACGGTCTCGAAGGACTGATTGCGGCTGATCTGGAATGAGGGCGGTGCGCCCAGCCGATCTCCCCCCTTGTGGGGGAGATGCCCGGCAGGGCAGAGGGGGGGTAATGCTGGCACAAATGCCGCTTGCGAACCATCTGCTGCACCGTTGCTCACCCCCCTCTGTCAGCTTCGCTGACATCTCCCCCACAAGGGGGGAGATCTTTGGGAGCAAGCCGCAACGCATCAAATCCACAAGCGTATGCTTAGGAGATCTTCTTGACTCTCACCGATACGACGGCAGCGACACGGCGCAAGCGCAGCCGTTCCTCCTTCACCGGAAAGGCGGTTCTCCGCTTTCTGGTGACTGTCGTCACGACATTCCTCGGCCTTCTGGCCGTCACCTTCTTCATCGGCCGCGTGATCCCCATCGATCCGGCGCTCGCCATTGTCGGCGACCGCGCGCCGGCGCATGTGGTGGAACGTGTGCGCGAGCAGCTGGGCCTTAACCTGCCGCTCTATCAGCAGTTCTATTTCTATGTCCGCGATGCGCTGACCGGTAATTTCGGCACATCGGTACTGACCACCAATCCCGTCATGGACGATATTCGCCGTGTCTTTCCGGCGACGATGGAGCTTGCCACCATCGGCACGATTTTCGGGGCGCTGTTCGGCATCCCGCTCGGTGTGCTTGCCGCCGTCAAGCGTGGCAGCATTGCCGACCAGATTGTTCGCGTTGTCGGGCTGATCGGTTATTCCGTGCCGATCTTCTGGCTTGGCCTTCTGTCGCTGGTGCTGTTTTACGCAAAACTGCGCTGGGTGGCTTATCCCGGCCGTCTCGATATCGTCTACGAATATACGTTCACGCCGATCACCGGCTTTTTCCTGTTCGACAGTCTCGTTCAGGGGCAGTGGGACGTCTTCTGGGATGCGTTCCGCCACATCATCCTGCCCGGAGCGCTGCTCGGCTATTTCTCGCTTGCCTATATCAGCCGCATGACGCGGTCCTTCATGCTCAACGAGCTGCAACAGGAATATATCGTCGCCGCTCGCGCCAAGGGATTGTCGGAAACGCGGATCATCTGGTTCCACGCGCTGCGCAATGCCGGCGTGCCGCTGATCACCGTGATCGCGCTGTCTTATGCCGGTTTGCTCGAAGGCTCTGTTCTGACCGAGACCATTTTCTCGTGGCCGGGGCTTGGCCTCTACATCACCAATTCGCTGCAGAATGCGGACATGAACGCGGTGCTGGGCGGAACGATTGTTGTCGGTTCCGTCTTCATCGCCATCAACCTCCTGTCCGACCTTCTTTACCGCACGCTTGATCCAAGGACACGCAGCCGATGAGCGTCGTGGAACAGACCCCAAAACCCTATAGCCGCGACTGGCTGCTTTCCGACCGCCCGACCTCGCGCCATCAGGCAAGGCTTGGCCGCGCCTATGTCATCTGGCGGCGGTTTTCGGAGAACCGGCTGGCGCTTCTCGGCCTCGGCATCATCCTCCTGCTTTTGCTGGTTGCAGCCTTCGCCGATGTGCTGGCGCCACACAATCCGGTGCAGGGCGACCTGATGAATGCCCGCCTGCTGCCGCCCGGCAGCGCCGGTTATTGGCTCGGCACCGACGATCAGGGCCGCGATATTCTCTCGCGCCTGATTCACGGTTCGCGCCTGACCTTGATGGTGATCGTGCTGGTGGCGGTGATCGCCGCCCCCATCGGCCTGATCGTCGGCACCGTTTCCGGCTATGCAGGCGGCTGGGTGGATGCCATCCTGATGCGCATCACCGATATCTTTCTCGCCTTTCCAAAGCTGGTTCTGGCGCTGGCGCTGGTCGCCGCTCTCGGCCCCGGCATCGAAAACGCCATTCTGGCCATCGCCGTCACATCCTGGCCGCCTTATGCGCGCATCGCCCGCGCCGAAACGCTGACGTTTCGCAATTCGGAATTCATCTCGGCGGTGAAGCTGATGGGTGCTTCGCCCTTCCGTATCGTGCTGCGCCACGTCATGCCGCTCTGCCTGTCGTCGCTGATCGTGCGTGTGACGCTGGATATGGCAGGCATCATTCTCACCGCCGCCGGTCTCGGTTTCCTGGGCTTGGGCGCACAGCCGCCGTTGCCGGAATGGGGGGCGATGATCGCATCCGGTCGTCGTTTCATTCTCGATCAGTGGTGGGTGGCGGCCATGCCGGGTTTTGCCATCCTGATCGTCAGCCTCGGTTTCAACCTCTTGGGGGACGGCCTGCGCGATGCGCTCGATCCGAAGGAGGCCGGCCAATGAGTGGACCTCTTCTGACGGTCGATGACCTTCGCGTCACTTTCCCCACCCGCACCGGTGAAGTGCAGGCGGTGCGCGGCGTATCGTTTACGCTGGGTCGTGAACGGCTCGGCATTGTCGGCGAAAGCGGATCGGGTAAATCCCAGACCGGCCGCGCCATCATGGGCCTGACGCCGGGACATGCCAAGATTACCGCCTCAAAACTGGGGTTCGATGGCATCGATCTCTTGAAGGCCACGCCAAAGCAGCGGCGGGACCTGCGCGGCAAACGCATCGGCATGATTTTGCAAGACCCAAAGTATTCGCTGAACCCGGTGATGACGATCGGCAAGCAGATCATCGAAACGCTGCTGACCCATGAAAAGCTCAGCCGCTCGCAGGCGCGCACCCGCGCTCTGGAAATGCTGGAAGCGGTGCAGATCCGTGATCCCGAACGTGTTTTCGGCCTTTATCCGAACGAGGTCTCGGGTGGCATGGGCCAGCGCGTGATGATCGCCATGATGCTGATCTGCGGCCCGGAAATGCTGATCGCCGACGAACCGACCTCGGCGCTCGATGTCACGGTGCAGCTCGACGTGCTCTCCATCCTCGACAAGCTGGTGGCCGAGCGCGGCATGGGTCTGGTGTTCATCAGTCATGACCTGCGGCTGGTTTCCTCCTTCTGCGACCGCGTCATCGTCATGTATGCGGGCCGCATCGTCGAGGAATTGCCGTCGGCCGATCTGGCGCAGGCGAAACATCCTTATACGCAAGGCCTGCTCAACTGCCTGCCGACCATCGGCACCGACCGGCATCCGCTGCCGGTTCTTGAGCGCAAGGCGGAGTGGCTGGCGTGAAGATGGGCAAAATGACAGACAGAACAGCACTTTCCGTCCGCGACATGGTCGTGACCTTTGACGACTATGTCGCGCTCGACAAGGTGAGCGTCGATGTCGCCACCGGCGAGAGCTTTGGCATCGTCGGGGAATCGGGCTCAGGCAAATCCACGCTTCTGCGGGCCGTGGCCGGTCTCAACCGGTTCGAAGAGGGCACACTGACCGTCGATGGCCGGAAATACGATAGCCGCAGCCGGGACAAGGAATTCTATCGCACCGTGCAGATGGTGTTTCAGGATCCTTACGGTTCGCTGCATCCGCGCCAGACGGTGGACCGGCTGCTTCTCGAGCCGCTGGTGATCCACGGTTTCGACAATATCGATGCCCGTATTGCTCGCGCTCTGGATGAAGTGGGTCTCGGTGCCGGTTTCCGTTTCCGTTATTCGCATCAGCTTTCCGGTGGCCAGCGGCAGCGTATCGCCATCGCCCGCGCGCTCATCCTCGAGCCAAAGATCCTGCTGTTGGATGAACCGACCTCGGCGCTCGATGCCTCGATCCAGGCGGAAATCCTCAACCTGCTGGAACAGGCGCGAAAAGATCGAAACCTGACCTTCGTCATGGTCAGCCACGATCTCGGGGTCATCAGCCATATGTGCGAACGGGTGGCGGTGATGAAAAATGGGCAGATTGTCGAGACCGTGCCGGTCGAGGCACTGGAAAAGCGCGAATTTTCAGCCGATTATACGCGCCAGCTTCTGGTCGCCAGCGAAGGTTTTCGTCGCGGCTGATTTTTGCTGCGACAAACAACGGATAACCGCATGAACCTCCGCGCCCTGATGTATTTCGATGAACTGGTGCGGACCAAATCCATGCGGGCGGTTGCGGAAAATCTCGGCGTTGCGCCGACGGCCGTCAGCCGCCAGATCGAGAGCCTCGAAGAGCATTTCGGGACACCGCTGGTGGAGCGCAACAATCGCGGTATCCGCCTGACGGCGGCCGGCGAACTGCTGGCGGCGGGTGCCGGAAAGACATTGCGCGAGTTGCAGCATGTGCAGCAACTGATCGATGACATGCAGGGCCTGCAGCATGGCAAGGTGGCAATCTATGCCAATGGCGCGACGGTGGCGAACCTATTGGCCCCGGTTCTGGCCGAGTTCAGCCTGAAATATCCAAAGCTGCGTTTTGAAGTGGTGATCACCTCGGCGCGCGAGGCGGTGGACGCGCTGGCCGAAGCCAAGGCCGACGTGGTGGTGGCGTTGTTTGCGCCCAAACTGCCGGGCTTAAAGGTGCGCATGCGTTCCGATGTCACCTACGACGTCATTCTTTCGGCGGATCATCCCGCTGCCGGGGCGAAGGAAATTTCGCTGGAGGAACTGGTGCGGATGCCATTGGCGCTGCCGGACAGGACATTCAGCGCCGGGCAGGCCTTCGAGGCTGTTTTTGCCAAGGCCAAGCTTAAACTCGATCCCGTCTTTGTGACCGGTGCCATCGAGGTGCTCAAGGAACTGGTTCTGCGGCAGGCGGCGGTCACCCTGCTGCCGGCGCTTTCCGTCAAGCGTGAGATCGAGGCGGGGCTGATGGTGGCGGTGCCGGTGGCCGGCGGCAAGGCGGTCAGGACGCCGATGGACGTTTGTGTTGCGCCGGATCGGCAACTTTCCTTTGCGGCAGCGACCCTGGTCGATTTCATCGAAACGTTCATGCGCGACACGACGTCCCGTAAAACCTCAGCCCATAAGGGCGATTGAGAAAATTGTTTGTGTATCGATTTTCGCTACACAGACATAAAAAAATCTGCATTGTGTGTTCACTCTCGAAATGACACTTCTTGTCAATCAGCGGGAACCGGCCTCTTGGCTGTCGGTTGGCCGTTCGAATGGGGAACACGAATGACCAGGACGAATTTTTCCATCGGCGTCATCACAAGGCGGGCGGCTCTGGGCCTTATGGTGGCGACATCCGCAATCGCTGCCGGACAGGGTAGCGCGCTGGCGGCCAAAACCTCCGTCACTCTTGGCATGGCTGTCGAACCGGGCGGGCTCGATCCGACCATCGGCGCGCAGGTAATGATCGGCCAGGTGACTTGGCAGAACATTTTCGAAGGCCTGACGACCATCGACCGTGACGGCAAGGTCGTCCCGCTTCTGGCCGAAAGCTGGACTGTTTCGCCCGATGGCCTGACCTATACGTTCAAGCTGCGTCAGGGCGTGAAATTTCACGATGGCGAGGTATTTGACGCCTCTACGGCCAAATTCACCATCGACCGCGCCCGCGGCGCCGATAGCGTCAATCCGCAGAAGCGCTATTTTTCGACCATCGACACCGTCGAAACGCCTGATGCGGCGACATTGGTATTGAAGCTGAAACAGCCGACCGGCAGCCTGCTTTACTGGCTGGCATGGCCTGCCTCGGTGATGGTTGCGCCGAAGACGGCGGAGAACAACAAGGTGACGCCTGTCGGCACCGGGCCGTTCCGCTTCGTCAACTGGGCAAAGGGTTCTCAGGTCGAGCTTTCGAAAAACGCCGACTATTGGAACAAGGATGTTTCGGTAAAGCTGGAAAAGGCGTCCTTCCGTTTTATCGGTGATCCGCAGGCGCAGGCGGCGGCACTTCGAGCCGGAGATGTCGATGCCTTCCCGGAATTCGGGGCGCCGGAACTGATGGACAGTTTTGAAGGCGACGCAAAGCTGGTGACGGTGATCGGCAATACCGAACTCAAGGTCGTGGCCGGCATGAACAATGCGGTGAAGCCATTCAACGACAAGCGGGTACGCCAGGCGCTGATGATGGCGGTCGATCGCGCCACCGTCATCGAAGGGGCGTGGTCGGGCCTCGGCACTCCGATCGGCAGCCATTATACGCCCAACGATCCGGGTTATGTCGATCTGACGGGCACCTGGCCTTATGACGTGGAAAAAGCTAAGGCGCTTTTGGCCGAAGCCGGTTATCCGAACGGACTGACCTTCACCATAAAGGCGCCGCAGATGGCCTACGCGCAGCGCACCTCGCAGATCCTGCAGGCGATGTTTGCCGAAATCGGCGTGACGATGAATATCGAGACCACCGAGTTTCCGGCCAAATGGGTGTCGGACGTGTTGAAGGCGGCGAATTACGAGATGACCATCGTCGCACATGCGGAGCCGATGGATCTCGATATTTATGCGCGAGACCCCTATTATTTCAACTACAAGAACCCGGAGTTCAATACGGTTCTCCAGAAGGTGCAGGAAACCGCAGATCCCGCGGAGCAGGCGAAGTATTATGGCGAGGCGCAGAAGATTCTGGCCGATGACGTGCCTTCGCTGTTTCTGTTCGTGATGCCGAAGCTCGGCGTCTGGGATGGGAAACTGAAGGGACTTTGGGCGAACGAGCCGATCCCTTCGAATGTGCTGACGGATGTGTTTTGGGAAGAGTGAGGGCGATATTGGGGCAGGCAGTGATGTCGCGGTTTTCTCGGTGGGGAGAGGAGGGTGCCGCACGGCAAATTCCCCCCTTGCGGGGGAGATGCCCGGCAAGGCAGAGGGGGGTGGCAACCGTTCTGCCGCTCCGGCAACGAGGGAATGCGAGGACCCACCCCCCTCTGCCTTGCC
>UCHV01000053.1 GCA_900472395.1 Hyphomicrobiales bacterium
ACCAAGGGTGGACTCTGCCCGCTGAAAACATCCGAAACCCCGTTGAGCAACACTGCCCTGCCGCCAGCCGCTCTGGTCAGCCCGCCATGCTCCGCTATCTTCGAAACCATACCGAAAACCCTGGGACACCATGAGCGAAGCACAGCATACCCTCCGCGAACGTTTTGTCCTGCTCGATGGCCTGCGTGGCGTTGCCGCCGTGTTCATCGTGCAGCGCCACGCCGAACCGATGCTGGGTGATGCCCTGCCCTCCAGTTATCTCGGGGTGGATCTGTTTTTCGCCCTGAGCGGTTTCGTGCTTGCCCACGCCTATGGCTCGGCGCTCGCTGGCCGCCGCATGTCTGCGATGTCGTTCATGAAGGCGCGGCTACTCAGGCTTTATCCGCTCTATCTCGTCGCGCTGGCGCTGACCGTCGGTTATTACCTGCGCATGTACCATGCCGGGCTGCCGGTCATGGCCGATGAAGTGGTGACGGCGAACGAACTGGCAGTGGGCGTCGTCACCGGCCTGCTGTTTCTGCCCACGCCGTTCACCATCTCGTTCAATGCCGCGCTGTTTCTGGTTCACCCCGCCTGGTCGTTGTTCGATGAACTGGTCGCCAACCTTGCCTACGCTGTGCGCGGCGTGCGCATGTCGGGCCGCCAGCTCGCCGTCGTCATCGCCATCAGCGCCGTCGTGCTGGTCATCGCCGCGTTGCAGTTCGAGCGTCTGCATGCCGGGTTTCGCTGGCAGGAAATGTATGCGGGCCTTGCGCGGGTGTTCTTCTCGTTTTCGGTCGGCGTGCTGATCTATCGTCATCGCCGCAATACGCAAAAGCTCCAGCCTCTCGCGGCTCTCGCCTGTCTGGCGGTCACCGCCGCCGTTCTGGCCGCCCCCACGCCCAAGGATGCCAAATGGATCTTTGATCTCGTCGTTGTGCTTTTCGTCTGGCCTTGCCTGCTTTACGCGGCAAGCGGCATCCTGCCGGATCGCCGCACCGCTGCCGTCTCCTCCTTTCTCGGCACCGCCTCCTACGGTCTTTACGTCCTGCACTCGCCCTTCATCGATTGGGCCGTGCTCGGCTGGGCCACATGGTCGGGCAAGCGCATAGAAGACCTTCCATTCGCGCCGCTGGCCAGCATCGGTTTCATCGCCGCCGCCGTCATCCTTTCATGGTGGCTGACGGTCGCTTTCGATGAACCCTTGCAGCGCCGTTTCAAGCGCGCCCGCAATGACCGACGCAAACTGGCGGACAATCCCGGAGGGCCGTGAACCGGGCACGGAAAACATCGCATCGATGAGGCGGAACCAAACCATGCACGGCGTGTTGAAGCGAAATCAATGCAATGTCATCGTTCAGGAGGTTCAATCATGGGACGCGGTATTCTTCTCTGGCTTCTGGGTATCCCGCTGCCGATCGTCATCCTTCTCGTTCTCTTCCTGCGCTGAGGTGGGTGCCATGCCCTTTTCCTCAACCGGAACAACCTCGCTCACCCCGGTCGAATCCTCAAAATCTGCGATTGCCTGGGGGCCGATCATCGGCGGTGCTGTCGCCGCCACCGGCGTCAGCCTCATCCTCATCATGTTCGGCTCGGGGCTCGGCCTTACCATGGTTTCACCCTGGTCAGGCGAAAGCAGCTCGGCCGCCACGGTCGGCGTGACGGCGGCCATCTGGCTGGTCGTCGTGCAATGGCTTTCATCGGCGCTGGGCGGTTATCTGACCGGCCGACTGCGCACCAAGTGGGCCGCCGTTCACACGGACGAGGTGTTCTTCCGCGATACTGCGCACGGCCTCGTCTCCTGGGCGGTCGCCACGCTGTTCGTGGCGGGCTTTCTCGCCTCGTCGCTGACATCGCTTGCCGGTGCCGGCGCACAGGCTGTCGGCAGTGCCGCAACAACGGCAACGGTCGCCGCCGCATCGACGTCCGATGGTACGGCCGACACTTCTGCCGCCACCGCCTATTTCACCGATGCACTGCTGCGCCCCGAGCGGGTTTCGGCAAATGCGCAGGGTGATGATACGGCGGCGACCGCCGAGGTTTCGCGCATCCTCATCAACGGCGCTGTCGCCGGTGGCGTTCCGGAAGACGACAAGGCCTATCTCGCCGCAATCGTCGCCGCCCGCACCGGTCTTGAGCCGGAACAGGCCCGCACCCGCGTCGATACTGTCCTTCAGCGCATTGAAGCCGCCAAGGTTTCCGCGCAGGAAGCTGCGGACACGGCCCGCAAGGCCGCGGCAACCACCGCGCTTGTCGGCGCCGTCTCTCTGCTGGTCGGCGCCTTCATCTCCTGCGCTGCCGCAGCCCTTGGCGGACGTCAGCGCGACGAGGAGGAAGACCTGATCGCCGCACGGCTTTGAGTGAAAAGCGCGCGGCATGCGAAATGATGAAGCCCTGCAGCGATGCGGGGCTTTTCCCCATCCATGATCTCGCACCCGCATTCAGGGCAATGCTGCCAATCAAATGGCGTATGGAGGTATGTTTTTGCTCGTAAAATCGTCCTCATCCCCTAATCTTCCCGCAATTGAAGCCAAGGAGTAACAAGGGGCATGACCGCGTTGAAAAACATCTGCATCTACGGCGCAGGAGCGCTTGGCGGCACACTTGCGACACGACTTGTGGAAGGTCTCGGGGATACGATTACCGTGTCCGTCATCGCCCGCGGCGAGCACCTGCAGAAGATCAGGGAAAACGGCCTCGAACTGCGCGTTGCCGGCGAAGACAAGCCAGCCGTCGTTTCCGTCCATGCAACCGACGATCCGACGACACTGCCCAAGCAGGATCTCGTCATCACCGGGCTCAAGGGCCATCAGGTGCCGGCGGCGGCCGAGGGTATCTCCCATCTGGCCGCAGATCACACACGCGTCGTCATGGTGCTGAACGGCGTTCCGTGGTGGTATTTCCATCGCGACGAAAAAAGCGGGCATGGCGAACATCGTCTTCCCGAGCTCGATCCCGGCGATCGTCTCTGGAACACCGTCGGGCCCGAGCGCGTCATCGGCTGCGTTGCCTATCAGGGCGCGGAGGTCATCCAGCCAGGCGTCATCCAGCTGCCGGCCCGCGGCCGCTTCATTCTCGGCGAGCCTTCCGGCGAAATCTCCGCCGATTTGACCGCCATCTCGGACCTTCTGACAAAGGCCAATGTCACGATCATCCAGACCGACGATATCCGAGGGGAAATCTGGAGCAAGCTGATGGGCAACGCTTCGTTCAACCCCATCAGCGCCCTCACCCGTGCGCTGTCGGACCGGATTGTCACCGATCCGGCTCTGCTGTCGCTGATGAGCCGCGTCATGCACGAGGTTTATGCCGTTGCCTCCGCGCTCGGCAGCCGGCCGCCGCAGACGGTCGAGGAGCGGCTGAAGGAGGCAATGACCATCGGCCCGCACCCCACATCGATGCTGCAGGATTTCCTGGCGAAAAAGCCGCTTGAATACGTGCCGCTGGTCGAAATGGTGGTGCGGCTCGGCCAGATGACCGAAACGCCCGTTCCGGCTCTCGATACGATCCTTGCGCTGATCGGCGAGGCGGATCGCCAAAACAGGAATGTCGGCTCCTGAGAGACCGCTTCAACACCTTGTGAAATCGATTCTGAAAATCGCGGTAACACACTGATATCGGAATCGATTAAGCCAAAAGAAAACCCTCCGCGGCAGGGGAACAGCGGAGGGTCAGGTGACTTGGAGGTCAAAAATGTTTTTTTGTTATGGTGCGGCACCGAGGGGAGGACTGCCGCCCTGATGTGTGTGTGTTCGGTACGGTGATAACCCCCGAACGCCCGGTTGGTTCCACGCTTCCTTAACGGGCAGATGGTAGGTTTTGCGACCCATTGCATCAGAGGCAACGATGTCGACCCAGAACTTCCGCTTCACCCATTATGACCTGCAGGACCAGCGCAGCGGCACCATCGTCGATGTGACGCTGAACGCGGTCAACAACGTGCGTCTGATGACGGCGGTCAATTTCCAGCGGTTCAGGGAAAAGCTCGATTACAAATATATCGGCGGCACTGCCAAGAAATCACCGACACGGATGATCATCCCGGAAAATGCCCATTGGCATCTGATTGTCGATGAGGAAGGGCATGGCGGTCTGGCAGGTTCGTCGGTCAAGATCGTCACCCCGCCCGGACGCCAGGTAAAGGCTCCCTGAGCCGTCAGTCTTCGTTGCGTTCGCGCCGCAGCTTTTGCCACCAGTCCAGACGCTTTCGGATGTCGCGCTCGAAGCCGCGCTCCGGCGGGTCGTAGAACGTCTGCCGCCCCATCTTTTCCGGGAAATAGTCCTGGCCCGAAAACGCATCCGGTTCGTCGTGGTCGTAACGATAGCCGTCGCTGTAACCTTCCGCCTTCATCAGTTTGGTCGGCGCATTGAGAATATGCCGAGGCGGCAGCAGCGAGCCATTTTCCTTTGCCGCACGCGTCGCGGCCTTGAAGGCCGTATAGACCGCATTCGATTTCGGCGCGGTGGCCAGATAAACGCAGGCCTGCGCCAGCGCCAGCTCCCCTTCCGGCGAGCCCAGATAATCATAGGCATCCTTGGCTGCGTTGCAGACCACCAGCGCCTGCGGGTCGGCCAGACCGATATCCTCCACCGCCATGCGCACCAACCGCCGTCCCAGATAAAGCGGGTCCTCCCCTGCATCGAACATGCGGGCAAGATAATAAAGTGCGGCATCGGGATCGGAGCCACGTACCGATTTATGCAGTGCTGAAATCAGATTGTAGTGCCCGTCCTGCGCCTTGTCATAAACCGGCGCGCGACGCTGAACGATACGGGTCAGGTTTTCCGTGTCGAACATCTCGCCCGGTCTTGCGGCGCGCCAAACCTCTTCCGCAAGCGTCAACACGGCGCGACCATCCCCATCCGCCATGCGGATCAGGCTGGCACGAGCGCTATCATCGAGCGGCAGCGGCTTGTCCTCGACCTTTTCGGCGCGGCTCAGGAGTTCGGAAAGGCTGTCCTCGTCGTGACTTTTGAAAGTCAGAACACGGGCACGCGAAAGAAGGGCCGCATTGAGTTCGAAGGACGGGTTCTCGGTCGTCGCTCCCACCAGAACAATCGTGCCGTCTTCCATGACGGGCAGAAAGCTGTCCTGCTGAGCACGATTGAAACGATGAATCTCATCCACGAACAACAGCGTCTGGCGACCATTCATCCGGCGCAGCCGTGCCGTTTCGAAAACCTTCTTGAGGTCGGCGACACCGGAAAAGATGGCGGATATCTGTTCGAAAGCGAGACCGGCCTCGCCGGAGAGAAGCCGGGCGACGGTGGTTTTTCCCGTGCCCGGAGGCCCCCAGAAGATCATCGAACCAAGCGAACCGCTGTCGATCATGCGGCGGAGCACACCGTCTTCGCCCGTCAGATGCGATTGGCCGGTAACATCAGCGATCGTTTTCGGCCGTAACCGATCGGCAAGAGGCCGCCGACTGGCGACCTCTTCCGGAATTTTCGGCGCGAAAAGATCTTTGCTCATGGGCGATCAACGGAAGAACTGGCGGATCCGCTGCCCATCCCGCTCGATTTCGAGACGCCAGAAGCCCGGATCGGCCTCCTTGAGGATGTCCTCCATCTCCTTGCTGGATTTGACCGGATCGCCATTCAGCGAAACGATGATGTCCTTTGGACGGAAACCGACGCGTGCAGCCGGCGAATTGCGGGCAATATCGGTGACGACGACACCGCTCTTGTCTGCGGAAAGCTGCAGTTCACCGGCAAGCTTGGGCGACAAATTGGCGACCCGCAGGCCAGCGAAGGGATTGCGGCCTTCCATCAGACGCTCATCACGCGGCGTGGTTTCCGGTGCGGTATTGAGCGCAATCGTCAGCTTGCGTTCGCCACTCGACTGCGCGACCGTCAGATCGGCGGACTTGCCGAGACCAGCTGTCGTCAAACGGTAACCAAGCGCATCGGGATGCTCCACGGCGATGCCGTTGACTGCGGTAATGACTTCTCCCGGCTTCAGGCCACCCTTGTCGGCAGGACCACCCTCCACGACGGCCGTTACCAGCGCGCCGCGTGCTGTCTTCAGGCCGAGCGCTTCGGCAACTTCGGACGTGACCGGCATGAAGGTCGCGCCGACATAAGGACGCTCGAACGTGGACTTGCCCTCTTCCGCCGCCTTCAGGAAAACTTTCACGAGATTGCCGGGAATGGCAAAACCGACACCATTGGAACCGCCGCCGCGCGAAAAGATCGCGGTATTGATACCGATCAGTTCGCCATTGGTATTCATCAGCGCGCCACCGGAATTGCCCGGGTTGATCGAGGCATCCGTCTGGATGAAGAAGCCGAAATCGCCGTTGGTAACCTGATTGCGGGCAAGGCCTGAAACGATACCGCTCGTGACCGTCTGGCCAACACCGAACGGGTTACCGATGGCCAAGACGAGGTCACCGACCTCGACAGCGTCGGAATTGGCGATGGCAAGGACAGGAAAGCTTTCCTTCGCTTTGATGCGAAGGACGGCAAGATCCATGCTTTCATCTTTCAGGATGACCTCGCAAGGATACTCGCGACCATCGGCCAAAGCGATCTTGATATCGTCCGCGCCCTGGATGACGTGGTTGTTGGTGACCACGAGACCCTTGTCCGAAAGAATGACACCCGAGCCGAGCGACGACTGCTTTTCCGAACGGTTCGGCATGCGCTGGCCGAAGAACTGCTCGAAGAAGGGGTCACCGGCGAACAGATTGTTCCGCTGCACGGCGCGCTCTGCATACACATTGACGACCGCGCCCGCGGTGCGCTTCACCAATGGCGCAAAAGACAGCTGCATCTGCTCGCGGCTCTGCGGCAGCGTTTTCTGTTCCTGCGCAAAAGCGCCTGCGGGCAAAAGAAGAGACAAGGCCAGAAGGCCGGTCGACACGCATTTTTGCATGCTCAGCATGAAGTTCCTCATTTCGAAAGATCCGGCATGAACCCTTATCTCGAACAGCCGGCGTCGGTTTATCGACGCGGAAGCTGGAAAACAAAGGTGGCCGAATCACGGACAAGATCGAGAAAATCGAATGGTTTCAGATTACATATAGGACAGGTAAAGACGGAAACCATGGACTTTCTGGCGCGTGTAAAAAACTGGGCAAAACGGCTGAAACGGGAAGTGGTGGCGCTATGGCTTGCTGCCCGTGACAAGCGTGTACCAGCGACCGCCAAGCTGGTGGCAGGCTGCGTTGCAGCCTACGCACTGTCGCCGATCGATCTCATCCCGGATTTCATTCCGATCCTTGGCTATCTCGACGATCTTCTGATCGTGCCGCTCGGCATCATGCTGGCCGTCCGGCTGATCCCACCGCCGCTGATGGCCGAATTTCGAGCACAGGCGACATTGCGGGCAGAACGGCCAACCAGCCGCGCTGGCCTCATCGTCATCCTTGCCATCTGGTTTTTGTGCCTCATCTTGTCTGTGTGGCTTCTTCGGGATTTATTCTGAAGAGCTCTCCTCATGGGCTGCAAGGAAAAACAAAATGAAAAAACCAATCACCGCCATCACCATGACGGCATTGCTGTTCGGATGGACCGTGCCCAGCCTCCCCGCCTCTGCCGCCAGCTTCGACTGCAACGGCCAGAACCTGGCAGCAGATGAAAAGGTGATCTGCGAAAACCGCGACCTCAACGATGCCGACGTCAAGATGGTGACCACATTCGAGATTCTCACCGGGCTTCTGGCCATGGGCACACGGGGAGAGATGCAGGATGATCAGGCAACCTGGTTGAAACGTCGCCAGGCCTGTGGTGGCGACGTCGAATGTATCCGTACCGCGTATCTGGAGCGGCTCAAGCAGCTCAGCGAGACGTTTGAGAAGATCAACCGGCCGCTCTAGTTGTAATCTTTCCCGAGGTTGGAACCGGCTATGCGACTTCGATAAGTGTGTCGCCCTTTTCCAACGCAGCCAGTATCGACGGCATCGCTTTTTCAAACCAGTCAAGAAGATCGTTACGCCGCGAATTGGGCAGTCTAACCCACACGATAACCGGCCCCGTGTCCTTCAGAGCCCGACGTTGCGCAAAATCCTCATCCTTGGTGATGATCGCGGCGCCGTTCTTAACCGCGTAATCCCAGATCTTCCCGTCCGATGCGGATTGCAACTCACAATCGCCGACATGCTCGGCCGTGTGTCCACACGCAACCATCCATCTGGCAAGTGCAGGAGGAAGTTGCGCATCGACAAGAAAGCGCATCAGGCGACGCGCAAGACAGCGTGATCGCTCTGTCGTGCTGCATATTCCAGCACCGCGCGAATATCCTCTACCTGAAGCAGCGGATAATCCTCCAAAACTTCATCATGGCTCGCGCCAGCTGCCATCAGTTCGAGAACATCTTTTACCCGAATACGCAAACCACGGATGGTCGGGCGGCCCGCACATATATTCGGGTCGAACGTGATGCGATGAAGTTCGGACATTGTTTCGCGCTCCGGTCTATTCGGATCAAGCATAACACAAAGCCCCGCCGGTGAAACCTGACGGGGCTTTGTCGTTTCAGGAAGAGCTGCCTATAGCGATTATTCCGGCAGGATCCGCACCGCGCCCTTGTCAGCCGATGAGGCAAAAGCCGCATAAGCCTTCAGAGCCGTGGTGACATTACGCTTGCGCGGAGCCGCCGGCTTCCAGCCGAGCGTATCCTGCTCATGGCGACGGGCGGCCAGATCGGCGTCCGAAACCTTCAGGTTTATCGTGCGGTTGGGAATGTCGATTTCGATCAGGTCGCCCGGCTGCACGAGACCGATGGCGCCGCCCTGCGCTGCTTCCGGCGAGGCATGGCCGATAGAGAGACCGGACGTGCCGCCGGAAAAGCGACCGTCGGTGATGAGAGCGCAGGCCTTACCAAGGCCCTTCGACTTCAGATAGCTGGTCGGGTACAGCATTTCCTGCATGCCCGGACCGCCCTTCGGACCTTCGTAACGAATGACGACGACATCGCCGGCGACGACTTCATTGCTCAGAATGCCCTTCACGGCCGCATCCTGGCTTTCGAAAACAACGGCCGGGCCGGTAAATTTCAGGATCGATTCATCTACGCCGGCGGTTTTGACGATACAGCCGTCGAGCGCGATGTTGCCGTAAAGAACGGCCAGGCCACCGTCCTTGGAAAACGGATGTTCGACGGAGCGGATGACACCCTTTTCACCATCTGCATCGAGATCATCCCAGCGCGAGGACTGCGAGAAGGCAACCTGCGTCGGTACACCGCCGGGGGCGGCCTTGAAGAAGGTACGGACGGTTTCCGAATTGGTACGGGTAATGTCCCAACGGTCAATGGCATCACCGAGTGTCGGCTCGTGAACGGTGTAGCAATCACGATTGATCAGGCCACCACGATCGAGTTCGCCCAGAATACGCATGATGCCGCCCGCACGGTGGACGTCTTCCATATGGACATCCTGTTTTGCAGGCGCGACCTTGGAAAGGCACGGCACCTTGCGTGACAGCTTGTCGATCTCTTCCATGCCGAAATCGATGCCACCTTCATAAGCTGCGGCAAGGATGTGCAGAACCGTGTTGGTCGAGCCACCCATGGCGATATCGAGCGACATGGCGTTCTCGAACGCCTGTTTGGTGGCGATGTTGCGCGGCAGGACGGTTTCGTCTTCCTGCTCGTAATAACGGCGAGCGAGATCAACGATCAAATGACCGGCCTCGACGAACAGGCGCTTGCGATCCGAATGGGTTGCGAGCGTCGAGCCGTTTCCGGGTAACGAAAGTCCCAGCGCTTCGGTCAGACAGTTCATCGAGTTCGCGGTGAACATGCCGGAACAGGAACCGCAGGTCGGGCAGGCAGACCGTTCGATGGTGGCGACGTCCTCATCGGAAATCTTGTCGTCTGCGGCCGCAACCATGGCATCGACGAGGTCAAGCGCGACCGTCTTGCCATGCAGGACGACCTTACCAGCCTCCATCGGACCACCGGAGACGAAGACTGCCGGAATGTTGAGGCGCATGGCGGCGTTCAGCATGCCGGGGGTGATCTTGTCGCAGTTGGAAATGCAGACCATCGCATCGGCGCAGTGGGCGTTGACCATGTATTCGACGGAGTCGGCGATGATTTCGCGCGAGGGCAGCGAATAGAGCATGCCGTCGTGGCCCATGGCGATGCCATCGTCGACGGCGATCGTGTTGAATTCCTTGGCAACACCACCGGCAGCCTCGATTTCGCGGGCAACCAGCTGGCCAAGATCCTTCAGATGCACGTGGCCCGGCACGAACTGCGTGAACGAGTTGACGACGGCGATGATCGGCTTGCCGAAATCCGAGTCCTTCATGCCGGTCGCGCGCCAAAGGCCGCGCGCACCCGCCATGTTGCGGCCGTGGGTGGTGGTTCTGGAACGATAGGCTGGCATGGGTATATCCTCACTCGGTCAAGGCCCCGCAGTCTATCCGCTCCTCGGCAGAGACGCAAAAAGCCTATTTTGGATGATGTCCTACTCCAAGCGGGCACGTGTGTCACTGCCAGATGGAGGCAAAACAGTACGGTACGGTACGGTTCTTGCAGTGGCAATTCTCAACGTCGCAAATCGTCTGGCCCTAAGCCGAAATGCTGCAGGATGATATCGACATTGCGGCGGTGCGATTTGAAATAGACGTCAAAAACATCGCCGAACAAAGGCACGCTGCCAACCAGCGAATCGACGGCTATATTGCCCACCATCTGGGCAAGTTTTTCCGACGGCAGGCCCATGCGGCGCGCCTCGTTGACGATATAAAGCCCGATCAAAGCGCCGCTCGCATCGCCAATCACGGGCACCAGACCCATGACGGAATCCGCACCGAAACGAATGCCTGTTCCCGGAATGCGGATTGCCGTGTCCATCAGGCGTGCAATACCCGACAAGCGACGCAGGCGGCGAAGCCGTTCGACAGCATCGGCAAAATCTCTGTCATTACCGGCGTCATTCCAAGTGCGTGCGGGCATGAAGGCTCCAAGCAAAACATTTCACCTTAAATGAATGGGGATTGCCTCGGCTCCCCGCAAGACCCTGGCCGCTGCCGCCCCATAGCCTGCCAGATCAGGCTTTCACGCAAACGTGGTTCAGTGCAAACCGGCGGGTGCTGTGAAACCAATCGGCGCGGCGCTACGTATATTGACAAAACGCAGTCTCCAGCCGGAGGTCCATCATGGCCGTCTATCGCCCAACACATATCCCCGCATCCGAAATCACTCCGCACAGTATCTACATGTCGCGCCGCAATTTCATGGGCGCCGCTGCTGCAAGTCTTGCACTTGCAGGTGCGGGCGGCAGCGCGCTTGCCGCACCGTTGCAGGCCACGCCCGGCGCCTACAAGCTGGATGAAAAACTGACTCCGAAGGAAGCGGTCACCAGCTACAACAACTTTTACGAATTCGGTACGGACAAGAGCGATCCGTCCAGCAATTCCGGCGATTTCAAGCCCACGCCATGGTCGGTGAAGGTCGATGGACTGGTGGGGAAACCGAAAGAATTCGGCCTTGAAGAGTTGATGAAGATGCCCTTGGAGGACCGCACCTATCGGATGCGCTGTGTCGAAGGCTGGTCGATGGTCATTCCATGGATCGGTTTTCCGCTGGCAGCGTTGCTCGATCAGGTGGAGCCACAGGGCAGCGCCAAATATGTTTCATTCGAAACCGTGGTGCGCCCCTCGGAAATGCCTGGCCAGAAAGGCCTGTTCCAGCCGCTGCCATGGCCTTATGTCGAAGGCCTGCGGCTTGATGAAGCGCGCCACCCGCTGACCATCCTTGCTGTCGGCCTTTATGGCGAAACGCTGCCGAACCAGAACGGCGCGCCGATCCGTCTCGTCGTTCCGTGGAAATACGGGTTCAAGAGCATCAAGTCGATCGTGCGGATTTTGCTCACCGACAAGCAGCCGGAAACGACCTGGAAAAACAGCAATGCCCGGGAATACGGGTTTTATTCCAACGTCAATCCGGCGGTCGATCATCCCCGGTGGAGCCAGGCGACCGAACAGCGTATCGGCGAAGGCGGTTTCTTCAACACCGCGCGTCGGCCGACACTGCCCTTCAATGGGTATGGTGACGAGGTCGCGAGCCTTTATGCCGGCATGGACCTGAAGGCGAACTACTGATGCCTCTTATTCCCGCCCTGCCCCGCCGTCTGCATGGACCCAGTATCTGGGCAGTGTATGTCATTGGTCTCTGTCCCGCCGTCTGGTCATTTTATCTCGGCGCGACGGGCGGGCTCGGCATCAATCCGGTGAAGGAGTTCGAGCATCTTCTGGGACTGTGGGCGCTACGCTTCATCATTTTCACGCTGGCGATCACGCCGTTGCGCGATCTCTTCGGCATCAACTGGATCCGCTATCGGCGGGCGCTTGGCCTGCTCGCATTCTATTACGTACTGCTGCATTTTTCCGTGTGGATGCTGTTGGACCTGCGCCTGGATGTGCACGCAGTCATCGGCGACATCCTGAAACGCCCTTACATCACCATCGGCATGGTGTGCCTGGCGGCGCTGGTGCCTCTGGCGGTGACATCCAACAACTATTCGATCCGCCGCCTCGGCAAACTCTGGATCGACATGCACCACCTGATCTACCCGATCGCACTTGGTGGCGCCCTGCATTACTTCCTGGCGGTCAAATCCATCACGGCAGGTCCATTCCTGCACATCGCCGCGATCGCCTTGCTCCTCGCGTATCGGCCTTTCCGCAAACCGCTGCTGCGCTGGAAGCGGACGCGCAAGGCCGTGGACAACGCGCAGCCCGTGCATCGCTGAACCTCCAGCGCCTTGACTTTGCCCATCTTGCAAGCTCCATTCCCGCGGCAAATCGGGGAATGTTGGATGACGGCGGCAGATACGACAGCAAGCGGTGGACGGCTATCCTTTGTCGATTTCCATCTCTGCGACACTCGGCCCTGGGGCGATCTTCGTGGCATTGCCCGTTTTATCGTCGAGTTTCTGTATTTCGGTATAAAGGAAGCGCGGGCTTGTCTGTTTGCGGGCCTGTTTTTCCTCTCCGTCTTTCTCGTGCCGAAAGCCGGGCTTTTCGGCCTGCCGCGTTACGACGTTCTCCTGATCATCGCGCTTGCCATTCAGGTCTTCATGATCTGGAGCAAGCTGGAAACCTGGGATGAAGCCAAGGCGATAGGCCTGTTTCATATCGTTGGTTTTGCGCTGGAAGTGTTCAAAACCTCCGGCAGCATCCAGTCCTGGTCCTATCCGGATTTCGCCTATACCAAGCTCATGGGTGTGCCGCTGTTCTCCGGCTTCATGTATGCCGCTGTAGGCAGTTACATCATCCAGGCTTGGCGACTGTTCGATCTGCGCATCCACCATCACCCCAGCTACTGGATGGCGACGGTGATCGCGATTGCGATCTACGCCAACTTCTTTACCCACCACTTCATTGGTGATTACCGATGGTATATCGCCGCTTGCGCGCTCGGTCTTTATGCCCGCACCACGGTGACGTTCCGCCCCTATGACCGCGACCGCAAGATGCCGCTGCTTCTTGCCTTTGTGCTGATCGGCTTCTTCATCTGGCTTGCGGAGAACATTTCCACCTTCTTCGGCATCTGGGCCTATCCCAATCAGATGGGCGCGTGGTCGGCCGTGCATCTCGGAAAATGGAGTTCATGGTCGATGCTGGTGGTGATGACCTTCACCATCGTGGCGCATCTGAAACACATCAAGCGCCAAATCCACGTTCCCGAGTAAGGGCCGCCGCCGCAAAAGAATAAGGGCCGGACTCTGTTGTGTCCGACCCTCTGGCTCCTCCGCCATAACACGCTGATCGTCAGAAATCGCATACCGAATGACGATCGTTCGAGATGAAACGTAACACCCGCTTGCGTTCAGTCATTGATCTCGGTCAAGCGCGATGAAACGCCTATCGAAAACAGCCGCCGCCGCGATGCCCAGCGCATAACTGAATATATTCCAGAGCGAAAACACGCGGCCAAGCAGCAGTTTCCCGGCGTTGGTCAAGCGAAACGCATCCAGTTCGGGCGCATGGTAAAGTCGGGAGAATTCCACGGCGATGGCGATGGCAAGCCCCACAACGGCCAATGGCACAACTCGCTGGGTGCCCGCGATGAAAGCGACCAGCAGAAAAACCATGCCGCCCCAGAGGACCGACCCGCCATATTTAACCACAATGAATGGCAGGCCGAAATCATAACCAAAACGGCGCAGCACCAACCCGACAAGGATGACGGCGATAGTGGCCAGCAGCCTCTTCCACCTGCGGCTCCATGTCATTCCGTCGCCCATCACATCTCCTGCGCTCAAACAAAAAGGCCGAGCGTTTCCACCCGGCCTTTCCGATAGTTCGTTTAAAACCGATTAAGCGGCTTCAGCAGCTTCGGCTTCAGCAGCAACGCGAGCCTTGTCGGCTGCGCCCTTGGCGTCGACGTCGCGTTCAACGAACTCGATGACGGCCATGGCAGCGTTGTCGCCCTGGCGGTAGCCAGCCTTCATGATACGCAGGTAACCGCCGTTGCGGGTTGCGTAGCGCGAAGCGATGGCGTCGAACAGCTTCTTGACAGCGTCCTGATCCTGGATCTGCGAGATGGCCTGACGACGAGCGTGCAGGTCGCCGCGCTTGCCGAGAGTTACGAGCTTCTCGACGATCGGGCGAATTTCCTTCGCCTTCGGCAGGGTGGTTACGATCTGCTCATGGGTGATGAGCGAAGCAGCCATGTTGGCGAACATCGCCTTACGGTGGCTGGCGGTACGGTTAAGCTTGCGACCGGCTTTTGCGTGACGCATGATATGTCTCCTTCACTTGCAGGCATTCGCCTGCAGTCTGATCTGGCGCATCTGCGTCCCCACTCTTTAGGGGACATCTAGGCATATGCGCGGGTTTCAGTTGCCAAGGCCAGCTTGACGCGCCCCGAAGGGCGCGTGAGGCCTTAGTATTGGTCTTCGTAACGCTTTGCGAGATCTTCGATGTTTTCCGGCGGCCAGGCTGGAACTTCCATACCGAGATGGAGGCCCATGGACGCGAGAACTTCCTTGATCTCGTTGAGCGACTTGCGACCAAAGTTCGGAGTGCGGAGCATTTCTGCTTCGGTCTTCTGGATCAGGTCGCCGATATAAACGATGTTGTCGTTCTTCAGGCAGTTCGCCGAACGGACGGAAAGTTCCAGTTCGTCGACCTTCTTGAGGAGCGCCGGGTTGAATGCCAGCTCGGTGACTGCTTCCTCTTCGGCTTCCTTCTGCGGCTCGTCGAAGTTGACGAAGACCGACAGCTGGTCCTGAAGGATGCGGGCAGCGAATGCGACGGCATCTTCACCGGTGACCGAACCATCTGTTTCGATGGTCATGGTCAGCTTGTCGTAGTCGAGAACCTGACCTTCGCGGGTGTTCTCAACCTTGTACGATACTTTCTTCACCGGCGAGTAGAGGCTGTCGACCGGGATGAGGCCGATCGGAGCATCTTCCGCGCGGTTGCGCTCGGCAGGAACATAGCCCTTGCCGTTGTTGACCGTGAACTCCATGCGAATCTCCGCGCCCTCGTCGAGCGTGCAGATCACGTGGTCAGGGTTCAGGATCTCGATATCGCCGACCGTCTGGATGTCGCCGGCAGTGACCGAACCCGGACCCTGCTTGCGAACGACCATGCGCTTGGCATCGTCGCCGTCCATCTTGATGGCGATTTCTTTGATGTTGAGCACGATATCCGTCACATCTTCCCGAACGCCGGGGATGGAGGAGAATTCATGCAGGACGCCGTCGATCTGCACGGCCGTAACAGCAGCACCGCGCAGAGACGACAGGAGTACACGACGAAGGGCGTTGCCGAGCGTCAGACCAAAACCGCGCTCAAGCGGTTCGGCGACGAGCGTCACCTTCGTGCGGCCGGACGAGGTAAAATCGACCTTGTTCGGCTTGATCAATTCCTGCCAGTTCTTCTGGATCATAGTTTTCCCTTCCGTACGCTGCCACCATCCAATCGTGGCAACCGATCACGAGAACACCGACGATGCAAGATGCTTGTCGGCGATACAGGCAAAGCCGCCAGACCTCGAACACGAGACCGGGCGGCGATACCAGAGTTCTTCGAACGGAGCCGCGACATACGCAGCTCCGAAATGCGATCAGACGCGGCGCTTCTTGCGCGGGCGGCAACCGTTGTGCGGGATCGGCGTGACGTCGCGAATGGAAGTGATCATGAACCCGGCAGCCTGAAGGGCGCGCAGAGCCGATTCACGGCCCGAACCCGGACCCGTTACTTCGACTTCGAGCGACTTCATGCCGTGTTCCTGAGCCTTCTTGGCGCAGTCTTCAGCAGCGATCTGAGCAGCAAACGGGGTCGACTTACGCGAACCCTTGAAGCCCTTCGCACCAGCAGACGACCAGGCAATAGCATTGCCCTGTGCGTCGGTGATGGTGATCATCGTGTTGTTGAAGGTCGAGTTAACGTGGGCAACGCCCGACGTGATGTTTTTACGTTCGCGACGGCGAACGCGTGTGGCTTCCTTGGCCATGATCTTCCTTTCGTCGATCTCTGCACCGCCGTAGTTCCAGCGGCTCCACCGGCCCGCACCACAGAGGCGCAGACCAAACTACAAAGAGGCCGGCGACAGCCAGCCTCCCCTTCCGGATTCCCGGAAATTACTTCTTCTTGCCAGCAATCGCCTTGGCCGGACCCTTGCGGGTACGAGCGTTGGTGTGCGTGCGCTGACCGCGGACCGGAAGGCCACGACGGTGACGCAGACCACGGTAGCAACCGAGGTCCATGAGGCGCTTGATGTTCATCGCGGTCTCGCGACGAAGATCGCCTTCGACCTGGTAGTCGCGGTCGATGGTTTCGCGGATCTGAAGGACTTCAGAATCCGTCAGCTGATGGACGCGCTTATCATGGGGAAGACCAGTCTTCTCCATGATTTCCTGCGCGAACTTCGGACCAATCCCGTGAATGTAGGTCAGCGCGATAACAACGCGCTTCGCAGTCGGGATGTTGACGCCAGCGATACGTGCCACGTCTGCTCTCCTTTTCCAGTTGCCATCCGGCAAGTGGTGCTTGTTCATGATAGCGACCTCAAGCGGCCACCAGTTCAAATCTTATCCGGAACATGTCGAAACGACCGAACCCGGCTTCCCTTGCGGGAAAACCGCGCCGATCGCACAAATGTCGCGAGTTGGCGCGGTGTTTAGCGGAATCGCCGCCCGAAAGCAACCGGCCCCGCCAAGATTCTTTAACAGTCCCCTACGGATCAAAGAGCCGAGAGGTGCTTTTCGATTTCAGCGGTGACCGACTTTACGTCTGCCATGCCGTCGATGGTCTTCAGCTGACCGGTCGAAGCGTAATGCGCCGACAGCGGTGCAGTCTTCTCGCGGTATTCGACCAGACGCTTCTTGAAAGCTTCCGGCATATCGTCCGCGCGAACCTTGCCGCCAGCGGCAATGGTTTCAGCGACGCGATTCTCGATCCGGCCCATAAGGGCGTTTTCATCGACCTTCAGCTCGATGACTGCATCGAGAGGACAACCCTTGTCATCCAGCATCTTTTCCAGTGCAACGGCCTGCGGCACGGTGCGCGGATAACCGTCGAGAATAAAGCCCTTGGCGCAATCCTCGGCGTCGATTCGCTCAGCCACGATCGCATTGACGATCTCGTCGGAAACCAGTTGTCCGGCATCCATGACGGCCTTGGCCTTGAGGCCGATTTCAGTTCCGGCTTCCTTGGCGGCACGCAACATGTCGCCAGTGGAAAGCTGTGGAATCCCGTACCTGTCCGTCAGAAGCTTGGCCTGGGTGCCCTTGCCCGCCCCGGGCGGTCCCAAAAAGATCAGTCTCATCGTCCCCTCTTTCCTCCGCGCAGTTTCGACTTCTTGATCAGGCCCTCATACTGCTGCGCAATGAGGTGTCCCTGGATCTGTGCGACCGTATCAAGGGTTACACTGACGACAATCAAAAGCGAAGTACCACCAAGGGCTAATGGTACGCCCGTACGGGCAATCAGAAGCTCAGGCAGAATGCAGACGAAGACGAGATAGATAGCGCCGATAACCGTGATGCGGGTAAGCACGTAGTCAATATGTTCGGCAGTGCGTTCACCCGGACGGATGCCCGGAATGAAGCCGCCATGTTTCTTCAGGTTATCCGCCGTCTCCTTGGGATTGAAAACGATGGCGGTATAGAAGAAGGCGAAGAACGCGATCAGCATGCCGTAAAGCAGCATGAACAGCGGCTGACCATGGCCAAGCGCGGCGATAACCGCAGTTGCCCATTCAGGCAGCTGGTTGTTGCTGGCGAAACCGGCAGCCGTTGCCGGCAGAAGCAGCAGCGACGATGCGAAGATCGCGGGAATGACACCCGATGTGTTCAGCTTCAGCGGCAGATGCGAGGTATCGCCCTGGAACATGCGGTTGCCGACCTGACGCTTCGGATATTGGATCAGCAGACGACGTTGTGCACGTTCGACGAATACGATCAACGCGATGACCGCGATGGCAACGACGATGACCAGCAGAATGAGGCCCGTCGAAAGCGCACCGGTGCGGCCGAGTTCGAGTGTGCCGGCAAGAGCGGTCGGAAGACCGGCTGCGATACCTGCAAAGATGATCAGCGAAATACCGTTGCCGAGACCACGCGAGGTGATCTGTTCACCCAGCCACATCAGGAACATGGTGCCGCCAAGCAGCGTAACAACGGTAGCTATGCGGAAGAACCAGCCCGGATCGAGCACGAGGCCCTGCCCGCTCTCGAGGCCAACGGCAATACCATAGGCCTGCAGCGTGCCGAGCAGAACGGTGCCGTAGCGTGTGTACTGGTTGATGATCTTGCGGCCCTGTTCGCCTTCCTTCTTCAGGTTTTCCAAAGAAGGAACGACCGAGGTCATCAGCTGCACGATGATCGATGCGGAGATGTAAGGCATGATGCCGAGCGCGAAAATCGCCATACGCTCGACGGCGCCGCCCGAAAACATGTTGAAAAGACCGAGAATACCGCCCGACTGGCCCTTGAAGGCCTGGGCATAGGCTTCTGGGTTCAGGCCCGGAAGCGGAATATGCGTACCCAGACGGTACACGAGAAGAGCCGCCAGCGTAAACCAAAGGCGCTTCTTGAGATCCTCTGCCTTGGCAAAGGTCGAAAAATTGAGATTTGAGGCCAGTTGTTCAGCTGCTGAAGCCATGGAATTCTCCGCCCGACCCTGTCCCCCGGCGGCAAAAAACCGAACCGGAACGTAGTCTTGATTCTGTTTGTCAGAAACTCGGGGGCGCGAACAGCTGTCAGCTATCGCCTGCCTCACCCGCTTTTCCGTTTGATCCCGGTAAGCTGACCGGCCGGACTGCCTTGGGATCGTGAGGCTCACATATGGACATAAAATCGCCCGGTGTGAAGCTCACTCCGGGCGATTTCAAACGTTTTACTCTGCGGCAGTTTCGACAGCCGGCAGCTTGATCGAGCCACCAGCCTTTTCGATCTTCTCGACGGCAGCCTTGGAGGCACCGACGGCTTCGATCGAAACCTTAACAGTCAGTTCGCCGTCCGACAGGATGCGAACGCCGTCCTTGAGGCGACGGATGACGCCGGCAGCCTTGAGAGCAGCAGCATCGATCGTTGCCTTCGGGTCGAGCTTCTTGGCATCGATCGCGGTCTGAATGCGGCCAACCGAAACGGTGACGAATTCAGAAGCGAAAATGTTGTTGAAGCCGCGCTTCGGGAGACGACGGTAGATTGGCATCTGACCGCCTTCGAAGCCGTTGATTGCAACGCCGGAACGGGCCTTCTGACCCTTGACGCCACGACCACCGGTCTTGCCCTTGCCCGAACCGATACCGCGACCTACGCGGATACGGTCCTTCGAAGAGCCTTCGTTGTCCTTGATCTCATTCAGTTTCATGGTCAAATCCTCGGTCTCACTTCTCGTCGACGACGCGAACGAGATGCTGGACGGCCCGGATCATGCCACGAACGGAAGGAGTGTCTTCCAGCGTGCGTACCCGGTGCATCTTGTTGAGGCCCAGACCGACCAGCGTTGCGCGCTGTACGGCCGGACGGCGAATAGGCGATCCGATCTGTTCGATCGTAACCGTCTTTGCTTCAGTCTTCTTCGTAGCCTTAGCCATGTGTCAGACTCCTCTTATTCTTCCGACGCATTGCCGGAAGCGGCGCGACGAGCCTGCAGTGTAGCATACTTGAGGCCACGCTGAGCTGCCACATCCTTCGGATGCACCTGGTGCTTGAGAGCATCGAACGTCGCACGGATCATGTTGTACGGGTTCGACGAACCGGTCGACTTTGCAACAACGTCGTGCATGCCGAGGGTTTCGAAAACGGCACGCATCGGGCCACCGGCGATGATACCGGTACCAGCCTTGGCAGCGCGCAGCAGAACCTTGCCGGCGCCGTGACGGCCATGAACGTCGTGATGCAGCGTACGGCCGTCACGCAGCGGTACGAAGATCAGATCGCGCTTGGCGGATTCGGTTGCCTTACGGATAGCTTCCGGCACTTCACGAGCCTTGCCATGACCGAAGCCAACGCGGCCCTTCTGGTCGCCGACGACGACGAGAGCAGCAAAACCGAAGCGACGGCCGCCCTTGACGACCTTGGCGACGCGGTTGATCGCGACCAACTTGTCGACGAATTCGCTATCGCGCTCTTCACGGCCCTGACGATCGTCACGGCCCTTTCTTTCCTGTGCCATTGTCCTTTTCCTTTTTCTTTTGCGGGTGGAACGGCAGGTTAAAGATAACCCAGAAGAACTGGGTGGTGCGGAGAAACCGCATTTCGCCCGGCCTCCCCTATTCGAGAAGACCGGGCGAAAATTCTTAGAACGTCAGACCGCCTTCGCGGGCAGCTTCTGCCAGGGCCTTGATACGGCCGTGGTAGATGAAGGCGCCGCGATCGAACACGACTTCCTTCACGCCAGCCTTGGTGGCGCGTTCTGCAACGAGCTTACCAACGGCAGCAGCTGCTGCAACGTCGGCGCCAGTCTTCAGCGAGCCACGCAGACCTGCGTCGAGCGTGGAGGCGGCTGCAAGCGTGCGGCCGGCCACGTCGTCGATGACCTGTACGTAGATGTTCTTGGACGAGCGGTGAACCGACAGACGCGGACGGCCGTTTGCGACCTTCTTGATCTGGCGGCGAACACGGCTCGCACGCTTTGTGAGTGCTTCTTTTCTGGTAGCCATGATCGCTCGTCCTTACTTCTTCTTGCCTTCCTTGCGGACGATCCGTTCCCCAGCGTACTTGACGCCTTTGCCCTTGTAGGGCTCGGGACCACGGTATTCGCGGATTTCCGCGGCAACCTGACCGACCTGCTGCTTGTTGATGCCGGAAACGACGATTTCCGTCGGCTTCGGCACGGCAATGGTGATGCCCTCAGGGGCTTCATAAACGACATCGTGGGAGAAACCGAGTGCCAGCTGCAGGTTCTTGCCCTGCATGGCCGCGCGGTAACCGACGCCGTTGATTTCGAGCTTGCGCTCGTAACCGTCCTTAACGCCCGTGAAGATGTTTTCGATCATCGTGCGGGACATGCCCCACTTCGAACGAGCATCCTTCGAATCGTTGACCGGGGTCACCGAAACAGCGTTGTCGTTGAACTCGACCTTAACTTCGTCGTTAGCAACGAAGAAAAGTTCGCCCTTAGGACCCTTCGCGGTGATCTTCTGGCCGTCGACCGAAGCCGTTACGCCTGCAGGAACCGGAACGGGCTTTTTACCGATACGAGACATTTTGTTATCCTGTCTGTCCGTTATGGAGATCCTTGCCCAGTCTTAGAAGACCGAGCAAAGAACCTCGCCGCCTACGTTCTGTTCGCGAGCCTGGTGATCGGCCATTACGCCCTTCGGAGTCGAAAGGATGGTAATGCCGAGGCCGTTCGCGACCTGCGGAATGGACTTGACCGAGACATAAACTCGGCGGCCCGGCTTGGAAACGCGGCCGATCTCACGGATCACGGATGCGCCTTCGTAGTACTTCAGTTCGATTTCGATCTCGGCCTTGCCGTTACCGAAGTCGGTTTCAGTGTAACCGCGGATGTAGCCTTCAGCCTGAAGAACATCGAGAACGCGAGCGCGCAGCTTGGAAGCCGGCGTCGAAACGGTGTTCTTGCGACGGGCTGCGCCGTTGCGGATGCGGGTGAGCATATCGCCCAAGGGATCAGTCATGGTCATCTAACGATCTCCTTACCAGCTCGACTTAACAATGCCCGGCACCTTGCCGGAATTACCAAGCTCACGAAGCGCGATACGCGACATTCCGAGCTTACGGTAGAAAGCGCGCGGGCGACCGGTGACTTCGCAACGGTTGCGAATGCGCGTCTTCGAGCCGTCACGCGGCAGGGAAGCGAGCTTGACAGAAGCCTTGAAACGCTCTTCGATCGGAAGAGACTGGTTCATGATGGTCGCCTTGAGAGCAGCACGCTTTTCAGCGTGTGCGGCAACCGTCTTGCGGCGGCGCTTGTTCTTTTCAACTGCGCTGGTTTTCGCCATATCGTAGTTCCTTTTAAACGCTTGTCGTTACGGTTACTGGCGGAACGGGAAGTTGAACTCTTTCAGGAGAGCCCGTGCTTCGTCGTCGCTGGTAGCCGTCGTGCAAACGATGATGTCCATGCCCCACATCTGATCAACCTTGTCGTAGTTGATCTCCGGGAACACAATGTGTTCCTTCAAGCCCATGGCGAAGTTGCCACGGCCGTCGAAGGACTTCGGGTTCAGGCCGCGGAAGTCGCGAACGCGCGGAAGCGCGATATTGACCAGGCGATCCACGAACTCGTACATGCGGGCGCCGCGCAGGGTAACCTTCGCGCCGATCGGCATCTGCTCGCGGACCTTGAAGCCGGCGATGGAGTTACGGGCCTTGGTGATGACCGGCTTCTGACCGGCGATCGCTGCCAGATCCGCAGCAGCCACTGTGGGCTTCTTCGAATCGGCGGTTGCTTCACCAACGCCCATGTTGATGACGATCTTGTCCAGCTTGGGGATCATCATTTCATTGGCGAACGAGAACTGTTCCTGCAGCGCTGCGCGGATGCGGGTAACGTATTCGGTCTTGAGCCGCGGCTCGTACTTGGACTCAGCCATCGATCACATCTCCCGTACGCTTGGCCACACGAACCTTCTTGCCGTCGACGACGGAGAAGCCAACGCGGGTCGGCTTGCCGTCTTTCGCGACGATCGCGATGTTCGACAGGTGGATCGATGCTTCTTTATTGATGATGCCAGCTTCCTGCGTCTGCGTCTGACGCTGGTGGCGCTTCACCATGTTGATGCCGCCGACGACCGCACGGTCTTCCTTCGGCAGAACCTGGAGCACTTCACCGGTACGGCCCTTGTCCTTGCCGGTGAGCACGACGACGTTGTCGCCCTTTTTGATCTTCTGCATGGTTCTCGCTCCTTACAGTACTTCGGGAGCCAGCGAGATGATCTTCATGTGGTTCTTCGCACGAAGTTCGCGCGGAACCGGTCCGAAGATACGGGTGCCGATCGGCTCTTTTTTGTTGTCGATGAGGACCGCTGCGTTGTTATCGAAGCGGATGACGCTGCCGTCTGCGCGACGGATGTCCTTGGCGGTACGAACGACCACCGCCTTCATCACATCGCCCTTCTTGACGCGGCCGCGCGGGATAGCTTCCTTGATCGAAACGACGATAATGTCGCCGACCGAAGCGTACTTGCGCTTGGAGCCGCCCAGCACCTTGATGCACATGACACGACGTGCGCCGGAATTATCCGCCACGTCGAGGTTTGTTTGCATCTGAATCATGTCAGGTCGCCTTCTCGTAAGGACCGAAACGGTTGGGCATGGAGCCCCCTATTCCGGCCATGGACATATTTTCATTTTTCGCGCGGGTTGGGTCTTGCCAAGGCGGTTTCCCCAACGGGACCTTCCCTGCGCTGCAAAGCAAAAAGAACGCCCGTAAACCGGGCGTTCTCAGCCGATGGGCTGCTTCATACAGGTTTTTGCGGCAGACGCAAGGGCCTGCCGCAAGTCTGTGGGCTTAAGCCTGGGCAGAAACGACTTTCCAGGTCTTGTCCTTGGAGATCGGTGCGCATTCCTCGATGGAAACGACATCACCAATCTTGTACTGGTTGGTTTCGTCATGCGCCTTGTACTTCTTCGAACGGCGAACCGTCTTCTGAAGCAGCGGATGAGCGAATCGGCGCTCGACGCGGACAACAACGGTCTTCTCGTTCTTGTCGGAAACGACTACGCCCTGCAGAATGCGTTTTGGCATATTATTCTTCCTTAGGCCTTGGCTTCTGCCGCCTTCTGGCGGGCAATGGTCTTCACGCGAGCGATGTCCTTGCGGACTTCGTTGATGCGGGAGGTCTTCTCAAGCTGGTTTGTCGCCTTCTGGAAGCGCAGGTTGAACTGCTCTTTCTTCAGGTCAGCAAGCTTGTCCTTGAGCTGATCGGCCGTCAGGCCGCGTACTTCTTCGGCTTTCATCGTGCCTTCTCCTTACTCTGCGATGCGCTGAACAAAGCGCGTCGTGACCGAGAGCTTGGCAGAACCGAGGCGCAGGGCCTCGCGCGCGATTTCTTCCGAAACGCCGTCGATCTCGAACATGATACGACCAGGCTTGACCTTGCAAGCCCAGTATTCAACAGAACCTTTACCCTTACCCATACGAACTTCGGTGGGCTTGGCAGTAACCGGGACGTCAGGGAAGACGCGGATCCATACACGGCCCGCGCGCTTCATGTAACGGGTGATCGCGCGGCGAGCCGCTTCGATCTCGCGAGCGTTCACGCGGTTCGGTTCCTGAGCCTTCAGGCCGAATTCACCGAATGCCAGGTCAAAGCCGCCTTTTGCGACGCCCTTGATGCGGCCCTTGAACTGCTTGCGATACTTGGTACGCTTTGGCTGCAACATTTTCTTACTTCTCCGAGCTTATCTTTCGCCAGCGATAATCAAGCGTTTTCGCGTTCGCGGCGTCCGCCGCGATCGTTGCGTTCGCGGCTTGCCGGACCCTGTGCGTCGCCTTCAAGGCCACGACGTTCGGAAGCCATCGGATCGTGCTCAAGGATTTCGCCCTTGAAGATCCAAACCTTGATGCCGCAGATACCGAACGCGGTAGAGGCTTCAGCCGTACCGTAGTCGATGTCAGCACGCAGGGTGTGAAGCGGCACGCGGCCTTCGCGGTACCATTCGGTACGCGCGATTTCAGCACCACCGAGACGGCCGGCGCAGGTGATCTTGATGCCTTCGGCGCCGAGACGCATGGCCGACTGAACGGCACGCTTCATCGCACGGCGGAAAGCCACGCGACGCTCGAGCTGCTGGGCGATCGACTGACCGACCAGCGTGGCATCGATTTCCGGCTTGCGTACTTCAACGATGTTGAGGTGCGTTTCCGAAGAGGTCATCGTCGAGATCGCCTTGCGGAGCTTCTCGATGTCTGCACCCTTCTTGCCGATGATCAGACCCGGGCGAGCCGAGTGGATCGTAACGCGGCACTTCTTGTGCGGACGCTCGATGACCACCTTGGCGATGCCGGCCTGCTTCAGCTCGGACATCAGGTAAGCGCGGATCTTCAGGTCTTCGTGGAGCAGCTGGCCGTATTCGGCGTTGTCGGCGAACCAACGGCTGTCCCAGGTACGGTTAATGCCGAGGCGGAAACCGATAGGATTGATTTTCTGACCCATTATGCGGCCTCCCCTTTTTCCTCGACTTCGCGAACGACGATCGTCAGATGCGCGAACGGCTTTTCAATGCGCGAGGCGCGGCCGCGGCCACGAGCGTGGAAACGCTTCATGGTGATCGACTTGCCGACGTAGGCTTCCGCCACGATCAGCGTGTCGACGTCGAGGTCATGGTTGTTTTCGGCGTTGGCGATAGCAGACTCGAGAGTCTTCTTCACCTGGCCGGAAATGCGCTTGCGCGAAAATTCCAGCTCTGCCAGGGCGCGTTCAACCTTCTTGCCACGGATCATGGCAGCGACGAGGTTGAGCTTCTGCGGGCTGACGCGAAGCGTGCGGGCGACTGCCTGTGCTTCGTTGTCCTTCAGCCGGCGTTCGGTCTTAGCCTTCGCCATGGTTACTTCCTCTTCGCCTTCTTGTCCGCACCGTGACCGTAATAGGTACGGGTCGGGGAGAACTCACCGAACTTGTGACCGACCATGTCTTCATTGACGCTGACCGGTACATGCTTGCTGCCGTTGTAGACGCCGAACGTCAGGCCAACAAACTGGGGCAGGATCGTGGAGCGACGGCTCCAGATCTTGATTACTTCTGCACGTCCGCCTTCACGCACCTTCTCAGCCTTCTTGAGAAGATAGCCGTCAACAAACGGACCTTTCCATACTGAACGAGCCATTTCCTGACTTCCCTCTTACTTCTTACGAGCGTGACGCGAGCGCATGATGAACTTGTCCGTGGACTTGTTCGAGCGCGTGCGCTTGCCCTTGGTGGGCTTGCCCCAAGGCGAAACCGGATGACGGCCACCCGAGGTGCGACCTTCACCACCGCCGTGCGGGTGGTCTACCGGGTTCATGACGACGCCGCGGTTATGCGGACGCTTGCCACGCCAAACGGTACGACCGGCCTTGCCGTCGTTGATGTTGCCGTGGTCCGGGTTGGATACGGCACCAACGGTACCGAGGCACGAACCCGGGACGAGACGCTGCTCACCAGAGTTCAGACGAAGGATAGCCATGCCGGCGTCACGGCCGACCAGCTGTACGTAGGTGCCAGCCGAACGAGCGATCTGGCCACCCTTGCCCGGCTTCATCTCGACGTTATGAACGATCGAGCCAACCGGAATGTACTGCAGGGGCATGGTGTTGCCCGGCTTCACGTCGACAGCCTTGTTGGAAGCGATGACCTTGTCGCCGGCAGCGAGGCGCTGCGGAGCGAGGATGTAGGCCTGTTCGCCGTCCGTGTAGGTGACGAGCGCGATGAACGCCGTGCGGTTCGGGTCGTATTCCAGACGCTCGACCGTGCCTTCAACGTCGAACTTGCGACGCTTGAAGTCGACCAGGCGGTAGGTACGCTTGTGACCGCCGCCGATGAAGCGGGCGGTGATGCGACCGTTGTTGTTACGGCCGCCGCTCTTGGAGAGACCTTCCGTCAGCGCCTTGACCGGCTTGCCCTTCCAGAGGCCCGAACGGTCGACGATGACCAGCTGACGCTGGCTCGGGGTCGTCGGATTGTAGCTTTTCAATGCCATGATCTAATTCCCTCAGAGGCCCGTGGACACGTCGATGGACTGGCCTTCGGCGAGCGTCACGATAGCCTTCTTGACGTCCTTCTGCTTGCCGACGAAGCCGCGGAAGCGCTTCGTCTTGCCCTTGCGGACCAGCGTATTGACGGCAGTGACCTTGACGCCGAAGAGAGCTTCGATAGCAGCCTTGATTTCAGGCTTGGAAGCGGTCTTGGCGACGTTGAAGACGACCTGGTTCTGTTCGGATACCAGCGTCGACTTTTCGGTGATCGAAGGAGAAACGATCACGTCGTAGTGGCGAATATCGATCACTTGAAACGCTCCTCGAGGGCTTCAACCGCAGCCTTGGAAAGCACGAGCTTGCCGCGACGCAGGATGTCGTAAACATTGATGCCCTGTACCGGCAGAACGTCCACATTCGGGATGTTCTGGGCAGCGAGCTTGAAGTTGCCGTCCAGTTCGGCACCGCCGATGAACAGCGCGTTGGTCAGGCCGAGCGAAGCGAACGTGCCGACGAGGCCCTTGGTCTTTGCTTCAGCAGCAACCAGGTCATCGATAACGATCAGATCTTCAGACTTCAGCTTGGCCGACAGGGCGTGACGCAGAGCAAGCGCACGAACCTTCTTGGGAAGGTCGAATGCGTGGCTGCGCGAAACCGGGCCGTGAGCCTTACCACCGCCGCGGAACTGCGGAGCGCGAGCCGAATGGTGACGAGCGCGGCCCGTACCCTTCTGCTTGAACATCTTGGCGCCGGTGCGGGATACTTCCGCACGGGTGAGCGTCTGATGCGTGCCCTGCTGCTTCTTGGCAAGCTGGTAGCGAACCATACGGGCGAGGATGTCCTCGCGCGGGTCGAGGCCGAAGATCGCGTCGGACAGGGAAACCTTGCCGGCGTCTTTACCCTCGAGGGTCTTGACGTTGAATTCCATTTGCTTGGCTCCCTTACTTCGCGGCCGACTTGACGGCATCGCGGACGATGATCCAAGCGCCCTTCGAACCGGGAACGGCACCCTTCACGAGGATCAGACCGCGATCTTCGTCGGTGGATACAACTTCCAGATTCTGCGTGGTGACGCGGGTCGAACCCATGTGACCAGCCATGCGCTTGCCCTTCCAGACCTTGCCCGGATCCTGGTTGTTACCAGTCGAACCGTGCGAGCGGTGCGAAACGGACACACCGTGCGTGGCGCGAAGACCGCCGAAGTTGTGGCGCTTCATGGCACCGGCAAAACCCTTACCGATCGAGGTACCCGTCACGTCGACCAGCTGGCCGGCGGAGAAGTGGCTCGCAGTCAGCGTGGAGCCGACATCGATGAGGTTATCGGTGGATACGCGAAACTCGACGAGCTTCGCCTTCGGCTCGACTTCAGCAACGGCGAAATGACCGCGCAGAGCCTTTGTCGTGTTCTTGACCTTGGCAGCACCAGCACCAAGCTGGACAGCCGTATAGCCGTTCTTTTCATCGGTACGCTGGGCTACCACCTGGCAGTTTTCCATGCGCAGTACCGTTACCGGGATATGCTCGCCGGCGTCGTTGTAGACGCGGGTCATCCCAACTTTCTGTGCAATTACACCTGAACGCATAGGTTCAATCCTTCTCACTCACCCGAGACTTGATCTCAGAGCTTGATTTCCACGTCGACACCAGCGGCGAGGTCGAGCTTCATCAGAGCATCGACTGTCTGGGGCGTCGGATCGACGATGTCGAGCAGGCGCTTGTGCGTGCGCATTTCAAACTGCTCGCGGCTTTTCTTATCGACGTGGGGAGACCGGTTGACCGTAAACTTCTCGATGCGAGTCGGAAGCGGAACGGGGCCCCGGACACTAGCTCCGGTGCGCTTCGCCGTCGACACGATCTCGCGCGTGGAAGCGTCGAGAATACGATGATCGAATGCCTTAAGGCGAATGCGGATATTTTGGCCGTTCATTCGACGTTATCCTTGTTATCTTGTTATCCGTACACTCAAAAACAGCATACGGGCTCTTCTTACCTAAAGGCGGGACCACCGGTGTCAAAGATCGAGAGAGACCCCGGCGAACCGTGGCTCTTTCCAGTCTTCGGGTCCAAGGGACCCACCTTTATATTGATTTGCAGCAGACGATTCGAAGGCCGAGGCCACTCTTCACTGCGCTCACGCGCCATCTGCTACATTTTTATGTCATGCGCAAGGGTTTACAGCCTTTGCGCATGAAAAAAGCATGAATAAAAGGATAAAGGCGCCGTTTCCGGCGCCCTCACCTATTAAGCGATGATCGATGCGACGAT
>UCHV01000050.1 GCA_900472395.1 Hyphomicrobiales bacterium
ATCTAGATTGCCGCTATGCATGCACCTCACACTCAAGAAGGAAGCCACGCGCCCGCCCCAGATGAACATGCTGCAGCAGCAGGTCCGTTTCGACAGCTTCGTCAACCAATTTGATATGGAACGTCCTCATGAGGCACTGGCCATGAAGGGCCCGGCAGATGTCTACTGCACATCGTCAAAAGCCTATCTCGATCGTGATGGCAGGGCAAAGACTGGGAATAGAAGAAGTCGATGACGGCTTGTTATCTTCATGCACAAAGATTTCGGATATATCGACTTGGAACAGAAAACACTGCAAACCATAGACAACCCGTTCGGCACGAGGTTGTCACCCATGTCATAGGTACAAGCTGTTACCTATGTCTTCGGTATGGACAAATGAATGTCTGGCACCTTGATGGGACTGAACCTACGACCAAGCTGTAGAATGCTACGCAACGTTCCGGTTAGGGTTCATACAATAGCAGCTTCAATTAGATCGGCGGCCTTACCTACCCCCCCAGCGGCGGTGATGGACCGCCCTATCTTACCAGCCCGCTCCTTGTAGCCCGGCTGGTGTAGCAGCGTCGCGATCGCTCGCTTCATCTTTGCCCTGGATAACATGCGGGTAGACTGTCGCGAACCGACGCCATGGTAGACGATTCGAGCAGATACCCCGGGCTGATCGAATGCTATCGGAAGCGCAAGCAGGGGCGTCCCGAACTCGAGTGCATCCATGACCGTGTTCATCCCGCAATGGGTTATGCAAAGGTCGGCACGGGCAAGCACTGCGCGCTGCGGCGCGTAATCCATGACCCAAGTCGCACCCAAAGCTTCAGCCTGCTTTCGCTCTAGCGCACCGCAATGGGCGACGAGCAACTGTACATCGAGTTCGCGACACGCCCCGGCGGCGGCAGCGAAAAGCGATACGCGGTGCCCCTGTAGCGTGCCAAGAGACATAAAGACGAACGGCTTGGTCGGGTCGAGATCGAACGGGAGGTTCTGTTCACGCTCCTCGTGTCGAATTGGACCTACCATGTGCAAACGACTCGTGGCTGTGGTGCGGGGAAAATCAAAGCCTGACGTCGTCTGGGCAATCGTCGCTACATCGGAAAGGCATGACTGAAGGTCGTGGTATGTCTCACCAAGACCGAAGCGGCGTGACCATTTCCTGATGACGCGGTTCTGCTCCAGCAGCAGCAGTCGGGAGACGCGCTCACCTCCCTGGTTCCGACGGATCCCTTTGGGCGACGGATCATAGAGCCATGGCAGGAACGGGAGTGGGATGGTTTCATCGCGTTCGATCGGGAGTGCACAAGCGATCGATATAATGGGTACCCCGAGATGGCGAGCGAGCAGTCCAGCCGCCGGCTCCATCTGATCGCCAAGAACGGCATCTATGCTGAGTGCACGAAGATCTCCCGGCGCATGTTCACAGAGGGCATCCGTTAGCATGGCCGTATCGTGAACGGTTCTCAGAACGCCGAAAAGGCCGCTGGGGCGTGACGCCCGATCGATCACGCGCTCCATCTGGCGCGTATCGGTTCCCTCCACCGCGCGGATATCGAATCCTTCCTTTACATACCGCTCGGCTCCGGCATTCACGACAAAGGTAACACGGTGACCTCTGCGCACAAGCTCGGCTCCGACTGTCTCGAAGACGGAGATATGGCTCTTGAATGGGGGACAGATAAGAGCGAAATGCAAAGGGCGGTTACCTCTCGGAGAATGACAAGAATGACCTTAGGCAAGTTATCGATGCATTTCGCTGCTTTCACGCCATCGACGAGGATAATATGCGCAATACCCCCGCAACCACGCTATCGCCAATCCAGGCGAAGGTCAGGACCTCCAGTGCGAGGATTGCCGATACGATTACGGGTGTCGAGATGCGCGAGGCGACTGCGAAGCCGATAAGAACGCTGAATGTGTCGGATAGCGAGTTAATGATACTGTCGCCGGAATAGGCGAGCGGGGTACCTTCGGTACCGAAAATACCAATGACGAAAGGAAGGTTCTCGCAGATTTCCCATAAGACGCTACTCATCACAGCGTAGGCCGCCCGTCGGGCCAGAGTGAAATGCGGTCGCACGGACGTCAGCCAGAGATAGAGACCGCAGCCGAATGCAAAGTGGAGGAGAGAATACGGGTCGAAAAACTGTTGCGAGTTCTGGGACGGATCCATTCCCGCCCAAAGCCTGATTGTACCGCAGGTGCAGAACCAGTTCCGTCCGAGCGAAAGCAACCAGATAATTTGCGAGCATATTAGCAAGAAAGATATCGTTAGATGGCGACGCGACCACGAGACAACGTCGTTACTGTTATGCATTCCACTTTCCTAATCCGACAAGTAACCACATAAACAAGCCGTCTTCTTTCTTCGGCTGTCTTCTCGAACGTCCCCTTATTCAAAGCGCCCCATTTTATACAGGCAAAGAGATCTGATTTGTCGTCACAACGTGGTTCGTCAACCGTACTGTGCTACGAAAGCCGCAACAAGCATTTGCCGTCTTCGGGACGCGGTTAGTTTGGCAAGGCTCAAGTGCGAACTCTCGATCTGCATTCGAACAAAATTACGCAGCGTTCAACTAGCCAGACCTCAAATGGTTCGCCTAATCTTGACCGTTGATGGCCGTTATCGATCCGATGCTAGCTGTCAGATCAGACTGTCCGTGTTAATGGTAGCGACGGAAGGAGTGCGATTTCATGGAAATTCCCGCTGCTCTCGAGATCCGTGATCTCAGTGCCTGCTATGGCGACCGCAAAATACTTCGTCGAGTTAACATGCGCATTGAGCGAGGCGAGATTTTCGGTCTGTTTGGTCCGAACGGCGCCGGCAAGACAACGTTGGTACGTGCCGTATGCGGTCGGCTGAAGCCGTACGAAGGAACGATCATGATCGGCGGCAAGGCGATACGGCACGGCGTTGCCCGGCAGATCGGACTTGTCCCGCAGGAAATCGCGCTCTATCCGCACCTAACGATCTTGGAGAACCTGCAGGTCTTCGGCCGCCTGTCCGGTCTAGGCGCGACCGAGACGAAAGACGCGATCGGGGAGGTCATCAAACACACAGCTTTGGCAGGCCGTCTTCAGGAGCGGGTCGAAGTCCTGTCCGGAGGATGGAAGCGTCGGGTCAATATCGCCGCTGCAATCCTTCACCGCCCCGCTCTTCTTATTCTGGATGAGCCAATGGTCGGCGTCGACATCGACGCTCGCATCACCTTGCAAAACGTTATTCTCAAACTTCGTGACAGCGGCGTCGGGATTCTGCTGATCACGCATGATTTGCAGCAGGCGGAAACTATGTGCACACAAGTTGGCTTTCTGCACAAGGGTGGCATCGAGCCGCAGGGAGCTCCGCGCGCCCTCCTTGATCTGGCGTTTGACGGACAGCACGAGATCATCATCGAGACGCAACTGCCAGTCTCCGTGGATGATGAGGTTGTGCTGCGAGAACGTGGCTTTTCCCCCGTGGAGGGAGGCCAGTGCTGGAGCGTGATTAGTAACTCGCCACTTCACGAAATCACGGAACATCTGGAACAATCCGGCCTGGCAACGAAAGAGGTTCGGTTCCGCAAGCCCGGCCTTGACAGCCTTTTCCTTCACCTCGCGGACCAACCGGGCACCGGTTTTGGAGGCCCTCGCCGATGATCCTCGCCATGCTTCGTGTCATGACGCTGGGGCTTTTACGCGACCGCGGGGCGCTGGTTCTGGCGTTTGCGCTGCCTCCGGCGATCTTCGTGGTCTTCGCCTCGATATTCTCGGCAACGACGAGCGACAAGCTAGATCTGAAGGTTGCGGTCGCACAGCTTTCATCCACGCCAGCGTCGCAGCGTCTGGAAGCGGCGCTCCGTCAGGAGCCGACATTTGAGGTTATCGGCGCTGTGCGCTCGAACCGGGCTGAGGTCGAGAGTCTTGTGAAACGAGGTGCTGCCGATACCGGCCTTGTCATCCGCGGGGAGCTCTACGACACCGGCGCCGCACCTTTCGAAGTTCTGGTCGATCCGTCGAAACTGATGGCCGGCAGTATCGTCTCCGGTCGCGTCCAGGAACTAGTGGCGCGTCGGCTGCCCGATCTCCTTCTTTCGCGCACCGCCATCACGTTCCAGAGCGTTATCGGCACTTTCACGCCGGAGCAGTCCGGACGGCTTGCAGCCGCTGTCGAAGCCGGCGCGCGTATAAGCGAACCGCAGGGTGCCACCAACCCGCCCGGCCTTGTTGCCACAGCGTCCGTCGGTTCCTCCGATAGCTCTGGCGCTACGGTGACCTATTACGCGGGCGCCGTCGCCATTCTCTTTCTACTGTTTGCGTCTCTGCAAAGCGCTGCGATCCTGATCGAGGAACGGAATTCCGGCATAATCGATCGGATTGCAGTCGGTCCCGGCGGAAGCGCTGTGGTAGTATTGGGCAAACTTATGTTCTTGACAATCCAGGGCGTTGTCCAGGTGGGACTGATCTTCATCGTCGCGCAGCTGGTCTATGAGGTCGACGTGATCAGGCGGCTGGATCTGTGGCTGCTCATCACAGTTGCTGCGGCACTGGGCGCATCCGGACTAGCGCTCGCAGTTGCCACGGCATGTACGACGAAACAGCAGGCGCAGACGGTTTCCACCTTCGTCGTGCTCATCTGTTCGGCCGTCGGCGGCTCCATGGTTCCGCGCTTCATGATGCCCGACTTCCTGCAGGAGATCGGCCGCCTCACCCCGAACACCTGGGCGATCGAAGCCTATTACGGCGTGTTCTGGAGACACGAGACCTTGCCGGATGTCGTCCCAGAGATAGTTTCACTCTTGGCAATGGCTGTGGTCGGCACGGCTTCCGCTCTGATCGTCTCCCGACGGAGGCTGAGGTTCTGATGGATGGAGCGATGAAGAACAACGAGGGTTCGAGACGAGGTGACCGCAGGGATGTCGCGACAGGATTGTTGCTGGCATGCCTTATCGTCGCCGCCTGGATGACGATCCATGTCACTGCGATCTTCCTTATCGACTGGACAGGGTCCGGCCGCATCCTCGCTGCACCTTTCGTGATCGCCGTCCAATGCTGGCTGAGCGTGGGCCTTTTCATCATTGCGCACGACACGATGCATGGCTCGATGCTCCCGCAATATCCGGCCATCAACCGCGCGATCGGTCGCTTTTGCGTCTTCATCTACGCGGGATTTTCGTACGAAAAGCTCCACGAGAACCACCACGCCCATCATCGCCACGCAGGCACGGCCGACGATCCCGATTTTGACACCGACCATTCGGCGCAGTTCTGGCCGTGGTATCTCAACTTTTTCCGGTATTATTTCGGCTGGCGGGAGTTCGCGACACTGACGGTGGCAGTGGTTGTCTACCTCGTCATCCTGCGGGAGCGCTTCCCGACAATGTTGATTTTCTGGGCGCTGCCTGCCATCCTCTCGTCTGTTCAGCTCTTCTATTTCGGAACGTATCGGCCTCACCGCGTCGACGACCTTCCCTTCGCAGATGAGCATCGTGCGAGAAGCAATGAATTTTCGCCGCTTATGTCGCTTTTGACGTGCTTCCACTTTGGCTATCATCATGAACATCATGAAGCGCCCTGGGTGCCTTGGTGGAAGTTGCCGGCTCATCGCGCGCTTCTATTACGCCATGGGCAGGATTAAGGTCGCTTTTGGAGAGTCTTATGAACTATCTGATCCCAGCCGCCCTGGTAATCGGAACCGTCGTATTTATGGAGTGGTTTGCCGCATGGTCCCATAAACACATCATGCACGGCTGGGGATGGCGCTGGCACAAGTCACACCACGAACCCCATGATCACGCGTTGGAGAAGAATGATCTCTACGCTGTCATTTTCGCCGTCATTTCAGTCGCCATGTTTTTCATCGGTAACTGGTACTGGCCGCTGTGGTGGATCGCCGTCGGCGTTTCTGTCTACGGCGTTCTGTATTTCTTCATGCATGACGGTCTTGTCCATCAGCGCTGGCCGTTTCGCTACATTCCGCGCAAAGGTTACCTTAAACGCGTCTATCAAGCGCATCGTCTTCACCACGCGGTCGAAGGTCGCGATGGCTGCGTATCATTTGGCTTCGTTTATGCGAAACCGGCAGAAACGCTCGTAAAGGAGCTGCAGGAAAACAAGCAGAAGGCCAGAACTCACGCGCCTGATGAAGAACGACACGATTCTCGGAATAGCTAAGGCCGTTGCCATAGCCCCTGCCGGGGAACCTCCTGCATGCGAAGACGTGAGCGCACCACGTCTCCAAGCGCGACACTCAACAGCACCGCCTTCTCGGCCTTTGTCGTCGAGACACGTTTGTCCCAGGCGTTCGGACCTGCTGTCCGCAGCTTGGTGCCGATAGCCCGGTAGACACGGCGAGCCGTTGCAATCGCCCAGGCCGAGCGCGGCGGCAATGAGGCAAGTCCCTGATTGGCGGACAGGTAATAGGCCTCTGCAAGATCGAGAAGTTCGACCGCCACCGCGTGGAGCCGTGTGCGTTGCGTGCTATCGTCAGGATCGATTTTGTTGAGACCGTGCCGAGCAAGTATTTCCGCTGGCAGGTAGCACCGCCCTGCCCGCGCATCCTCTACCACATCGCGAGCGATGTTTGTCAACTGAAACGCGATGCCCAAGTCGCAGGCTCTATCCAGCACGTGAGGGTCGCGAGCCCCCATAATCATCGCCATCATCACGCCGACGACCCCCGCCACGTGGTAGCAGTAGTCCAGCATGTCTTCGATCGTGGCGTAGCTGCGTTCCACCACATCCATCTCGAAACCTCTGAGAAGCTCTTCGGGATGGCGTACCGGGATCTGGTGGCGATCAACCACCCGGCGCAAAGCCTCGAAGACCGGTTTATTTGTCTGACCGCCGCCCAAGGCCGCGGCGGTGTGCTGCCGCAGAAGCGCGAGGCGCTGCTGCTGGCCATCGCGGAAGTTTTCAGTCTGGTCGTGCCCCAACGTCTGCCCATCGATGACATCGTCGCAATAGCGGCACCACGCATAGAGCATCACCGCGTCGTCACGTGTCCTGCGGTCGAACAGCCGCGCGGCCGTGGCGAAACTCTGCGACCCCTGCGCGATGGCTTGCTCGCTGTTGGTGATAACGGCGTCAGTCACTTTAGCGCGTCCTCGATCATCAAGCCGGCAGTTGCCTTTGCGGATCCGACCACACCCGGAATGCCCGCACCCGGATGTGTGCCTGCTCCGACCACGTAAAGGTTGGAGAAACTGTCGTCGCGGTTGTGAGGCCTGAACCAGGCGCTCTGTGTCAGGATGGGTTCGACGGAGAAGGCCGATCCGTGATGCGCGTTGAGCTCGTCGCGGAAATCGAAGGGCGTGAAGTGCCTGACCGTCACGAGGTCTTTGAGAAGATTTGGGATATAGCGGTCGTTCAGATATCGCAGTATCCGGTCACGATATTTCGGACCCTCAACGCTCCAGTCGATGTCTGCGGTGCCGAGATGCGGTACGGGGGACAACACGTAATAGGCGCTCGACCCCGGAGGGGCGAGACTATCATCGGTTACGGAAGGTGAGTGCAGATAGAGTGAGAAGTCTTCCGCCAGGCCATCCGTCGCGAAGATTTCCGAGATGAGCTCTTTGTACCTGTTACCGAACAGGACCATGTGGTGCTTGAGTTCCGGATGCTCGGTCTTCAGGCCGAAGTACACGACGAACAGCGACATGGAGTGGCTTTTCTTCTCCAGCGCGCGACCGTTCGAACGGCCGCGGTTCGTATCGCGAAGCATATGCTTGTAGGTGTGTACGACATCGGCGTTCGACGCGATCTGGTCGAAGCTCCGGCAAGTGCCATCCTTCAGGGTCACGCCGGAGACCTGGTCGTCCCGAGCCTCGATGCGATCGATCTCTGCATTGAGCTGGATCGTCCCGCCAAGTCTTTCGAAGTGCTTGACCATGCCGGCAATCAACGCACCCGTCCCGCCCTTGGCGAACCACACGCCCCCCTTGCGTTCGAGCGCATGAATGAGGCCGTAGATCGAAGACGTGCGGAAGGGATTGCCGCCGACCAGCAGGGAGTGGAAACTGAATGCTTGGCGCAGTTGATCGTCCTTGATGAACTGGCTAACCTTGGAATAGACGCTGCGATGGCTTTCAAGCCGGATCAGTTGCGGCGCAACCTTCGCCATCGACCAGAAGTTCAAAAACGGCACCGTTCCGAGCTTCTCGTAGCCTTCTCTGTAAAGATCTTCGGAATAGGCGAGGAAGCGCCTGTATCCCTCGACATCCCCAGGCGCTTTAGCAGCAATCTGCCTATCGATCTCAGCCTGATCGTTGGCATAGTCGAAGCGATAGCCATCTTCCCAGCACAATTGGTAGAATGGCGATACCGGAAGCAGGGTCACATCCTCGGACAGCCGCCGTCCGGAAATCGCCCACAGCTGTTCCAGACAGTCCGGATCCGTGATAACGGTCGGCCCTGCATCGAAAGTAAAGCCGTCGTTGATGTAGACATAAGCACGGCCACCTGGCTTGTCGCGCTTCTCGTAGACGACCGTCTGTATCCCGGCGCTCTGCAGCCGAATGGCGAGCGCGAGCCCGCCGAAACCTGCACCGATCACCGCGGCTGTTTTCTTTCTTCCGCTCATGGAGATCCGTTCTCGAACAACTGGGCCTCGCTCAAACATGCAAGCGCCCTATGGATGGGGACCGGAGGCTTTCCGGTAAGAATGCGCAAAATATCGGTCGTCGTTGTTCGTCCGGCATAGAACCGCTCGATAAGCGGCGTCGGTAGCTTGTAGAAACGCTCGAGCACAAAATGGCGCCTGTCGGGCTCCGCCGCAAGGAACAGCATTCTGTTGAGCAAGCGGTAGAAACCCTGCTTCTTGTGTTGACGTGCGGCATGTGCGCGGATCACAGAAGCTAGAGCGGCGCTGTCGATTGGCCAGTTTTCGGCGATCAGATCAGCCACATGGACCGCATCGGGCAAGCTGTAGCCCGTGGTCGGATGGAAGAGGCCTGCGCGTAGACCGGCATGGGCGATATCCTCCGGCAATTCCGACCAGAAGCGCTCAAAATCATGCGCAAGCACGATCGGCAGAACGCCGTTCTCGCGGCGGACGACCTGAGTAATGTTCCAGCCGTGGCCGGTGGCATAGGCGTGGATATCCTCGGAAATCACGGCACCATCAAGATCAGCGCCTTCTGAGTAGCGGGTGTCTTCGATCAGCACGCGCGTCGGCGACATCGGAAGCAGGTAGACGAACCGGTAGCCGTCAAGCTGGTCGACCGTTGCGTCCATGATGACGGGATGCGGTAAGCTGTGAGGGCTTGAAAGCATCACTTCAAGGCCGATGAACTTCTGGTAGCCGAGAACCATCGATGCGCTTGGTCGGTAGCCACGGCAGTCGATGACACACGAGGCTGCTTGCGTACTGCCATCGGCGAACGTGACCTGAGCAGCAGAAAGTGCAGTTACCTCGGAGTTCCTACTGAGCGACACATTCGGCAGGCGTTCAACGGCTGCGCTGACGGATGCCGATGTCAGTGAAGCATAACCGGACGGAAGGTGGCGTTCATAGCTGCCGAACCGCACCGACTGTCCGCCCCATTCCTGGGCGACAAGCGGCGCTATCCAGGCAAGGCTGGAGGGTTGCAGATCTGCTCTGTGAAAAGACCAGGTATGCTCGCCGAAAGGTGCGTCGGTGCTTTCGACAATAACGACTCTTGGCGCATCAAGCACAGTCGTGAGCCGTTGCGCGATGACTGCGCTGGCAAGACCTGCCCCGACAAGGACAATGGGCGGAGACTGATCGTGCGATCCGTTCTCCATCGACCTGAAATCGCAGCCGCGCCCTCCGATGGTAGCTGGCTCAGTCGTCGTTGGCGTTCCTGGTGTCACGGGATCGACCATCAAGCGTACGCATAAGCTTCAAGCCTCGCGACCCTGAGATCCGCGAGATTGGACGAGCCTGTACAGAAACACGCGACCCTTAACTGCGCCGACATGACCTCGAAATGATCAGCGACGGCTTCCGGTGAAGAGGTTGCCGACCGAAGCACAGAGGCGGCCTGTCCGACAATGTTTGCGCCTAGCCGGATTGCCTTTGCGGCATCGACGCCATTTCGTACGCCGCCCGAACCAATGATGAAAACGTCTGGCAAGGTCTTGCGCATCGCGGAAATTGCGTAAGCGGTCGGCTGCCCCCAGTCGACAAAAGCCGATGCGACAGCAGCCTCGGAAACGGTCGTTGCGCGATGGGCTTCGACAGCTGCCCAGCTCGTACCCCCGGCACCCGCAACGTCGATGATACTGACGCCGAGCGATATCAGTTTCTGTGCAACCATCGGCGAGACGGCCGAGCCGACCTCTTTGACGACCAGTGGCACATCGAGCGCTTGGCTAAGGAAACCAATCTTCTCAGTCAGTCCTGTCCAATTGCGGTCGCCTTCCGGCTGGACTGCTTCTTGCAAAGGGTTGAGATGAATTATCAGAGCGTCTGCATCGATCATTTCGATCGCGCGACGAGCTTGATCAAGACCATAGCCGGTGTTCAGCTGAGCTGCGCCGATATTAGCGAGAATCGGTACGGACGGTGCAAGACGCCGCAGTTCGCGGTTCATACCCCAGTCGGAGTTCGTATCGAGAGCTACACGCTGCGAGCCGACAGCAAATGCAACGCCAGCGGACTCGCAGGCGATCGCAATGTTGCGATTGATCTTCTGGGCCTCCTCTGCCCCACCCGTCATGGAGCTGACGAGGAATGGAGCCTTCAGACTTCTTCCGAGAAAGTCCGCAGATATATCGATAGCGGACATGTCTAATTCGGGGAGTGCAACATGCTCGAAGCGTATTGCTTCGAATCCTGTTGTAACGCCGCTTGAAACACCCTTGCTGCTCAAAACAATGTCCAGGTGCTGTTTTTTCCGTTCTTCGAGCATCGAGGCCTTTCATCTGGCGGCGTGTGCTACAGATATATTCAAGCAACCGGCAAGCCGGAACTTTAACGTCATATAGGGTAGGCTTGCTGAATGTCCGGTACACGAGTGAGAAACTCTGCGACTTTTTGCACAACAACCGGACAGATGGTTGAACCGCAATGGTTGCGGACTCTGGGTGGCCAAGAATTTGTCGCGCAAACGGCCGGCAAGTTGCGGTCTAGGATTGATGATCGACTTCGGACACTACTCGATACCGACGAATATGCTCCGCCTCAGCTTTTATCGGCCATGAGCCACGCGCTTCTTGGTGGCGGCAAACGATTCAGGCCACTTATATTTGTGATGATGGTCAGTCGTGAGGACTGTCTGGATGCTTCGATCGATATCGGCTGCGCCGTGGAGATGGTTCACACGGCATCCTTGATCCTCGACGACTTGCCGTGCATGGACGATGCCGAACTTCGAAGAGATAAGCCAACAACTCACAAAGTGTTCGGCCAGGCAACAGCCATTCTTGCGGCTATATCTCTGTTGACGCTAGGAATACGTGTGCTTTCAACCGTCCATGGCTTGGGGGATGGTGCCCGTGCCCGAATGACGGCAATCCTTAGCCACGCGGTAGGACACACTGGTCTTGCGGCCGGGCAGGAGATCGATCTTAGGGGAGTCAGCGGAACGTCGCTAGATGTCGAACAGAAGAACTGGCTGAAGACTGGAAGGCTCTTTGCCGCCATGGCGGAAATGGCATCGATCCTCTCACAACGATCAGTGCGACAGCAAGCATCGTTAACGGAGTTTGCGTCTCACTTAGGCTCGGCATTCCAGGCGCTAGACGATCTGATGGACGTGGTTGCCACGAAAAATGCCTTGGGGAAGGACACTGGCAAGGACATTGATCGCGAAACCATGGTGACCAAAAGTGGTGAGGCTGTTACTCGCCGCACCTACATAGATTACCTTCACGCGGCAAACCTAGCCCTTCCTCATTGCGGCGTCGAGGAAGAACTTATCCGCTTCATGCTGCGTTCCATCCATGGATTGGTACCGAGCGAAATACACCGAAACCCCGTGACGGAGCTTGTTGACAGATAACCTACACGGCGATTGTGCCTCAACGTTTGAATTGGTCAGTTATTGTAAGCGTCCGGTGGCGATCGCTGTGTGTCATGCCTTTGGACAGGCGATAACTCATCTCCAAATACCGATCCCTTCAACGCCATTCGTTCAGCCATTATATCGGCCATGGCATCGCAGAACCCTTCCATCCCGTGCTCCTCTTCGAACGCAAAGCACGCGTCCCGTAGTTCGTCTCTAGTCATTGCTACATGCCTCCGTTCTAACCCTCACAAACTGAAAGACGTTGTGAGAGTTCCTTGAACAGAACAATGTATTTAAATCGAGTTGGCTTGATCGAAAGCGCTGACGCTCAGTGTGCCGCCGACCGATAAGCGGCGTCTCTTGCAAAGCGTACTCGTTGTTTTTAATTCCTGTCCCGAATCGTGTAGCGTCCCGTGATCATCGAGCGGAGGTTGCTCCAGGTGCCGGGCTGGACGACGATTGCCACATGAACGACGACGAAGATGACATGCTCTGTTGCTGTGATGGAATGAATGGCGCGGGCAGACTGGAGCCTCCCAAAGACATCGACGAATGCGGGAAGAGCGGCATCAACCCCGGGTGCATTTTCAGACCTTTTATGACCATGGGTCGAAGCAGGAAACAACGACCGCGAGATAGGTCAGTTTTTGAAGAGCATTATAAAGTGATAGGGGCCTCTGGGGCCTCAAGCAAATTTACGAAATTGGTCAGGCCCCTGGTTCGCCTCCCCGGTTGGCAACCGCTTTTGCGGGAAGATCAACGCCTATAGTCTTGGACTACGGAATTTCAAGTATTCCCAGACATACAACTTAATATTATAATCCTAAAATCTAATACTACCTCTATTAACGTACGATACCGGACTCAGATCCGTTCACTATTCACAATACAGTGTTCGCTTCGATTAGATGGTAGAAGATTAGGATTTGGACGTCAGAGAGGGGATCGATATCTGCCATTTTATTTTCTTTTGGCACCCCTCAAGCGACGGACAATATTTGTGAGACCACTCGAAAATACGCGGATCCGGACGAAGATCATGGCTCTCATCCTGCCATTCGTTTTGATGTCCCTCGGCGCTGTGACCTACCTTTGCGTCAACTATCGCCACGCGGTCGAAACTTACTCAGCTTTCATCATCAACGATGGCGAAGCCGAGATTGATCTCGCGATTGCAAGCCAGCGATTGGTCGCGATCGTCTATGACGGATACAAGATGCTGAATGACCATAAAGGGTCACCTTCGTGGGATGCGGCTTATGCTGACATTGCTGAAAGCGCCGGTCGCCTATCTGGCTTGTTCGAGCAAATTGCGATGAAAATGCCACAGGAACAACAAACGATAGATCGAATGAACTCCTCGTCGGACGAAATCATCCGGATGGTCGAGCTCGGGGTTGCGGCAGCCGGTGCTGGTGACCCGGAAACAGCCAAAGCCCACCTTTCGGACGCCGACAAACTGGTCGCGGTCGTTCTTCCGGATATGCGGGATTGGATCAACACGAACCTCAAAACCATCCATGACAAGACGCTTGCGTTGGATAAGGACGCCCATGAGACGATATTCTATTCAGTTCTCGCACTTGGCTGTCTGACTGTGCTTCTCTCGGTGCTAAGCTTGTGGGTGACGTCGCGTGGCATCGCATCACCTATCGAAGCTTTACGGGTTCGCATGCTGGCACTCGCGGACGGAGAGACAACCGCTACAATCGCCGGAGTCCACCGGAAAGATGAAATCGGCGACATGGCTACTGCGGTGGCCGTATTCAGGACGAATGCGATTGAGCAGGCCGCCCTTGAGGTCGAGGCGACGGACACCCGCCTCCATGCCGATCGCGAGCGCTCCGAGAATGAACAACGAAAGGCGAAAGATGCTGCCGATGTACAGTTTGCGGTGAGCGAACTTGCGGCAGGCTTGAGCGCTTTGTCGCAGGGCAACATCGGACACCGCATCACAAAACCTTTTGTTTCCGATCTGGACAAGTTACGCCAGAATTTTAATGACAGCCTCCAAAAGCTTCAGCAAACGCTCGCCGAGGTTGGCGAACGCGCAAGCGGAATTTCCGGCAGTGCCGGCGAAGTGAGATCTGCAGCCGACGATCTTTCTCGCCGCACGGAGCAGCAGGCAGCCTCTGTTGAGGAAACCGCTGCAGCGCTCGAGCAGATCACGACAACGGTCCGCGACACGGCCAGACGTGCCGAAGAATCGCAAACCCTTGTCAACGACACCAGAGCCGGTGCTGAACAATCGGGTCATATCGTTGGGGAGGCGGTCGTAGCCATGAACAAGATTGCGGACTCCTCTAGCAAGATGAACCATATCATCACAGCCATCGACGACATTGCATTCCAGACGAACCTGCTGGCGCTCAATGCTGGTGTCGAGGCAGCCCGCGCCGGTGAAGCCGGTAAGGGTTTCGCAGTTGTTGCCCAGGAGGTGCGGGAGCTGGCATATAGGTCTGCGACCGCAGCGAAGGAAATCAAGATGTTGATTGATGGTTCAAGCCAGCAGGTCAGGATCGGCGTGGACCTGGTGGACAAGACTGGATCTGCCCTGCGCAAGATAGTGGAGGGCGTACAAGACATAAGCCGGAATGTCAGCGCCATTGCAGAGTCATCGCGAGAGCAGGCGATCGGCCTCAACGAGGTCAGCAACGCTGTGAACTCGATCGATCAAGGTACCCAGCAGAATGCTGCAATGGTGGAGCAATCGACGGCCGCCAGCCGCAGCCTTGCAAACGACGCCCAATCGCTAACTGTCCTGTTGTCCTTCTTCGCCCTCGATACGGAACGTGTCGTTCAAAGGGCGCCTGATCGCGCTTCCCGACAGGCGGCCTAGTAACCATGCAAAAGTTCCGGCCTGCAATTGGGCCGGAACTCACGACCGCTTGGAATTCACCGGCACAATGGAAAGTTGATGCCACCCAAGGATATGTCAATGAGCTCTTTTTGAAATTCGAACCTGTGACCGGCCGTAGCTACGGTGACATTGGCCCGCTTGAGGGCGTAGCTTGGAGCACCAATGCACCAATTGGTGCTATCAGCGGATCAACTGTTCAGTTCCGCCGTCATTCGACCCGTTTTGGCGTCTTGCTTTTATCTACCGGAATACGGCTTGAATCGTGTAATCGTTGAGGCTTCACCGAAATACATGTGTCATCACGAAACGCAAAAGTGGTTAAATCCCTCGTGAAAATCGACACCTTTGACAATATAGACGCTATCAAGGCGATGCTTTTCTTCCAGTAGATAGGTCAGGATTAACGAAACGCTTTCGCAGCAATTTTGGGGATACGAGTGACTGAAAAGGAATCGAAGAATTCTTCGTAAGCGTTCGTCAACGGACTTAAGAAGTTTTGGGCAGATCGATCAATGTCAGCCCTGCTCGTGTCGCTGAACGTTATGATTTCGGTCAAATCAGAGCCCTTGCGGTATGCCATCAACATACCCGTCAAAGACATATTCGTTCAGGAATTGCCGCTGCCACAGAAATGTGCGGTCCACGGCGCTCAGCTCAGCCTCGTTGCAAATATCGCTCCAAGCAGAGCGAACATCACTGACCTGTTCATTGATCAGGTTCCTTGCTTCAGCATCGGTGAGGAGAAAGGACGACGCGGCCAGTCGACAATTCTCCAGCAAGCTGCGACGGTCGTCCTCGCGAATGAGCATGGCTTGGCTCGCCTGCCGTCCGGTTCGCGCCTGAGGGCAAATGTCGTAAGCAGGTGTCAGCGCCAGATACTCGCCATCCCAAAAGGCAGCATGGTTGCGAGCGTGGTCGTCTGTGTTGCCAACCAGGACGTTGAAGACCATCCGGGCGAACAACTCCCGCAAGGTCGTTTGCGGATCGGAGAAACGTGCGCGAACGATCTCAGCCAGGTCAACATAGCTTGCGTAACGCGCTTGCATTTCACCCAGTCCGAACATGGTGAGTGCCGAAACCATGGCGCGACGGGTCCATCCATGCTCGCCGCGCTCGCGATCGAAGCGGCGAACCAGGAGTACATCTTTGCCGCTTGCCTTGGTCAGCCGTACCGGAGCAACGTGCAGACCCACTGATGCCGCGAGCCGCATTGCGATATACTCAGCCTTCACGACCGCATAGGTATCATTTGAAGCCGAGAATTTGGCGATGAATTTGTCAGCGCCATCGTCGATCAGCGCCTTCGGGCGAGCACCACCGATCGAGCTTCCGTGAAACAGCGCTTTCTCCAAGGCCGGTGGAATGGGCTCTCCCCGCTCAACACGACCGGCCGCCTCGAGCAGTTCCTCAAGCGTCGCATTTTCCTGCTCGCGTGGCTGGTATCGCTCGGCTGATGTCTGGAAGTCGAGTGCACCTATTCTATCCGAGCCAGAATGGAGCATGAAGGTCAGTTCATCGAACTCGATGGCGTTTGCAGCATCTCCACGCAAACCGGTCAAACGATTGATGATGACGCGGCGCCCCCATGCGTCTGGCGCTCCGTCGCGCAGGCAGCCCGCCATATCAAGTGGGGCGTTCGGGGGGATGTTTCCACGCTCTAGTGGAAGTTCCGGGAGAAAGATCGGCACAGCATCACGGCGCTCCAGATAGGAGCGACCGTAGTTGAAGACGTAGACCTGCCCTTCCGGCGCAATGCGGCCCGCAATCACGGGCTTCAAATCTCCGGGTAGCCAAATCCAGACATAAGCCTCTGTCGCAGGCGCCGGCCGCGCAGGTACACGATCAGAAGTCATCCTTTATCTCCGAACGCGGTCGGCGGATCGAATGCGGCAGTAACGCCAGCTTGTCATCGATCCGAGAAATCTGCGCTGATAGCCCTGACGGCTCGGAAACGAATAACGGTACTCCCACCAATATGGCCGCTTCGAACACCAGCCCGACCTCAACCTTTGGATGACCCTTCTCGATTAGCTGAAGGGTGCTACGTGCGATGCCGATCCGCTCGGACAAATCGGCTTCCGACATCCGGCGCTGTTTGCGCCCCAAACGGATCTGGCCGCCCATAAGAGCAAGCGCTTCGCGAGTAACACGAGAATAGGTGCGAGTGTGAGAGCTCATATCGACCTCGATGGCGGCTGTACCGGTCACGTAGTAGCTTCCAGCCTATTATAACTGCCAAGTATCATGACCCGGTTCTTGACGCAAGATTTGACTGCTAGGACAGGCACAACGGGAATTAATGGCTGACAAAACAGTCAATCGCTTGCTGCCACGTTGGACCAGATATTAGTCCCTCCAGTATGGTGATCTGCCCCCTACAAACTGAAACAGTTTTGGCTAGAGTTTCCCGGTGGATTTTTCCTGGATGGGAAAGGACGGAAAACGATGAAAGCATCGCAGTTTTCGGACGCACAGTAACGACCTTTGATGAGTAGCCGCGTAAGGATTTGAACCGTAGGCGCCTGCCGCGATTTAGCTGTGGAAATTACAAGACAGAAGTTCAAATCTTTCCGCCTAAAGCATCCTTTGGGAATTCGGCTGCAAGCCGGTCTATGAATTTTCGCACGGCAGGCGGAAGGCCGCGGCGGATTGTGAACACGAGATGGACCAGCCCCTTCATGCCGCGCCATGAGGGCAAGACGCGGACGAGTTTGCCTTCTTCAAGCGCCTGCCGGCAGGTGTGATCCGGGAGTAGCGCCACGCCGATCCCGGCGATTGCCCCGGTTCTCACTGCGGCAAAATCCGCGCAGCCCATCCTCGGCTCGTGACGCAGGCTGTGGGTAAGACCGTCCTCCGTTTCCAGAAACCAGTCGATCTCGCCTTGGTCGTCGACCGTCGACAGTGTTGGATGATCGGCAAGGTCCTTGATGCTACCGATTCGACTTGCAATCTGCGGGCTTGCGACAAGAATGCGGATCGAATGTCCGAGGGAGCGCATGGTGAGCGAGGCATCCCCATCCAGCGATGTGCGCACGCGCAGCGCGATATCGATCCGCTCCTCGATCAGGTCAACGGGCCGGTCAATTGCGACGAGCTGCAGGCGAACTTTCGGATATTGTGAAAGGAACCGTGTCACGAGCCCGGAGATCGGCTCAACCAGGCCAGTCGGACAGCTCATCCGGATCAGGCCGTGCGGCTCCGACTGCGCCTCTGCAACCATTGCCTCGGCCCGGTCGGCCTCCGCTAGCATCGCCCTGCAGCGGTCGTAGAAGGATTGACCGACATCCGTGACTCGGAAGCGTCGGCTCGACCGTTCGATCAGCCTGACGCCGAGGCGCGCCTCCAACCCGGCAGTCCGCCTGCTTAGCTTCGACTTCGGTTCCCTCAGCGCGCGTCCTGCCGCCGTAAAGCCGCCATGCGACACCACTTCAGCGAAATAGACCAGATCATTGAGATCGGACCGCATGATCGTTCTCCATATGTAACGCTATGTGGTGAAATTGCCTACTATTGCGTTCAGCGTTCTACATTCATGTTCTGTAATGGCCCCATAAATATCCGGACACGATCTCCCACTTAACAAGTGTGCGAGGTAATGTGCCCATTATGACCAGTCACAGTCCTAGGCAGTGTCCCCATAAACAGGGTTCATCTCATTGGCGGCGTGTGATTCAATCTCCTTGAAAGGAGTTTGCCATGCGCCGTCACGAATTGAGCGACGAAGAATGGGCTATCATCGCACCTCTCTTGCCGAACAATAGCCGTGGAATTGAACGCGTCGACGACCGCCGGGTGATCAACGGCATCCTGTGGCGTTTCAGGACTGGTTCGTCCTGGCGAGATGTGCCGGAGCGTTATGGTCCACGCACGACGCTTTACAATCGGTTCTCCCGTTGGCGCAAGGCGGGCGTATGGGATCACCTTCTGGACGCCGTTTCAAAGCGTTACGATGGAGACATCGTGATGATCGACAGTTCTTGTGTTCGCGTTCACCAGCATGGTGCCAACGCTAAAAAGGGGGCGCTGCCGATCCTTGCATGGGACGTTCTCGCGGCGGCCTGACGACAAAAATCCATGCTCTTGTCGATGCAGATGGCAGACCGGTTCGGCTGGAACTCACCGCCGGCCAAGCCGCCGATGCACCGATGGCTGAGAAGCTCTTGAGCGACTTGCAGCCCGGCGCGACGATCCTTGCCGACAAGGCATACGACACCGATGCAATTCGTAACTTTGCCAAGCAACGCAAATGCTGGGCGAATATCCCTGCAAAGGCCAATCGAAAGCAAACATTCAGCTTCAGCCGCTGGGTCTACCGTCAGCGCAATCTCGTGGAACGGTTCTTCAACCGTATCAAACAGATGCGGGGCCTCGCGACGCGATACGACCGACGTGCCGACAACTATCTTGCCGCACTCAAGCTTGCCGCGACGAGGATATGGATTGCCTCTGCTAATGAGTCCGCGTCCTAAGATAGAAGTCCTG
>UCHV01000064.1 GCA_900472395.1 Hyphomicrobiales bacterium
CGTCTGATCGCATGGCCGGCGCGCGTCGTAGCCAAAGCATACGGCCAAGCCGGCCATGCGATCAGACGGCCCGGTTCAGCCAACCCGGTGGTTCGCTTGCGAACCACTTGGGCCGGGCATCTTTCCGCCTCTGCCCCGACGAAAACCTGCTCCGGCAGAACTGATTCCATTTAACAATGAACCGCTCTAAGCCTTCAAAGGCGCCAGCAGCTCCCCGTACAACTCGAGCATGCGCGCGCGGCCGTGGCGTTCCTTCTGCATGACCGCATAGTCGGCGCGCATGTCCGGCGATGGATAGTTTGCCACCAGATCCTGCACCGCCAGAGCCAGTTCATCGGCGTTGCGCACCTCGTGGAACCGCGTCATGGCCTGCACGCCAACCGGCTCACCGGTGGAAAGCACCTCGCGCAGCACCGGCAGGTCGGCGGCCACCACGGGCATTCCCGCCATGGTCGCTTCCACGCCAGCCAGGCCGAACGTTTCCCAGATGGAAGGAAACACATAGATATTGCCGGCCGCCAGAGCGTCGCCGAGTTCGGAGCGTTCGATTGCCCCGATCAGGTGCAGCCTGTCGAAAACGCCGAGCCGCTGGGCGCGCGTTTCCAGCGCCGTTTCGTCCGGCCCGTCGCCGGCAATGATCAGGTGTACGCCCGGAAGCAGCGCCAAAGCGCCCACAGCCGTGCCATGATCCTTCTGCGCCACCAGTCTTCCGGTGGCGACCAGAACCGTGGCGCCGGCGGGGATTTTCCGTTTTGCCCGCCAGTCTATCCGGCCGGGAGCTTCGGGCAGCGGGTCGACGCCATGGATGATGTCGATGAAATGTTTCTTGTAGGCAGTCGGCCAGCTGTCGAAGGCATCACGCGTCGAACGTGAGTTCATCACCATATGCGTATAGATGCCAACCGTGCCGAACAGCCGATCGATCAGCCGCCAATGCGGCCGCAGACCTTCCGGCGATGCCGTGTGATGCGAAACCCGCATCGGAACGCGCGCCAGCCAACCGAAGAAATTGCCGTAGATGGAAGCGGCGATCTGGTAGGTGAGGATAGCCTTGTAACGGCCTTTCAGGATGTCGCGGGCAAGCGAAACCATGTTCCGCATCGTGTCAGCCGCACCACCGACACGCAAACCGCGGCTTTCCACGGCAAAACCCCGCTCTTCGAGGCCCGCTGTCACCATGTCCACCAGCGTTCGCACGCCGCCCAGCTTGTCGTGGGTCACAAGCTGCAGCACACGCGGCTGATTGTCTTTGCTGTCCGTCATGTCGCTCAAGGTCCGGCCAATCTTTCACTTGGCGACCATGAAGAGCATTTTTGTGCAACGCTCACAAATGTAAGCTGCTTCCATTCCTGGCTTTAAAGCAAGGACTTGGCAGGTGTGCGGCTTTTAGATCACAATCGGCTCATAGAGGTTTGGTGGCGCAGATCGCGTAACGATGTTGCAAACCCCGGGCCGTCGCCTTGAAGAAGCTCAGGTGTCTTGCCTGCGCCCGGTGGATCTTCCTGAGGTCGTGATCGATCTGCACCGCCTCGAACCCCGCCTGCCGCAGCAGTTGCGCAACATCCTCGGCGCGCGCACCGCCGGAAAAATGCACCTGGGACAGGATTTCTTCATGCTTGCCGGCCAGTTCCACCGGCGCATGCGAAATTTCTGGCTTGATCAAACCGATCCGCTCCGCAAGGGCCGCCAGCTTTTTCACCAGCCTTTCGCCAAACCCCACATTGACGAAATCGCCGTCGACGATCAGCAACCTGCCGCCCGGTTTCAGCACCCGCATCCACTCGGCAAAACAGGCGGCCGGATCCACCAACGTCCACACCAGATGGCGGGTGACGATGACGTCATAGGATCCATCCGGCTCCATGGTGTTTTCCGCATCCGCCATGCGGAAGGTGATGTCGCGGCCGCGCGTTTTCGCTTTTGCCCGGGCAAGCGCCAGCATGGTTTCCGACCAGTCGAGCCCGGTTACCCTGAACCCGGCATCATCCATCAGATGCGATATGACGGCCGTGCCCGATGCCAGATCGAGGGCAGGGCGGCCATTTCCCGGCCCCAGATGTTTCTCGATCAGGTTTCGCCAGGCCTGACGCTCCTCTTCCGAAAAAATTTCGTGCCCCGGAGACAGGTCGAATTTTTCGGCGCGGATGGACCAATAGGCCTTTATCTCATCCCGCAGATTGTAGTTTTTGCCATGAGTTTGGTGCGTTGCAGTCATTGGTTGTCCGCGGCTTACATAGTCGAGAATGGCTCTAAAAGATAAAACTTGACCGATCTAGTCATAAAAGAATAGAGCGCCCTCGGTTTCCACGGGAGAAAACATCCATGCTCCGCAATTTCAAGACCGCCGGCGTGTCGGCAGCACTTCTTTTGTCGGTCGTCTGGCCTGCACTGGCCGAAAAGATCACGATCAAGGACGTCACCGGCCGTGATGTTCAGGTCGAAGCACCGGTCAAGCACGTCATTCTGGGCGAAGGCCGTCAGATCTATTTCCTCGCGGCGCTGGACAAGGAAAATCCGTTCCAGCACGTCGTCGGCTGGCGCGATGACCTGCCTAAGGCAGACCCGGAAACCTATCATGCCTATCTGGAAAAATACCCGGATATCGCAAAGATCCCGACATTCGGCGGCATGAAGGACGGCACGTTCAACATCGAACAGGCCGTTGCGCTCAAGCCCGATGTCATCCTGATGAACATCGACGCCAAGACCGCGACTGAAGAAGCCGGTTATATCGAAAAGCTCGCCAAGGTCGGCATTCCGCTGGTCTATGTCGATTTCCGCGAAAAGCCGATGGAAAACACCGAGCCGAGCATGCGCGTCATGGGCAAGCTGATGGGCAAGGAACAGCTGGCGGAAGATTTCATCAAGTTCCGCGCCGACAGCATCAAGGCAGTCACCGACAAGCTGGCCGCCGCAAAGCCGAAGGCGCCGGTCGTCTTCGTCGAGCGCGCCGGCGGTTATTCCGATGATTGCTGCATGTCCTTCGGCAACGAAAATTTCGGCAAGATGGTCGAGATCGCCGGCGGCAAGAACATGGCCAACGGCATCATCCCCGGCACGTTCGGCACGGTCAACCCGGAGCAGATCATCGCTTCCAATCCTGACCAGATCATCGTCACCGGCGGCATGTGGGAAGCCTTCGTTCCGGGCGGCGCATGGGTCGGCGTCGGTTATGGTGCGGACATGAAGGACGCCAAGGTCAAGCTCGAAGCGCTGACCAAGCGTCCGGCTTTCACCGGCGTCAAGGCGGTTGCCGACAAGCAGGTCCACGCCATCTGGCACCAGTTCTACAACAACCCCTACCAGTTCGTGGCCATCCAGGAAATTGCCAAGTGGCTGCACCCGGATCTCTTCAAGGACCTCGATCCGGAAGCAACCTTCAAGGAACTGCATGCACGGTTCCTGCCGCTTCCCTACAAGCAGGGCTTCTTCGTATCTCTGAAGGACGAATGATCTGATGGCCGACGTGGCTTTGGAACAAACCAATGCTGCCATCGGGCGGGAGCGCTATCGCGCTCTCGCCTTTCGGCGCATTCTCATCCTGTGTCTGCTGGTCCTGGCCCTTGCGGTCAGCGTTGCCGCGGACATGGCGCTCGGACCTGCGAACTACACGATTTCCGAGGTGCTGCAGGCAATCTTTTCACCGGATACGGCCAGCAATCAGCTGCGCGTCGTCATCTGGGATATCCGTATGCCGATTGCCCTGATGGCGGTCACGGTCGGTGCGGCGCTGTCTGTCGCCGGCGCGCAGATGCAGACCATTCTGGCCAACCCGCTGGCCAGCCCCTTCACCCTGGGCATTTCCGCCGCCGCCAGCTTTGGCGCAGCGCTCGCGCTCGTCGGTGGGGTCGCCATCTTTCCGGCTGCCGTGCATTTCATGGTGCCGATCAACGCCTTCCTGATGGCGATAGCCGCTTCGCTGTTCATCTATTTCGCCTCCACCATGCGCGGCGTCAGTGTCGAAACCATCGTGCTTCTCGGCATCGCGCTGGTCTTCACCTTCAATGCGGCCCTGTCGCTGCTCGAATATCTGGCTTCGGAACAGGCGCTTGCCGCCGTTGTCTTCTGGACCATGGGCAGCCTCACCAAGGCCACCTGGATGAAGGTTTACGTGACGGGCGCAGTCCTCTTCGTCACCGTGCCGCTGTTCATGCGCAAGGCCTGGGCGCTCACTGCCCTGCGTCTGGGTGATGACAAGGCCGCCAGCATGGGCGTCAACGTCCGCTCGCTGCGCCTTCAGACCATGCTGCTCGTCAGCCTGCTCGCCGCCATTCCGGTTTCCTTCGTCGGCACCATCGGTTTTGTCGGCCTGGTCGGTCCCCATATCGCCCGCATGGTCGTCGGCGAGGATCAGCGTTTCTTCCTGCCCGGCTCGGTCATCTGCGGCGCACTGCTCTTGTCGGTCACCTCGGTGGTCAGCAAGGTCATCATTCCCGGTGCGATCCTGCCCATCGGCGTCATCACCGCGCTTGTCGGCGTGCCGTTCTTCTTCGCCCTCATCTTCGGCAACAGGAGGCGCTCATGGTAAGCCTCGCGCTCAGGCAAGTCGGCGCCAGCTACGGCCGCGTCACCGTGCTTGCCGATATCGGCATCGACACGCTGGAAAGCGGCAGCATGACCGCCGTCATCGGCCCCAATGCCGCCGGCAAATCCACGCTGTTCAAACGTATCGCCTCGCTGATATCCGGCCCCGGTCTCGTGCAGCTGTCGAACAGCGAACGCGGCGACCGTTCCATCTGCTACATGCCGCAGGATACAGGCGCCAACGCGGTGCTGACGGTCTACGAATCCATCCTTCTGTCTGCCAAACAGGGCGGCGGCTGGCGGGTTCAGGATGACGAACTGAACGAGATCGACGAGATCCTCAAGGCATTGCGCATCGAAAACCTTGCCTTTCGGGGATTGGGTGAACTCTCCGGCGGCCAGCGTCAGCTGGTGTCGCTGGCGCAGGCGCTGGTGCGCAAACCGGAAGTTCTATTGATGGACGAGCCCACTTCGGCGCTCGACCTGCACCGCCAGATCGAGGTTCTTGCCTTCGTCAGCCAGTTGGCGGCCAAAAACGGCATGATCGTGCTGATCGCCTTGCACGATCTCAATCACGCCCTGCGTTATTGCCACCACACCATTGTCATCGCCAATGGCACCATGGTCGTCAGCGGTCTCACGGCCGATGTGATTACGCCTGCCATGCTGCGGGATGTCTACAAGGTCGAGGCCCGGATCGAGACCTGTTCTCGCGGCGAACCTTACCTTCTGGTGGATAGCGTGGCCTGAGGGCCGCTGCGTCGTCCGGCACATATATCCGTCGGCAACCCGGCGCACACCTGCTGCATCACCGCGAAGTCTCTCCCGCAAGGGGAGAGATGATGGTGCGGCACCCTCGACGCCTACCTCTCCCCTTGCGGGAGAGGATAGCAAGTCCGCGAGAGGCAAAGCCGATCGCTGGACGCGCTTGGGTCGAGGGGGTAATCGCCACCTTCCTTACGTGCGATATCCATGTCGCAAATAGGACAACAAGCGGGGATGAAATCATCCCTTCCGGAAAATAGTTTTCAGCCAAATCAACAGCTTGTAAAATAGTTGCACCCCATTTCATCCCCCCTCCCGAGACCCATGCCTACAATTCACCCGTTC
>UCHV01000049.1 GCA_900472395.1 Hyphomicrobiales bacterium
ATCGTCGCATCGATCATCGCCTAAGCGATCGTCGCATTGAATAAAGAAGGCCTCGCTGGAAACAGCGGGGCCTTTTTTTGTCACTAATTACGCGACAGAAACAACCTCTGGTTAATTCATCTTCGATTATGTTATCCAAAAGTTGTGGTATCTTTGTTGTGCACTCAGGGGAGTGTTTCAATGAAGGGACAATCACAATGTCGAAATTTGTAGAAGATCTTTATCTTGTCGCCAGCAATGATTCCTCTGCTCCTCCGGGGCCTGCCGGCTACGATCTTGTCGGTTACTGGGATGTCGATGATGGCGGAAGTCATGGAACGGGCGGCTCAACCGGCGAATATATGATGGCGCTCTATGTCAAGATGTCTGACGTAGGGAATATCGGTGGCGTCCGTGTTGGAGAAATCCTTCTCACGTCCAGCGATAATAAGTTGCCCATCGCGCCGCATGGGCCGGGCAGGGCGTATACCAATATCGGCTACTGGGATGTCGACGATGGTGGTGCCGTCGGGACCAATGGTTCGCGAGGCGAATACATGACCGGTTTCTACACGCGCACCACAAGTGGAATCACACCTTCCGAATTTTATATCGGCGCGGTGTTTCTGACGGCCTCCAATAATAATTTTCCCAATCTCCCTGCGGGCAGCGACGGCAATTGGCATCTTCTGGGGTACTGGGACGTGGACGATGGCGGCGGTGTAGGAACGGATGGCTCCAAGGGTGAATACATGATGGGATTGTTTGCCCAGTTCGTCGCGTACGGCTCGTAAGCAGCGGCTTCTGTCGGATTGAGTATTTTAGGTGGGGCGGTGCCGATGGCGCCGCCTTGATTCGTCCAACAGAAATAACAGGAAGATGAAGAAACCCACTTGCCAACTCCGGCTCATCATCTTAAAGAGCGCACACGTCCTTGACGGACAGCGTTTCGGCGCAGGTCTGAAAGAGGGTTTAGGGGTGTAGCTCAGTTGGTAGAGCGGCGGTCTCCAAAACCGCAGGTCGTCGGTTCGAGCCCGGCCGCCCCTGCCATTTCCCAGGCGTCGATACGCGCGGTTCTTTCGCAGCATTTTCGGCAAGGGAAATTGGTCTGCCGGTAGTCCGGCTTCATCGGATATCGATTTTCTCTTGTGAAAGCTGAAATCGTTGTCTATGTAGGGTAAAAACAGACACGCGGTGCGTGGGGCTGAACAAGATCAGCTTTACGCGCCGTAATTGCGTGGACAGTTATGGCATCCAAAACCAACCCGATTACCTTCCTGCGTCAGGTGCGCACCGAGACGAAGAAGGTCACTTGGCCGTCGCGTCGCGAAACCGGTATCTCGACCGCCATGGTCCTGGTCATGGTTGTTGTTGCAGCCCTGTTCTTTTTTGCCGCTGACCAGCTGATTGGCTGGCTCCTCGGCTTCGTTATGAATTTCGGCGGTTGATGGGTGGTGATGAAGATGGCGGCACGTTGGTACATCGTCCACGCATATTCGAATTTCGAAAAGAAGGTTGCTGAGGACATCGAGAACAAGGCTCGCCAGAAAGGGCTTGAGCATCTGTTCGAAAAGATCCTGGTGCCGACAGAGAAGGTGACGGAAGTGCGTCGCGGCCGCAAGGTCGACAGCGAGCGTAAGTTCTTCCCCGGCTACGTTCTGGTTCGTGCGAACCTGACCGACGAAGCCTACCACCTGATCAAGAATACGCCCAAGGTTACGGGCTTCCTCGGTTCCGACAACAAGCCGGTTCCGATCCCGGACTTCGAAGCCGACCGTATCCTCGGTCAGGTCCAGGAAGGCGTCGAGCGTCCAAAGTCTTCGATCTCCTACGAGATCGGCGAGCAGGTGCGTGTTTCCGACGGTCCTTTCGCATCGTTCAACGGTGTGGTTCAGGATGTCGACGAAGAGCGCTCGCGCCTCAAGGTCGAGGTTTCGATCTTCGGTCGCGCCACTCCGGTGGAGCTCGAATACGCTCAGGTCGAGAAGGTCTGACAAGTTTTTTACATTGGGGTCGATCGCTTTCGGGTGATCGGCCTCGTGCGGCGTTTGCCGCAACCGCGTGGGAGGGGAGGCGTCTTAGCCGGACGTACCGACCGCACCACGCAACCGCAGCCGTCGATCCTTGGGGTCGGCATATCGGGCCGGCATACGGTCCATAACGAAAGGCAGAGAAATGGCTAAGAAAGTAGCAGGCCAGCTCAAGCTTCAGGTCAAGGCAGGATCGGCAAACCCGTCCCCGCCGATCGGCCCGGCGCTTGGTCAGCGCGGCATCAACATCATGGAATTCTGCAAGGCGTTCAACGCCGCCACGCAGGAAATGGAAAAGGGTATGCCGATCCCGGTCGTCATCACCTATTACCAGGACAAGTCCTTCACCTTCGCTATGAAGCAGCCGCCGGTTACCTACTGGCTGAAGAAGGAAGCGAAGATCACGTCCGGTTCCAAGACGCCTGGTAAGGGCGGCAAGGCCGGCACCATCACCAAGGCTCAGGTCCGTGCGATCGCCGAAGGTAAGATGAAGGATCTCAACGCAGCCGATATCGAAGGCGCAATGCTGATGGTTGAGGGCTCTGCCCGCTCCATGGGCCTGGAAGTGGTGGCGTAACATGGCAAAAGTTGCAAAGCGTCTCCAGAAGATCCGCGAAGGCGTGGATCCGACCAAGCTGATCGCACTGTCCGACGCCGTTTCGGCCGTCAAGGAACGCGCTATCGCCAAGTTCGACGAAACCATCGAAATCTCGATGAACCTCGGCGTTGACCCGCGTCACGCAGACCAGATGGTCCGCGGCGTTGTCAACCTGCCGAACGGCACCGGCCGCGACGTTCGCGTTGCCGTCTTCGCACGTGGCGCCAAGGCTGATGAAGCCAAGGCTGCAGGCGCAGACATCGTCGGCGCAGAAGACCTGCTGGAAATCGTCCAGGGCGGCAAGATCGACTTCGATCGTTGCATCGCTACCCCGGACATGATGCCGCTGGTCGGTCGTCTCGGTAAGGTTCTCGGCCCGCGTGGCATGATGCCGAACCCGAAGGTCGGTACCGTCACCATGGACGTCGCCGGCGCCGTCAAGGCATCCAAGGGCGGTGCAGTCGAGTTCCGCGTCGAGAAGGCTGGTATCGTCCACGCCGGCATCGGCAAGGCTTCCTTCGACGCCAAGGCTCTGGAAGAGAACATCAAGGCTTTCGCCGATGCGGTCGTCAAGGCCAAGCCGGCTGGCGCCAAGGGCAACTACGTCAAGCGCGTCGCACTCTCCTCGACCATGGGTCCGGGCGTGCGCGTCGAGCCTTCGACGGTTCTGGCCTGATAAAGTTTGCCGGGCTTAACGGCCCGGCCGCACTGATTTCCGGTCTCGCGAGAGACCGGAAATTTCCGGAGAAATCCGGAACTCCTGTCCGAGATTGTGGGTGGTCTAGATCCTTGTGATCGAAACCTTAATCGTATGACCTGCATGAGACTGGTAAGACCCAAGTTTTCGAGATGCGTGACGCATCCCCTCAAGTTGGTTCGAGCCTGGAATGCCTTGTGCCTGCAGCAAGCTGCAGAGCAGGGGGGCAGGATCCTCAAGCGCCGCTTCTGATCTTTTCGAAGATCTCGAGTGGCAAAGGCAAACCGATGGGGCCTGCAGGATTGCGGTCCCGTCAACTGGAGACAGACAGTGGAAAGAGCGGAAAAACGCGAATTCGTCACGGAGCTGAACGAAGTCTTCAAGGCTTCCGGTTCGGTTGTCGTGGCCCACTATGCTGGTGTCACAGTTGCGCAGATGAACGACTTCCGTTCGAAAATGCGCGCTGCTGGCGGCACCGTCAAAGTCGCGAAGAACCGCCTGGCCAAGATCGCTCTTCAGGGTACGGAGTCGGAAGGGATCGCTGATCTCTTCAAGGGTCAGACGCTTATCGCATATAGCGAAGATCCTATCACGGCACCGAAGGTCGTCATGGAATTTGCCAAGACCAACGACAAGGTCGTTGTTCTCGGTGGCGCCATGGGTTCCACAATGCTCGGCGCAGAAGAAGTCAAGTCGCTTGCGACCCTGCCTTCGCTCGACGAGCTGCGTGCAAAGCTTCTGGGTATGATCCAGACGCCGGCTACCCGTATCGCATCGGTTGTTGCAGCACCGGCAAGCCAGCTTGCCCGCGTGTTCTCGGCCTATGCAAAGAAGGACGAAGCCGCTTAAGGCGGTTTTTCGCTGTTCAAAACCAAGTTCGAACCTATATAAGGAACTATGAAAATGGCTGATCTCGCAAAGATCGTAGAAGACCTCTCGGCTCTGACCGTTCTGGAAGCTGCTGAGCTTTCCAAGCTTCTCGAAGAAAAGTGGGGCGTTTCCGCCGCTGCTCCGGTAGCTGTTGCTGCCGCTGCCGGCCCGGCCGCCGTTGCTGAAGAAGAAAAGACCGAGTTCGACGTTATCCTGGTTGACGCTGGCGCCAACAAGATCAACGTCATCAAGGAAGTTCGTGGCATCACGGGTCTCGGCCTGAAGGAAGCCAAGGACCTCGTTGAAGGCGCTCCGAAGCCGGTTAAGGAAGCCGTTTCGAAGGCTGAAGCCGCTGACCTCAAGAAGAAGCTTGAGGACGCCGGCGCTAAGGTCGACGTTAAGTAATATCGGAATGTGGAGGGAGAAGCTTGCTTCTCCCTCCCGTTTCTTCACGAACTTATTACCCAGGAACCGCAAAAACGGTTCCTGGGTAATGGGTTCTCAAAAGGATGGTTTCCTTTTCGGGCGACAGGCAATCCGGCCTGCGGCTGAAATTGAGAAACGAGATTGAGACTACCCATGTTCGACGGGATCGACTGGCCATCGACACCCGTCCGTTGCAGGCCCGGATGCAATTTTGAAGGAGCGACGATGGCTCAGACCCTTTCGTTCAATGGTCGCAGGCGCGTACGCAAGTTTTTCGGAAAAATCCCTGAAGTGACGCAGATGCCGAACCTCATCGAGGTTCAGAAAGCGTCTTACGACCAGTTTCTCATGGTAGACGAGCCGCAAGGCGGCCGCCCCGACGAGGGGCTGCAGGCGGTTTTCCGCTCTGTCTTCCCGATCACCGACTTTTCCGGTGCCTCGATGCTCGAGTTCGTTTCCTACGAATTCGAACCGCCGAAGTTCGACGTCGATGAATGCCGTCAGCGCGACCTGACCTACGCAGCGCCGCTCAAGGTGACGCTGCGCCTCATCGTGTTCGATATCGACGAGGATACAGGCGCGAAGTCCATCAAGGACATCAAGGAACAGTCGGTTTACATGGGCGACATGCCGCTCATGACCAATAACGGTACGTTCATCGTCAACGGCACCGAGCGCGTTATCGTCTCGCAGATGCACCGTTCGCCGGGCGTGTTCTTCGACCACGACAAGGGCAAGAGCCATTCTTCCGGCAAGCTGCTCTTCGCTGCCCGCGTCATCCCGTACCGTGGTTCCTGGCTCGATATCGAATTCGACGCCAAGGACATCGTCTACGCGCGTATCGACCGTCGCCGCAAGATCCCCGTATCTTCGCTGCTGATGGCTCTCGGCATGGATAGCGAAGAAATCCTGTCGACCTTCTACTCGAAGTCGAACTACGAGCGCGACGGCGACGGCTGGCGCATTCCGTTCAACGCCGAGACGCTGAAGGGCGCCAAGGCTCTGTCCGACATGATCGACGCCGATACCGGCGAAGTCGTTGTCGAATCCGGCAAGAAGCTGACCCCGCGTCTGCTTCGCACGCTGACCGAAAAGGGCCTGAAGGCTCTCAAGGCCACGAATGACGACCTCTATGGCAACTATCTGGCCGAAGACATCGTCAACTACGAAACCGGCGAGATCTATCTGGAAGCCGGCGACGAAATCGACGAAAAGACCCTCGGCATCATCCTGAAGAACGGTTTCGACGAGATTCCGGTTCTCGGCATCGACCACATCAATGTCGGCGCCTACATCCGCAACACGATTTCGGTCGACAAGAACGAAAACCGTCAGGACGCTCTGTTCGATATCTACCGCGTCATGCGTCCGGGTGAACCGCCGACCATGGATTCGGCCGAAGCCATGTTCAACTCGCTGTTCTTCGATGCGGAGCGTTACGACCTCTCCGCCGTTGGCCGCGTGAAGATGAACATGCGTCTCGACCTGCAGGTCGAAGACACCGTGCGTACGCTGCGCAAGGACGACATCCTGGCTGTGGTCAAGATGCTGGTCGAACTGCGTGACGGCAAGGGCGAGATCGACGACATCGACAACCTCGGCAACCGCCGTGTTCGTTCTGTCGGCGAGCTGATGGAAAACCAGTACCGCCTCGGTCTGCTCCGCATGGAGCGTGCGATCAAGGAACGCATGTCGTCGATCGAGATCGACACCGTCATGCCGCAGGACCTGATCAACGCCAAGCCGGCAGCTGCCGCCGTTCGCGAATTCTTCGGCTCCTCGCAGCTGTCGCAGTTCATGGACCAGGTGAACCCGCTTTCGGAAATCACCCACAAGCGTCGTCTTTCGGCTCTTGGCCCGGGTGGTCTGACCCGCGAGCGCGCAGGCTTCGAAGTCCGCGACGTTCACCCGACCCACTACGGCCGTATTTGCCCGATCGAAACGCCGGAAGGCCCGAACATCGGTCTGATCAACTCGCTGGCCACCTTTGCCCGCGTCAACAAGTACGGCTTCATCGAAAGCCCGTACCGCAAGATCGTTGACGGCAAGGTCACGAAGGACGTCGTTTATCTTTCCGCAATGGAAGAAGCGAAGTACTACGTTGCCCAGGCCAACTCCGAGCTGACCTCCGACGGCCTGTTCGTCGAAGAGTTCGTTGTCTGCCGTCATGCCGGCGAAGTCATGCTGTCCCCGCGCGACACCATCAACCTGATGGACGTTTCGCCGAAGCAGCTGGTTTCGGTTGCTGCCGCTCTGATCCCGTTCCTGGAAAACGACGACGCCAACCGCGCTCTCATGGGCTCGAACATGCAGCGTCAGGCCGTTCCGCTCGTTCGTGCCGAAGCGCCGTTCGTCGGCACCGGCATGGAGCCGGTCGTTGCCCGTGACTCCGGTGCGGCTATCGCTGCCCGTCGTGGCGGTGTTGTGGACCAGGTTGACGCGACCCGTATCGTTATCCGCGCCACGGAAGACCTCGAATCCGGCAAGTCCGGCGTCGATATCTACCGCCTGATGAAGTTCCAGCGTTCGAACCAGAACACCTGCGTCAACCAGCGTCCGCTGGTCACCGTCGGTGACGTTCTGAACAAGGGTGACATCATTGCCGACGGTCCGTCGACGGACCTGGGCGACCTGGCACTCGGCCGCAACGCGCTCGTCGCGTTCATGCCGTGGAACGGTTACAACTACGAAGACTCGATCCTGCTCTCCGAGCGCATCGTGTCGGACGACGTGTTCACCTCCATCCACATCGAAGAATTCGAAGTGATGGCACGTGACACCAAGCTTGGTCCGGAAGAAATCACGCGCGACATTCCGAACGTTTCGGAAGAAGCGCTGAAAAACCTCGACGAAGCCGGTATCGTCTACATCGGTGCGGAAGTTGCCCCTGGCGACATCCTCGTCGGCAAGATCACGCCGAAGGGCGAAAGCCCGATGACGCCGGAAGAAAAGCTTCTGCGCGCCATCTTCGGTGAAAAGGCGTCCGACGTCCGCGACACCTCCATGCGCATGCCTCCGGGCACGTTCGGCACCATCGTCGAAGTTCGCGTCTTCAACCGCCACGGCGTTGAAAAGGACGAACGTGCGATGGCGATCGAGCGCGAGGAAATCGAACGCCTCGCCAAGGACCGTGACGACGAACAGGCGATCCTCGACCGTAACGTTTACGGCCGTCTGATCGACATGCTGCGCGGCCAGATGTCCGTTGCAGGTCCGAAGGGCTTCAAGAAGGGCGTCGAACTGACCAACGCCATCGTCTCCGAATACCCCCGCTCGCAGTGGTGGATGTTCGCAGTCGAAGACGAAAAGGTTCAGGGCGAAGTCGAAGCTCTGCGTGCCCAGTACGACGAGTCGAAGTCGCTCCTCGAGCACCGCTTCATGGACAAGGTCGAAAAGGTCCAGCGCGGCGACGAAATGCCTCCGGGCGTCATGAAGATGGTCAAGGTCTTTGTGGCTGTTAAGCGCAAGATCCAGCCGGGCGACAAGATGGCCGGCCGTCATGGTAACAAGGGCGTTGTCTCGCGTATCGTGCCTGTCGAAGACATGCCGTTCCTCGAAGACGGTACGCATGTCGACGTCGTTCTGAACCCGCTGGGCGTGCCTTCGCGCATGAACGTCGGCCAGATCCTCGAGACGCATCTGGCATGGGCTTGCGCCGGTATGGGCAAGCGCATCGGTCAGATGCTCGAAGAGTACAAGGCATCGAACGACATCACCGAGCTCAAGAAGGAGCTGACCGAGGCTTACGAAAGCCAGGCCAACAACGAGGTTTCGACCTTCGACGACGAATCCCTGGTTCGTCTGGCCGAGCAGTCCAAGCGTGGTCTCTCCATCGCGACCCCGGTCTTCGACGGTGCGCATGAGCCTGACGTTGCTGCCATGCTGAAGAAGGCTGGTCTGCACGAAAGCGGTCAGTCGGTTCTTTACGATGGCCGTACCGGCGAGCAGTTCGACCGCAAGGTCACCGTCGGCTACATGTACATGATCAAGCTGAACCACCTTGTGGACGACAAGATCCACGCGCGTTCGATCGGTCCGTACTCGCTCGTCACCCAGCAGCCGCTTGGTGGTAAGGCGCAGTTCGGTGGCCAGCGCTTCGGGGAAATGGAAGTCTGGGCTCTGGAAGCCTACGGCGCCGCCTATACCCTGCAGGAAATGCTGACCGTGAAGTCGGACGACGTGGCAGGCCGTACCAAGGTCTATGAGGCGATCGTACGTGGCGACGACACGTTCGAAGCGGGCATTCCGGAGAGCTTCAACGTTCTCGTCAAGGAAATGCGCTCGCTCGGTCTGTCGGTCGAGCTGGAGAATTCCAAGCTCGAAGCCCAGCCGGAAGGTCAGCTGCCGGACGCAGCCGAATAATATTTTGACAACGGTGTGCGTGAGAGATCGCGCGCACCATTCCCAGGCCTTTCCGGGCGACCGGATTGGCAGGGGAGTTTCGCCGTAATTGGCGTCTATTGTCATTTAAGGGCCGGTTCGACAGCCCGGGAATTTGTCGAAACCGCGACCCGTTTGAGGGCTCTGAGCCCCATCAAGGAGACAGGCATGAACCAAGAGGTCATGAACCTTTTCAACCCGACAGTGCCGGCACAGCACTTCGATTCCATCCGGATCTCGATTGCGAGCCCGGAAAAGATCCTGTCGTGGTCCTACGGCGAGATCAAGAAGCCGGAAACCATCAACTACCGTACTTTCAAGCCGGAACGTGACGGCCTGTTCTGCGCGCGCATCTTTGGTCCCATCAAGGACTACGAGTGCCTGTGCGGCAAGTACAAGCGCATGAAGTACAAGGGCATCATCTGCGAAAAGTGCGGCGTCGAAGTCACGCTGTCGCGCGTTCGCCGCGAGCGCATGGGCCATATCGAGCTCGCAGCTCCGGTTGCCCATATCTGGTTCCTGAAGTCGCTTCCTTCGCGTATCTCGACCCTGCTCGACATGACGCTGAAGGATGTCGAGCGCGTTCTCTACTTCGAGAACTACATCGTCACCGAACCGGGCCTGACGTCGCTGAAGGAAAATCAGCTTCTGTCGGAAGAAGAATACATGATCGCCATCGACGAGTTCGGTGAAGATCAGTTCACGGCGATGATCGGTGCAGAAGCGATCTTCGAAATGCTGGCGTCGATGAACCTCGACAAGCTGGCCGGCGAACTGCGTACGGACCTGGCGGCAACGACGTCGGATCTGAAGCAGAAGAAGCTGATGAAGCGTCTGAAGATCGTCGAAAACTTCATCGAATCCGGCAACCGCCCGGAATGGATGATCATGAAGGTCGTGCCTGTCATCCCGCCGGACCTGCGCCCGCTGGTTCCGCTCGATGGCGGCCGTTTCGCGACCTCTGACCTGAACGACCTCTATCGTCGTGTCATCAACCGTAACAACCGTCTGAAGCGCCTGATCGAACTGCGCGCTCCGGGCATCATCATCCGTAACGAAAAGCGCATGCTGCAGGAATCTGTAGACGCGCTGTTCGACAACGGCCGCCGTGGCCGCGTCATCACCGGCGCCAACAAGCGTCCGCTGAAGTCGCTGTCCGACATGCTCAAGGGCAAGCAGGGCCGCTTCCGCCAGAACCTTCTCGGCAAGCGCGTCGACTATTCCGGCCGTTCGGTCATCGTGACCGGTCCGGAACTGAAGCTGCACCAGTGCGGTCTGCCGAAGAAGATGGCGCTCGAACTGTTCAAGCCGTTCATCTATGCACGGCTCGACGCGAAGGGTTATTCCTCGACCGTCAAGCAGGCCAAGAAGCTGGTTGAAAAAGAAAAGCCGGAAGTCTGGGATATCCTCGACGAGGTCATTCGCGAGCATCCGGTTCTCCTGAACCGCGCACCGACGCTGCACCGCCTGGGCATCCAGGCCTTCGAACCGATCCTGGTCGAAGGCAAGGCCATTCAGCTGCATCCGCTCGTCTGCACGGCCTTCAACGCCGACTTCGACGGTGACCAGATGGCCGTTCACGTGCCGCTGTCGCTCGAAGCCCAGCTCGAAGCCCGCGTCCTGATGATGTCGACGAACAACATCCTGCACCCGGCCAACGGTGCACCGATCATCGTTCCGTCGCAGGACATGGTTCTCGGCCTGTACTATCTATCGATCATGAACGAGAACGAGCCCGGCCAGGGCATGGTGTTCTCCGACATGGGCGAATTGCTGCACGCTCTGGAAAACAAGGTCGTGACCCTGCATGCCAAGATCCGCGGTCGTTTCAAGACGGTCGACGAGGACGGCAAGCCGGTTTCGAAGATCCATGACACGACGCCTGGACGCATGATCATCGGCGAACTTCTGCCGAAGAACTTCAAGGTGCCTTTCGACACCTGCAACCAGGAAATGACCAAGAAGAACATCTCCAAGATGATCGACACGGTCTACCGTCATTGCGGTCAGAAAGACACGGTCATCTTCTGCGACCGCATCATGCAGCTTGGCTTCAAGCATGCCTGCCGCGCCGGCATCTCGTTCGGCAAGGACGACATGATCATTCCGGAAACCAAGGCGAAGATTGTCGGTGACACCGAAACCCTGGTCAAGGAATACGAGCAGCAGTACAATGACGGCCTGATCACTCAGGGCGAAAAGTACAACAAGGTCGTTGACGCTTGGGGCAAGGCTACCGAAAAGGTCGCCGAAGACATGATGGCCCGCATTAAGGCCGTCGAGTTCGATCCGGAAACCGGTCGCCAGAAGCAGATGAACGCCATCTACATGATGTCGCACTCGGGTGCTCGTGGTTCACCGAACCAGATGCGCCAGCTGGGCGGCATGCGCGGCCTGATGGCCAAGCCGTCGGGTGAAATCATCGAAACGCCGATCACGTCGAACTTCAAGGAAGGTCTGACCGTTAACGAGTACTTCAACTCGACCCACGGTGCCCGTAAGGGTCTCGCAGACACCGCTCTGAAGACGGCGAACTCCGGTTACCTGACGCGTCGTCTCGTCGACGTTGCCCAGGATTGCATCGTCAACCTCGTCGATTGCGGCACCGACACCGGTCTGACCATGACCGCCATCGTTGACGCCGGCCAGGTGGTTGCATCGATCGGTGCCCGCGTTCTGGGTCGTACGGCTCTCGACGATATCGATCATCCTCTGACGGGTGAACGCATCGTTGATGCCGGCAAGATGATCCTCGAGCCGGATGTCATCGAAATCGAAAAGGCTGGCATCCAGTCGATCCGCATTCGCTCCGCACTGACCTGCGAAGTTCAGACGGGCGTTTGCTCTGTCTGCTACGGCCGTGACCTTGCTCGCGGTACGCCGGTCAACATGGGCGAAGCAGTCGGCGTCATTGCCGCTCAGTCGATCGGTGAGCCGGGCACGCAGCTGACCATGCGTACGTTCCACCTTGGTGGTACGGCTAACGTGGTTGACTCGTCGTTCCTGGAAGCATCGTACGAAGGCACGATCCTGCTCAAGAACCGCAACATGCTGCGCAACTCGGACGGCGTTCTCGTCGCCATGGGCCGTAACATGTCGGTCACGATCTTGGACGAGCGTGGCGTAGAGCGTTCTTCGCAGCGCGTCGCCTACGGCTCCAAGCTGTTCGTCGATGACAACGACAAGGTTCGTCGCGGTCAGCGTCTGGCAGAATGGGACCCGTACACACGCCCGATGATGACGGAAGTCGCCGGTACGGTTTCGTTCGAAGATGTCGTCGACGGCATCTCGGTTTCGGAATCGACCGACGAATCCACCGGCATCACCAAGCGTCAGGTTATCGACTGGCGTTCGACCCCGCGTGGCGTCGATCTGAAGCCGGCAATCGTCATCAAGGACGCTTCCGGTCAGATCATGAAGCTGGCACGTGGTGGCGAAGCCCGCTTCTTCCTCAACGTCGAGGCTATCCTCTCCGTTGAGCCGGGCAGCAAGGTCAGCCAGGGTGACGTTCTTGCGCGTGTTCCGATGGAAAGCGCCAAGACCAAGGACATCACCGGTGGTCTGCCGCGCGTTGCCGAACTGTTCGAAGCCCGTCGTCCGAAGGACCACGCCATCATCGCTGAGATCGATGGTACGATCCGCCTCGGCCGCGACTACAAGAACAAGCGTCGCGTGATGATCGAGCCTGCCGAAGACGGTGTCGAGCCGGTCGAATACCTGATCCCGAAGGGCAAGCCCTTCCACCTTCAGGAAGGCGACTATATCGAAAAGGGTGACTACATCCTCGACGGTAACCCGGCGCCGCATGACATCCTGGCGATCAAGGGCGTGGAAGCACTCGCTTCCTACCTGGTCAACGAAATCCAGGAAGTCTACCGACTGCAGGGCGTTGTGATCAACGACAAGCACATCGAAGTCATCGTTCGTCAGATGCTTCAGAAGGTCGAGATCACCGACAGCGGCGACAGCCAGTACATCGTGGGCGACAATGTCGACCGCATCGAACTGGATGACGCCAACGATCAGCTGATCGAAGAAGGCAAGAAGCCTGCATTCGGTGAGCCGGTCCTGCTCGGCATCACCAAGGCATCGCTGCAGACGCCGTCCTTCATCTCGGCCGCATCCTTCCAGGAAACCACCAAGGTTCTCACGGAAGCTGCAATCGCCGGCAAGATGGACACGCTGCAGGGTCTGAAGGAAAACGTCATCGTCGGCCGTCTCATCCCGGCCGGTACCGGTGGTACCATGACGCAGATCCGCCGCATCGCCACTTCGCGCGACGACCTCATCCTCGAGGAGCGCAAGAAGGGTTCGGGCGCCGCTTCGGCCACCCCGATGCTGCAGAACATGAATACGGAAAACACTCCGGCCGAATAAGCCGGAGACGTTTCGCTCAAAATAGAAAAGCCGCCCGGTCGATCCGGGCGGCTTTTTGTGTTTCTGCTTTTGGGCGTAGCAGAAACGAAAATGCCCACGCATGTGCGATGCGTGGGCATTCATTCGGTTGGAGCTTGTAGGACGGCCTGTGCCGCCGCCTGAACGGGCAATCAGCTGAAGCGGATGATCGACACTTCGCCTTCGAGAGCGCCCTGGTAGGCGGATGCGTGCGGCTCCTCGATAGGTTCTTCCGTCAGGACGCCGATCTGGTCGAGATCGGCCTCGAGGAAGCCTTCCTCGGACAAGGCGTTGAGTGCGTCGCGCACCGCGGTATCGTCGTCGGGAGCGCGCAGCAGGATGTGCATTTCGGTGCCTTCGCTCGTCTTCGATTGATAGCCCTTGCCGATGATGATGAAGACCATCGGGCCATCGAGTGTGTTATCGTTATCGGGTGTATCGATCATGAGCGGTTCCATTTCCAATGCTTGCGCGCCGCATTCCAGGCGCCGTTCAGGTCTTTATCGATTCTTAACGGCTTTGGCAGCCGATTCCCACTGGCTTTGCCGAGCCGATATCGCAATTCCCCCGAAATGGCGTATAAAGGCCGGAAAACAAGGCGCTTGCCCAGACAGGGCAGGGGGTAAATTCGTTTTCTCCCTTGACGCGCAGGGACGGAAACAGTAAACGCGCCGCATCGGAAGAGATGTGAGGCTGCACCATCCGGCACGACAAGTACCGGAAATATGCCTCAAACAGGCTTCCATACGCACGTTGAAGACAAGAATGCTGCACGCACGACGCATTTCTATAAATGCGTCCTCTGCCTTCCGTGGTCCTTCCGAGACAGGGTGGGGCCACGTTTTGTGCATGTTGGAATGCGTGTGCCGTGGCCGGAAACGGCGAAACCGGCCCCTTACAAGGGGTCACGAGATTATTTTGCAAGGGATGGTTATATGCCTACCGTAAACCAGCTGATCCGTAAGCCGCGTCAGGCGAACGTAAAGCGCAACAAGGTCCCGGCTCTGCAGGAAAACCCGCAGAAGCGTGGCGTCTGCACCCGCGTCTACACCACGACGCCGAAGAAGCCGAACTCGGCTCTCCGTAAGGTCGCCAAGATCCGTCTGACCAATGGCTTCGAAGTCATCGGTTATATTCCGGGTGAAGGTCACAACCTGCAGGAACACTCTGTCGTCATGATCCGTGGCGGCCGCGTAAAGGACTTGCCGGGCGTTCGTTACCACATCATCCGCGGCGTTCTCGATACCCAGGGTGTCAAGAACCGTAAGCAGCGTCGCTCCAAGTACGGCGCGAAGCGTCCGAAGTAATCTTCGGATCATCAACTTTTATACGGCGCTGCGCGAGGTTCTCCGCGTGATAAAGTGCCGCAACCATTGAGAGACGGAACGTATGTCCAGACGTCATAGTGCAGAGAAGCGTGAGATCAACCCGGATCCGAAGTTCGGTGATCTGGTCGTCACGAAGTTCATGAATGCCATCATGCTTCATGGCAAGAAGTCGGTTGCCGAAAGCATCGTTTACGGTGCCTTCGATAGCGTGCAGGCAAAGGCCAAGGCTGAGCCGCTGGCGATCTTCCATCAGGCGCTCGAGAATATCGCGCCGCATGTTGAAGTACGCTCGCGCCGCGTTGGTGGTGCAACCTACCAGGTCCCGGTCGACGTTCGTCCGGAGCGCCGTCAGGCGCTTGCCATTCGCTGGCTGATCACTGCTGCCCGCAAGCGCAACGAGACCACCATGATCGACCGCCTGTCCGGTGAGCTCATGGATGCCTCGAACAACCGTGGTTCCGCCGTCAAGAAGCGCGAAGACACGCATAAGATGGCTGACGCCAACCGCGCCTTCTCGCACTACCGCTGGTAATCTTAACCGATCGAATTTCGAAAGGCAGTCATTATGGCTCGCGAATATAAAATCGAAGACTACCGCAACTTCGGTATCATGGCGCATATCGACGCCGGCAAGACCACGACCACCGAGCGTATCCTCTATTACACCGGTAAGTCGCACAAGATCGGTGAAGTTCATGACGGCGCTGCCACCATGGACTGGATGGAGCAGGAGCAGGAGCGTGGCATCACGATCACGTCCGCTGCCACCACGACCTTCTGGAAGGGCCGTGACGGCAAGATGCGCCGCTTCAACATCATCGACACCCCCGGCCACGTTGACTTCACCATCGAAGTCGAACGTTCGCTGCGCGTGCTCGACGGTGCGGTTGCTCTTCTCGATGCCAACGCCGGTGTAGAGCCGCAGACGGAAACCGTCTGGCGTCAGGCTGAGAAGTACAACGTTCCGCGCATGATCTTCTGCAACAAGATGGACAAGACCGGCGCGGACTTCTACCGCTCGGTCGAGATGATCAAGACCCGTCTGGGTGCGATCGCCGTCGTCATGCAGCTCCCGATCGGTGCAGAAACCGAATTCAAGGGCGTTGTCGACTTGGTTGAGATGAATGCTCTCGTATGGCGCGACGAATCGCTCGGCGCTGCATGGGACGTTGTCGAGATCCCGGACGACCTGAAGGAAAAGGCTGCTGAATATCGCGAGAAGATGATCGAACAGGTCGTCGAAATCGACGAAGAGGCAATGGAAGCCTACCTGAACGGCGACATGCCGGACAACGACAAGATCCGTGAACTGGTTCGCCGCGGCACGATCGACGTAAAGTTCCACCCGATGTTCTGCGGTACCGCATTCAAGAACAAGGGCGTTCAGCCGCTGCTCGACGCCGTTGTCGACTACCTGCCGTCGCCAATGGATATCCCTGCGATCAAGGGCATCGACTTCAAGACCGAAGCCGAAATCGAGCGTCACGCTGACGACGCCGAGCCGCTTTCGATGCTGGCGTTCAAGATCATGAACGACCCCTTCGTCGGTTCGCTGACCTTCGCACGCATCTATTCGGGCAAGCTCGAAAAGGGCTCGTCGGTCATGAACACGGTCAAGGACAAGCGCGAGCGCGTCGGCCGTATGCTGCAGATGCACTCCAACAGCCGTGAAGACATCGAAGAAGCCTTTGCAGGCGACATCGTTGCTCTCGCCGGCCTCAAGGAAACCACCACTGGCGATACGCTCTGCGATCCGCTGAAGCCGGTTATCCTCGAGCGCATGGAATTCCCCGAGCCGGTCATCCAGATCGCGATCGAGCCGAAGTCCAAGGGCGACCAGGAAAAGATGGGCCTCGCGCTCAATCGCCTCGCTGCTGAAGATCCGTCGTTCCGCGTCAAGACCGACCAGGAATCCGGCCAGACGATCATCGCTGGCATGGGCGAGCTTCACCTCGACATTCTCGTTGACCGTATGCGTCGCGAGTTCAAGGTTGAAGCCAACGTCGGTGCTCCGCAGGTTGCCTACCGCGAAACCATCACGCGTCAGCACGAAGAAGACTACACGCACAAGAAGCAGTCCGGTGGTACCGGTCAGTTCGCGCGCGTCAAGCTCGTATTCGAACCGAACCCGGATGGCGAAGATTTCGTCTTCGAATCCAAGATCGTCGGCGGTGCTGTTCCGAAGGAATACATCCCGGGCGTTCAGAAGGGTATCGAAAGCGTTCTGTCTTCCGGTCCGCTGGCTGGCTTCCCGATGCTGGGCGTCAAGGCGACCCTCATCGACGGCGCCTTCCACGACGTCGACTCGTCGGTTCTCGCCTTCGAAATCGCATCGCGTGCATGCTTCCGTGAAGCAGCCAAGAAGGCTGGTGCACAGCTTCTCGAGCCGATGATGAAGGTCGAAGTCGTAACGCCGGAAGACTATGTCGGTGACGTTATCGGCGACCTGAACTCGCGTCGTGGCCAGATCCAGGGCCAGGAACAGCGCGGCATCGCGATCGTCATCAACGCTCACGTTCCGCTTGCGAACATGTTCAAGTACGTCGACAACCTGCGCTCCATGTCCCAGGGCCGCGCGCAGTACTCGATGACCTTCGATCACTACGCACCGGTTCCGTCGAACGTCGCGACCGAAATTCAGGCCAAGTATTCCGGTCAGAAGTAATCGGAATACGACACCAGACTACGCCCCGGTGTCGAGCCGGGGCGATCACAAGAATTAGGACCTGAAACGGTCCACATAAAATGGAGAGCCTGCAATGGCAAAGAGCAAGTTT
>UCHV01000047.1 GCA_900472395.1 Hyphomicrobiales bacterium
GGGTTCGCGGAAACTGGTTCCCCTCTGGCGACACGGGGGAGGTCTTGCGAGCGTCAAACCTCGCAATGCCTCTGAGGCCCGAAAGAAGCGCGCCGGGCGTGCCTGTGCGGCACACATGATCACCAGTCGGTTGGCAACAACCGGGATGGCGATTGCAGAGGAACCGAAGTCGCGGGCAAAAACCGCCGAAACGGGACACGGCGCGTGTCATATTAAAAATTTCAGTCAGAGGCACAAACCGTGTCCCGACCGAAAAAATGAAAACGCATTGGCACCAAGGGAGGAGTCTGTCCGCAAGACGGCTCCTCCTGCGGACCGCCCAGAACATCAGCCATCATCCAACAGCAGAAACAACGTTCAGCCAAAGGAGAATGCCCGATGAGCCGTTATTCCCCGGAGGACCGCCTCACCATCGCCCGCCGTGTCGCCGAAATGCTGGCGCTGCCGCACACGGCCTGCCGCCGTCGCCGATGCCGGCGCAATGGCAAATGCTGGTATCATTTCCCAGCCAGCAAACAGCCCTGCTGCCTCAACAACCTCAACGCCGACCAGCGCGCGATCTTCGAGGAACTCTGCGCCGATACCGAACACGTCGCCAGTCGTTGGGGCACCCTCATGCTGCCGCATTGGACCTCTTCCGTCAGCAAAGAGGTACGCGAACTGGCGATCGACATCGTCTACCGTCTGGTGGGAAAGGCGAGTCGTGGCCGGTTTACCGAATGGCGGCGAAAACGCGCCCTGGAAATGGCACCACGGCCGGCCAAACCCGCTCTGCCGCCAGCGCCGGTCGCCCGACCAACGCCGGTCGCCCGACCGGTGCCGGACTGGCCGGAGGTGCCGGATTGGCCGGAGATGGAGTTCGAGACCGCCGAAACCACGATCCCGTTGATCAGGGTGCTGTGAAGGTGGGCAAAAGCCTCGAGGCCAGAAGCATCGCCCGGCCCTTCGCTATGGCTCAGGGCGTTCGCCGCCGGGCTGCGGCCGTTGTGCCCTGCCCGGCCACTCGCTTTCGCTCGCGGCGTTCGTCGCTGCAATCGATTCACTGGATCGATTGCTCGGGCTTACGCCCGTCGTGCCCTGCCCGGCCACTCGCTTTCGCTCGCGGCGTTCGTCGCTGCAATCGATTCACTGGATCGATTGCTCGGGCTTACGCCCGACCGCTCCTCACCCCACAAACGCCCGCTCGATAACGAACTCGCTCGGCTTGTTGTTGGCGCCTTCCGTCAGGCCGGCGCGTTCCAGCCGTTCCTTGGTGTCCTTCAGCATCGCCGCCGAGCCGCAGATCATGCCGCGGTCGATAGCCGGGTCGAGTGCCGGCACACCGAGATCGGCAAACAGCTTGCCGTTGTCGATGAGGTCGGTGATGCGGCCCTGGAAAGGATAATCTTCGCGCGTGACGGTGGAATAAAGCTTCAGCTTATCGCCAACGATTTCGGACAGGAATTCGTGGTTCTTGATCTCTTCGACAAGATCGAAACCGTATTTCAGTTCCGCCACTTCGCGGCAGGTATGAGTGAGGATGACTTCCTCGAACTTTTCATAGGTTTCCGGGTCGCGGATCAGGCTGGCGAACGGCGCAATGCCGGTGCCGGTCGAAAACATGTAAAGCCGCTTGCCGGGGGTCAGCGCATCCAGCACCAGCGTACCGGTCGGCTTCTTGCGCATCAGCACCGTATCGCCGGGCTTGATCTTCTGCAGATGCGAGGTCAGCGGACCATCCGGCACCTTGATGGAAAAGAATTCCAGTTCCTCATCCCACGAAGGGCTGGCGATCGAATAGGCGCGGTAGATCGGCTTTTCGCCCACCATCAGGCCGATCATCGCGAACTCGCCCGAACGGAAACGGTAACCGGCCGGACGCGTCATGCGGAAACGGAAAAGGTGGTCGGTATAATGCTCGACCGACAGCACGGTCTCGGCAAACACGCCGTCCGGGATCTTTGGCGCGAATTCTTCGGGCTTGGTGGGAGCGTTCATACCGGTCTCGTCTCGTTCGTCATCGTTTCGCGGCACCAAAGCGCCGCCCTCCTGCCCCACCTAACAAGCGAGACACATTCATGGTTCTCGGAATTATACCAAAACGATCAGGTTTCAAAGCCGTCAGCTTGTCACGCCTGCTCCGCAGTGAGCGCACGACGCCGCCAGCTATACCCCTGCCCGGCTTCCGCCGCCTTCACCGCCGGCTGGTAGTGCTCGTTGATCCCCGGCAGACGCCCTTCCGAAAGCCGTTTGATCGCCGTGGTATTGGTCACCGAAACCGTATCGATCCCCACCCGCAACATCAGCGGCACCTGGTCGATCAACACGTCGCCGACGGCGCGCAGCTCGTTGCGATAGGCCAGCCGATCACGCAACAGCGAAGCCTGCGAAAACGCCCGCCCATCGCTGAACGCCGGAAACGTCACCGCCACGATCTCCAGCCGATAGAGATAAGGCTCCAGCTTCGCCACGTCATCGGCCGGGTAAAGCACAACCCCAAGCCCGACATCGTTGCTCTCCTCGGCCTTTTCGATCAGCGCCGCCAGCGGCAGCAGCGCCTTTTGGTCCTCGCCGGCCTTCACCTCGTCCGTCTCGATCACCCAGGGGTCACCTTCGACAAAGCCGCTCTCGCGCCAGATTTTTGTGGTCGTCGCCATGGATCAAGCCGCCTCCGCCTTGGCATCACCGTAGAGCGCATCCTTGAAAGGCTGCGGCCCGACGCGGCGATAGGCATCGAGAAAAATCTCGTCCTTGGAAAGCCGCAGACCCAGATAGGTATCGACAATCGTCTCGATCGCATCCGTCACCCTGGACGGCTCGAAACCGCGCCCAATGATTTCGCCGATCGACGTATGTTCGTCACCCGAACCACCCAGCGTGATCTGATAAAGCTCGGCGCCCTTCTTTTCCACGCCCAGCAAGCCGATATGGCCGACATGGTGGTGACCGCAGGCATTGATGCAGCCCGAAATCTTGATCTTCAGTTCACCGATTTCCGCCTGCCGCTCCGGCGCGCCAAAACGGGTGGAAATCTCCTGCGCCACCGGAATGGAACGGGCATTCGCCAGCGCGCAATAATCCAGCCCGGGACAGGCGATGATATCGGTGATCAGCCCGGCATTGGCGGTTTCCAGCCCCTGCGCCACCAGCGCGCGGTAAAGCGGCTCCAGATCGGCCAGCGCCACATGCGGGAGGATCACGTTCTGTTCGTGGCTGATGCGGATCTCGTCATTGGCGAATTCTTCCGCCAGATCGGCAATCGCATCCATCTGCACGTCGGACGCATCGCCCGGAATGCCGCCGATGGGTTTGAGCGAAATCGTCACCATCCCGTAATCGGGATGTTTGTGGGGACAGACGTTCTGATCGACCCAGCGAGCAAAACCCTCGTCCGATTTTTTCCAGGCGGCCAGCTGTGCCCAGCCTTCGGCCCGCGCGGGCAAAGCGGGCGGTGCGAAGTAAGCGCTGATCGCCTCGATATCGGCAACCGGCAAAGTCAGTTCCGTACCAGCCAGATGGGAAAACTCTTCCTCCACCTGCCGCGTCAGTTCCTCGACACCGGTTTCATGCACGAGGATCTTGATACGTGCCTTGTATTTGTTGTCGCGCCGGCCATGCAGATTGTATACGCGCATGATCGCGGTGATGTAGGTCAAGAGATCGGCTTCCGGCAGAAAATCCTTGATCTTCTTGGCAATCAGCGGCGTACGCCCCTGCCCGCCACCGACATAAACGGCAAAACCGATTTCGCCAGCCGCGTTCTTTTTCAGATGCAGGCCTATGTCATGCACCTGGATGGCAGCGCGGTCGCGCTCGGCACCGGTCACGGCAATCTTGAATTTGCGCGGCAGGAACGAAAATTCCGGGTGAACCGACGACCACTGGCGCAGGATTTCCGCGTAAGGGCGCGGATCCGCCACTTCATCGGCAGCGGCACCGGCAAAATGGTCGGCGGTAACGTTGCGAATGCAGTTGCCCGAGGTCTGCAGCGCGTGCATTTCCACACTCGCCAGTTCGTCGAGGATATCCGGCGTATCCGACAGTTTCGGCCAGTTGTACTGGATGTTCTGGCGTGTGGTGAAATGCCCGTAACCACGGTCATATTTGCGGGCGATATGGGCCAGCATGCGCATCTGCCTGCCGTTCAGCGTGCCATAAGGAATGGCGACGCGCAGCATATAGGCATGCAGCTGCAGATAAACGCCGTTCATCAGCCGCAACGGCTTGAAGGCATCCTCGGCAAGTTCGCCGGAAAGGCGGCGGTTTACCTGATCGCGAAACTGCGCCACGCGGTCGGCAACAAAAGCATGGTCGAATTCATCGTAACGATACATGATGGTCTCGGACTTAACTCAGACTGCGATGAAGGCCGGATCGGCGGTGCCGTAGCCGGTAGCGTAATACATGGTTGGCCCCTGGGCGCGGATGCGTTCACGCAACCGTACCGGCCAGAGCTGGCCGTTGATTTCCTGCACATCGACCACGGCGACATCGACCACACGATTATCGGCAAAGTCACGTTTGCCGATGGCTTCCAGCGAAGCGACGGCTTCGGCATGGCGCGCCACAAGCGCCTCCTGCAGGCGTTCGTTCCACTGGCCGGTCGCATCCAGCCAGACGGCAATGCCGTCGGAAAGGCGGTTGGCAGTCAAAACCTTGTCAGTCATTGTTTTGATCCCATTCCTTCGCGTGCCGCGGCAATGGCGACAGCCAGCGGCTCGGACTTTTCCAAATTCGCACCGGCAACTGCATCGCCGATGATCACCATGACAGGGCCGGTCAGTTCGTCGCGCAGTTCCAGGTCCGGCAGATCGGAAAGACGGCCATGAAACAGACGACGATCCCGGCGGCTGGCATTTTCGATGGCGGCCACATGCGTGTCCGGCGAAAGGCCGGCAGCGATCAGACGATCAGTCACGGAAGCCGCAACCGTGCGGCCCATGTAGACTGCAACGGTGGCGCCGGAAACGGCAAGGCTTGCCCAATCCGGCAGCGTATCGCCCGTCAGGTCGTGACCGGTGGTGAAGATCAACGAGGATGCGACACCGCGCAGCGTCAGCGGCAGATCGAAATCGGCGGCGGCGGCAAACGCGGAGGTGATGCCCGGCACGATTTCGTAGGAAATGCCCGCCTTGCGCAGCGCGTCCATTTCTTCGGCGGCACGGCCGTAGACCAGCGGATCGCCCGATTTCAGGCGCACCACGCGCTGACCGGCTTTGCCGAGTTCGACCAGCAGTTCGTTGATTTCGCCCTGCGTCTTCGAATGGGCATTCTTGCGCTTGCCGACGGAAATGCGCTCGGCATCACGACGGCCCATATCGACGATCGCCTTCGGCACCAGCGCATCATAAACGATCACGTCGGCTTCCATCAGCACGCGCTGGGCACGCAGCGTCAAAAGGTCTTCGGCGCCAGGACCGGCACCCACCAGCCATACATGGCCGGAAACGCTGTTATCGGCGGAAAGCAGCGCATTGGCGGTGCGGCGGGCGGTGGCGATATCGCCTGCATCGACGGCATCAGCCACGCTTGCGGAAAAAAACCGACGCCAGAAGATGCGGCGGGCAACGCCGCGCGGCACCAGCTTGTCGGCGGCATCACGGTAGTCGGCAGCCAGCGAGGCAAGGCGGCCAAGCGATGGCGACAGCATCTGGTCTATACGGGCGCGGATCATCTGCGCGAGAACCGGTCCTGCACCCTCCGTCCCGATGGCAACGGCCACCGGCGCGCGGCTTACCAGCGCCGGGGTGTAGAAATCACAGAATTCCGGCTGATCGACAGCATTGGCGGGAATGCGCCGCTCCCGAGCGGCAATAACGATTTCGCGGTCCAGCGCGTCATCGCCAGTCGCGGCAAAAACCAGTGTTGCGCCTTCAAGAAGCTCAGGCGAAAAATCGACATGACGAGTGACAATGCCCTGATCGGTCAGGAAGGCCGCATATTCGGCTTCCGGCGCGGCGGCATAGGCAACGATCGTCGCATCCGTATTGGTCAGCAGGCGAGCCTTGGCATAGGCTTCATCACCGTTGCCGAACACGACAACGATCTTGCCACTGACGCGGAAGAAGGCGGGAAAAACATTCAGGCGTGTGTTTTCGCTGCTCATTGTCAACTCATCGATTAACAACTGCAATTTATCGCGATCCCGCTTGTCTTTTGAAGCAAAGGACGTGCGAAGAAACCTGAACACCGACATTTTCCTACTCCGCATCCGCTCGACATGAGCAAAAGCAACCGCCTCCCATACCGGCATGTGACAGGCACGTGAAGCATCAAGAGGCGCTTTTATCGGCCTTCGGACGGTTCGAGATGTCGCATATGGCCTTGTTCGGGGTTGGCCGCATGGACCAAAACCGGCCAACTTGCGCAAGACGAAAACTTTTCCACCACATTACATCCCCCCGCGCCAAAACGGCTGCATACTTGCCGACGAGGTGCTTTAAGATACGGAACAACACATGGGGCGAGGCATGGATCATAGACTGGAAGTGACGACATTGCCCGTTCATCGGCGCGTCCGGCATCCATGAGACCGCCGACCATACCATTCCGCTTTACTGAAGCGACACTGTAAGGAATTCACGCATGCAGGCATCGCAGGACATTTCCCGGCTGATCGAGATCATGGCCGCACTGCGCAATCCCGAAACGGGCTGCCCGTGGGATATCGTCCAGACCTATGAGACGATCAAGCCCTACACGATCGAGGAAGCCTATGAAGTGGCCGACGCGATAGAGCGCAAGGATATGGACGATCTTTGCGACGAACTTGGCGACCTTCTGCTGCAGGTGGTTTTTCACGCGCGCATCGCCGAGGAAGCAGGAGAGTTTGCATTCGGCGATGTCGTTGAAGCCGTCACGAAAAAGATGATCCGCCGTCATCCGCATGTATTTGCCCGTTCAGACGCCGATACGCCCGAAGCCGTCAAGCTGCAGTGGGATGCGATCAAGAAGCAGGAAAAGCGTGATCGTGCCGAGCGGCGAGCAAATCGCGGGATCACCGAGGACTTCAAGGCCGGATACCTTGGCGGTATCCAGCGCAGTCAGCCCGCCCTGACAGAAGCTCTCAAGCTGCAGGAACACGCGGCGCGTGTCGGTTTCGACTGGTCGGAGGCAGAGCCGATCCTCGACAAGATAGAAGAGGAAATCGCCGAACTGCGCGAAGCCATGAAGGCCGGGAAACCGCACGCAGTGGCCGACGAACTTGGAGACCTGATCTTTGCCCTTGTAAACATCGGCCGCCATGTCGGTGCCGATCCGGAAAACGCGTTGCGCGGCACTAATACGAAATTCCGACGCCGATTCAGCCATATCGAAACGTCTCTTCATGCGGCAGGTGAAACGCTGGAGGCGGCAACGCTGGAACGGATGGAGGACTTGTGGCAATCCGCCAAGGCGATTGAGCGAGAACTAGCGTGACCAGCGCTGCACCTTTGATGACAGGCCACTCCCATGCGATTTGAAAAACTGGACATCGCCATTGCCGGTGCCGGCATTGGCGGGCTTTCGCTTGCCGAAATGCTGGCCCGCCGCGGCGCCAATGTCGTGATTTACGACCAGATGGCTGCCCCGCAGCCTGTCGGCTCCGGCTTTGTCCTGCAGCCGACGGGCGCGGCCGTGCTCTCACACATGGGCTTGCTTGAAAAGGCTGCGGAACGCGGTGCGGTGATCAACCGCATGCACGGCAAACTCGCAGGCACCAGCAAGACTGTCCTGGAGATCGGTTACGGCAAATCTCGTCACGGCATCGCCATTCAGCGTGTGGCATTGTTCGACATTCTGCTCGAAGCCGCGATTGCAGCCGGTGTCACCTTCGAGACATCGGCTCGTGCTGTGGAAATGAACGAGGGGGAAAGGCCGACAATCGCGATGGAAGGCGGCCGATCTTCACACGCCGCAGACCTTGTCATCGACGCAATGGGGGCGAACTCGCCGCTTGGCCATGTTCCGGCAAAGGAACTCGGTTACGGCGCGCTTTGGGCGACCGTGCCGTGGCCGGAAAACGGTCCGTTTCATCCGCATGAACTGGAACAACGTTACCACCGCGCCAGCAGGATGGCCGGTGTGCTGCCGGTCGGCACGGCCAGAGATGGGACGCCTGAAATGGCCACCTTCTTCTGGAGCTTGCGAAACAGTGACATCGAAACCTGGCGATCTGCCGGCCGCGCCGCCTGGATCGAGGACGTCGCAAAGATGTGGCCGGAGACCGTTCCGTTTGCCGAACTGGCGGGGCCTGTGCATGCGCGCTACCGTCATCACACTCGCAAGCCGGTTGCCGGTCGGCGTATTTTGCGGATCGGCGACGCGTGGCATGCCACGAGCCCGCAGCTTGGACAGGGCGCAAACATGGCGTTGCTCGATGCCGCCTCACTGATAACGGCGCTCGAACATTCGGCATCGATCGAAGATGCCCTCGCCTTGCATCTCAAGCAGCGCCGGCTGCACATCTGGTTTTACCAAACGATGAGCTTTGTGATGACGCCCTTCTACCAGTCGGACAGCCGCATATTGCCGGTCGTGCGTGACATCGCCATCGCCCCAACGACACAACTGCCTTTGATGCGCCAATTGATCAGTCGCTTGGTGACAGGTGAATTTCTCGATCCGGTGAAGCGGATCGGCCTTTGATCCAATAGCTTACCGATAGCCGGCGGCTGCGAGTTCGCTCTTGAACCACCAGTAACCACCGGCAGTCAGAACAGCCACGACCGCAAACATCGCCCAACCAAGCGCCGTCAAAGTCTGCTTTTCGGCATTGCGGTAATTCAGACGCTCACCGAAAAGAGCGAACCCAAATCCGAACACCAGCGAGGCCGGAACGAGGAGAAAGGCATTGGGCTGGTAATTGACCTCCCCCATGCCCGCCCACGCCCGTTCCATGGGCCGCAGCAAAGCATGCCAACCGAGACCGATGCCGATAGCCAGGAGCATGACACCAATGACACGTGTCTTGAGATCGGTCATCGCGTTCACCTGTAAAGAGGAATTGGCCTAACCCCCAGATGGTCCCGGCGTTCACCACACATGCAAAAGCCCGCATCGACTGGCAACGCGGGCTTTTGTTGATCTCACGTCACGTCACGCCGCAAGGTCAGCGTTCCCAATCTTCCTTATCGGGCTTGGGACCGTTGTCGAGCTTGCGCTCAAGCTCAGCCGCCTGGGTCTCGGACATACGCACGTCGAGCGTTACCGAGCCATCCTCGTTGTCCTTGCGGTCATCGACGATGGCGTTGCTGTATACCCAAGAGACAAGCGCCAGCTTTTCCGAAGGAATGGTGATGGCCGCTTCGGTCAACACACCGGAAAGACGGCGGGATATTTCGTCCATCAGAGGATCGACGCCCTCACCGGTCACGGCCGACAGCGCCATGATGTTGTCACGGCCGGCGGCGCGTTCCGCCAGGGCGTCGTGCGTTTCCGGTTCGAGACGGTCGATCTTGTTCCACACCTCGATGAGGCGGTCAGCGCTTTCCTTTTCGCCGATGCCGAGATCGGCAAGAATGCGAAGAACGTCGGCCGACTGGGCGGCGTTGTCCGGATCGGACATGTCACGCACATGCAGGATCAGGTCGGCTTCCAACACCTCTTCCAGCGTGGCGCGAAACGCGGCAACGAGATGCGTCGGCAGATCGGAGATGAACCCGACCGTATCCGAAAGAATGACGGTGCGGCCATGCGGAAGCTTCATCCGGCGCAGTGTCGGATCAAGCGTCGCAAACAGCATGTCCTCGGCCAGAACTCCGGCCCCGGTGATGCGGTTGAACAACGTCGACTTGCCGGCATTGGTATAACCGACGAGCGCCACGATAGGATGCGGCACCTTGCGGCGCTTGGCGCGATGAAGCTGGCGGGTGCGCACCACCTGCTCAAGCTCGCGCTCAAGCTTGATGATGCGATCCTGAAGCATCCGCCGGTCGGCTTCGATCTGGGTTTCACCCGGACCACCCATGAAACCGGCACCGCCGCGCTGGCGTTCAAGGTGGGTCCATGAACGAACCAATCGGCCCTTCTGGTAATTCAAATGTGCCAGATCGACCTGCAGCGTGCCTTCCTTGGTGGAAGCGCGGCGGCCGAAGATTTCGAGGATAAGGCCGGTGCGGTCGATGACCTTGGCGCCCCATTCCTTCTCGAGATTACGCTGCTGCACCGGCGTCAGCGGATGATCGACGATGACGAGGCCGGCATTCTTTTCATCAAGGAGCGCTTTGACTTCCTCGATCTTACCGGTGCCGATCAGCGTCGCCGGCCGAGGCTGGTTGACAGCGACGATCAGGCCTTGGCCGATCGTCAGATCAATGGCGCGGGCAAGGCCGATCGCCTCTTCGAGCCGTGCCTCGTTGGAGCGCTGCGGTTGGGCTACAATCGGCGCATCGCCCTGCTGTCCGCGCTGGCGTACCTGTTTGAGAACAGGCACCAGCACCACGGCGCACATGTCATCCCGGTGCTTTTCAGCTTCCGGGACGAGAGATTCATTGGAGGTATCGCGTGTCGTGATGTCGAAATGTCCTATCAGGCCGCGTTTTCTTCGGTCTCGAACATCTGCATCGGCTGGCCCGGCATGATGGTGGAGATCGCGTGCTTATATACGAGCTGGGAATGCCCGTCACGGCGCAGGAGAACGCAGAAATTGTCGAAAGATGTGACAACACCGGTCAGCTTGACGCCATTGATGAGGAAAATCGTCAGAGAAATCTTCTGCTTGCGAACGGTATTGAGGAAAAGATCCTGCAAATTCTGAGAACGTTCCGCCATGGCGCCGCTTCTTTCTTTCTTGCCGGCCTATCGCCGGAGTGATGTTCATACTTTAAGGCGCGCCCCTTCCCCATCCGGAATCGGCCGCGACCGCCCATTTGTGCATGTTTCACAGGCGAGATCGAGTCAGGTCTGAAACGAGATGCACAAAGCGAGCGAGGAGATGCAAGTCTGCAACTCCTTGTCCCCGATCTTGGTTAGCAAATCAGAATGCGCTCCGCAATCGTCAAAACAACGTATGCGATCCGCCTCACCCCAACGAACGACGCCGCCCCTTGAATTCCAAGGGCTCAGACGCCGAGGGACTTCAACTTGCGGTGCAGCGCCGAGCGCTCCATGCCGACAAATTCAGCCGTACGGGAAATGTTGCCGCCGAAGCGGTTGATCTGGGCGATCAGATAATCGCGCTCGAACATTTCGCGGGCTTCGCGCAAAGGCAGCGTCATGATGTGGTGATCACCACTGCCCGTCACCTTGGGCAGCATGTCGCCCAGATCAGGAGGCAACATGTCCGCAGTGATTGGCGTGTCTGCGCCGTCGCCACGGGCCAAAATCATCAGGCGCTCGATATTGTTGCGAAGCTGACGGTTGTTGCCTGGCCAGTCGTTGGCCTGGAGAACGGCCATCGCGTCATCGCCGACACGACGGTTGCGGATACCGGCATGCTCGGAAACCTGGCGCATGAAATTATCGACGAGGAACGGGATATCCTCCCGACGCTCCGCAAGTGCCGGCACTTTCACGGGCACAACGGCGAGGCGGTGGTAGAGATCCTCTCGGAAAATGCTTTCCGCAATCAGGCTTTCGAGATTGTAGGCCGTGGAGGAGATGATGCGAACATCAACCTTCACCCGCTTGGAGCCGCCAACACGCTCGAATTGCTGATCCACGAGAACACGGAGAATCTTGTTCTGTGTTTCGCGCGGCATTTCACCGACTTCATCGAGGTAAAGAATACCGCGATGCGCCTCTTCCAGCGCGCCGATCTTGCGTGGCTGACCGGGAGAACCTTCCGTGCCGAACAGCGCGATCTCCATACGATCAGGCGTGATGGTCGCAGCATTGAGAGCCACGAACGGCCCGGCCGCGCGCGCGGACTTCTTGTGAATCATGCGCGCCACCAGTTCCTTGCCGGAACCCGATGGGCCGAGGATCATGATACGGCTGTTGGTGGGAGCCACCTTGTCGATGGTCTGGCGCAACTGCGACACCGCAACCGATGTACCGACAAGCTCCAGCGCATCGCCGGTACGCTTCTTGAGCTCCGTCACCTCGCGCTTGAGCTTGGAGTTTTCCAGCGCACGCTCGGCAATCAGGATCAGTCGGTCCGCCTTGAAAGGCTTTTCGATAAAGTCGAACGCACCGCGCTTGATGGCGGAGACGGCCGTTTCGACATTGCCGTGACCGGAAATCATCACCACCGGCAGGTCCGGGTGGCGCGTCTTGATTTCATCCAGCAAGGCCAGGCCATCGAGCCGCGATCCCTGCATCCAGATATCAAGGAAAACCAGCCGCGGTACACGGTCGGAGATCGCTGCCAGTGCGCTGTCGGCATCATGCGCGGTGCGGGTTTCATGCCCTTCGTCGGACAGGATACCGGACACGATATCGCGGATATCTGCCTCATCATCCACGACCAGAATATCAGACGCCATAAGCTGCTTCCTTGTCCTTACCTTCATCGGCATCAGCGTTCTGCAAAGCCGCCGCTTCCATGCGCGGCAAAAGCACCCTGATCATGGCGCCGCGGCCATGGTCGAATTCGACGGGTGCATCATGCAGTTCGAGCTGACCACCGTGTTCCTCGATGATCTTCTTGACGATCGCGAGACCAAGGCCAGTGCCTTTTTCACGCATCGTCATATATGGTTCCAATATGCGGTGACGGTTTTCCGCCGGCAGCCCATTGCCATTGTCTATGATGTCGGCGCAGAAAACGTCGCGAACCTCATCATAGCCAGTGCGCACCCACACTTTGCGACCGTCACGTTCCTGATCGCCTGGCACGGCCTCGATCGCTTCGACAGCGTTCTTGACGAGGTTGCCGAAGGCCTGGCCGAGCATGCGAGCATCGAACATTCCGACAAGCGGCTGGTCTCCGAGTTCACGCGCAAAATCGACGTGGCTTGCACCCATTTCCCGCAGGAAAATCGCATCCCGCAGGATGTCGCGCAGATCCGCTTTTTCCTTGGCGGGCTTCGGCATGCGGGCAAATGACGAAAACTCGTCGACCATGCGGCCGATATCGCCCACCTGCCGGACGATGGTGTCCGTGCACTGATCGAATACTGCGCGGTCGTCCTCGTTGATCTGCTTTCCATAACGACGCTTCAGGCGTTCAGCGGAAAGCTGGATCGGCGTCAGCGGATTCTTGATTTCATGCGCAATGCGTCGCGCCACGTCTGCCCAGGCAGTGGATCGCTGCGCGATGACCAGATCGGTAATATCGTCCAGCGTGATGACGTAGGATTCGCGCGTGGAGCGCTGCTCCTCGCGGGTCACCTGAACCGACAGGGTTCTCTCCTTGCCACCCCGCATGAGATTGATCTGCTTGCGGAAATCGTTGCGAGCGCGGAAGGTCGCCTCTTTCAGAACCTGGTCGATCTCAGGCGCCACATCTTCCAGCCGCTGTCCGATCAGCTGATCCGCATCCACGCCGAGAAAATGCTCGGCGGTCGGATTGACGATCGTTACCTGATGGTCGTCCTCGACGCCGATGACGGCCGCGGAAACGCCCGACAATACCGCTTCGATGAAACGACGGCGATCATCGACCTCATCCTTGGCCTCAAGGATTTCGTCACGCTGGCTGCGGATTTCCGAAATCATCTTGTTGAAGGTTCGCGACAGGCTGCCGACATCGCCATCGGCGGCGCGCACCGGCACCACGACATTCAGATTACCGGCGCCGACGCTGTCGGCCGCGCTGATCAGCAGGCGGATTGGTCGGACGATCCGGTCGGCCACCGCGATCGCCGTCCAGATGGCGGCAAGAAGAACGATCAGTGCAAAGCCGATATAGAGAACCGCAAATGCCACCTGCAGCGAGGTTCGCCCAGCCTCCATCGACTGATATTCGTCACGGTTTTCTTCCATCAGACGCATTGCCGACATGACCTTCGGATCAACGGCGCGGACGGTATAGAGGAAGGAGCCAGGAATGGCGTCGAACTTGATGACCGCACCGACAAGGTTGGTGACACCCGGTGGGATCAGCGTCGGTTGTCCTGCAGCAGCCGTCGCCAGCGCGTCCGAGGGAATGGCTGGCAGCGGACGCTCGGTCTTGATATCGGCCTGCGCAATCGCGTCGCCATCGTCGCGTACTAGGAATGCGCCGAGAAGCCCGCGCCCCTTCGCCTGCCGGGTCATCAGATCGACGAAACCGGTGCGATCGAGATAGAACATCGGGCGGTTACGCTCGAGGTCGTTGGCCATGGATACCGTCTGACCCTGCAGGTAGCTGGCGTTTTCCAGCATATAGGCCTTGGCGACATCGAGCGACGATTGCACAATCGATTGGGTGCGGAGCGAAAACCAGCGATCAAGACCGACGTTCAATGTCAAACTGGCAAAAATAGCGACAAGAACCGCGGGGGTAATCGCGACGATAGAGAACAACACCACGATGCGAACATGCAGCCTGGCCGCCGCGCGCCCACGGTTGCGGGCCTTCACCAGACGGAAGACTTCGCGCGCGATGAGGTAGATCAGGCCAAGGACGAAAACCGAATTGATGCCCGCCGAGGCAATGACGACGTTGGTCGTCGGCGCGATAGGGGTCGCACCCAGAAGAACAAGCAGGCTTACGATGGCGCAGACAAGCGCGCCGACCGCAAGCAGAAGACCAGGCAACGCAAACGTCGCCCGCCGGTCCTGTACCAGAACGGGACAATCCGCATCGGTCGAAGGCGTCAGGACGCCATCTATCATAAGCCACTCCTGACACCGCCGCTGCGGAATCACTGAGACAACGGAAACGCCCGAATTATGGGAAGCGCAGGATCACGAAGACCTGTTGCAAGAATCGCCCGCTTAGCCAAAACATGAGCATGCGTGACCTTTAAGCAACGCAATGTGGCGAAAATGCAACGAATTGGATACAGGTGTCAACCCGCACCGGCTCATGCGCCGCGGGAACTGCGATAAACGGAAACGCCCAACTCGCGGATTTTCTTGCGCAATGTATTGCGGTTGAGGCCCAGAAGATCTGCAGCCTTGATCTGGTTTCCACGGGTCGCAGTCAACGCGGCAAGGATCAGCGGATATTCCATTTCGGTCAATACGCGGTCGTAAAGGCCGGGTGGCGGCAGGTTATCGCCGAAGCTTGCGAAATAACTGCGCATGTTTTCCTCGACAGCCTGCGAAATGGTCTGCGAACCGGAGCGCGCGCCCATCTTGTCGATAGGGCTGTCCGGCACATCCGAACGCAGCTCCGTGTCGACGATTTCGCGGGTGATAACATCCTGTGGATAAAGTGCCATCAGGCGACGAATGAGGTTTTCCAATTCACGAACGTTGCCCGGCCAGGCGTAGGCCTTCATCCCGTCCAGTGCCTCGTTGTCGAAACGCTTGGTGTCCAGACCTTCTTTCTCGCCCATCTGCATGAAGTGGCGAACAAGGTCGGGAATGTCTTCCGCACGATCACGCAGCGGCGGCAATCGCAGTGGCACTACATTCAGGCGATAATACAGGTCTTCTCGAAACAGACCCTGATTGATGAGCTGTTTCAAATCCTTGTTGGTGGCGGCAACGATACGTACATCTGTACGAATAGGTGTGCGTCCGCCAACGGTCGTATATTCGCCCTGCTGAAGCACGCGTAGAAGGCGTGTCTGCGCGTCCATCGGCATGTCGCCAATTTCGTCGAGGAAGAGCGTGCCGCCTTCTGCCTGCTCGAAACGGCCGGTGGAGCGGTTCTGCGCGCCGGTAAAGGCGCCCTTCTCGTGGCCGAACAATTCGGATTCGATCAGGTCGCGCGGGATGGCCGCCATGTTGATGGCGACAAAGGGACCATTGCGGCGCTTACCGTAATCATGCAGCGCGCGGGCCACCAGCTCCTTGCCGGTTCCGGACTCACCCGTAATCATCAGCGTCAGGTCCGTCTGCATCAGGCGGGCGAGAACGCGGTAGATTTCCTGCATCGCGGCGGAGCGGCCAACAAGCGGCATGCCGTCCTGCGCATCGTCGTCCAGCTTGGCCGGCTTTTTCTTCGGCTCGGCAAGTGCACGGCCGATGATGGCAATCAGCTCGGTCAGATCGAAGGGTTTCGGCAGATAGTCGTAAGCACCTTTTTCGGAGGCCTTGATGGCCGTCATGAACGTGTTCTGGGCGCTCATGACGAGAACCGGCAGGTCCGGGCGCGCCTTCTTGATGCGCGGCAGAAGGTCGAAGGCATTTTCGTCCGGCATGACGACGTCGGTTACCACCAGATCGCCGTCGCCGGCGGAAATCCAGCGCCACAGCGTGGCGGCATTCGAGGTAATGCGCACGTCATAACCGGCGCGGGTCAGCGCCTGGTTCAGTACGGTACGGATGGCCGCATCATCGTCGGCGACAAGGATCGTGGCGGTCATTTTACGCTTCCTGTGGAGTTCAAGGTGACGGCATCGTCGAACGCGCTGTCTTCCTTGTGCATGGGCATAAGAACACGGAACACGGTTCGGCGCGGCTGGCTGTCGCATTCGATAATGCCGCCATGGGCGCCGATGATTTTGGCGACCAGCGCAAGACCAAGGCCGGAGCCATTGGTCTTGGTGGTAATGAACGGGTCGAAAAGATGCGGCAGGATATCGGACGGCACGCCGGGACCGTTATCGATGACGCAGAATTCCAGTGGCAGAGAAATCTTTTCGCGTGTACCGGCAACGGAAAGGCGGATGCCGGGACGATAAGCCGTGGTCAGGGTAATCTCGCCATCCGACTGGCCGCCGATCGCTTCCGACGCATTCTTGATGAGGTTGAGAAACACCTGGATCAACTGATCGCGATTGGCAAAGACCGGCGGCAGCGACGGATCGTACATCTCGACGAACCTGATTTCGCGGGCGAAACCGGCCTTGGCGACCGCTTTCACGTGATCCAGCACGGAATGGATATTCAGAGCCGTGCGATCGACCGGACGCTCGTCCGAAAACACTTCCATGCGATCGACGAGCGAAACGATGCGGTCGGTCTCATCGCAGATCAGCTGCGTCAGGGCACGATCTTCATCCGGCACAGACGTTTCCAGAAGCTGCGCTGCACCGCGAATGCCCGACAGCGGGTTCTTGATCTCATGCGCCAGCATGGAGGCCAGACCGGTGACGGAGCGGGCAGCGGTGCGGTGGGTCAACTGGCGGTCGATCTTGTCCGCCATCGAGCGTTCCTGAAACACCACAACAACAGATCCCGGCTCGCTGACGACGGGCGCGACGTATAGATCCACCAGCTTTTCCTGGCCCAGCCGCGGAGACGAAAGATCGACACGGTATTCGTTCACGGGCGCCTTGCGCTCGCGCACCTGATCGATCAGCGCCAGAAGCGGGCTGCCGAACGGGATGAAGGTGGAAATCTTGTTCTTCGCCAGATAAGCCGCACTTGAGCCGAAAAAGGCTTCGGCCTCCCAGTTGGCGAAAGCCACCCTGCCCTCGGCATCGACCAAAACGACGGGATTCTGGACCGAGTTCAGCACGGCCATAGCCAGCGCATTACCTGTTGCGTTGTCCTGCGGCGTCGGGTTCGACGTCATGCGGCAGCCTTCCGTTCATCTGGGGACGGTCGCAACAGCAGTTCGCGAAAACGCGACACCACCACAGCCGGATCACGCTCGATCATCAATGCCGCCTTGTCGGCGGGCGCGGTCTGCGGCGCGTTGCAATCGAGATACCAGCCGAGATGTTTTCGCGCGTGGCGGAGACCCGACTCGCGACCGTAAAATTCAAGCATCATTTCGTAATGATTGCAGGCGATGTCGGCGATTGCATTGACCTCGGGCACCTTGGCACCTGCCAGCGCGCCGACATGCCACGGGCGCCCCTGAGCACCGCGACCGACCATCACGGCATCGGCGCCGGAGCGACGGAGGATTTCCTGTGCATCTTCAACGGTCTGGACGTCGCCATTGGCAACCAGCGGGATGGTCAGGACATCGCGAACGGCGCGGATCGCATCCCAATCGGCCTTGCCCTCATAAAACTGCATACGCGTGCGGCCGTGGATGGTAATCAGCTGCACGCCGGCATCCTGTGCGCGTCGCGCGATTTCCGGCGCATTGATGGAGTTTTCATCCCAACCGAGACGCATCTTCAACGTGACCGGTACCTTCACCGCCTTTACCGTCGCCTCGATCAGCGACAGCGCATGATCCGGGTCGCGCATCAACGCCGAACCGGAATAACCGCCCGTCACCTTCTTGGCAGGGCAACCCATATTGATGTCGATGACATCGGCGCCCTCGCCTTCAACGATTTTTGCGGCTTCCGCCATAAACTGAGCTTCACGACCGGCCAACTGAACCATATGCGGTTCGATGCCGGTACTTTTCAGGCGCTCCCAGGACTCACCGCGGTTATGCACGAGTTCGCGGCTGGCAATCATCTCAGTCACGACAAGGCCTGCACCGTGCGCCCAGGCAAGCCGCCGGAACGGCAGATCGGTGACGCCGGACATCGGCGCCAATACGACACGGTTACGAATGGAAACTGACCCGATAAAAAAGGGTTCAGCAAGATCGCGAGGACTCAAATTGATGATCTTTCAGGCACATTGATATGCTGCATTATTTTTACTCAGGCTTTATCCGTTTGCCAAGAGCTATTCCAAGATCGCGTTATTTTTGAGCGGCCTGCTGGAAATGGGTGTTTGGAGTCTATAGTGCTGCGCTGTCAATTATAATTCGAGCTATCGTCCGGGGACGACAAACCAATGACAATCGGCATCGTCATCGTAGCCGCGGGACGCGGCGAACGGGCCGGCTCTCCGCAAGAAGGCCCGAAACAATATCGCTTCATAGGCGGACGCCCTGTTATCGCACACACGCTGCAGACCTTTCTCGACTGGCACAGAAGCGGACCGATCGTCGTTGTCATCCATCCTGACGACGAAGGGCTATTTGCCGCATCGACGGCAGATCTGGCGAAATCGGCGACCGACATCATCACGACATTCGGCGGCGATACGCGCCAGCGTTCGGTTTATGAAGGGCTGCGCGCCCTCTCCGACACGGGCGCGACGCATGTCATGATCCACGATGCGGCCCGCCCTTTCATAGACCTGGCGCTCCTCGACCGGATCTCGGCGATGCTGGATGCAGGCCATGACGGCGTTCTTCCGGCCATGCCGGTGGCGGACACATTGAAGCGCGGCGGCGCCGACGGCCTGGTCCACGAAACGGTTTCGCGAGCCGGCCTTTACGCGGCGCAGACGCCGCAAAGCTTTGCCTTGAGCGAAATCCGCTCCGCCCACGAAAAGGCTGCGGCGCTGCGCCGGAACGACTTCACTGATGACGCTTCGATCGCGGAATGGGCGGGCTTGCCGGTTACTCTCATCGAGGGCTCGGCGGACAATATCAAACTGACAGTAAGACGGGATATCGAAATGGCGGACGAGCGGCTTTCCAGACAGACAATCCGGACATCCCTGCCCGACGTGCGCACCGGCAATGGTTACGACGTGCATCAACTGGTTCCGGGCGATGGCGTAACCCTCTGCGGCGTCTTTATTCCGCACGACCAGAAACTAAGCGGCCATTCGGATGCCGACGTTGCACTTCACGCGCTGACCGATGCGTTGCTCGCGACCTGCGGAGCCGGCGACATCGGCGACCATTTCCCGCCGTCCGACATGCAGTGGAAAGGTGCAGCCTCGCGGATATTTCTGGAGCATGCAGCCAAGATCGTTCGCGACCACGGCGGCACGATCATGAATGCGGATGTTTCGCTGATCGCCGAAGCGCCGAAGGTCGGCCCGCATCGGGAAAGCATGCGTCGCAATCTTTCGGAATTCCTGGACATCGACATGGAACGATGCTCGGTAAAGGCGACCACAAACGAAACGATCGGTTTCGTCGGGCGACGCGAAGGCATTGCAGCGATTGCAACGGCAACGGTCGTCTACCAAAGGGACTGAGATGAGCCTGTTTCCGCCGGATATCGAAAAGACCGCTGCAAAGATTATCGCCGACTTCACGGCGAAAGGCTTGATGGTGGCGACGGCGGAGTCCTGCACAGGCGGACTGATATCCGGCGCACTTACCGATATTGCCGGCTCATCGGCTGTCGTCGATCGCGGACTGGTGACTTATACGAACGAAGCCAAGGCAGAAATCCTCGGCGTCAGCATCGAAACTTTGACGACCTTCGGCGCTGTATCGCGCGAAACAGCGCTGAAAATGGCAGCCGGAGCGCTCGACAAATCTCGCGCTGCAGTTTCCATCGCCGTCACCGGGATTGCCGGACCCGGCGGCGGATCAGCCGCCAAACCAGTCGGCCTGGTCCATCTTGCCGCCAGCAATCGCCACGGCAAGATCCTCCATCGCGAAATGCGTTACGGGGATATTGGCCGCAGCGAAGTTCGGCTGGCCACATTGCGCACAGCACTGGAAATGCTTCAAGAGATCGCCGAGGCCTGAGCGTCAGGCATAAATCTTGTCCGCACGCGCTTCGAACGCTTCGGCAAACATGCGGAAAGCGCGATCGAACATCGAGCCCATCACGGCGCCGAGGATCATGCTCTTGAACTCGTAGTCGATGAAGAAGTGAACCGTGCAGCCGCCCTGTCCATCCGCCTCGAACCGCCAGCGATTGTCGAGGTATTTGAACGGCCCCTCGATATACTTCACATCGATTGCCCGTTCTGCCGGATTGAGGAGAACCTGGGTCGTAAAGGTCTCCTTGATCGCCTTGTAACCCACCGTCATATCGGCAACGAGCAGTTCCTTTCCGTCGCGCTCCTTGCGCGTACGAATGCTCAACGCTTCGCAAAGTGGCAAGAATTCCGGATATTTCTCGACGTCTGCGACAAGCGCATACATCTGCTCTGGAGAATGTCGGACGGGACGGTGATTTTCGAACTTGGGCATGGTGTGCAGTTAAGCTTGCCGATCCTGAAGATCAAGTTCGCCCTCACAAAAGCCTGCAAATTCAATAGAGGATAACAAAGGGCGGGGCTCCGGCATCATTGTGGAACCAAGCGTCACTTTACAAATCCCTTACATATTAACCATTATATCCCAAAAATGTGGTTTTGAGCGCCGCGTGCGCTGATCCAAAGGTCCAATTTCGCGTAAAAAGCGCGTTAATACCTCCAACATCCGGAATGAGTCCGGAAGAAGACGAACATGGACGACTTTACGCAGATGATGAAAATGCTCGAATCGGCCCGCCAACTGGCCGATATGAATCAGCTTCCGCTGCTCGTCTACCTGATCGAAGTGGCAAAGGCGGAAGCTCGCACCAATCGTTTCGAGTTGCGCGAGCGTAAACGCGGGCAGCCAATCCCCCTCAAGGGTGTGGCCGAATAAGAAACCCTATTCGGCCGCTGCCAGAACCTTCTTTTCGCGCGCAGCTCTCAGCCGAGCGAAATCGTCGCCCGCGTGATGAGACGAACGCGTGAGCGGGCTCGAAGCCACCATCAGGAAGCCCTTCGTATAGGCTACCGTCTCGTAGGACTTGAATTCCTCAGGAGTGACGAACTTTTCGACCTTGTGGTGCTTACGGGTCGGCTGCAGATACTGGCCGATGGTCAGGAAGTCGACATCGGCAGTGCGCAGGTCATCCATCAGCTGCAATACTTCGTTTCGCTCCTCCCCGAGGCCGACCATGATGCCGGACTTGGTGAACATGGTAGGGTCCAGCTCCTTAACCCGCTGCAGCAGGCGAACCGAGTGGAAATACCGCGCACCGGGGCGCACCGTCAGGTAATTGCCCGGCACCGTTTCCATGTTGTGGTTGAACACATCCGGCTTGGCGGCGACGACGCGCTCCAGCGCACCCGGCTTCTTCAAAAAGTCCGGTGTCAGGATTTCGATCGTCGTCAGCGGTGATGCTGCACGGATCGCCCAGATCACCTTCTCGAAATGCTCGGCACCGCCATCGGCCAGATCGTCACGATCCACCGAGGTAATGACGACATGCTGGAGGCCCATTTCCTTGACCGCCTTGGCGACGTTTTCCGGCTCGGCCAGATCGAGTGCGTTGGGCTTGCCTGTGGCGACATTGCAGAAGGCACAGGCGCGGGTACAGATTTCACCCATGATCATGAAGGTGGCGTGCTTTTTATCCCAGCACTCACCGATGTTGGGACAGCCCGCCTCTTCGCAGACCGTAACGAGCTTGTGCTCCTTCACGATCGAGCGGGTTTCCTGATAACCCTTGGAGACCGGCGCCTTGACGCGGATCCATTCGGGCTTGCGCATCACCTCGGTATCGGGGCGGTGCGCTTTTTCAGGGTGACGGATACGCTTCTCGTCGACAAGCGACGTCCTGTCGAGAATGGTGACCATGGTAGACTGTTCCTCCGCCGCTTTAAGGTGCGGCCTCCCGTCAACGCCTGACGAGTTTGGCGACAAATAGCAAAATGCAGGAACCGACGAAACCCTGCACAAGGTAACCCAGCCATCCGCCGGCAACATGGATGTTGGCACTGTCAAAGATCGCATTGGCGAGCACGGCGCCAACAATGCCGATGATGATGTTCATGAATATGCCGAAACGCATATCCATCAGCTTGCCGGCAAGCCAGCCCGCCAGGCCACCGATGATGATTGCTGCAAACCAGCCGACGCCCATTCCATTCTCCCGATGTTCAATGCCCAGATATGGTTAGGGCCTCATCAGGACGCAATGCCGGATGAGGCCCCGCAATATCAGGCGTTCAGTACGCGACCATAGGCGTCGAGCACGCTTTCCTTCATCGATTCCGAAATGGTCGGATGCGGGAAGATGGTGTGCATCAGGTCTTCCTCGGTCGTTTCCAGGTTCATGGCGACGACAAAACCCTGGATCAGTTCGGTGACTTCCGCACCGACCATGTGGGCACCCAGCAGTTCACCGGTCTTCTTGTCGAAGATGGTCTTGACCATGCCCTGGTCTTCGCCGAGCGCCACGGCCTTGCCGTTGGCGGCAAAGGAGAAGCGACCGACGCGGATGTCGCGGCCCTGTTCTTTGGCCTTAGCTTCCGTCAGGCCAACCGAGGCGACCTGCGGGTTGCAATAGGTGCAGCCCGGGATCTTGCCCTTGTCGGTCGCATGAACGTTCGGCAGACCGGCGATCTTTTCGACGCAGACGACAGCCTCATGCTCGGCCTTGTGGGCGAGCAGCGGGCCACCGGCAACGTCGCCGATGGCGTAGATGCCGTTCACGTTGGTCTTGCCGTAACCGTCGATGACGATGAAACCGCGGTCGGTCTTCACGCCGGCGGCTTCGAGGCCGATGTTTTCGATATTGGCCTGTACGCCGACAGCCGAGATCATCCGGTCGGCGGTGATCTTTTCAGACGAGCCGTCCTTCTTCTCGATGGTGGCGGTGACGGAGTTGGCGCCCTTTTCGATCTTGGCAACCTTGGCTTCGAGCAGGATCTTGATGCCCTGCTTTTCGAACTGCTTCTTGGCGAAAGCGGAGATTTCCGCATCTTCGACCGGCATGACCTGGCTCATGATTTCGACGACGGTGACGTCGACGCCCATGGTGCGGTAGAAGGAGGCGAATTCGATGCCGATGGCGCCCGAGCCCATGACCAGCAGCGATTTCGGCAGCGCTTCCGGCTTCATGGCTTCGAAATAGGTCCAGATCAGCTTGCCATCCGGCTCGATGCCGGGAAGCGCGCGTGGACGCGCACCTGTGGCGACGATGATGTGCTTGGCGGTGTAGGTGCCCTCGCCCAGCGTGTTCTTCGGCACAGGACCCTGCGGCTGGACGATTTCCTTGGAGATCTTGCCGACGACGATTTCGCCCGGCTTGGTGATTTTTGCTTCACCCCAGATGATATCGACCTTGTTCTTCTTGAACAGGAAACCGACACCGTTGTTCATGCGGGCAGCGATGCCACGCGAACGGGCAACGATCGCCGTGACGTCCGGCTTGATCGTGCCTTCCAGTGTCAGGCCATAATCCTTGGCGTGGGTGGCGGTATGCAGAACGTCGGCGGAGCGCAACAGCGCCTTGGTCGGAATGCAGCCCCAGTTGGAGCAAATGCCGGCGAGATGTTCGCGCTCGACGACGGCAACCTTCATGCCGAGCTGTGCAGCACGGATCGCCGCGATATAACCGCCGGGGCCGGAGCCGATTACGATGAGGTCGTAAGATTGAGCCATTGTTTCCTGCCTTTGTCTTCAAGTCATTTTGGGCGGCCTGCGTGAGCGGCCTGCCAGGTGGTGCCCGGTTACATGCCGAGCATCATACGTACGATCGGTTCCAGACCGCGGCCTATCGCCCGCGTATCCTCAGCCGTCAGATGCACACCATCGATCGGGCTGGTTTTCGCAACGGATGCCGCATCGAAGAAACCGCAGCCAAGGTCATCCGCCAGATCACGGTAAAGCGATGCAAGCATGGTCGATTGTTCGATACCGCCACGAAAGATCGCCGAAAAGATGGGGTCGGCGGTTTCGGCGAGCGGTGGCGGAGAAACGATCAGGATGTCCGGCGCGTCATAGTCGAACGAATATTCATGGTGACGCACAAGCCCCACCAGACGCTGGATGCCGGCGCGCGCCGCATGTGCCGTGCCGGCGATCACCGGTTTCATGTCGTTGGTGCCCAGCATGATGATGACGAGATCGAGCGGCTGATGGCTGTGCAGAAGGGTCGGAAGGTTCTTCACACCGTTGCGGTCGCAATCTGCCAGATGATCGTCGTAACCGGTGGTGCGGCCATTGAGGCCTTCGGCAATGACGGTAACGCCCTCACCAAGGGCCGCGGCCAGAGCGCTTGGCCAGCGATCTTCGAACGCGTGGCGGCCACGACCTTCCGGATCAAATCCCCAAGTGATGCTGTCGCCGAAGCAGAGAACGGTTTTCATATCTTCGCGTCCTGTTCCCCTCCCCCTTGCGGGGAGGGGTTAGGGGTGGGGGTGGCTCCAAAGCCACCAAGCGCCACTCCAATTCGCCTCAATACCAATGGCATGTCCAACATGACGTCCCTGTTCGAGAAGCGTATCACGCGGAAATTTTGCCCTCGAAGATAAGCCTCCCGGTCCGCATCACGAAGACGCCGTTCAGGATCGTCGTGAACCTTACCGTCCACCTCAACGATCAGCCGCCGATCGAGGCAAACAAAATCTGCCACATACGATCCGATCGCCATCTGACGCCGAAAATGCGAGTTATGCACTTTCGGTAGTTCGTTGCGAAGAGCGCCCCAAAGGCGTCGCTCCGCATCTGTCATCGTCTTGCGCAGACGGCCGGCATTGCGACTGGCCGCAGCGCTGGGTGGATTGGGATTTTCTCGATTCCATGCCATTCAGCGCGTTCTCCAGTCGATCCACCCCCACCCGTCCGCTCACGCGGACACCCTCCCCGCAAGGGGGAGGGAAAGACGCCAACTAAACCAGCATCGACATCGGGTTTTCGATGTAGCGCTTGAAGGCGGAAGCCAGCTCCGCACCGAGCGCGCCATCGATGACGCGGTGGTCGAAGGCAAAGGTTGCCGTCATCACCGTGCCGACCTTGATCTCGCCGTTCTTGACGACCGGCTTTTCCACGCCGGCACCGATCGAAACGATCGAAGCCTGCGGCAGGTTGACGATCGACGTGAAGTTGGAGACGCCGAACATGCCGAGGTTGGACACGGAGGTCGTGCCGCCCTGGTATTCTTCCGGCTTCAGCTTCTTGTCGCGGGCGCGCTTGGCCATGTCCTTCACCTCGTTGGAGATGACCGACAAAGACTTCGTTTCCGCCTTGCGAACGATCGGCGTGATCAGGCCATCCGGGATCGACACGGCAACGCCGACATCGGCGTGCTTGTGCAGAACGCGGGCGGTCGAGGTCCAGGAGGCGTTTGCCATCGGGACATCGCGCAGAGCCAGCGCCATCGCCTTGATGATGAAGTCGTTGACGGAAAGCTTGAAGGCCGGGACCTCGCCCTTCTCCGTCTTCTTCACCGGCGCTGACTTGTTGATGTCGGCTCTGAGAGCCATCAGCGCGTCGAGCAGGCAATCCATCGAGATCGTGTAGGACGGAACCGTCTGGGTCGACTCGGTGAGGCGCGCAGCGATCGTCTTGCGCATGCCGTCATGGGCTAAAAGCTCGTAGGAACCTTCCGCAAACAGTTTCAGCACGTTGTCGTCCGAAGGACCCTTGGCGAGAGCCGGAGCGGCAGCCGACTGTGCGGCAGCAGCCGGAGCAGCCTTGGTCGCACCACCGGCAGCAGCCTTCTCGACGTCAGCCTTGACGACACGGCCATGCGGACCGGTGCCGGTGACGGCGGAGAGATCGAGACCGGCTTCCTTGGCCAGACGACGCGCGAGCGGCGACGAGAAGACGCGCTTGCCGTCGGCGGCAACCGGCGCCGGGGTCGACGCTGCCGGAGCAGCGTCGGTCACCGGCTTTTCAGCCTTGGGCGCTTCCGAAGTGGTTTCGGCCTTTGCAGCTTCTGCCTTCGGAACCTCGGCCTTCGCTTCAGCCTTGGGGGCGGAACCCGCACCGGCGGCAGCGGCAGCAACGTCTTCGCCTTCTTCGGCGATGATGGCGATCAGTGCATTGACCTTGACCGCTTCAGTGCCGGCCGGAACGACGAGCTTGGCAATAGTGCCTTCGTCGATGGCTTCGACTTCCATCGTCGCCTTGTCGGTTTCGATCTCGGCGATCACGTCGCCGGACTTGACCTTGTCGCCTTCCTTGACCAGCCATTTGGAGAGGTTGCCCTCTTCCATGGTGGGCGACAGGGCCGGCATGGTGATGTTGATTGGCATATTAATCCTCCGCCCACAGAAGTTCAAACTGGGCAAGTTCTTCCGGGTGTTCTGTCAGCCGGTCGACCTGCTCGGAAGACACTTCGATATATCCGGCGACATCTTCGAGCCATCCGCCTACCGCACCGATCACACCGATATCTTGGCGTGGAACGCCGACGATGACCTCGGTGTCCTCGGTCTTGACCAAGGCCCAGAACTCGACTTTTTCAAAGGCCGGGCTGTCCTTGGTCCCGATCACTCGGAACCAAGAACCGGAAACCGGCAGGATCTGCTTCACAGACGCTTTAGGCATTAGCCCAGCCCCTACTTGTAGCAGACGGTCTTCACCGCCTGAATGACTTCGTCGACAGTCGGCAGAGCCAGCTTTTCAAGGTTGGCCGCGTAAGGCATAGGCACGTCCTTGCCGGCGATCGTCAGAACCGGTGCATCGAGATAATCGAAGGCCTGCTGCATGACGCGGGTGGCGATTTCGGCGCCGACCGAGTTCTGCGGGTAACCTTCCTCGACGGTAACGAGGCGGCCGGTCTTCTTGACGCTTTCGATGACGGTTGGAAGATCCATCGGACGCAGCGTGCGCAGATCGATCAGTTCGACATCGATGCCTTCCTTTTCCAGTTCGGCAACCGCCTTGGTGGCATAGGTCATACCGATACCGAAGGAAACCACGGTTGCATCCTTGCCCTTGCGGTGGATGCGTGCCTTGCCGATCGGCAGGACAAAGTCGTCCATCTTCGGAACTTCGAACGACTGACCGTAAAGGATCTCGTTTTCGAGGAAGACGACCGGGTTCGGATCGCGGATGGCGGCCTTGAGCAGACCCTTGGCGTCGGCTGCCGTATACGGCATGACGACCTTGAGGCCCGGGATCTGGCTGTACCACGAAGCATAGTCCTGGCTGTGCTGGGCGCCAACGCGGGCAGCAGCACCGTTCGGACCACGGAATACGATCGGAGCACCCATCTGGCCGCCGGACATGTAGAGCGTCTTGGCAGCAGAGTTGATGATCTGGTCGATCGCCTGCATGGCGAAGTTGAAGGTCATGAACTCGACGATCGGCTTCAGGCCTGCCATCGCAGCACCGACGCCAACGCCGGCAAAGCCGTGTTCGGTGATCGGGGTATCGATGACGCGTCGGTCGCCGAATTCCTGCAGCAGCCCCTGCGTGATCTTGTAGGCGCCCTGGTATTCGGCGACTTCTTCACCCATGACAAAAACGTCGCCGTCGCGGCGCATTTCTTCGGCCATGGCGTCACGCAGCGCTTCGCGCACGGTGGTCATGACCATTTCGGTGCCTTCCGGAATATCCGGATCGGCAGCGACTTCAAGCTTCGGCTGGGCCGGAACCTTGGCAGCAGCAGGCGTCTCTTCGGAGGCTTCGCGGGCCTTGCCGCCAGCGGCGTCAGAGGTCGCAGCCGGCGTATCGGCATCGGCCTTCGGCGCGTCGGCGGAAATCGAGTCGGCGCTTTCGCCTTCTTCGAGCAGAACGGCGATCTTGGTGTTGACCTTGACGTTTTCGGTGCCGGCAGCAACCAGCAGCTTGCCGATAACGCCTTCATCGACGGCTTCCACTTCCATGGTCGCCTTGTCGGTCTCGATCTCGGCAATCACATCGCCGGACTTGACGGTGTCACCTTCGTTCTTCAGCCACTTGGACAGTGTGCCTTCTTCCATGGTCGGAGAAAGCGCGGGCATCAGGATATCAATAGGCATGTGTTCTCTCCCCGCGGCTCAGAGCAAGATGTCGGTGTAGAGCTCGGAGGCATCCGGCTCGGGGTCGTTCTGTGCAAAATCGGCGGAATCCGAAACGACGTCGCGGATATCCTTGTCGATCGCCTTCAGATCGTCTTCGGTTGCCCAGCCGCCATCGAGAATGCGCTGACGCACCTGTTCGATCGGATCCTGCTCAGAGCGGATCTTCTGGACTTCTTCCTTGGAACGATATTTGGCCGGGTCCGACATGGAGTGACCACGGTAACGGTAGGTCAGCATTTCGAGGATGATCGGGCCCTTGCCGGAACGGCAGTGCTCGAGCGCTTCTTCAGCCGCAGCCTTGACGGCGCGAACATCCATGCCGTCCACCTGAACGCCCGGAATGCCGAAACCGACGCCGCGCATCGAATAATTCGCCTGCGCCGTCGCACGGGCGGTCGAGGTGCCCATGGCGTAACGGTTGTTCTCGACGATGTAGATGATCGGCAGCTTCCAGAGAGCAGCCATGTTGAAGCTCTCGTAGACCTGGCCCTGATTGGCAGCGCCGTCGCCGAAATAGGCGACCGAAACACTGTCATTGCCGCGATAGGAGTTCGCGAAGGCGAGACCCGTGCCGAGCGAGACCTGCGCACCGACGATGCCGTGACCGCCGTAGAAATGCTTCTCTTTCGAGAACATGTGCATCGAGCCGCCCTTGCCCTTGGACAAGCCGCCCTGACGCCCGGTCAGTTCCGCCATGACGCCGCGTGCGCTCATGCCGGCCGCCAGCATGTGACCATGGTCACGATAGGCAGTGATAACCTGATCGCCTTCCTTCTGAGCCATCTGCATGCCGACAACGACAGCTTCCTGGCCGATATAAAGGTGGCAGAAGCCGCCGATGAAGCCCATACCATAAAGCTGGCCGGCCTTTTCTTCGAAGCGGCGGATGAGCAACATTTCACGATAGGCGTGAAGCTCGTCTTCCTTGTCGAAATCCGGCGTATTCTTGCCGGTGAATTCCTTGGAAACGTTCTTGGTTGCAGACTTTGCCGCGGATCTGCGGCCGGATGTAGACGCGGTTTTAGCAGGCGCCATCGATCCCTCCCTATGTACTGCGCTTATCGAAGTAGGGCCCGCCCAAGCCAATGTGGCGCGTCCCGGTTTCGAGGCGTAACATAGGGACAAAAGCTCGCCCCAGCAATGCCATATTTGCATGGCTCACATGTTAGATAAACCTATGATTTATCAATAAAAATTTCAATTAACCGAAATTAGGTTAAGTCAACGACCGCCATTAAAAATGACGATTTCGTCGGTGCGCGAGACGTTGAGCTGGTAACGCGCCGTCTCATCCAGCATGTCACGCTCCATCGAGCCATCGCTGAGCAGAGCCACCTGACGCTCCAGCGCTTGGCGCTTTTCCGTCAGGGCCGCAAGATCCGCTGCGCGCATGACACGCTGCTCCTCGAAGCGCTCCGTCGCGATCAACCCAAGATCGCCATGGACGGAATGATAGCCGAAATAACCAAGAAAAGCGACAGTGATGACAGGAAGGACAAATCTGCCCAGTTTTCGCTGCTTATGATGCTTGGTCCACATGCTCGATCAGAATCCCGTCACGCAATAATCAAGACTCAGATTCGCAGAACTTGGTTAAACAATCGTTGACCATGTCCCCCGTGCGGGCAGAAACGTAAAAGCCCGCACCTTTCGGCACGGGCTTTCAATCTCGAAATCAACAGTCGGCAGCGCCAACCGGCGATCAACCCTTGAGGATCGAACGGCCGGCGTAAATCGCCTGCGGGCCGAGCATCTCTTCGATGCGGATAAGCTGGTTGTACTTTGCCAGACGGTCGGAACGCGACAGCGAGCCGGTCTTGATCTGTCCGCAATTGGTGGCGACGGCAAGATCGGCAATCGTCGAGTCTTCCGTCTCACCCGAACGGTGCGACATGACGGCGGTATAACGCGCCTTGTGAGCGGTTTCGACAGCGTCGAGCGTTTCCGTCAGCGAACCAATCTGGTTGACCTTGACGAGGATCGAGTTGGCGGTGCCCATCTTGATACCGTCGCGCAGGCGGGCGGAGTTGGTAACAAAGAGGTCGTCGCCGACCAGCTGAACCTTGTCGCCGATCTTGTCGGTCAGGTACTTCCAGCCAGCCCAGTCATCTTCGGCCATACCGTCTTCGATCGAGATGATCGGGTATTTTGCAGCAAGCTCGGCAAGGTAATCAGCCATGGCTTCCGGCTCGAGTGTGCGGCCTTCGCCTTCCATCTCGTATTTGCCGTTCTTGAAGAATTCGGTCGAAGCGCAATCGAGACCGAGGAAGACATCGTCGCCCGGCTTGTAACCAGCCTTTTCTACCGACTTCATGATGAAATCGAGGGCTTCCGGAGCACTCTTCAGGCCCGGAGCAAAACCACCTTCGTCACCAACGTTGGTGTTGTGGCCCTGCGCGCCCAATTCCTTCTTCAGAACGTGGAAGATTTCGGAGCCGATACGAACGGCGTCGGCAATCGATTCCGCGCCGACCGGCATGACCATGAATTCCTGGAAATCGATCGGATTATCGGCATGCGCGCCGCCGTTGATGATGTTCATCATCGGCACCGGCAGAACGTGTGCGGCGGCTCCACCGATATAACGGTAAAGCGGCAGACCGGACGATTCGGCAGCAGCCTTGGCAACGGCAAGCGATACGCCGAGAATGGCGTTTGCACCGAGGCGCGACTTGTTCGGCGTGCCGTCGAGCGCGATCATGGTCTTGTCGATGTGGATCTGGCTTTCGGCATCAAAACCGCCGATGGCGTCGAAGATTTCGGTGTTGACGGCTTCGACGGCCTTCAGCACGCCCTTGCCGCCATAACGCTTGCCACCATCGCGAAGTTCGACGGCTTCGTGCGCACCGGTGGAAGCACCCGACGGAACGGCTGCACGGCCCATCGTGCCGTCTTCGAGATAGACGTCGACTTCAACGGTCGGGTTGCCGCGGCTATCGAGGATTTCGCGGGCAATGATATCGGTAATGGCAGTCAATGGTCTCTCCTCAGGTTGACGTCTAAATGGTCACTGAAAATGGCTCACAATCAATGACAGGCCAATTACAGTGCGGATAATTCTGTTTCCTTGACGGCGATCAAAGGTGCGATTTGTCACCTTGCCGTGTTAGGCCGCTTTCGAAATTGCGTCGAAGGCCAGCAGTTTTTCCAGAAGCTTCGGCATGTCCTTCAGGTGAACCATATTCGGACCATCCGACGGCGCATTGTCCGGGTCTTCATGCGTCTCGACGAAAAGGCCGGCGATACCAACCGCTACGGCAGCGCGAGACAACGTTTCGACGAACTCGCGCTGGCCACCTGTCGAGCCGCCCTGCCCGCCCGGCTGCTGAACCGAATGCGTCGCATCGAACACGACGGGCGAACCGAGCGATGCCATGATCGGCAGCGAGCGCATGTCGGATACAAGAGTGTTGTAACCGAAGGACGCGCCGCGCTCGCACAAAAGCACGTTCGGATTTCCACTTTCCGTCAGTTTCGCCTGAACATTCTTCATGTCCCAGGGCGCAAGAAACTGGCCCTTCTTGACATTGATCGCACGGCCGGTCTTGGCGGCTGCGACCAGAAGATCGGTCTGACGCGACAGGAAGGCGGGGATCTGCAGAATATCGACAGTTTCGGCAACGATGGCGCACTGCTCTTCCGTGTGGATATCGGTCAGAACAGGAAAGCCGAATTCCTTCTTGAGATCGGCAAAGGTCTCCATCGCGGTTTCCAGACCGATTCCACGCTTGCCTGAGATCGACGTGCGGTTGGCCTTATCGAAGGACGACTTGTATACGAGGCCGATACCCAGCTTCTCGCAGAGTTCTGAGAGCGTTCCGGCGATCATGAAGGCGTGATCACGGCTCTCCATCTGGCAGGGGCCGGCAATCAGGGAGAGTTTCTTGCTGTTGGAAAAAAGGACCTGCTTGGCCCCCTCGCCGACGGTTACTTCGGCCTTGGCGCTGACAGCCATGATCACTCCTCGAAAGCAAAAACGGCGACTGCAGCGCAGCCACCTTCATTCACGAATGCGACGTCATTAGCAGCAAGCAGGGTTCGTGTCACTGTCCGATGAAGAACCCGCATACGAGGCCTCCAGCATCACCCCGCGCCGCCCGTAATATTTAGCCACTTGCGGAACACACATGGAACATATAGTGTCCGTTCTGGATTTGTTTCCGATTCAAGGACCCGGCCATGCTCACCCGCAAACAGCAGGAACTGCTTCTGTTTATTCACGAACGGATGAAGGAATCCGGCGTCCCTCCGTCATTTGACGAAATGAAGGATGCGCTGGACCTGGCGTCAAAATCGGGCATTCATCGCCTGATCACGGCGCTTGAGGAACGAGGTTTCATCCGCCGCCTGCCCAACCGCGCCCGCGCACTCGAAGTGATCAAGTTGCCGGATGCCTACGCCGCCAGCCAGCAACCGCGCAAGCCATTTTCGCCTAGCGTCATCGAGGGCAGCCTCGGCAAGGCCCAGCCGGTAAAAACAGTCACGCCGCCGCCCGTCGCCAATGACACTATCGCCGCAACCATGGTACCGGTCATGGGCCGCATCGCGGCCGGCGTGCCGATCTCGGCAATCCAGAATACGACGCATGAAATCGCCGTCTCGCCGGAAATGCTGGGCAATGGCGAACATTATGCGCTGGAAGTCCGCGGCGATTCGATGATCGAGGCCGGCATTCTGGACGGCGATACCGTCATCATCCGCAACGGAAACACCGCGACCCCCGGCGATATCGTCGTGGCGCTGGTGGATGATGAAGAAGCGACGCTCAAGCGTTTCCGCCGCAAGGGCGCTTCGATCGCGCTGGAAGCTGCAAACCCCGCATACGAAACGCGCATATTCCCGCAGGAACGCGTCAAGGTTCAGGGCAAGCTGGTCGGCCTCATTCGCCGCTATCACTGAATTTTTCGCCGCTGCTTGACGAGAGCAGCGGCCCCGGCCCTGCCGGATCGAAAACGTTGCGTCGCCAGTCATATTGGCGATGCTGCTGCCAAAATCGATTGGCATTTTTCATTGCGGCGACGACCGTCCAGTCGCTTGAGTTGGCGGAGCCATTGAAGCGAATTTCCAGAGCACCGGTTCGCCGTAACGCTTCTCCGTTGATCATGATTGCACCCGACCGACAACTCTGGAAACGCGCGCGGGCGGCCACCACCAATTGCGCGACATCGCAGGCTGCGCCGGCAAAACGCGCATCTTCAACGATTGCTATCTTTGGACCGTTGGCGCTCATGGTGATGCACCAGATTCTGCCGGCACAGGTGAAACGGCCCGTCTGCCCTCCCAGCAGCGCTTTCTGCATCGCTTCGCGAGCCTGCTTGATCTGATCCGGCGTCAGCGGCAGTCGTCGCGTTGTGGCGGCACCCGTCTGAGTTGCGGTCTTCTGCTGGCTATCGTCGGGTTCTTTGGAAAAAGCTGACTGATCGGCCGGTGGCATCTCGGCGGCAGCGAGCACATTCGGCGCATCGACAGGACTTCTCATCTGGGCACTGGATACAGCCGGGCTCGTCGCCGATGCTTTTTCCGGCAAAGCGATATCCAGCAATACCGGCATTTCTGCTTGCTTCAATGAAAGCGCGTGCCGCCATTGCGAATAGATGAAGCCCGGAGGCCGCGTCCGGTTCAGCGTCACCCTGTCTTCGTTCAACAGCGCGGCGAGGCTCCCATCCTCGGAAACCATGAAATCGGGCTGCGGATCGCGCCTGGCCTGCCACGCGATGAAAAGCGCAAGCGCCAGGATCGGGAGCCCGAGAACATGGAGCCGCGAACGCATGAGCGTCAGCACGAGAAACCCCGCAGTGGCGAGTGGCAGAAACACTTCAGGCTGGCGGCCGATCGCCACATCACCACCCCAACCCGCCACGGTTTTGGCAACCACGATAACGCCTTCCAAGCCCAGCCCCATAACCTTGAGAAATGGAGCATCCAGCCCGAACGGCATCAACAGCATGCCGACAAGCCCGAACGGCATGACAATGAAGGATACGAGCGGCATGGCCGCAAGATTGGCGGCAAGACCATAGGTGGACATGCGGTGGAAGTGATCGATGGAGAAGATAGCCGTCGACAGTCCGCCGATCAGCGAGGTTGCGAAAACGCCGATCGCCAACTGCCAGATCGCGAAAACCGGCTTCAGAGCCACCGGCTGCCATCCAGGCTGCTCTTCCTCGGCTCGCCGCCGGCTCCATGCCGAATAACCGGCAACCAGGGCGACCGTCGCTGCAAAGGACATCTGAAAGCTTGGTCCCAATATCTCCGAGGGCGAGATGACCAGAACGACAAGCGCGGCCAGACCAACATTGCGCAAGCTGATCGAGGGGCGATCAAAGAACACCGCAACCAGCATGATCGCCATCATGATATAGGCGCGCTCGGCGGAGACGCCGAAGCCGGAAATAAGGTAATAGCCGGTCGCCATGGCGAGCGCCGCGCCAGCCGCCAGTTTCTTGACCGGAAATGCCTGTGCGAAACCCGGCAGAAGGCTGAGCAGGCTGCGCATGCCGACGAAGAAAATGCCGGCCGCAAGCGCCATGTTCAGCCCGGAGATCGCAACGATATGCGCCAGCCCTGATACCCGCAGAGCCTCCGTTGTTTCCGCTGAAATCGCCCGTCGCTCATCTGTAACGATGGCGGCAGCAAAGGCCCCGGCATCGCCGGGCACCGTATCGCGAATGCGGGAAGCAATCGCGCTTCGCCACGCAAACACTGTGCGCTCAAGGCCCTGGCTCCACGTGGTTTCCACGACACTTGGAACAAGCGCGGGCGCTCCGTAGAAAAAGCCTATGGCCCCGATGCCGTCGAAATAGGAAGAGAAGGCAAAATCGGAAAGACCTGGCAGGGCCGGCCCCGATGGCGGCGAGATACGCGCGCGGCCGGTGATACGGTCGCCGATCTGAAAAACCGGCTGACGCACGCGCGACAGGAGCGCGACGCGTGTTGGCCTTCTGCGCAACACCGGCGATGCTGTATTTTCCAGCGCCACCACATATCGCCAGCGCCCTGCCCCGCTTGGTTCCCGGGTTTCAACCACTCCCGTCACGATTGTCGTTACAGGCTGATCGAGCACAATGGTCGCTCTGCGCCAATCCTCAAGGGCTGCAAGGAGCATACCGGACGCCGATAGCGCTGCCACGATCAGCAAATAGCGTATGAGCCCGCGCGCAAAAAGGAGAGAAGCGATAGCGCATGAGAAGACGGCGATGACCGCAATAAGCGCCGGTTCGGCAGGCATGGTAAACCACAAGGCAGCGCCGAGCGCGATCAGCACAGGCACAGCCATGAAAGCATGGCCATAAGCCACCTCTTCGGCGAGCATTGCCGGCACGGTTTTGCGAATACGCAGGCCAACCTGCAGCAACCGCGATCTAGTGGTCTGCGATGACCTTCTGCGGGTGCCAGGCAAGGCCGCATCACGCGAATCGCCCGGTATTGTTGTCGGCGTCAGAATACGTCGAATACCGGCTGTCAAAGACCGCGCCCCCGCGTTGCGGCAGGGTTGTTGGGCCAAAAGAGTGCCGATCAGGCGGGGCGCCGGACTCGCTGTCGTAGCAGGCATGCCTCCGCCGGGCTGCGCGACCGTTCGCTGCGATGAAATGCCCGCAGCCGCGGCCTCAGGCTGCGCTCCTTCTGCCGCCATACCGCCCCTCCGACACCCCTCCTAAAACACCACCATAGATTGCATACTGCGACGGTAGAGGTCAACGATAACGACGAAACGACCTGAACACCGCAGCGCGTAGCCGCGGCTTTGAGCGTGTGACGAAATGCAGCGGCAAGATTGGCGGCCAGCAGCTTAAACCACTGCAAGTTGATGTTATAATGGACAGTTTGCCTAGTTATTTTTCGCATTGCACAAATAGCGGTCGCGGGCGCTTGGCAGCGCGCGTCTGATCATATAGCTAATCAGGACGCTTCATTTCACTTGGCGCTTCCCCAGCGCCATTTCCGCCTATTTCGGAGGATCATATGACGGATACAAGCGCAAACATCGTTCTTGGCGACAAGACAGTGGAGTTGCCGGTCAGGAAGGGCACGATCGGCCCTGACGTCGTCGACATCGGCACACTGTACAAGAACACCGGCGCCTTTACTTACGACCCCGGCTTCACCTCCACGGCATCCTGCGAGTCGAAGATCACCTATATCGATGGTGACAACGGCGTACTCCTGCATCGTGGTTATCCGATCGAGCAGCTGGCCGAGCACGGCGACTTCCTGGAAACCTGTTACCTTCTGCTTTACGGCGATCTGCCGACCGCAGCCCAGAAAAAGGATTTCGATCATCGCGTAACGCACCACACCATGGTGCACGAGCAGATGAACAAGTTTTTCAGCGGCTTCCGTCGTGATGCACACCCGATGGCCGTCATGGTCGGCACAGTCGGCGCGCTGTCGGCCTTCTATCACGACTCCACCGACATAACCGATCCGCACCAGCGCATGGTCGCTTCGCTGCGCATGATCGCGAAGATGCCGACGATTGCGGCCATGGCCTACAAGTACCATATCGGTCAGCCATTCGTTTATCCGCAGAACGACCTCGACTACTCGTCGAACTTCCTGCGCATGTGCTTTGCCGTACCGTGCGAAGAATACAAGGTGAACCCGGTTCTGGCCCGCGCCATGGATCGTATCTTCATCCTGCATGCGGACCACGAGCAGAACGCATCGACATCGACCGTCCGTCTGGCCGGCTCTTCGGGCGCGAACCCGTTCGCCTGCATCGCGGCTGGTATCGCTTGCCTCTGGGGCCCTGCTCACGGCGGCGCCAACGAAGCAGCGCTGAACATGCTGCAGGAAATCGGTACGGTTGACCGTATTCCGGAATACATTGCCCGCGCCAAGGACAAGAACGATCCGTTCCGCCTCATGGGCTTTGGTCACCGCGTCTACAAGAACTACGATCCGCGCGCCAAGATCATGCAGAAGACCACGCATGAGGTTCTTGCCGAACTCGGGAACAAAGACGATCCGCTTCTGCAGGTCGCCATGGAGCTCGAAAAGATCGCTCTGACCGATCCTTACTTCATCGAAAAGAAGCTCTATCCGAACATCGACTTCTATTCCGGCATTACGCTGAAGGCCATGGGCTTCCCGACCACGATGTTCACCGTGCTCTTCGCTCTGGCACGTACCGTCGGCTGGATCGCACAGTGGGCCGAAATGATCGAAGACCCGCAGCAGCGTATCGGTCGTCCGCGCCAGCTCTACACGGGCGAAGCGCAGCGCGATTACGTTCCGGTTTCCAAGCGCTAAGCTGAAGAACCTCAGATAAAGAAAAACCCGGTCAATGGCCGGGTTTTTTAGTGTCCAGAAGATCCAGCACAATGGCGGCGGCCGCCTCTCCCGGTGGCACGGGCACACTCAGGTTTGCCCAGGTCAGGTCGAAACCTTCCAGCATGGCGCGGCGCGGGCCGCTGTCGTATGAAAGCTGCTCGGCCCAACGGCAAAGCGCGCCGGGCCGCACCACCTCATTGATATATTCCGGCACGACGACACGATCCGCGATGAGGTTGGGAAGAGCTCCCGACCATATCTTGATGCGCTTGGCCATCATCGTGATCAGCCAATCGGCCTTGTAGGCGGAAACGACCGGAACCGTTGCCAAAGCCAGTTCCAGAATGACGGTGCCGGAGGCAGCAATCGCAGCATCGGCTTCGGTAAAGGCCGACCACTTGCCGGCCTGATCGACCACGATTTCCGGCTTGATCTCGAAACCGGCAACGATCTGGCGCACCAAAGCCTCGCGCCGCTTGACGGTCGGCAGGATGAAACGCGTCGGCCCATTGCGGCGAACGAATTCCTGCATCACCTCACCGAATATCGGCAGCAACGCCTTGATCTCGGCTCCGCGCGAACCAGGCAGAAGCAGAATGGTTTTTGCGTCGCCTGAGCCTTTCAGGGGCTGCTCGGCCCGCAACGCGCGTACGCGCAAAATGTCCGGATCAGCCGTCAGACGATGCCCGACAAAATCGGTTACAGGCCCGCCCAGACGGCGCATCGCCTCCGGCTCGAACGGCAGCACGGCCAGAACGCGATCCACATAGGGCAGCATCGCCTTGGCGCGGTATTCCTTCCAGGCCCAGACACTGGGGCAGACGTAATTTACGATCGGCAGGTCGGGCAGCGCTGCCCTTACCTTTTTCGCGACACGATGGGTAAAATCCGGGCTGTCGATGATGATCAGAACGTCCGGCCTTGCAGCGATTATCGCATCAGCCGTTTGACTGATACGGCGGATCAGGCTCGGCAGACGCGCCAGAACCTGGGTAATGCCCATGATGGACAACTCGGAAAAATCGAACAGCGAATGCAGCCCTTGCGCTTCCAGCGCATCACCGCCGACACCCACGAGTTCAATCGGAGCACCAATCTTCGTCTTGAGGGCGGCAATCAGATCGCCACCCAGAAGATCACCCGATACTTCTCCGGCAACAACCGCAACCTTCAGCATGCGCCCGGTCATCACAATCCTCCATCCGGCAGACCGACATCGATGCCGCAAACGAAAATGCCCTCGGCATCCGCCAGCGCAATCATCTCCTCTCGGTCGAGAACCAGCGCGCGGCCGGCGTCGACCGCGATACCGGCGAGCCCGGCCGCGACCGCATTGCGCACGGTCGATGGACCGATGGTCGGGAGATCGGCGCGTACATCCTGCTGCGGTTTGCACAACTTGACGAGAACGCCCTTGCGGCGTGCCGACACTCGGCCTGCGGCGCGCAAGGCAGCAACACGCTGCAACATGGCATCCGTGCCCTCCACACCTTCCAGAGCCACGATGCGGCCGCCAACACTGACGGAACCCTGTCCGACATCGAGTTGGCCGAGCAGGCGGGCAGCATCGCCGGCCTTGACGATATCACGACGATCGTCATCGGACGGAGAGACGCGGCCGACAGGCCCGGCAGTCGCCAACAGGTCCGGAGCGATCTGATGGACGCCCATAACCTCGCAGCCCATCGCCTCGAACAGCCGGATGACCATCTGCAACACGGTATCATCGCCACCGGCAAGCAGCGTGCGAACGACGGATGGCATCTTGCGGATTGTCCGCCATGTGGGGCGGATCTCGCGCCATTCGGGCCGGCGCGAAACGCCGCCGGACATGACAACACGGCCGATACCGCGATCGCGTACTGCCTTTTCGATGGTTGCCAGATCACCGACGCTGGCCGGCACACATTCAAAAGCGGAAAAGTCCCGGTCGGATTCGTTTTTCAGCGGAACGATCAGCGGATCTTCACCGGCGCGGCGCGCAGCTTCCGCCACGTATAACGGCAAAAGGCCGCTTCCGGCGATGATCGCCAAGCGGCCTTTTGAGATGTCTGCCGGAGGGCCGGCCAAGGGATCAGGCCTTGCCACGATGCGGCGAAGAAATCGCGCGATCGCTATCGGCGCCAATGAAGTCGAGAACTTCCATGACTTCCGGGCAATCGGCATATTCTTCGCGAAGAGAAGCCGCGTTGGTGCGGATATTGCCCTCGCCTTCAAAAATATCCTTGAACGCACGACGAACCTTATGGATCGTTGCCCGTTCGATCCCGGCGCGGGTCATGCCGACGACATTGAGCCCACCCAGGATGCCGGGGTTGCCGTTCAGCATGCCAAAGGGAATAACATCATAATTCACGGCGGAAAGGCCACCGATAAAGGCCTGACGGCCGATGCGGGTGAACTGGTGTACGGCCGAACCGCCGCCAAGAATGACGCGGTCGGCAACCTTCACGTGACCGGCCAACATGACATTGTTGGACATGATGATATCATTGCCGAGTATGCAGTCATGCGCGACGTGAGAATTGGCCAGAAACAGGCAGCGGTCGCCAACGACTGTCGTGCCGCCGCCGTCCACCGTACCGGTATTCATCGTGACGCCTTCACGCATCGTGCAGTTTTCACCGACGAACAGCGTGGTTTCTTCGCCAGCGTGATGAACACTCTGAGGATCGCCGCCGATCACCGCCATCGGAAAGATGCGGGAGCCGCTGCCGATTTCAGTGCGACCGGTCACGACTGCATTCGAGACAAGCTCCACACCATCCTTGAGCACGACCTTCGGCCCGACCCGGCAAAACGGACCGATCGAAACGTTTTCACCGATGACCGCGCCATCCTCGACAACCGCCATGGGATGGATGCGTGCGCTTGCTGCTATCGTGCTCATTACTCGCCCTTGCGGCGGATCATGGCGCCAATGTCTGCCTCGGCAACGACGGAGCCATCCACCTTCGCATCGCAATGGAATTTCCAGATGTTACCACGTTGCTTCTGCTTGGTAACATGGAACTCGACACGATCACCCGGCACGACCGGCTTGCGGAAACGTGCGTTATCGATCGTCATGAAGTAGACGAGGTTACCGCCCTCACCTTCCTTCAGCGCGCAGATGGCACCGGCCGTCTGCGCCATGCCTTCGACAAGAAGAACACCCGGCATGATCGGCTGTTCCGGAAAATGTCCGGTAAAGTGCGGCTCGTTGGCCGTCACGTTCTTGATGCCGATGGCCGAATTGTCGCCGTCGATCTCGATGATCTTGTCCACCAACAGGAAAGGATAGCGGTGCGGCAGCAGCTTCATGATCTGCTGGATGTCTGCCGACGCCAGGGTCGTGTTGCCCTCAGCCATTCCGGTCTCCTCTTTTCTTTGCGCGCTCATCCGAGCGCATCATGATTTCAGCAATATCTCTTAAGAAATCGGGCATCGGCCGGGCAGGAATACCACCGTATTTGGCCTTCGGCGGAATATCGCCAACGACCCCGCTCATGGCAGCGATCTGAACGCCGTCGCCAATCGTGATGTGCCCGTTGATACCGGAAGCACCACCGATCATCACACCGTCACCGATGGTCGTCGAACCTGCGATGCCTGTGCCCGATGCAAGGCCGCAATGACGGCCGATGCGGACGTTATGGGCAATCTGCACCAGATTATCGATCTTGGTGCCCTCACCGATAACGGTATCGTCCATCGCGCCACGGTCAATCGTGGTATTGGCGCCGATCTCGACATTATCCTGGATGATGACGCGGCCGACCTGCACGATCTTCATGAAGCCGCGCGGACCCGGCGCATAACCGAACCCGTCCTGACCGATACGTGCACCGTTGTGGATGATGACACCATTTCCGATCATCGAAGCAATGACGGATGCGCCGGCCGCAATCGTGCAATCGCGGCCGATCGTGACATTTGCGCCGATTACAGCGCCTGCACCGATCCGCGTCCCCGAGCCGATCTCGGCGCCTGCGCCGATCACCGCCATGGGCTCGACATGCACGCCTTCTTCCAACCGTGCAGTCGGATCGACATAAGCTGCAGGCGAAATACCGCCCGTTTCCGACGTCACAGCCGAAGGCCTCAGACCTTCAGGATGCAGAAGAGCACCTGCTGCGGCAAATGCAGAATGGGGAGTGCGGGTCAGAAGAACCGGAATATGATCAGGCACAGCGGACCGAAGACCGGCGTCGCAAAGGATCGCCGACGCCTGACAGGTCTCAAGTTCTGCCTTGTTCTTGCGAGAAAGGATGTAGCAGATGTCTCCCGCCTTGGCGCGAGACACCGGCGAAACGGAACGGATCAACAGATCTCCAGCCGCCTCATCCAAAAGCTCCGCCCCCAGGTGGCGGGCGAGCTCTTTCAAGCTCACCCCCTCATGGGGCGGAAAAAATCGATTATCGTCCATCAGCCTCAGCTCCAGAACATTTTATGTGGTCGTTCTGGACCAAAAGGATCAGAACTGGTTCGCCATGCTGAAGCGGAAGTTCTGCGTCTTGTCGTAGTCTTCCTTGGCAACCGGCACGGCGTAATCGACGCGCAGTGCACCGAAGGGCGAAGCCCAGGTCACACCTGCACCAACCGATGCGCGGATCGAATTTTCGTCACGCACACCAACTGCCGGAACATCGTTGCCATAAAGCACACCAGCATCGGCAAAGGCGTTCAGACGCAGACCGAAGTCTTCCGGAAGACCCGGAGCCGGAATGCTGACTTCAGCCGAAGCGTTGAAGTAGGTCGTGCCGCCCAGCGCATCGCCATTCGGCATGCGCGGACCGATACCGTTGTTTTCGAAACCACGAACCTGCTTGCCGCCGAAGGTGAACTGGTCGAAGATGTTCAGCTTGTCGCCGGTTGCAGCAACATGGCCGGCACCAACGCCGATCTGACCGATGATATCGGCTTCGTCCGACAGAAGCGCGAAGTAACGAGCGCGACCATAGATCTTGTAGTACTCGGAATCGCCACCCAGACCCGCATATTCATGCGTCACAGTCGCATAGATACCTTCGCGCGGAAGGGTCATGCTGTCGACCGTGTTATAGGTCAGCGTCTGCGAGATCGAAGACTGAACATAATCGCCGTGAGAGATCATGTCCTTGAAAGGCTGAGACAGGTTGGAACCGGTCAGCCAGTCACCCTCGCCCGAGTAACCGATTTCCTTGTAGGTATAACGGAAGGTCGTCGCCAGATCTTCGGTGATCGGCGCCGTCACGCGCAGCGTGAAGCCCTGTTCGTCATACTTGTAGTAATCTTCGTTCGAAGACTGGCTCTTGAAGACGTCGAAACCTGCCGCCAGACGATAACCGAGGAAATAAGGCTCGGTGAAGGACAGCGAGTAGGTGCGCGCATCATCAAGACCACCACCGACGGCGATGCGGATATACTGACCGCGGCCGAGGAAGTTCTTTTCTTCAATGGAAGCTTCCAGGATCGCGCTATCGCTGCTCGGCGAATAACCGACACCGATACCGAACGAACCGGTCGACTGATCTTCGACATCCACAACGATGACGACGCGGTCAGCAGACGTGCCCTGCGTGGTCGAGATATTGACCTTGCCGAAATAGCCCAGAGCCTCGAGACGACGCTTGGCGCGCGTGATCATGGTCTGGTTGAAGGCATCGCCTTCGCTGATATCGAATTCGCGGCGGATAACGTAGTCACGCGTACGCGTGTTGCCACGGATCTCGATGCGCTCGACATAGGCGCGCTCGCCCTGGTCAACCAGGTAGGAAACGCCGATCGTGTTGTTCTGGAAGTTGCGGTCGCCACGCGGCGTAACGCGTGCAAACGGATAACCCGCAGCAGCAACACGCTCGGAAATGGCTTCCATGGACTTCTGAATGTCCTTGGCGCTGTAGGTGTCACCGGCCTTGGATTCGACCAGACCCTGCAGGTCTTCGGCATTGATGCCATCAACGGTCGATTCGACGCGAACATCACCGAAGGTGTAACGCTGACCTTCTTCGACCGTGAAATTCACGGTGTAGGCGTTCTTGGATTCATCCAGAACGGCATCCGAAGAAACGACGCGGAAATCTGCATAACCGTGGTTGTAGTAGAACTGACGCAGAGCTTCTTCATCGGCGCGGCGCTTGTCGTCGTTGTAGACGTCCTTGCGGGTCAGGAACGACAGCGGGCCGGATTCCTTCGTGGCGATGACGTCACGCAGACGGCGATTGCCGTAAGCCTGGTTGCCGACGAAGTTGATCGAGTCGATCTTGGTGCGGTCGCCTTCGTTGATCTGGAACGCGATGTTGACGCGACCCTGACCGACAGGAACGACCTGCGTGGTGATTTCCACATCGCTGCGGCCGGTTGCCGAATAGGCTTCCTTGAGGCGCGCGATGTCGGAAGAAAGAAGTGCATCGCTGTAAGGACCGAGCGGCTGAGTCTGCACGACGCCTGCCAGCTTGTCATCCTTGATCTTGCGGTTGCCGTTGAAAACCACCTGGTTGACCAGCTGGTTTTCATTGACCGTTACAACGAGCGAACGTCCAGACACGCTGATACGAACGTCGGAAAAATAACCGGTCGAGTAAAGACGCTTCACCGACTCGTCGATGTCAGCTTCAGAGAAGCTTACGCCGGGGCGGATGGTGATATTGGAGCGGACGGCTTCTTCGCCGGCGCGCTGCGCACCGCGGACTTCCACCCGCTGGATAGTGGCAGCCTGAGCCACAGGAGCCGATGCAAGCACAACGACACCCGCACTCGACGCGACAACACTAGCAGACAGCGCAAACGCCGACACTGCGTTCAAAAACTTTGAACCAGCTTTCATATTCACTTCATACCTTTTTCCGTTGTCCCTAGACGGGTGGCACCCGACTCCGGCCACGTGTGTCGTTTTACCTTCTTTTGTCCTACAAGCAAGGCATCACGTTAATTTCTATTTACTTCCTTCGCAGCCGTGGCTCAATCGCCACGCGGACATGCAAACAGGGTAAATAAACGGTTTATGCACCGTTCTGAAACACTTAACCGATCCACCTTCCGATCGTGTCATTCCAAGTGGCGAACACCATCAGCGTTAGAATCAGCGCAAAGCCGAGCCTGAAGACGATCTCCTGAACCCGCGCATTCAGTGGACGCCCTCTTAGTGCCTCAAGCGCGTAAAGCAGCAAATGGCCACCGTCAAGCACCGGAACAGGCAGCAAATTCATCAGCCCCAGTGAAACCGAGATTACGGCTGCAAAATTCAACACGGCCACGAAGCCGAGCGTCGCCATCTGGCCGGTCGTCTCGGCAATACGAATCGGACCACCGATCTGGTCGGCACGCATGCGGCCGGCGAAGATGTTGGCGATATAACGCCCGGTGCCGGTAATGATATTGCCGGTCTCCTTGAAGCCCTCGACAATAGCCGCGCCCGGAGAGAACTGCTGAACGCGGAAATTGCCGCGCTGCTCGTTGGTAACGATGCCGATCAGGCCGAGCTCCACCTTGTTGCCGAACTGATCCGTGATCTCTTCCCGCTTCGGCACCATAGGCAGATCAAGACGGGCACCTTCACGTTCGACCGTGACGGTAATGGGAACCAGCGGGCGGATGCTCACATACCTGCGAACTTCATCGAAGGTAGAGACTTCATGGCCATCCAGCGCCACCAGCTTGTCACCGACTGCGACGCCAGCCACCTGCGCGGCACTGTCCGGACGGACTTCGGCGACAACCGGATCAGCGACCACCTTGCCGTAAACGCTGAACAGAACCGCAAAAATGGCGATGGCGAGGATGAAGTTGGCGATCGGGCCGGCTGCGACAGTCGCTGCTCTTTTCCACAACTTTGCGCCGGCGAGCGTCTGGCCGCGCTCCGCCTCGCTCATGCCGGCAAGCGCATCGGCGCCGGGCATGCTGGCCGCATCCTCGTCACCGTAAAATTTCACATAGCCGCCAAGAGGGATCGCGGAAATCTTCCAGCGCGTCCCATGTCCGTCTGTATAACCGATCAATTCCGGGCCGAAACCGACGGAAAACGCCAGAACGCGAATGCCGCTCCAGCGACCAACCAGATAATGTCCCATTTCGTGCACGAAAACGAGCACGGAAAGAACAAGAATAAACGGGATGATATACCCGGTAAGAACGCCGAAAATTGCCATCACGCCATCCATTCCTGTCGTCGGCTCCCTGCCATGCTTATACGTATCATGCCTGTATGGCCGTCTTTAAAGACCGAAGAGGAACCCGGCAACCGAGGTTTCGCCATAACCGGTCCATGCAGCATGCGCCATGGCAAGCAGAAACGCCGCGAAACAGGCGAAAACAAGCCCATCGACACGGTCCATCACGCCACCGTGACCGGGAATGAGGTGGCTTGAATCCTTCACGCCAAAACGGCGTTTGATGAAGGATTCGAAAAGATCGCCGATCTGGCTCGAAACGGACAATGCCAAGGCCAATGCGACGGTGCGCAGCGAAACCTGCGAAAAGAAGGAAAGGAGAAGCGCGCTGCCGAGCGCCACACCCGACACCGTGCCACCGATCGCCCCCGACCAGGTCTTGCCGGGTGAGATACGGGGCGCAAGTTTCGGTCCACCGATCGAGCGACCAAAAAAGTAAGCGAGGATATCAGTCCCCCAGACGACCGCGAACATGAACAGCGTCGCGATCAGGCCAAACTGGTCGCTGCCGCGGATCGCCGCCAAAGAAATGCCGCTCAGGCCCGCATAAAGCACGCCACCGGGCATCCAGCCGCTGCCGCGGCGAAGAAATTTCAACAGAAGCGCAGTGATGGCAAAGCCGCCAAGCAGGGGCGCCCCAAGAGCCACATCGCCAAAAGCAAGGTTGGCCGCCACGCAGACCACCGCAACCCAGCCGAAAGCATCGCCCCGCAGGTCCACCTCCGGCAGCCGCGTCATCTTCGACCATTCGTAATAGATCAACAGCGACATGCCGGCGGCAAACAGCCGGAAGGGCGTGCCGCCATACCAGGTGGCCGCCAAGGTGACAGCTGCCATCACGATCGCGGAAATCGTGCGCTTTCTCAGTTCACTCGCCATCAGCCTGCAACCGCTGCAGGCTTGGCGGTCAAGCCGCCGAAGCGTCGATCGCGCGCTGCATATGTCTTCAACGCATCGAAGAACATCTGACGATCGAAGTCCGGCCAGAAGTCGGGCAGGAAAATGAATTCGGAATAGGCGGCCTGCCAGAGCAGAAAATTCGACAGGCGCTCTTCACCGCTGGTGCGGATGATCAGATCGGGATCAGGGATGCCGGCAGTATCGAGACGCGCATCGATCATGGCCGAGTCGATATCTTCCGGCTTCAGCAGCCCTGCTGCGACTTCGCTCGCCAGACGTTCGACGGCGCGCAGGATTTCGTTGCGGGAGCCGTAGTTGAAGGCGATCACCAGAGTGAGGCCGGTATTGCCACGGGTCGTTTCCTCGGCCTCGAGCAGCATCGGCAGAAGATCGCCCTTCAGATTGGTGCGATCACCGATAACCCGAATGCGCACATTGGAGCGGTGCAGCTCGGCGAGGTCGCGACGGAGGAACCGTCGCATCAGGCCGAGCAGGTCCGTCACTTCCGTTTCCGGGCGGCTCCAGTTTTCGGAGGAGAAGGCGAAAAGGGTCAAAAACTCGACCCCTGCCTCGCCCGCAGCGCGCACGGCTTCGCGCACCGCTTCCACGCCCTTGCTATGCCCGATCGTGCGCGGCAGGCCGCGCTGGTTCGCCCAGCGACCATTGCCATCCATGATGATGGCAACATGCTTCGGGATCACGGGTAGATCAGGTTTCACCATTTTCGGTCCGACATTTATGACAGCGACACGCGGGAAATCATGCAGGCCTTATACCTGCATGATTTCCTTTTCCTTCTCCGCAAGCAAGCGGTCCAGTTCCGAAATCGCATCATCTGTCATCTTCTGGATTTTTTCAGACTGCGCACGGCTGTCGTCCTGGCCGATATCGCCATCCTTCTCGGCCTTTTTCAGGGCATCCATACCGTCACGACGCACGTTGCGAACAGCAACCTTGCTCTTTTCGGTGTAGTCATGGGCGACCTTGACCAGCGACTTGCGGCGCTCTTCGTTGAGCTCCGGCAGCGGAATACGCAGGTTCTGGCCATCCATGATCGGATTGAGGCCGAGGTTCGATTCACGAATGGCGCGGTCGACGGCGTTGACCATCGACTTATCCCAGATGGATACGCCCAGCATGCGCGGCTCAGGAACGGTGATGTTGGCGACCTGGTTGAGCGGAACCCGCGAACCATAGGCTTCGACCGTCACCGGATCCAGAATGTTTGCAGAAGCGCGTCCCGTCCGCAGGGAGGCGATATCGCTCTTGAAGGCCGTAACCGCGCCGTCCATGCGTCGCTTGATGTCGTTGAGATCGATGGCACCGCTCATCTTGCACTCCGTCTTTCGATTTGAGGCCCGCAGCGAGCTCGCGCGGACCTGTTGAACTCAATTGTCTGTAACGATGGTCTTGAGACCGGCGCCGGTCAAGATATCGGCAAATCCGCCGCGCTCGTGGATGGAGAATACGACAATCGGGATCGTGTTCTCCTGCGCAAGCGCAACTGCCGTAACATCCATAACGGCCAGGCCCTTTTCCAGAACTTCCGCATGGGTCAGCTGGTCGAAACGGGTCGCGGTCGGATCCTTCTTGGGGTCGGCCGTGTAGATACCGTCCACCTGCGTGCCCTTGAAAAGGGCTTCGGCGCCGATTTCGGCAGCACGCAGAGCGCCGGCGCTGTCGGTGGTGAAGAACGGGTTGCCGGTACCGCCGGCAAAAATAACCACCCTGCCCTGAGACAGGTGATGCAGCGCCTGGCGCTGCGAGAAGCTTTCACAGATTTCCGGCATGGAAATCGCCGAGAGAACCACCGTGTCGACACCGAGCTTGCGCAGCGAAGTCGCCAGCGCCAGCGCGTTGATAACGGTTCCCAACATGCCCATGTGGTCGCCGGTGACGCGATCGCCGCCCTTGGAGGCTACGGCCACGCCGCGGAAAATATTGCCGCCGCCGACGACGACACCGACATCGACGCCCATACGGCGCGCGTCGGCGATATCCGCCGCAATACGGTCGGCAACAGTCACGTCAATGCCAAAACCCTGGCTGCCCATCAGGGCTTCGCCGGAAACTTTCAATAGCACACGTTTATAGATTGGCTGGGAAGACATGGATACTCCTTCGAGGCTCGCACCGCCAAGCCCGATACACGAAGGGCACCGCGTTGTCACGCGATGCCCCTGTGATTATTGATATTGTATAGAGATATCAGCCCTTGGAAACGGCTGCGACTTCTGCTGCGAAGTCGGTCTCTTCCTTCTCGATGCCGTCGCCGAGCAGCAGACGAGCCATGCCGGTAACTTCGATCGGAGCGCCGACTTCCTTTTCGGCAGCCTTTACGGCTTCGCCGACAGTCATGTCAGGGTTGATGACGAAAGCCTGCGAAAGAAGTGCGACTTCTTCGAAGAACTTGCGCATGCGGCCTTCAACCATCTTTTCGATGATGGCTTCCGGCTTGCCGGATTCGCGCGACTGCTCGATGAAGACGTTGCGTTCGCGCTCTGCGACAGTAGCGTCGACTTCTTCCGAACGGATGGCGAGCGGAGCCGTTGCAGCAATGTGCATGGCAACCTGACGGCCGATAGCGTTCAGGGCATCCTTGTTGCCGGTCGACTTCAGGGCGACCAGAACGCCGAGCTTGCCAAGACGGTCGGCAGCAGCGTTGTGGATGTAGGTCGCGACAACGCCGTCTTCGACAGACAGCAGAGCCGAGCGGCGCAGGTTCATGTTTTCGCCGATGGTGGCAACGGCATCCTTGATGGTGTCGGTGACCGACTTGCCGGTTGCCGGGTAGTTGGCAGCGCCAACGGCTTCAACGGTGCCGTCGGTGGTCAGAGCCACGTCGGCAATGCCGCGAACCATGGTCTGGAAAGCGTCGTTACGGGCAACGAAGTCGGTTTCCGAGTTGACTTCGACGACGACAGCCGAGGTGCCGTTCGAAGCAACGCCGATCAGGCCTTCAGCAGCCGTGCGGCCCGACTTCTTGTCGGCCTTGGCGATGCCCTTGGCGCGCAGCCAGTCGATTGCTGCTTCGATGTCGCCGTTGTTTTCGGTCAGCGCCTTCTTGCAGTCCATCATGCCTGCGCCAGACTTTTCGCGCAGTTCCTTCACCAGTGCAGCGGTGATTTCAGCCATTGTGAGCCTCTTGTCGGTTCGAGTTGCGTGCCGCCGGAAAAACCTCGGCGAACTCAAGGTTTTGGGAACGAATGTACCCGGAAGTATGACAGGGTGATGAAGATCATCACCGGCCTGCCGTCTCGACCACGAAAGTTTATGTCGCGGGAGGACAGGTCCTTAAACGACCAAGGCCAGGGATTGTTATCTCTGGCCTTGGACGAATTCGAAAAGATGGAGCGGTCTGGCCGCTCCGCCCCAGACGATTAAGCCTGAGCTTCGGCTTCGCCTTCGAGAGCCGGCTCGATCGGAGCTTCGGCCATACCGCCGAGGTCACGACCGGAAGCGCCCTGCTGGCGAGCGATACCGTCGATGGCTGCACGAGCCATCAGGTCGCAATACAGCGAGATGGCGCGCGAAGCGTCGTCGTTGCCCGGGATCGGGTAGTCGATGAGGTCCGGATCGCAGTTCGAGTCGATGATAGCGACGACCGGGATGCCCAGGCGCTTGGCTTCGTCGATAGCGATCTTTTCCTTGTTGGTGTCGATGATCACCATCAGGTCCGGAGTGCCGCCCATGTCGCGGATACCACCGAGAGCCTTTTCAAGCTTCTCGCGTTCGCGCTCGAGGTTCAGGCGCTCTTTCTTGTTGTAGCCGGAAGCTTCCGAAGACAGGATCTCGTCGAGCTTGCGCAGACGGGCGATCGAGTTCGAAATGGTCTTCCAGTTGGTCATCATGCCGCCGAGCCAACGCGAGTTGACGTAGTACTGGGCAGAACGCTTGGCCGAATCAGCGATCAGCTCGGAAGCCTGACGCTTGGTGCCAACGAACAGAACGCGGCCGCCACGGGCAACGGTGTCCGAGATGACCTGAAGGGCGCGCGACAGCATAGGAACGGTCTGCGCGAGGTCGATGATGTGGATGTTGTTACGATCGCCGAAAATGTACGGCTTCATCTTCGGGTTCCAGCGGTGAGTCTGGTGACCGAAGTGGACGCCTGCTTCGAGAAGCTGACGCATGGAGAAATCGGGCAATGCCATGCCTAGTTATCCTTTACCGGTTGAACCTCCGCAAGGCGAACAGCACCCCATTCAGGAATGCCACCGGGCGGAACTGCCCGGATTTCTCCCGGACGATCCCATGCCTTACGTGTGGAATGGTGGTGCCCATACAGCGCTTCGCCCTTGAGATCAAGGCGAAGCAGCAAAAAAGATGGGACAGCTTAATCTTTGGGGCACGGCCACGAGGCCGGTGCACGCAAACCCGTCGGCAACTTCGTCGCGGTGTCGCCGCAGGCAAGGTCAACCTGCGCCTGCGCCAGATCAACCGCATTCGACAGGTCAAGCCCCTCGATACGGGTCAGAAACATGAAAGATCTGTCAAAGCGCGGAGGCGTCGTGAAGATAGCCTTGCTGATATCTGCGCGCGAAAGATTTGCCAGCGTGAAATCGACATCCGTGACATCAGCCTTGTCGAAGGTCGTTCGGCCCAATTCGGCCTTCTCGAAGTTCGCGCCGGTCAGAATGGAACTGCTGAAGTTGGCGCGCTGCAACTCCGCCGATTCGAAGTTCGCGTTTTTCGCCGATACGTTCTGCAACCCCGCGCGATAACCCTCGATGCGCGAGAAATCGGCCTTGTCCGCCGTCGAGCCCGTGAACCACGAACGGATGAGGCGCGCCTTCTGCAGGTTGGCGCCGGTCAGATTGTTGTTTCTGAGATCCGTCATGGAAAAATCGGCTTCGGAAAGGTTCGCGCCCTGAAAATCGTTGCCCGACATCATCAGGTTCTTCTTGACGCAACCGCTCCAATCGACGTTGGCGGCGGCCGATGAGCCGCAACTGCCCGCGGCTTGCGCGGCCGGCGCCATGAAACAGCTGCCGGCGGCAATGACCGCTGCAGAAAAGAGACCGGATAACATGCACGATTGCCGATACATCGCCCGAATTCCAAACCCGTTTCGAACTTCTGCCTTGTATATGGGACGGGCAGATGGCTGCGTCATCACTTCCCACTGATAAACTATCGTTTATTTGCAGTCCGGCGCCTTTTCGAGCACTTCCAGCTTGGCAAGCTGACCGGTCAGCACGAAGTCACCGTAATCCATTGTGAGATCACGCGTAATGCCGTTGTCGTAGAGTTTGAACGACATGCGATAGACCGGAACGGCATCGCCCTCGCCGCTGTCGTTGAAATAGGCGATCGTCACCGGCCAATAGGCCTGCTTGGAAAACTGACCCGCCTGCCCGGCGTCTGCGTCATCCGATTTCGGCGTCTGTTTCTGACCAACGACCGTCGATGTCAGCAGGCTACGGTCGCCATCTTCCGAACCGTCATAGATGCGGGCTTCGAAAAACCGCTTGCCCTTGCGCGCGTTTTCCAGAACTCCCAGCATATGCTGGGTGGGAAACTGACTGGGCGTAAGATCCAGTTCACGGGCGTCCGGCTTCTGCAACTCGACCTTGACCCCGGTCGAAACATTGACGGCCTCGCCGCTGACCTGCCTGTCGAGCTGATCGTCCGTGAATGCCTTGGTTTCGAAGCGAAACTCCTTCAGGTCGGCATTCTCGAAAGTCGTCGTCTGCTGGTCGGTCGTGCGCTGGTCTTCGCCGGTATCCGTCTTGGTCATGAACCGGAAATTGGTGGTGAAACCGGTGCAGGCGGAGCCCGTAAACTCATAGACCATGCGGCCGTACATGCCTTCGATACCTGACCGCTCGGAAACATCCTTGAGCTTGAGATCGTAGACCGCCCGGTGCGGGATAAGCGCCCGCGCACCTTCGACGCCGGCAGCGGCCGAAGTGGCGGTGGACGCCATCAACGTTGCCGTGAATGCCAGCCCGAGCGTCAAACGAAACATTCAATCTCTCCTATCGGAACGACGGCGCAGTGTTATAAGAACGCCATCGAGTAATGCTTATCGTCCTGCATGCAGGATTTCTGCCCATATTACAACAAAAGCCGGAGACCGAAATGTCTGAAGCCATCGAAAGCCGCCTGAAGGAACTGGGGATCACCCTGCCCGTCGCAGCAGCGCCTGCTGCCAATTACGTATCCTACGTCATCAGCGGCAATTTGCTCTACATTTCCGGCCAATTGCCGACTGAAAATGGCAAACTTGAGATCAAGGGTCTTGTCGGCCAGGATGTCGATGTTGCGACCGCCAGCCGTGCGGCCGAACTCTGCGCCATCAACATTCTCTCGCAGGCAAAGGCAGCGCTTAACGGCGACCTCGGCAAGATCAAGCGCGTCGTCAAGCTTTCGAGCTTCGTTGCCTCCGCCCCCGGCTTCACCGATCAGCACATCGTCACCAATGGCGCATCGAACCTGATCGCCAACGTTCTCGGCGAAGCCGGCAAGCACGCCCGCGCCGCCGTCGGCATGGCTGCGCTGCCGCTCAACGCCGCCGTTGAAATCGAAGCCATCATCGAGATCGACGTATGACCTCGCAAAATTCTGGCGCAGCATGGATCAAGGAACGACCGGTCGCTCATCGCGGCTACCACGACATGAACAACGAGATCTGGGAAAACACGCTGTCTGCCTTTGAGCGGGCAGCGGCTGCCGGTTTCGCCATCGAGTGCGATCTGCAGCTTTCCGCAGACAGCGAAGTCATGGTTTTCCATGACGACACGCTCGACCGTCTGTGCGGCATCAAGGGCGATGTACGCGAGCGCACTGCTGCCGAACTCGGCATGCTGTCAATCGGCGGCACCAAGGATCGTATCCCGACGCTCAAGCAGATGCTGGCGCTGGTTGCCGGCCGCGTGCCTCTGGTCATCGAGATCAAGGGCCGTACCGCCGAACTGGATGACGGTTTCGTCGAAGCCGTTCTGGAAGTGCTGGAAGACTACAAGGGCACCGTCGCCCTGATGAGTTTCGACCATCACATCCTGCGCGACCTCAAGCGTGTCGAAGCGCCCTATCCGCTTGGCCTGACCGCCATGGGCGACAAGCCCGACGATTTCTTCAAGCATGATGACGCCATGCACCTCGGGCTGGATTTCATCTCCTATCACTGGCCGCATCTGCCCAATACTTTCATCACGGCTCAGCAAAAAGCGGGCATTCCCATCATCACCTGGACGGTGAGGGATGAAAATGCGCGCGAGCATACCTATAAATATGCTGACCAGATGACCTTTGAGGGTTTCGACCCGAGGGATACTTCTTCCCGCTAAAGAGACGCATGACCGGAAATCTCACGATCCGCATCGAAAACTCTTTCAAGGCGATCAGCTCTCAGAGCTGGTCGCGCCTCTCCGGAACACACCGGGGCGGCACCCTGCCATATAATCCGTTTCTTTCGCATGCCTATCTTTCCGCGCTGGAAGAATCAGGCTCGGCGACCGCCAGGACTGGTTGGCACGGCCATCACCTCCTGCTCGAGACGGAAGACGGCAAACTGCTCGGCGCTATTCCCGGTTATCTGAAAAGCCATAGCCAGGGCGAATACGTGTTTGACCACGGCTGGGCCGACGCTTTCGAGCGCGCCGGCGGGCAATATTATCCAAAATTGCAATGCACGGTGCCGTTCACGCCCGCCACCGGCCCGCGGCTGCTGACCGCCGAAGGTTACGATGCCGACGTGATGCAGGACACGCTGGCGGCCGGCCTGCAGGAGGTCACGCGCCAACTTGGCATTTCATCTGCCCACGTCACCTTCGTACGCGAAGAAGAACTGGCGGCTCTGGAGGATGACGGCTACCTTCACCGCACAGACCAGCAGTTTCATTTCATCAACAACGGCTATGCCGACCATGCGGCATTCCTCGACACGTTGTCCTCCCGCAAGCGCAAGGACCTGAAAAAGGAACGTCGTGCGGCACTGGAAAACGGCATCAGTATCGACTGGTTGACCGGCTCTGATCTGACGGAAGAGATCTGGGATCAGTTTTTTACCTTCTACATGGATACAGGCGGCCGCAAATGGGGCCGACCCTACCTTACCCGCCAGTTCTACTCGCTGATCGGCGAGCGCATGCCGGACGATATCCTGCTGGTCATGGCCAAGCGTGAGGGAAAATATGTCGCCGGCGCCATCAATTTCATCGGTGAAGATGCACTTTACGGCCGGCACTGGGGCTGTGTCGAAGATCACCCCTTTCTGCATTTCGAGGTCTGTTACCACCAGGCCATCGATTTTGCGCTGGCAAAGGGCTTAAAACGAGTCGAGGCCGGCGCGCAGGGAGAACACAAGCTGGCGCGCGGTTATCTGCCCGTCACCACCCATTCCGCCCATTACATCGCCCATCCTGGCCTTCGAAATGCCGTGGCCCAATATCTCGAGCGCGAACGGCGTGACGTAGAGGAGATGAGCGGTTATCTGAACGAACACAGCCCGTTCCGCAAAGGCGAGCGGCAGGAACAAGAGTGAAGCGCGTCCAAGCGCACTCAAGGAGAGGATTTATTCATGAGCGGCATCGCCTATGACGACGGCAATATCTTTGCAAAGATTCTGCGCGGCGAAATTCCATGCCACCGCGTCTATGAAGACGCCGATACACTGGCCTTCATGGATGTGATGCCGCAGGCGCCGGGGCACCTGCTGGTCATCCCCAAACAGCCTTCACGCAACATGCTGGATGCCGATCCAGCCGTACTCGCCAAAACAATTGCCGTCGTCCAAAAACTCGCCCGCGCCGCTCAGGACGCTTTCGATGCGGATGGCATCTACATCGCCCAGTTCAACGAACCGGCGGCGGGACAAACCGTGTTCCACCTGCATTTCCACATCGTTCCCCGCCATGAGGGAACGGCCCTGAAGCCACATTCAGGCAAGATGGAAGATGGCGAGGTTCTGGCCGCCAACGCCGAAAAGATCATCGGCGAACTCGGCAACTGATAAAGAGCCGTTCATCGCTGAATGGCTCTACGGCTGCAGAAACAGCAGTCCGGTAATGAGGATGGCGATCGGCACCAAAACGCCGACCGCCACTCTTTTCCCCGTTGCGAGAAACACCGCGAAGCCCACGCCGGCAGCGGCGAGCCGCAGCCAAAGCGGCGAGTGTGCAAGCGTGCCGGTCGGGAAAACGATGAGCTTCGCCGTGACCGCCATGACAAGCGCGGTAGCAACCGCCCTCACCCAATACAGCGCCTCGGAATCCTCATTCAGGCGATGGCCGATCAGCACGCCAATCCAGCGCCAGATGTCGGTTGCCAGAAACCCGGCAACGATAATCACCACATAGGTCCACCATCCGTCCGCCATCACGCCGCCTCCTTCTTCGAATGGGCTTTGCGGCGGCGATGCCGGTCGATGAGATAAGCGGCTGAGCCACCGCCTATTCCGGCGATCAACACATCGAAACCCGGTGCCACCAGCGCAAACGTCGGCCCCGCCACGATGCCGATCACGAAGGCGATCTTCACCACCGGCTGCACGGCGCTCGCCCAGATCGACGAGATGAAATAGACCGGCGTCAGCATGAAAAGCGCACCGGCAATGACCGGCGGGAACTGCGAAACCACGCCGTAACTCACACCGACGATCAGCGTATTCGTCAGCGTCAGCGTCATGCCGAAACCGGCAAAAAATGCCACGCGATATTGTTTCGGTACGTCGCGCAGATGCCGCGAGGCAAATACCCATGATGTGATGGCGATGAAATGCGAAAGAAACAGAAGAACCGGCAGCGGCGTTTTTTTGGTGCGCATTTCCGGCATGATCGAAGCCACCATGGGCATCATGCGGATCGATGACAGCGTGACGGCCAGAAACGACGCGGCGATATGGGCATTGCTCAGCATCGTGCCGATCAGGATCATCTGAGCCGGCAGCGCCCAGATGCCGAGCGTCATCGCCACGGCCTCACCCCGCGTCATGCCCGATTCCAGCGCAAAGGCGCTGAACCCGACATAGGAGGTCATCAGGATGAATGCCGGCAAAGAGACTATGCCGCGCATGCCGGTGAAAAACCAGCCGAGATTGCCGCGAGATGAAGACATGAAAAATCCGATTGCCGTTCGTCAACCGGACTACAAAAACGATGATGCCGGGACAAGCCCGGCATCGTACTCAATTGAACCCATCAGAAGATGGCCTCACTTTTTCTTGGGCACCTTGGGAACCGTCGTGCCCTTGCGCGACGCCGCCTTGACCGGCGGTTCATCGGCAATCACATCTCCATCATCGATGGATTGCGCCTTGGCGGAGCCCTTGGCCTTGGGCTCTGACTTCTTGGCCGCTTTCGGCTTGGAAGTCTTGCCTTTTACCTCGTCGGCAGCGCCCTTCACCTCGGCTTCCGGCTTCGGTTTGACCGGCACGGCTTCCGGGATACATTCCAGCTTCAGAGTGCTCTTATCATCCTCGTCCTTGCTGACCGTGACATTGACCACACCACCCTTGCGCAGCTTACCGAACAGGATCTCGTTGGCGAGCGGCTTCTTGATGTGCTCCTGGATGACACGCGACAGCGGCCGCGCACCCATCTTTTCGTCATAGCCCTTCTCGGCCAGCCAGGCGATTGCATCCTGATGCAGGTCGAACGTGACGTTGCGTTCCGACAGCTGGGTCTCCAGCTGCATCACGAACTTCTGCACGACCTGATGAATGACTTCTGTCGGCAGCGGCGCGAACGGAATGATCGCATCGAGACGGTTGCGGAATTCCGGCGTGAACAGGCGGTTCAACGCCTCTTCATCCTCACCGGTGCGCTTGGAGGATCCGAAGCCGATCGCGGCCTTGGCCATTTCCGATGCGCCCGCATTGGTCGTCATGATCAGGATGACGTTACGGAAGTCGATCTTCTTGCCGTTGTGGTCGGTCAATGAACCGTGGTCCATAACCTGAAGAAGGATATTGTAAATATCCGGATGCGCCTTCTCGATTTCATCGAGCAGGACCACCGAATGCGGATGCTGGTCGACACCATCGGTCAGAAGACCGCCCTGATCGAAACCGACATAACCGGGAGGTGCACCGAGCAGTCGCGAGACCGTATGGCGTTCCATGTATTCCGACATGTCGAAACGCAGCATTTCCACCCCGAGCGAAGAGGCAAGCTGCTTGGCCACTTCCGTCTTGCCGACGCCGGTCGGACCGGAGAAGACGTAGGAGCCGATCGGCTTGTTCGGTTCGCGCAGACCCGCACGTGCCAGCTTGATCGCCGTCGACAGCGCCTCGATGGCCTTGTCCTGGCCGTAGACGACGGAACGCAGTTCCTTTTCCAGGTTGGCGAGAACCATCTCGTCATCCTTGGAAACCGTCTTGGCCGGAATGCGGGCCATCGTTGCGATCGTCGCCTCGATTTCCTTTTCCGTGATCAGCTTGCGGCGCTTGGAAGCGGTCAGCAGCATCTGCGCAGCACCGGTCTCATCGATCACGTCGATCGCCTTATCCGGCAGCTTGCGGTCGGAAATGTAGCGGGCCGAAAGCTCGACAGCCGCCTTGATCGCTTCGTTGGTGTAACGCAGCTTGTGGTATTCTTCGAAATAAGGCTTCAGGCCCTTCATGATCTCGATGGCATCGTCGATCGACGGCTCGTTGACGTCGATCTTCTGGAAGCGACGCACCAAGGCCCGGTCCTTTTCGAAGAACTGGCGATATTCCTTGTAGGTGGTCGAACCGATGCAGCGGATCTGCCCGGAGGACAAAGCCGGCTTCAACAGGTTGGACGCATCCATGGCGCCGCCCGACGTCGCACCCGCACCGATGACGGTGTGGATTTCGTCGATGAACAGGACAGCACCCGGATACTCTTCGAGTTCCTTGACGACCTGCTTCAGGCGTTCCTCGAAATCGCCGCGATACCGCGTACCGGCAAGCAACGTACCCATGTCGAGCGAGAAGATCGTCGCATCTGCAAGCGCTTCCGGCACCTTGCCTTCGACGATACGCTTGGCGAGACCTTCGGCAATCGCGGTCTTGCCGACGCCCGGATCCCCCACATAAAGCGGGTTGTTCTTGGAGCGACGGCACAGAACCTGGATCGTGCGATTAACCTCGGAATGACGGCCGATCAGAGGATCGATGCGACCATCCTTGGCCTTGTCGTTGAGGTTGACGCAATAGGCCTTGAGTGCATCCGCGGGCTTCTTGGCGGCACCGTCATCCTGCTCACGCGAGGACGAGGGTTTTGCGTCCGCATCACCCTCTTCGGCACCACGCGGCGTGCGCGTCTGCGAAGCGCCCGGGCGCTTGCCGATGCCGTGACTGATGTAGTTGACCGCATCGTAACGCGTCATCTCCTGCTCCTGCAGGAAAAATGCCGCATGGCTTTCACGCTCGGCGAAGATGGCGACAAGCACGTTGGCGCCGGTCACTTCTTCACGACCGGACGACTGAACATGAATGACGGCGCGCTGAATGACGCGCTGGAAGCCTGATGTGGGCTTGCTGTCCTCATCGTAACCGGTGACGAGGTTGGCAAGTTCGTTATCGACGTAATCGGACACCGTCTTGCGAAGATTGTCCAGATTGACATTGCATGCGCCCATGACAGCCGCCGCATCGGAATCATCGATCAGCGCCAAGAGCAGATGCTCCAGCGTTGCATATTCGTGGTGCCGCTCATTGGCGAAGGTCAGTGCCTGATGCAGCGCCTTTTCGAGACTAGGCGAAAATGTTGGCACGGCGTTACCTCACTTCTTTTCCATAACACATTGCAGCGGATGCTGATGCTGTCGGGCGAAATCCATGACCTGACTTACTTTGGTCTCTGCGACCTCATACGTAAAGACTCCGCATTCGCCCACGCCGTGATTGTGAACATGCAGCATGATACGTGTGGCCGCGTCGAGATCCTTCTGGAAAAAACGCTCCAGAACATGAATGACGAACTCCATGGGCGTGTAGTCGTCGTTCAGCAAAAGTACGCGGTAGAGACTTGGCTTCTTGGTTTTCGGTTTCGTTCGGGTGATGACCGACGTTCCGCGATTGCCGTTATCGCCGTCTTCGTTCTTGTCGTCCTGCATATAGATCGGCGCTGCGATCATCGTCTTTCATTCCCCACTCGTCCGGCAGCCGATCATTGGGAGGGAGATCGAACCAGACATGGACCTATAATTTAGTTCATCCATGAGGGATTTTAAGCCCTTCACGTTCCTGCGCAATCACAATTCCGAAAAGGGATGATCCAAGTAGCGGAAAAGCGGGACTGCACGATGGCATCAAGTCATCCCGGCAGCGACGGATATCGCTGATTTCTGTCATATAGGAGCGGCCGCTCTTCGAAAAAAGATGGGCCTGTTAGCTTGCGCCGGGCCGACCTTCCAGGATTGCCCGATCGCGCCATGAAAAAAGCGGGCCGAAAAGCCCGCTTCATACATTCAGCCATCCGATCTCTATCAGAGATCGACGTCGAGGATTGCCATCGAGAAGTTGTAGGAACGCTCTTCGTCCTCGTCATCCACATAGACAACGCCCAGGAATTCATCGCCGGCATAAACCTCTGCGGAGTCATCCTTGCGCGGACGAGCCTTGACGACGAAGGTCGGGTTGAAAACGCGCTTGAAATAGGCGTCGAGTTTCTTGATTTCGTCCGGTTTCACTGGCGTTTCTCCGTCTGCATTTGGTGTTGGGGCGCTTTTGGCATGGCTTGGCGGGCGTTGTAAAGACGGGAAAAACCGCCATCCTCGACTTCGAGAATGGCGAGATAGAGCAATATCGCGGAGGGTCAATCCTCGGCGACGAGCATCTGGTCCATGACCCGCGAAGGCTCCGAGCAGCCGGCATTTCCGACAACTTTTGCGGGAACGCCTGCCACAGTCGTATTATGCGGCACCGACTTCAAAACGACGGATCCTGCCGCCACACGCGAGCAATGGCCGATCTCGATATTTCCGAGAATTTTCGCTCCTGCCCCGATCAGCACGCCATCGGCAATTTTCGGATGACGGTCGGAACCTTCCTTACCGGTACCACCAAGGGTGACGCCATGCAGGATGGAAACATTGTCGCCGATGACTGCCGTTTCGCCGACAACGAGGCCGGTGGCGTGATCGAGAAAAATTCCGCGCCCGATGCGGGCCGCCGGGTTGATGTCGGTCTGGAACACGCTTGAAGACCGGCTCTGCAGGTAAAGCGCGAAGTCGCGGCGGCCACGGTTCATCAGCCAGTGCGCCAGACGATGTGTCTGCAGGGCGTGAAACCCCTTGAAATAGAGCGCCGCTTCGAGGAAGCGCAGGCATGCGGGATCACGGTCGTAAATCGCCTGCATATCGACGCGCAATATGCCACCCCATTCCGGCCAGTCGGCCGCCATTTCCTCGAATGTCCGGCGCAGCAGAACCGCCTGCAGATCGGGATGATCGAGACGCTCGCAGATACGGTGAATGACGCAATCTTCCAACGAGCGATGGTTCAGCACCGTCGAATAGAGGAAGGCGGCCAAAAGCGGATCGTGCTCGGCGCCGGCCTGCGCTTCCTGGCGCAGCGTATCCCAGATCGGATCCACCATGGCGACGGCATCCTTTTGCAGGGCCTCGTGACGTGCGGGCATGGGCACTTCCTCGTTTCTTCAGGCGCTCATTATATAGAACAAGTTTGCGACGATACCAATGGCGCCGGAATTGCATTCCGGTGAACCATAGGTTCAGCGCAGCTTAAAGGCTTGCATAGAATTCCAGCACGGCCGCCTTGAACACCCGATCCCCAACGGCCAGCATATGATCGCGATTTGGAATATCGAGCGCGGTCGCGTTCGGCATCAACGCCGCCAGTTCCTGCGGCGAGCCGGCAATATCGTCCTTGGTGCCGACGCCGATCAGCGTCGGAATATCGATTTTTGCCATGTCGGAGCGTTCGACCAGATCGCGCGAACCGCGGATACAGGCGGCCAGCGCGATGCGATCGCTCTTCGTCTGCTCGGCAAACATGCGGAACATGCGGCCACGTTCATGGGTAACGTCATCAACAGAAGGCGCCACCAGCGCATCGGCGATCGGATCCCAGTCGCCGACACCATCGGTCATGCCGATGCCCAAGCCGCCCAGCACCAGCGAACGAATGCGCTCCGGGCTGGAAAGTGCAGCAAAGGTGGAAATGCGCGCGCCCATCGAATAGCCCATGAAATGCGCCTGCCGGATGCCGAGATGATCGAGCAGAGCAATTGCGTCCGTCGCCATCACCCATGGGCGGTAAGCGTCGGCGTCACCGGGCTTGTCGCTTGCGCCATGGCCGCGATTGTCGAGTGCGATGACGCGGTAACCCGCCTCGCCCAAAGTCTTCAGCCAACCCGGATGCACCCAGTTGACGGTTGCCGTCGAAGCAAAGCCGTGGATCAGGATTACCGGATCACCGGACGGCTCTCCCTCGTCGAAAAACGCGATTTTCAGGCCAGCGTGGTCGAAATGGGAAAAGGCGGGCGCATTGAGGTTCATGGCAAATCCTGTCTGGCGACATTTCTTCATGCGGCTTCCGCATCGTCGAAAACCGCCTCGAGTGCTTAAACGCAATTTTTGGTGCAAGTTTCAAGGCCGGATGATCAATTCCCCTTCATCGATGTTGCGACGCGGTCTATAAGCGCGGCAAATCGAAAGGACAGAAATGGCTGCACGCGACCGATACTCCCGAAAGCTCGAATGTTCGCAATGCGGACACAGCGGCTATGCCGAGGTTTCGGAAGACGACGATCCGCGCCGCAAGACGCCGGGTTTTATGGTGGACGAGATGCCGGCGGGCTTCGTGACCGAATTCGCCGCGAACGATCCGCGCAAATACATGATCCGTTGCCGCTGCGGGCACAAGTTCCGTTTCGAACAGAAAACCGTCTATGCGCCTGGCGGAGAACCGCGACGCTGACATGACAGAAGACAAGATGCGACCTTTGCGAGAATGGTCACATCAGAATTTTTCCTACACATTTGGCAGGCCTCATTATATGGTCCGCCGCAACACATCGATCGGAGACGAACATGGCCGGGCATGCAATTCCTCACTTCCAGAACGACGGCGGTCACGCAGCGATCGAAATCGGCGTCAAGGAATTCATGTGCACGGGCGCCAATGTGCCCTTCGACCATCCGCACATCTATATCGATATGGGCGACGACAACGAAAAGGTCTGCTCCTATTGCTCGACGCTCTACCGCTACAACCCGAAACTGAAGGCCGACCAGACCGATCCGGCCGGCTGCGTTTTCCACGTCAAGGCGGCCTGACCTCCGGTCCAAGCACATGACAATTGAAAGAGTTGCGATCGTCGGCGCCGGCATGGCCGGTCTGACGGCGGCGCTGGCTTTGGCGCGCCGCGGCATCGCCTGCGACATCATCGAACAGGCAACCCGTCTCGAAGAAGTCGGAGCGGGCCTGCAGGTTTCACCAAATGCCTCGCGCGTTCTGGCTGAACTCGGCGTCCTGAAGACGCTCGAGCCGGTCTGGAACGAACCCGATCACATCGCGCTTGCCTCCGGCCTGTCCCTCCGCGCGCTTGCCAACGTTCCGGTCGGGCGGTTTGCGCGCGAGCGGTGGCGCGCGCCGTATGGCGTGCTGCATCGCACGACGCTGCAAAAGGCCCTTCTTTCGGCGGTGGAGAAGCAACCGTCCTGCCGCCTTCATCTCGGCGCTCGCCTGGATCATCCTTCACTGGACGCATTCACCGCCATAACCGGCCATCGCCCCGATCTCGTCATCGGTGCGGACGGTGTCTGGTCACAGGTACGCACCATAATGCCGCAAGCGCCTGTCCCGACCTTTTCCGGCAATATCGCCTGGCGGCTGACAATACCTTCGCGCAAGGCACCGCCCGCGATGAAGGTCAATGCCGTGACGGCTTTCATGGGCCCGGGCGCGCATCTGGTCTGCTACCCCCTCAAGGAACTGGACGGCTATAATGTCGTCGCCATCTCGACGGGCCTCAACCCCGGCCAGACCTGGCAGGCGCATGCAAGCACCCGGCAGCACGACCTGCTGATGCAGCAATTCTCGCTTTGGAACCCGCAAATCCGAGAACTTTTGAGCCAGGCCCGGGATGCCACCTTCTGGCCTCTCTACGAGGTGGAGCGTGGCCGCTGGCACAATGACAGCACCACCGTGCTGATCGGCGACGCCGCTCACGCGATGATGCCCTTTGCGGCACAGGGCGCATCCATGGCGATCGAGGATGCGGCGCGTCTTGCCGTTCACCTCGGCCGGCCGGGGCCGCTCCCAGCCAGGCTTTCGGCCTTCGAGCAGGAACGCGTGGCACGCACGGACAAGGTTCGCAATCGCGGTGCCTTCAACCGCTTTGCCTATCATGCCCGCGGCCCGGTGCGGCTCGCGCGCGATGCCGTGCTTTCCTTGCGGTCGCCGCAATCGCTTGCGGCCGACCTCGACTGGCTCTACGGCTACGATGCCTGCGACCCGTGATTATTTCGCCGCTGCTGCGGCGGCGAAACCGCCTTCCAGGTCACGCTTTATATCCGCGACATCCTCAAGTCCGATCTGAAGACGAATGACCGGGCCCTCGCTCGGCGCCTTGCGGATCGTGCGGTCGGATAGATTGACCGGAACGGCGAGACTTTCATAACCACCCCACGAATAGCCGATACCGAACATCTTCAACGCATCGATGAACGCGTGGGAGCGCGTCTTGAATTCGGCCTTTTCATCGACTTTCAACACGAAGGAAAAGACGCCGCTTGCCCCTTTGAAATCGCGCTTCCAGATTTCGTGCCCCGGGAAACTCGGCAGCGCCGGATGAAGGACCTTCGCAACGTCCTCGCGGCTTTCCAGCCAGTGGGCGATTTCGAGCGCACTTTTCTGGTGGTGATCGAGACGGATACCCATTGTGCGCAGGCCGCGCAAAATCTGATAGGAATCGTCCGGCGCGCCGCAAATGCCCATGGCACCATGGGCCGCGATAAGCGCCGGCCAGTGCCTGGCATTGGCGGAGACCGATCCCATGACGATGTCGGAATGCCCTGACGGGTATTTTGTCGTTGCATGGATGGATACATCGGCCCCAAAATCGAGCGGCCGGAAATAAAGCGGTGTCGCCCAGGTATTGTCCATGGTCACCACGCAGTCATGGCGGTGAGCCGCATCGCTGATGGCGCGGATGTCCTGAATTTCCATGGTGTTCGAACCAGGCGCCTCGGTATGCACAAGCTTCGTATTCGGGCGGATCAGCGCTTCGATGCCGGCACCGATTTCCGGATCGTAATACTCCACCTGCACGCCAAGGCGCGTCAGCATCGTATCGCAGAAATGCCGCGCCGGCTCATAGACCGAATCGACGATGAGGGCGTGATCGCCCGCGGACAGGTAGGCCAGAAACGGAATGCTGATGGCTGCGAGGCCCGAAGGCACCAGCACAGTGCCGGCGGCACCTTCCAGTTCGTTCAACGCATCGCAGAGCGCGTCGGTGGTGGTCGTGCCTCGGGTACCATAGGAGTATTTCTGCTCCCGGCGTTCCATGGTTCCGCAATCCGGAAACAGAACGGTCGAAGCACGCACGACGGGAGGATTGACAAAACCGTGATAATCGCGCGGGTTGTAACCGACATGCGCCAAGCGGGTGTTTGGACCAGCATTGTCTAAAAAAGCATCTTTTTTCATTACGCGTTCACGACCCTCTTTCAAATATGTGACGCAATCTTTGGCATCGGTAGCATGCAAGGGTCAAGCCAAAGCGTTTTGCGAGAAATTATCGTGATTTTCGCAGCTTAGTGCTTGCGCAGTTGAAGCATAATTCTTGGGCTTTTGCCCGGTCACTGTGCAGATTTTCGGATTTCATTCGATTTGCGGCAAGATTTAGGCAGCCACATCTTGACCATGACTAGATTTGCGACTGTGATAGGCATTGCTCGCTCTGGGAGGCATTGCGAGCAGCATGGCCGGAGGCTTTGCATCTCGGCCCGCTGGTATCCATCACAATAACAGATAAGGTTGGGAATATGAAAAAGACGCTTCTGTCAGCTGCAATTGGCGCAGCAGTTCTGGGCATCGGCTCGGCGGCATCCGCCGGCACACTTGATGACATCAAGGCCAAGGGTTTTGTCCAGTGCGGCGTCAACACCGGTCTGGCTGGTTTTGCGCAGCCGGATGCTTCCGGTGCATGGAAGGGTTTCGATGTCGATTATTGCCGTGCCGTCGCGGCCGCGATTTTCAACGATGCCAGCAAGGTAAAATACTCGCCGACCACCGCACAGAGCCGTTTCACCGCTCTGCAGTCGGGTGAAGTCGATATTCTCGCTCGTAACACCACCTGGACCATCAGCCGCGACACCGCGCTCGGCTTCAACTTCCGTTACGTCAATTATTATGACGGCCAGGGCTTCATGGTTCCGAAGTCGCTTAACGTGAAGTCGGCTCTCGAACTGTCCGGCGCGGCCGTCTGCGTTCAGTCCGGCACCACGACCGAACTTAACCTTGCCGACTATTTCCGTACCAACAACCTGCAATACAATCCGGTCGTCTTCGAAAAGCTCGAGGAAGTGAACGCGGCCTATCAGGCCGGCCGTTGCGACGTCTACACGACCGACCAGTCCGGCCTTTATGCAACGCGTCTGGCGCTGTCCAACCCTGACGATCACGTTATTCTGCCGGAAATCATCTCCAAGGAACCGCTTGCACCGGCCGTCCGTCAGGGCGACGACAAGTGGCTCGACGTGGTGAGCTGGGTTGGTTACGCACTGGTTCAGGCCGAAGAATTCGGCATTACCCAGGCTAATATCGACGAGTTCAAGAACTCGACAAACCCGGACATCAAGCGTTTCCTCGGCACCGAAACCGATACCAAGATCGGCACCGATCTCGGCCTGACCAATGACTGGGCCTACAATGTCATCAAGGGCGTCGGCAATTACGGCGAAGTCTTTGAACGCAACATCGGCCAGGGCAGCCCGTTGAAGATCGCTCGCGGTCTCAATGCCCTGTGGAGCAAGGGTGGCCTGCAATACGCACCGCCGGTTCGCTGATCCAATGCAATAAGGTCCGCAGGGCGGTTGCCCTGCCCTGCGGATTGCTCTTCCAGACTACATAAAACAAACAAAAAAGACCCAAAGAGGTCACAGGGGATTGGCAAAGCATGACGGATAACGCCGTAACTGCGCCCCCGCCCAAGCGGGAAACCACGTCACTTATTTACGACCCAAAGGTCCGCAGCATCTTCTTTCAGGTGCTGACCGTGGTCGTCATCATCGTTTCTGTCATGTGGATCGCCCACAATGTCAGCAGCAACCTCGCCCGCTCGAATACGGCTTCGGGCTATGGCTTTTTGAACGGCCGCTCCGGCTTCGATATCGGCCAGTCGCTCATCGCCTATTCCAGCGATTCGACCTACGGCCGCGCCATTCTTGTCGGCTTTCTGAACACGCTGCTGATCGCCGTCACCGGCATCATTACCGCGACGATCGTCGGCTTCATCATCGGCATCGGCCGTCTGTCGAAAAACTGGCTGATCGCCAAGCTCTGTACCGTTTACGTGGAAGTTTTCCGCAACATTCCGCCGCTGCTGGTCATCTTCTTCTGGTATTCGGGCGTTCTGGCCATCCTGCCTCAGCCGCGCGATGCCATACACGGCCCGCTCTCAACCTTTCTCAGCAATCGCGGCCTGACATTCCCCTATCCCATGTGGGGTGAAGGCGCGTCGGCCATTCCAATCGCCTTCCTCGTTGCAATCGTGCTCGCGATCGTTTTTGGCTTCTGGCAGAAGAAGCGCCAGATGGCGACCGGCAAACAACTGCCGACCGGCTGGATTTGCGCCGCCATCATCATTGGTCTGCCGCTGATCGCGTTCATAGCCGCGGGCTCGCCGCTCACCTTCGATTATCCGATAGAGGGACGGTTCAACCTTTCCGGCGGCGGCACGATACGGCCGGAATTCGTCGCTCTCTACCTTGCCCTTTCGCTTTATACCGCAGCCTTCATTGCCGAAATCATCCGCGCCGGCATCAAGGGCGTCGGCAAGGGACAGACGGAAGCTGCTGCCGCTCTCGGTCTGCAGCCAAGCAAGACCACGCAGCTTGTCGTCGTTCCTCAGGCCTTCCGCATCATCATTCCGCCGCTGACAAGCCAGTATCTCAACCTGACGAAAAACTCGTCGCTTGGCGTGGCAATCGGCTTTCCCGAACTCTTCTCCACCGGCAGCACGACACTGAACCAGACAGGCCAGGCAATCGAGATGATCTCGATCATGCTGACCATCTATCTGACCATCAGCATCGTCACCTCGCTGTTCATGAACTGGTTCAACGCCAAGATGGCACTGGTGGAGAGATAAACGATGGCCGATGACAAGCTCTCCTACGTTCGCGGCGAAATGATCGCGGCAGAACAGCCACCGGTCAGCAACAGAAGTGTTGCGGGCTGGCTGCGCACCAATCTGCTCGCCACGCCGAAAGACGTCGTCCTCACCATTCTGGCGCTGGCGCTTCTGGCATTCACCCTGCCCGCCATCATCAACTGGCTGATCGTTCAGGCCAGCTGGGTCGGCTCCGACCGTTCCGTCTGCGCCACCATTGCGCAGGGCGGCATCCAGCCGGATGGCTGGAAAGGTGCCTGCTGGGCGTTCGTGCATGATCGTTTCCAGCAGTTCATCTTCGGTCGTTATCCGATCGATGAACGCTGGCGCGTCATGCTCGTCGGCGCACTGTTCGTCGTGCTGCTCGTGCCGCTGATGATCCCCAAACTGCCGCACAAGACGATCAACGCCATCCTGCTGTTCGTCGTTTTCCCAGTGGTTGCCTTCTTCCTGCTGCATGGCGGATATTTCGGCCTTCCGCGGGTCGATACACCGCTCTGGGGCGGCATGATGGTGACCTTGATCCTGTCTTTCGTGGGCATCGCGGTCTCCTTCCCGGTCGGCATTCTTCTGGCGCTGGGGCGCCGGTCGCACATGCCGATCGTGAAAATGTTCTGCGTCCTTTTCATCGAGGTCATCCGCGGCGTGCCGCTGATCATGGTCCTGTTCATGGCCAACGTAATGTTGCCGCTCTTCCTGCCGGTCGGCTGGACGATCGACAACTTTCTGCGTGCGGTCGTCGGCGTTGCCCTGTTTGCCTCCGCCTATATGGCCGAAGTCATTCGCGGCGGCTTGCAGGCCATTCCGAAGGGACAGAGCGAAGGCGCCGATTCGCTCGGCCTCAGCTACTGGCAGAAAATGCGGCTGATCGTTTTGCCGCAGGCGATCAAGGTGGTCATCCCGGGCATCGTCAACACGTTCATCGGCCTGTTCAAGGATACCTCACTCGTGGCGATCATCGGCATGTACGATCTCCTCAACATCATCCGCCTGAACTTTGCCGATACGACATGGATCACGCCGATGACGCCTCTGACGGGCCTCGTCACAGCCGCGATCATCTACTGGATCTTCTGCTTCGGCATGTCGCGCTATTCCGCCTTCATGGAACGGCACCTCGATACCGGCCACAAACGATAATAAGGGGAAAAACAATGGCTGACGCCCAACCCAAAATGACCGTCTCCTCCACCGACGTCGCCGTCGAAATCACGTCTATGAACAAGTGGTACGGCGATTTTCACGTGCTGCGCGACATCAACCTGAAAGTGATGAAGGGCGAACGTATCGTCATAGCCGGGCCTTCCGGCTCCGGAAAATCGACGATGATCCGGTGTATCAACCGCCTGGAAGAACACCAGTCCGGCAATATCATGGTCGACAATATCGAGCTCACCAACGATCTGAAGAAGATCGACGAGGTGCGGCGTGAAGTCGGTATGGTGTTCCAGCACTTCAACCTTTTCCCGCATCTGACGATCCTGGAAAACTGCACGCTGGCGCCGATCTGGGTCCGCAAGATGCCCAAGAAGGAAGCCGAGGAAGTGGCGATGCACTACCTCAAGCGCGTCAAGATACCCGAGCAGGCCCACAAATACCCGGGTCAGCTATCAGGCGGCCAGCAGCAGCGCGTGGCGATTGCCCGCTCGCTCTGCATGAAACCGAAGATCATGCTCTTCGACGAGCCGACCTCGGCGCTTGATCCGGAAATGGTCAAGGAAGTGCTCGACACGATGGTGAGCCTTGCCGAAGAAGGCATGACCATGCTCTGCGTCACCCACGAAATGGGCTTTGCCCGCCAGGTGGCCAACCGCGTCATCTTCATGGACCAGGGCCAGATCGTCGAGCAGAATTCGCCACAGGAATTCTTCGACAATCCGCAGCATGAGCGCACGCGGCTTTTCCTCAGCCAGATCCTGCATTAGGATTTTTCAGCAAAATACCAAAGGGGCGCTCGGCGCCCCTTTTTTAATTCCTGGCATTCATGGTGATCGGCCCACTTCGCGCCTCTGCCAAATCACCACTTGAATGTATATCGCGCACCGATATTGCTGGTTGGTTTTCCGGGATTTGTCGTCTGATCGATCCGGCCGTTGAAGGAAAGGCGTTCGCTGACTTTCTGTTCGACCGCAATTCCAGCGCCAAGTTCCTTGAACGTATCCAGAGCCTTGGCTTCGATGATCACGGCCGTGCCGGTCCCCGCGCGTGAAAACTTTACCGATTGGCTTGCCTCGCCCTTCCAGGCGGATGCAGCGCCATCGTAGCGAACACCGTATTGCCGGTTGAGCTCGATATCGACGGCCTCACTGGCGATGCGTTTTTCCGACATGGTGACGCCGGCGGCGCTGCTGCCGGTCACCGCATCGAGATTGATGCGAACATCCCGCTTCAGCTGATAAGCCGGCGTCTGGATGCTGGAGGCAGTTACCTTGCCCCAGAGCCGTACCGGGGTATTGACCACCGCACCGCGTCTCGAAGCATCCAGTCCAAAATTGACGCCCGCTTCCGTCTGCAATTCATTCGGCAGGCGCAGCCCCAGTTTCACCGCGTAACTTGTGTCCGAATTTTTTGTCGGCGCCCAGATCAGAGGCCGTTCGTCCGCCAATGCCGATCCCGTCGAAATCAGCAGCATGGACGCCAATGCCGCGCCCGCACGTAAATGAAACATATCCCTAAATCCTCATCGAGGCTTTTGACTGTGCGCCGCGCATCCGCCTCGATGCGCTTCGACGCAGTTTGGGCCTGCACATGGCATCCTTGGGCCCAAACGGCCCTGCCCGGTGCTGACGAAGTTCCGGCAGATACGCCGGAAACTGAAAAGATAACGATCGAATGATGCCTTCGATCGGACACAAGTTGCCACACGGCGTTGCTGCGGACCTCTCGATCATACAATAGCTGCAGCGCATATAAGAATACAAAACAATGCGGCTTTTACAAAGCCTGAATGCAGCATGAACAAAAAATGCGTGCCGCTTATATTTTAAACGCGACATATATGCCGCATTGCAACCGGTCTGCGTTATCGCAGTGCAGCGCAAACGTCAGGAACTTCACGCGAGGATTGAGACAATCTTCATGTCCACAGGATGACACATGTCCGCGTATGCAATGCGCTTGCTATTTCCGTATTGAGGAATAGTTTGGAACAATATTCTATCGAAGGCTTCCGCATGAGCGAACCAGAAACCAGCATTTTCGCTTTATCATCCGATGATGCCGGCGTTTTTTATTGGAATGTCGACAGCAATCTGCTTTGCGCCGATGAACATTTTGCGGAGATTTTCGGGCTAGATCCGGACGATGTCCGCGACGGATTGCCAATAGAAACATATCTGGCCGCCGTATGGGAAGGCGATCGCCGCGATGTCGCAAAAACGCTGCACCGCGCCATTTCTACAGGCGGCTCCTGTTTTCAGGATTATCATGTCAGCCGTCCCGATGGCAGCATCGTCCACGTGGTCGGCATAGGCCGCTGCTTCCGTAATATCGAAGGGGAAGCGACCCGTTATGTCGGCGTTGTTTTCGACGATGTCGAACTCGATGCGGAGCAGGTCGAACGGCTATTGACGCGAGATCATCGAACCGCCACTCCATCCGCCTTCGAGCTTCAGGGGGATGCCTCCGTTGTTCTCGCCGACGCCATTAGCCGGCTCGAACATGATGACGACAAGAAGAAGCATCGCGCGGTCCACCATTGACCACCGCATAATCGGAACCACCAGTCCGACCTCCCCTTCCGGCCAAACACCTGGCAGTTCTTTCTCGATCAAGTCGCAGGCCGGCTGAAACGGGCCGTCCTATCGCGTCGTAGACCTGGGCCATGGGCTCCTGGCGGCGACATGCGCCAGCCATGCAATCGGTCAGAACCGTTTAAGCCAAAGGCATTCGGCAAACGAGCCCGGACAGATTTAGCCATCCAGACGCAGCGTCAATTGCCGGCCCGGCTTCAAGGCGGCCGCCGGTTGGCGCGTATTGGCGATCTGGATGCGCTCGAAACGGCTTCTCTTTTCCCGCTCCCACCGCTCACGACGTTCACGCGACTTTTCCACTGCTGCCAAAGCCCGCTCGATCACGGTATTCTGGTTAATGCCACGTTCAGCCTGCATTGCGTCCTCCGGGGTCGCGATATTTGTTCCCTTTATGTTCTTACCAAATGAGAAAATTGTCAACCCGGCATGATTACAGGCGCGACAGGGCAGACATCATCTTCCGAATGCCTTCCGTATGACAGGCGTAATAGACCGAAGAGCCATCTCGCCGACAAATCACCAGCTTGCGGCTCCGCAACACGGCCAGATGTTGCGATAGCAGCGGCGGCTGGATGGAAATTTCCTGGGCAAGCGCTTCAACATCCCGCTCCCTCTCAAGCAACAACTGCAGTGTCTGCATCCGTATGGGATGAGCCAGAGCTGCCACGAGATCGGCTGCCGATCCGCTATCGAACTGAAATTCCCTGCCTGTCATGCCTGCACCCACTTCTATGCCCGGCCTCAAGTGGCGGAGCTTGTCTTGGATTATCGACGGCGAACCTGGCGACCGGCATCGAAGCACTTCGCCTGCATGCAATTTTTATATCATGATACATAGACACATATTTTTCCAGCCCGAAAAACGCTGCCTAAAACGCAAAAAGCGCCCGACGTGATGTCGGACGCTTTTTTCTTTAATTTCAATGTGTTTGGCGACCCCTGCAGGACTCGAACCTGCGACCTACTGCTTAGAAGGCAGTTGCTCTATCCAGTTGAGCTAAGGGGCCGTTCCGGACGCCGCAGATCAGTGCGTCCAGGGCGTCGTGCGATTGAAACGGAAATTGTCGGTGTAGGAAACAGTCTGCCGAGCCGGCTCTTTCGGCTGAATCACGCGGTATTCGATACCATTGCGCTCTGCATACGCGCATGCCTGTTCCAGCGTTTCGAAAGTGAGTTTGAGCTGCTGCTTCATGTCGCCGGTGGAGGTGTAGCCGAGAATCGGATCGATACGGCGCGGCTCTTCCTGATCGAATTCGAGCAGCCAAAGATGCGTCTTCGCCTTACCGGACTGCATGGCGGTCTTAGCTGGGCGATAGATCTTGGCGGACATGCTATGCTCGTTCCCCGATATGGGCATAGACCGAGCCCGGTATCGATGGTCGGAGTGGAGAGATTCGAACTCCCGACCCTCTGGTCCCAAACCAGATGCGCTACCAGACTGCGCTACACTCCGTTCCTGCGATGAGAGCGAGATACACGGTTCATGCTGTTGCTGCAACAGCAAAAAACGCTATCCGCACATCATTCGTCAAACCAATGCACTGTTTATTTCATATTGCCGATCTGGGGGCTCCTCGCCGTGTCGCCCGGCTTGATGCCAAGCGCCTTGGAGCGCCCGCCATTCAACTCCAGAACATATTTGACCGGCCCGCGTGACGAAATGATCGCGTCCGACTGCGGCTTTGCATTTTCATGAATGTGCGTAATCGTGCCGTCGTCGCCGATGAACAGCATATCCAGCGGCAGAAGCGTGTTGCGCATCCACATGCTGACATCGCGCGGATTGCCGAAGTCGAACAGCATGCCGCTATCGGGCGCCATTTCCTGGCGCAGCATCAATCCCTGCTCACGCTGCGCGTCGTCCAGAGCCAGCTCAACGGTGAATGTGTGCGCTTCACCACCGGCTCGTTCGATTGTCAGCTGCTCCTTTTCGAATCGCAGCGGCGCAGCAAACGCACCACCCGGAAACAGAGAGAGCGCCAGAATGGCGCTCGCGAACACTGTCGATACGGCGGCGCGCATGATCAATGCGCCCTGTTGCCGGGATTGGGATTATCGGGGTGGATTTCAGCCGCCATCATGCCCTTGTCACCAGGCCCGAACCGCACCAGCACCACTTGGCCAGGACGCAGCTCGGTCAAACCGAAACGGCGCAGCGTTTCCATATGGACAAAGATGTCTTCCGTGCCCTCACCTCGCGTCAGGAAGCCAAAGCCCTTTGTGCGGTTGAACCATTTGACGATCGCGCGCTCCAGGCCGCTGGTCGGCGTGACCTGCACATGGGTGCGCACCGGCGGCATCTGCGAAGGATGCACCGCTGTCGACTGATCCATGGAAAGGATACGAAACGCCTGGAAACCGCGATCGCGTCGCTGGATCATCGCAACGATGCGTGTTCCTTCCAGGATCGTCTGGTAGCCGTCTCGCCGCAGGCAGCTCACATGCAGAAGCACATCCTGCATTCCATTGTCGGGAACGATAAAACCAAATCCCTTGGCCACGTCGAACCATTTTACCACGCCGGTGATTTCAATGAGCTCGACCGGTTCGCCCGAGAGCTCTTCGAATGCGGCAATGTCTTTCGATGACATTCTGTCAGCCATGTTTTCTCAGCCCCTCGATACGCGTCACGAAGTTACGGTTAACTGATTCTTAGAAGTCAGAATAACATTGCGCCGACCGTGGAGCGCAAGCCCCGACTTCTTTTATATTCTGCTTAAGCCGCATGCCTTGTCCGAGGCTGGCGGCTGCTGCATATCCCAAGGTGTCACCCGGCCAATTCGCCATAAAGCCGAAATCGCATCCAAGGGAGAAACCTCATGCGTTATCTTCACACCATGGTCCGCATCAAGGACATCGACGCCTCGCTTAAATTCTACACCGAGATTTTCGGACTTCAGGAAGTGCGCCGCACGGAAAGCGAAAAAGGCCGCTTCACGCTGATCTTCCTGGCTGCATCCGAAGATGTGGATGCTGCCCGCACCAACAAGGCGCCATGCCTCGAACTCACCTACAACTGGGATCCGGAAGACTATGCCGGCGGCCGCAATTTCGGGCACCTCGCTTATGAAGTCGACAATATCCACGAGTTCTGCCAGCACCTGATGGACCAGGGCGTCACCATCAATCGCCCGCCACGCGACGGCAACATGGCTTTCGTGCGCTCGCCTGACGGCATCTCCATCGAGATTCTGCAGAAGGGCGCGGCGCTGACACCGGCTGAACCCTGGCTTTCCATGCCGAATATCGGCAGCTGGTAATCCAAAGCGCCAAGGCGCCACGACGGCTTTCCCGAAAGCCTGACACAGGCTTGCATGTGCATCATGCAGGCCTGTTTCGTTTCAGAGCGGGGAATGCCGGTGTCCGGTTCGTCCATTTTTAAAACCAGAATCGTTCTTTCGACGTCGCTGACGTTAGTTGCGCTTGCCGTCTCCGGCTGCTCGCTCACCTCCGGCAAACCGACGGTCGCCGTTACCGAACAAGGCCCACGACCGAAATCTGCTGCCGAAGCGATGCAACGCGCCGAAACACCGCGGCAGATCGCGAAACAGGACGGCAGCACTGCCAAATCGTTCGTCGACCCGCTTGTCAGCGCCCGCCCCGGCCAGAATGTCCGTGATTTCCGCGCCTCTGGACTAAGCGCTGCTGCCGCCATGCGGGACGACAATACGCAGACGGCAAATGCCATTCGACAACAAAACGCCATTGCGCCCTCATCCAGAATGGAAGCAGCCACAACGGAAACGGCACAAGCGGCCATGGCCGGCGTGGTAACCCAACCAACGGGCATTCAGGCGGGCCGAAACAGCATATTTTCAGCAAACGCCGCACCGGCTACCGATTTGGGAGCGACGGAAGCAGAATCAGCAGCACCTCCGGCTTCAAGCGCAACAGGGTCGCTCAGCGCAGATGCCGTTGCCTATGCGCCGGTACGCCGGATCAGCGGCACCACCGGTGGACTGTTTGCGGGTGGCCCGCAAATGGCCGCGAATGCCGGGAGCGGCGGCGCATCCGCTGCGCCGGCAACCGCTCACGTGCCGCCGGGCATTTCCAACCACCCCTCGGCACCTGCAGCGGCAGAACCGCTGGGTCAGGGCTTGTGGTAGCAGCCGCCGCCGCGAAGCACGTCCAAGAACCGGCTGAAATCCTTATATTTTTCAAGTTTATCGACGGCGCCTGTGGGCGCCGTCATTTTTTTGTAAAAAATCGTCATTGGGCGCTTGCGCAAAAAAAAACGCCTGACTATAAGGGCGCCACCGCAGCAAACGCGGACACGGCATGCGCCCTTCGTCTATCGGTTAGGACGTCAGATTTTCATTCTGAAAAGAGGGGTTCGACTCCCCTAGGGCGTGCCAC
>UCHV01000021.1 GCA_900472395.1 Hyphomicrobiales bacterium
TTGTCCTGTTTGCGACATGGAGGTCGTGTGTAAGGAGGGTGGCGATTACCCCCTCGACCCAAGCGCGTCCAGCGATCGGCTTTGCCTCTCGCGGACTTGCTATCCTCTCCCGCAAGGGGAGAGGACAAGATGCTGCGGCCTAGATCTCTTCGCTTGGGGCAGCCAAGTGTTGGAAATTGCAGGTGAGGGGCCTGCCTCTAGCGAGGTCGGTTTGCTCTGCGCTCTCTATGCCGCCTTTGAATGCGTCCGGCCCGACTGGTCCAGATAGGCGTCGAAGCAGGCGGCGACGGCTCTCACCAGAAAACGCTCCTGCCCACGCATGCTCAAAATATCGTTTTCGAGCGTTACGATACCGTCGGTGAGGAGATCCCGCAGCGGTGCGTTGCCATCGAGGACGGTGTCGACGCAAACGCCGTGCGACCGGCAGGTGGCGGCGAGATCGACGGAGAAATCGCACATCACGCGCTCGATGATCTCGGCACGAAGGCGATCATCCGGCGTCATGCGATAGCCTTTGGCGGTGGCAAGCAGGCCGGTGGCGATGGATTGTGCATAACGGCCGATCGCCACATCGTTCTGCACGTAACCGTGTTTCGAGCGACCGATGGAAGACGCGCCGAAGCCGATCAGCGTGTTGCAGGCATCGGTGGTGTAGCCCTGGAAGTTGCGGTGAAGCGTTCCGTCTTCCGCTGCCAGCGAAAGGCTGTCGTCGGGCAGGGCAAAGTGATCGAGCCCGATCTGCCGGTAGCCGGCCTGTTTCAGCGTATCGGCAATAGCCTCCGCCTGGGCATGTCGCCCGCTGGCATCGGCAAGCGCCGTTTCATCGATCAGTCGCTGGTGTTTCTTGAAACCCGGCACATGCGCGTAACCGAAGACAGCGAACCGATCCGGCCGCATTGCGATGGCCATGCGTGTCGTTTCGATTGCCGATGCCACGCTCTGGTGCGGCAAGCCATAGATCAGGTCGAAATTGATGCTGGTGACACCGTGGGCGCGAAGTCCGCTGGCGGCATCGAGGGTCTGTTCCGCAGTCTGGATGCGGTTGATCGCCTTTTGCACTTTGGGATCGAAACTCTGGACCCCCAGGCTTGCTCGCGTCGTGCCGGCCTTGCCAAGCGCCTCGATCATCTCGGCTGTCAGGGTGCGGGGGTCGATTTCGACGGCAAGTTCGGTCGCATCGGTGAAGTCGAAGTGTTGCCGCATGTGGGTGGCGAGGTCGAGAAATTCCGATGGTTCCATGATGGTCGGGGTGCCGCCACCGAAATGCACCGTCGCGATCTTCGGCCTGTGTCGCATGGCTTCGGCAACGAGGGTCATCTCGCGTTTCAGGACATCGAGATAATCGAGGATCGGCTGGTCCTTCTGGGTAATCGTGGTGTGACAGCCGCAATACCAGCACATCGACCGACAGAAGGGTACATGCACATAAAGCGAAACCGGCTCTGCGCCGTCGATCCGGGAAAGCCAGTCGCGATAGGTGCCGGCACCGATCTCGGGTGAAAAGCGCGGCGCCGTCGGATAGCTGGTGTAACGTGGCAGGCGGGCATCGCCATATCGTTCCAGAATGTCTTGCTTCATCGTTCAGCTCCTGTGATCGCAGTGAAGGTAAAGTCGATTTCCGGATTGATCTTTGCGAAATGCCGCGCATCGCGCCGGTTACTGTCGATCGCCAAGTTCTTTGTGCCGCGACAAAAAGCATCACCTTCGCTCGTGTTAGCAAAAGGCAATAGGCCGCGCCCCAGGCCGCACTATTGTCTCGTGGGTGAATGAAGGATGCAGAAGACCATGACTGAAACGCTTGACGACGTGCTGACGATCGACGTTCGCGAAATTCCCGGTGCGCAGCGCCATCCACGCATTTTCGGCACTCTGGAAAGGCTGGAGCCCGGTCAGGTTCTGCAGATCACCGTCGATCACGATCCGGTGCCGCTTTATTATCATCTCGAGAATCATTTCAACGGCCTGTTCGGCTGGCAATATCTGGAGCGTGGCCCGCAGCTGTGGAAGGTCGAGATCAAGCGGCTGAAACATGAGGGCTGCACCTGCTCCTGCGGTGGCAACCACTAAAGCGGCTGGCGGACGGTGGGTTTCGAGGCGTAAACGCCAACAGGTTGGAATTGCTGCCGGGAGGCTGAACATGCCGCAGAATTTTAAGGAACTCGACGTCCGCCCCCTGCTGCGGGATGGCGGGGAACCGTTTCAGGCCATCATGGCGGCGGTGCAATCGCTGGCGCCGGGGGAGGGGTTGCGGCTCCTCTCCACATTCAAACCGACGCCGCTTCTGACACTGATGAGCAAGCGCGGTTTTTCAAGCGATGCCGTGGAGCTTGAAGGCGGCGAATGGGAGGTGAATTTTTCACCGCTCGTGGTCAAGACCATGGCCGTTGCGGTTTCGAGCGGCGCAGACGATGCTTCGGACTGGCCGGAACCCCTCTGGCAGCTGGATCTGACCACCGCCGAGCCGCCCCTGCCGATGGAAAAGGTGCTTTCGCGCCTGTCGTTGATGGAGCCGGGTGAAGTTCTGTTCGTGTTGCTGGCGCGTGAACCGGCATTTCTGGCGACCGAGCTTGAAGGCCTTGGCCACCGCTGGGTCGGTGCGCCGGATGGCGACGGCAATGTTTACCGCATGCTCATCCGTGTCGGATCGGCTGCATAGCGTGCTGTAAACTCCGCTGCTGGCGATGCACATGGCGTTGTTTCGAATATTCGCTGTTATCGAAATTGCCACAAGTCAAAATTCAGGTCTTTATTTTGCCTTTTGAGATTTGTCGCGGATAAGACTCTTTCTTTTCTTTGTGATGGAACAACAAAGCCTGTTCGGGTCGATCTAATAATCAAGACGACGAAGCAAGCGTTGCTCCGTCGCTTGAAAAGGAGAGACTTTCATGAGTGAACAGTTTCGGTTGACCCGCCGCACCATTCTGGCTGGCGCCGCTTTTGCGGGTGCTCTGGCGCCGGTGGTTACCTCTGTCGCACATGCCGAAGGCGGGGATATCAAGACGAATGCCGCAGCCACTGCTGCCGAGATCGGCAAGCTGGAGCGCGTCAAGGTCGAACTGGTAAGACCGCCTTTCGTCCACGCACACACGCAAAAGGCTCAGGGCGGCCCCAAGGTCGTCGAGTTCAAGATGGTGATCGAGGAAAAGAAGATCATCGTCGACGACAAGGGCACGGAGGTCCATGCGATGACCTTCAACGGTTCTGTCCCGGGGCCGATGATGGTTGTGCATCAGGATGACTATGTCGAGCTGACGCTCGTCAATCCCGCCACCAACGAGCTGCAGCACAATATCGACTTCCATGCGGCAACCGGTGCCTTGGGCGGTGGTGCGCTGACGGTGGTCAATCCCGGCGATACTGCGGTATTGCGCTTCAAGGCCACCAAGGCCGGCGTCTTCGTTTATCACTGTGCGCCTTCGGGCATGGTGCCGTGGCATGTGACCTCGGGCATGAACGGCGCAATCCTGGTTCTGCCGCGCGATGGCCTGAAGGATCACAAGGGGCAGGACCTCGTCTACGACAAGGTCTATTACGTCGGCGAACAGGATTTCTACGTTCCGAAAGACGAGAACGGCCAATTCAAGAAATACGCAAGCGCCGGCGAAGCCTATCCGGACGTTCTGGAAGCCATGAAGACGCTGACGCCGACGCATGTGGTTTTCAACGGTGCCGTGGGCGCATTGACGGGCGAAAATGCCCTCAAGGCCGAAGTGGGAGACCGTGTGCTGGTCCTGCATTCGCAGGCCAACCGCGACACGCGTCCGCACATCATCGGCGGCCATGGCGATTATGTCTGGGCTAACGGCAAGTTCGCCAATCCGCCGGAACTCGACCAGGAAACCTGGTTCATTCCCGGTGGTGCCGCAGGGGCAGCTTATTACACATTCCTGCAGCCGGGCATCTACGCCTATGTCAACCACAACCTCATCGAGGCGTTCGAACTCGGCGCGGCCGGCCATTTCAAGGTCACCGGCGAGTGGAACGACGATCTGATGACGGCGGTGGTATCGCCCACTTCGGGCTGACAACACGCAGCCCGGCGCCTTGTCACCACCAAGGCGCCGGGTGGCAACTTGGCGCGGTCAGGACTGGAGTGACCGATGACTTTATCCACTATTCTGCATGGCGGCGTCGCATCGATTGCCCTGCCGCTGACGCTGATTGCCGGACTTGCCGGAGGCATCGGCGTTCAAGCGGGCATCTGGCCGACATCGGCCAAGGCCGGAATTGCACCGGCGACCATCACCATTCCGCGTGGCAGTTTCGATCATCGTGAAGCCGGGGAATTCCTGCGCGCCGGTTTTGCCGTCGATGCGCCGATGGTGACGAAGAGTTTTTCGCGGCCGCTGGAAATCACGAAATATCAGGTGAGCGTCGCGAGCTACGATGAATGTGTGGCGGCGGGCGGTTGTCTAAAGCGTGACACGCAGATGTCGCCGCGCGCCGACCTGCCGGTAACCGGCGTCAGTTTCGACGATGCCAGCGCTTATGCCCGCTGGATTTCGGAAAAGACCGGCGAGATCTGGCGGCTGCCGCGCGACGAGGAACTGGCTTATGCCGCCGGTTCGAAGTTTCCCGACGATGCGCTCGGGGTCGATCCGAACAGCCGGAACCCCGCCCTGCGCTGGCTGGCCGATTATGAGCGGGAATCGAGCCGCAAGGCGTCGCGCATCGCCGACCCGCAGCCTTATGGCAGCTTTGGCGAAAACGAGAATGGCCTTGCGGATTTTGCCGGCAATGTCTGGGAATGGACATCCACCTGTCTGCGGCGGGTTTCGCTGGACAGGTCCTCGAAAACGATATCGGACGCGGAAAGCTGCGGCATCTATATCACTGCCGGCAAACACCGTTCGCCCCTGAGCGCCTTCGTGCGCGAGCCGAAGGGCGGTGGCTGCTCGGTGGGTGCGCCGCCGGATAATGTCGGCTTCCGATTGGTGCGGGACGGGCGGTGGTATGCACCGCTCCTCTTTGCCATTTCGCGCAGGTCCATGTAGCGTGGAGAAGCCGATTCCGCCTTTGGGGGAGCGGCTTTTTGCATATCCGCTACAGCCGCGGCCTGACGGCTTCGCATCGAGGAACACGCCGCCTTGAAGATCGATCGTTCTCTTATCCGCTCCATCCCGCTTTTCGACAGGATGCCAGACGAGGAACTCGATCGTTTGCTGCAGCATGCTTCCTCCCGCCGCGTTCCGCAGGGCGAGACGGTGTTCGAGCAGGGCGGCACGGCCAGCAGCTTCTATCTTCTCCTGCATGGGCGCCTGAAGGTGACGCAGGTGACGGAAGATGGCCAGCAGATCATCGTGCGGGTCGTGCATCCGGGCGATCTGTTCGGGTTTGCCAAGGCGCTGCAGCGCACCGATTATCCGGGCACGGCGATTGCCGTTGCCGAAAGCCTGACGCTTTCCTGGCCGACCGAACTCTGGCCGAATTTCGTCGAGCACAATCCGCGGCTTGCCGTCACCGCCATGCAGACCATCGGCCAGAGGCTGGAGGAAGCGCATGTGCGCATCCGCGAAATGTCCACCGAAGAAGTGGAGCGGCGCGTGGCGCATACCGTCTTGCGCCTTGCGAAAAAGGCCGGCAGGCAGGAGGCGGGCGGCATTCGCATCGACTTCCTGATTTCCCGTCAGGACATTGCCGAAATGACCGGCACGACCTTGCACACGGTATCCCGCATTCTGAGCGCCTGGGAAAAACTCGGTTTCGTGGAGGGCGGTCGTCAGAAACTGCTGGTCAAGGACCAGAACGGTCTCGAGACGATTGCCAGCGGCAGCTGAAAACCAGGAAAAGAACGGATTTCCATTTCCCGGCACAGAGGCTGGGAGAATTTGTCATCATGGCGCCGGAATTTAGTACACAAGATTTGTAGACAAAGTTGACGGTCTGCTGTCTGGCGTCGCATTATCAGCTGGAAGATCAACCGGAGAACGGACGATGACCAGCAACGGCTTTTCAATTTTCGGATTTGACCTGTTCGGCCTGACGCGGCGTATGCCTTCCGACCGGGAAGATGGCGTCACCGCCGCATCCAGGCCGTCTCAAAAGACCGCCCGCGACGATGAACGCGAAGAGTTCGAGGATCGCCCCGAGACTTTTTTCTGGGGCATGTATCCCGTTTATTGACCGGCAGCGCGCAGCGACGGCCTGACATCATCGATGTTCGGCCGAAAAGGGCGCCATCTCTTCTTCCGCCGTCGCATTCCACAGGCCGAGCCCTTTCAGGACCTCGACTGTAAACGTGAAGGGCGCGGTGCCCGCCGCCGTGACGACGCCATCGCAGTGAACGGCCGCTGGCCCGTCGATATAAAGACCATCGCCCGAATAGGCCGGATAAGCCTGATGGGAGCCGAGCCGGTTGCCGGTGTGCTTGATGTCATTCAGGATGCCGGTGCCGGCCAGCATGCTTGCCGCGGCGCAGATGCCGGCCGTCATCTTCTTCTCGTCATGGAAGGAATGCACGAGAGCGGGCAGCTTTTCCGGCACGAGGCCTTTTTCCCATGCCAGGCCACCCGGCACGACCAGCGCATCGAAATCCTGCGGTTTGACGTCATCATAGGATAGGTCGGGCGTGACATTCAGCCCGCCCATGGATGTCACCGGGCTGCCATCCGATGTTGCCGTCTTGACGACGACACCAAGATAACTGCGCGCGACGGCCATCAGCAGCGCACATTCCCAATCCGCAAATTCCGGCGTCAGTGCCACCACGATTGCTGTCATTCCCATCCTCCCAAGGCAAACGCGCCCCTTGCAAAACACTGCGCGAACGATAACCGCAGCTTCTGCTCCTGACAATTTCCCGCCGGGATAACCCTCGTTTTCAAGTGCTGGACACCCGCAATGCACTTGCGAAAACGGGCCGGCCTCGCCTATTGGAAACTCAACAATAGTTGAGGTCTGTGGTGCCGTGGAAAAAGCGGGTGGTGTGAAGAACGAGCTGACGGTCGGCGAATTTGCCAGGCGCGCCGGTGTGGCGGTTTCCACCCTGCATTTCTACGAGGCCAAGGGGCTGATCAAGTCTCGCCGGACCGGGGGCAACCAGCGGCGGTATCCACGCGGGCTTCTGCGTCTCGTCGCAATCATCCGCATCGCCCAGCGCGCCGGAATATCGCTTGCGGAAATCAAGGAAACGCTCTCACCGCTGCCGGACGATCGCCCGCCGAACGCGGCCGAATGGCATACGCTTTCCTCCAACTGGAAAGGACAGCTGGATCAGCGGATAACTGCGTTGACGCAGTTGCGCGATGAGCTGGAGGGCTGCATCGGTTGCGGCTGTCTGTCGCTGAAGGATTGCCCGCTGCGCAACCCGAAGGACGAACTCGGGAAAATGGAGGTGGGCGCTGTTCTCTTGAGGTAGGTCCGAGGGTTCACGGGCAGAAAAGTAGCCGTTGCCGTTGCCGGATGCCCTTCCTGAAACGCGTCTGCCGGTTACATTGATTTCCCGAACAGGATAAGTCTTCATTCGCGCGGGATGCTGCTCAACGACTGGATTATTCATGCTTAAAGCGATCAGCCGGAAAGCCAACAAGGCATTGCTGGCAAAGGTTCTTGCCGGGATCGGCGGCTTCATTGCCGCGGCGATTTCGCTCGGTTATTCGCTTTACGAAAAACGACAGGCAGACATCATTCCGCAGGTGGCTGCGGCAGCGCCCATCGAGGCGGGACGCTGGAAAGTGTCGCTGAATGCGGGTGCGATCGGCTCGGAATTGCCGAACGGATCCCGGGTTTCGTCGGGCAAGCAGGCTATCGTCATCGACATGACGCTGGAGAACCTTTCGGCTGAAAGCTCCAACATCTATCGGGATCTCGTCAGGCTGCAGGGCATCCCCAATCCGCCGATGCCGCAATATTATCTGGTGCGCGACAAGGACGTTTTGTGGGACATGCAGCCGATGATGCCGGAGGCGGTCAAGGCAGTGTGGCAGGTGCCTGCGGATCTGAAGCTGCCCGACGTTCTGAAGGTTAAGGTCGACGGCGCGCAGTTCAAGCCGCGCGACAATCTGTATGCCGCTCCCGGCTGGTTTTCCTCCGGCAGCGTGGCCCAGGTGGCGCTGCCGCTGGCGAAAACACCGGTCGTTACCGAGATCAAACCCTGATGCGGATCGTTTTCTCAATCGCCATGACCATCGTATCGCTGGCAGTGCTTGCCGCTCTGCAGGCGACGACGCCGCCTTATGCGATGCTGACCGGACCGATCAAGACGACAGGAAGACAGGCCGATGTCGTTGCCGGCACCATGTTCAGCGCTCGGGTAAAACAGGTGCAGAAGGTAAGAACGCTGGTCTGGGACCAGTTCGGGCGGGCCGTCGAGCGGCAGAGTTCCGGCACCTGGGTGGTGTTCTCCGCCGAGTTGCAGGCCATGCGCGAAACCTTGCCGGTGCGCGGCGCGACCGTCATCGGCGCATCGGGGCGCCTGTATCGCCAATCGCGGCGGGCCGATAGTGCGCCGAATGTGCTTTCGGCAAAGCTGGTGCAGCCGGGCCTGCCGACCACCGGCATCTTCATTTTCGAAATGCCGGAAGAAGAAACGCGCGACATGGAACTGGTACTTTCGAGGCAATACGGGCCGCAGCTTGAGGATGAGCTTGGCATAAGGCTGGAGCAGAACGGCATCGTTTCGCGTGACAGGCTGGAGATCGGCAAAAATGGCCTCTGATCGCGAGAGAAGACTTTTCTGGCTTTCCCTGGTGAGCCTGCCTGTTCTGGCGGCCGTTGCGTTCGGCATCAATGCCTGGCGCAATATCGGCGAATATCAACGTCGCAGCGAAAGCGATGTAGTTACCGGAACAAGCGATCTGGACTATGCGGGTGCCGTCTGGCGGCTGGAAAAGGTGCGGCTGATCGGTGACGGGCGCGATACGGCCATGCGTTTTCCCGGTGACATGCGGCTCGTCGTGGTGCGGCTGGTGGCGACCGCCCACAGCGATATCGGAGATGGCTGGGGGCAATGCCAGGTCAGCCTCACCGACGACCGGGGACGCCGATGGCTGCCGCTCGATGTGACCTTGTCCGACAATATCAGCCGCGATCTCGAACCGAAGGTCGATCCGGTCAAGGGCTGCGGTATTGCCTCGCTGACGCCGCCGAAAAAGAACAGCGCCACGATGATCGAAGAAAAGTTCGTGGTGCCGGCCGATGCGGCGCCGGCTCTTGTTGCACGGCTGAGCTTTGCGCCGTCGCGGCCGAACGCCATTTCGTTGCCGCTTGGCCTGAAATCGCACTGAACCGAATTCAGGCCTTGCGGCGCCGCCATTCACGGCCCTGCGCGAAACCGATTTCCAGCGTGGCGGCAAGCAGGCAGACCTTGATCGGCATGATCAGCAGGCCGTCTCCCGGTTCGCTTGGGTTGCCGAAAAACAGCGAGATTGCCTGTGCGACGACCTGCCAGAGCGGCAAGTCGTGCGGGCCGATAAGCCGGACCACTCCGAGCCATGCCCAGGCAGCGCCCCAGTCGAGAAGGCGATAAAGCACGATGGCGACGAGCAGCAGGCCGATGCCGGAATTGAGCGCGAGGCCGACACCTTCCGCCAGCGCTCGATATCTTTTCAGCGTGCCGGCAATGAAATGCGAAATGAAGTCACGCGCGGATTTCGGCAATGCCTGCCAGCGGGAGAGGGCACGCGAAAGGCGGCCTTCGCCGATCGGGCGGTCGCCATTGATGTCGTAGCCATAAACGAGGGCCGCGAGCGTGAGCCAGACGACCGGATAAAGCGCATAAAGGAAAACAGCCTTGATCTGTTTGCCGAGCGGCGGATCTGCCATTTCCGGCGGCGGTGGAAAGCTGGTTTTCGCGGCAGCTTCGCCGACCGGCTGCAAGATGCCGAGGAAATGGCCGAGAGCATCCGGCAGGTGGCTGAACCATGTGCGGATATCGCCCTGCCACTGGGAGACCACGAACAGACCGATAAACGCCCAGTTGGCTTCGCAGATAACGATGACGACCGGCCATATCGACGCCTTGGAGCGCTTGTGCATCCACTTCGCGAAACGCCGTACCGCCCAGGCGATGGCGACGGACACGAAAAGCCAGGCGCCGCCGGTAACCTTCAGAAGGTCGGTCGCCTCGCCGGACATGAAGAGATCCAGGGACAGCCGCGAATAATCCCGTACCGTATCGGCAAGGAACCCCCAGGCGGCGTAAAACGCGAAGAAGGGCACGAGGGTGAGCGCAAGTGCCGTCACGAAACCGGGATATGAACGATCCGTCTCGGTGCCGGTCTGCGGATCGGGCGCGCGCGAGGCCTTCTCTAGCGTCGGCAGACCCGGGCGCACCGTTTCGAACAAGGCGACGATGATGACGAGCTTCAGCAACACGACGACCGCAAGCATGGAGAGGCCCGCCAGCGAATTCCAGCGCCCGATGGCCGCCGCCAATTCGTTGAGAACAAGATTGCCGATGAAGCCGATAAGCCACAAGGCGGCAAGCTGCGGCCAGAACCGCCATAACAGCAAGAGCGTCAGTCGCAGCTGGGAAAGGATTATCTGCAAGGCATTCGGCGATGAGATCGACGGGGCAGGTGAGGTCATGTCTTGCTGATCCCTTTTTGATCGCCGGATCGGGATTAGCATTCATCGAAAGCGGGTGGCAATACGACCGGACGTGCGGCACGTGGTCGGGACCGCCGGTTAAGGGCATCTACCCATTGAAGCGCACGAAAAACGCTATCGCGCAGCCAGGAAATCGACAACGCGTTTTGCCAGTGTTTCCGGATCGGCAAGCATCGTATCCAGGCTCAGCTCGGGATTTTGGGGAATTTCGTAAGCGGAATCGATGCCCGTGAAATTTTCGATCTCGCCTGCCAAGGCGCGCTTGTAGAGCCCTTTCGGATCGCGGCGGATACATTCCTTGATGGGCGTATCGACAAAGACCTCGATGAATTCACCTTCAGCCATGATCTCGCGGGCGAACTGCCGTTCCGAGCTGAAAGGGGAAATAAAGGAAACGATGACGATCAGGCCGGCATCCGTCATCAGTCTCGCCACTTCGGCCGTGCGCCGGATGTTTTCCACCCGATCCGCATTGGTAAAGCCGAGATCGCGGTTGAGACCATGACGCAGGTTATCGCCATCGAGCAAGATCGTGTGATGCCCCATGGCATGAAGCTGTGTTTCCAGGCTGTTGGCAATCGTCGATTTTCCGGATGCGGAAAGTCCGGTGAACCAGATGACGCACGGCCGCTGGTTCATCAGGGCCGAACGCGATTTTTTCGTGACCGCCAGCGCCTGCCATCTGACATTGCGCGATCTGCGCAAGGGGAAATCGATCATGCCGGCGCCGACTGTGAGGTTCGAGCTTCGGTCGACAAGAATGAAATTGCCGGTGCTACGATTGTCCTTGTAGGCATCGAAGGCGATTGGCGTTTGGGTTGAAAAATTGCACACCCCGATTTCGTTGCGAGCGAGCGAACGGGCGGCCTGGCGAACGAATGTGTTGATATCGATGGAGTGGCGAAGGTCGGTTATGCTGGTCAGGCAAACGTCGGTTTCCGTTCGCAAAATGTAGCCGCGTCCCGGCATGAGGGGATCGGTGCCGAACCAGATGACATGGGCCTGGAACTGATCGGCGACATGGGGCGGGTTTTCGGGGGAAGCCAGCATGTCGCCGCGCGATATGTCGAGTTCGCCATCGAGGACCAGCGTCACGGCCTGGCCTTTACCGGCCAGATCGGCGTCGCCATCGGCCGTGACAATCCGCTTTATGGTGGTGACTTCGCCGGATTTGGCGGACATGACGACGTCCCCCCGCGCCACTTCGCCCCCTGCAATCTGCCCGGCCAGGCCGCGAAATTCTGCGTTCGGCCTGCTGACATACTGAACGGGAAAACGAAAAACCTGCGATACGCCATTGTCTTCCGGCGCGACGGTTTCGAGGGCGCTTAAAAGCGACGGCCCTTCGTACCACCTCATGTTTTGCGAGGGCGCAGCGACATTGTCGCCGTGGCGGGCCGAAATCGGGATGATGTCGATGGTGCGAAATCCGAGTTCTTCGGCGAAGGCCCGATATTCGCCGGCAATGGATCGAAAACGGGTCTGATCGAAGCCGATCAGGTCCATCTTGTTGATGGCCAGAATGACATGCCGAATGCCGAGAAGCGATGCGATGAACGAGTGGCGTCTGGTTTGCGTGCGGGCACCCTGTTGGGCGTCCAGGAGGACGACGGCGAGATTTGCCGTGGAAGCTCCGGTCGCCATGTTGTGGGTATATTCCTCATGTCCCGGCGTATCCGCCACAATGAACTTGCGCTTGTCGGTGGCGAAAAAGCGGTAGGCGACATCGATCGTGATGCCTTGCTCGCGTTCCGCCTCCAGGCCGTCTACCAGCAAGGCATAATCCATATCGTCGCCGGCCGTGCCATGCCGCCGGCTGTCCTTTTTCAGTGCGGCGAGCTGATCCTCGAAAATCAGTTTCGTATCGTGGAGAAGCCTGCCGATAAGCGTCGACTTTCCGTCATCGACCGATCCGCAGGTCATGAAACGCAGCAATGGTTTTTCTTCCTGCTGCCGGAGATATTCGGCGATGGCGCTGTTCGACGAAGTATTGCCGGGCGTCAAAAATAACCCTCCTTCTTCTTTCGCTCCATCGACGCGTTTTCATCCCTGTCGATAATGCGACCGTGCCGTTCGGATGTGCGGCTTGCCAGCGTTTCGGCAACGACCTCCTCGATTGTCGATGCACCGGAGCGCATGGCCGCCGTCAGCGGATAACAGCCAAGGGTCCGAAAGCGCACCCTTTCTTGCCGCGCCACCTGATCCGGCCTCAAGGGCAGGCGGTTGTCATCGACCATGATCAGCATGCCGTCTTTTTCTACGACAGGGCGTTTTGCCGCCAGATAAAGCGGCACGATCGGAATGGCCTCTTTGAGGATGTAAAGCCAGATATCGGCTTCCGTCCAATTGGAGAGCGGAAACACCCGCATGGACTGTTTGGGTGCGACACGAGTGGTGTAGGTTTTCCACATTTCCGGCCGCTGGTTCTTCGGATCCCAGCCATGTTTCTCATCGCGGAAGGAAAAAATGCGCTCCTTGGCGCGGGATTTTTCCTCGTCCCGCCGCGCGCCGCCGAACGCGGCATCAAACCCATGCAGGTCCAGCGCCTGCCTGAGTGCCTCGGTCTTCATGACATGGGTGTAGTAATCGGCGCCGTGCGTGAACGGATCGATGCCATCCGCAAGGCCCTGTCGATTGGTGTGGACGATAAGGTCCACGTCGTATTCTTCGGCGATGCGGTCTCGAAACGCGATCATCGACTTGAATTTCCAGGTCGTATCCACGTGAAGAAGAGGAAAGGGCAGCCTGGCAGGGTAAAATGCCTTCATTGCCAGATGCAGCATGACCGACGAATCCTTGCCGACCGAATAGAGCATTGCAGGATTGGCAAAGGTTGCGGCCACCTCCCGAAAAATGTGAATGGCTTCGGCTTCCAGCGATTGCAGATGCGTCAGATGAACCACTCACGTCTCCCTATGATCGACCGCCAACGAACAATCCTGCGCTTTCGGAAAACGCCCGACGCCGCTAGATTTTATGAAAAATCACCCCGACAAACAGACCCAGTTGCCCCGCAAGCGTTTGCCTGTGGAAGCGACCCTTGCGCAGGAAGTAGAGGTTCATCGGAAAACGTCGGGCCCGCATTTCCTTGAAGTCATCGAATTTCTGTCTGCTTTGCTGGTCCAGCATCTGCCGGCATGTTTCCAGTGCCGCCACATGCTGGTCGTTCCAGCTACGGAAACGACCGTTTTTCAACATGCGCAGACGCCTGAGGCGCGCAATGAACGTGGAATTTGCGCCGACCTGGTTGCGGCCGTGCTGTCGGTAGGCGATGTTCGGCGAGGGATCGTATCTGATGCGCCCGCTCATGCCGCTTGCGACGATATAAAGCCACCAGTCGTGGCTTGGTATCGTATGAGCCGTGCCGATCTGCCTGACGATTTCCAGAAGTTTTCTATTGAACACCATCGTGTTGCCGCCGGCGATGCTCTGCACAAGCGCGTTTGCGAAGGACGGCGGCTCCCGGAACAGCGGCGAGTATCCGATTTCCCGGTTTTTCTCGTCTATATTGAGGGTTCGGGAACAATAAAGCAGCGGCAGTTCGGTCGGGTGGCTATCGAGCCAGGCAATGGCCCTCTCCAGCTTGTCTGGCAACCAGCGGTCGTCCTGATCGGTAAAGGCATAATATTCGGCATCCAGCGGAACGGTGGCCAGCAAGTGCATGAAATTGCGCTGGAAACCACTGCAGGGGCCGGGGGTTATAGTCACCTTGCGGTCCGATCGATCGGCAAATTCCGACAGTATCCTCAGCGTTTCGTCGCTTGAACCATCATCGGAAACATAGAGTTTCCAGGCATTTACCGTCTGCTCGGCAATGGTGGCCAGCTGCTCTTCGATGAAACGTTCGCCTTGATAGGTTGCGAGTAATATATTGACCTTGGTATCTGCTTGCGAAGTTTTGCCCACGGTACGACGATCCTGCCGATCCGAGCCTGCCGCCCGTTTGGCGCCAGCCTCCATTCCCGGTCATGCGGTGTGAATTCGGGTTTAATGCGATACGGCGTCACTATTTCACGTTGTATTCCGTTTGGGAATACAGTTTTTTGGTTTGCGCTGCAGGCTGTCGAAATTGCGTGGAGTGCGGCTCGGTAGAGGTGCGTTTAGCCGATGAACTTATGAGAGGCATCACCGGTTTGTTGGTTTTCGAGGCTCTGGATGAAGCCTGACGCGGCGAGAGCTTCGCGGCCGCGATATTGTCGCATGGTCGCTGTTGGCTGGCGTGGATCGCGAGGAAACGCAAAGACGGATGCAGCCAGGATACAACACAATGGCAATCATGTGGTCGAAACGCCAGATTAGCTTGAGCTAACTCCGTGCTTCCTTAGTCTTCATCAATCACCGTGATTTCGACGTCGCCATCTTCAGCTTCGACGTAGTTGAATTCGACCTTACTTTGATCGACGATCTCGTCCATGACCTCACGTAGTTTGCCCAACGCTACGACCTCGGCGAAGGCGTCAGCAAGATCATCGGAATTGATGATCTCCTCAATCGCCGCCATATAGGCATCAACAACGGCCATGATCTTGTATTTTGCCGTCGCTTGGGCTCTGATCTTGTCGTAAATCGCTGCGGATGTTTCATTCGTTTTAACGACGAATGTAATGGGGAAACGCTGAACCTTGTCGATGTCTAGAAAATACTTCGAAACGTCAACGGTTTCGGTTACTTGAAAGAATCGACCTAGCGGCTTCATGACGAAATCGATTCCGCCGTCATTTGCATTTGTCCGGCCGGTCTTGAATAAGGTGAGATACTCTTCAGTGACAGTATCTCTCGTTTTTCCGATCCAAACGGAATTGGCATTGTATTTTGCCTTCAATACCGCGTAGCTGACGATTTCGAACACGCGAGCGTCTACGTTTGGCTGAAGCTGCTCGGCCACAAATTTTATAGCTTGTTCAGGATCTTTATCGCCCAGATGTGCGATTTCGCGGCAAGTTTCGAGGAAGCTTTCGAAAGCTGCCCGTTTGGTTGCCACGTAGGCATCGACGATATCAATGATCGCCGACGCGATGTTATGTGTCGCGCGCGACCCATCCTGTTTCGGCACTTCAATCAGTATCAGGTCTTCCTGTATCCAATACCGTTGGGCCGCAAGATCACGCACGATTGGCTGCTTTCCAACCAGCGGAAAAAATTTCTTAAATTCATCATTCAAGCGTGAATTCAGAGCGTGGTTCTGGAGTTTTGACCCAAACGGCAGTTCGCGTTGCCGCTTGAACAAATCTGAGAACCGAGCGCCCTCATACGTCTCATATGCGCCCTGCCGACCACCATCAAAAAAGCCTTTTGCGATGTAATCCTCGAGGATAACATAAAGCGCGTAGTGGTTGGCATAAGCTCCCCGCGACTTTGATCCTCGGTTTGCTGCTCTCGTCTTTGTATTGATGTAGTTAAGAAGTGGGCTGCCCGCAAAAACGGCTTTAGCATCACTGCCAAAATGTTTTTCAAGGATCATATGAATCGTAGAGCTGAACGGATGCTCAAGTGAGGTCGCCTTGGCCATCAAAAAGGCCTTTCTCATATTGCTTTGACGGCTCCGCCTCGAATACCGTTCGCGTTCTTTCTGACTGTACTTTTTTGAATGGCATTCAACGTTTCGCCGTTCCACGTTTGAGCAATACCCGTCCGTCGAAGGCCTATTTTGATGTACTCAGGGTTCATCTCGATGCCAATTGAACTGCGTCCCAGACGCTGCGCTACCGCACATGTCGTAAAACTACCGGCAAAAGGGTCGAGTATGACATCCCCAGGATTGGAACTAGCCTTGATGACCCGCTCAAGCAGCGTTTCCGGTTTTTGCGACGGGTGCTCTTCATACTCAGGCATACGATAACGCACACGAGGGATATACCAAGCATTCCCCGGCACTTTCGTAGATTTGTAAGGGGTCGGAATCTCTTTCCGATAATCCATCAACTTCCTGACGGAGCCAGTCTTCGCCTCGACCTCGATGTCAGCCGCATTGAATGTATAAGCTCGCGAATCTTTGACACCAAAGAGGATGGGCTCATACATGGAACCGTAGAATTTCTTGGCCTGAACACCAGAGCTGTCATAGTGCCACATTATTCGTGAGAGAATAGTCACCTTTTCCCTCAGCCAAAGATCGAGATAAGGCATAGCCTGAGTGCTCGTCATCACGTACAGGCTGCCGGTTTTCTTCAGCTTCCGGAGCGAAGCTTCCAACCAGCCGTAGCACCAGTCGACATACGCAGCATCAGATGGCCATACATCTTTAAAGTCGCCGAATTTTTTTCCGATATTGTAAGGTGGGTCCGCGAAAATCAGATCGACGCTTTCGTCGCGAACCTTTTCCAAACCATCCATCACGTCCGCATAGTGAATGGTTGTGAGCTCGTTGCTAAATGTTTCCGTCATCATGCTCTCGGACAATATCCCAACATCGGCGTGGCGACGCCTAGATGTAACAAGCGCGCCCCGCATCACATATCCTCAGATATCATGGTCCACAGTAAATTGGTGACGCTCATAGACGTTTCCACGGCTTAGAGCGGACGCCCGCGGTTCGACCAATTCAAGCGGATTGGCATGTCTGACGCAGCGGCAGGCGCAAGTGCGCCGCCTTCATGAAGCTAAAAAGTATTCCGGCTTCATTGAGGCCAATAGCTTAACCTATCGAAAATTACGCAAAAATGGCTGGGGCGCCAGGATTCGAACCTGGGAATGCCGGTACCAAAAACCGGTGCCTTACCGCTTGGCGACGCCCCATCAGCAGGCCGGCCTGTTTTCGCCAAAGGCGAGATTCATGCAGCCGGTCAAGACGGTGCCACCCTTTAGCAAAGCTTTTTGGCAGGGGCAATCCGCAAGGACATGCTTTTTTCGATGTTTGGCGAGCACTTGTGCGGGCGTTTCGGTTCGCCGAATGCTGCCGTGCCTGTCGCCGCCGCAGGAGGGATGCGGCGGCGGGCGCTGTGCCGGGTTAAAGCAGTGCGCTGCGAATCTTTTCCACCGCCTCGTCCGGGTCCGCGCCATAGGGAATGAGGCCCTTCAGTCGGCCGTCGGCACCGATCAGGAACAGGTCCATGGTGTGGTTCATCGAATAATCGCCGCTGGCATTGGGCCGTTTTTGTGCATAGGCTTTCCAGCCGCTGATGACCTTGTTCATTTCCGTCGGTGCGCCCGTCACGCCGGTGATCCGGTCTGAAAAGGCCGTGACGTAACCCTTCATGATATCCGGCGTGTCCCGTTCAGGATCCACCGTGAACAGGTAGGCCTTGAGCGGTTGCCCGTCCTCACCCAGATCCTTCAGGTAACCGGCAACCTCGTACAACGTCGTCGGGCACACTTCCGGGCAGTGGGTGTAACCGAAATAAACGAGCGACGGATTGCCCTTGAACATGGACTGGTCGACCGTTTCTCCCCGGTCGTTGACCAGGGAGAAAGCGGCGCCGAAAGTGCCCGCACGTGGCGTGTCCTTCGACATCCAGATCATGACGCCGACCAGCGCGAGCACGAACACGCCCGAGACGACGCCGGCCACCAGCATGAACGGATTTTTCGATGTCATTTCCCGTGCTCCGCATGTGCATCATGGGCCTTGGCACCCTTGTCGCCGGCCACCGGACCAACGGCAAATTCAACCTCGACAGACCCTGCCTTTTCGAAAACGAGCGTGGTCTTGATCATCTCGCCCTCCTTGAACGGTTGGGCGACATTCATGAACATGACATGGTATCCGCCGGGTTTCAGTTCGACGGTCGATTTTGCGGGAATGGCGATGCCGCCTTCCAGTTCGCGCATTTCCATGATGGCGCCGTTCATCTTCATCTCGTGAAACTCGACCTTGCCGGCCCGCTCCGAGGTGGCGCTGACCAGCTTGTCCGCCTCTCCGCCATTGGTGATCTTGAAATAACCGCCGCCGACCTTGGCGACCGGCAGCATTGCCCGCGAATAGGGGTGGCCGATCTCGATCTGTCCGAGCTTGAATTCGTGCGCAGCCGCGGGGCTGAAAGCCAGTACCGCGCCAAGAACGGCAAAAATGCCGATGTGTTTTCTGACCATGTATTCCTCCACAAAGGATGTGCTCGGCTGGCTTGAATGCGCTGACATCAGGTCAGTCGGAGAGGGCGCGAGCGGGGAAATGACAGCAATGCCACGATGACATGCCTCCTGAAAAACAAGGGTGAAGCGCAGGCGCATCACTTAAACATTCAGGCGCGCGCGGGAGGTCCTCGAGGTTCGGCCACAAGACCGCGTTGGGGAAGGTGCAGCGAGGAAGACGATGCCGGGGCCACCGTGCTGCTGGTGACGATCGGCAACCGAATGGCGGCGGTGAGCACCGGCAGAATGGCAGGCGCCATCGAGCCCGCCAGGCGGCACAGCGTGGCGCAGGGGCAATCCGCGCTTTTGCGCAGCGGATCTTGCGTGTTGCTCGAAGCTTCGTCCGCGATTCCCGACGAAGCGCAGATGACATGCAGCGCATTATCGGCAGGCGTGATGACGGACGCCCGCGCATAACCGCCGACAAATCCTTGAAGGGCAAGCACATAGGCGATGACCGCCGCCAATGCGGTGGCCAATATCCTGTCGGAAAGGATTTGCCTGATCGCCTTCATGCACCGTCAATGCCACAAACTTGCCTCGATGTCACCGAGCCACTCGATACGGATGTGCGGCCGTTTGACGCGAAGGAGTGCGGCCCGGCACTCTCGTCCCGTCAGGATGAGGCGAAGCAGTTTGGTACTATGCGCAATTTTTTGCGGTCGATGACATTTTCGCGACCACGCTTGCCAGGCTTTGTAGTCTATTTCACCTGATGATTGTTTTGCACATAAGTGCAAATCGTCATCCGGCTGTCATCGATAATTTTTATGTTCCGCCCCGTTGAGTAAACAAAAGGGCGGCCATCATGGTGGTGATCGACGAGCAGACGACAGGGGCCAGGAAAAGCTCCCGATTTCAGCGGGTGCGCCATCGGTTTGCCGTGGCTTGCCAGGATCCGGTCATTGCCATCGGTTGCGCGCTGGCCGTGCTGTTTTCCTTCCTTATTCTGGCGCCCGTTATTTCCATTCTCGCCAATGCGGTGATCGTGCAGATCGGTGATGCCGCTCGCACACGATTGCCGGAAGGTGCTTTCACTCTCTATTATGTGACGCGGGCCTTCGCCTCGCGCATGTCGTCCATTCTTCTGTGGCAGCCGCTTCTCAATACGGCATCGGTGGCTGCCGGGGCCATCGTGCTGTCCATGTCGGTCGGCGGGGTGCTGGCCTGGCTGATCAATCGGACCGAGCTGCCTGCCCGCGGCTGGTTCGCGACCGCGCTGATCGTTCCGTTCATGCTGCCCACATGGACGCTGGCGCTCGCCTGGACGACCATTTTCAAGAACCGCACCGTGGGTGGCCAACCGGGCTGGCTGGAGAACCTGGGATTTGCGACGCCGGACTGGCTGGCCTATGGCCGCCTGCCGATGATCGTCATCCTGTCGTTGCATTATGCGCCCTTCGTGATCCTCATCCTCGGCAGCGCTTTGCAGAGACTGGATGCCCAGCTGGAGGATTCCGCCCGCATTCTGGGAGCCAGCCGTTCCCGCGTTGCCTTCCAGATCGTGCTTCCGCTGATGCGTCCGGCGCTGTTGTCGTCCGGCCTTTTGATTTTCGCCGATTGTATCGGTGAATTTGCCGTGCCCTACGTGCTCGGCCTGCCGGTCGGGTTCGATACGCTTTCCACATCGCTGTACCGCGCCATCTCGACACGGCAGACCGGCATGGCGGCGGTGATGGCCGCCGTCATCATGGCAATCGGTGTGCTGACCCTCTACATCGACACGCGGATGATGCGCGAAGCGCGGCGTTTCGCCATCGTCGGCGGCAAGGGTGCGATGGATCGCCGCCGCCCGCTTGGGCGCTGGCGGCTGGCCGCCACCGGTTTTGCCCTCGCGTTCTTTGCGGTGGGTGTGGTCATTCCGCTTTCGACGCTTTTCCTGTCCACCATCATGCGGGTGCCGGGTCGTTTCACGCCTGAAAATTTCACCTTCGATTACTGGATCGGGACCGGCCTCGATACCGTGGCCTTGCGCAACGGTATTCTGCTGACACCGGAATTCTGGGCGGCGGGTTTCAACACGCTGATGATCATCGGCGCGGCATCGCTGGCGTCGGGCGTGCTCGGTCTTCTCGTCGGTTATGTCGTCATCCGCAGCCCGTTCGCAACGCTTGGCGCTTTCCTGCGGCAGATCACCTTCCTGCCATATCTGGTGCCCGGCATTGCCTTTGCCGCTGCCATTCTGACGCTTTTTGCCGTGCCGCGCGGCCCCATTCCGGCACTTTATGGAACCTCGATCATCCTCATTCTGGCTCTGATCGCCGATCAGATGCCGTTTGCCTCGCGTTCCGGTATCGCCGCCATGGCGCAGCTCGGCAAGGAGCCGGAAGAGGCGGCGCGCGTGGCGGGTGCGGGTTGGTGGCGGCGTATGGTGAGCATCGTCATGCCGATCCAGAAGCGGGCGCTGGCAAGCGCGATCCTCTTGCCGTTCATTTCCGGCATCAAGGGGGTGAGCCTGTTCATCATCCTCGCAGTGCCGGCCACCGATGTGCTGACGACCTATTCGCTGCGCCTCGTCGACTACAACTACACCCAGGCCGCCAATGCCGTCGTGCTGATGATCGCGCTGCTGGCGCTCTTCGGCACGGTTCTCATCAACCGCCTGACCGGCAACGGCATCGCCAAGGGGCTGGAGAGCTAAATGCCCGATATCACACTTTCCCATGTGACCAAGAACTACGGGGCGGGCAGCCATGCCGCCGTGGAGGATCTGAACCTCACCATCGCCGATGGCGAATTCATGTGTCTTCTCGGCCCCTCCGGTTGCGGCAAGACCACGACATTGCGGATGATCGCCGGGCTTGAGCATTTGAGTGGAGGCGAAATCGCCATCGGTGATCGCGTCGTCGATAGCCTTTCCGCCGGCGCATTTGTTCCACCCGAGCAGCGGCGTCTGGGCCTCGTGTTCCAGTCCTATGCGCTGTGGCCGCATATGACGGTTGAGCGCAACATCGATTTCGGTTTGCGATTGCGCAAGCTGCCGGAAGCGCAGCGCCGCGCGAAAGTGAACGACGTGATGGAAAAGCTGCGTATCCGGGATTACGCGCAACGATATCCGTCGCAGCTTTCCGGCGGTCAGCAGCAGCGCGTAGCGCTTGCGCGCATGCTGGCGGTCAATCCGGAAATCCTTCTTCTGGATGAGCCATTGTCCAATCTCGACGCCGCGCTGAGGCTCGAAATGCGGGCCGAACTTCGCCGGCTGCATGAGGAGTTTCGCACCACGATCGTGTTCGTGACACATGACCAGTGGGAGGCGATGACCCTTGCCACCACCATTGCAGTGATGAACGGCGGCCGTCTGCAGCAGGTCGGCGCACCGGACGACATCTATTCGCGACCGGTCAACCGGTTCGTGGCGGAATTCATCGGCAATCCGCCGATCAACATGATTGCGCTCGCAAGGCCCGCAGCCGGTGGCCTGGCGGCGCGCGTTTTCGGCAAGCTGCCTGTTGGGGATGCTGCCAACATTGCGTCAGTCGGCATCCGGCCGGAAGAAATCGCGTTTGCTGCATGCGCCGATGCGGTGCCGCTCGGCACATTGAAATTGGAAAGCATCATGCCGACCGGTGGCAGCTGGATTTTGGAGCTTTCGCTGGGACCTGAGCGGCTTTTCCACGCCACGCATATGCGACCGACCGCAAGGCTCGGTGACGCCGTGCAGTGTTTTGTAAAGCCTGAGGGGCTGCATCTCTTCGATGCCGACGGCAGACGCGTCGAGCGATCCGAAACCCGCGCTCCAAACGCGGCACAGCCGACCGCCCACGACCGGGCGGCGTTATTACCCGCATAAACTCTTCCAAATTTCCCGTTTCATTCACTCAAAGGAATACCGATGAGATTTTCCCGTACTCTGATTTCCTCGCTGATGCTTTCCGCCGCCGTTTCGCTGGTTGCTGCCAGCGCGGGCGCCGAAGAGGCATTCGACCTCAATGCCATGATCGAGGCGGCGAAAAAGGAAGCGCCGATCACGGTTTATGATTCCACCGGCAAGATCGTCGAACAGGCCAAGGCCTTTTCCGAGAAATACGGCGTGAAGGCCACGGGCGTGAAATCCGGCGCGCCGGAAACGCTCGAGATCGTCATTCGCGAAGCGCAGGCCAACAACGTCAAGGCAGACGTCGTCATTCTGGCGGATGCGCCGGCGGCCATGTCGCAGGTGATCGTCAAGGGTTATGCCAAAAGCTGGTTGCCGACCGATCTCGCGAAGGACATTCCCTCGATGTACCAGGATCCGCTGACCGTGGTTCTGGCTCCCAACGTGTGGACCTACAATACCGCCCTGCATGACAGCTGCCCGGTCAAGAATATCTGGCAGCTGACCGAAGCCGAGTGGAAGGGCAAGGTCGCAATGCAGGATCCGATCGGCAAACCGTCCTATACCGACTGGTTCAACCAGCTGGCCACGCATGCGGACAAGGCCGTGGCCGATGCCTATCAGGCGCAATACGGCAAGCCGCTCAAAACCGATGAGGCCAGCGCAACCGCCGCCTGGGTGAAGGCTCTGGCTGCCAACAGCCCGCTTCTCACCGATTCCGACGGTGCTGCGGCAGAATCCGTCGGTGCGCCAGATACCAAGGAAAGCTTTGTCGGCCTCGTCAGCACCGCGAAATATCGCGACAACAAGGATGGCATGAAGCTTGGCCTGTGTGCCGGTATCTCCCCGTTTGCCGGCTGGACCTATCCTTCGCTGGGTCTCGTTGCATCCGGTACCAAGAGCCCGAATGCCGCAAAGCTGTTCATTCGTTACATGATGACCGCGGAAGGCATTGCTCCGCAGGCCAAGGATGGCAAGATGTCCACCAACAAGACCGTGGGTCTTCCGGACAACGAGCCCTCCGGCGTCGGCAAGGTGCGTGACCAGCTTCTCGCCTATGACGCATCGACTGCCGTGGCCGACTGGGAGTCTCGTCAGGACTGGCAGGATCTCTGGTCCTTGAATTACAAAAAGTAATCCTAGCATATCAAGCACGGCGGGCTCGCTCAGGTGCTGCCCGCCACCCCACATGCCGAAAGACCTCATGCTGACAGTAGATGAACTGAACCAACGCGAAACCCTGTTGCGCACCGTGACGGCTTCTGCCGGCGCGATGGCGCTGGAAGCATTTCGCACCCGCAAGCCCGGCGATTTCACCCTCAAGGGACGCCAGGATTTTCTGACCGAAGCCGATGGTGCGGTGGAAAGCCATGTACGCGCCGCGATTGCCGGAGCATTTCCGCAGGATGGCATTCTCGGCGAAGAAGCAGGCGGCGCTCTGGCGCAGCGGTTATGGGTGATCGATCCTATCGACGGGACAGCCAATTTCGCGCGGGGCATCCCGCATTTTTGCGTTTCGATCGCCTTTTGCGAGAACGGGGAAACCCTGTTGGGCGCCATCTTCAATCCGGCATCGGGCGAGTTCTATTTCGCGCGCAAGGGGCAGGGGGCAACGAAGAACGATATTGCGATCACCGTGGCCGCGACGGATGCCATTGCCAACGCTTCGGTCGAAATCGGCTGGTCACCGCGCGTGATGGCGGCGGATTATCTTGCTGCGATGGAACGTGTTCTTTCCAAAGGCGCCAATATCCGTCGTGGCGCATCCGGCGCGCTGGCGATCGCGTGGGTAGCGGAAGGCCGCACCGATGGTTATGCCGAATACTACATGAACGCCTGGGATTGCCTTGCCGGGCTGCTGATGGTGCGCGAAGCGGGCGGTGTGACCGGCAATTATCCGGCAACGGAAGGCGAATTGCTGACCGGCGGAGAGATTTTCGCAGCTGCGCCCGGCATCGCCGCCGAATTTTCCGCTGCGATGAAGATTTCGGCTTCGTCCGCCGAGCAGAAGGGAGAGGCGGCATGAGCGCTCCCCGTTACGACCGGCCGCATGTCAGCCTGATTCAGAAAAACCTGCCCGGCTGGAATGTCGATCTTTATATCGGCGGTCGTGAGGCCGTCAGCACGCCTGCCCTGCTGGAGCAGCACGGCATCAAGGTCATCGTCAACTGCGCGGTGAATTTCGATGTCGATCTTGTCGGTGCGCAGCAACCCGCCGAAGACGGACGCATCCCCTCCGGTCCCGGCTTCCTGCGGTATTACAAGCTCGGTCTCGTGGATGGTCCCGGCAATGCCGATACGATGCTGCTCGCCGGATATTACATTCTGCGCGGCGCGCTCGACCAGACCTTTCCCGACAAGCCGTCCTATCCGCATCGCGACAAGGGCAATGTGCTGGTCAACTGCCGGGCCGGGCGTAGCCGTTCGGTGTCGCTGGTGGCGCTTTTCCTGCATCTCGAAATGCCGGAACTCTATCCCACGCTGGCATCGGCCATCGATCACATCCGCGACAAGCGGGAGCTTCACCCGGATGAGTGGTTCGAAACGCCCAAACCGGAACTGATCGGTGCTGTGGAACGCGCGGCGGATATGATCCGTCTCATCGAGGCGAAAAAGGACAGGGCTGTCGCATGACCAACCGGCCGCCGCAGAATTTCGCAAGTGCGAGCGAGGTCGCGCGGCTGGCCGGAGTATCCCGTTCCGCCGTATCACGGACCTTTACGGCGGGGGCAAGCGTTTCGGATGAGACCCGGGCCAAGGTTCTGGCCGCGGCCGAAGAGCTGAACTATCACGTCAATCATCTGGCGCGGGGTCTTTCGCAGGAAAAAAGCCGACCGATCTGCATTCTCGGAGGCGATCTGCATGCGCCCTACCAATCCGCGTTGCTGGAGGCGCTGACGCGGCGCATTCAGGCGGTCGGACGTGCCGTCATGGTTATCAATACGGCCGGTAACGAGGCGGATTCGCGCGCCGCGCTGCACCAGACGCTGAATTATCGCGCGTCTGCCAGTATCGTGCTTTCAGGTGCGCCGCCGGTTTCGCTGGTGCGGACCTGCATCGAGAGCGGCCAGCACGTCATCCTCATCAACCGGCAGGGGCAGATCGAGGAAGCCGATCACATCAATCTCGATCATCAGAGCGCGATGAATGACGCGCGGCATATGCTCGCCCGCGCCGGTTGCCGGTCATTCGCCATCGTCTCTTCCACCAACAATTCTCCCAGCCTGCTGGCCAGGGAGCAATTGTTCACGGCGGCGGTCGTGGAGGCGGGGTTCGCGCCGCCGCAGCTGATCAAGGCGGGGCCGACCAGTTACCGCAGCGGTGCCGAGGCCGCCCGCCTGCTGTTGCCGGGTGCGTCGCGTCCGGATGCGGTATTCTGCGTGACCGACCTTCTGGCCTGCGGTTTCATGGACGTCGCCCGTCAGGATTTCGGCATGGTCATCCCGAAAGACCTCTGCGTTCTCGGTTTCGACGATATCGAACAGGCCGGTTGGGAAGGGTATTCCCTGACGACATTCCGCCAGCCGATCGAGGAGATGGCGGAGATCATTGCCAAAGGCGTGACCGACGGGCGCGAGGTGACGCAGGCCGGGGCCATAACAACGCTCAAGGCGCTGCCCGTATGGCGCAAGACCGTGCGATCCGGCGCCAATTGACGGGCGCCGCTGGTTATCTGTGCCGCGATTGCGGCAAGACATAGGGCATATGGGCTGCCGGTAAACGACCGACGGCACCGCCGATGCCATAGACTTTCGCGATGATGTCATCGGTGATCGCATCCGTGCAGATGCCGGATTTTACCACGCGTCCATGGTGCAATACGACCAGATGATCGGCAAATTCGGCGGCGAGATTGAGATCGTGCAGGATTGCCAGCACGATGCCGCCTGCCGAGGCGAAATCACGGGCAGTTTCCAGAACGGAGATCTGGTGGCCGAGATCGAGGCTTGCGGTCGGTTCATCGAGAAACAGCGCATTCGGCACGCCATCGCGCACTGCCTGCGGCACTTGCGCCAAGGCGCGGGCGAACTGCACACGCTGTTGTTCGCCACCCGACAGCGACGGATAGGGGCGGCGCTCGAAACCCTGAAGGCCAACGCGCTTCAGGGCCTTTCGGGCCTCGTCGGAAGGGTCGAGCGCACCGTTTGCGACCGCTCCCATGCGGGTGATTTCGAGAGCCGTGAAGGGAAAGGCCAGTTGTGTCGCCTGCGGCAGGACCGCCCGACATCTTGCCAGATCTTCCGGCCGGCAGATGTTGAGGTCTTTCCCGTGATAGGAGACCGAGCCTTCGTCCGGGCGCATCTCGCCGGAGAGAACCTTCATCAGCGTGGATTTGCCGGCGCCATTCGGCCCGATGATCACGGTGAAGCAACCCGGCCGCAATTGGATATCGACCGATTGGACGAGATGGCGGCCGCTGCGGGTGACGGTGATGTTGTCCGCGACGATCATGGCAGGTCCCGCATGCTGATGCCGTTCTTGCCGAGCAGCAAGAACAGGAAAACGGGCGCACCGAAGAGGGCGGTTATGACCCCGATCGGCAATTCCGCCGGCGCAGCAACAGTACGGGCGACGCTATCGGCAATCAGCAGCAGAGCGCCGCCGCCGAGCGCCGACCCCGGCAGAAGGAAGCGGTGCGACGGGCCCATGGCAAGCCGGAGCAAATGCGGAACGACGATGCCGACGAAACCGATGGAACCTGCCACCGCAACGGTGGAGCCGCAAGCTGCTGCCACGGCCACGATGATGATCTTCTTCAGCCTCTGGACGGGAATGCCCATGTGGAATGCGGCCGCATCACCCAGGATGAGCGCATCGAGACCACGGGCAACAAAGGGTATGATGACCAGCACGCAGGCAATGAAGGGCAGAATGGAAGCAACGCGCCCGAAGGTGGCGCCACCGAGCGAGCCGAGGCTCCAGAAAGTGATGTCGCGCAACTGCCGGTCATCCGCCATGACGATCAGGAGGCCCATGACGGCGGCGGTCAGGGCGCCGATGGCTATACCGCAGAGGATCAGGGCGGTGGTCGAGGTGCGGCCATCGCGGGTGGCGATGAGGTAAAGCGCCCAGGTGTTGATGAGGCCGCCGAAAAACGCCATCAGCGGCAGGAACTGATTGCCGAGCAGAAGTGCGAGAGGTGCCAGAATGCCATTGCCGAGCACGATGGCCGCAACGGCGGCAAGGCCGGCACCGGCGGTGACGCCGACAATGCCGGGATCGGCGAGCGGGTTGCGGAAAAGCCCCTGCATCATGGCTCCCGAAACAGCCAAGCCGGCACCAACGAGCAGGCCCAAGGCGGTGCGCGGCAGGCGCACTGCTTCAAGGATCACGCGTTCCTGAGTGGTGAGCTTGTCGGCATTGCCGGTGAGATAGGCGAAGAGATCCGCAAGGCCGACGCCCGTGGGGCCGACCCCGAGCGATATGAGGCAGGCGACCACCAGCAGGACTGCAAGCCCGGCCATGACGAGAATGCCTTGCTGTGTGCGGTCGCCCTCGATCGCCGGCCTTAGCGGCAGGGAAAGCGTTTTCATGGCAGCTTGATCTCGCCGGGATAAAGCTGCGCCGCAAGCGACCGGGCCGCCTGCGGTGTGCGCGGGCCAAAGCCGAGCAACAGCAGGCCATCCATGGAGACCAGCGCCTTGTTGGCAGCTGCCGGTGTCGTCTGCATGGAGGGCAGGGCAAACACATCTTCCGGCTTGATGGAATGGTCGCCGCGCGTCATGGACAGGATGACATCCGGTTTGGCCGCAATCACAGCCTCATCCGAAAGCGGCTTGTAGCCATTGATGGTCGGTGCTGCATTGATGCCTCCGGCCAGTTCGATCACTGCGCCGGCTTCCGTATCCGCACCGCCGGCCATTACGCGCCCGTTGGAAAGCGACAGAACGAAAAGGACATTCTTCTTTTCAGACTTGATTGCGCCGACTTCGGCCGCAAGCGCCTTCAATCCTTCCTCGGTCTTGACCGCCAATGGTTCCGCCTTGTCGGACAGGCCGACAGCGGCGCCGACATCACGGATTTTCCGGCCGATCTTGTCGGCTTCGGGCGGTGTCGGGATAACGACCATCGGGACTTCGCTGGCCTTGAGGATTTCGATGACCGGCGGCGGTCCCGATCCTTCTTCCATCAGGATGAGGTCAGGCTTTTGCCCGAGAATGCCCTCGGCCGACAGGGCGCGCATGTAGCCCACATCCGGTTTCGAATTGGCGTCCGCCGGGAAGAAGCTGGTGGAATCACGCGCGACAATACGGTCCTGCGCGCCGAGATCATAGAGGATTTCCGTGATTGTGCCGCCAATCGACACGATGCGTTTGGCTTCCGGATTGCCCTTGTCGGCAGCCATTGCGCCGCCCGAGAAGGCTGCAAGACCCACGAAAACGATGAGGCGAAGATTGAATCGAGAAACCATGACAAAGCCCTTTCTGAGGGCGCCGGATACGAAACCAGGGCCGCCCTTATAATTGGACACTGATACTCAAGTTTATACGCTTTGCAAGAAGCCGACTACAAAAGGAGGCCGGGAAACATGTCCGCGCCATTGTCACATTATCGTCACCAGACCCGCGCAAGCGTCGTCATTCATGGTCGTGGCGTAATGAGGTCGTGGAGGAATTTTTATGTGGCGTCCAATGCAGGCACTCGTGGCGGGCCGGCTGGCCTATCTGCACTTTGAAAATGCCGAGCATTGCAGCTGCCTGGGCTATGTGAACGCGGCGGGAAACGCCGAGTGGCCGGACGCCATAAAGGGTTTTTGCCCGGATGGCTGGTGCGATGTCAGCGAGATGTTTTTCATGAACGCCGAGCGAAAGCCAACCGCAACGCAGATGGCTTCCTAGCTATATCACGACCGCAAGCGCCGGATCATTCTTCCGGCGCGAGACCGTCGAAAACCTCGAGAAGAGCATCGACAATCGCCTGGCCGAGCGCGTTTCCGGTTTCGGCAATCTTGCCGTCTTCCATGTCACGGGCTGCAAGCGCGAGATTGCCGCCCAGATCGGCAACGATGGCGCGGGCGCGCTCTATTGCCCACTGGGCGAAATCCGCTCGTGTTTCGATTGTGACGGTTTCCATGAAAAACCTCTTTCGGTTTATCTTTCGTTGAGGATTTGGAGGCCATAAAGCCCCTGCGCGTTTTATTGTATTGCGTACGCGCTACCTTCTCCTGCCGGCGGGAGCAAGCTTTGAGCTTGGCTCATCCCGCAATGGCCGGCTTTCCCCCTTCTTTGAATCCATCATCTGCGCGTTGCGCAGATTTGTCGGTCGTTCTGCTCACCTTGCCGCATGCGGGACGATTGCAGGCCGATACGGACAAACAGAAATGGCCGGACTTTCGCCCGGCCATCGGTTTTTCCTAGAAGCTCGCCGCTTAAGCAGCGCGGCTGTAATTGCTGCGTGAAGCGGCTGCTGCATCGGCCAGACGGAACTGCGCAAGCAACTCCTTGAGGGCCGAGGCTTCCGAAGCGAGGCCGTGGCTGGCTGCCGTCTGTTCCTCGACCATGGCGGCATTCTGCTGAGTGCCCTGGTCCATGGTGTTGACGGCGGTGTTGATCTCCTGAAGGCCGGTCGACTGTTCGCGCGAGGCGGTGACGATGGCGGCGATATGGCCGTTGATCTCCTGCACCTCGGAAACGATGGTTTCCAGCGCCTTGCCGGTTTCGCCGACGAGGGTGACACCTTCCTGGACCTGTGCGCCGGAGGTGGTGATCAGGGCCTTGATCTCCTTGGCGGCGTTTGCGGAACGCTGGGCCAGTTCGCGGACTTCCTGTGCGACGACGGCAAAACCCTTGCCGGCTTCGCCGGCGCGAGCCGCTTCGACGCCTGCATTGAGGGCGAGAAGGTTGGTCTGGAAGGCGATGTCGTCGATGACGCTGATGATATTGGAGATTTCCGACGAGGACTGTTCGATGCCGCTCATGGCGCGAACTGCGTTGCGCACGACATTGCCGGATTTTTCGGCGTTGTCGCGGGTGCGGTTGACCAGGCGGCCGACTTCTTCTGCCCGGCGAGCCGAATCCTTGACCGTGGTCGTGATCTCTTCAAGCGCTGCGGCTGTTTCTTCGACAGAGGCTGCCTGCTGTTCGGTGCGGCGGGCAAGATCGTCCGCCGCGTGGCGGATTTCGCTGGCACCGGCATCGATGGCGCGAGCGTTTTGGCCGACCTTGGTCAGCGCGCCATTCAGCTTCGAGATCGAGGCGTTGAAATCTTCGCGCAGGCGATCAAGATCGGCAACGAACGGCGTCGAAATGCGATATTCCAGATTGCCGTTGGAGAGCTGGTTCAGGCCATCCGCCAGGGCATCCACGGCAAAGCGGATATCGGCGGCATTGCGGGCGGAAACGCGCTCGCGTTCGCCACGTTCCTGCTCCGACAACGAGCGGTTCTGCTCGGCATCGGTTTCCAGACGCAGACGGTCCTTTGCGTTGGTGCGGAAGACGGCAACCGCTGCGGCCATGGAGCCGATCTGGTCGGTGCGATCCTGACCGGGAATGTTGACCTCGAGGTGGCCCGCAGCCAGTTCGTCCATCGCGGCGGTCATCTGGGTAACCGGACGAACGACGAGACGGCTCAGAAGCGTTGCAAGGAAACCGATCATGGCGGCAACGCCGAGAAGGGTTGCGATGGTGGCGGCGATGCGGAATTCTCCGATCGACGCGTAGGCCGTTTCTTCATCGACGACGAAGGCGACGCTCCAATCTGCGCCGGGCAGGCCGTTTACCGGGATAAAGCTCACGAGCTTTGTTTCGCCGGCAGTCTCTGCCTCGGAAATCGCCGTAGACATGGCAGGTGCCTTGCCTGAGAACAGGTCTGCCAAGGTCTTGTCGACCATCTTTTCATCCGGGTGGATGAGAACCTTGCCGCTCTTGTTGACGAGGAAGGCATAACCCTTTGGGCCGGCATCAATCGACTTGATGGCTTCGACAAGTGATTCCAGCGAAAAGTCGCTGCCCGTTACGCCGACGATCTGGCCGTTTACCTTTACCGGTACGGCAGCGGTGACGTTCAGCTTCTTGGTGGATGCGCTGACATAGGGTTCGGTAAGGATCGACTGACCGCTATTGGCGGCAGCCTGATACCAAGGGCGTTTGCGAGGATCGTAATCGGCAGGCACGCCGGTAATCGGCCATTCGATATACTTGCCGTCAGCGGCGGCGCCAAAATAAGTCGACAGAAACTGGCTTTTCAGGACCTCGTTCTGCAGAAGCAAGAGCTTTGCATCATCGGTTGCAGCATTTCCCATGCCCTTTGCAACGTTGTCGGTCAGCATGACGCGGCCATTCAGCCAGTTGGAAATGCTTTGTGCGGCCTGTTTGCCGGAGGATTCGATGTTGTATTTGACAGATTCAGCAACGGCGGAGCGCTGGAGGCTGTCGATATAAAGGGAGAAGCCGGCAAAGGCGCCGACCACGACGAGAGACGCTGCAATCAGGATGCGCGTCATCAAATTGGTTTTCTTGGACAAGCGGACGTTCCTTGTGTCGGCGGAGGGGGCGACGAAGGTGGTGGGGAAAGGCATGCCCGAAGGGCGGTGTCGCTGCGCCTCATGCGCACGGTGACAGAGGAAACTGCACTGGCGCCGACTGAACGATATCGAGTTTAAATTTGCATTAAATTAGCGATAAATTGATTGCAACAAGAATGGGGAGTGCCAGAATTCTTGTTTTACTGTTATCTGGCTGTCGCAGAAGGCCGATCTTTGGTTGTGTTCCTTTTATATGCCGCCATCCGCCGGATGTACTGCTTCAAACTCCAAGTAACTCCTGATTGAGGCCAAGGTTTTGCTGCCGGAAATGGATACCTCTTTCCCGGCAGCCTTTGTCTCAGGAATTCAGGTGTGCCGTCAGTGCTTTGCGCCGCAACAGCATGCCGAACAGGTCGCGGGGTTCGTCCGGATCCGCGACGAGGTCCAGTCTCTCGAACCCGTTGCCGTTGCGCAGCTTGTCATAGACATACCGAAGCGCCGAAAAATCCTCCGTCGCGAAACCGACGCTGTCGAAGAGCGTGATCTGGCGCTCGTCCTGGCGGCCGGTCGCCTGGCCGGTCACCACTTTCCAGAATTCGGTGATTGGCGAATCGCCCGGCAATTGCTGGATTTCGCCCTCGATACGCGTCTGCGGCGGGTATTCGACAAAAATGGACGAGCGCAGCAGGATATCGCGATGCAGTTCGGTCTTGCCGGGTGAATCTCCGCCGACGGCATTGATGTGCACTCCAGGGCCGATCATGTTGTCCGTGAGGATCGTGGCATTACGCTTGTCGGCTGTTGCCGTCGTGATGATCTGCGCACCTTCAACCGCTTCTTCGGCGCTGCGGCAGCCAATGATGTTCAGGCCGAGATGGGAAAGATTGCTGCGGCAACGCGCCGTGGCCGATGGATCGATATCGTAAAGCCGCAGGTTTTCGATACCGAGCAACGCCTTGAAGGCCAAGGCCTGGAACTCGCTTTGCGCTCCGTTGCCGATGAGTGCCATGGTTTTCGCGCCTTTCGGCGCAAGATATCTGGCGGCGACGGCCGAGGTGGCCGCGGTTCGCAATGCCGTCAGGATCGTCATTTCGGACAGAAGCAACGGATAACCGCTATCGACATCCGACAATACACCGAAAGCCGTCACCGTCTGGCGGCCGTTTCGCGTGTTCTTCGGATGCCCGTTGACATATTTGAACGCATAGAGCCGCCCGTCGCTGGCGGGCATGAGTTCGATCACGCCATCGCGCGAATGGGACGCGATACGCGCGACCTTGTCGAACAGTTCCCAGCGCCGGAAATCCTCTTCCACATACGCGGCGAGCTCCTGCAGGAATGTTTCCGTGCCGGTGGCGAGCACAATATCCATCATGTTCTCGACACTGACGAAAGGGACGATGTTGAGGTTCTGTTCTACAGGCATCAATAGCTCCTTGTCGGACGGTCCATGACGGTGCGGCCCATCAGGCTGGCGGTGAGATCGACGAGAAGCGTGGCGGTTCGGCCGCGCTCATCGAGGAAAGGGTTGAGTTCAACGAGATCGAGGCTGCCGACCAGGCCGCTGTCGTGCAGCATTTCCATGACCAGATGGGCCTCACGGAAAGTGGCGCCGCCCGGCACGGTGGTGCCGACGGCCGGAGCGATGGACGGATCGAGAAAATCGACATCGAGGCTGACATGCAGGATGCCGCCCGCGGCTTCGACCTGCTCGAGAAAACGGCGCAGCAGCACGGCGACACCGTGTTCATCGATGGTGCGCATGTCATGCACTGTCACGGCGGTCTGTTTCAGCGCATCGCGCTCGGCCACATCGACGCTTCGGATGCCGATCATGCAGACATTGGCGGGATCGACGGCGTGCGAAAGGGCGGGCAGATAGCCTTCGAAACCCGGGCGGCCGGTATAATAGGCAACCGGCAGACCGTGCAGATTGCCGCTGGTGGTGGAATCCAGCGAATGGAAATCGGTATGGGCATCGAGCCAGAGCACGAAAAGCGGACGCCCTTTCTCCGCTGCGCGGCGCGCAACGCCTGCAACCGTGCCGGCCGACATGGCATGGTCTCCGCCGAGAAAGATCGGCATTCCTTCTGCGCTTTCACGGTAGGCGACGTCGGTCAGCAGTTGCGTCCATGCGGCGATCTGCGGCAGGTTGCGCACGGCCGGGTTCGGGTGGCGCACATCCGGCAGGTCGGTGATGACCACATTGCCGATATCCGTCACCTCGTGGCCGAGTTCTTCCAGTGCCCCGCGAATACCGGCGACACGAAGCGCGCTCGGGCCCATTTCGCAGCCAAGCCGCGATGCGCCGTCCTGAAGCGGAATACCGATCAATCTGCAATACATGTCATCACTCCCTTGATTTGGAAAAAGATCACGTCGAGGTGGCGGAATGAACAGCAATATTTGCCAGAATTGGCAAAAGAGCTTTCCATTTTGGCGGCATGATTTATCATTTTGCTCATGGATGAATTCGACCACAAGCTGGTGACGCTTTTGCGTCACGACGCCCGACGCAGCATTTCCGATCTTGCCGCCGACATGGGAACATCGCGGGCAACGGTTCGCGCGCGCATGGAAAAGCTGGAAAAGAACGGCAGCATTATCGGTTACACGGTGATCCTGCGGGCGGACACGGTGGAACTGCCGGTGCGCGGCATCATGATGATCGAAATCGAAGGACGGGTGGCCGACCGTGTCATCCAGGCGCTTGGCGGGTTTCCGGAGATATCGGAAATTCATACGACGAATGGACGCTGGGATCTGATCGTTGAACTGGGAACGGCGACATTGGCCGATTTCGACAACGTGCTCCGCCGCATACGGCTGGTGCCGGGGATCACGGCCAGCGAAACCAATCTGCTGCTGGCAACGCCAAGGAGCACGAAGGCGCGGTTGTAGACCGGCGAACAATAGGTGTCGGCCACCGCGATGTATTTTCGAATTTGCTGAAAAGTGGCGAATAGCCCACAGGTCAATCATTGACATAAACATGATGAAATGAATCATGTTTATTATGTTGACATTTGTAATCATGTTTATGTACGGCATGATTAAGGCAGCAGTACGCCTCCGACACAATTTGACCACCATTGATGACCGCCTAACCGGCGCGCCTTGTCGCGTGCCGCTGCTCGTGTGCGTCGCGAAAGGATAGACATGTTCGGCCCTCAGTTTCGTTTTCGGCTTTTGACCTGCACCGCACTTGCCTCTGTTGCGTTGGCTTCGAGCGCTTTCGCCCAAGAACGGCAGACAACCACCGCCGAAGATGCGGCTCAACAAACTTCCGAACCGACCTATCTTTCCCCTATTGTCGTTCGCTCCACCAGCGGCGGAACCAACCCTTACGGCGAGGCAGGTCCGTCGAGCGTTATTTCTGCGGACGAGATCGAACAGTTCGGCGGCAAGAACCTGGATGACGTCCTGCGTGCAACGCCTGGCGTGTTCACGCGCGACAACGTTCAGAACCCTGGTGTGGCGGTCAATATCCGTGGCCTGGAAGGTTCCGGTCGCGTCAACATGATGATCGACGGCGTTCGTCAGAACTTCCGCTTCACCGGTCACGAGGCTCAGGGCTTCACTTATGTTGAACCATCATTTCTGGCTGGCGTCGATGTAACCCGTGGTTACGTGAATGGTGTGGGCGGCGGTAACGCATTAATGGGCGCAGTCAATTTCCGCACTTGGGATATCGATGATCTGATCAAGGACGGAAAGAACTATGGCGGCTTCGTAACAACGACCTACGGTACGAACGACGCGGGCTGGTCGGAGGCCGCCGTAGGTGCTTACCGGCCGAACGACATGTTCGGCATTCTTGGTGGCATCAGCAAGCGTGATCCCGGCAATTATGCGAACGGCGACGGCGTGACCGTTTCGGGCACCGAATCGGATGTCATTTCGGGCCTGTTCAAGGTGGAGTTCACGCCAAACGACGAACATCGCCTGGAATTGGGTGCCAACCTTTTCCACGACGAATTCCTGGCCAATTCCTATTACCAGACGGTGATTTCGCGCACTTATAATATTTCTTATTCTTGGGACCCAGCAAGCGAGTTGATCGATTTCAAGGTCAATGCTTATCGCAATCAGGTCGCGATGGATTATGATTATGCGCCATCGATCACGGGAGGAGGAGCCGCCGCTGGACGTCAGATCGACAACGTTGGCACCGGTTTCGATATCTCGAACACGTCGCGTTTCGATCTCGGCGAGGTTCAGGTCAAGACGAATTACGGCTTTGAATATTTCGCCGACAACTATGATGTCATCAACAGCAGAACAACACCTGGTTCGGGTGTGAACGGTTCGGGCGAAAACGCAAATTACAGCCTGTTTTCGGCAACGACTGTCAGCTACGGCATCGCCGATCTGACGGTTGGCATGCGTTACGACCATTCCCATTTGGAAGGAACCGGCGCCGTTTCCGCCAGCAATCCTTTGGGAATGCCGGCTGGCGCTTATGCAGTGGATCGGTCCGACGGAAACTTCAATCCAAGCGTCACACTGGCGTTGAAACCGGTTGATTGGTTCAATCCTTACGTGACTTACGCGCATACATCACGTCCGCCCACCATCAGCGAGACCTTTGTAGGCGGTACGCATCCCGGCGGCAGCGCGCGTATGTCTTTCTTCCCCAATCCGTTCCTGCTGCCTGAAGAATCCAAAGGTTGGGACATTGGTGCCAACTTCGTCTTTGATGACCTGATGGCCGCCGGCGATAGTCTTCAGATCAAGGCAAATTACTTTAACAACCGCATCGAGAACTACATCGTTGGCACGATGACAAGGACCGGTGGCTTCTATTTTGGGAATATGCCGGGTACCTCACGAGTTCAAGGCATAGAACTGCAAGCCGCTTACGACGCAGGCGCGTATTTCGGCAGCCTTTCTTACACTCACACGGATTCAAAGCTTCCTTCGCAGATCAATGGCTTCGGAGCGCAGAGCTATCTGCCGGATGATATCTTCAGCGCCACGCTCGGTGCACGTTTCCTTGACCAGCGTCTGACTGTTGGTACACGTGCATATGTGGTCTCGCAGAGCTATATCGGCGAAATCAATGCTGGAAGCGGCTCGCCTTATGCCTCGGGTTACGGATTGGTAGATCTGTTTGCCAATTACAAACTGGAAAACGGCCTGGAGTTCTCGGCCAATGTTTCGAACGTGTTTGACAAGACCTACACGCCGGCGCTCAGCACTTCGCCCGGCGGTCCCACAGACACAGGTCGCGGACGTACGTTCTTCATAACGGCAAAGGCGAGCTTCTGATTTAGCTCTAGTTTCGTCCGTCACAAATGAATTGCCCTGCTTTGGGTGGGCTGTCGCTCACAAAAGCGGGGCAATTTCCTTTTCGCTGTGAAGGCAAGGTAATCGGCGAAACGGCATCTCATCCAGGTGCTTCGGCTTCACTGGCGCACCGTCAAGCCCACCCCTACCTGAAATTGCCCACAAAAGCCTCGACGCGGATTTCTCGTGTCGGTGTGGTTTCACCGTTAAGGGCCAGCATGCTGCCACTCAGGTTTGCCACGGGGCAGGAGTGGTTCGGCAGGATGAGCACCGGTGTTCCGATGGCAGGGCGTTTGCCGCTCCACTCGAGAAACGCATGTTCTTCCGACAGCTTTGCCACCGGCATCGGTATGTCGCGATCCAGCGTCCAGGCTTCGCCGAAGGATTTTGTTGCCGCTGTTCCATGCGCTCCCAGATCGGAGGACAGGGTTTTGGAGCCAACATTGGCAATGGCGTAGCGATCGTTCACGGCGATGATTTGCGTTGCCACGCCCAGGGCAAGACTGTTGCGGTCCACCAAGCCGAGCCTGACGGCGGTAAGGTCGTAAAAGACGTAATTTCCGGGGCGTACCTCGTCGATACCTTCGAAGCCGGCATTCTGGACGAGTGTCGGTGTGCTGCCCACGGATACGCGCGGCAAAGCGATGCCTGCGGTTTCCAGACGCTGGCGGATTGCCGTCATGATCGCCAGTTCGCTTTCGGCGATGGTGGTGATCGCCACGGGATTGCCGGCACCATAAGCATGCCCCGCATGGGAAAGGATGCCGGCAAACACGAGATCGGGATGCTTTTCGATCGCGCCGGCGATTTCCATCGCGGCATCGGTGTTCGGATCGACGCCGCAGCGGTGCAGGCCGACATCGACCTTCATGAATACCGAGGCCTTGCGACCAGCTTCATGCGAGCCTTCGATCAGGGCCTCGACCGTTTCCCGGCTGTCGACGACGAAACGGATATCCTCGGCGCTTTCCGCCTCGCGCAGGAGACCGGCAATCGTCTGCGGATTGAGAAGCGGGTAGGCGAGCGTGACGGGAAACAGGCCGTCGCGTAACAGCATCGCCGCTTCGTAGGGCCGGGCGGTGGTGAAACCTACGGCGCCCGCTTGCCGCTGAAGGCGTGCGATCTCCAGGCTTTTGTGGGTCTTGATGTGCGGATGCAGCGCTGCCCGGCCACCCACCAGCGTCACCATATCCGCGATATTGCGATGAAGCACAGCCTCGTCGATCACCACGCGCGGATCGTTCAGCCTGTCGAAACCGACGAACCGGCGGGAAAGATCAAGGCCGGCGGAGGCGGCGGAAATCGTCTGTTCGGACATGGAAACCTTCGGTGCAATGGAAGCGGCCGGAACTGACCGAAGATTTCTTAGCTCTGTTTTCTGATCTCCGCCATCCTCGCTTTTCGTCAGCCGAGGCTCTTGCCGTAACGTTCGAAACTGGCCGGCAGAACGGTGGTGCTGGCCCCGGGTTGCTGCGGCAGTTTGTAGATGCCGTCCACGACGTTTGCGGGTTCCTCGAAATGGTCCTTGATCCACGGAATATATTCGAGGATCGTCGATGCCGGGTGCCAATAGCTCATATGCACGTGCACCTGGCTCATTTCGCCGGCGTGCGGCACGACCGGGAGGCGATGGGCAAGCGCCAGATCGGCAACCTGGATATATTCGGTGATGCCGCCGAGGCGGGTGACATCGGGCTGAACATAAGCGACGGCGCCTGCCGAAATGAAGGCGCGGAAGGCATCGAGCGTGTAAAGCTGCTCGCCGAGCGCGATGGGGATGGATGTGTTGGCCGCAAGCGTGGCGTGGCTGCCGACATCGTCGTACCACATCGGTTCCTCGAACCAGTAGAGATCGAGATCGCGGGCTCTGGCGCAAAACCGCTGGCAGGTGGGCAGGTCCCATTTGCCGTTGCCGTCGATGGCGATGCGGATGTCGCCGCCGATGCGTTTGCGCACCGCCTCCAGCCGACGTATGTCGATGTTCGGGTCGTCATGCCCGACCTTGATTTTTATCCGCGTAAAGCCGTCTTCCTCGACGGCCATGGCAGAACCCGTAAGAAGCTCTTCCTGCGAAAAAGACAGCCAGCCGATATCGGTATTGTAGGCTTCCAGCCGGTTGGTGCGGGCGCCGCCGAGATGGGCATGCAGCGGCACGCCGGCTTTTTTGGCGGCAAGATCCCACAGCGCCACATCGACGGCGGCGAGCGCCAGATGGGTGATGCCGGCGCGGCCGACCCATTGCAGGGCCGGATGGCGGGCAAGTTTTGTCCACAGCCGGCTATGGTCGGCGGCATCCTCGCCGATCAGCAACGGCGCATAACAATCGCGGATGCAGGCGGTGATGAGCCTGTCGGAGGTAAGATGGGCGTGAGTGCCGGTGAAGCCGTAGCCTTTGAGGCCATCGCTGGTGGTGATGATCGCGCCCACCACGCCCCAATGGGTAATGTTGTGGGTGCTGTCGGAGATGGAATCCGAGGTCAGCGGCAAATGCAGGATGAATGGTTCTACAGCGGTGATCTTCATGGGCCAGGCTCCTCCCAAAGCCGGTTGCAGATGACAGGGTCAGGGCGTGTCCAGACGCTCCAGATAAGGCAGTTCCTTCGGTGAAATGACGGCGGCGACGGCGCGGATGCGCATCATCGCGCGCTCGCGCGAAATCTGCAGATGCCGCACAAGCGCTGCCTTGGCCGCTTCGACATCGCCGGCCGACAGGCGCTCCAGCACCAGCCAGTGTTCCGGCAGAAAGGGTTCTGTGTCGAACAGGTCCACCGTCCACTGGTAGAGAAAATGGTGGGCGACGAGGATCGCCTGCGGCAGGCTGATCGCCCGCATCAGGCTGTCATTGCCGCAATGGCCGAGAAGCTCGACATGCAGTTCCTGTTCCAGCCTGTCGAGCAATTCGCCTTTCACCTCGTTTTCCTGCTGCATGGCAGCTTCGACATTGGCGAGCATACGGGCAAGTACACCGTCCGGCAGGCGGGCATATGCCTTTTCCAGGGCCAGCGGCTCCAGCACCCAGCGCAGTTCATACAGTTGATCGATATGGGCCGGGGTCAGCGCCGGGGCATACCAGCGGCCTCTCTCATCCTTCTGCACAACGCCACGCTGCTGAAGCCGCGCCACGACATCACGCGCCACGGTGCGGCTAACACCATAATGTTTGGCGAGCATCGCCTCGTTGATGCGCCAGTTTGCAAGCGATGTACGGGAGACGATCTCGATCTCGATTTCCGGATAAAGCACTTCCCAGGTGGATAGAGAATGCAGCTTGTCGTCTTCGTCGGCATCCTGCCGGTGAGGCTGGGCGCCGGTATCGCTGGCGATAGAGATGACTTGGTAACCGCGTTTTTCCGCCTTGCCGATGAGGCCACGACGCTCAAGCTCGTGAAGCGCCTGTCTGGCGGGGGCGCGGCTGATGCCGAACCTTTCCGCGACCGCCGTCTCGTTGAGATGTGTGCCGATCGGCACCGCACCGCCGACAATCTCCCGCTCCAACGCATCGCAGGCGCGCTGATAAAGTTTCGGGGCGATGCCGGGTGAGGGGGGCTGCATGAAAGATGTCGGTCCTTGCTGATCCGGCGTTCGCAAATTCATAACGGGGATTGCGTGCGCCTGTAAAGATGTCTAGTGTACACAAAAGACGTTTAACGCCAGAGGGAGGTTTGGTGTTGGATCAGCCGGTTCGCAATGGCGTTTCGCTGACGGAACTCGGTCGTTTTTGCCGCGCCGTTCTTTCGGCTTGCGGCGCGAACGATGCGACTGCCGATGCTGTTACGCGCGCCATGCTGCATGGCACCCGCCACGGCGTGGATAGCCACGGCGTTCGTCTGCTCGATCATTATGTGACGGCGCTGGAAGGCGGGCGTATCAAGAAAGCCCCTGAGGTCAAGGTCGTGAATGCTTTCGGCGCCATCGAAACGCTCGATGCGGGCGATGGCCACGGTGCGCTGGCGACCTATACGGCGATGGACCGCGCCATTGCACTGGCCGGCCAGTTTGGCATCGGCGCTGTCGGCATCCGCAACAGTTCGCATTTCGGCCCGGCCGGAGCTTATGCCATCGAGGCGGCCCGCCAGGGCTTTATCGGCATCTGCTTTTGCAATTCCGACAGTTTTGTGCGCCTGCATGGCGGCGCGCAGCGATTTCACGGCACAAATCCGATTGCCGTCGGTGTGCCGGCGGCGGGGCAAGATCCCTGGCTGCTCGACATGGCGACAAGCGCCATCCCGTTCAACCGCGTCCTGCTTTATCGCAGCACGGGCACGACACTGCCGGAAGCCGTTGCATCGGACGAGAACGGCATCGATACGCAGGATGCTCAGGCCGTCGACATGCTTGCGCCGCTGGGCGCGGAATTCGGGTTCAAGGGGGCGGGCCTTGCCGGTCTCGCCGAGATCTTCAGTGCCGTGCTGACCGGAATGCGCCTGAGCTTAGACCTGCCCGGCATGATGGGCCCGGACATGGCAACGCCGCGTGGCTTGGGCGCGTTCGTGATGGCTCTCAAGCCGCAGGCGTTTGGCGACCAGGCGACATTCGATGCCGGTATGGCGCGTTATCTCGATGTGCTGCGCAATTCGCCGGCGCGTGAAGGTCAGAGCGTCATGGCGCCGGGTGATCGTGAATGGAAGGTTGCGGCTGAGCGGGAACGGTTCGGCGTCATGATCGACCCCGCGACGCGCGACGCCTTTGCGGCGCTCGGGAAAAAATATGGGGTGGAACTGAAAACCGGCTGATCAGTCGGCAGCTCCAGAAATAACGGTGAATGCCTGACCGCTGCGGTGCGAACCGCTGGCGCGGGCTTTGTCGTGGCGTTTCAAATATAGATATATAAATCAACTATATAACGCGCTTTATTTCTTTATGAATTATTGACATCCGCAAATTGGTCAGACAATCTGACCACATGCGATCTTGAGGAGGAACGAGATCGCGGGGAGGACATCAATGTTTGTGGCTCTGGAGCCGCGCCGCCTTTATCGGCAGGTCGCGGAACAGTTACGCGCGCTTATCGAGACGGGTGAATTGCCGGCCGGCGAGCGCCTGCCGGCGGAGCGTGAGCTTGCCGAACGGTTGGGCGTGTCGCGGCCGACCGTGCGTGAGGCGCTGATCGTTCTGGAGGTGGAGGGCCTTATCCAGATCCGCATGGGGTCCGGTGTTTATGTGCGCAACAATCCTGCCAGAAAAGCGGTTCTGCCGGCCGATGACAGCGATGGGCCTTTCGAAATCCTGCAGGCGCGTTGCCTGATCGAAAGCGCGATTGCGGAAGAGGCAGCAAGGCTGGCGCGGCCGGAGCATATTGCGGTTCTGGACGGTCTGCTGGCAGAAATGGCGGGTGTGCTGGACAGTTCGCATCAGGCACTGGCCGTCGATCGCGCTTTTCATACGGCAATCGCCGATATCATCGGCAATTCCGCGCTGAACCGGTTTACCGGCCTGATCTACGACCGCCGCCTGTCTCCCTATTTCGAAAAGCTGGCCAGCTATTTCGAGGGGCCGCATACATGGCAGATGGCATTGGAAGAACATCAGGCCATTCGAAACGCGATTGCCGAAGGCAATCCGGAGGCGGCACGGCAGGCGATGCGCGAGCACCTGACGCGTTCGCAAAAAAGGTTCTCGGAAAGCTTCGGGGAGGAGCCGACGAGGGAGGACTGATCCGGCCGCATGGAAGCAGTCGGATTTTACCACGCATATCTGAAATCAACTCGGGAGGAGAGCATGACATTCAGGTTCAAAACGCTGCTGGGAGCAGCGGCCGTCATCATGGCATCGTCGCTGACGGCGCAGGCGCAGACCGCGCTCAAATGGGCGCATGTCTACGAGACATCCGAACCTTTCCATACGGAATCCGTCTGGGCGGCTGAGGAAATCGCCAAGCGCACCAACAACCGCTACAAGATCGACGTCTTTCCGGCATCGCAGCTGGGCAAGGAAGCCGACATCAACCAGGGTCTGAAGCTTGGAACGGTCGACATGATCATTTCCGGCTCCAGCTTTGCGGCGCGCGACTTCAAGCCGATCGGCGTCACCTATTTCCCTTACATCTTTCGTGATCCGGCACACCTGATCGCCTACGTGAAAAGCGACGTTTTCAAGCGTCTCGCCAAGGGATACGAGGACAAGACCGGCAACGTCATCACCGCCGTCAGCTATTACGGCACCCGTCATACGACCTCGAACAAGCCGATCACCACCTGCGCCGATCTGAAGGGCGTGAAGATGCGTGTGCCGGACGTGCCCGCCTATCTCGCCATGCCGCGCGCCTGCGGCGCCAACACCACGCCGATCGCCTTCGCCGAAGTTTATCTGGCGCTGCAGAACGGTACGGTCGATGCGCAGGAAAACCCGCTGACCACGATCGAGGCGAAGAAATTCTTCGAGGTGCAGAAGAACATCGTTCTTTCCGGCCACATCGTCGATCACCTCAACACGGTCGTTTCCAAGAGCCGTTGGGCCAGCCTTTCGGATGAAGACAAGAAGATCTTCACCGAGGTGATGCAGCAGGCGGCCGAGCGCACCACGAAGATCATCGAAGAGCGTGAAAAGGCGCTTGTCGATGATTTCAAGAAGCGTGGTCTCAACGTCGTCGAAGTGGACAAGGCCGACTTCGAAAAGAACGTCCTCGAAAAGGTGACGTTCGAAGAGTTCGGTTACCAAAAGTCCGATTGGGAAGCCATTCGCGCCATCAAGTAAATGGTTTTTGGCGCGGTCTTCATGGACCGGACCGCGCCATTCCCCTTCCAAACGGGATGAAATCCATGTCAACGCAGCCGGAAATTCACACTCAGGTTTCGCCTGAGGAGCTTGCCCATACCTTCGACGAAGCGCCAGTCGACGTTAATCTCAAGATCTATGCTTTCGAGGATTGGGTCACGCTTGCCCTGTTCTGGGTCATGACGGGTTGCGTCTTCCTGCAGTTTTTCACACGTTACGTGCTCAACAACAGCTATGCCTGGACGGAGGAAATCGCCGTCAACTGCCTGATCGGCGTGGTGTTTCTGGGCTCGGTGATGTGCGTGCGCATGTCGCGCCATATCCAGGTGGACGTGCTTTACCATTATCTGCCCGCACACGTCACGCGCATCATGGCGACCGCGGTCGATCTCATCCGTATCGGTTTCTTCGCCTACGGCTCATGGCTGATGTGGCGTTACATGGAAATCGTCGAGGGGGAGGAAATGGTCACCGTCCAGCTTCCCCGCAACATCGTCTTTTACAGCGTGCTCGTCGCCTTCGTGCTGATGCTGCTGCGCTCCATCCAGGTTTTCGTCGCCAATATGCGTCGGGGGTATTCGGTGCTGGAACGCCCCGAAGAATTCCAGAGCGCCGAGGGTTGATTTCATGCTGCTTCTGATCGGTTCCTTTCTGCTTTTGATGGTGCTCGGCCTGCCCGTCGCCGTTTCCATGGCGACGTCGTCGGTTCTTTACATCGTGTTTTATGGCGTGGCGCCCGACATCATTGCGGCCCAGCGGCTGATCGCCGGCGTCGAGAGCTTTCCGCTTCTGGCCGTGCCCTTCTTCATTCTTGCCGGTAACCTGATGAACTCTGCCGGTGTCACCGGCCGCATCTATTCCTTCGCGGTCGCATTGGTCGGCTGGATGAAGGGCGGGCTGGCGCAGGTCAACATCATCGGTTCGGTGGTGTTTTCCGGCATGTCCGGCACCGCACTTGCAGATGCGGCAGGTATCGGCACGATCGAAATCAAGGCGATGAAGGATCACGGTTATCCGGTCGAGGCTGCGGTTGGCGTCACCGCCGCTTCCGCCACGCTTGGGCCGATCTTCCCGCCGTCTCTGCCCTTCGTCATCTATGGCATGATGGCAAACGTCTCTATCGGCGCGCTGTTCATGGCCGGTATCGTGCCGGGCGTGGTCATGACCGTGCTGATGATGCTCACCGTCGCTATCTTCGCCTATGTGAAACAGTGGGGCTCCGACACGCCTTTCAGCCTGCGCAACCTGTTCGGCGCGTCGCTGGAAGTGCTGATTGTCATGGCCGTTCCGCTGGGCATCTATGTGCTCACGCTCGTTGGTCTTTCGCTCAACTGGGCGATCCTGATTGCGCTTGTCGTGCTGATCGCCTGCGACTGGTACTTCGACTTCTCCGCCGTCATGGCGCTGATGACGCCGGTCATCCTGATCGGCGGCATGACCATGGGCTGGTTCACGCCGACGGAAGCAGCGGTTGCCGCTGTTCTGTGGTCGCTTTTCCTCGGCCTCGTGCGTTACCGCACCATGACTTTGAAGACGCTTGCTAAGGCGACGTTCGATACGATCGAAACCACCGCCTCGGTTCTGTTCATCGTTGCCGCCGCCTCGGTTTTTGCGTGGCTCCTGACCGTCAGCCAGACGGCGCAGCTTCTCTCGACAGCGATCACCAGTCTCACCGACAGCAAGTGGATCTTCCTGATCCTCGTCAACCTCTTGATGCTGTTTGTCGGCTGCTTCCTGGATACGATTGCGGCGATCACCATTCTGGTGCCGATCCTGCTGCCGATCGTGCTGCAATTCGACATCGATCCGGTTCACTTCGGCCTGATCATGACGTTGAACCTGATGATCGGTCTTTTGCACCCGCCGCTTGGCATGGTGTTGTTCGTCCTGTCGCGTGTTGCCAAACTATCGGTTGAACGCACGACAATGGCGATCCTGCCCTGGCTTGTGCCGCTTTTGATCGCGCTGGTTCTGATCACCTTCATCCCGGCCATCACCCTGTGGCTGCCGACCGAGATGGGGCTGATCCGCTGATCGATCATGCCCGCGCCGGAAGACGGCGCGGGCTATTCTCTATCCGCTTTGCTGAACTGAATATCGAGGGACAAGACGCATGAGACATACATGGCGATGGTTCGGACCGGTCGACAAGGTGACGGTGCAGGACGCGGCGCAAGCCGGGGCACAAGGCATTGTCAGCGCGCTGCATCACATCCCGACCGGCGATGTCTGGCCGGCGGACGAGATCGCCAAACGCCATGCGGAAATCAAGGCGGGCGGCCTTTTCTGGGATGTGGTGGAAAGCGTGCCTGTTTCGGAAAACGTCAAGACGCAGACGGGGGACTGGCGGACCCATGTCGATAACTGGAAGGAAACGCTGCGCCGCCTGTCCAGCAGCGGCATCAAGACCGTCTGCTACAATTTCATGCCGGTGCTGGACTGGACCCGCACCGACCTGCGCTGGGAAACCCGCCATGCGGCCCGCGCCATGCGCTTCGATCTGACCGATTTCGTTGCTTTCGATATCAATATTCTCAAGCGGCCAGGCGCGGCATCCGATTACCCGGAAGCCTTGCAGGATGCCGCCGCGCGGCGGTTTTCCGAGATGAACGACGCGAAGATCGCGGCACTCGGCCGCAATATCGGTGCCGGCCTGCCGGGCTCGGCGGATGGTTATACGCTCGAGCAGTTGCTGGAAAAGCTGCGGACCTACCAAGGCATCACGGCGCCGAAACTGCAGGCCAATCTGATCGATTTTCTCAGCGAAGTCGTCCCGGTCGCCGAACAGGTCGGCATCAACATCTGCGCTCACCCGGACGATCCGCCGTGGCCGCTGCTTGGTCTGCCGCGCATTCTCTCCACCGAGGCCGATTACGCCTATATTCTCGACACGGTCTACAGCCGCGCGAATGGCGTGACCTTGTGCTCCGGTTCGCTCGGCGCACGTGCAGATAACGATCTGCCGGCGATTGCGGAGCGGTTTGCCTCGCGCATCCATTTCGTCCACCTTCGCAATGTCACGCGTGACGAAGACAGCCTGCCATGCTCGTTCTTCGAGGACGAACATCTGGAAGGCGGGACGGACATGGTGGCCGTCATCGCCGCACTTCTGAAAGAAGAGAAACGCCGTCGCGACGAAGGTCGGGAGGATCACGAAATCCCCATGCGTCCCGATCACGGCCAGGAAATTCTCGATGACATCACGCGTGGCGCGCAGCCCGGTTATCCGGCCATCGGCCGCCTGAAGGGGCTGGCCGAGTTGCGCGGCATCGAGCGAACCTTGTCGCATGCTCAATACGGCATACGGTGAAGCGATGGCGCGTCTCTCATCCTCCACCAATCTGCCGGACAACGTGAAAACCCCGGCTTATGATCGTAACGCACTGAAGCCCGGCATCGTGCATATCGGGCTTGGCGCCTTCCATCGCGCGCATCAGGCCGTGTTCACCCAGCGTGCTCTGGAAGATGCTTTTGGGCCTTGGGGCATCGTTGCAGTCAATCTGCGGTCGCCGGAACCTGTTGCGGCCATGGAAGAACAGGATGGTCTGTTTTCAATCGTCGTGCGCGGCGAGGGGGATGACAAGGCAGAGGTCATCGGCGCGACGGTGGGTTGGATCTGTGCCGCTGAAAACCGTGCGGGCGTGCTTGACCACCTTTGTGGCGAAAACATCCGCATCGTCACGCTGACGGTCTCTGAAAAGGCATATGGTCTCGATCCGGTCAGTGGTGGGCTGGATAACACTCACCCGGCTGTCGTCGCCGATCTCGCCAATCCGCATGAGCCAGTCGGCGTGCTGGGTTTTCTGGTGGAAGGGCTGGCGCTGCGCCGTCAAAAGAGTGTCACGCCATTCACCGTTCTCTGCTGCGACAACCTTCCGTCCAATGGCCATATCGTTCAACGCCTCGTACTGGAAATGGCCGAACGCCGCGACCCTGAACTGGCCCGGTGGATCAGCGAGAATGGCGCATTCCCCTCAAGTATGGTCGACCGGATCGTGCCGGCCGCGACCGACGAAACGCGCGCACGTGCCCGGTATCTGCTCGGCGTCGAGGATGCCTTGGCGATCGAGACCGAAGCATTCAAACAATGGGTGATCGAGGATCGCTTCGTCTCCGGTCGTCCCCGGTGGGAGGCCGGAGGTGCGTTGTTCGTCGAAAACGTCGAGCCTTATGAAAAGATGAAGCTGCGGCTGCTGAACGGCAGCCACACCCTGATTGCCCATCTCGGCCTGATGCACGGGCTGGAATATGTGCGCGATGTCATGGCCGTGCCGCAGTTGCGCAGTCTTGTCGAGCGCCACATGAAGGCAGTGCTGCCCACGCTCGATCCGGTCCCGGGCATCGATCTGGCGGATTATACACGTCAGTTGATCACCCGTTTTGCCAATCCCGCAATCGCGCATCGCAATGCACAGATCGCCTCAGACAGCAGCCAGAAACTGCCTCAGCGTATCTTTGCACCTGCAAGCGAAGCACTGGCCGCGGGCGGCGATGCGGCAGAGTTTGCCTATGTCGTGGCGGTCTGGATCGCTGCGGTCGTCCAGAGGATGGATTGCAATGATCCGCGTCGCGAGGAAATTCTTGATGCGGCGAGGGGAAGTGGCGCTGCCGATCCTTCGGCATCTTTCCTTGCCATAGACGGACTTTTCCCCGACACGCTCGTCAATGCCCGCGGGTGGCGCGATCGCGTCAACGCCGAGCTGGCAAAGTTGGCAGGTTTGAGGGAATAACTTTCTAATTTTTGACGGTGGATCAGGCGTATGACCTGTGCATCCACGCGGTCGATTGCCTATATAGCGTGTCGGCGTTTTTCATCCGCCAGCTGCTATCCAAGCAAAGGACCGTTTTGATGACCGAGAAATCTTCCGCCGACAATCTTCCCGCAGGTTATGAAGTCCCCAAGGTCTGGACCTGGGAAAAGGGCAATGGCGGCCAGTTCGCCAACATCAACCGCCCGATTGCCGGGCCGACCCATGACAAGGAACTGCCGGTCGGCAAACATCCGCTTCAGCTTCATTCGCTTGGCACTCCGAATGGCGTCAAGGTCACCATCATGCTGGAAGAGCTTCTGGCGGCGGGGCATTCGGACGCCGAATATGATGCCTGGTTGATCAATATCGGGCAGGGCGACCAGTTCGGCTCCGGTTTTGTCGGCATCAATCCGAATTCGAAAATTCCGGCGCTGCTGGACCGCGCGCCAAAAGGCGGTGGCGAACCGATCAGGGTGTTCGAATCCGCCTCCATCCTCATCTATCTCGCCGAAAAATTCGGTGCTTTCCTGCCGACTGACCTGCGCACCCGCGCGGAAGCCATGAACTGGCTGTTCTGGCAGATGGGCTCGGCCCCCTTTGTCGGCGGCGGTTTTGGCCATTTTTATGCCTATGCGCCGATCAAGATCCAGTATGCGATCGACCGCTACGCCATGGAAACCAAGCGGCAGCTCGATGTGCTCGACCGTCACCTCGCCGACAACCAGTTCATGGCGGGAAGCGAATACACGATCGCGGACATGGCGATCTGGCCGTGGTACGGTAATCTGGCACTCGGCCAAGTCTATGGCGATGCCGGTGACTTTCTGGAAGTTCAGGGTTACAAGCACCTCCAGCGCTGGACGGCGGAGATTTTTGCACGGCCGGCGGTGAAGCGCGGTCGCATGGTCAACCGGACATCCGGGGAGCCGTCCGAGCAGCTGCGCGAGCGTCACGACGCTTCCGATTTCGACACCAAGACGGCCGACAAGGTCGCAAACACTTGAAGGATTGAGACAGATGGCAAACCTGCCCGAAATGACCAAACATCGCGGTTTTCCGGGCGGGATGCCAAGCACGGGGATACAGTTCACCATCCGCCGTGCCAATCCCAAGGGGGTGACGCCGCTTAAGGAGATCCCCCGGCGCAAACGCCCCGGCATGGCCGAACATCGCGTCGATGGTGCGTTTCTGCACGCGCTCTGGCACCACTTTGGTGCTGAGCCCTTCGAGCGCGGCAACCTCGATGCCGCGCGTCTCAATCTTCTTCTGGGCCGCGAAGTCATTCCGGCGGACAAGGATTTCGATCCGCTTTCCTACCAGACCATGCTGAAGATCGATGAACGGGTGGCACGCAAGAGTTTCCCGGAATCGTTCGAGAATTTCTTCGAAATCTGATAAACCGTGACGATCGACGGGCCACGGAGGAGACGTGATGCTTGTACCGATCGTCTGGATGACCAGACTGACCGATCCGCTCAAGCCCATCAAACGCTGGGCGGATCTCCGTCGTCGGCGTGAGGTTTTGCGGCGTAACGATCGCAAACCGCACATGACACCGGAAGCAGCCCGCCGTGATCATCGTGAGATGCTCCGTTTCATGGCCTTGAATGCTGCAGGCGGTGCGCTGATCGGCGTCATTGTCGGCGCGACGCTGATTTTCCTGAATGTCGGCGGCCTGTGGAACCTTTTGCTGCGCGCGGCCAATCCGGTACTGCCCGTCTTGCTGGTCATGGTGCCGTTCGCATCGCTGTTTGCGGCGGCCGCCGCAGCGTCGGCCATCCTCACGCTGCCCTATGAGCGGAAATTCCGCAAAGACGATGAGGGTGATGGCGGGTCCGCATGACCGGCCTTGAAAAGTGAGCCACACGAAGGCTGAGGACCTCCACTTGCCGACCATTGGCATCACACTAGTTGGTGTTCAAGGACGCATTTGCATTGGAGGAATTGCATGGTTTCCGAACAGGCGCTTATCAGGAAGATAACCTGGCGGCTCATGCCGTTTCTCGGCCTTTTGTATCTCATCGCCTATATCGATCGACAAAATGTCAGTTACGCGAAACTCGACATGGTCGATGCGCTCGGCATGAGCGAATATGCCTATGGTCTGGGTGCGTCACTTTTCTTCGTCGGCTATTTTATCTTCGAGGTGCCGGCCAACCTGTTTCTCACCCGTTTCGGAGCGCGTGTGTGGTTCACCCGCATTCTGGTGTCGTGGGGCTTTGTCACGATCGGGCTTGCCTTCACGCAGAACATGACGATGTTCTACATTCTGCGCTTTCTGCTCGGCGTGGCGGAGGCCGGCTTCTTTCCCGGTGTTCTCTATCTTCTGACGTTATGGTTCCCCAAGGATTATCGTGGCCGCATGGTTGGCCTCTTCATGATCTTCAGCGCGCTTGCCAATGCCGTGGGCGCGCCGCTGGGCGGTGTATTGCTTGATCTGGATGGCTTTCTGGGGCTGGCCGGCTGGGAATGGGTTTTCCTCGCCACCGGTGTGCCTGCGGTGATCGCCGGTATCGTCACCTTCTTCTATCTCGATGACACGCCGGAAAAGGCGAAGTTCCTGACGGCCGATGAAAAGCAGTGGCTGAAGGATCGGCTGGCGCGCGAAAATCAGGGCATGGAAGGCGATGCCGACGATGGTTTCAAAGCGCTTCTCAACCCCCGTGTTCTGCTGATGGCGCTTTGCTATATCGGATTTCCGCTGGCAGCTTATGGTCTCAGCTACTGGCTGCCGACCATCGTCAAGGGTTTTGGGGTGTCCAATACCACCAATGGCTTCATCAACATCATTCCCTGGATAATTGTTGCCATCGCGCTGTGGGTGGCGCCGGCCGCTGCGGACAAGACCGAAAAGAAGACGCCTTATATCGTAGGACCGGCATTTGTCGGCGCGATTGCGCTGGCGTTGTCAGCAGTCTTCACCTCGCCGACCATCCAGTTTGTTTTTCTCTGCATCGCGGCCGCCGGTATCTTTGCGGGACAACCGGTTTTCTGGAGCCTGCCGTCGCGGTTCCTGAAGGGCGCAGGTGCAGCCGCCGGTATTGCGGCCATCAACTCGGTCGGCAATCTCGGCGGGTTCATTGCACAAAACGTCGTCCCGTGGATCAACGATGCGACAGGCAGCAACATCCTGCCGATGTTCTTCCTGTCGGCCTGCCTTGCCATTGCAGGGCTGTTGGTGATCGTGGTGGGACGAGCGCTTGCCCGAAAGACGGGAGCGGGCACGGCCTGAACAGGCACGGAAACAGATCGGCGGCAGGCCAACAAGCCTGCCGCCTTCGCCGATATTTTCAGCTGTGACGCCCGGTGAGGAATATCAGGATCACCAGGCCGCCGGTGACAGGCACGATACCCGTCCATTCCGGCATGCTCGATGCGTGTCTGCAAAGGACGCCAGTTACAAGAAGCACGGCGCCGAACAGAACCAGTGTCAGGGAACCGAACCGAAGAACGTCTCGCAGTGCGTATTCACCGGATCTGCGAAGCGCAAAAGCGATCTTGTGCGACCATGATCCATTCTGGTTCGATGTATCGGTTTTGAAATCGGTATTGCTCATGCTGCCAGCGCACCCACGTTCTGCCCCACATGGTCTCGAATGGCCGCGCGCAGCTCGCTCAGATCGGCAAACCGGCGTTCGTCCAGGTCGATGACGTGGAATTTCACGGCGATGAAACGGTAGGCATCATCCTGATGAACCGCAATTCCGACCGGGAGGCCGGCATGTTCAATGACTTGTCTGCTCATCTTGCTTACTCCGCCCGAAGGGGCCTGAATTGGATTGTCTCACCGGATGGTTTGCGCGCAGAGCGCCCGACATTCGCGAGGCATCGGAGTAGCAGCAACGGGATTTAATCTTGCCAAGGGTGATGGTGGCAAGAATTTGCGCGTTGAGGCCGCTGTCAATCATTGTCATCTCCTTGGTTGGTACTGCACGAAAAATACAAATTAATTCTTTCAATTTCAACGCTTTTGGTAATTTCGATGAAAAATAAATCTATAATTCTATGGAGGTGAGTGTCGCTTGGAACGGTTTTCGTGATTCTGGTACGCATAATGAGAAATAATTTCTCATTTGGCAGGCAGGTAAGTCGTCGGGTGCAACTTCGAAGGGGCAAAGCCTCTCAAACGGCACGCGGTTGTGCCAGGCAGATCGCGATATTTTGCCCGTTTGAAGCCGCCGGCGATTGAACGTAAAGCGCCGTTTCGTTATCGCTGATTGATCATAGGGCGGCAAATCTCGCACACGATCAGGCTATCGAAAGCAATGCTGACGAAAAAAGGAAAATACGGGCTGAAGGCGCTGGTTCACCTTGCACAGCTGGAGCCCGGTAAAACTGCTTTTGTGAGCGATATCGCGGAACAGAACAATATCTCCAAGAAATTCCTGGATGCGATCCTTCTGGAGCTTCGCAAGGGCGGAATTCTTCGGTCCAAAAAGGGGCCGGGGGGAGGGTATGCTCTCTCGAAACCGGCATCCGAAATTTCGATTGGGCAGGCGGTTCGTATTCTTGATGGTCCTCTGGCGCCGATCCGTTGCGCCAGCAAGACAGCTTTCGAGCCATGCGACGATTGCAACGAGCCGGAGCACTGTCAGGTGCGGCATTCCATGATGGAGGTCAGGGATGCCGTTTCCGCCGTACTCGACACAATGACGCTGGAGCAGATGGTTACTAAGCGTTCCTCGCCGGCTTTCGGTCAGGTGACGCTTTGATCAAAATTGTCCGTTCGGTTCGGGCAGTTTTCCATTGAGGTGAAAATCGCCGATGGCATGGTGTTTCCAGCGTACCGGATCATGCACGGTGTGGGTGCGCGCATTTCGCCAGTGGCGATCGAAATTGTAGCTTTCATCAGTCGACGAGGTTCCGGCAAGTTCGAACAGCGCGTTGGTCGCCTCGAGGGCTGCCTCGGTCGTCAGGATTTTTGCGGTGGCGACTGCGATCGATGCTTCTGCCGCAACTTCCGCCGAGGGGCTGACCTGGGCCGTATCTATCTTTCGGCCAGCGCGCTCCAGCACGGCGGATGCGGCTTCTATTTTAACCGCAATCGAGCCGGCGCGGGTCACCGCCAGTGGATCACGGCTGACGGTTTCTATGTGAAGATTGCTGTAGCCACGTGCTTTCGTGCGCACGAAATCCACCATGTCGGAAAAGGCGGCGCGCGCTATGCCCAGGTCGACGGCGGCGTGCAGCAACTGGCCAAAGGCGCCGAGCGGGGTCTGGCTTTCAAAAGCGCGGTGGTGCTGGATGACCGCATCCGCAGAAACATAAATATTGTCCAGGATGATCGAGCCGCTTGCCGTCGTGCGCTGGCCAAAACCCGACCAGTCGTCGATGATGGAAATTCCTTCGCTTTCGCGAGGAACGATGGCCATCACCAGTTTTTCCTGTTCGTCGATCGCGAAAATCGCGATCCAGTCGGCAAACAGCGCACCGGTCGAGTAATATTTCCGGCCGGAAATCCTGTATCCGACGCCATCCGGCACAAGGCGGGTTTCAATCGAACCGGACACCTTGACGTCCCTTTCGGCGAGGGCGTTGGCGAAATGATCGCCGGCAAGTGCGCGGGAGAAGAAATATCGCTTTTGCTCCTCGCTGCCGGCAAGCCGCAGTACATCCAGAATGTAAAAGTGGTTCTGCGGGATCTGGCCGACGGAACTGTCGGCTTCGGACAATATCGCTATAACCTCTGCGAGAAACGGATTGGATATATCGGCACCACCGTATTCGGCAGGAACGGTCACGCCCAGAAGGCCGGATTGCGCGACGGCTTCCAGTTCGTGATGGGGCAAAATGCGTTGGCGATCACGGTGGCTTGAACCCTGGCGAATCTGCTCCGCCAATGTTTTCGCCACGTCGATTGCATGATCTTCACTGCCGATAAAAGGAGCGACCGCCCTGATCCTTGCGGTAAATCCAACGACGTTGCTCATCGGAGCCTCCTTGAAAATACCGGGCATTGAGCCACGTAGCTATCGGGATGAGAAGAAATAAACCTTCAATAATCCGCTGTTTTTTAGGGCTTTTTGCCTGACACGCAGTTTAGTTTCCGCTAATTTTACGCAGGATTGGCTTCCTGAAAGGTCGATAGACGTGTAAAACGACTGAACTGGTCGACTTACCCTACAAGCTGAAAACGGAGAAAGCTGATGGCTCATATCCTACCCGCGCTTGAAAATGGTCACGCGCCGATCACCTTGCAGCAATATTTTCGCGAATCACTGAATGAATTTGAAGACTGGCAGGTTGGAGACCCGGAACCGGTTCTCGAAATCGGCCCGGAAATCGTTCCCATATCGGATGTGTTCGGTGCGCTTCGTGGTTGCACCGATATCGTTCCGGCCAATGTCGTTGGCGGTGTTACCGAACGTCTGACCAAGCCATGGGAAGGCGAAGGACCGCTGGACGAAATGACGTTTTCGACAGCGGCGCGGGTCATGAGCGTACTTGTTCGCAAGCGCCAGCTTGAGGATGGGCGTGTTGCCTCAATGACCGAAAGTTATTCGCCAAGCCCCTGGCATAGCCTTTAGATCATCGGTCCTTTCATGAGCCGTGCATTTCAGGCTCACGCATCACCGGTTGTGTCCGTCGCGCGCAGCCGGTGACTTTGTTTCGGAAGAATTCCTCCGTCCCCTCCATCTATTTTTTCCCTTTGCCCTGACCTGTCAGCTTTGGTCGTCGCGGTATGGGCGAAGGTAGAACTGTGCGGGATTGACAGAGAAGCAAGCCGATGCTTTGCTAAGATGTCAGACCAATTTAGACGCCGTTCAAGGCGCGGTCGGCAGGGGATCTTGGAGGTGGCATGAAGCCAAAACTTTCCGATACGCTTCGGCCATTGCCGACCGTGGACCGCGCAAGGCAGGTCACATCGGCGCTTGCGCAATACGTGGCCGATGCCAGCCTGAAGACGGGTGATCGGCTGCCGGCGGAGCGGGAACTGATGGCAGCGCTGGCCGTCGGACGCTCGACCATTCGCGAGGCTATCCGGCATTTTCAGGCGCTCGGTGTGATCGAAACCCGCAAGGGCAGCGGCACCTATCTGCTGCGACCGATCTCTCCCGATACGGTGCATATGCCGCTTTCGCTCGATACCACGCAGTTGCGCGATGTGCTGTTGCACACGCTGCAGGTTCGCCGTGGCATAGAATGCGAAGCCGGCATGGTGGCCGCGCAGATGCGCACCGCCAACGATTTGGCGATCATCGAAGACAAGCTGGTGAAGATGGAAACCGTGCATCTGGAGCAGGGTTCGTCCGGTCCGGAAGATCTGGCCTTCCATCTTGCCGTATACGACGCCACCCACAATCCGCTGTTCCGGCAAATTCTTGAGCAGATGCGCGAAAGTTTCGAGCATTTCTGGGCTTCGCCTTTCGACCGCAAGGATTTTGCCCGCCGCTCCTTTCCGTTTCACCGCACGCTTTTCGACGCCATCGCCGCCCGGAATGCTGAGCGGGCGCGGCGCGAGACACTGAAAATCCTCGCGGTTGTCGAGGAAGACATCAAGGAAATGTCCAAATGAACGAAATGCTCGATCCGTCGGCGTTTGCCTCGCTGATCACCGCCCATGACGACGGCAATTATGCCGATGCGGTGGTGCCGCCGATCTTTCAGACCTCGCTGTTCACCTTCTCCGAATATGACGAGATGATCGCCTCTTATCGCGGCGAAAAGGTGCGGCCGATCTATACGCGCGGCCTCAACCCGACCGTGCGCATGTTCGAGGAAATGCTGGCCAAGCTGGAAGGCGCGGAAGATGCTCTCGGTTTCGCCAGCGGCATGTCGGCGATCTCGGCTTCTGTGCTGAGTTTTGTCGAGCCGGGTGACCGTATCGTTGCGGTCAAGCATGTTTACCCGGACGCGTTCCGTCTGTTCGGTACGCTTTTGAAGCGCATGAAGGTCGAGGTGACCTATGTCGATGGCCGTGACGAGGAAGCGGTTGCCAAGGCTCTGCCCGGTGCAAAGGTGCTCTATCTCGAAAGCCCGACAAGCTGGGTGATGGAAGCCCATGATGTCGGCGCTCTGGCGGCGTTGGCGAAAAAGCACGGCGCGATCTCGATGATCGACAACAGCTGGGCAAGCCCTGTCTTCCAGCGGCCGATCACGCTCGGCGTCGATCTGGTCATACATTCGGCGTCGAAATATCTCGGCGGACACAGCGATGTTGTGGCCGGTGTCGTTGCCGGCTCGAAGGAGATGATCGCGCGGCTGAAGGCCGAGGCTTATCCTTATCTTGGCGGTAAACTTTCGCCGTTCGACGCATGGCTGCTGATCCGCGGCATGCGCACTTTGCCCTTGCGCATGAAGGCGCATCAGGATGCGGCTCTCACCATCGCCCGGCGCCTGCAGGAACTCGATGTGGTGGAAACCGTCTGCCATCCGGGTCTGGCGAACCGCCTGCCGGCTGGCCTTACCGGCACATCGGGGCTGTTTTCCTTCATCTTCAAGGAAGGCGTCGATATCCGCGCCTTTGCCGATCATCTGAAACTCTTCAAGCTCGGCGTCAGCTGGGGTGGCCACGAAAGCCTGATCGTTCCGGGCGAAGTGGTGCTGCAGCAGAAGGCCCAGCCGAATTCCGCGCATACGTTCGGCATCCATGCGCGGTCCGTACGCCTCCATGTCGGCCTCGAGGGAACCGAGGTTTTGTGGAGCGATCTTCAGGAGGCGATTGCCGTCGCCTCATAGCGCATCAACCAAAAACAACTGGGAGCAGGACAATGAAAACAATCATAACAGCTGCATTCATCGCGACCATGATGGCGGGGACCGCCATGGCCGATACCACCCTCAAGATGGTGGAGGTCATCACCAGCCCGGAGCGCACACAGACGCTGAAATCGCTGGTCGGCAAATTCGAGGCCGCCAATCCGGGCACCAAGGTCGAGATCATCTCGCTGCCGTGGAACGAAGCGTTCCAGAAATTCGCCACCATGGTGTCCGCCGGCGATACGCCCGACGTGATGGAAATGCCGGATACATGGCTTTCGCTTTACGGCAATAACGGCATGCTCGAAAGCCTCGAGCCTTATCTCGAAAAGTGGGAGCACACCAAGGCGCTGACGCCGCGCGCGCTGGAGCTTGGCCGCGAGGTCAAGGACACCGCCTACATGCTGCCCTACGGCTTTTATCTGCGCGCCATGTTCTACAACAAGAAGCTTCTGAGTGAAGCCGGGATTTCGGAACCGCCGAAGACCATGGACGAATTCGTCAAGGCATCGGAAGCCGTTTCCAAACTGCCGGGCAAATACGGTTATTGCATGCGTGGCGGGGCAGGTGGCCTCAACGGCTGGATGATCTTTGCCGCCTCGATGGCCGGCGACAACAAGTATTTCACCGAAGACGGCACCTCGACCATGAACAGCGAAGGCTGGGCCAAGGGCATCGAGTGGATGGTCGATCTCTACAAGAAGGGACTGGCCCCGAAGGACAGCGTCAACTGGGGCTTTAACGAGGTCGTCGCCGGCTTCTATTCCGGCACCTGCGCTTTCCTCGATCAGGACCCGGATGCGCTGATTGCCGTTGCCGAACGCATGAAGCCGGAAGACTTTGGCGTTGCGCCGCTGCCGAAGGGCCCGGCCGGCAAGTCCTACCCGACCATCGGTTATGCCGGCTGGTCGATGTTCGCAAAGAGCGAAAACAAGGACCTCTCCTGGAAGCTGATCGAAACGCTGCAGAGCCCCGAAGGCAATATCGAGTGGAACAAGAAGATCGGTGCACTGCCGGCCTATACGGCAGCTGAAAAGGACCCGTTCTACGCCGGTGACCAGTTCAAGGGCTGGTTCCAGGAACTGGCCGACAAGGACACCGTTCCGACCGTGATGCCGACCTTCCTCGAAGAATTCGCCTTCTTCAAGGATTCGCTGGCGATCAAGACCTCGCAGCAGGCTCTGCTCGGCGACATCTCGGCCAAGGAGCTGGCAGATGAATGGGCGGCTTACCTGACCAAGGCACAGCAGAAGAACCTCTCCAAGAAGTAATCGACGCCGTGACGGCGCGCGCTATGCCCGCGCCGTCACCCCGCCTTTCTTCATGCAATACGGCGCAGACATGCGCCGCAAACGGGAAACTGTCTGATGACCATGACCGCCGACGTGTACGATCGTCGCCAGGATCGCAGGCCGTGGCAAAAACGCCTTGCCGACGCCTCCGAACCTTATCTCTACAGCGCGCCGGCGCTGATCCTCATCATCGTTGTCATGCTGGTGCCGCTGGTCGTCGGCATTTCCTATGCCTTTCGCGATATCCAGCTGCTCAATCCGTTTTCCGGCGGCTTCATCGGGCTGGAACACTTTGAAACCCTGTCGAAGGACAGGGCGTTTTACACCGCGCTGAAAAACACGCTGTGGTGGACCGGTGCTTCCGTGTTCCTGCAATTCGCCTTCGGCCTCATTCTGGCGCTGTTGCTGGACAAGCCGTTTGTCGGGCGTGGTCTCGTGCAGGCTCTGGTGTTTCTGCCCTGGGCGGTGCCGTCGTTTCTCGCCGGCCTCAACTGGGCGTGGCTGTTCAATCCGGTCATCGGGCCGATCCCGCACTGGCTGTTCGATCTCGGCCTGATGAGCCAGCCGGGCAATATTCTCTCAGATCCGCAATATGCGATGTGGGGACCGATCATCGCCAATGTCTGGTGGGGCATTCCGTTCTTCGCCATCACGCTTCTGGCAGCCCTTCAATCTATCCCGCGCGATCTTTACGAAGCCGCCTCCATCGATGGCGCCTCGTGGTTCCAGCGCTTCTGGTCGATCACGCTACCATTTCTCGCGCCGACCATCGCCATCACCGTTCTGCTGCGCACCGTGTGGATTTCCAACTTTGCCGATCTCATCGTCGTCATGACCGGCGGCGGTCCTGCCGATCGCACCCAGATCGTTGCCAGCTACATCTTCACGCAAGCCTTCAAGGCGCTCGATTTCGGGTATGCCTCGGCGATCGCGCTGGTGCTTCTCGTGTTGCTTCTGGCCTATTCCATGCTGATCATCCTGCTGCGGCAGACATTGCTGAACAAGGGGTGAGGGTCATGAAAACATCGCTTCTTCCGACCATCGCGCACCGTCTGGCCATCTTCGCCTACGTCATCTTTGCGCTCTTCCCGCTCTACTGGCTGTTCAAGGTGTCGCTGACGCCGAACGACCTTTTGTATTCCGAAGGCGTGCGCATGTGGCCGTCGCGGACGACGTGGGAACACTATTCCTTCGTGCTGCAACACAGCGCCTTTCCCACCTTCTTCAAGAACAGCCTGATCGTTTCCGGCTCGACCGCCGTCATCGTCACCATCTGCGCGTCGCTGTCCGGTTATGCGCTGTCGCGGTTCAATTTCCGCGCCAAATACTGGATCGTCGGGCTGATGCTTCTGACGCAGATGTTTCCGCTGGTCATGCTGGTCGCGCCGATCTTCAAGATCCTGACGCCGCTTGGTCTCACCAACAGCCTGACGGGCCTGATCGTCGTTTACACCGCCTTCAATGTCCCTTTCGCGACCTTCCTGATGCAGTCCTTTTTCGACGGCATTCCAAAGGATCTCGAAGAGGCGGCGATGATCGACGGCGCCACCAAGTTCACGGCGTTCCGCGAAATCATCCTGCCGCTGACGCTTCCTGGCATCGCAGCGACGCTCGGTTTCGTCTTCACCGCCGCGTGGAGCGAGTTGCTGTTCGCGCTGATGCTGATCAACGGCAACAATGCCGCGACCTTCCCGGTCGGGCTGTTGACCTTCGTTTCCAAATTCTCGGTGGACTTCGGACAGATGATGGCAGCGGGTGTGCTCGCGCTCATTCCGGCCGCTCTCTTTTTCCTGCTCATCCAGCGCTACCTCGTCCAGGGCCTGACGGCCGGCGCGGTCAAGGGGTAATACCATGGCATCGATCGATATCCAGAACGTCAAGAAGGCCTATGGCCATGTGCAGGTGCTGCACGACATCGATTTGCAGATCAAGGACGGCGAGTTTGTCGTGCTGGTCGGCCCGTCCGGCTGCGGCAAGTCCACGCTGCTGCGCATGATCGCCGGATTGGAAGGTGTCACCGGCGGCGAGATGCGCATCGACGGCAAGCGCGTCAACGAACTGCATCCGAAGGACCGCGACATTGCCATGGTGTTCCAGTCCTATGCGCTTTATCCGCATATGAATGTCGCCGGCAACATGAGCTACAGCCTGAAGCTCCGGAAAATCGCCAAGGAAAAGATAGCGGCAGCGGTTGCGGGCGCTGCGTCGAAGCTCGGGTTGGATCCGCTGCTTGAGCGCCGTCCAAAAGCGCTATCCGGTGGTCAGCGCCAGCGCGTCGCCATGGGCCGTGCCATCGTGCGGCAACCCAAGGCATTCCTGTTCGACGAACCGTTGTCGAACCTCGATGCGCGTCTTCGCGAACAAATGCGCGCTGAAATCAAGAAAATGCACGGCGACCTCAAGGCCACCTCGATCTACGTTACCCACGACCAGATCGAGGCCATGACCTTGGCGGACCGTATCGTCGCCATGCACGGCGGGGTGGTCCAGCAGGTGGGGGCTCCGCTGGAGCTATACGACCGTCCCGCCAACCTCTTCGTGGCCGGTTTCATCGGCTCTCCGGGCATGAATTTTCTCGACGCTACCTATTCCGCTGGAGCCGTCACGTTGAAGGACGGAACGGTTGTGGCACTGCCCACACCACTGGCAATTGCCGATGGCGCCAAGGTGACGGTCGGCATCCGGCCGGAACATGTGGTGATGAGCGGAGAGGGAAGCGGCATGGCTGCGAGCGTAGATCTGGTCGAGCCGACCGGTTTCGGCATCATCCTGCATCTGTCGCTGCACGGACTGGCCTTCAAGGTGTTCACGCTGGATCGCGCAGCGTTGTCTGCGGGGCCGAACGTTCACGTCTCTTTCCCGGCACAGCATCTGCATGTGTTTGACGAGAAGGGTGATCGCTGCGTGGCGGCGTCTGCCTGACAAACGAATGCCGCGCAGGAAGCAGTATCCTGCGCGGCATCCAGAGAAGAGACTTTTGCTATTCCTTCACCGCTCCCGTCATCGACGACACGTAATAGTCGACGAAGAAGGAATAGAGGATGACCACCGGCAGCGAACCGAACAGCGCACCGGCCATCAGCGAACCCCATTCGAACACATCGCCACGCACCAGTTCGGTCAGGACGCCGACCGGGATCGTCTTGTTCTCCGAGGACTGGATGAAGGTGAGCGCGTAGATGAATTCGTTCCACGACAGCGTGAAGGCAAAAATGCCGGCCGAGATCAGGCCCGGCACCGCCAGCGGCAGGATGATTTTCACGAGGATCTGCCAACGGCTTGCGCCATCCACCAGCGCGCTTTCCTCCAGTTCGAAGGGGATCGAACGGAAGTAACCCATCAGCAGCCATGTGCAGAAGGGGATGAGAAAGGTCGGGTAGGTGAAGATCAGCGCCAGACGGCTGTCATAGATACCGAGCTTGAAGACGATGAAGGCAAGCGGAATGAACAGGATCGATGGCGGGATCAGATAGGCGAGGAAAATCACAAGGCCGACCTGCCGCGAACCGGTGAAACGGATGCGTTCGATGGCATAGGCGCCAAGTACCGAGGCCACCAGAGACAGGGCGGTGGAGCCGACCGCAACCAGCATCGTGTTCCAAAGCCAGCCGGGATAGGAGGTTTCGAAGAACAGGTATTTGATATGGTCCAGCGTGGCGCCGACCACCCAGAACGGGCTGTAATTGTTGTAATCGGTCAGCTGGTCGTTGGGCTTCACCGCCGTGATCGCCATCCAGTAGAATGGGAAAAGCAGTACGAAGGTGAAGACGGCCATCGGCAGGTACAGCGTCACGACGCGGCGCGGCAGGCGGTTGAGATAGCTCATGCCCTCTGCATTGTCAGTCAGGACGGCGTCAGTCGGGCGAGTGGTGGTGGTTTGTGTGGTCATCGGTCTGTTCCCTCAATCCTGTCCGCCCTGCTGCCATTTGCGGCGTTGCAGTCCGAAGAAGCTGAACATGATGGCGGCGAGCAGGAAGGGAACCATAGCAACGGCGATCGCCGCACCTTCGCCCAACTGTCCGCCGGGAATGCCGCGCTGGAAGGACAAGGTCGCCATCAGATGTGTGGCGTTGACCGGGCCGCCCTTGGTCAGCACGTAGATCAGCTGGAAATCGGTGAATGTGAAGAGCACCGAGAAGGTCATGACGACAGCGATGATCGGCGTCAGCATCGGCAGCGTCACATATCGAAAACGCTGCCAGCCGGAGGCGCCATCCAGCGATGCCGCTTCCTGCAGCGAGGCGGGAATGGTCTGCAGGCCGGCGAGCAGCGAGATCGCCACGAAGGGAATGCCGCGCCAGACATTGGCCAGGATCACCGAGATGCGGGCGTTGGTCGGATCGCCGAGAAAGTTGATCGGCCCATTGATCAGGCCGAGCTGCATCAGCGACCACGAGATGATCGAGAACTGGGAATCGTAGATCCACCAGAAGGCGAGGGCTGAGAGAACGGTCGGCACGACCCAAGGCAGCAGGATGATGGCGCGGAAGAAGGATTTGAACGGCAGGTGCTGGTTCAAGAGCAGCGCCAGCCAGAGGCCAAGGCCGAATTTCAGCACGGACGCGACAAACGTGTAAAGCACGGTGTTGAACACCGACAGCCAGAAGACGTCGTCTTCCATCAGGAACTGATAGTTTTCCAGCCCGATGAAAATGCCGTCGCGGCCGATCTTGGTATCGGTGAAGCCGAGCCAGACACCCAATCCCAGCGGATAGGTGAGAAAACACAAAAGAAAGATCGCTGCCGGCAGCATGAACAGGGCGCCGAGCACATTGTTGTTCTGCAAGAGCGAGTAGAATGGCCCTCGCGTTTCCTTAGGTATCACCGTCGCCATGACACGCCTCCAGATGAATGATGGCGACACGCCGAGAGCGGCGTGTCGCGTGACGTCATGTGGTCAGGTCAGACGCGGTAATAACGGTTGGCGCGGCGTTCGGCCTCCTTCATGGCATCTTCTGGCGAGCGCTGACCCGTGACGGCGGCAGCGAACATGTCCACCAGAACGTAATCGGCCATGGTGGCGGCCGAGGCATATCCAAGCGGACCGGCATAACCGTTCGGGCGCAGGGTTTCCGATGCGCGAGCGTAAGGGGCATGGATCGGATCTGCCGTCCAGATGGGGTTTTTCGCATAAGCCTTGAGAGCCTGGCAGCAATAGGCACTGGAGCCCTGGATCCAGGCATTCATCTGGTCGGCTTCCATCATGAACTTGATATAGGCCTTGGCCGCTTCGGGGTATTTCGTATGCTTGAACAGCAGAAGAGAACTGGTCTGGTGCAGTTCCACGCTCTTGCCGATCGGGCCGATCGGGAAGTTCGTGGTGCGGATGTCGGCAGCGATTTCCGCCAGTTTCGGATCGCCTTTGGCGGTGTAATAAACCGACACGCCATTGGCGATCAGCGATACCTGGCCGGCGAGGAAGGCGCGGTTGTTGTTGACGTCCTGCCAGCTTTCCGTGCCCGGAATGAAGGTGGCGTAAAGCTCCTTGGCATAATTGATCGCGGCCAGCGTTTCCGGGCTGTTGATCGTTACCTTGCCATCGGCATCGACCATCTGGGCGCCGTGGCTCCACAGCAGCCAATGGGCATAATTGTTGCCATCGCCGACGGCCTTGCCATGCGGGAAGCCGGCGGGCGTGCCCTTGGCCTTCATCGCCTTGCAGAGTTCGAGGAAACCGGCCGTATCTTTCGGGAACTCGTTGAAACCGGCCGCCTTGACGTGGCTGTCACGATAGACGACCGCATTGCCGATGGCGGCCAGTGGCATGGCAATGAACTGGTCGCCGCGTGCGGCATATCCCTTGGCGCCCTCGTACCAGCCGCCGTATTTGCCACCCAGATAGTTGGCAAGTTCGGTAAGGTCCACCAGCTTGTCGGGATACTGGTGCGCGTCGTCGAACCAGCACATCACGAGGTCGGGGCCGGAACCGACATTGGCGGCAACGGCTGCCTTGGGACGAATGTCTTCCCAGCTTTCCTTGTCGACACGCACTTCGACGCCGGTCGCCTCGGTGAATTTTTTGGTATTGGCGAGCCACGCCTCTTCGTCACCCTTCACAAAGGGCGTCCAGCGCAAGAGCCTCAAGCTTGCGCCGCTTTCCGGTTTGTAGGCCGGTTCGGCCTGCGCAAAGGTCGGGCGGATGCCTAAGCCGGCAACGCCGGCCGTCGCCGCTGTTACTGCGAGAAAGTCACGTCTTCTGATCGTCATGATATTCCTCCTCCAGGATGCGGGCAAAACTTCCCGGCATTCACTTTCCCGCTTGGTGAATGGCGGCCGTTGCATTCTCGGCATGCGGAATGCGCCGACGATGGTGGTGAACGGGAAGGCTCCTCTTCCTGCCCGTCGCCATCCTCGCGGTATCAGTGGGTCAGCCTCTTGCCGCTTGTCGCATCAAAGAGATGGATATTGGCGGCGTCTATCGAAACGCGCAGGCTTTCACCCGGTCTTGCGTTCACCCTTTCGCGGAATACGCAATTGGCATCGGTTCCGCCCAACCGCACGGTGAGATGCGTTTCGTAACCGGTCGGCTCGATCACCACGATCTCGACGGGAATTCCGTCTGCATCGAGCGCAATATATTCGGGGCGCAGACCGTAAACGAGGTCGCGGCCAACCGCTTCCGCCGGAGCATTGGCAACCGGCAGAACGGTGCCGTCCGTGGCCATGAAGCGGCTGCGATCCTGAGGATCGAGTTTCCCCTTGATCATGTTCATGGCGGGCGAGCCGATGAAACCGGCGACGAACAGGTTGGCCGGCTGATCGTAAAGCTCCAGCGGGCTGCCGATCTGCTCGACGATGCCGTCGTGCATGACGACGATCTTGTCGGCCATGGTCATCGCCTCGATCTGGTCGTGCGTGACATAGACGGTGGTGGTCTTCAGCCGCTGATGCAGTTCCTTGATCTCGGCGCGCATGGCGACGCGCAGTTTTGCATCGAGGTTGGAGAGCGGCTCGTCGAACAGGAAGACTTTTGGATCACGCACGATGGCGCGGCCCATGGCAACACGCTGGCGCTGGCCGCCGGACAGCTGGCGGGGATAGCGTTCCAGCAGCTTGTCGAGACCCAGAATGCCGGCAGCATATTGTACGCGCTTGGCGGCTTCTTCCTTCGGCGCCTTGTTGAGCATGAGCGAAAACGCCATGTTCTGTTCCACCGTCATGTGCGGATAAAGCGCGTAGTTCTGGAACACCATGGCGATGTCGCGTTCCTTGGGCGGAAGCGTGTTGACCACCTGCCCGCCGATGCTGATCTCGCCGCCGGAAATGTTCTCGAGACCCGCGAGCATGCGCAGCAGCGTCGATTTTCCGCAACCGGAGGGGCCGACGAGGATGACGAACTCGCCATCGGCGATCTCGATGTCCACACCCTTGATGACCGGAAATGCGCCGAACGATTTTCGAACATCGGTGAACTGAACGTCTGCCATGCTCCCTCCCTGGGTATGTTATGAATTCCCGTCTTATCCGCCTGTGTATGCGATTGCTGTCTTCGTTTTCAGCCGCGCCCGACAAAGGGCATTTTGGTCGCCATCACCGTCATCGTCAGCACATTGGCATCGAGCGGCAGGCTGGCCATATAAACGACGGCATTGGCGATATGGCTCGCATCTATGGTCGGTTCGACGGCGATGTCGCCGTTTGCCTGCGCCACGCCCTTCGCCATCTTCCGTGTCATCTCCGTCGAAGCGTTGCCGATATCGATCTGGCCACAGGCGATATCGAAATGCCGGCCGTCGAGCGCGGTGGATTTGGTGAGGCCGGTGATGGCGTGTTTGGTGGCGGTGTAGGGTGCCGTATTGGGGCGCGGCGTCGTCGCCGAAATCGAGCCGTTATTGATGATGCGGCCACCACGCGGCTGCTGCGCCTTCATCAACCGGAATGCCTGCTGGGTGCAGAGGAACGCGCCGGTCAGGTTGGCTGAGACGATGGCGTTCCAGTCCTCGAAGGACAGTTCTTCCATCGGCACGTTTGGAACGTTGATGCCGGCATTGTTTACCAGCACATCGAGCCGGCCGTACTTTTCGGAAATCCCGTCGAACAGCGCACGGACCGAGGCAGGGTCGCCGACATCTGCGGACACGGCCAGAAACTCGGCTCCGGTTTCACTTGCCAGTTCCGTAGCGGCGGATTTCAGCACGTCCTCGCGGCGGCCGGATATCACGACCGTATAGCCCGCATCACCAAGTGCCTTGGCGATGGCACGGCCGACACCGGTGCCGCCACCCGTGACCAATGCGATCTTCCCGCTTTTATCCGTCACCGTCATGCAATTTTACCTTCAAGTTCGTCTTCGATATGCGCCTGCACGATCTCGTCGAAACTGGTTTCCGCCTTGAAGCCCAGGGAGGATGCCCGTCGTGCATCGAATTGCGTCGCCCAGCCGGCAACGATACGCTCGATCACCGGGTCCGGCTCCTGGCGGATCAGCGCCACGGCCTTGTCGCCGGCAACGCGGCGCAAAGCCTCGATCTCATCGGCAACAAGCGCCGAAAGCCCCGGCATGGTGAGGTTTCGGCGCGGGCCGATCCTTTGCGTATCGATCGTTGCCGCATGAACGAAAAAGCCGACGGCCGAGCGCGGGCTGGCGAACCAGTGCCGCACCTGGTCACTGACCGGCAGGATGGCCGGCTGTCCGACCAGCGGTTCACGCAGGATGTTGGAAAAGAAGCCGGATGCCGCCTTGTTCGGCGCTCCCGGCCGCACGCAGATGGTCGGCAGTCGGATGCCGATGCCGTCGAAAATGCCACGGCGGGAATAGTCTGCGAGCAGCAGTTCGGCAATCGCCTTCTGGGTGCCGTAGCTGGTCAGTGGCGTGGTGAAGAACTCGTCGGGAATGATATCCGGGAAGGGCGTGCCGAATACGGCGATCGACGAGGCGAAGACGAAACGCGGGACGTAGGCTTCTTTCAGGCCCTCGTGACGGATCGCTTCGAACAGTGCCCGCGTGCCGTCGAGATTGACGGAATACCCCTTGTCGAAATCGGCTTCGGCTTCGCCCGAAACGATGGCGGCGAGATGAAAGATCAGGTCCGGGCGCGTGGCAATCAGTTTCGGGGCGACGGAGCCGTCGGCAAGATCGGCCGTCTGCGCGGTCGTGATGGCATGCAATGCGGATGGTACCGGCGGCTGAAAGGCATCCACCAGCGTCAGTCGGCTGATCTCGCCACCCAGGATTTGCGGGCTTGAGGCAATCTTATCGACCAGTTTGCGACCCACCATGCCCGCCGCACCCAAAATCATCACGTGCATTCCGGCTTTTCCTCCCAGTTCCGCTTTCGATTTGTCTTGCCTTGGATTTTCGAGATCGATCCGATCCGTCTTAAGGTTCGCTCCTCACTTCGAACCCTGGACGATCACGCATGCCTTGCACCTGCTCCGTGTATTCTGCGCTCGCGCCGGATCACTGGCCGGCATGCGTCCTGCAACCCTGAAAGGCATATTGCTTGCATGACGCGATCATGATCGCAATCGGACATAAGTCGGATGTTTTCAGGTCGGCCGGCAGCGAGCCACCTCGCCCGGAGCGATGGTTTGCGGCGTGATCCTATCGGCTGAACGCCAATAGAGACGTTTTTCGGAATATCCTGCACGGCGTCTCCTCCCCAGGCTGCCACACAAGTGCCGTGATAACGGTACCGGTATCGGTAACATGGGCGATTTTGTTAATTTATGTCAAGCGTGGACAGTTTCGTTCCGTTCACAAACGTCCTATGACTATCCCTATCGCGGGCATGTCGCCTCTGGATTTCGAGGATCCATCAGAGATGCGCAGATCCACTCTTGAAGAAGTTGCAGCGCTTGCCGGCGTCAGCAAGATGACCGCGTCGCGCGCCCTGCGCGGGGCCTCCGACGTGGCGCAGGATACCCGCGAACGCGTGCAGCATGCCGCCGAGCGGTTGAGTTACGTCGCCAATCGGCTGGCGCTCTCCCTGTCTTCCCAGCGCACCAATCTTGTCGCGGTGGTTGTGCCCAGCATGTCCAACACGGTTTTCCCCGAAGTGCTTTCCGGGATTACGACGGGACTGGAAGGCTCGGGTATGCAGGCCGTGTTCGGGATTTCCGATTACGATGCCGACAAGGAACGCGATATCATCCGCGACATGCTGTCATGGCAGCCGGCCGCGATTGTCGTGACCGGCCTCGATCAACCGGAAGAAACGGTTCGCATGCTCAAGGCGGCGGACATTCCGGTCATTCAGGTCATGGATCTCGATGGCACGCCGGTTGATTTCAATGTCGGCCTTTCGCATGGCGAAGCCGGGCGCGACATGGCAAAAGCGCTTCTGGCTGCCGGTCGTAGAAAGATCGCCTATATCGGCAGTGCGCTGGACAAGGATTTGCGCGCCGGCAAGCGCAAGGCGGCTTTCGAACAGGTATTGCTGGCGCAAGGCCTTGGGCTGGTTTCACACCGCATCGGTGACGATTTCTCCTCCATCGCGCTTGGCAAACGGTTGACCGCCGACATGCTGGCCTCGCGTTCCGATATCGACTCGATCTATTATTCCAATGACGACATGGCGGCGGGCGGGCTTTTTGCCTGCATGGAAGCCGGCATCGCTGTTCCATCGCAGATCCTGCTTGCCGGTTTCAACGGTCTGGATCTTACGGACTGCCTGCCGGCACTGATCGCGACAAGTCGGTCGCCGCGTCGGGCGATGGGGGAGATTACCGCCAAGCTCATCACCGATGTGATGGCGAACGGCAGGGTATCGGGGCCGAAGACGATTGCGTTCAAACCGCCGATCATCGGCCTGGAGGGGGCTGCGGCGGGCCTCGCCAAAAAATCGGAATAGCTGCTTTTGAGGAGTATCGGGAGAGACATGGCAGACAACAAGTTCAAGGCCGCCATCGGTCGGCATCAGCAGCAGATAGGGCTGTGGCTTTCCACCGGCGAAGCGACCGTCGCCGATATCGTCGGACGCACGGGCTTCGATTGGCTGGTGATCGACGGCGAACATGGGCCGAACGATTTGCGCAGTATCATGCGTCAACTCCAGGTGCTGGATGGTCTGCCTGTCGAACCGGTGGTGCGTCCGCCGGTCGGCGCGAAGTGGATGATCAAGCAACTGCTCGATATCGGCGCCCGCACCTTGTTGATCCCGATGGTCAACACGCCGGAAGAGGCGGCTGAATGCGTGCGTTCGGTGCGGTACCCACCCCATGGGGACCGCGGCATGGGCGCAATCGTTGCCCGTGCCTCGCGTTACGGCACGGTCGGTGATTACGCCGCCAAGGCCAGCGACGAGATCTGCCTCCTTGTGCAGGTGGAGACAAAAGAGGCGCTCGACAATCTGCAGGCGATTGCTGAAACCGATGGCGTCGACGGCGTTTTTATCGGACCGGCCGATCTCTCCGCCGACATGGGGCAACCGCTGAAAAGCGATGCGGTTCTAACGGCGATCGACAGGGCGATAGAAACAATCGTCGCAGCCGGAAAACCCGCTGGCATCCTGACGTTTGACGAGGAACTGAACCGGCGCTTCATCGAAAAAGGCGCGTCCTTCGTGGCGGTCGGCGCCGATCTGACGGTTCTCCTGACAACGCTTGCCTCTCTTGCCAAGCGTTACAAGGGCAATGATGCCAAGCTGGAAAATGTAAGCAGCTACTGACCGAATGAGCATGACGGCTCCGTGTCGTTGGGGTGGAAGTATCGGAATGATGGATATTGTCGAAGAATTGCGTGTAGCCGTCGGGCGTCGACACGTGCTGACCGGAGATACCGAAACGAGGCGCTTCCGCAACGGTTACCGATATGGTGGAGGCGCGGCAGTTGCCGTTGTGCGTCCGGGTACGCTGGTGGAGATGTGGCAGGTTCTGCAGGCGTGCCATCGTGCGGGCATGGTCATTATCATGCAGGCGGCCAATACTGGTCTTACCGGTGGCTCGACACCGGTTCCAGAGGGATATGATCGCCCCGTTGTCGTCATCAATACTCTGCGGTTGCGGAGACTGGATCTCGTTGCGGGTGGGCGGCAGGTTGTCACTCATCCGGGCGTGACGCTTGATCAGCTGGAAAAAACATTGCGGCCCATCGGTCGCGAGCCGCACTCGGTCATCGGCTCAAGCTGCATCGGCGCGTCCGTGACCGGCGGAGTGTGCAACAATTCCGGCGGCGCCTTGATCCGCCGCGGCCCGGCCTTTACGCAATTTGCACTCTACGCCCGTGTCGATGCCGATGGCGCGTTGAAGCTCGTCAACAATCTCGGCATTTCATTGGGCGAAGCACCCGAAGATATCTTGCGACGGCTGGACGAGGGGACGTTCGACGAGACGGATATCGTGGAAGCTTCCAACCTGCACGCGTCCGATCATGAATATTGCGACCATGTACGCGATATTTCCGCGGCCACTCCGGCGCGCTTTAATGCCGATCCGCGTCGTCTTTACGAAGCCTCCGGCTCGGCCGGCAAGCTTGCGGTTTTTGCCTTGAGGCTGGATACGTTTGCGGCCGAAGAAGAAACGCAGGTCTTTTATATCGGCAGTAACGACCCGGCCGAACTCGAAAGCATCCGTCGCGACATTCTCGGCGGGTTCGAAAACCTGCCGATTGCTGGCGAATATATGCACCGCTCAGCTTATGATGCCAGCAGCCGGTATGGGAAGGATCTTTTCGTTTATATTCAGAGGTTCGGGACCGACAAGGTGCCGTTGGCATTCTCCCTGAAAAGCCGTTTCGACGGGTTGACCGAAAAACTCGGCTTGGGTGGGGCGATCAGCGATCGCATCCTGCAGGCGATCTTCGACCGAATGCCGAACCACCTGCCACGGCGGATGAATGACTATCGGGATCGGTATGAGCATCATCTGCTTTTGAAGATGGGCGATGCGGGTATAGACGAGGCGCGCGCCTATCTGTCGGACCGCTTTCCGTCAGCCAGCGGCGATTATTTCGAATGCGACGAGAAGGAAGGCAAGGCGGCATTGCTCAATCGCTTTTCGGTGGGCGGTGCCATCGTGCGTTATCGTGCCGTTCATCCGAAAACCGTTGAGGATATCGTTGCGCTCGATATCGCCCTGCCACGCAACACGCTCGACTGGTTCGAGCGACTACCGCCGGAAATCGCCGAAAAGATCGATTTCACCATGTATTGCGGGCACTTTTTCTGCCACGTCCTTCATCAGGAATATCTGGTGAAAAAAGGCGAGGACTGCGATGCGATCAAGCACGACATCCTGTCGCTGCTGAAGGAGAGAGGTGCGGAATATCCCGCCGAGCACAATGTCGGCCATCTTTACGAGGCGGCGCAAAGCCTGAGGGAGTTTTACCGCGAGCTCGATCCGAGCAACACGTTCAATCCCGGTATCGGCAAAACCTCGCTCAATCTCGACTGGCGGGAGCCGGGACATTTCACCGAGCAAGCCGCTACGCCGTGAAAAGTCCCGGAGGTCGATGGGCCTCCAGCGAGCCGCATCGATCGTTGTTCTTGTAAACGTCAGGCTTTGCCCGCCGTCTGGACCGCGTCGGCGGGTCTGCCATTCGAATCGGTCTGGATTCCGAGTGCCAGCTGCACCGCCTTGCGAATTTCCTCTTCGATTGCTGCGCGCGCGTCGGGGTCCATCTGCGCGAGGCTTTCTTCGGTCAGGCCGCGCTCTTCCAGATATTTGGCGCGGATAAATTCGGCGACATCCATTTGGGCGAATTTGCTGAATTCCTGCTCGGCCTTGCTCATGGCCGTGCTGTTGCCATTCCAGACGGCCTCATCCTTTGCACTGTTTTCGCTGGTGGATGCCAACTGCCACAGGGCGGAAGACAGTTTCGCCGTGCCGGCGTCATCGCCGCCGGAGAGGATACCGGAAGTCCCGGCATTGAAAGATCCTCGGGATGTCTTGGTTTCAGTTGCTCCAGTGCCGGCTTCCGCCTGGCCGTTGGCGCGACTGAAATTGTAAATCGAGTAGGAATAAGTCGTGCTGCCAATTGTCGTCATCATCGAAATCCCCGTTCAAGGTGATCGACTGTTAGATTGACTTGCCTGCGCGAGGCTGGTGCCGGCCTTGAGTGACTATGACAAACCTATGCCGCGCTCTGTCGCTCAGGCTCGATTTCCTATGGCGTTCGGAATTATGCGATGCCGCTTGAATGGAAGCGGGAGATGCGGATGAGCGGACGGTTATCGAATATCAGGACGGCGACGGCGCTGGTCACGCCATTCGTCGGAGGGCGTGTGGATCGCACTGAGCTGAACGCCGCGCTCGACCGGCAGGTGAATGCGGGCATGGATGCGGTGGTCGTCTGCGACGTGATCGGCGAAGGTTATGCCCTGAGCGATGACGAGCGGGATCTGGCGATCTCGACCTGTGTGGAAAGGGCTGACGGCCGACTTGCCGTAATTGCGGCCACCGGCACATACGGTACTGAGCGTAGCATCACGCTGACGGCGCGCGTGCAGCAACTCGGTGTCGACGGGTTGCTGGTGACCGTACCGTATTATTCGAAGCCGACAAGGGCGGGTGTAGCTGCGCATTTCCGCAGCATCGCCGAGGTCACGCACTTGCCGATCATTATCGATGACGAGCCGCACCGCACCGCCATCGAGGCCGGTTCGGCTCTTTTGTTCGCTCTGATGGATGTGTTCAATATCGTCGGCATTCGGCACGGCGCTGGTCGTCTCGGGGTTTTCAGCCATCTCGAACCGGTGCTCCGACGCCGATATCACCATTATTGCGGGGACGATATCGATCTTCCGGCTTTCATCGCCTGTGGCGGCCATGGAGTAATATCGTCGTTCGGCAACCTTTTTCCTTCTCGTCAGGTTGCGGTCGGGCGCAGCGTCCCTGGCGCGGTTGAGCAATGGCAGCAGGATATCGCGAGCATCCTTTCTGCGACCGGCAATCTGTGGGGTGCCGCAGTCATAAAAGCGGCGTGTGCCGCCTTGCATGGCGGGTCTTGCGCCGTTCGCTTGCCGTTGGTGGAAGTCGATCAGGATATGGCGCAAGCATTGGGATTGGTTATGCCGCGGCTGGCAACCTCCGTAAAGAAAGGCCGAGAGGCTGCCGTTGCCTTGAACGGCAGCCCGGCCGCTCAATTCTAGACATGCTTATTCCTATGAAACGCCAATCTCTTTGAGGGAGCCCACCAATCGAAAACATATGAAAGGGCGAATATCTTCCAGACTGCACAGCACGGCAAATTCGGACAGACGCGAACAAGGCGTCGGCGCTCCCAGCCAGCCGTGTGGATCTGGAGTATGGAATTATGAATAGCAGAATGCTCGCTTACCAGTTTGCCCGCCATCATCATCAGCGCCGTCTGAAGCCCGTTGCGCGTGCTGGGGCAAATGGTCGTGCATCTTCCATTGCTGGTGACCAGAGTGATTGGGCGGCTTTCCTGCGTCTGGCAATCGTGCTCGCGCTGACCGGCTGCGCCATCGCGTTGCTGCATTGGTTTCAGTGATCATAACCTGTTGGCGGAAGGAATTGTCTTATGGGCAAAGCTCTGAAGCATAAGCCTGTCGAATTTTCCGGGATACGTTTTACCGTGGGACGGGATGAGAACGGTTGCTGGATCGTCCATGATCGAGACGGGTTGGTCGGCGGCATTTTTCGCGACCGTGCCTCGGCGGTGCACTTTGCGATTTTCGAGAGCGATCATCAACCCGGAGCCGTTTGTTGCCTGCCGGATGGTGAGGTCGTAGCTGGCTTGGTGGCGACGCTTGATCGTGGTAGCGCATTGCCGGAGCGCGCGATGTTTCGGCTCGTCTGACGCAACAAGCATGCGCGCAATGTTTCTGATCGGCGGCGTTACGCTTGCCGCGGTTTTCCTGACAATGGTTTCCAATCTTTGAGCCGCTCTCGAAGGACGCCCCTTGGCGTCCTTCCTTGCGTTGTGAGCGAATGCGGCTTGCCAATTGCCGTCACCTCGATATAGGGTAACCCCCTATACTAATGAGGCCGGCATGTCGCATACGATACGAGAACAGGTAAAGCTTCTGGCGCGGGTGCGCCGCATGAAGGGGCAGATGGAGGCCGTCGAGCGCGCGCTCGAGGCAGAGGCGCCCTGTGGGCAGATCCTTCAACAACTCGCCTCCATCCGCGGCGCGCTTTCGGGCCTGACAGGCGAGGTGATGGAAGATCATCTGCGCGAACACGTGCTGCATGCCGAAAACGACAAGGAGCGCGCCGCCGCCGTCGATGAATTGGCGGAAGCGCTCAGAACCTACATCCGCTGACACCCGCAATTGAAAAGGCCGCGCCGATTCTACGGTCAATCAGGCAAAAGGAAAACGTCCATGTCCCTTTCGACGGACACACTTGAACACGAGCACGTCTTCCTCGGCGAAGATCATGATCGCAACGAAAAACGCGTCTGGCTGGTCATTGCGCTTACCACCGCGATGATGGTGGCTGAAATCGTTGCCGGCACGATCTATGGTTCGATGGCGCTGTTGGCCGATGGATGGCACATGTCGACCCATGCGGGCGCCATGCTGATTGCCGCGATTGCCTATACCATTGCCCGAAAACAGGCCCGCAACCGCACCTTTACCTTCGGCACCGGCAAGCTGGGTGACCTCGCGGGTTTCGCCAGTGCCATCGTGCTCGGCCTGATCGCGCTTCTGATCGCCTGGGAAAGTGTGTTGCGCCTCGCCAACCCGGTTGCGATCGATTTCAGTCAGGCCATTCTGGTCGCGATACTCGGTCTTGCTGTCAATCTGGTCAGCGCCTGGCTGTTGAAGGACGATCACGCGCATCACGGCCACCATCACCATGACGAAGCCCACAGTCATGGGCACGACCATGATCATGATCATCATCATGCCGGTCACACCCATCACGACCATGCGCATGACCATCATGCGGCCGGCAAGGACAACAACCTGCGAGCCGCATATCTGCATGTGCTTGCGGATGCGCTGACATCTGTTCTTGCCATCGTCGCGCTTCTGCTCGGCAATCTTTATGGCTGGACCTGGCTTGATCCGATCATGGGTGTCGTCGGCGGTCTGGTGATCGCGCGATGGTCATGGTGCCTTGTCCGCGTCACCTCCGGCGTTCTTCTCGATGCGCTGCCGCAGGCCAAAACGATGTCCAGGGAAATCCGTGCTCGTGTTGAGGTGGAGGGGGATCGCATTACCGATCTGCATATCTGGCAGGTTGGCCCCGGCCACCACGCAGCAATCATTGCAATCGCTGCGAATCGCCCGCAGGAGCCGGTTTTCTACAAGGAAAAACTCAAGGCGATAGCCGGCCTGTCGCATGTGACCGTGGAAGTTTCACCGCAAGTCTGACGGAGCCGCAAGGCAAAAAGAAAAGCTGTGTCGCGATCCGCCAATCGCGACACAGCTTCACCCTCGTTAGGCAGTTTTCCGTCTACAGGTCAGTTGTAGTCGGAGAATTCCTGATATGCGCCTTCTACCCACTCAATAGAAGGTGCTGCGATCTGATAAGCCGGTGGCTTGTCATCGCTCTGATAATCGCTCGTGCCTTCTACGGCCCAAAGAGCGCTGGCCAGCGAACTTGAGAGAAGTGTGCTGCTGCCGGTCAATGCAAAGGCGGATCGCTGGCGCGCCTCAGCTTCACGCTGCGGCGCTTCCTCGGTCGTGCGGTCAATGTCGTAAGACCGATGTGAGTAGCCATATCCGCTCAGTCCGCTATCGATCTTCATGCGGTCTGTTCCGTTTCTGGTTCCGTTAACCATTCGTTAATGCGGGAACCTTGCGCGAAACTTGCGTTTTAGCGGATTCTGATTTTCTGAAATACGATCTTACGATACGTCCGCGCCAATGGCCGCGGACGTACCGGTGAGCAATTGACGGGCTTGCCGTTACATCTTGCCCGCAACCTTGATGGCAAACGCATATTCGAAGGCGATTTCCTCCAGTCGCTGGAAGCGACCGGACTTGCCGCCATGACCCGCGGCCATGTTCGTCTTGAGAAGGATCGGCGCCGTGCCGGTGGTGTTGTCGCGCAACTTGGCGACCCACTTGGTCGGTTCCCAGTAGGTAACGCGCGGATCTGTCAGGCCCGAGATCGCCAGGATCGGCGGGTACGCGCGGCCGGTGACATTGTCGTAGGGCGAATACGCCGCGATCCAGCGGTATTCCTCTTCGGAATCGATCGGGTTGCCCCATTCCGGCCATTCCGGCGGAGTGAGCGGCAGCGTATCGTCGAGCATGGTGGTCAGCACATCGACGAACGGCACGGCGGCGATGATGCCGGCAAATTTTTCCGGCGCCATGTTGGCGATCGCGCCCATCAGCATGCCGCCCGCAGAACCGCCTTCGGCGATGATGCGGTCATAGGCCGTGAAGCCGGTCGAAACGAGGTGATCGGCGGCGGATATGAAGTCCTTGAACGTGTTCTGCTTGTTCTCCATCTTGCCGTCTTCATACCACGCAAAGCCCTTGTCCTTGCCGCCGCGGATGTGGGCGATGGCGTAGACAATGCCGCGATCCGCCAAGGACAGGGCGTTGGTCGAGAACGACGCGGGAATGGTCATGCCATAGGCGCCGTAACCGTAAAGCAGGCAGGGCGAGGAACCGTCGAGCGGCGTATCCTTGCGGTACAGAAGCGAGACGGGCACCAGTTCGCCATCGTGCGCGGGCGCCATGACCCGGCGCGTGACGTAATCGTCGGGATTGTGGCCGGACGGCACTTCCTGGGTTTTAAGCAGCACGCGTTCGCGCGTGACCATGTTGTAATCGAAAAGCTGCGTCGGCGTCGTCATGGACGAGTAGGAAAAGCGGATCGTATCGGTCTCATATTCGGCGGCGCCGGACAGGCCGAGCGAATATGCCTCTTCGTCGAATGCGATCGCATGTTCCTCTCCGGTTGCCCGGTCGCGGATGACGATCTGCGGCAAGCCTTCCTTCCGCTGCAGCCAGATCAGATGGCGCGCATAGGCCATGTGGGAGATGATCAGGCGGCCCGGCTCATGCGGTACGACTTCCTTCCAGTTTTCCTTGCCCGGAGCGGAAGCCGGTGCTTCGACGATCTTGAAATCCTTGGCATCGCCGTCATTGGTCAGGATGTAGAAAATCTCGCCGCCTTCGGTCATCGAATATTCGATGCCTTCCTCGCGCTCCGCCACCAGCTTTGGTTCTGCCGAGAGGTCGGAAGTGGGGATCAGGCGATATTCGGAGGTCTCGTGATCGTGAATATCGATATAGATGAAGTCATCGAGCAGCGAGCCGCCGACGCCCATGAAGAAGCCCGGATCCTTTTCCTCGAATACCAGCCGGTCTTGTGACTGTTTCTGACCGACGATGTGATGGAAAACCTTGGATGGGCGATGGTTCTCATCCTGCAGGGTGTAGAAAAAGCTCTTGCCATCGGGCGCCCAGACGCCGCCGCCTGCGGTGTTTTCGAGAACGTCCTCAAGATCTTTGCCGGTCGCGAGATCGCGGACGCGCAGTGTGTAATATTCCGAACCCTTGTCGTCGTAACCCCATATGCCGTGGGAATGATCGGTGGTGTGATCGATACCGGCGAGGCGGAAATAATCCTTGCCCTCTGCTTCCTTGTCGCCGTTGAGCAGGGTCTGCTTGTCGCCGCCATCGCGCGGGGTGCGGAAATAATGAGGCTGCTCGCCGCCGGTCACGAACAGCGAGCCATAGGCGAACGGGCCATCCTTCATCGGAACGGAGCTATCGTCTTCCTTGATGCGACCGCGCATTTCGGCAAACAGCGCCTTCTGCAGCTCGGTCGTGTCGCCCAGCGCTGCCTCCATGTAAGCGTTTTCAGCTTCCAGATGTTCGCGGATTTCCGGATCGAGCAGGCTCGGATCCTTGAACATCGCCTGCCAGTTATCGGCGCGCAGCCAGGCGTAATCGTCGGTGCGGGTTATGCCGTGATGGGTGTCGCTCACCGGTTTTTTCGGCGCGATAGGCGCGACGGGAAGGTTGGCGAAAGGCGATTTCGGGGAGGTGGCCAAGGAAACACTCCGGATTGCATGAAGGAGTGCCACAGATAAGGGGCGGCATGCGGCGAAGCAAGCGGAGAGGATCACGAGTTTATGGTCGCAATGGCAGCGGTCGACGGTGGATCACCAATCCTTGTTCAGCTTCCTCGGTTGCCAAAACGCCATATTTGCTCCACCTAACCCGCTTAGGACAATTCCGGCGATGCAAATGGGGTCATAGCTGAATGCGCATAAGATACGGTCTGATCGGCTTAATCCTTTCACTTGCTGCCACTGCCGAGGCGAGAGAGCTTCCTGAACTGGCGCCGGTGGAGCGACAGGCGCAAGCTGCCCATCTGAGTGCGCAATTCCTGACGCGATATGCCTATAAGCCCGTGAAGCTCGATGACGCGCTGTCGGCCAAGATCATGAACCAGTTCATCAAATCGCTCGATCCGGACAGGATGCTGTTCGCTCAGGCCGATATCGACACGTTCATGGCCGACAACAAGAAGCTCGATGACGCCATTCTCGGCGAAAACCTGACGATCCCGTTTTCGATCTTCAGTACCTATTCGCAGCGCGTCGTGGATCGCATGACCTATGCGCAGGGCTTGCTGAAGCAGCCGTTCGATTTCACCGTGCAGGAAGATTTTCCGATCTTGCGCGAGGATGCGCCATGGGCGAAGTCCGACGAGGAAAGCAATGAGCTTTGGCGTAAACGCGTCAAAAGCGACTGGCTGCGGCTGAAAATCGCCGGCCAGAACGATGAGACCATCCGGAAAACGCTCGGCAAACGATACCAGAACATTCTCGACCGCGTTTATACCTACAAGAGTGACGACGTTTTCCAGTCGTTCATGGCCGCCTATACGACGTCGGTGGATCCGCATACGGACTATTTCGGCGCAAAGGCTTCGGAAGAATTCGACATTTCCATGCGGCTTTCGCTCGTCGGCATCGGCGCCGTCCTGCAGGACCGCGACGGTTATACCACCATCCGCGAACTCGTTGCCGGTGGTCCGGCGCAACTGTCCGGCAAGATAGCGGTCGGCGATCGCATCATCGGTGTCGGCCAGGGCGAGGACGGCGCTATCGAGGAAGTTGTCGGCACGCGTCTCGATGAGGTCGTGCAACTGATCCGTGGCAAGGAAGATTCCGTGGTCCGGCTGGACGTTCTGCCGGCCGATGCCGGCGAAAGCGGCAGCCACCGTGTCATCAGCCTTGTCCGTGAAAAGATCAGCCTCGAAAAGCAGGCCGCCGCCAAGACTGTCATTCCGATCGAGGAAAACGGCGCGACACGCAAGATCGGCGTGATCACGCTGCCGGCATTCTACGAGGATTTTGAAGCGCGCCAGAAGGGCGACAAGGATTACCGTGGCGCGAGCCGCGATGTCGCCAAGCTTCTCGGAGAGCTGAAACAGGAAAATGTCGATGGCGTCCTGATCGATCTGCGCGACAACGGCGGTGGTTCGCTGACAGAAGCAATCGAGATGACGGGCCTGTTCGTCGGCAAGGGACCGGTGGTCCAGCAGCGAAATGCCGAAGGGGAAATCAAGGTCGAGAGCGACGATCTTTCCAAGCCCGCATGGACCGGACCGGTCGGCGTGCTGATCAATCGCGGTTCGGCCTCGGCGTCCGAAATTTTCGCTGCAGCGATCCAGGATTACGGTCGCGGCGTGATCATCGGCGACCCCAGCTTCGGCAAGGGCAGCGTACAGACGGTGGTCAATCTCGATCGCATCATGAAGAATACCGATGCCAATCTTGGAGAACTGAAGCTGACGATTGCGCAGTTCTTCCGCATTGATGGCGGAACGACCCAGCTGCGTGGCGTCACCCCGGATATCAGCCTGCCCGGTCTTGCCGACCCCAAGACCTTTGGGGAAGCGAGCTACGAAAATGCGCTGCCATGGACGCAGATCAAGCCGGCAAAACACAAGGACGCTGGCGACATGACAGCGGTCGTGCCGCAATTGCAGGAACGCCACGAAACCCGTGTCAAGGACGATGCCGATTTCCAGCGTTTCGTCGAGGACGCCAACGAGCTTAAGGCACAACGCGAAAAACGCACCATTTCCCTGAACGAGGCGGAACGCCGTAAGGAAATGGACGCGATGACTGCGCGCCTCAAGGCCCGTCAGGAAGCGGGTGGCTCTGCGCCGCAGGATGACGATGGCCTGCAATCGAACGAGCGCAGCCTGACGGCGGACCTGGCCCTCGAAAGCGCGCGCAAGAACGCAAAAGACGTGCTGCGCAACGAAGCGGCGGCGATCGTCGCCGACCAGGCCGATATCCTGTCGAAGCCCGGCAAGCGCCCGTAAAATGTTCAAAGCGGGGAGAGGCACGGTCTCTTCCCGCTTCGTCACTTCCTTTTTCTTACGGTTTGGGTCCGTGGAACGCCTTGCTGTTCGTTTCGACGACACCGAAAATGTAATCCGCGACGGCGCGAAATCGCGGGATATGCGCCGTGTCGCGATGGCGGATCAGCCAATAATGACGGGTTAATTGCACTTCGTTGGCCAGAACGATCTGAAGATCGGGCTGCCGGCTGGCAATAAAATGCGGCAGGATGCAAAGCCCCTGACCGTTCAGCGTTGCCGTCAGCTGTGCATAGATGCTGGAACTCTGGAAGCGCGGCTTGATACCCGGATGCACGTCATCGAGATAATCGAGACCCGGAGCAAAGATCATGTCCTGTATGTAACCGATGAACGGATGATCGAGCAGGTCGGCACGACGTTTCAGTTCCGGCTTGTCGGCGAGGTATCGCTTCGAGCCATAGACGCTCAGCGTGTAGTTGGTGATTTTTTCGATCATGTACGGCCCGGCCTTGGGCGGATCAAGCGTCACCGCGATGTCTGCTTCCTTGCGCGATAGCGACATGATCTGCTGGATCGTCACCAGTTCCAGCGACAGGTTGGGGTTCTGCCGGGTAAAATCATCGATCTGGTGGGCAAAGAAGAAATTCGCAAACCCTTCCGGCATGCTGAGCCGGATCACGCCGCGATGGGCGGCTGCGCCATCGTTGATATCCGCCTGCAGCCGGTCGGTTTCCAGTTCGATCTTTTCCGCCGTTTCGATGAAGCGTTGACCCATGGCGGTCAGCACATAACCGCGCGGATTACGCTCGAACAATTTCACCTTTAGAGCGAATTCCAGCCGGTCGATGCGGCGTGACACGGTAGCGTGACTGGTACGCAGGTGCCGTGCGGCAGTCGATAGCTGGCTGGTGCGCGCGACCGCCAGAAAATACTGCAGGTCATCCCAGGTGAAGTTGGGATTGAAGGCGGGATTACTGGGCATGTTTCTCCCGTATCTGTTCAAAAATGCACAGATGCTGTTTGCAATTAATAATGGCGGGCTTCTTGCGTCAACGCATGTTTTCCTCAACCATGCCTTTCAGGAGAACCGCTTGGAGGAGGGCGGTTTGCCAAAACTGCACAGATTTACGCCCAACGACATTTTGCAATCTCTGGGAGGAGACATCATGCGAAAGACGTTTCTGGCATCGCTGGCCCTTGTTCTGGCCAGCAGCACGGCATTTGCCCAAACCGCTGCCGGCAGCCCTTCCGACGGAAAAGTGAAGATCGGCATCCTGAACGACCAGTCCGGCGTTTACGCCGATTTCGGCGGCAAATCGTCGGTCGAGGCTGCCAGGATGGCGGTTGAGGATTTCGGCGGCAAGGTGCTGGGCGTGCCGGTGGAGATTGTCGATGCCGACCATCAGAACAAGCCGGACGTCGCCTCCAACATCGCCCGCCAGTGGTACGATACCCAGCAGGTCGATGCGATCATGGACCTGACGACGTCGTCCGTCGGTCTTGCGGTGCAGGCGCTGTCCAAGGAAAAGAAGCGCATTACCATCAATACCGGCGCAGCGACGGTCGATCTGACCGGCAAGGCCTGCACACCCTATGGTTTCCACTGGGCTTATGACACCCACGCTCTGGCGGTCGGCACCGGCGGCGCGATGGTCAAGCAGGGCGGCGACAGCTGGTACTTCCTCACCGCCGATTATGCCTTCGGTTATTCGCTCGAACAGCAGACCAGCGATTACGTGAAGGCCAATGGCGGCACGATTTTGGGCTCGGTACGGCATCCGCTTTCCAGCCAGGATTTCTCGTCCTTCCTGCTGCAGGCACAGTCCTCCGGCGCCAAGGTGATCGGCCTTGCCAATGCCGGCCTGGACACCGCCAACTCGATCAAGCAGGCGGCCGAATTCGGCATTGTTCAGGGTGGCCAGAAACTGGCGGCTCTTCTGTTCACGCTCGCCGAAGTGCATGGCCTTGGCCTTGAAGCGGCGCAGGGGCTGACACTGACGGAAGGCTATTACTGGAACCTCGACGACAAGAGCCGCGAGTTCGGCAAGAAGTTTTTCGCCAAGACACAGAAGATGCCGAACATGGTGCATGCCGGCACCTACTCCGCTGTGACCCACTACCTGAAGGCCGTGGAGAAAGCGGGCACGGATGACGCCGACGCGGTGGCAAAGGCCATGCGTGAACTGCCGGTCGACGACTTTTTCGGTCGCGGCGGCACGGTTGCCGCCAATGGGCGCATGATCCACGACATGTATCTCTTGCAGGTGAAAAAGCCGGACGAAAGCAAGGAGCCGTGGGATTATTTCAACGTGCTCGCCACCATCCCCGGCAAGGAAGCCTATCTCGATCCGGCCAAGGCCGGTTGCGAACTGGTCAAATAATGGCAGTGGCCAACACAGTCGTGCACGAGGAACAGCCGCGGGTGGTGTTGTCCGCCCGCGGTCTGTCCAAGGGGTTCGGCGCCTTCATGGCGGTGAAGAACGTCGATCTCGACATTGAACATGCGCGCGTTCACGCGCTGATCGGTCCGAATGGCGCCGGCAAGACCACCGTGTTCAACCTTCTCACCAAGTTTTTGCAGCCGACGGCCGGGTCCATCAGCCTGCTAGGTACCGACATCACCAAAATCGCGCCCGACAAGGTGGCGCGTATGGGGCTGGTGCGTTCTTTCCAGATTTCAGCGGTGTTTCCGCATCTGTCGGTGCTCGACAATGTGCGCGTGGCGTTGCAGCGGCCGAACGGTCTCTCGACACAGTTCTGGCTGCCCATGTCATCGCTGGACCGTTTGAACGAGCGCGCCGACGATCTCATCGAAACGGTGGGGCTGAAGCGCGAACGTGACATGCTGGCCGCCGATCTTTCCTACGGCCGCAAGCGCGTGCTGGAAATTGCCACCACGCTGGCGCTCGATCCAAAAGTGCTTCTGCTCGATGAGCCGATGGCCGGTATGGGGCAGGAGGATATCGGCGCGGTTTCCAACATTATCCGCGAAGTGGCAAAAAACCGGGCGGTGCTGATGGTGGAGCACAATCTCTCGGTCGTGGCCGATATCTGCCACCAGGTGACGGTATTGCAGCGCGGCGAAATTCTGGCCGAAGGCGATTATGCCACGGTCGCTCAGGATGAGCGTGTGCGGCTTGCCTATATGGGCACGGAGGAGGCGTGATGGCGCAACCGCTGCTTCAGGTTTCCAACCTCAATGCCTGGTATGGCGAAAGCCATATTCTGCATGGCGTCGACATGACGGTGGGCGAGGGTGAGACAATCACCATTCTCGGCCGTAACGGCGTCGGCAAGACCACGACCCTGCGCACGATCATGGGCATCTTGCGCGAGCGCAAGGGCGAGATCCGCTTCGGCGGCAAGGACATGTTGTCCGTGCCACTGCATAAAACGGCGCATGCCGGGCTCGGTTTCGTGCCGGAAGAACGCGGCATATTCTCCACGCTGACCGTCGAGGAAAACCTCATGCTGCCGCCGGTCGTGGCGGGAGGCGGCATGTCGCTGGACGAAATCTACGCGCTTTTCCCGAACCTGCAGGAACGCCGCACCAGCCCCGGCACGAAACTGTCTGGTGGCGAGCAGCAGATGCTGGCAATCGCCCGCATCCTGCGCACCGGCGTGAAACTGCTGATCCTGGATGAGCCGACCGAGGGGCTTGCACCCGTCATCGTCCAGCGCATCGGCGAGGTTCTGAAAACGCTGAAGGCGCGCGGCATGACGGTTCTGATGGTGGAGCAGAACTTTCGCTTTGCCAGCAAGGTCGCCGACCGCTTCTACCTGATGGATCATGGCAGGATGGTCGCCGACTTTCCGGTGGGAGAACTGCCGCAGCGTATGGATATGCTGCACAAGGTGCTGGGGGTCTGACAATGACGATGATTTTCGGCATTCCGCTGCAGGCGTTTTTCGGTCAGTTGCTGATCGGCCTGATCAACGGATCCTTCTACGCGCTTTTAAGCCTTGGCCTCGCCGTCATCTTCGGGCTGTTGCGGGTCATCAACTTTGCCCACGGCGCGCAATATATGCTCGGCGCTTTCGTGGCGATGCTGATGCTGCAATATTTCGGCATCAATTACTGGTTTGCCCTGCTGCTGGCGCCGCTGGTTGTCGGCCTGTTCGGCGCAATCGTCGAACGTCTGCTGCTGTCGCGGCTTTACAAGCTCGATCACCTTTATGGCCTGCTTTTCACCTTCGGTTTGGCGCTGACCATTGAGGGCACGTTCCGTTATCTCTACGGCTCTTCCGGCCAGCCTTATGCGCCGCCGCCGCAACTCACGGGTGCCACCAATCTCGGCTTCATGTTCCTGCCCAATTATCGCGGCTGGGTGGTGGTCGTGTCGTTGGTCGTGTGCATCGGCACATGGCTTTTGATCGAAAAGACCAAGCTCGGCGCATATCTGCGCGCCGCCACCGAAAATGCCACGCTGGTTCAGGCTTTCGGGGTGAACGTGCCGCTCCTCCTGACGCTCACTTACGGCATCGGCGCTGCCCTGGCCGCCTTTGCCGGTGTGCTGGCCGCACCCGTCTATCAGGTGTCACCGCTGATGGGGTCGAACATCATCATCGTGGTTTTCGCGGTCGTCGTGGTCGGTGGCATGGGCTCGATCATGGGGGCCATCCTGACCGGTTACATGCTCGGCATCGCCGAGGGGTTGACCAAGGTATTTTATCCGGAAGCGTCCAATATCGTCATCTTCGTGATCATGGCGATCGTGCTTCTCATCCGTCCGGCCGGTCTGTTCGGCCGGGATGCTTGAGGAAGGAGACCTGACATGAGCGACGCCATCCAGACAACCGCGACGGTTCGCACGGAGCGATCAGCAACCGCTTCCAAAACCTATATGGCCTTCCTTGCCATCGGCATTCTTCTGCTCGCCATCGCGCCGTTCTTTTTCTACCCTATCTTTCTGATGAAGCTTTTGTGCTTCGCGCTGTTTGCCTGCGCCTTCAATCTGCTGCTCGGTTATACCGGTCTCCTGTCCTTCGGACATGCAGCCTTTTTCGGCGGCGCGGCCTATTTCACCGCTCACGTCGTCAAGGAATGGGGATTTCCCCCGGAGATCGGCATTCTGGTCGGTGCAGCCGGCGCGGCGGGGCTGGGCCTGATCATGGGCTTTTTCGCCATTCGGCGGCAAGGCATCTATTTTGCCATGATCACACTGGCGCTGTCGCAGATGTTCTTTTTCTTCTGCCTGCAGGCAAAGTTTACCCATGGCGAAGACGGTATTCAGTCGGTGCCGCGCGGGCACCTGTTCGGTTTCATCGATCTCGCTGATACCACCAACATGTATTATTTCGTGCTGGCGGTTTTCCTGATCGGCATGGTGGTCATCTGGCGGTTCATCAACTCGCCCTTCGGCATGATCCTCAAATCGATCCGGGAAAACGAGCAGCGCGCCATTTCGCTCGGTTATTCGGTCGCTCGTTACAAACTCGGTGCCTTCGTCATGTCGGCAGCGCTGGCGGGGCTTGCCGGCGGCACCAAGGCGCTGGTGTTCCAGTTCGCCACGCTCACCGATGTCGGTTGGCAGATGTCCGGCGAGGTGATCCTGATGACGCTGCTCGGCGGCATCGGCACACTGATCGGTCCCGTCTTCGGTGCCGGTCTGGTGGTCGCCCTGCAGAACTATCTGGCCACGTCGCAATTCCCGGTCACCATCATCACCGGCGTCGTTTTCATGGTCTGCGTTCTGCTTTTCCGCCGCGGCATCATCGGCGAGTTTTATGCCTCGCGCCTTGGCCGAAAACTCGGTTTCGAGCACCGGCGCTGACGGGCGAAGACCATGCAGAGAGTCGAAGGCAATTACGATTATATCGTCATCGGTGCGGGCAGTGCCGGCTGTGTGCTTGCCAACCGTCTATCCGCCGATCCGCGCAATCGAGTGCTGTTACTGGAGGCGGGCGGCACCGACAATTATCACTGGGTGCATATCCCGGTCGGTTATCTCTACTGTATCAACAACCCGCGCACAGACTGGTGTTTCGCCACGGAAAAGGAAGAGGGGCTGAACGGCCGCTCGCTATCTTACCCACGTGGAAAGCTGTTGGGTGGGTGCTCGTCGATTAACGGCATGATCTACATGCGCGGGCAGGCGCGTGATTATGACCTCTGGCGGCAGGCCGGTTGCGAAGGCTGGGCCTGGGACGACGTGTTGCCGCTGTTTCGCAAAAGTCAGGATTTCTACAAGGGCGCGGACGCCATGCACGGCGCTGGCGGCGAATGGCGGGTGGAGAAGGCGCGCGTCCGCTGGGCGGTGCTGGACAGTTTCCAGAAAGCGGCCGAACAGGCGGGCATACCTATCATCGAGGATTTCAACCGCGGCGATAACGAAGGGTCCAGCTATTTCGACGTCAACCAGCGAGCGGGTATCCGTTGGAACACGTCGAAAGCCTTTCTGCGCCCTGCGATGAAACGCGCCAACCTTCATGTTCTTACCAAGGCCCATGTGCGTCGGCTGATTGTCGAAGGCGGGGAGGTCAAGGGTGTCGAGTTTCACCATGACGGCGTGACGAAAAATGCCTTTGCACAACGTGAAACGGTTCTATCTGCAGGCGCAATCGGCACACCGCATGTGCTGGAACTGTCGGGTGTCGGGCGTGGTGACGTTCTGTCCGATGCCGGGGTCGAGGTAGTGAAGGAGGTGAGGGCGGTCGGCGAAAATCTGCAGGATCATCTGCAGCTTCGCCTCGTCTACAAGGTGACGGGTGTGCCGACGCTGAATGAAAAGGCATCGCGCTGGCTCGGCAAGGCGGCGATCGGGTTGGAATATGCCCTGAAACGTTCCGGCCCGATGTCGATGGCGCCAAGTCAGCTCGGCATTTTCACGCGTTCCGGCCCGGACAAGGAAACCGCCGATCTTGAATATCACGTCCAGCCGGTTTCGCTTGATCGGTTCGGCGAGCCGGTCCACGCCTTTCCGGCCATGACCGCCAGTGTCTGCAATCTGCGGCCGGAAAGCCGCGGTTCGGTGCATCTGAAAGGTCCGGATTTTGCTGCCGCACCCGCGATCCGTCCCAATTATCTTTCCACTGCTGCGGATCGCGATGTTGCGGTAAAATCCATTCGTTTAACGCGGGAAATCGTGGGGCAGCCGGCGTTTGCGCAATATCATCCGCAGGAATACAAACCCGGCCCCGACTACCGGACCGAGGCGGATCTTGAAAAGGCGGCCGGTGAGATCGGGACGACCATCTTTCACCCGGTTGGAACGGCGCGTATGGGGGCGGACCCGGATAGCGTCGTCGATCCACGGCTGAAGTTGCGCGCGCTCGGCAGGCTGCGCATTGCGGACGCTTCGATCATGCCGTCGATCACCTCCGGCAATACCAATTCCCCGACGATCATGATCGCCGAAAAGGCCGCCGAAATGATCCTCGCGGACAATCGCTGATCAGACGAAAGACGACAGACGAAAAGGAAGACAGGCATGGCACGGATCGCGTTTATCGGGCTTGGAAACATGGGCGGACCGATGGCCGCCAATCTGGTCAAGTCCGGGCATCAGGTTTCCGGTTTCGATCTTTCCGAGGTCTCCAAGGCGGAAGCGGCGACGCATGGTGTGAAGCCCGCTGCCACGCTTGCCGAAGCCTTGCTCGATGCGCAGTGTGTCATCACCATGCTGCCGAAAGGAGAGCATGTGTTGGCTGTCTGGACGGATCTTGCAACGCTGTTGACGGAAGAGACGCTGCTGATCGACTGCTCGACGATCGATGTGGAAAGTGCCCGCAAGGCCCATGCTCTTGCATCCGCCATCAAATGCCCGTCGCTGGACGCTCCGGTTTCCGGCGGGACGGGCGGTGCGGCGGCTGCAACGCTCACATTCATGGTCGGCGGATCCGGCGAGGCTTTCGCAGCGGGCGAGAGCATTCTGCAGGCGATGGGCAAGAAGATCGTTCATTGCGGTGCAGGCGGGGCGGGGCAGGCGGCAAAGATATGCAACAACATGGTTCTCGGCATATCGATGATCGGTGTTTGCGAGGCCTTCGCCTTGGCTGAAAAGCTTGGGCTTTCGCATCAGGCGCTGTTCGACGTGGCGTCCACCTCTTCCGGGCAATGCTGGTCGCTCACCACCTATTGCCCGGTTCCGGGACCGGTGCCGACCTCGCCCGCCAATAACGATTATCGCCCCGGCTTTTCAGCGGCCCTCATGTTGAAGGATCTGGCGCTTTCGCAAGCTGCCGCCAGGCAATCAGGCGCCGAAACACCGCTTGGAAAACATGCAGCTGAACTCTATGCCGAATTCGAAAGCCAAGGTCACGGGGCTGAGGATTTTTCTGCGATCATCCGCATGCTTCGCGGCTGAACAGGCCTCTCCGGCCAACCTTCTGTTGCGTTTGTGCACCACTGCGCGCCAAGGTGCAAATCTCCTGTTGGCAATCGCAAATTGCTTCGCTACACATTCGTTATTGATTCAACTCACACTCCGGGAGGTATTGCATGACATCATCATTCATCGAAACCCTCCCATGCGGCATGGCCCGACACTAGGTCATTGCCATTCGCGGCCCGCCTTCGGCACGCGACATGTGGTTTTTCTCCCTTCATGGTCCGATTGATCCGGCAGGATTGTTTCGACTCCGGTTCGGACTGTGCCATTTCACTCTCGATTTTGAGGACCGGTTTCCGAATGTCGGGCCGGACTGGCTAAAATGACTCGCAAGAAACTCGATTTTCGCGCCGATGCCTATCGCCATGTGCTCGGCTTTGTCTTTCACTATTGGCGCCACAGGCCGGCATTGGTTGGCACCATCATCGCGCTGGTCATCACCAGCACGCTGGCGGAGGTGATGGTGCCGGTGTTTTCCGGCCGGATCGTCGATGCCATTGCCGGTGGCCGTAGCTCCGATGACGCACTTGGCGCCTTTGTCGTGGTCGTTGCCCTGGGGCTGACCAGCGTGGCCCTGCGCTGGTTCATTTTTCACGGCATTATCCGGCTGACGCTGCGCACCATGGCGGATGTGACCAATAACGGTTTCCACAAGGTGCAACGTTTCTCGTCCGATTGGCATGCCAACAGTTTTGCCGGCTCGACGGTGCGCAAGATCACGCGCGGTATGTGGGCGCTGGATTCGCTGAACGACCTGCTTCTGATCGCGCTTCTGCCTTCCGTCGTCATGCTCATTGGCGCCAGCATCGTGCTCGGCGGCTATTGGCCGGTCATGGGGCTGATCGTGGCCATGGGTTCGCTGATCTACATCGGCGTGACTGTGGCGCTTTCCATGGGCTTCGTTTCGCCTGCAGCAAGGCTCGCCAATGCCTGGGATACCAAGCTTGGCGGCGCGCTTGCCGATGCCATCAGCTGTAATGCGGTGGTGAAGGCTTTCGGTGCTGAAACCCGTGAAGAAGCGCGGTTGAAGCATGTGCTGGCCAAATGGGACAGCCGTACACGGCGGACATGGAAGCGCGGCACGCTGAGCGGCACGATCCAGGGTTTCATGATGGTTTCGATGCAGGCCGGCATTCTGGGGACCGGTCTTGTCATGTGGCATAAGGGCTTGGCGACGCCGGGCGATATAACCTTCGTGCTGGCCATGTTCTTCGTTCTGCAGGGGTATCTGCGCAATGTCGGGCAGGACATCCGCAATCTGCAGCGCGCCGTCAACGACATGGAGGAACTGGTTCTGCTGGACAAGATGCCGCTCGGCATCGACGATAAACCCGCTGCCAAAAGCATTGCGATTGGCGATGGCGAGATCGCTTTCGACCGCGTCACGTTCCAGTATGGAGCGCATCCTCAGCCGCTTTACCAGGATTTTTCGGTCGTCATCAAACCGGGTGAGCGTGTAGGGCTGGTGGGGCATTCGGGATCGGGCAAGACGACCTTCGTCAAGCTTATCCAGCGTCTGCATGATGTGAAGGCGGGTACGATCCGTATCGATGGACAGGATATCGCCTCTGTCAGGCAGGCGGACCTGCGCAGCCAGATCGCCATCGTGCAGCAGGAGCCGATCCTCTTCCATCGGACCCTGGCTGAAAACATCGCCTATGGCCGACCGAACGCCTCGCGCCAGGAAATCGAGCAGGCGGCAAGGCAGGCCAGCGCGCACGATTTCATCGTCAGCCTGCCCAAGGGCTATGAAACGATGGTGGGCGAACGCGGCGTGAAACTGTCTGGCGGCGAGCGCCAGCGTGTGGCGATTGCGAGGGCGTTTCTGGCGGATGCGCCGGTGTTGATCCTCGATGAGGCAACATCGAGCCTGGACAGCGAAAGCGAAGTGCAGATTCAGCAGGCCATGGAGCGGTTGATGGTCGGTCGCACAACCCTGGTGATCGCGCACCGGCTGTCGACCGTGCGGTCACTGGACAGGCTGCTGGTGTTCGACAAGGGCAAGATCGTCGAGGAAGGCGATCATCAGGCGTTGATCCGGCTTCATAACGGTATCTATCGCCGGCTGTTCGAGCGGCAGGCGCTGGAATTAACCAAGGGCCTGGTTGCCTGAACCTGATGCCGGGGCTTGAGGCCCCGGCATTTTGATCGTTGGGCTGATGTCGTCCCAAAGTTGTCGTTGGCTTACTTCAGACGGTCGGCAAACTTTTCGATGGCCTTTACGGCGCAGGCTTCATCGAGATTGCCGCCCGGCGCGCCGCCGATGCCGATCGCACCGACCGTTTCCTTGCCGACTTTGAGCGGCATGCCGCCAGCGAGAACCAGAAAGCCGGGAATATCGGCAAGGCCCGCCGCTGCAGGGTTTTTCGTTACGGTCTCGGCCATGCCGCTTGTCGGGTTGCGCGATGATGCGGATGTGTAGGCCTTGGCAATTGCGGCATTCGCGGTGTGGGCGCCCGCATTTTCGGCGCGTACCAGTGCCAGGAGGATGCCGGCGCGGTCGGTTACCGCGACAGCAACGTTGTAGCCATCGGCGGAGCATGCGGCGACACCGGCAGTGGCCAGATCGACTGCCAGGGCCGTGCCGAGGCTCGTCTGCTTGACGGTATCTTCGGCCAGAGCCGGGGCTGCGAAAGCGGCGACAAATGCGATCGAGAGCAGAACGTTTTTCATCCGTGGACCTCCAGTTTTGTGTTTGCTGAAGGTGTTCTAACCGATGCAACGTTCCGCCAGTATTCGCAGCGACACCGAGCGATATCCGTAGGATTACCGATGCGTCGCCGCGAGCCATATGCGCGTCTGTTCGGCGACTGCCGGTGTGCCGAGCTTTACCGCGATATTGGCTCTGTGGCTATCCACGGTGCGGATCGATACGTCGAGAGCCGCCGCTATCTCCTTGCTGCCAAAACCTTTTGAAACGAGGTCCATCACCTCGCGTTCCCGGGCCGTCAATTGATCCAGCAGCCTTCCTGTTTCATGTTGCGCCATCAGTTCGGCAAGCTTGCTCTCACACGAGGTGATGGCGTCGAGCAGCACATGTTCATCCACCGGTTTGACAAGGAAATCCGTGACACCTGCCTTGAACGCCCGGCGGCATGCTTCCACATCGCCGTGGCCGGTGATCATGATCGCGGGCCAGTGTATCGCCATGTCGGATAGTTTCGCCAAAAGCTGCAGGCCGCTGGTTGCCGGCATGCGCAGGTCCAGAACGAGAATGCCGGGCTTGGACCTGTCCATATGTGCAAGCAGATGCGCCGCATCGGCAAATTCCGTCACTTCCTTGCCATAGGTGGCAAGAAGCAGCGTCAGCGCTTCGCGAACGGAGGCATCGTCATCGACAAGATAGATCATGCGGGCTCTCTCACTGGAAGCCGGATCGTGAAGCAGGCTCCCGCATCATTGCGGGCCTCGATCGTTCCATCCATTTTTTCGACAAGTCGTGCACAAAGCGGAAGGCCGAGCCCCATTCCATCCGGTTTCGTGGTGAAGAAGGGGTCGAATATGCGATCCAGCAAGGTGGTATCCATTCCCGGTCCATTGTCGCGGATGGTGATGATGGCATCGCCGGCCTGAAAGGCGGCCGTGAGCCATATGCGTGGCTCCGACTGGCCGACCATGGCCTCGGCAGCGTTGCGGATGAGGTTATGGATCACCTGCTGGAAAGAGATGACGTCAATCGCGACTTCATGTTGGGAACCGGGCAACGATGTCTCGAGGATGACGCCCCGTTGTGCAAGATCCGTCTCGATGAGGTGGATCGATCCTGTCAATGCGTCTTCAAGCGTCACGGTTTCGATCCGCGCATCAGCGCCCGAAATATATGCCCGCATACGGCCAAGTATGTCGCCGGCGCGTTTTGCCTCGCGCACGTTGGCATCAAGGGTCTGTTCGAGGATGTCCGGGCGGTTTATGACCACTGCGCGCCGAGCGGCCTGGCTTTGCGCAAGCAGTGCCGCAACGGGCTGGGCAAGTTCGTGAGCGATACCCGAGGCCATCTCTCCGAGAGCATTCACCCTGCCCGCGTGGGCAAGCCGGGTTTCCTGCTCAAGCAGGGCTGCGCGTTGTTCCTGACGTCGTCGCTCCCGAGAGGCATGACGATATCGCTCGACCATCCAGATTGCTGCCGCCACGATTGCGAGAAGTGGCGCAATGGCAAAGGGCGGCAAAAGTTCGCTCAGGCTGAAACTTCTGCCGATGGAAAGTTTCAGCGGCTGTCCGACATTGTTTGCCGATACCTGTGTTGTGGCCACAAAGAGGCTTTGGGCGTTTGCCGCACGCTCGAATAGCAGTGCCTCGCCAAGAAAAAGGCTGACCGAATATTCCGGCGGAATACGATCTATGCCGAGCAGGCCAGCGGCGTTGATCTTCAGCCGAAGCAAACGGCCGGCATCAACGAGCTTGTATATGCTGTAGCTATGTTTGTTTGCTGCAGGCCGGACGGCGGTGTCGCCCGGTTTGTTCAGGATCGGGAGTTCGGCAGCCGGCTCCGGCTGCGCCGCAACCGGGCCGTTCTGTCCGCCATATGCGATGACCGGCGCGTCCGGCTTTTCGATGCGGATTGTCGCGACGTCGGTAATGCGCGGATAAAAGGCGGTGACGGATTGGGCCAGACCTTGCACGCTTTCGGCGGGCTCATTGGGAGACATGCGGATTATGGCTGAAAGGGCCGTCATGTGGGCGTCGTGCTGGGCCAGCTTTTCCGAGAGCAAAACGTCGGTTTGCCTCGCCCAGTCGTCAAGCTCCGACAGGCCGTCATTGTATCGGACCACCATCACGGCCGCGGCTGCGAGAATACTCGCCATCAGCCAGGTACCCATAAATGCGAGGTAGCGTGTTCTCACGGCGGTGCCGACTTTCAAGGTTCACTTGTTTTGGACAGGATGAGGCCAGATCTCCAATATCAGTCATTCGTGCCCAGTGCACACTGTTCGGCAATGCTCGTTACGGATTGTAGCGGTCGCCGTGGGCATATTGCGACGAACGGTGAATGAGTGGCGTGAGCTTGTTCTTTTCAGATAGTTCCAATTCTTGATGTTTCACACAGGAAAAAGCCATGCTATGCGTGCGGCCTATCTCGACAGCAGGGTGGTTTTGCGTATGGGCCTGGTGAGCATGATTCTTGAGCTTCGCGACAATAGCGAGCGGGATGCTTTTCGCGAACGCGGACCTTTAACCATCGAAACGAAAGTGTCCTCGCCGGAGGATGACGCCATCCGTAACGCCATTTCGCTCAGAACATTTGCGATGCGACTGGATAGCGCCAAGCGTCGCAGTCAAAAACTCGGCTGAATTACGGGCATTCTACCCCTCCGGATTAAAGAGCCATGCGATAGGCGCATGGCTGAGCTGCCTTTGCCTATCTTACTGAGCCAGACGAAGGGCCGTATATATCTACTCAACGAAGCGATGCACCTCCTCCCGCAAAGCTTCGTGTCGCAGACACTCCACTCCTCCTCCCAAGGGGTGTTTGCATGAACAGCGGCACTCCTCCTCCCAGTCGCTGTTCTATTCTCTTCGAAATAGCCTGCCGCACCTCCTCCCGCGGCAGGCTTTTTCGTTTGCGCTCTGAAAATCCCAATCATCGTGTTGAGTTATAGAGGAATTGCCGGTTTTTTGGCCTCCGCTCACGTCTCTACGAACGATGGCTCCATCTGACCTGCTGCCGAGCCGATTGCCACGCCGGAGCACACACCGCCGGCGTAGCAATAGCTACGCCGTGTTTCTTATGATGTTACGGGAGAGGGAGCGTCCAAATGGTCAGCGCTGCAACAAGCCTGCGGCAGCCTCATCCAGGAACCAGTGCACATTGGAATGGGTGGAGAGGTGAGACGCAGGACAAGCGTTATCCGGCGTTTCTTGCAGACTGCGGCGCACAGCTTCCGCCTTTGCCGGACCCGTCGCGAGGATAACGATCTCGCGCGCGGCAAGAATGTCGCCTATGCCCATGGTGATGGCATGCGCAGGTACTTGCTTGAGTTCAATCAGGGTCGGCTGGTTGGCGAGAAGTGTTTCTTCGGACAATTTCACCGTCTGGACACGGCCTGCCGGCAGCGCTCCCGGTTCGTTGAAGCCGATATGCCCGTTTGTCCCGATGCCCAGCAATTGCAAGTCGATGGGATGTTCTGCCAGCAGGCGAGCGTACCGCGCGGCTTCTACTTCGTTATCGGCCGCAGCGCCATCGATCAGGTTGATCCTGGCCGGTCGGAAATCGGCTTTCCCGAACAGTTCCCGATACATGTAAGCTGCGAAGGAATCGGCATGCGATGCCGGCAGGCCGCAATATTCGTCAAGGTTGAAGGTCGTGGCGTCCGCAAAGGAGATTTCCCCGGCAGCGACGGCGTCCAGAAGTGCCGCGTACACCCTGCGAGGCGTCTGTCCTGTTGCCAATCCCAAGACGGCGGCCGGGTTGGCTCTCACGGCTGAAAGAATTTTTTCGGCGACTGCAGCGCTCGCTTCTTGCGCTGTCGGCAGAATGGTAACGTTCAAAACGCGATCGGACGCGATCCGAGGATGGTGATCCATCAGATAGGAGCCTTCTAAATTGTTTGATAAAATTGCGGCCGGTCGGATGCCGGCCGCTGGAATTGATCAGATGTGGCCGCGGTCGATCGCTTCCAGAATGGCAGCAATGTAACCGTAGCAGAAGCTGAACGCGACACCGACCGGATCGCGGCCGGAAATGGTCGGTACGTGATCGGGCATGATCATGTATTTGTAGCCGACTTCCTTGTAGATCTTCAGCGAGCGGATCATGTCCATGTCGCCTTCGTCCGGGAAGGTTTCCATGAAGGAAAGCTTTCCGCCGCGGATATTGCGGTAATGAACGTTGAAGATCTTTTCGCGGCTGCCGAACCAGCGGATGATGTCGTCGATTTCCTCGCGCGGATTGTCGAGCATTTCTCCGATCGAACCCTGGCAGAAGTTCAGGCCGTGATATGGGTTTTCGCGCATCTGCACGAATTTCTTCAAGCCTTCGACAGTACCGAGAACGCGGGTCACACCCTTGTAGCCCGGCGGCGTGTAGGGGTCGTGCGGGTGGCAGGCGAGGCGCACCTTGTTGCTTTCGGCAACGGGCACGACGCGCTCCAGGAAATAGTCGATGCGCTCCCAGTTCTCGTCTTCCGAGAGGACACCGGCGAGGCCCGGTGCCGCATCATGGTCTGCCTTGTCCCAGCGCCAGGCTTCGTTGAGCGAGCCGCCGCGTCCACGTTCCATTTCGGTGCGCGGAATGCCGATGATATTGAGATTGTATTTTGCCGCCGGAATGCCGGCCTTGGCGATGTTTTCGATCATCGTGCAGACGGCGTCGATCTGGCGATCGCGATCCGGGCCGCCGAGCAGGATATCCTGATAAGGGGCCTCTTCTATCGGGCGCGACGACATCGGCAACTGGATCATGTCCAGTGTCAGGCCGAAACTCTCGACCTTTTCGCGGTGACGCTGGATGTCGTCGAAGGTCCAGCTTTGCGGCTTGCCCGGCGGGTCAGCGCAGACATTCTTGATGCCGAGCTGCGCCCAGACGCGAAAATCGTCGTCGTCGCGAGCATCCACCTGTGTTCCGACATACATATTGGCCTCATGTCTTTATCGATGTGAAAGGAGGCGGTTCCGCCGATGCGGAACCGTCGATTTCAAAGAGCGCTGGCTTCGAAAAGCATACGCGAATAGTCGTGATGGGTGCGCCCCTCATAGAGGTCTTCCTTCGTCAGTTCGTCGACGAAGACCCCGCTCTTCATGACCAGAACCCGGTCGCACATGTGGGCGATGACACTGAGGTCATGGCTGACGAGCACATAGGTCAGCTGGCGTGCTTCCTTGAGGTCGGCCAGCAAATTGAGCACTTCCGCCTGCACGGACACGTCGAGCGCGGATGTCGGTTCGTCGAGCAGGATGATTTCCGGCTCCAGCATGAGCGCCCGGGCGATTGCAACGCGTTGGCGCTGGCCGCCGGAAAGCTGGTGCGGAAAGCGATCGGCAAATGCCGCCGGCAATCCGACCTGCTCGAGCGCTGCGGCCACCTTGTCCCAGCCCTTGCCGCGATCCATGGCACGGATTGGTTCTGCCAGAACCCGGCTGATGCGGTGGCGCGGATGGATGGACCCGTAGGGGTCCTGGAACACCATCTGCGTCAGCAGCATCTGTTCACGGGTGCGATCCTTGTCGACGTCGGTGCCGTCGAGATTGATCGTCCCCGTCCAGTGGCGGTCGAGGCCGGCCAATGACCGCAGAACCGTCGATTTCCCGCAGCCGGATTCACCGACGATGCCGAGCGTTTCACCCTTGGTGACCGAGAAGGACACGCCCTTGACGACCTGCTTGGCGGAGGCGCCGCTTCCGAAGGAAACGGAGAGATCCTGAACGTCGATCATGGTCGTGCCTCCACCGCATCGATGGCGTTTCTGTCGAGGGTTTTGAGACGTCGCACCGGCGAATGCAGGTCCGGCATGGCGGCGATCAGGCCGCGCGTATAAGGATGCTGTGCTTCTTCGAGGCTGGTCAGCGTCTCCACGACCCGGCCCTTATACATGACCATGATGCGTTCGCAGAAGGCGGCGACCATGCGAATGTCATGGCTGATCAGCATCAGGCCGGCATTGTTTTCGCGCACCAGTTCATCGAGCAGTTTCAGCACGTCTCCCCGCACGGACACGTCGAGTGCGGAGGTCGGCTCGTCGGCAATCACCATGCGCGGTTTTGCCAAAAGCATCATGGCGATCATTACACGCTGGCCCATGCCGCCGGAAATCTGGTGCGGATAGAGCTTCATGGTACGTTCGATATCGGTGATGCGTACCCGCTCCAGCATGGTCTCAGCCATCTTGTAGGCTTCGGCCTTGCCGACGTTCAGATGCAGGATGGCAGCTTCCGCCACCTGCTTGCCGATCGGCAGAACCGGGTTCAGCGAATAACGTGGATCCTGCATGATCAGCGCCATGCGGTTGCCGCGGAGGTTCCGCATCTGCTTTTCCTTGGCGGTCAGCAGATCCAACCCGTCGAAGTTCAACGTATCGGCGTCGACGCGACCGATCGGAGGCAGAAGCCGCATCACGGCGCGGCCGAGCGTCGATTTGCCCGATCCGGACTCTCCGACGATGCCGAGCCGCTCCGCCTTGAGGTCGAAGCTCACATTTTCGACCGCGGGCCGCGCGAGGCGTCCGAAACGCACGGAGAGATTTCGGACGGCGAGAATTGTGTCTTGATCAGGAGCGTGCATGGCGGGGATCCAGAAGGTCGCGCAGCGTATCGCCGACAAGGTTGAAGGCAAGGCTGGTGATCAGGATGGCGAGGCCCGGCATGACCGCGACCCACCAGTGATCCAGCATGAACTTGCGTCCGCTCGAAATCATCGCGCCCCATTCCGGTGCCGGCGGCTGGGCACCAAGGCCGAGGAAGCCGAGTGATGCCGCCGTCAGAATGATGCCGGCCATGTTGAGCGTGAGGCGCACGACTACGGAGGGGATGCACATCGGCGCAATGTAGAGGAAAAGCAGGCGCATCGGTGACGCACCGTAAAGCCGGGCCGCCGCAACGTAGTCGGTGTTACGCACGATCAGTGCTTCGGCACGAGCCAGACGGGCAATCGCCGGCCAACTGGTCAGAGAGATCGCGATAACGGCCGTGCCGAGACCGGCGCCGAGTGCCGCCGCAAAGGCCAGAGCCAGGATCAGCGACGGAAAGGACAAAACGATATCGGTAAAGCGCATCAGGATCGCATCCGTGCGTCCGCCAACGAAGCCGGACACGACGCCGACGATCAGCCCGATCGGTCCGACGATCAGCGTCACCGACATGATGGTCGAGATGGTGATGCGTGCGCCGTAGACCAGGCGTGAGAAGATATCGCGGCCGAATTCGTCCGTACCTGCCAGATGCGAGAGGCTCGGGGGCAGAAAGGCGGCCTGCAAATTCTGCACGGCCGGATCGTATGGCGCGATCAGAGGCGCGAAAAGTGCCAACACCAGCAGTAGGAAAAGAACGAAGAAACCACAAAGTCCAACGGGTTCGCGTGACAGCTTTTCCCAAATAGGTGCAAGCGCCGAAAGGATGGCTGAACGCGGCCGGGTGACCGGTTCGGAGGAGGGAATTTGCGCGCTCATTGCGTCACCTCGCGGGTGCGCGGATCGAGAACGAGATAGGCAAGATCCGAGATGAAGTTCAAAGCCATGAAGATGGCGCCGATGATGAGTGTGCCGGCGAGGATGGCGTTCATGTCGCCGATCATCAGGGCATTGGTCATGTATTGTCCGATGCCCGGCCAGGAGAAGACGATTTCGGTTACCACCGCGCCTTCAAGCAAGGTGCCGTAGGAGATGGCAAGGACAGTAACCAGCTGTACCGCGATGTTCGGCAGAAGGTGGCCGACAACGATCCGGCCGCTGGATGCACCTTTGGCGCGGGCCGCCGTAACATAGTCCTGGTTCAGCTGTTCAAGCGTGAAGCTGCGGGTCATGCGGGTGATGTAGGCCATCGCCGAATAGGCAAGGATACAGGCCGGCAAAATGATGTGGTGGACGGCATTCCAGAAGGTTTCCGTATCACCGACCAGCAGGCTGTCGATCAGAAGCAGGCCGGTCTGGGGCTCGATGAGACCATCGAGATAGGTATCGACACGACCCGGCCCGCCAACCCAGGCAAGGCCTGCGTAAAAGATGACGAGGCCGACGACGCCGAACCAGAAAACCGGTATCGAATGACCGACCAGCGAGATCACGCGGGCGAACTGGTCGATCCAGCTGTCGCGGTAAAAAGCGGCAACCATGCCCAGCGGTACGCCGATGATCGTCGAGATGATGACCGCAAGTGTCGCCAGTTCCAGCGTGGCGGGAAACGCCTGCGCCAGATCCTTGGTGACGGGATTGCCGGTCAGGATTGCCGTGCCGAGGTCGCCCTGCAGGAGCGATGTCACGTAAATCCAGAACTGTTGATAGATGGGGAGATCGAGGCCGAGCTTCTGCCGCATTGCTTCGAATGCGGCAGGGTCCGCCAGCTCGCCCACGATGGCTCCGACCGGATCGGTCGGGAGAACCCGGCCGATCACGAAGGTCACGACAAGCAGTGCGAACAGACTGACCACCAGTTGCCCGAGCCGCCGCGCGACTTCCAGAAATGTAAATTCCTTCATGACCGGCCGTCTCGCTTACTTCGCGTCCGTCTTCGTTACGTTCTCAAGTCGATTGAGCGACCAGAGATTCGTGCTGTAACCCTGAACGCCGGCATTGAGAACGATTGGCGTGAAGGATTCGAACATCGGCAGAACGGCAGGCTTCTGGGCGATGAACATTTCCTGCAGCTGCTTGATCATGTCGGCGCGCTTGGCTTCGTCACGCTCGCTGTTGGCCTTGTTGCGCAGGTCGTTCAGTTCCGGAATGTCCCAGCCCGAACGCCATACGAAATTGCCGGCATTCTTGGCTTCCAGACGATTGTCCGGGTTGGTGACGAAGTCGTTCATCGAGCCGAGGGCATTCGGCATGACGGCGGTCGCCTGGGGCAGAAGCAGATCGAAATCGCGGGCACGGTGCGAGGCGACGATATCGGCGCCATTACCCTGCTTGATCTCGACCTTGATGCCGATCTGCGCAAGGTTTGCCTGAAGGGCGGTGGCGATATCGACACGCGGTGCCTGGGCGATCGTCTTCAGCGTCAGCGAGAAACCATCCGGGTAACCGGCCTTGGCCAGCATTTCCTTGGCCTTTTCCGGCTGCAGCGAATAGTCGGGATTGGCGATGGCACCCTTCCAGTCTTCCGGAACCGGCACATTGCGCTGGCGACCATAGGGGCCGAGAATGGTATCGGCAATGCCCTTGTAATCGATGCCGTAGGCGATCGCTTCACGCACTTCCGGCTTCGACAGCGGCTCCTTGCCGGCATTCATGGCGAGAACGAAGAAGCCGCCGATCTTGATCTGTTCGATCTTGAACTTCGTGTTGGTCATGAAGGATTTGACGTCGGGTGCGCTCAGCGCGTTGGCGATATCGATATCGCCGCGTTCAAGCATCAGGCGTGCGGTCTGGCTTTCCGGCACATGGCGCATGATCACGCGCGTCATGGTCGGTGCCTTGCCCCAATAGGACTTGTTGGCTTCCAGAATGACGGTTTCGTTCGGAACCCAGCGGCGCAGCACGAACGGGCCGGAGCCGGCAGTGTTGGTGCGCAGCCACTCGTTGCCGTAATCGTTGTTGTTGACGTGTTTCTGAACTTCGACGCTATCGACCACGCTCGAAACGCCCATGGCGAGACGGTAGATCAGGTCTTCGGCGATGACGCGGTCGGTCAATTCGATACGAAAGGTTTTTTCGTCAACGGCCTTGGCCAGCGTCTCGATGTTGTCGGCGGTGTAACCGGCGCTCTTCAGATACTGCGAAGCGGACTGATTGAGCTTCAGGAGACGGGTCAGCGAAAATACGACGTCGTTCGCGGTGACCGGATTGCCGGATGCGAATTTGGCATCGCGCAGGTGGAAGGTGACGCCGGTGGCATCGACTTCCCAACGCTCGGCAAGCTGCGGCTTCACGGTATTACCATCGGCATCGTCGGAATAGACGAGACGGTCATATGTGGCTGCAAGGATTTCCTGCGTCTTGGCTTCGGTGCCCTGCTGCGGGTCGACGGACAGGACCTGCGCCAGCGAAGTGCCAATGACCAGCTGGTTTTTCGGGGTTTCGGCCATCGCCATTGGCGCTGCCGAAAGCGCGACGGCAAACGCCACGCCGGTCATCAGTTTCGAGCTGAAGTGTTTCATGATTTCCTCCGTTAGATGGTTATGCGATCTGCCACGGGCGGATCGAATTTCGTAGGTGCGGCAAGCGATGTCGTGTGGATATGTCGCGCCAGATTGAGCGCGCCTGCCACAGGCGGGTCACGCAGCAGCGCAACTTCCGTCGCTGATCCGACAAGGCGCCTGACTTCGCGCGTGAATGCCGAAAACAGTGAAGGCTGGCCGGTAATCACGCCGCCGGCGCAAACAATCGTACCGACGTCTCCACCGCGCCGCTTCAAGAGGGCGATGAGTTCCGCAAGCGCCAGAGCGTGCGCGTCGATGACTTTTCTGGCGCGCGGCGATCCCTGTTCCGCCGCGCTGAAGACCAGACGTGCCGCCTGCGCCCACTCGCGCGGTTCAACCGTCGAGAAGAGATGGGTAAGCCCATGGGGGTGTTTTATGCCGAAGTGGCTAAGCAACACGTCCGTCAACAGGTCCTTTTCTTCGAGGTCATAAGCCTCCAGAACCTGTTTCGCGGCATCCCGAACGATACCGACAGCGCCGCCCTCGTCGCCAAAAATCCAGCCCCAGCCACCGACGGTTACGACATCGTCGCCCACCGTCGCTGTTGCGGACGAACCGGTGCCCGCAATGACGCCGGTGCCGGATATCTTGCCATGGGCGAGAATGAGAAGGTTGGAATCGTTGAGCACGCGGACAGTCGGGTATTGCGCAGCCAGAGGCGCGCGCAGAACCGCTTCCTGTTCGGGGCTGTCGTTGCCGTGAACACCGGCAACGACGACAAGCGGTTTGCCGAAAGATGCCGTCGTTGTTTCGACAACGGAAAGAAGGATGTCCGCCCGCGTGGCGTCATCGAGATTTGACCAGCCGGAACTTGGATGAACCGCATCCGCGAGCAGGATGCCATCGATCGCCGAGGCGACCTGGATATGCAGCTTGCTTCCTCCGGCATCGATGCCGACAAGAACAGGGGTTTCGCTATTGCTCATTGTATATTCGTCAAACTGTCGGTTTTGGTGTCGAGCCGCTGGAAAGCCGCATCGTTGATATCGAACCCACGAAGACCGGCGGCATGCAGGGTCAATTTCTGGGCGACAAAAGTGGAGGCGATGGCAAGCGATGCGGGATCATCGAGACGCGCCGGAAGCCTCAGCGTGGTGGCAGTCGCTGCGCCTGTCGGCCCGTCGCTTCCCGTCACGAATGCGAGCCGGTGCGTGCGTTGGGAAAGCTGGTCGATCAGCAATGCCTCGCGTTGCCCGCCGAAGACCAGATGCGCTCCGGGTCCGGCAGCATCCATCGGCCCATGCAGGTATTGGCGTGTTTCCATTGCGGTGGCGAACATGCGCGGGCCTTCGCGCAACATGAGGGCACTTTCCTCTGCCACCGACATCAAGGGAGCCGGCGCGACGATATCGATGCTGGAGCCGTGCAGCAGCATTGCCGCGATATCGTACAATTCGCCGTCGTTGCGATCGGCGAAATCGAAGGATTCGGTGACCAGCGCCTTCCAATGATCGGCGCGGTGGCGCCCATTCCAGTGATCGGTCAGCAATGCAAGCGCCAGCATGGTGCCGGTGAAGCTGACGAAGGAAACCGAACTGTCTGAAAGGTCGCCCAGATTGAGCTCGCGCTTGCAGAGAGCAGCCAGCGGCGAGGGCGTATAATTGGTCAGAGCGACCAGATCGGCGTTTGGAGACCTGCGGGCAAGCTCGACGATTTCGGCGCTGCGACCGCTTTGAGAAACGAGGACTGTCAGGCCACTCGGGCCTGACAGTCCTGCCGGAAGCTCGCTTGGGAGAAAACGAAGAGCATCCAGGCCGATACGACGCATTTCATAAACGGCACCAGCTGCCGCAGCATGGCTGGCACCAATTCCGATCACGGAAACACGCTGGGGTTTTTCAGGGCTTAAACGCCGAACCTGATCCTGAAGCCGGTCGACCATCGCGACGAGATTGGCGGCTTGCGTGGCATAAGAAACCTCCGCCGGAATCCACTCGCGTTTTGGAAAAACTGCCTCGCCCAAAGTTTCCATATCCTCCCTTGATATAAATTAAAGTTATCGACTTTAATAAATGCGTCAAGTGTCTTTTGCGAAATCGACGGGTCGGTTACACAAGGGTGTGATTTGATGGAGAAATTAATGAGCGCGGCTGCAGATATCGCCTTGTCGGATGTGGAACAGATGGTTTTTGCGCATCTTCTGGAAGCGGGAGAGGCGACGCGCAAGATGCTGGCCGAAAGCGCCGGTTTGAGCTTTCCTACCGTCACGGCTGCCCTTTCGGAACTCACGACAAACGACATGGTTTGCGAGTTGCGCCGCGAACAGGGTGCACGCGGACGTGCAACGATCGTTTATGGCGTCAGCGATGCGGCAGGGTGGATCCTCGGGGTCGATATAGGTTCGACGCAGGTGAGTTTTGCCGCTCGTTCGTTGAACGGTTGCGTTCTCGCCCAGGATAGCCGGAGGCATGAAGGTTCCGCGAGCGCTCTTGGGGGACTGGCGGGAGAACTGGTCGCTTCAGCACGGCTCCTGGCCAAGATGAAAACCGCGCCGCTCGCTGTTGCGCTGGCGCTTAATCAGGTCGTGCCGCGCCAACTGATTCGCGCCGGCCGGCCGCGGCCGCTTGCGCTTGAGATTGCTCAAACCTTTGTGGCGTCCTCCAGCCTCCCGAATTCACTGCCGTTCCTTTTGGAAAACAACGTGAACTGCGCTGCGGTGGCCGAACATCAAGACGGCCTGATGCGAGGGCACGATGATGCCGCCTATATGCAGATCGGCGTCGGCATCGGCCTGGGTTTCTTTGCCGATGGCGCGCTGATCAGGGGTGGGCAGGGCGGAAGCGGCGAACTTGCGCAGATTCCTGTTTCATGGAGCAATGCCGTTGCGTCCGGTGTGGATGAGATCGAGCGGCGTTATGGCTCGGTCGGCATCATGCGCGCAGCATCCGAGGTTTTCGGCGACGGACCGGCGCCGTCATCGCCCGAAGAGCTGTTTTCCATGGCGGAAAATGGCGATGAGAAGGCAATCGGCCTGATGACCGAACATGGTGTGGCGCTTGGGCGCATCGCAGCGGCGGCGTCCACGATCCTCGATCCAAGCGTCATCGTCGTTGGAGGCGGACTGACGCGCAACCGTGTGTTTACGCAGATCATCCTTGATGAGTTTCGTGGTCGCAACCAGGATACGACGATCGAGATATCGCAAAAAGGGTCGGAGGCGACAGTATTGGGAGCGTGTCTTCTGGCTCGCGATCTGGCCATCAGCCATATTGCCGAACGCTTCTACAAGCCGCTGTCCGCGCGGCCGACGCTTCTGCCGTCACCCGTGACAGGCTAATTGCGGATCTGGATATTTTGAACCGGAAAAAGTGAATTCGGAGGCATCGCGACCGACGGTCATGGCATGCCTGACGGCGCGTATTTTATCCGCGCTTTTTGCGGCCGGGAAGACTTTCCGTTTCCCGGCGGGACGGTAAGCGCCGCCGTAACGACAGCGCTCACCAACATCAATTAGAGAACAGTGACGTTTTCGGCTTTGGACTTGCCGGTCTTGCGGTCCTGACCAATTTCGTAGCTGACCTTCTGGCCATCCTGCAGCGAAGCGCCGTATCCTACGGCCGAAATGTGGACGAACACGTCCTGACCGCCATCATCCGGAGTGATGAAGCCAAAACCCTTGTCCTGAGCGAAAAATTTTACTGTACCGGTTGCCATAGAGACCTCGTTGTTTACCAAGCGACATCACGCAGTAGCTTTCAACCCGCCAATTAGCAACACCGGCTTTCAATATCTTGGGCATTCCGCTCCCAAAAAAAGGGCCGAACCCGCTTAATTATATGGTTTTCTCGTGCCGGCGGCCGATCATGCGACTCAAAATTGCCGTATCAGGCAAAATGTTCAGCCGCCATGTTCGAAAAGTTGTGACTGCTTCTTGGTGGTTCAAATGCTTTTCCGATGCCGATAAGGACCGGTTGATCGAACCCGATCTCGCCAATTCCGAAACTCAACGCGCCGAGCGTACCCACCCACCGACTTTCGTTCGATCGGGTCAGGCTCTGTACGATTGTCGCCGGTGTATCTGTAGAAAGGCCTGCTTCGGTCAGTTTTCTGGCAAGCTCTCCGGCCGTTCTGCCGGCCATGTAATAAACGGTGGTCGTGTGCGGATCGGCGAGCCCTTGCCAATCGAGATTTTCCGGCAAGGTTCCTTTTCGGGAATGCCCGGTGACGAAACGAACCGATTGTGCGTGGTCGCGATGGGTAAGCGATATGCCAAGCCGTGAGGCCATGGCGCTTGCGGCAGTGATGCCCGGCACGACGTCCACCGCGATCCCGGCCTCCTGCAGGCAGGCGATTTCCTCGCCGGCACGGCCGAAAATCATAGGGTCACCGGATTTGAGGCGCACCACGCGCTTGCCCGCCTTGGCGAGCGTCAGCATGGTTGTGTTGATATCTTCCTGGCGGCAGCTTTCACGGCCGCCACGCTTGCCGACCAGCATGCGTTTTGCTTCACGGCGTGAAAGTTCCAGCACTTCGTCCGAAACAAGATCGTCGAAAAGTATGACATCAGCGGCCTGAAGCGCTCGCACTGCTTTCAGCGTCAACAATTCGGCATCGCCCGGCCCCGCGCCAACCAGTGTCACCTGCCCCAAGTTCGATGCCGATACTGCCAGATGCCGTGCGTCATCCAGAACGGCCGCCTCGCTGTCGTTATCCGGCGACGCCTTGAAGGCGCGATCCACGAACCGCTCCCAGAACAGGCGTCTTTGCGGGCCTGCTGCCAGCCTGTCATTGATGTTTTGCCTCAGCCTTTGCGCAATCTGCGCCCAGTCTTGCAGGGAAAGCGGCAGCAATGTCTCGATCTTGCGCCGGATCGCCTGCGCCAGGATCGGTGCAGCGCCATCCGTCGAAATCGATACCACCACGGGCGACCGGTTGACGATGGAACCGAACTGAAACTGACAGAAGGGAGGCTTGTCGATGACATTGACCGGAACACCGGCTTTGCGCGCAGCGTCGAAAAAGGCGGATGCTTCGGCTTCCGTCTCGCAGTCACCGACGGCAAGTGCCGCCCCGTCGAAGGTTGCTGCATTCCACGAATTGCCAACGTGGACAAAGCGGCCATTGGGATGATCGGTGCCGCGAGCAATCAGGGCTGCGAACATATCGGAAAGGCTCTCGGCATGAACATGCACTTCGGCGCCGCAGGCGGCCAGCAATTCGGCCTTCCAGGCCGCGGCATCCGATCCGCCGGCAATGATGACACGCCGGCCTTCCAGCGCCCAGAATACGGGCAGTTTTGCCAGCGGCGACATTCTGGCCGGTGTCTCATTCGGCTGCTGCTGCAAGACATCCATCGATGATCCCCCTGATTTCCGCGCGGCAGGAGCCGCAGTTGGTTCCAGCATTGGTTTCGCGGCCAACGGCTTCGACGCTGTGGCAACCGCTTCGTATGGCGGCGATGATGCGATTGGCGCCGATCGAATAACATGAGCAGACGGTGGCGCCGGGATCCGGCTGATCGGCGCCGGGGCGGCCGGCGACAATCGCAAAACGTTTGCGCAGGTCGGCGTGTGAAGCCTGTAGCTGGCCTATTGCCCAGGTGCGGGCCACGGCAACCGGCTGGCTGGAAAGGAAAACGGCTGCGAGCAATTTGCCAGCGTCGAAAAAGGCAAGCCGTTGCTCGCCGGATTGTCGGTCGGCATACCCGAGAGGCTCGATATCCGGCGAGATGCCAAAAGCATCGCGGCACCAGACGGTCCAATCCTCCACCGGCGCTTTAAATGCCAGTTCAACGCGCCATCCACCATCCGCCTTTGCCATGGCCCAGTATTCAGCGCAGGCCAACGCGGGTTTTGCGGAGGACACCGCAAAGCCATAAACTTCAGCCTGAAAACGGCGCGCTGCAATTGCCACGTTTTTTGCGGCGGGCTGGCCGGAGATCGGATCTGTCAGCGGCGGCACGAGCGTATCGATCCGCGCCTTGGCGCTGAATTGGTCGTTCCAGTGCATCGGCACAAAGACGTTTTCACGCATCTGCCGTTCGGTGATGAGCGCACGGACAATGACTGTGCCGAACGGGCTTTGCAGTTCGATGAGATCGGCACCACGAATGCCCAGCAGCATCGCGTCGCGGGGATGAAACTCGGCGAAGGGCTCTGCGATGTGAGCGGAAAGGCGGGCGCTTTTACCGGTCCGTGTCATCGTGTGCCAATGATCGCGAATGCGGCCGGTATTGAGGGTCAGCGGGTATCGGGCCGTGGTGCGCTCCGTCACGGTCGGCGCTTCGACCGCAACAAAGCGAGCCTTGCGATCGGCATGATAAAAGCCGCCATCTGCGAAAAAGCGGGTCTCGCCTTTTTGCTGGCCGGCCGGTTGCGGCCATTGGAAAGGTTTGAGCGCGCCATAGGCCCGGGCGTCCATGCCGGCGTGGGCGCCAATATCGAAGTCGCGCGCGCCATCGTTTTCGAAGGCGGACAGCGCGGCATGTTCGGCAAAAATCTCTGCCGGGGACGCATACGCAAAACCGCCGAAACCCATGCGCCGGGCAACTTCAGACATTTGCCACCAGTCCGATTTAGCCTCGCCGGGTTGCGGCAGAAAACCGCGTTGTCGGGAAATTCGCCGTTCGGAATTGGTGACCGTGCCGTCCTTTTCGCCCCAGCCAGATGAAGGAAGAAGCACACGGGCGCATCGCGTCGTATCGGTCTCCCGCAACACGTCCGAAACAACCACGAAGGGGCAGGCTTCGATCGCGGAGCGGACGAAGTCCGCATCCGGCATGGAGACCACCGGATTGGTTGCCATGATCCAGAGAGCTTTTATGCGGCCATCGGCAACGGCCTTGAACATCTCGACTGCCTTGAGGCCGGGTTTTTCCGCTATCTTCGGCGAGGCCCAGAAACGCTGCACCCGTGCTCGGTCATCGGGGTTTTCGATGGTCATGTGAGCAGCCAGCATGTTGGCAAGCCCACCCACCTCCCGGCCCCCCATGGCGTTGGGCTGGCCGGTCAGCGAAAACGGCCCCATTCCCGGCCGGCCGATCCGCCCTGTCGCCAGATGGCAGTTGATGATGGCGTTCACCTTGTCGGTGCCGGAGGAGGATTGATTGACGCCCTGACTATAACAGGTGACGGTTTTTTCGGTCGCCGCGAACAGGCGGAAAAACTGCTGCAGTTCGGCTGGCATCAGGCCCGTACGGTCCGCCAACTCGGCTTCACTCAGGTTTGCCGCCGAAATGGCTGCGTCAAAACCCTGAGTGTGGGCGGCGATGTAGGTGCGGTTCAGCGCATCATTTGCCGTCAGATGGTCGAGCAACCCCAAAAACAGCGCGACATCTCCATCGGGCCTGATCGCAAGATGCAGGTCGGCGATGTCGCAGGTCATCGTGCGGCGCGGATCGATGACGACGATCTTCATGTCCGGCCTTGTCGTCTTTGCAGCCGCCAGCCTTTGGTAGAGGACCGGGTGGCACCATGCGAGGTTCGAGCCGGTCAGGATGACGAGATCGGCGAGTTCCAGATCCTCGTAGCTGCCGGGCACGGTATCAGCCCCGAATGCGCGACGATGCCCGGCCACCGAAGATGCCATGCAGAGCCTTGAATTGGTGTCGATATTGGCAGAGCCGATGAAACCTTTCATCAGCTTGTTGGCAACGTAATAATCCTCGGTCAGCAATTGCCCGGAGACGTAGAAGGCGACGGATTCCGGGCCGTATTCGGCAATCGCGGCGGAGAATTTTTCCGCAACGAGATCGAGCGCCGTTTGCCAATCCGCACGCGCCCCGTCAATTTCAGGATAAAGCAGGCGGCCTTCCAGATCTATCGTTTCGGCAAGCGCCGAGCCTTTGGAACAGAGCCGACCGAGATTGGCCGGATGATCCGGATCGCCCTTGACCGTGACTGTGCCGGCCTCCGTCATCGTGGCGATCACGCCGCAACCGACACCGCAATAGGGGCAGGTGGTTCTGGTCTCGACGGCCATGGGCGCTACTCCGCCGCTTCCATCATGACCGCTTCCAGCGCAATGAAGAGCCTGCCGTCTTCATTGCGCAGCGGGATTACCCGCACCTCGCCCTCATCGGCTCCCAGCGCCTTGCCTGTTTCGAGCGAGATCACCCAGTTGTGCATGGGGCAGGTGACCGCCGTGCCATGCACGATACCTTCCGACAGCGGCCCGCCTTTATGTGGGCAGCTGTTTTCGATCGCGTGTACGGTGTGCTCGTCGGTGCGAAAAACCGCGACCTTCATGTGAGGTGTCTTGATGCAGCGTGCGCCGCGAAGCGGAATGTCGGAAATCTCGCCGATGGGAAACCAGTTCATGTGCATCTCCTCTATTCCGCTGCCTGGTGAAAACCGACCGTCGCCATGGGCTTGAATTCGTGTTTGTCCTTGCCGGACACACGTTCCGACCATGGGTCGACCTGCGCGAATTTCTGGCTGAAAACGAAGCGGTCGTAATAAGCGCGGCGTTTGTCCGCGTCGGTCATGATCTGCCGGCGGATTTCCTCAAGGCCGATGCGCTTGGCCCATTTGTAAATGCGCTCGAGATAACGGCCCTGTTCGCGGTACATCTGGGCAAGCGCCACGATATGTTCGAGCGCCTCGTCCTCGGTATGCACGAGGCCCAGAATTTCCGTGCCCTTGATGTCGAGACCGGCAGCGCCGGCAAAGTGGATCTCGAAACCGCTATCGACGCAGATGACGCCGATATCCTTGCAGGTGGCCTCAGCGCAGTTGCGGGGGCAGCCGGAGACGGCGAGTTTCAGTTTTGCCGGCGTCCACGAACCCCACATGAATTTTTCGAGCCGGATGCCGAGACCGGTGGAATCCTGCGTGCCGAAGCGGCACCAGTCGGAACCGACGCAGGTTTTCACGGTACGCAGGCCCTTGGCATAGGCCTGACCCGAGACGAAGCCTGCCTTGCCGAGATCGGCCCATACGGCCGGCAGGTCTTCCTTTTCGATGCCTAGAAGATCGATGCGCTGGCCGCCGGTCACCTTCACCATCGGGATTTCGAACTTGTCGACCACATCGGCAATGGCGCGCAGTTCAGATGAATTGGTCACGCCACCCCACATGCGCGGCACGACCGAATAGGTGCCGTCCTTCTGGATGTTGGCGTGGACTCGTTCGTTGATGAAACGCGACTGGTAATCGTCGGCATATTCGTCCGGCCAGTCGCAGACGAGGTAATAGTTGAGCGCCGGGCGACACTTGGCGCAGCCGCCGGAGGTTTTCCATTCCAGCTCTTGCATCGCGGCAGGGATGGTTTTCAGACCCTTGGCCTTGATCAGACGGCGCACGTCGTCATGGCCAAGCTCTGTGCAGGGGCACATCGGCTGCACGGCCTTGGGATTGTAGGCGTCGCCCAGGGTCAGGCTCATCAACTGTTCGACCAGCCCGGTGCAGGTGCCGCAGGAGGCTGACGCCTTGGTATGGGCGCGGACCTCATCCAGCGAGGTCAGACCCTTAGCCGTGATCGTCGAGGTGATCTTGCCCTTGCATACGCCGTTGCAGCCGCAGATTTCCGCATCATCCGGCAATGCTGCAACGGCCGCCATAGGGTCCAGTGGGGCGCCCCCCTGGTAGGCCTGGCCGAAGATCAGCGTGTCGCGCATGTCGGAAATGTCGACAGCCTTTTTCTTCAGGTCGTTGAACCACGCGCCATCAGCTGTTTCACCGTAAAGCACCGTGCCGATGATGCGGTTGTCCTTCAGGACCAGACGTTTGTAGATGCCTGCGGTGGCATCACGCAGCACGATTTCCTGGCGGTCGTCGGCATCGGCGAAATCGCCGAGCGAATAGAGGTCGATGCCGGTGACCTTCAGTTTCGTCGGCGTATCGGAATGAACGAAGGCCGGGCTGCTGTCTCCCGCCAGATGCGATGCGGCGACGCGCGCCATTTCGTATAGCGGCGCGACAAGGCCATAAACCATGCCATCCACCTCGGCGCACTCGCCGAGTGAGTAGATGTCGCCATCCGAGGTCTGCATCCCGGCATCGACGACGATGCCGCGATTGACGGCAAGGCCCGCCTCTTTCGCAAGCCCGATATTCGGGCGGATGCCGACTGCCATCACCACCAGCGTCGCCGGGATGATGCGGCCGTCGTCCAGCTCGATGCCCTCGACCTTGCCGTTGCCGATGACTGCCTTGGTATTGGCCTTGCAGATAACCTTGATGCCACGGTCCTCGACCGCCTTTTGCAGAAGATAACCGGCCGCCGGATCGAGCTGGCGCTCCATCAGTGTCGGCATGACATGGAGAACGGTCACATCCATGCCGCGTTGTGCCAGGCCGGCCGCTGCTTCGAGACCCAGAAGACCGCCGCCGATGACGACCGCCTTTTCGCGCGATTGGGCGGCGAGCAGCATAGCCTCGACGTCGTCCAGATCGCGGTAGCTGATGACGCCCGGCAAATCCTTGCCGGGAACGGGGATGATGAAGGGCACAGAGCCTGTGGCGATCACCAGCTTGTCGTAGCTTTCTGTGACGCCGTGATCCGAGGTGACGGTTTTTGCCTCGCGGTCGATGGCGACGATGCGGTGGCCCTTGTAGAGCGTGATGCCGTGATCGATGTACCAGCCGTCGCCATGGATGACGATCTGTTCATAGGTCTTTTCGCCGGAGAGGACGGGCGAGAGCATGATGCGGTCGTAATTCACGCGCGGTTCGGCGTTGAATATGGTGACCTGATATTGTCCGGGTGCCTGTTCGAACAGGTGTTCCAGCATGCGCCCCGGCGCCATGCCATTGCCGATGATGACGAGTTTCTGGGTCATGGTCGTTACTCCGCGGCTTCAACGAAGCGGTGGCGTTCGTAGAGGAATTTCAACACGGCCTCGCGGCACTTGAGATAAGTGCGGTCGGAGGCAAGCTCGATGCGGTTTCGTGGTCTTGGGATAGGAACGTCCAGCACCTCGCCGATGTAAGCGGCCGGTCCGTTGGTCATCATCACGATACGGTCGGAAAGCAGCACGGCCTCATCGACGTCATGAGTGATCATCACCATCGTGTTGCCGAGGCGCGAATGGATCTCCATCACCGCATCCTGCAGATGCGCGCGGGTCAGCGCGTCGAGCGCGCCAAACGGTTCGTCGAGCAGCAGGATCTTGGGTTCCATCGAAAGTGCGCGCGCAATGCCGACGCGTTGTTTCATGCCGCCGGAAATTTCCGATGGTCGTTTGTCTCGGGCATGTGCCATCTGCACGAGGTCGAGATTGGCCATCACCCAGTGGTGGCGCTCGGCCTTGTTTTTCGTCGAGCCAAACACTTTGGAGACGGCGAGGTTGACGTTTTCATAAACGGTCAGCCACGGCAGAAGAGAATGGTTCTGGAACACCACGGCACGTTCCGGGCCGGGAGCGTTGACCTCGCGGTTTTCCAGAAGCACGGCGCCTGTCGATACCGGGGTCAGGCCGGCGATCAGGTTCAGCAGTGTCGATTTTCCACAGCCGGAATGGCCGATGATCGACACAAACTCGCCCTTGGAAATCGTCAGGTTGATGTCCTTGAGCACTTCGGTGAGCACACCGCCGCGGTCGAAATTCTTGTCGATATGGTCGAGTTTCAAATAAGCGTTCATGGTTGTTCCCCTCAACTGGCCGAAGCGCCGCGGGTGATGATCTTGCCGATCGCTGCCACCAGCTTGTCGAGGGCGAAGCCGACGACGCCGATATAGGTGAGAGCGACGATGATGTCGGAGAGGCGCGACGAGTTCCACGCGTCCCAGATGAAGAAGCCGATACCGACGCCGCCGGTCAGCATTTCAGCGGCAACGATGGCAAGCCAGGACAGGCCGACCCCGATGCGAAGGCCAGTGAAGATGTAAGGTGCCGCCGAAGGCAGCATTATCTTGAAGAAAAATTCGATCTGGTTCAGCCGCAGCACTTGCGCGACATTCCGATAATCCTGCGGGATGTTGCGAACGCCGACGGCAGTGTTGATGATGATCGGCCAGATCGAGGTGATGAAGATCACGAAAATCGCTGACGGATTGGCATTCTGGAAGGCGGCCAGCGAAAGGGGCAGCCATGCGAGCGGCGGCACGGTGCGCAGAACCTGAAAGATCGGGTCAAGACCACGCATGGCCCAGACGGACTGGCCGATGATGGCGCCGACGATGACGCCGGCAATGGCTGCGAAGCCAAAGCCGTAGGCCACGCGCTGCAGCGATACGAGTACCCGCCAGCCGAGACCGATATCCTGCGAACCGTAGCTGAAAAACGGGTTCACGATCAGGTCGCGGGCATCTGTCCAGACCTGAATGGGCGAGGGTAGGGAAGCGTCTGGAGATGAACAGAGAACCTGCCAGACTGCAAGCATCATGACCAGCACGACGAACGGCGGAACGGTGTTCCTGGCCGCTGCTTTGATGAGGCGTCCGATATCGGATTTTGCAGTCGGCCTGCCGGAGAAGGGCACGACATTGGCTTTCGGCAAGGCGGTCGCGACCGCTGAAAGTTTTTCTTGTTTGGCCAGGGCGGACATTGGCTCGCTCCATAAGACGGGAAGAAAAAGCCGGCGCGCGCATGAACGCGCCGGATGCGGGGAAAATCAGCTGGCGGCCTTGATCGACAGGCTGTCGAGATAGGCGGACGGATTTTCGGGATCGAACACTTTGCCGTCGAAGAAGGTCTCCTTGCCGCGAGAATTGGTGGCAGGGATATCGGCGGCAGCCACACCGAGATCCTTGGCCGCCTCGCGCCAGAGGTCCTCGCGGTTGACCTGATCGACGATCTTCTTGATGTCGGTATCCGGGGTGAACGTGCCCCAGCGCACGTTTTCAGCCACGAACCAGCTATCATGGCTTTTGAACGGGTAGGATGCGCCGTCCTTCCAGAACTTCATCTCAAGGCCTGTCGCCTTCACGTCGCGGCCATTTCCGTAATTGATGTCGCCCTTCAGCCGGCCAAGTACGTCCTTGGGCGGCGCGTTCAGCCACTGGCGTTTGCCGAGCAGGTTGGCCATCTCCTCCTTGTTGGCCGCGTCCTCGCACCATTGCTGGGCTTCCATGACAGCCATCAGAATGGCCTTGGCGGCATTCGGGTTCTTTTCCACCCAGTCGGCGCGCATGCCGAGCGCCTTTTCCGGGTGGCCTTTCCAGATCTCGCCGGTGGTACAGGCGGTAAAACCGATGCCCTGGTTGACGAGTTGTTCGTTCCAGGGCTCGCCGACACAGAACGCATCCATGTTGCCGACCTTCATGTTGGCCACCATCTGCGGTGGCGGCACGACGATGGTCGAGACATCGGTGTTGGGATCGATGCCGCCGGCTGCCAGCCAGTAGCGTATCCAGAGGTCATGCGTGCCGCCCGGAAAGGTCATTGCGACCTTGACCTCGTTGCCCGAGGCTTTCTTTTTGGCAAAGGCTTCCTTCAGCTTCGCGGCATCGAGTTGCACGCCGGTTTCGGCATATTCCTTGGCAACCGAAATGCCCTGGCTATCGAGGTTGAGACGGGCGATCAGCGCCATCGGCACCGGTTTGCTGTTCTGCGTCACCTTGCCGGTGTGCATGAGGTAGGGAAGCGACGAAAGAATATGTGCGCCATCGATGCCGTTGGCTGCGCCGCCCAAAACCAGATTGTCGCGTGTAGCGCCCCATGAAGCCTGTTTTCCGACCTCGACATCCGGCATGCCGTGTTTGGCGAAAAGGCCCTTTTCGGCCGCGATGATCAGCGGTGCCGCGTCCGTGAGTGCAATGAAACCGAGTTTCGCGCCGGGCACTTCCGGGCCAGCGCCGGCGGCGAACGCGCCGGATGGGAAAGCTGTCTTGACTGCTGCGATCAAGGCAGCGGTAGCGCTGGTCTTGAGAAGCGTTCGCCGGTTGAAGCCGGTTGTCGAAATCCTGGTCATGCGCGTTCCCCTTGGTTTTATCGGTCGGTTTCTTGAATTTCGGGCATAAAAAAACGCCGCTCGGCATTTGCGTCTGCCGGATGAAGTGTCCGGGCAGCAAAAACCTTGCGACGTCGATGTCTTTGTTAGGCGCCTATCACGCGCTTATCCGCAGCGGTCGCCGTTGACCGGTGCGATAGTAGCTTTGCAAGTGGCGTGCCAAGTTTTTGGAGGCGCCGCATGTTACCGAAAACAAAAGGAATTTTCAGGAATTCAGAGATTTGCCTTTTGTAGGGCGATGTAGTGAGGTTGCGAATATTTTGTGCACCTGCCAGGCTTCAGAAAGCAGGCGAGGCAAAAAAATCAGGCGATGCGACCGCCAGAGGTTTTGGTTTTCAGCGCGCTGACTGCAAAATTGTCGACATACGAGCGCATGTTCGTCGGGTCGAAGAGATGCCGGTCGAGGAAGTGGTAATCGTTGCCTTCCATCGTGATGTCTTCGCCGGCGGGGCCGGTGCCAAGTGCTTCGCGATATAGGTCCGGGCGGTAGGCCTCTGCCGCTGCTTTCAGGGCGGTCTCGCTGAATTCCGCCTGTCCCCAGCGGATCATCTGGCTGTAGATCCACAAAGCGTGGCCGGGTTTGGGATAGTTGGCAAAGCCGCGATTGAAGATGAAATAATTCGGGATGATGCGGCGATTTCCCTTGGCATCAAGGCTGAAATCTCCGGCCAGCACTTGCCGGATGATTTCGACGGGTGCCGCGATAAAGCGTTGGTCGGTAAGCGCTTCAGCAAGTGCCTCATGGTTTTCCGGACGGTCGCACCATCGTGCGGCAGCGTCCAGCGCAACGATCAGGCGCGATACCGTATCGGAGTTGTCGTCTGCCCAATCCGGCCGCATGGCAATGACTTTCTCGGGCGCCATAGGCCATATGTCCTGTTTGGCTGCAACGATGCGCCCGACACCCCGTTCGGAAGCGATCATGTTCCATGGTGCTCCGACGCAAAAACCGTCGATCGCGCCCGCCTGCAACGCATCGGCGGTAAGCGGAGGCGGCACGACGACCAGTTTCACGTCGCGGTCGGGGTCTATTCCGCCGGCAGCCAGCCAGTAGCGGAGTTCGTAGTTGTGGGACGAAAATGGATAGGTGATCCCGAGCGTCAGCAACCGCTCGCCGCGTTCCCGCATTTGGCCTATGGTTTTTCCCAGCGCCGTTGCATTGGCCAGCGCTCCGGCATTTTCGGTGAGACCCGCCGTGTTTCGCATGCGCTCAAAAAGATTGACCGACAGCGTGATCGCGTTCCCCCCGCGTCCAAGCGAAAAAGGCGTGATCGTCGGGGATGGGTTGGAGCCGAGGCCGAGCATCGATGCAACCGGCATGGGCGACAGCATGTGGGCAATATCGAATTGTCGGAATGCCAGCCGGTCACGTATGTTGGACCAGGAGACATCCTTCACGAGGTCCAGCGTAAGGCCTTCTTTTGCCGCGAAGCCGAATTCGCTGGCGGCGATCAGCACGGAAGCGTCGACAAGCGGAATGAACCCGGCCCGCAGCAGGCGTTGCGCCTTGCCTCTTGCCGACGGTGGTGCCGCAAGTTCGCCGACGTCCCGATTGATCAGCATCGCGTTCACTCCGGCTTTTTTCTCAAACTCTGGTGGGGTCGAAGCCATCACATCAAAAGCCCCGCAGCCGTCACCACACTCTGGGCGATATCGGCCATCTTCTTTTTTTCGTTCATTGCCGTCTGCCGCAGGAGCGCAAAGGCCTGCTCTTCCGATAGGCCCCGCATTTTCATGAGGATACCTTTGGCGCGCTCTATTACCTTGCGCTCTTCCAACGCCGATTTCGCCTCGGCCAATTCCCTTTGCAGGCGGCTGAAGGCATTAAAGCGGCTGACGGCCATGTCGAGGATCGATTTCACACGCTCCTTTTTAAGGCCGTCGACAACATATGCGGAGACCCCGGCGTCCATCGCGGCTTCGATCAGGCTGCTGTCGGAACGGTCGACAAACATGGCGATCGGCCGGCTGACCGTGCGGGTCAGCTGAAACAGATGCTCCATCATGTCGCGGTTGGGGTTTTCGATGTCGATAATGATGACGTCGGGTTTCAATGTCTCGATGATGCGCGCGACACCGTTTACTTCATGAATGATGCTGACATGGAGATGGCCCGCTTCATGCAGTCCTTCCTCGATGATCGAGGCGCGAATTGTGTTTTCGTCGATGACGAGGATCGTCAGATCGGAATTGACCATCGCCACCGTCACGCGATCGCGACATGCAGGTAGGCAGCAAAGCTGCCCGCGGCGATCGCAAGGGACCATGGAGAGGTCAGGTATCTGCCGGCGAAATACGCAATGGCCATGCCGCACGATACGAGCATCAATCCCGACAGGATGTGTCCGTCGGCGAAGGTGCAGGTCAGCGCGGACAGAAAGATGCCGCTTGCGGCCGTGGCTTGCGCAAGGTGCGTTTTCGTCGTGTCGGGGCCGGTCGCGAATACGGAAGCAAACCCTGCCCAGCTGAAGCCGATGGCGACACATATGAGTGGCAGATAAGCATAGGGCGCCAAATGATGCCTCCTGTGACGTTTCACATTGAAGAAGCAATCACTGTGCCAGTGTGTATTTTGCCGCCGCGCAGTCCTTTCTAATTGTGCGGGGCGGCATCGTCGTCGCCCGCAGCCTTTTTCTTGGGCAGGGATAAGCAGCACAATGAACAGATCGCAGTCAGTCGAAGCTGAGACCGCATTGCTCGCGCATTCGATCGAAGACTTTTCGCTGCTGATGGGTAGGGGCATCATGTGCCTTCAAGCAGTAGCGTAAATTTGATCCGGGCCTGTCTGGTTCTTGAACACGGGCGGGCCTTGGCATGGGGGGGGCGCCCAAATCCCCTGTACGGTGGTCTCTCGACGAATGCTGCCCGAGCGGTTTTGCGGGGATGTTCTGACCGCTGGATGGCGAGATGTCCCCGTTTCGCGTTCTGATAGGTGGTCATTTCATGAGGCGTCTTCTAGTTTCGCCGCCACCCGTATCAAATCTGTAGGGATATCGTTGAAAATCGTAGTTTCCTTGGTGGCTGCCATCGTCGCGGCCAGTACCACCGCTGTTGCATCTGCCCATGCCATCGATAGCAATATCGTAAGGCAGTTGAATGCCCTCGACCCGCAGGAGCGTCGTGAACAGCGTTGCGATATCGAGGCGATGTCCCAGATAGCCAAGGGTGGCGAAGGCTTTCGGCCAGACAAGGTGATCGCTTATAGCCGTGCCGATATCGTGGAAAAGGGTGACGATATCCGTGCGCCCGGCGCTGTGTTTCGCAGTGCGGGTGACTGGTACAAGCTGAAGTTCAAATGTCGCACCGGAGATGAAGGCCTCAGCATCATTTCGTTCGACTATAAGATCGGTGACAAAATCCCGCGCAGCGAGTGGGAGCGTCTTTATCTGTACGATTAATCGGTCAGTCCGGTAGACGCGGTACTGTTTTCCGCTCGGGAAACAGTTCGGAAAGCACGGTCATCATGATCAGGGAAAGCGGCAGCGCCAGCATGGCGCCGACAGCGCCCCACATCCATGTCCAGAACAGGATGGCGATGAAGACGACAAAGGGATTTATCTCCCACTGACGTCCCATCACTGCGGGAAAGACCAGATTTTCCACCACGAGATGAACGGCGAAGAACACGGCCGCCGGCGCCAGCGCGAAAAGAAGCGAGTCGTGAGTGATGATACCGGCAACTGCCACCGAAATCGTCATCAGCGTGATCCCGAGAAAGGGAACGAAGCTGGATACGAAGGCGAAGACACCCCACAGGATCGGTGCAGCCAGGCCGCCGAAATAAGCGATCAAAGTCATCGAAACGCCTAGGCCGGCATAGATCATCGTCGCGGTGGCAAAATAATAGCCCAGAACTTCTTCGATCGAGTTGATGATGCGGATCGCGACAAGGCGCTGGTGTCGGCGCGGAAATGCGAGGATGATCGTCCGACGCAGGCGCAACCGACCGAGCAGGAAGAGCAGCAGCGCGGCAAAGAATATAAGTCCCTGCACGATGGCAGGGGTCAGGCTGGACGTGAGTACGCCGAGAATGTTGCCGCTGTTGTCGATCAGCGACTGCATGGACATGGGGCCTGTCTGAAAGCTGGCCGGACTGATGTTGAGCCAGTGCTGGCGTTCAAGAAACGGCATCAATCGGTCAATCGTACGCTCTACGAAATTCGGCCCTTCTTCCAGAAGGGTCGCGACCGGTTCAGCCAGTGCATTTACCAGCAGGAAAACGGCGGCAGCCACCAGCGAAGACAGGATGATGGCGATGCCGAAGCGTGGCACACCGGCCTTTCCAAGCTTCTCGGCTGCCAGACCCAGGATCATTCCAACGACGACCGCAAGCGTGACCGGAATGAGAATGAGCGACATGTGATTGACGACGGCAAAGCCGATGATCAGAAAAATACCGATCATCGCCCACGAACTCGCAACATCCAGTGCTTCACGCCCAAGAGGAGTGAATGCGGTCGGATCGCTTTCATCCTCCGGCAGATTTTCTGCCCGCAGTGCCGGAGGCTCCGCGTTGTGTTTCCTGTATTTGCTGTTCCTGATTCTGAGCGCGACCATTGGCTTACCGGTTCCCCATGACGCCCGTCAACGCGGCACGAGGCATCCGGTTCCGCGGGGTGTCGATGCGCGTTTCACCTCTGTGAATGTGCACGGCGGCGATTGCGGATGACACCGGAAACGTCAGGCCGAAAGCGTCAGACCGATACCCCAGGGATCTTGCAGCGAGATACCGTCCGCAGTGCGCGCGGTGGCGATTTCCAGACGATCCAGAGATGCCAGCGCTTGCTCCAATGCCGCCGGTTCGGTGAAGCGCAATGAATAATCGCTGAGCCCTGTGAGGTTCTCGCTGCGATGGCCTGCACCGCGGCTGTTCCAGATGTTGGCGGCGATATGGTGGTGGTAGCCGCCTGTGGCGAAAAAGCTTGCACCCGGATACCGCGCCATCACTTTCAGGCCCAGTACATCCCTGTAGAAGGTTTCGGCCTCGGGTACGTTTCCGACCTGAAGATGAATGTGCCCGATCGCAGTTCCATCGGGCATGCCGGCCCAACTGCCTTTGGCGGCACTGTCATATAGTGCCTGCAGGTCAAGGCGTTCTGTCGCCATCTTCACCATGCCGTCAGCTTCCATTGTCCACTCGTCGGGCCTGCGGTCACGGTAGACTTCGATACCGTTGCCTTCCGGATCGGACAGATAGATCGCTTCACTCACAAGGTGATCGGATGCGCCATCGAGATGCACACCGGCATGAGCGGCATGCGCCAGCCACGCGGCAAGTGCCGCGCGATCCGGCACCAGAAATGCCGTATGGAAAAGACCGGCAACGGTTCGCGGCGCGCGAACGGCGTCGCTGCGTGTCGTGAGGGTCAGAAGTGGCACGCCACCCACGCCAAGGATTGCGCCGCTGGCCGTTTTTTCCAGCACCTTCAAGCCGATGATATCATTGTAAAAGGCCAATACACGGTCGAGATCGGTGACCACGAGATGCGCCTGGTTGACATGAGCCGGTCGTGTCAATGCAAAGGGAAGGACGGCTGGGGTATCGTTCAAGGCGTGATCCTCCAATGGGCTGCTGCGGTTTGCAGCGCAGACTTTGGTCTTCCTTATCTTTCGTTTTTGCCGTTCACGATAGGTAAGTTATTGGCGATTAAATGTTCGCTCATCATTGACAATCGCCGTGTATCGCCTGTCTCTCCAGTGTCGTACGCGACGCCGGGGAAATCCATGTACGAGAAGATTATCGTCGCTGTAGACACCGCCCAGATGGAAAAAGGCGAGCGCGTGTTAACGCGGGCGGCGCACATGTTGGCGCCGGGTGGCGCGCTGGTTCTGGTCAACGTCGTGGAGGACGTGCCCAGTTACATTTCAGTTTCCGATCCGATTGATCTGACCGTTGCAGCCCGAAAAGACGCGGATACGAAACTCGGGCAGCTATGCGAGCGGGCCGGCATAAACGCGGTTATCGAGATTCGGCAGGGCCCTCCGGCGCGTGAGATTCTTGGTGCAGCAGAGGACTATCACGCGGACCTGATCCTCGTCGCATCGCATATACCGGATGTCTCCAACTACTTCATCGGCGCGACTGCCGACCGGATCGTTCGTCATGCGAAGTGTTCGGTGTTGATCGACCGCTGACGGCGGCGTCATCCGGCGCGCTTTGGTTACCGTGTGCAACGCAATGTGAATCGACGTTTTCGCCGCGGCCATTGCGCTGTCACATCGGCGTGGTCATTGTAATGTTCCAGGAGACCTGTTCATGACCACGCCGCAAAGTTCAGATGCCAGAAGTTTCAGCGCAGCACTTGGCAAGCCGATGAGCGAGCTCTTCGACTTCGGCCGCGCTCACGATTTCTACGAGATCGTTGCCGATGGCATCGTGCATGGTGTGGGCCTGATCTTCGCGCTGATCGGCGTTACGGCGCTGATCTTTTATGCCACCCTTTGGTCCAGCCATGGGGAACTGGCGGCGGCCTGGATCTACGGTCTCGGTCTGGTGCTCTGCATCGCCATCTCGTTTACCTACAACATCTGGCCGACCTCCAGGACCAAATGGATCCTCAGGCGCTTCGATCATTCCGCCATTTTCGTGCTGATCGCGGCCACCTATACGCCATTCCTGCAACGCGGCACCCACGAACCGCTGATCGCCGTCATGCTGGCGACGATATGGCTCGCAGCTGCCGGCGGCATTGCGCTCAAATGTTTCTTTCCGGGGCGTTATGATCGGCTGGCCATCGTTCTCTATCTGGCCATGGGCTGGAGTGGCGTCATGGTGGCGGGGCTGATTTCCGAATATCTGCCGCCTGTCACCGTATGGCTGATCGTCATCGGTGGCATGATCTATTCGCTGGGTGTGATTTTCCATGTCTGGGAAAGGCTGCGCTTCCAGCGGGCCATCTGGCACGCATTCGTTATCGCCGCTGCCGCCGTACATTACTCGGCCGTGATGACCTGTTTCAGTCTTTCCGCGACCTGACCGCAAACCGCTGCATTGGGCTGGACACATGTGTGCAGCCGCTCTTACATGGCGAGACATTCATACCTGACGGATGCCAGCCATGCCCGATGCCCATACTGCGACGATTGTTCTACGCGATGCCGTCGAAGCCGACCTTGCCGACATCATGGAAATCTACAACGATGCGGTCGTGAACACGACAGCGATCTGGAACGACAATGTCGTCACGCTCGCCAACCGGCAGGAATGGTTTGCAGCTCGGATGGCCAGAGGCTTTCCCATCCTCGTTGCCGAAGTCGATGGCAGGATTTCCGGTTATGCGTCTTACGGTGACTGGCGCGCGTTCGAAGGTTTTCGCCACACGGTCGAACATTCCGTTTATATCCACGCGGACGCCCGGGGACATGGCCTCGGCCGGCGCCTGATGGAGGCGCTGATCGACCGCGCCAGGGTGGGACGTATCCACGTCATGGTCGCCTGTATCGAGGCGAATAACGAGGCCTCCATACGCCTGCATGAAAAACTCGGTTTCAGAACCACCGGCACGTTTCGCGAGGTGGGGACAAAATTCGGTCGCTGGCTGGACCTGACCTGCATGGAACTGCATGTGGGCGAAAGAGGTTGAAGTCTTTTGAAAAGAAGGCCGTCGCGCCTTGAAAGGAATATTCCATGAAGATCACCCATAGCGAAACGCGTGCGTCGATCGTTCCGTCATCCGACTACTTCACCGGGCAGGTTCGGCAGGATCCGTTGAATGCCGCGGAAGCGCCGGGCCGGGTGCGGTCGATAAGCGTGACCTTCGAACCCGGCGCCCGGACAGCATGGCACACGCATCCGCTTGGCCAGACACTGGTGATCACGTCGGGCTCAGGCCTGGTGCAAACCTGGGGAGGTCCCATTCGGCGGGTCGGCGCCGGAGACGTTGTTTGGTTTCCGGCAGGGGAAAAGCATTGGCATGGCGCCGGGCCGACGACGGCCATGACGCATATCGCCATTCAGGAAGAGCTGGATGGCAGAACCGCCGACTGGCTGGAAAAGGTCTCGCACGAGCAATATGGCGGCGAGATCCAAGAGCGTTGAACACCCAATGGAAAAAGCCGGCATCGCTGCCGGCTTTTTTGACTGATTTGTGTGGCCTTACTCGGCTGCCTGCATCTTCGGTGCGGCGTTGCGATAGGGCTCGCAAAGCGCTTCCATCATCTTGACTTCTTCGGCCGTCAGGTCGGTCAGCGGTGCGCGTACCGGACCAACGTCGAAGCCCATCAGGCGAACGCCGGCCTTGATGGCGGAAACGGCGTAACCCTTCTGGCGGTTGCGGATGTCCATGAACGGATAGAAGAAATCGATGAGGATCTTGTTGGTGGTGGCGGTATCGCCAGCCCGCAGAGCCTTGTAGAAGTCCTGCGCAAGACCCGGAACGAAGTTGAAAACGGCCGAGGAATAGGTGGTTACGCCAGCGCCGAGATAGGCGTCGGCGAACAATTCCGCCGTGGGCATGCCGCCAAGATAGGTCAGGCGATCGCCCATTTTTGCGGTGATCTTGCGGACCAGGCCGATATCGCCGGAACCATCCTTGAAGCCCACGAGGTTCGGGCAGGCTTCGCACAGGCGCTCAAGCGTTTCGGCCGTGAGGATCGAGTTGTCACGGTTATAGACCATGACGCCGATCTCGATGGACTGGCAAACGGTCTTGATGTGCTGGTACAGGCCTTCCTGGCTCGCATCCATCAGATAATGCGGCAACAGGAGAATGCCGTCGGCGCCGGCCTTTTCGGCAGCTTTCGCAATCGATACCGCCATCCGCGTACCGTAACCGCAACCGGCGACGATAGGCGTGCTACCGGCCGAAGCCTTGGCCGCCGTCACGATTTCAGGGATTTCCGAAGGCTCGAGGTTGAAGAACTCACCGGTGCCGCCGGCTGCAAAAAGCACGGTTGCATCGAATCCTGCCAACCAGCCGACATGCTTTTCATAAACTGCGCGGTTGAAAAGACCATCTTGCCCGAACGGCGTGACGGGGAACGACAGCAGGCCGGCGCCGAGCGCCTTCTTCAGTTCATTGGGAGCTATGGACATCTAAAATCCCTTCCGGTTTGCGATTGCCCGAAAACTAGCAAGAGATATTATGACTGTCAATTGATGTAATATCTTTCCGTCCCGTCATGTGCGCCGAATGAGTGAGCGGTAACGGTGCTGGCTACCCTTCAAATGCGTGCGCATGGCATCGCGAGCCGCCGAATCGTCGCCTGCCGCAATGGCGCGAGCGATATCGCTGTGTTCTTTCTGGATCTGAACCATGTAATCCGCAGGGGAGATATTGGTGTCCTCATCGCCCAGCAGCGAACGCGGTATCATCTGCTTGCCGATTGCCTCGAGCAGTTCGCGAAAACGCGGATTATTGGTTGAGTCCGCAATGGCAAAATGAAATGCGCGGTCGCTTTCCACCGTGGCGTTTCCGGCAGCGATCTGTTGCTCGATCATCTCGAGACATTCGAAGATGGTTTCCTGCTGCGCCGGCGATGAGCGGGTGGCTGCAAGGCCTGCCGCCTCGATTTCGATTGCGGCACGGACCTCGAGCATTTCAATGATGGAGGACACGCGGCTTGCATCGACATGGCGCAGGCCACTTTGAAGAAGTCCGTCCTGCGGTGGCAGGACAAAAACGCCGACACCATGACGAACTTCGACAAGATTGTCGGCTCGTAACGAGGCGATAGCCTCACGGACGACGGTGCGGCTGACCTGATGCTGCTGTGTCAGGCCACTTTCCGTTGGCAGCTTGTCGCCCGGCTTGAGTTCTCCGCCGACAATCGCTTCGCGAATGCGCCGGCTGACTGTTTCAACGAGGTTGCGGCCTTTGCGGACGGGTGCCTTGCCGGTGATGTTATCTGTCGTATCCAAGGCGTCACGCGCTCCGATGGTCGTTATTTCAGCAGCTTACTGACCTAGAACCGCCAGCCTTTGTCAAGGATTCGACAAGAAATTCGTTGACGACGCAAGCGATAACTATACTATGACAGGACGTCTGATGTATGATGACATGAATTGTCCGGCGGAGGTTGCGCGTATTCGGCTTGGCCGGACGGCGCAGAGCGGACCACTGTAGAAGCGGCGCGGTAATACTGCGTCTTGAGAGGAGGAAATCGTGAAGATTGTAGACGTCAATGTAAGGGTGTTCTCCCATACGACGCAGCGGCACCAGGATACGGCAGGACATGCCCACCCGGGTCCGCCGCACAAGGTCAATCTGGCGCTTCTGACCGTCGTCGATGACGATGGCACCGAAGGTTATTGCTTTGCTGCTCCGGAAGTCGTGCGCCCACATGTGATCGACAAGTTCGTCAAGAAGGTGCTGATCGGGGAAGATCCGTTCGCTCGTGAACGCCTTTGGCAGGACCTGGCGCATTGGCAGCGCGGCAGTGCCATGCAGCTCACCGACCGTACGCTGGCGATCGTCGATTGCGCGCTCTGGGATCTGGCAGGCCGCAAGTTGAACATGCCCGTCCATAAGCTTATCGGCAGCTATCGCGAAAAGATCCCGGCCTATGGCTCGATCATGTGCGGCGACGAGCTGGAGAACGGTCTGGCTACGCCCGAAGATTATGGCCGCTTTGCTGAAAAGCTGGTCAAGCGCGGTTACAAGGGCATCAAATTGCACACGTGGATGCCGCCGGTATCCTGGGCGCCCGACGTCAAGATGGATCTGAAAGCCTGCGCCGCGGTGCGTGAGGCGGTCGGTCCCGACATTCACCTGATGATCGATGCCTTCCACTGGTATACCCGCACGGAAGCCCTGGAGCTTGGCCGCGGGCTGGAAAAGCTCGATTTCGCCTGGATTGAAGAGCCGATGGACGAACAGAGCTCAGCCTCTTACGCCTGGCTTGCAGAAAACCTCGATATTCCGGTTGTCGGCCCCGAAAGCGCGCATGGCAAACATTTCAACCGCGCAGAATGGATCACCTCCAAAGCCTGCGATATCCTCCGCACCGGCGTCCACGATGTCGGCGGCATCAGCCCGGCGATGAAGTGCATGCACCTGGCCGAATCCTTCGGCATGAATTGCGAAATCCATGGCAATGGCGCCCCGAACCTGATCGTCGCCGCCTGCGTGAAGAACGCCAAGTGGTACGAGCGCGGCCTGCTGCATCCCTTCCTCGAATATGATGACGGTTTTGAATATCTGAACGCTCTCGTCGATCCGATGGATCAGGACGGTTTTGTTCATATTTCCGACAAGCCGGGCATGGGTGAAGACATCAACTTCGACTTCATCAACGCCAATCTGGTTGGTTGATCCGACAGGTGAGACACAAGCCCGGTGCTCAAAGGAGCGCCGGGCTTTTTCGTGTCACAGATTTTGCGCCAACCAGTCGAATGCGTGTTCCTGCTGCTCGACCGCAAAGCAGTGCCCACCGCTCCAGAAGCGCGTTTCGAGCTTTTGTTCAGCGCGGGATGCTGCCCATATTGCATGAAGCTGCTTATGAGCTTCCGTCGCTGAAGGCTCAGGAAAATGCCGGTCTTCAAGGCCGCTGAAAATCAGTGCCGGTTTGGGCGCGGCAAGCCCCGCAAAATGCGGATAATCCAGCCTTCCACCAATCTGCGGATGCAGCATGGAGAAGGCCGATTGGCCACGCAACTGATTGTTTCCCGGCTGCATCAGGCCTTTCAGCGTTCCCATCCATCCGCCGGAGACACAGGCGGCAATGTCATCGGAAAGAGCGGCCAGCTGCCAGGCGCGGGAACCGCCCATGGAATATCCGAAACTGGCGATGCGGTTCTTGTCGATGCCCGGCAGGTCACGCAGCAATGCCAGAGCCTCCAGATCCTCCGAAAGAATGACCGATGCGTAGGAGACGCCGAACTGCATGAGGTTGGCCGCGAGTGCCTGTTGGGCCTCATAGCCGTTGCCCTGACGACTGCCCCAACCAAGCGCATCGGCGCATAAAACCGTGTAGCCTTGGCGAACAAGTTCGTTGCCGATGAAGCGCCCACCGTAAAGTTTATCGGCCCATTTCTCGATGTCTAGCATTAGCTCCGGACGTTCCTCCGGGCGAGAAATCAGCTTTTCCTTGCCGATCGAAAAGAACGAGCCGTGATCGTGCAGCAGCAGGACAGCTGGCGTCGGGACATCCGTTTTCGGGCGCAGGAAATAGGCGCGGGTCGTCTCGCCGCTTGAAAAACCGAGTTCCAGTTCCTGGCCGACGCATTCGTCGTCGGTCCATTCCGAAACGACCGACATCGTGGCTGCTGCCGGATTGGTTATGCCGAGCGCGGTACGAAGCTTGTTGCGCGTCTCGGCTTTCCACTCCGAAAAATCTGAAGTTTGGGGATCGAAATTCCATGCAAACACATTGCGGTCGCGAAGCCTGCGCGCAAGGCCGCACATGTTCTCCGCGTCGATCATCAGTCCTGTCGCATTTTTGCGAGCGTACGATCTCTACTGGCAATGAGATGGGCGCGCATCGCCGCGCGGGCGCCGTCAGGTTCACGCGCTTCTATGGCAGCAAGTATGGCGCGGTGTTCGTTGTTCACGCGCGCCAGATGCAATGACAAGGTCTGGTCATCGACCGCCTGGGTGGTGCGGCGCATTCGCGGCATCAGCGTTTCACCAAGATAATTGAAGATACCGGAAAAATGCTCGTTATGGCTTGCGGCTGCCACGGCGCAGTGAAACTCGAAATCCGCCAATGTGTTGCGGGTGGCGTTTTTGACGGCTATCTCCATCGTGTCACAGGCATCAGACATGGCTTTGAGGTCCGCCTCCGTCCAGCGTTCCGCCGCCAGACCGGCAGCCTCGGATTCGATACCGATGCGCAGCTCCAGACCCTTGATCATGTTGCCGGCCTGCATGAGGTCGGCCTCGCCGAGCCTGAAAGGCGTCACTCCGGCATCATCGCGGACGAAGACGCCGATACCATGCTGGATGGAAACGAGCCCGCTTGCCCGCAGGTTGGCAATCGCCTCGCGCACGACAGTCCGGCTGACGCCGAGTTCTTCCATCAAAGCCTTTTCCGTCGGCAGTTTCGAACCGCGCGGATATTCGTCCTGCTTGATACGGTCGGTCAGCACACGAACGACCTGAGAACTTAGGCTTTCGCGGCGTGCCCATGTGCTGGGCGGAGCATCAACTGCCATGGCAAGGTCTCCGATCTTTTGTCAAACCGCCTGGTCATATTCCAAGCTGGCCCGAATGAGTTCGCGGGCATAGGGATCTTTTGCCTCGCCGGTGGCCAGAACGTCCCGGCTCATGACCTCGACGATACGCCCGTGCTGCATCACTGCCAGCCGCTCGCACATATGATCGATGACTGCAAGATCATGGCTGACGAAGAGATAGGTAAGATTACGCTTTGTCCGTAGATCGGCAAGCAGGTTCAGAACTTCTGCCTGAACGGACACGTCGAGTGCGGATGTCGGCTCGTCCAGCAGCAGGATGCGTGGTTCCAGAATAAGCGCACGGGCAATCGCCACGCGCTGACGCTGGCCGCCCGAAAGCTCATGCGGATATCGCGACAGGAAATCCGGATTGAGGCCAACGTCGATCAACGCCCGTTCCATGCGTTCCACCTGTCGGTCCATGCGGTGGATGCGCAGCGGCTCCTGCAACGCGGTGCGGATCGACTGGCGCGGATGCAAGGAGCCGTAAGGATCCTGAAACACCATCTGGACCGCACGGCAATAATCGGCAAACGGCATGTCGTTGACGGAAGTGCCTTCCAGCTTGATGTCGCCTTCCCACGCATTGAGCAGGCGAGCGATGCAGCGCAGGATCGTAGACTTGCCCGAGCCGGATTCACCGACAAGTCCAAAGGACTCGCCAGCTTCCACTTCAAAACAGACATCGCCGAGAATGCGTTTTTTGGCAGGGCCGAAGCCGAGGCTGATCGAAAGATCACGAACTTCGATGGCGCTCATGGATGCAGCTCCTTGCTCGGCTGTGGCGATGCTTGCGGCTGGCGGTTGAGAACGGGCAGCGGCTGGCGGTTGCCGCCGATATGCGGCTGTGCCGCCAGCAGGCCCTTGGTGTAGGGATGCGTGCAGTTCTTCATATCGCGGGCCGCCCGTTCTTCGACAACTTCGCCATGGCGCATGACGAGAACCCGATCGCAGAAATTGCGCACCAGGTTGAGGTCGTGGCTGATCATGATCAGACCGAGACCCTTGTTGGTCACAAGTTCGTTGAGGATATTGAGCACCTGCATGCGCACCGTCACGTCGAGAGCCGAGGTCGGTTCGTCGGCGATGATGATCTGCGGCTCGGGGATGAGCATCATGGCGATCATGATGCGCTGGCCCATGCCGCCGGACACCTCGTGCGGATAAAGGCCGTAAACGCGCTCGGGATCGCGGATCTGCACGGCCTCCAGCATTTCGAGCGTCTTCCGTTTCGCCACCTGCGCCGAGGCGCTGTAATGCACGCGATAGGCTTCGGCGATCTGATCGCCGACCGGATGCACGGGGTTGAGCGAAAATTTCGGATCCTGCAGGATCATCGAGATGCGTCGACCGCGAATGTTCAGCATCTGTCTTTCGCTGGCCGCCAAAAGGTCGGTGCCGCTGAAGTCCATGCGATCGGCTTCGATTTTTGCGCTGGGCAGAAGTTTCAGCAGCGCGCGGCCGATGGTGGACTTGCCGGAACCGGATTCGCCGACAATGCCAAGGCGTTCCCGGCCGAGATCGAAGGAAACGCCCTTGACCACGTTGTTGTAGCTCTTCTTGCCGCTGCGATAGCTGACGCGCAGATTTTCGACTTTCAGGAGAGGCTGGTTATTGTCCATCGCTGTCACTCCTCAATGCTGTTTCGGATCGAGCGCATCGCGCAGGCCGTCGCCCAGAAGGTTGAAGGCGAGGCTGACGAGCAGGATGGCGCCGCCGGGAAATGCGACCAGCCACCAGTTATCGAGCATGTAGCGGCGGCCGGTAGCGATCATCGCACCCCATTCCGGCAGCGGTGGCTGTGCACCGAGACCGAGAAAGCCGAGCCCGGCGGCGGTCAGGATGACCGTTGCCATGGAAAGCGTGATGCGCACCAGAACCGAAGGCATGCACATAGGCACGATCGACTTGACGATGATGCGAAGCGAAGATGCACCCTGCATGCGCGAGGCCGAGATGTAATCGGCATTACGGAAGGTGAGCGTTTCGGCGCGTGCGAGGCGCGCAATCGGCGGCCAGGCGGTGAGGCCGATGGCGATGATGGCGTTTTCCAGTCCGGCACCGAGCGCGGCCACGAAAGCCAGCGACAGGATGAGGCTCGGGAAGGAGAGAAAGATGTCGGTGACGCGCATCATCACCGTATCGTACCAGCCGCCGAAATAACCGGCCGTCGTGCCGACCAGCAGGCCGACCGGGCCGACGATGACCGAGACGATGGTGATGATCGTCAGGCTGATGCGGGTGCCGTAAATGATCCGGCTCATGATGTCGCGGCCGAGTTCGTCGGTGCCGAACCAGTGCGTGGCGTTCGGCGGTTGCAGCACGTTGTTGAGATTGACGACGTTCGGATCGTAGGGCGCCAGAAGCGGTGCGACGAGCGCCGTCAAAAGAAGGATCGAGATCACGATCAGGCCGAAACCGGACGAGGGGTTTCCCAGCAACTCACGAATGACCGCAAGCAGCCGCCGCAGGGGCGAATTCGGGTTCGAAAGCGAAACCGGCATGGCGTTATCCTGAGTATTGAGTGTTTCGATAGCCATCAGCGCGTCCTCGGGTCGAAGATCTTGTAGAGCGCGTCGGACAGAAGATTGAGCGCGATGAAGATGATGCCGACGAGAAGCACGCAGGTCATAACCGCATTCATGTCGCCGATCAGCATGTTGTTGGTGATGTACTGGCCGAACCCCGGCCAGGAAAACACGGTTTCGATCAGCACCGCGCCTTCCAGAAGGCTGCCATAGGCCAGCGCCACGATGGTGACCAGCTGCACACGGATGTTTGCGAATGCGTGGTGCCAGATCGTGCGGTTCTTCGACAGACCCTTCACGCGAGCCGTGGTGATGTATTCCTGGTTCAGCTGGTCCAGCATGAAGCTGCGGGTCATGCGAGTGATGTAGGCCATCGACGAATAACCGAGGATGCTTGCCGGCAGAAGCAGGTGGTTGACGGCATCCCAGAAGACTTCCCAATCACCGGCGATCAAGCTGTCGATCAGCAGGAAGCCCGTCGTTTCAGGCACAAGGCCGATGTAGAAATCCGAAACGCGTCCGCCCCCGCCGACAAGATCCAGCACGGCATAAAAAATGATGAGGCCGATCATGCCGGTCCAGAAGATCGGCATTGAATGTCCGATCAGCGTCAGGAAACGGATGATGTGGTCGACCGGCTTGTTGCGCTTGACGGCGGCGAGAATACCGAGCGGAATACCGAGGCCCGCGCCGAAAAGAATGGCAAAGGTGGCAAGTTCGATCGTTGCCGGCATGACATGCAGAATGTCGTTGATGACCGGCTGGCCCGTGCGGATCGAGGTGCCGAAATCGCCGTGCACCAGATCGCTCACATAACGAATGAACTGCTGATAGATCGGAAGATTGGCGCCGATGCGTTCGGCGACCATCTCGTAGGTGGCCTGGTCCGCCTCTTCGCCGATGATTGCCCGCACCGGATCGACCGGCATCATGCGGCCGATACAGAATGTCAGGATCAACAGGCCGACAAGGGTAACGAAAATGGTGCCGGCCTGCCGCCCGAACGCGGTCAAACTCTCGGTCTTCATGGGGACCTCCTCAGAAAAGCTTGGGAGGCCGCGGCGCTGCGGAAAAAAACGCGGGCAGCGCCGCGGCTAAACGCGATTACCGCTCTTTGGTGACCGTGCGCAGCTGCGTCGACCACGACGGGTTCAACTGCAGACCCTTGACGTCGGCGCGGAAGCCGACGCTGTCGACGACTTCGGAAAACGGCTGCAGCGCGGGCATCATGTCGGCGTAGTAGTTCTGGATCGCCTCATAATCCTTGATTTGGCTGTCCTTGTTGCCTTCAACGAGAGCGTCATCGATCATCTTGTTGATCTTCTCGTCATAGAAGGACGTACGCCAGCCCTGGAAATTGGTGAGCTTGGCCGCATCCGAATTGTCGGGATTGTAGACCGTTGCGCGCAGGTTCGAGTCCGGGTGCGGCAGCTGGCCACCACCACCACGGCCGACAAGCAGTTCGTATTTGCGCTCGCGCATGGCGCCATAAATCTGGTCGCCCGTACCGGTGATGATCTCGGCCTTGATGCCGCCCTGTGCAAGCGTCGCCTGAATGGCGGTGGCGGCACTCATGAACGGTACATCGGAAATGGCGCGAAGCGTCGTGGAGAAACCGTTCGGATAACCGCCTTCCGCGAGAAGCGCCTTGGCCTTCGCCACATCAAGCTTGTAACCGGCATTAGGCAGCGAGCCAAAGATGCCGCTTGCAATGGGTCGGTCGCGGAGCCTGCCGAAATAGGGGAGAACGCTGTCGTTCAGGCCCTGATAATCGATGAGATAACGCAGTGCTTCACGCACCTTCGGGTTCTGGAATTTCTCATCCTTCATGGAGACGGCGAGATAATAGAAGCCGCTGCCGCCATTGGTCTGGATCTTGACGTCTTCTTCCTTTTCCAGCGCCTTCAGGTCGGCGGCAGACATCGAAAACGCGATGTCGATATCGCCCTTTTGCAGCATCAGGCGCTGGCTCTGGGATTCCGCCAGATGGCGCATCATGATGCGCTTCATGGCAGGCTTTTCGCCCCAATATTCCGGGTTCTGGTCAAGGATGACCCGTTCGTTCGACGACCACTGGCCGAGTGTGAACGGGCCTGAACCGGCAGAATTGTTGGTGAGCCACGCAGCGCCCTGATCGCCGTTCTTGTCGTGCTCCATGACGGTCTTCATGTCGAGAATGGAGCCCGGGCCGACGATGCCGAGGGTTTGAACGATGATCTGCGGATCGACCTTCTTGGGCAGCGTCACGACGACAGTATTTGCGTCCGGTGCGGTAAAGCTTGCATCGGCATTGGCGGCGGTGAAGCCGTGTGTCTTCAGGAAGGAGGCTTGTGCGAGGTTGAGCTTCATCAGGCGCTTGAACGACCAGACCACGTCTTCGGACGTGACCGGATTGCCGGAAGCGAACTTCGCGCCTTCGCGCAGCTTGAAGGTGATCGAGCCGTTATCTTCGGCGATCTTCCAGCTCTCGGCCAACTGCGGATCGACCTTGGCACGCTCGACCGGGTTCAGCGATACGAGGTTGTCATATATGTTGGCGAGAACCTGCACGGTTTCCTTGCCGGTAATCGCGGCCGGATCGAGCGTCAGGATGTTGTTCATCGAAAAGCCGACAACAAGCATCGTCGGCGGCGTTTCCGCGTATACGGGCTGCGAAAGCAGGGTCGAGCCGAGCAGAATGGCGCCGAGCAGCTTAATGGATGGTTTTTTCATCATCGATCCTCCCAATCACGACCGCCTCCTCCAAGGCAGTAAAACCGAGTTAAGAGATATGATGTCCTACGATATCTGTCAACCGTCCGTTGGGAGATGGTGGCGGGGTTTTCGCGATGCGCGGAAAAGTTCGTGGCCCTGCCGTGATCTGGTAGTTGTCGTTCGGATCGTGGATCGCCTTAAAGACGATTGAAAACCAAAGACGAAGCCGATAACGAAACACGACTTCGAAACTCATGATTTCCGGAACCGTCGTGATAGCCGCCTCCCAGAGCCTTGCCCCGCATGGATAGCGATATCGCGCGTCTGGACGCCATCTTTCCGGCACTCCGTTCTGCATTGCTCAGGTCCGTTTTTCAGGTGGTGCGTGATCCGGCGGTCGCCGAAGAATTGACGCAGGACGCCTACCTGCGGGCGAGAAAAGCCATGGAGACGGCAGCCCCTCGACACATCGAAGCTTTTCTCTGGCAGACAGCGCGCAATCTGGCTCTGGATTACATGCGTTGGCGAAAAGTGCGGGCGGGCAACGAACCATTGCATGAGGCGACTGAGGCCGGCGCGGAAATTGCCGACAGGCAGCCTTCGGCGGAAGACTATGTCATCCAGAAGGACAATTTGCGTGTCGTGCGGGAGGCTTTGCAAAAACTGCCGCCGAGGGCGCAACGGGTATGGGTGCTCAGCCGTGTCGAAGGCTGGCCTTATCCGCGTATCGCAACGCATCTGGGTGTGTCACCCAATACAGTTTTCAACGATATCAAAATGGTCATGGCGTTGCTTCACGAGTTGCGCCGGAAAATGGATGCCGAATGATGTTTCAGATGCGATTTTCGATGATGTCTCTTTTCCTGCAGCGTTCGCTGACTTTTTTTGTGGGAAGGCACTGTCTGCAACGTCTTCATATGTATGGATGCCCGACCGCGGGTTTCGTGGATGGCTACAATGCGTGAGAGTTCGAACGGGCAGAAAAACGCCGACACCTACCGACATGCCGATCCGGTAGTCGATCAGGCGCTGGACTGGCTCGTCCGCATTGAAGCGGGCGGCCTTGTCGACAAGAGAACGAAAGCGCAATTTGAGGACTGGCTCGCTGCCGCGCCCGACCACCGTGCGGCATGGGAAGACGTTCATGCAGCCTGGTCGTCACCGGAAACGCTGGTTGCGGCGCAGGAACTCGACATCAGCCTGCGTGAGCAGCCGGTACCGATCTCCGCCGCCAGCGCCGCAAAGCCTCGCCAACGCCTTGTTTCCTATTCGATGGCTGCGGCAGCATCGGTGGTGGTTGTCGTTTCCGCAACGTATCTTGCTTCGCAATGGCTCCCGCGCATGATGGCGGACTACGCCACGAATGTCGCGCAAATGCGGGATTTTACGTTGCCGGATGGCTCCCGCATGGTCCTGAATACGGACAGTGCCGTTGCGCTGGATTTTGCCGAAGGCAAACGCGGCGTACGGCTTATCGAAGGAGAAGCCTGGTTCGATGTGGTGCACGATGCGGCGCGGCCTTTTCATGTCACCGCTCATTACAGCGACGTGCAGGTAAAGGGCACGGCCTTCTCGGTACGTGTGGATGACGGCGGCGATACGGTCTCGCTGCAGCGCGGGGCGGTGGATGCAAGACATGAACGTAGCGATATCGCTGTGGTCCACCTTGTTCCCGGCCAGATGGTGACTGCGTCCAGCAGCTCCATGTCGCCCGTCACCCAGTTTGACGCGGAGCAGGCGTTGGGCTGGCTGCAGGGTAGGGTGGTTATCGATGCAAAACCGCTCGGCACCGCGCTTGCAGAAGTCGGCCGTTATTTCGACGGCAAGGTGTTCGTTCTCAATAAAACCCTGCTGGATAAGACCGTCAGCGGCGATTATCGCACCGATCATGCGGCAACGGCAATCGTCAGTCTGGCGGCCGCGGCAGGTGGTGAAGCAACAGTGCTGCCGGGCGGCTTCATAATCATTCGGTAAAAACTCAACTTTTTTTGTGAGATCCGTCTGCGTGGGACGTCGATGCTACTGAGGCCTTACTGCGATGCGGCAGGGCTGAAGCCGAGCCGAGGGGGCTTACGGCTTTTTCAGCAGTGGTGCTTGCCATCCATGAGGGGTGGCAAGGGGCGTTCAGGAGACGGAAATGGCAGTGCAGGCAGGTTTCAAGCGCGGTGCGGGGGCTTACGGCGCGAAGGTTGGCAAAAGACTGGCGATCCTGCTGGCATCTTCGGCGGCGGTTCTTGTCTTGCCGGGTGCGACCATGGCGCAGACTGCGGCACCCGCCGCCGCTGCCAGCCAGCATTTGTCCTTCTCCATACCGGCGCAGCCAATGGCATCTGCCATCAAGGCATTCATTCGCACAAGCGGCTGGCAGGTGGGATATCCGGCCGCCTTGTTGCAGGGTAAATCGTCGGCCGGAATTTCAGGTCGAATGTCCGCGGAGGCCGCATTGCGAGCCATTGTTGCGGGTTCAGGTGTCAGCCTGCGCATAACCGGGCCGGAAACCGTTACCTTGATCGGCGAAGCCGCCGCTGCCGCCACAACGGACGGTGCGGATGGCACTGTCTTAGGTACGATCACCGTCGATGGCACCAGCAAGGGCGTTTATCTCGGCACCAACAGCGTGTCCGATACGGGTACCACGACGATTTCAGATGGCCAGATCGTTGCCCGCTCTGCCGGCAACGATGCAAATGATGTCCTGCGCAACCTGCCGAACGTTCAATATCAGAACGATATCGACAACGACGCGGGCGTCAGCGATCAGGACGTCATCGATCTGAGGCCGCGTGAGGTCTCGATTTCGGGTGGTCGGGTTTACGAGAACAATTTCATCCTTGAAGGCATGCCGATCAATACGGTGACGGGCACCGAAGAAGCTTACGGCACTGCCAAGGAACTGGATGAACTTGATAAGGGCGCGCCGCCTGCTGCGGAACGTTTTTTCGGTCTGCATTCGCAGTCGGTGTATGTGCCGACGGACTTTCTTGAAAGTGTGACGGTCGTCGATAGCAATGCGTCTGCCATTTACGGCAATTTTCAAGGCGGCGTCGTATCCTATAAAATGCAGCAGGCCGCGTTTGACCGATGGAAAGGCAGTGTCAGCACTGACTTCACGACCAGCGACTGGACCGGGTATCACATCGCTTCGAAAAGCGGCACCAACCCGACGGGGGTGGAGGCGCCGGACTATCTGAAGCGCCGGCAGGCCATTTCCATCACTGGCCCGATCACCGACAATATCGCCATTCTAGGGCAGTACAGCCGGCAGACGGCCGTCACCCAAAAAGAAAAGGATTATCAGTACAGCGAGAATCGCAAGGCGCGCGAGGATGCGCAGAATGATTTTTACAGAGCGCAAATCAAGGCCACGACCGATCTTGGTGATTTCACGCTTGAAGGCGTCTACACGGATTACGACCAAGTTTGGGAGAGCGGTAGCTGGCGCAATATGCGTTTGAACCAGATCAAGGAAGGTCTGAGTACAAAGCTGGAGCATAACTACGAGTTTTCTGATTTCGACGTCGCCGGCTTTGCGCTTTCGAACGTCAAACTCAATACCCGGCTGGGCTATGGCAGTTCGGATAACATCAACGATATGAACGGCAATATTGCGCGTGCCTACAAGCAGACGTTCTACAGGTCTGGCGTCAAAAAGTTCGAGGCAACGGCCTTGTCAGGTATCTCCGACTGGTGCCGTACCCCTCCGGGCATCACGGTCCAGACGATTTGCTATGACGGCGCGACCGGAGACAAGGAACAGGGGCAGGAGCAACTGACCTGGTCGCAGGACCTGACGGGCGACGTGGGCAACGGTTCGTTCAAGCTGGGTGGCGAATATGCCCATACGGATGCGTATCGCCGCCGACCGGAAGACGCCCTCTATTACGGTACTTACACGTCGAAGGGTGAGGCAGGAGTTTCGGGCTTCGTCTGCGGCACGGCCGAGGAATGCAATGCCGAGCAATATGCCAGCACAAGGACGATCTACAAAGCCTTTGATGTCCGCGCGAAGCTCAACCAGTTCAGCGCATATGGGGAGGTTGAGCAGACCTGGGACTGGTTTAACCTGCGGGCCGGTGCGAGAATAACCTACGACGATTATATGAAGAATATCGACGTAGCGCCGCGCTTGGTTGCGACCATTACGCCATGGGAGGACTTTTCCATCTCTCTGGGGGCGAACCGCTATTACGACGCGCAAAGCCTTTCCTACGCCATTCGGGAACGCCAGCCACGCCCGTTGACGTCTACGCGAAAAGCCGCCGGCAATGTCGTCAAGGCAGGGGAAGATGCGTGGACGACGCTGACCGAAAGTTATTTCACCAGTAAGGCGGCCGGCCTGAATACGCCTTACACGGATGAGCTTACGGTCGGTTTGTCGGGCATTGAACCTCTAACAGGTGGGCAATGGCGCTTGCGTTTCACCGACCGTCGATCCAAGGACCAGTTTGCCTCCGACAAAACAGGCAATAGCTACACGCTGACCAACAATGGCAGCGGCGCCTATCAATCGGTCGCTGCGGAATATACCAAGGAACTGAAGGCGCCGGAAATTTCCGGGCTGGACGCGCTGCTTTTCAATGCGTCGGTGACCTGGGCAAAGCGGGAAGTCTCCAATAACAGCTATTATGAGGATTCGTTCGAGGACGATTACATCTACTACAAGGGCAAATCCTATTCGAAGGCCGGCTTTAATGTCGTAACCGGCAACATGGATATCCCCGTACGCATACAGGCAGGTCTATCCAGCAGCTGGTTGGACGAAGCCCTGAAAGTCGATGTAAGCGCCAACTACAATTTGGCCTATACCGCCGCCCTCGATACGAACGACACGACCTCCATCGACGGTAAACAACATGCCATCTATGAGGATTTCGACTTCAAGTCGTTGCTGACATTCAATCTGGCGGCGAGCTACGAAGTTTACAAAAAAGACGATGTCGGCCTCAGCTTCAACGTTCGGGTGGAGAATGTCTTCGACCAGATCGGTAACGGCGAGAGTGCGGATGCGAGGCCTTGGCGGATCGGCCGCACCCTGTGGGTCGGCGCGAAGGCGACGTTCTGATCATGCGCTCCATCACGTCCTTTCTCGCACTTCTGCTGGTCGTTTTCACTGTGTCGCCGGTGTTCTCGGCCGAAGCTGAATGGGATCCGCGGTTGACCCGCGGCACGCTTGCCAACGGCCTGACCTACATCCTTCACGACACCGATAAACCTGCCGATCCATTCAACATCCGGCTGGTCGTTCACGCCGGCTCGGTCGATGAGGAACGTCCGAGCGGTATCGCCCATATGCTCGAACATATGGTCTTCCAGTCCAATCGCGCGCACCCGGAGAGCATTCACCGATACATCCAGCAAATCGGCTGGCGGCAGGGGCTGCAGGTCAATGCGGTGACGCGTGAAACCGAAACCCAGTACATGATCCGCACCCGACCCAACGATGCTCTGGACCTCAGAGCTTCTCTCGCGCTGGCCGCAGATCTGGTTTTCGGTCCGCAGTTGCGGGCAGAGGATTGGGCAAAAGAACGTTTTGTCATTCTGGAAGAGTTGCGCCAGGGCGACAGCGCGGCAGACCGTCTCAGCCGCCAGAAAAAGGCCGCATTGCGGATCGGTTCCCGCTATGTGGACCGGCCGACAATCGGCACGCGCGAAAGTATCGCGGCGACCTCGATCGAAGAGATTCGGGCCTTCTACGACAGGTTTTACACTGCGTCGAACATGACGTTGATCGTCTCCGGCAACATCGACAGCGCTGATGCGGAAAAAGCGATTGGTCAACTGTTCGGAAAAGCGCCCGACAGGCCAAAGCCCGACCGATCCTACCTCGCCTTGCCGCTGAAAGCCGGTCTCAGCGTTGGGCTCGTACAGGATCCTGCGGGTTCATCGTCGCAGACGACATATGCGTTCCGCATGCCCATGCCTGATCGCATAAGCGAAGATGGGCAGTTCGCCTATCTGCAAAAATATCTGCTGACGCGATTGATCCGCGATGCCGTCCAAAAGCAGGCTCCGCATTATGCGGATAAAGTGCGAAGCCTCGGTTTCATCGCGCAGGAAACGACCGAACGCCGTCTTGTTCTGGCATTCAACGCTGGCGGTGAGAACCATGCCGCAGCATTGCCAATCCTTGTCGAAGTGATCGAGCGTCTTCGTCGGGAAGGTATATCGCAAAGGGCCTTCGACGCTGCTATCGCATCGGCGCGTCGCGTCAACGGAAACAATGTCGATGCCGCCGCCCAACGGACCTATGCCGAGTGGGAAGACCGTATCACCTCGGCCGTTCTGATGGCTTCGGTGCTGGACGATCCGTCCATCCGTTCTCAGCGGACGCGTGCGTTGTTGGACCGGATAACCCTGGACGGCTTGCAGGCGAAGATGCGCGAGATGTTGTCATCGCCGGATCAGGTTCTGTTTTATCAGGTGCGAGGAGGGCGGGAGTTTTCGTTGCCTGCAGCGCCCGCGGTCGAAGCCATGCGGGAGGCGTTTGCGCAGCGTGAAACGCTGCCGGATTTGCCGGCTCTCGCCGCACCTCGAAACGCGGCCGAGGAAAAGACGCCGATATGGCCTTCCGATGTTGACGTATCGAGGGCTGGAACGCTCCTCTCGGAGCGGGCTCTAACCAATCCGAACCTGCAAGAATGGTCGCTGTCGAATGGCGACAAGGTCGTCTGGCTTGTCCGCGATACGCCCGACGGAAAAGTCTATCTGTCGGGCCAGTCGGCGCCGGGTTTCATGAATGCGGAATTCGGCAGCACGATATCACAGCTGGCTGTCCAGCTGTGGGCGCAGAGCGGATATCGTTTCTGGACGCAGGAAGAATATGACCGCTGGGATGGTGCACAGCCCACCGGCAGCCGTTGGAGTTACGCTGTCAAACCCGGCACGCTGGATGTTGCCGTGGCCTCCACGCCTCAAGCTTTGCCGAGCCTGCTGCAGCGTTATGCTCGCGACATTGCTTTCGGTGTGGTGCGCGAAGAAGCGGTAACAGGCGTGAAGGACGAGGGCTTCGACGACAATCCGTCGCCGGATGCCTACGGACAGTTGCTTTATCAAAAAAGCGACACACCGCTGGCGGATGTGATGGCTTCGATGGATGCAGCCCGCCTCACGGAGGCAGCGCAGGCATTGTTTCGCCAGCCGGTAACCTGGTTCGCCGTCGGGCCTGAACCGAAATCCGGTGTCCGGGAGGCCTTTGCCGGGATCATCGGGGCAGTGTCGCGCGATAAATCACTGACGTCCGAGCCGCTGTTGCAAAAGGCGGGTGTTCACACCGCGAGAGTTGAGAACGGATCGACGGATCGCGCGCGCGTGCAGATTTCTTTCTACACGCCGATGAACTGGACGCCGGAAGCGAGCTTTCTGGTTTCGGCCTTGACGCCGGTGGCGCAGCAGGCCCTGAAAAACGAGCTGCGTTACAGGCTGGGCGGGATTTACACATTGCAGTTCGAAATGGAACTCGATGCAGCCACCAACCGGGCGATCGGCAGCCTTTCGTTCTATTGTGCGCCGGAGCGCGCTCAGGAACTGGCGGATGCTGCAATCGATGTGTTTGGGCATATGCCGGAAAAAGCGGCTGGTGCCGATATCGCGCGCATGCGTGCCGATATCGACTTTGCCGAAACCGGCCGGTTGAACGATCCCAATACGTGGCTGCGAAGACTGGCCCTCAGCTATCGGCGATATGGCGATGCGGGCTATCTGACGCGCATGCAGGGTCTAGGCGACAAGGTGACAGCCAATCTTCTGCGAAAGCATGCCGCGACCCTGTTCGATACGACGAATGTCGCAATCCTCACACTGACGCCAAATCCGTGAATAAGGGGCTTTGGATGCAGCCGCCAGCCGTCATTGAAGTTTTCAGCCCCGGTCAGCCAACCGCCATGCTGCAGTATGTACGCTGAGCTTTCGTGATGCTGCCTTGGTCAAATCAGTACGGTAGGCTTTCTTGTGGCGGCACGCGTGAACGCTATGTCATGGGAAATGCCAGATGAGGTGTTGTCATGGCGGACAAAGCTGTTTTGGTTGAGGAACGACAGGCCAGGCAAAGCCGCTTTGTGGCCGGCTTGTTGAGGGGCGGTGCAGGCGGGTTGATTTTTGGCTTGCCGATGATGATGACGATGGAATTGTGGGCGCTCGGCTTCACCATCCATTCGGCTCGACTTCTGCTTTCGGCGCTATTGGCAATCCCGCTGCTTTTCGTGCTGGCTCAGCATATGGGCTTCGAGCGCACGTTTACATGGCATGAGGCTATGCGGGATGCCATCATCGCCTATGCTATCGGCATCATGACCAGCGCCCTGATCCTGTTCATGCTGGGCATCCTGAAATCTGGCATGTCGGCAGATGAGTGGGTGGGCAAGATCGCCATTCAGGCCATTCCCGCCTCCATCGGCGCTTTGCTCGGGCGCAGCCAGCTCGGCGCCGAGCGCAAGGGTGATGACAAGGAGGATGGGGACGAGGACGGCGGTGACGGAGACGCCGACGACCAACTCAGCACCAGCTATTCGCGCGAGTTGTTCATGATGGCGATCGGCGCGCTATTCCTAAGTCTCAATGTAGCGCCGACGGAAGAAATTATCCTGATCTCGTACAAAATGACCCATTGGCATTCGCTGGCTACAATCCTTGTGTCGATAGCGCTGATGCACGGGTTCGTTTATGCGCTTGCGTTTCGCGGCGGACACGAGCTTTCAGAGAATACCCCGCGTTGGCATGCGCTCGTTCGGTTCACTCTGCCTGGCTATGTGGTCGCGCTGGGCGTCAGTCTTTATACCCTGTGGGTCTTCGGCAGGCTTGACGATACGGCCTGGACGCAGATCCTGATGACAACCACCGTGCTTGCTTTCCCCGGTTCGATTGGCGCGGCCGCCGCGCGTCTCATTCTGTAAGGTGATGATATGGGCAAAACGAGTGGCCGCCAGACAGAAACAAATGAACCGCATTGGATCGAATGGGTAACCGGCGTGCTGTCCAGTCTATTGGTTGGCGCCATGATTGGCTGGATCGCCTGGCAGGCTCTCACCGCTGTGGCGCAGCCGCCGCAGCTGTCCGTCACGGTTACGCAGGTTGAAAAGGCTGGTGACTTCTTTCGTGTGGAACTCGACATTGCCAATGTCGCCAATACGTCCGCAGCTTCGGTCACTGTAATGGGCGAGATTTCCGGCGGGGACATGCCTGCTGAAACGGCCGAGGTGACTTTTGATTATGTGCCCGCCCAGTCGAAGTCACGCGGCGGGTTGCTTTTCAGGAGCAATCCGGCCGGACGGGAACTGAAAGTCCAGCCGGCCGGATATACGGAGCCATAAATCTAGTTGATGCCGATTTCGGGAAATTTCTGCCGCAACTCATCGCGTGAGTCGATGGTTTGGTGGGCCTTCAGCGGCACCGAGATGTTGTCGTCAACATCCAGGGTGTCTTCAAAATGGACGGAAATTGCGTCTCCGGCGGAACGCAACAAGGTTGCGTCCTGCTTGAAACCCTGTTTGAGCAGCCAGTCCCGCGGTGCACTCAGCATGACCTCCACGCGGACGGCGCCATCATCCTGTCCTGATGCTTTCAGCGTATAGGTCACAGGCGAGCGGTTGCCGCCGATTTCCAGTTCTCCTTTTCCGACGGCGTCGCGAAGGTATTCTGCCATTTCCGTTCTCCCTTTGCGTGATTGTCTCGTTCGACAACCCTGTGTGCAAAGGTTTGTTCCGGCGGGATGGTCGGTACGAAAAATGGCGCGCCCCTTGCGAGGTCGCGCCATCTTCAATCGGCAGATCGCCGCTCCAAAGGTCTTAGTTGACCGAAGCCAACGTCATCGAGGTACCGGTCGCCGCAACGTTGAGGCCAAGCTGGCCGGTGACGCTGACGGTCTGCAGATGGATGGAGCCCGTCGTGCCGCCGACGAGGATGTTTGCGCCGATGCCCGCGCCAACGGTCGCTTCTGCAGTTGCACCCTGATAGATGCCGCCAAGCGAACCGTGGTGATAACCGGCAGTTGGCGCCAGCACGGCCCAGATCAGGCGGCTGCGAGTGGTGAAGCCGATATCGACGCCGAGCTTGCGGATGGCGCCCGAGTAGTGGTCGAGCGGTTCACCGTCGATAGTCGACTTGAACACGCAATCGACCTCCTTGGCGGAACCGAGGATGTAGCCCGCGCCGCCACCGATATTGCAATCGAGGTAACCGATCTTCACGCCGTTGCGGGCACCTTCTTCAACCACGACGGGGCGTTCTGCACGCACCACGTCTGCGGCATATACAGCGCCGGCGCTGGCGAGAACCGGTGTGGCGGCAAGTGCCAAGGCAATAATCTTCTTCATTTCAGTCTCCTTAGTAATCCCTGTTGCCGCCATCTTCATTCCGGCGATGAGACAAGCTGGCGATCCGTTAACGAATCCGCCGCCAATTCGATCCATGCGCATGGCATTTTCGGGGCAGCCGGTGGAAAAAGGTTAATGACCTGTGCGTTTCAGGTCGTGCCGGCTCGCTGCGTCCTGCGGTAGTCTTTGGGCGAGAGGCCGACATGCTTGCGAAAGCAACGCGAAAAATAGGCGGCATCGGAAAAGCCGAGGTTCTCGGAAATGTGCCCAACGCTGGCACCGGTCAGCGCCAGCGCCTGTTTTGCCTCGTCCATGGACCTGCTCATGATCAGGTCATGAGCAGTCATGCCCGTAACCTTTCTGACAACGCGGTTGAGATGCGTGGGCGACATGCCGAGGCGCAGGGCATAATCGGACGCCGGTATCTGCTGGCGAAAATGCCGGGCGACCAGCTCCTTAAGTCTGGCCACATGGCGCTGCGCATTGTCCACCGCGTCTTTATCAGGGCCGTCTTCGTCGTGGCGGTGGACCAGTCCTGCTATCACGGCCAGATACCCGTCAAGTAGACCATGCCGCCCCGCTCGATCACCATCGTATTCCTCGGCGATACGGAGGAATGTCTGATGAAGATATGGAGTTTCGGGATCGGCTGGATCGACAAACACGACCTTCGCGTTTCGCGCGGCGATTGATGATGTGCGATGCTCGTCGAATGCCGTGATGACCAGGCCGGCAACATCGCGTGAGAATCGAAAGCCATGGGGTGGGCCGGGCGGGACGAAGATTACGCAAGGCGGTCTCAACGCGACCGTTTCTCCGTCCAGAATGGCGTCGCCAGAACCGCTCCATATGTAGAGAAACTGCATGAACCGCTCGTGGCGGTGCAGGCCGATCTCCCATTGATAACCACTGCTGCGCGATGCAATGGTTTCGCAGTGAACCCGAAAATTGGGCCTGTTGGCGTTGTCCTCTCCGTAAAGGTCATAAGTCGGGATAGCGCGCCGCATCTCGGGATCCTTTCACGGGATGTTCGATTTGTGCAAGATCGGGCTGGAAATGTCCATTGTTTGACGCCTTGGCATTCGTCAATCTTTCCCGGCACCGTACTGGGAGGATATCGTGCGCACTCAAGTCGTCATCATCGGTTCGGGCCCCTCTGGTCTGCTGCTCGGCTGCCTGCTCAGCAATGCGGGCATCGACAACATCATCATCGACCGTGTGGGCAAGGATTACATACTTGGCCGCGTGCGCGCAGGCGTATTGGAAGAGGGGACTGTCGACCTTCTCAGGCAGGCCGGTGCCGATGAACGCATGCACCTTGAGGGCTTGCCGCACGACGGCTTTTCCCTCGCGTTCGACAACCGGGACCACCGCATCGATCTTTTCGCGCTCACCGGCAAACGGGTCATGGTTTACGGCCAGACCGAATTGACGCGCGATCTTATGGCGAGGCGTGAAGCAATAGGCGGTACAACAATCTACGAGGCATCGGATGTCTCGCCGCAGGGGTTCGACAGCGCCGCTCCCTTCGTCACTTATCGGAAGGATGGGATAACACGCCGCATCGACTGCGATTTCATTGCCGGCTGCGACGGTTATCACGGCGTGAGCCGCAAGGCCGTTCCGGAAAAATCGATCGCCACCTTCGAGCGGACTTATCCGTTCGGCTGGCTCGGCATCCTCGCCGATGTGCCTCCGGTAAGCCACGAGCTGATCTATGCCAATCATCCGCGCGGTTTTGCGCTTTGTTCGATGCGGTCGCAGACCCGAAGCCGCTATTACATCCAGTGCCCGCTGGACGAAAAGGTCGAGAACTGGAGCGACGACCGATTTTATGACGAGTTGCGTCTCCGGTTGCCTGCGGCACATGCGCAGGCGCTGGTGACCGGCCCGTCATTCGAAAAATCGATTGCGCCGCTACGCTCTTTCGTTGCGGAGCCGATGCGTTTCGGCTCGCTTTTCCTTGTGGGCGATGCGGCCCATATCGTGCCGCCGACCGGTGCCAAAGGTTTGAACCTTGCGGCCAGCGACGTGCATTATCTGTTCGAAGGGCTGCGGGGACATTACCTCGATCGCTCACAGGCGGCTCTTGATCGATACTCCGAAAGGGCGCTGAGGCGGGTGTGGAAATCCGTCCGGTTCTCGTGGTCCATGACGACCTTGATGCACCGTTTTCCCGATGGAGGCGAGTTCGGCCAGAAGATTCAGGAGGCGGAACTCGATTATTTGACCCATTCCGAAGCGGCAGCGACATCGCTGGCGGAAAACTATGTCGGCCTGCCGTATTGACCACGCAGGCAGCGGCCGGAGGATCGTGCAATCATCTCGGTGAAATGAACTGGCCTGAGCTTCGAGAGCGCTCTATGTTGCATTCGTCGGTCTGACAGGCCGTTTCTCATTCAATTCAAATCGGAAGGTTCTCATCATGGCTATTGCACGAGGCTATGCCGCGACGGATGCGTCCAAACCCCTGGCTCCCTTCACCTTCGAACGCCGCGAACCCAATGACGACGACGTCGTGATCGACATCAAGTTCGCCGGCGTCTGCCATTCCGACATCCACACCGTGCGCAACGAGTGGGGTGGTGCCGTCTATCCGATCGTGCCGGGCCACGAAATCGCCGGTGTCGTCACCGCTGTCGGTTCCAAGGTATCGAAGTTCAAGGTCGGCGACCACGTCGGCGTCGGTTGCTTTGTCGATAGCTGCGTCGGTTGCGCCCAGCGCGATGTTGACCTGGAACAGTACATGCCGGGTCTCGTTCAGACCTACAACAGCGTCGAAGCCGACGGAAAGACGCCGACCCAAGGCGGCTATTCCGACCATATCGTGGTCAAGGAAGGATATGTCATGTCCATTCCCGACCACCTTCCGCTCGATGCTGCTGCGCCCCTTCTTTGCGCCGGTATCACGCTTTATTCTCCGCTTCACCACTGGAAGGCCGGCCCCGGCAAGAAGGTTGCAATCGTCGGCATGGGTGGCCTTGGCCATATGGGCGTGAAGATCGCCCACGCGATGGGTGCAGAAGTGACGGTCCTCAGCCAGTCGCTGTCGAAGAAGGAAGATGGCCTGCGCCTCGGTGCGGATCACTATTACGCCACCAATGACAAGGAGACCTTCTCCAAGCTGGCTGGCTATTTCGACCTCATCATCTGCACGGTTTCGGCAGAGATCGACTGGAACGCCTATATGGGCCTGCTCAAGGTCGAAGGCTCGTTCGTTGTCGTCGGCGCGCCGGAAAATGCAATTCCTGTTCACGCCTTCTCGCTGATCCCCGGCCGCAAGAGCATTTCCGGCTCGATGATCGGTTCGATCAAGGAAACCCAGGAAATGCTGGATTTCTGCGGAAAGCACAACATTGTCAGCGAGATCGAACTCATCGACATCAAGGATATCAATGAGGCTTATGAGCGCGTCATCAAGAGCGATGTACGCTATCGTTTCGTAATCGACATGGCGACACTCAAGAACGCTTGAAGCTGACGTTCGTCGAGACTGAAAACGGGCGGGCCGGTCGAAAGATCGGCCCGTTTCTTTTTGCGCGGCGTGGCAGCGGAGGGTCACTTTCCTCCTGTCGATAGATTTTTTCTATCGACCTATGGATTTGATCCGCTTGAACTTTTTTGCGTTTCGTCAGAAATGCGGCAAATGGACACAGGATTTATCGGTAAGAAATCGTCCGCCGCTGGTGGATGGGGTGCATTGAAAAGCTGCGGCAAGCAGCTTCTAAAAAGTGGTACGCCGCTTTCTGGCGCGCGTACCATGCTGAAGGCCAATCAGCCGGATGGTTTTGACTGTCCAGGCTGCGCCTGGGGCGATCCCGCTCACGGATCGTCATTCGAGTTCTGCGAAAACGGCGTGAAGGCCGTCGCATGGGAATCGACCGAAAAGCGCGCGACGCCGGAACTCTTTGCCAACAATACTGTCTCCGAGCTGCGCAAGCTGAGCGATTATGAGCTCGAGCTTCACGGCCGCCTGACGCATCCGATGCGTTACGATGCGGCGAGCGATAAATATGTGGCCGTCGATTGGGCCGATGCGTTTGCGGAAATCGGCGGCATACTCAAGGGGCTCGACAGCCCGGATCGCGCCGAGTTCTATACATCCGGCCGCGCCAGCAACGAGGCCGCCTATCTCTATCAGCTGTTCGTCCGTCTTTACGGCACCAACAATTTCCCCGATTGCTCCAACATGTGCCACGAGGCGAGCGGCGTTGGCCTGCGCCAGTCGATCGGCGTCGGCAAGGGCACCGTGTTACTGGAAGATTTCGAGGAGGCAGACGCCATCTTCGTTATCGGTCAGAATCCGGGCACCAACCATCCCCGCATGCTGGGCGACCTTCGTCGCGCCGCCATCCGTGGCGCCAAGATCGTCGTGTTCAACCCCATCCGCGAGCGCGGTCTCGAGCGGTTTACCGATCCGCAGGACAAGATTGAAATGTTGCGCGGCGGTGCGACCGATATCGCCAGTGACTACCTGCAGCCGCGTCTGGGCGGGGATATGGCTGCGGTGCGCGGCATGTCCAAGGCCGTGTTTGCTGCGGAAGATGCTGCCGTTAAAGCTGGTCTTCCTTCCGTCCTCGATCATGCGTTTCTCAGCGAGCACAGCATTGGCCTTTCCGAGTATCGCGCGGCTGTCGATGCGACCGACTGGTCCGAGATCGAGGATCAGTCCGGTCTGACGCGCGCCCAGATCGAAGCTTCGGCCGAGATCTACATGAAGGCCGAACGGGTCATCTGCACCTGGGCCATGGGCGTGACGCAGCACGTGCATTCGGTTGCGACGATCCGTGAAATCTCGAACTTCATGTTCCTGCGCGGCAATATCGGCAGGCCGGGCGCTGGCCTCTGCCCCGTGCGCGGGCATTCCAACGTGCAGGGTGATCGCACCGTCGGGATCAACGAGAAGCCGCCCGTCGCTTTCCTCGATGCGCTGGAAAAACATTTTGGCGTGGCCATGCCGCGTCATGAAGGCCACAACGTGCTGGCCGCCATCGGCGCCATGCTCGATGGATCTGCCGAAGTCTTCATCGGGCTCGGCGGCAATTTTGCCCGTGCGACGCCGGATAGCGTGCTTGTCGAACAGGCCATGCGCCGCATGAAGCTGACGGTCAACATCGCTACCAAGCCCAACCACTCGCATCTGATGCCCGGCGAAATTTCCTACGTTCTGCCATGCCTTGGCCGTACGGAAATGGACATCAACGCCAAGGGTGTTTCGCAGCTGATCAGCGTGGAAGACTCCATGAGCATGGTGCACGGATCGGCCGGCATCAACCGTCCGGCCTCGCCGCTTCTTCTGTCCGAAGTGGCCATCATTGCTGGTATTGCGGAAGCGACGGTTGGCACGAACGTCGTCAACTGGGCTGAACTGGCGCAGGACAACGATCGTATCCGCGACCATATCGAAGCCACCATTCCAGGTTTCGAAAACTACAACGAGCGTTTGCGCAAGCCACGTGGTTTCCATCTGCGCAACGCAGCTGCACATCGCGAGTGGAATACCACGCAGGGCAAGGCGACATTCTCCAGCGTCGCGCTGCCAAGCGAAACCGTTCACCAGCGGGCTAACAAGGGCGGCGGCAATTTTGCATTGCAGACGTTCCGCTCGCACGATCAGTACAACACGACCGTCTACGGTCTCGATGACCGCTATCGCGGCGTTTACGGCGAGCGTCAGGTGATCTTTATTCACCCGGCCGACCTCGAGGCGATGAATGCCGCAGCCGGTGATCGCATCGACGTGGTGACGGAAAGCAATGACGGTATCGATCGCGTGGCCCAGAACTTCCGCTTCGTACCTTATGACATTCCGCGTGGCAGCATCGCTGGCTATTACCCGGAGCTGAACGTGCTGGTGCCGCTTGGCAGCGCTGGTGACGAAAGCGATACACCGACGTCTAAGTCCATCATGGTGTCGTTCCGCAAACGGCAGGCGGCGTGAGCAAAGAGGCGCCGGAAGCCGAGCGCTTTCTGGCGCTGGTCACATCAGCGCAGGAGAAAGACCCTGCGCTGACACCGCTTCAGGCGGCGATCCTGGTCGCCGCCGAGCTTGATATCGCGCTCGATAGCAGAAGCTTCGCACGGATTGTCGGCGTGGAGCATTCGCTGGCTTTGCGCGAATTGAACGCGCTTGCCGAGCGCGGGGACAAGGTGACGATCGTAAAACGGGATCCACGCACCCTGCGGACTTTCTACAAACTCGTTGCCGCCGGGATGCCGTAACGCATCGTTTTTCCGCTTAGCGCAAGCCGTCCAGAAAATTGATGCTTACTCAAAAGTGCCTGCTTACCAAAAGTGAGTATTGGCTCTACCTCTGTTTCTCGACGGAAATGGAGATAGAAAATGGATTTCTCGAAAGCGAAAATTCTCATCACAGGTGGCAATTCTGGCATTGGCCAGGGGATCGCCACAGCCTTGGCTGCACGCGGCGCGAAGGTCATCATCACGGGGCGCAACGAAGCTCGACTTAAAGACACGCTCGACACCAATCCCGGCATGTTCGGTTACGCCCTTGATGTGACCGACCCTCTGGCGATCAGACAGTTCGCGTCGGATCTCAGCGAACATCATCCCGATCTCAACGCGGTGATCCACAATGCCGGTATCATGATCAGCGAAAAGGTGCTGGCCGAGCAATACGATCTCGACATCGTCGAGCAGACGATCTCCACAAACCTGCTGGCGCCAATCCGTCTGACGGCGGCGCTCCTGCCGCAACTGCGCAAGCAGAGCGAAGCGGCAATTGTGACTGTCTCCTCCGGCCTGGCATTCGTGCCGCGTGCCGATACGTTGACCTATAGCGCCACCAAGGCCGCCATCCATTCGTGGACCACCAGCTTGCGGCATGAACTGCGCAATGCCAACATTGCCGTGGTGGAGCTTGCGCCGCCGCTGGTCGCAACCGATTTGACGCCGGGACAATCGGAAAATCCGCGCGCCATGCCGCTTGTGGATTTCGTGTCGGAATCGGTCGAACTGCTGTGCGCCCAACCGACGCCTGCCGAAGTGCTGGTCGGCCGCGTGATGCCTCAGCGCACGGCGGAAGCAACCGGCAATTTCGACAGGGTTTTTGGCATGATTAATCCGGCCTGATGCCGGTTTCGCGATGCTTTGAACGATAAAGCAGGCCGGTTTCGGCCTGCTCAACTATCCTCGTCAAAGGCGGTGCGTGCCGCGGCAACCGCATTGTGGTTTTCTACAGCCCATATCCACACATTGCAGAAAGCCGCACCAAGTGTCAGCCCCAGCGGCGACAGGCTGTATTCCACCTTGGGTGGAACGCAGGCATATGTCTTTCTAATCACCAGCCCGTCACGCTCCATGCGTCGCAGGGTCTGTGTCAGCATTTTCTGGCTGATGCCGGTTACGCGGCGCGCAAGGTCGGAAAACCGCAGGGTGCCGTCGTCCCACAGGGTATCAAGAATGACGACCGTCCATTTGTCCGCGAAGCCGGAGATCATCTGGCGAACCAGCTCTTCGATCTTGGGATCGACATTGGCGGGATAGTCACGGGCCTTGTAGGTTTCCGCACGCGCCATTTCATGGGCAGTGAAGGATGGATGTTGTTGTTCGGGCAAATCAATCTTCCTTATAGCCGATCTGGTGTGTTGCTATCGGAAAGAGAGTATTGCCGCAAGACGGTATCCGGTGGCGTCGGGCATGGCAGGCATGCCGGGCCCGACGCGTGTTTCAAATCGAGTTCTACGCCTGATTAGCGGGCTGCCCAGTTGGCGCCGCGACGGAAGATCGTTCTCATCTGCGGTACGTCGAATTCCTTGGCCTGGTGGCCAAGTGCGGAATAAAAGACGCGGCCTTCCCCGTATTTCCGTTTCCAAACGACAGGCATCACGACGCCATCGATCCAGTACGCGTGCTCGCCGGTGAACGTGGTTGTCGCCAGCACCTCGTTCGATGGGTCGACGTGCATGTAATATTGCTCCGATGTGTAAGGGAAATCGGAAATCCCCTCCATCAACGGGTCGTCCGGCCGGGTAATGTTGACGGTGTAGTCGATGATGTTTCCGGGATGGGCCACCCACTGGCCGCCGATGATGAACTGGTAATCGACGGAATCGCGAAACGCGTCACCGGCGCCGCCGTGGTAACCGGCAATGCCGACACCGTTTTGAACGGCCGCGGCAAGGTTCTTCACCTCTTCCTTTTCGATCTTAGACATCGTCATGATCGGTACGATCAGGCTCAGATCATGAATGGAAGGATCGGCGAAGGCTTCCGTCGAGCGTTCGACATAGACCTTGAAACCGTCTTCCTCGAGAATATCCTTGATGACAACAGCGCATTCTTCCGGCTCATGGCCACTCCAGCCACCCCAGACGATAAGTGCTTCCCGCATGATTTATTTCCTCCAGAAATTTTTAGTTCGAAAGCTTTTCGTCGCTCAATGACGTCGACAGCGGGGCAGGGCGCTCCGTTGCAGTGGTGATCTCGATCGTTCGGCATTCAGCCGACGCGGTATGGAAGGCTTCCATCACTTCCAGCACATGCAGCGCCAAATCGCCGTTGGCGCGGTGTGGTCGATTGTTGCGGATCGCATACGCCATGTCCGCCACCCCGATGGAGCGATAATTACCGTCGGCATAAGGCTGGGTCAGCGGTTGCTCTTCGAACTGTCCGCCCTTCCTGAGCAATGAGACCTCACCGCCGAAATGATTCGGGTCAGGCACGATCAGAGTGCCCTCCGTGCCGTAGACTTCGAGTGGAACATGCTTATGGCCGGCCACATCGAAGCTCATGCCGATCTGCACGACCGCGCCATTGGCAAAAGCCATGACCCCGGCCACATGGGTCGGCACCTGAACAGGAATGCGCTCGCCATTGCGCGGTTCGCTAGTGATGATGCGTTCCGGCCGTGGTGTTGTGGCAAAACCGGCGACCTTCGAGACCGGGCCGAGCAGGTTTACGAGATCGGTAATGTAATAAGGCCCCATATCGAGCATCGGGCCTCCGCCGACCTCATAATAGAAACCGGGATTGGGGTGCCAACGCTCATGGCCGGGGCACATGAAGGTGGCGGTTCCACCGACAGGTATGCCGATCACACCCTGATCGATCAGCGCCCGTGCGGTCTGATGGCCGCCGCCGAGAAAGGTATCGGGAGCCGCGCCGATGCGCAGGCCCTTCGATCTTGCTGCTTCCGCAAGTTTTTTGCCCTCGGCAAAATTGATGCCGAGCGGTTTTTCCGAATAGGTGTGTTTGCCGGCATCGAGCGCCTGCAGAGCGACGGCGACATGCGCCTTCGGCACCGTCAGGTTGACGATGATCTCTACCTTCGGGTCAGTGAGAAGTTCATCGATGGTTTTGACGGGAAGATTGAATTCGGCGGCTTTCGCCTCCGCGATTTCCCGGTTGAGATCCGCCACTCCTCTTATGTCGAGGATGGGGAAAGCGCTGGTCATGGCCTTGAGATAGGCGCCCGAAATATTGCCACATCCGATGATGCCGATACCGACTTTATCCATCTTGTCTCCTCCCGATGGCATTGTTCGTGATGGCGCGTCAGTGCGCCGGCCCTGTCGTACTCCAGGGTGATTCGTAAAGTTCGTAGAGTGCTACGGCAGCGGCGCCGCGCGCCCAGAAATCGTCGTTGGAATCGTCGAAAACCAGTTCGCTCACACCTTGCAGCGAAGGCGGTATGGCCAGCGTATAGGCGTCGCCAAGGCTCTTGAGGAACGGTGCACCCAGCGCAAGTGACGTCCCCACAAGGATAACCCTTGGCGGCGCAAACAGCGTGACGATATTGGCGATGCTGAGCCCGATCGCTTCGCCGGCCCTGATTGCCGCCGCGACAAGCTGATTGTCCTCTGCCTTGATGAGTGCCTGCGCATGCGCCATGCCGCGTCCGAGCTTGACCGCCTCCGCAAAGGCGCCGTCCCCACGCTGGTCCGCCAGAATGGCGTTTTCACCGGCTTGTGACGAAAGCCGCACGACGCCATCCTCACCCATGCCCAGCACGAGGTCACCGAGATTGTGGCTGAGGCCCCCGGCGCCGCGAAACAGGCGTCCTTCATGCAGCACGCCCAAGCCCAGCGTCTGTTCGAGCGAGATCAGCACCATGTCCTCGAGATCGCGGGCCTTGCCGAACCAGTGATGGGCAAGCGTGATGGCGGTGGCGTCGCTTTCGATGATCGTCGGCGTGTCGAGCCGCGCCGACATCTCGATCGCGAAGTCCACATTGGTATCCTTGAGGATCGGGCTGGACCGGATGCGGCCGGTGCGGTGTTCGATGACGCCAGGAAGCCCCAGGCAAACGCTATGGACATCTCTGAGAGACAGGTCTGCATCGACGACGCAGCGCCTGACCCCGTCCTCGATCAGGTCGGCAATAACGCTGATCGGCTGGCGATCGATACGGATCGGTAGGGTGAGCGTGGACAGCACGTCTCCACGAAAATCAGTGACGACGAAGACCATGCGGCTGGCGGTAATTTTCGCGCCGACCACGCGCGCAGCCGCCGGGTTGAGCTCCAGCATCACCCGCGGCCTGCCGCGTGCTGCTGCATTGCGTATGTCGCCTTCGTGGCGCGTCAGGATCAGGCCGTCATCCAGCAATGAACCGGTGATGGCAGACACCGTCGTCGTCGAAAGTTCAGTGCGTTCGGAAATCTCGACGCGGGAAATCGGTCCGTGCCGCCGGATCGCATCCAGTACACTCAGCCGATTCATCGCGCGCATTAGTTCGGGGTCGGCAGTTTTCATATCGTTTGCGCAAGCCTTCTGCGTCGAACGCGATTTAATACGCAATCCAAATTAATGTCGCTTTTGTAGGGTGAGATTTGGCAGCCTTGCAAGAGTGTTTTTTCAAAAAGTGTCGCCTATGCGTCGATATTGCTGGATTTTAAATCCGGCTATTGACAGTTCGGACATGGTCCTCAATTATTTAATTCGGATACGGGATTAAAAGAGCTTTGGGAGGAGCGCCTTTTATGTCGAGCACGATTTTCCAATTTCGCATGTTTTCAACTGCAGCCGCAATCGCGGCGTTCAGCTTCTCCGGAGCGAACTCCGCTTCGGCTGAAAGCGTCATCCGCTGGATGCACGTTGAGCAATTGCCGGCGGCAGTCAGCCTCTGGACGGAGATCGCCAAGGAGTTTGAAGCAAAACATCCCGGCGTCAAGATCGAGATGCAGTTCCTGGAAAACCAGGCTTTCAAGGCAAAGATGCCGACATTGCTGCAGTCCAAGGATGCTCCGAGCATGTTTTACACCTGGGGTGGCGGCGTTCTGAAGGCGCAGGCCGAAACCGGAGCCTTGCGCGCGATCGATACGGCGCTCGATGCCGATGGCGGCGCATGGCGCAGTGCCATCAACCCGAATGCGATTGACGGCTTGAGCTTTGATGGAAAGGTCTGGGCGTCACCCACCAAAAGCGGGCTTGTTTCTTTTTATTACAACAAGGAAATGTTCCAGAAAGCAGGCGTCGATGCCACGAAGATCGTCACCTGGACTGATTTTCTGGGCGCGGTGAAGACGTTGAAGGATGCCGGTATCACGCCGATTGCCGGCGGCGGTCTCGATAAATGGCCTCTGCATTTCTATTGGAGTTATCTGGCCATGCGCGAGGCGGGCCAGAAAGGGTTTGCCGATGCCAAGGCCGGCGAAAACGAGGGCTTCATGGCAGAACCCTTCGTCAAGGCGGGGCAGCATCTGGCCGAACTCGGCAAGCTTGAGCCGTTCCAGAACGGTTATCTCGGCGCCACCTGGAACGACGCGCTGGCCACTTTCGGCGATGGTCGCGCCGCCATCCTCCTCGGCTTCGAAAGCACGCCGGGCACGCAGGCGTCGAATTCGACCAGCCGCAAGGGGTTGTCGGAAGACAATATCGGCCGCTTTCAGTTCCCGACCATCGAGGGGGCTCCCGGCGTGGTCACCGACAGTTTCGGTGGTTTGAACGGCTGGGCGGTGACAAAAAACGCGCCTCCGGAAACCGAGGAATTTTTGCGCTACATGGCTGGCGTCGATGTCCAGAAGCGTCTTGCCAAGGATACGCAGATCATGCCGGTCGCTAAAGGTGCCAGCGAAGCGATCGAAAAGCCGCTGCTGAAGGACGTCGCGGAAACGCTGGCCAAGGAAACATGGCACCAGAATTTCCTCGATCAGGATCTCGGGCCGAATGTCGGCGCCGTGGTCAACGATGTCAGCGTCGAGATCGTGTCCGGCGGGCTGGAACCGGCCGATGCCGCCCAGCAGATCGAGGATGCGTATTCTCTTGAGCGTCAGTAGGCGCTGAACCTGCGCTCCCGCTCCATGGGGTTAAGGCCTCCGGAGCGCAGGTAACCCTTTTCCCGACCATACCGCCCCGTCCGTGCGAGATGAGGAATGCGAATGAGCATGAGCGAAACAACCATGCCCGGCAGAACCTATGCCGCGGCCAAGCCGCGTGCGACGCCGCAACGCCGCAAGCGTTCGCTGAAACACAGCAAGTGGCCGGTGCTGATCCTGTTCCTGCCGCCGGCGCTTCTTTTGTTCACCGTGCTCGTCATCCTGCCGATGGGCGAGGCTGCCTGGTATTCGTTCTATAACTGGAACGGTTATGGTTTGCCGGAGCAATGGGTCGGCTGGCGCAATTACCAGCTGATCTTCCGCAACGGCGCGTTCAGCCAGGCGCTCATCAACAACGGCATGATCGTGGTCGCGTCGATCCTGATCCAGATCCCGCTGGCACTATGGCTGGCAACGATGATTTCCAGCCGTATCCATGGGGCGCTGTTTTTCCGCCTGATCTTCTTTTTGCCTTACGTGCTTGCGGATGTCGCCGCCGGCATGATCTGGCGGTTTGTCTATGACGGCGATTTCGGTCTGGTCGGCGGCATTGCGCATCTGTTCGGTGCAGAACCGCCTTATTGGCTGGCCGATCGCGATACCGCCATGTACGCCATCCTCGGCGTTGTCATCTGGAAATATTTTGGTTTTCACATGATGCTGTTCATCGCCGGCCTGCAAGCGATAGACAAGAGCGTGCTCGAAGCCGCCGATATCGATGGCGCGACCGGTTTCCAGAAATTCCGTCTGGTCACCCTGCCATTGCTCGGCTCCACCGTGCGCCTGTCCGTGTTCTTCGCGGTCGTCGGGTCGCTTCAGTTGTTCGACATGATCATGCCGCTCACCGGTGGTGGTCCGTCCAACTCGACGCAGACCATGGTGACTTTCCTCTACAATTTCGGGGTGACCCGCATGCAGGTCGGTTTCGGCAGCGCCGTCGGCGTCGTGCTGTTCGTCATCTGCGTCACGCTCGCCTTCAGCTACAAGCGGATATTCATGCGCCATGACTGATATCGCAACATCTCCACCCATCGATGCCGCAACGGCTCCCGGCTCCGGCCAGCGCCTGCGCACCGCCACTCAAATTTACATGTATGTCGCGCTGATCCTCGTGGCGATCATCGTGGTCGTTCCCTTGATCAGCACGGCGCTCGGCGGCTTCAAGTCCCTCAGCGACCTGCGCGGCAATCCGTTCGGCCTGCCCACGGAATGGCATTGGTCCAACTACGGAGACATCATCGTCAGCCAGCGTTATTGGCTGCAGATGGGCAATTCGCTGGTAATCGCGGTGCTGACCGTGTTTCTGACGCTGGCATTTGGCGCAATGGCAGCCTTCTGCTTCGCTCACATCCGCTTTTTCGGCTCGGATTATCTGCTCAACTATTTTCTGATCGGGCTGATGTTCCCGGCCGCCACCGCCATCCTGCCGCTCTATATCCGCATCCGTGATCTCGGTCTTGTTGATACCTATTGGGGTGTGGTGTTGCCACAGGTCGCGTTCGGCACCGGCATGAGCATCATGCTGTTTCGCAACTATTTTCGAAACCTGCCGTCCGAACTGTTCGACGCGGCCTTCGTCGATGGCTGCGGTTACATGCGCTTCTTCTGGCACATCACGCTGCCGCTATCGCGGCCGATCATCGCGACCGTTGGTATCATCTCCTTCGTCGGCAGCTGGAACAGCTATATCCTGCCCCTGATCATGCTCAACTCCGAAAGCCGCTATCCATGGCCGCTCGGCATCATGATCTATCGCGGCGAGTTCAATACCGAATGGCAGTTGGTCCTGGCTTTCATCACGCTCACCATCCTGCCCACCATCATCGTCTTTTTCCTTGCTCAGAAACACATCATCGCCGGCCTGACTGCCGGTGCAGTGAAATCCTGACAGCGGGACCGGAGGATCACATATGGCATCCGTAGAACTTCACGAAGTCCGCAAGGCTTTTGGCGCACTTGAGGTCATTCACGGCGTTTCGCTGTCCATCGAAGATGGAGAGTTCGTCGCACTGGTCGGACCGTCCGGCTGCGGAAAATCCACCCTGTTGCGCATGATCGCCGGACTGGAGGACATTTCCGGCGGCGACATCATCATCGATGATGCAGTGGTCAACGATCTGACGCCGCGCGAGCGCAACATCGCCATGGTCTTCCAGTCCTACGCACTTTATCCTCACATGACTGTGGCGGAAAACATGGGCTTCAACCTTCGGCTCTCCGGCACGCCCAAGGCGGAGATTGCCGAGCGGGTCAACGAAGCTGCGCGGATGCTGGACCTCGTGCCCCTCATGGAGCGCAAGCCGGCCCAGCTTTCCGGCGGCCAGCGTCAGCGAGTGGCGATGGGGCGGGCGATCGTGCGAAACCCAGCGGTATTTCTGTTCGACGAACCGCTGTCCAATCTCGATGCCAAGCTTCGCGTGCAGATGCGCTCCGAGATCAAGACCCTGCATCAGAAGGTCAAGACGACATCCATCTATGTCACGCACGACCAGATCGAGGCGATGACTTTGGCGGACCGCATCGTTGTCCTCAATCAGGGGAGGGTGGAGCAGCAGGGCACACCGATGGAACTCTACAAAAGGCCGGCCAATCTCTTCGTGGCGGCGTTCATCGGTTCACCTGCCATGAACCTTCTCGATGGCACGATCGATGCCGAAGACGGGGAGGCCGCAGCCCGCCTGTCTGATGGCACGGCAATCCGCATTGCAAAAGACTGCAAGGTCAGGCGTGGCCAGCCTATCAAAGTCGGCTTGCGGCCAGAGCACCTAGGCCCTGGAAAAACGGGTACGGCACTCGCCGGCCAAACCCTTCTGGTCGAGCCGACGGGCGCACAGACCCATGTCATTTTCGATCTGGCCGGGCAACCGGTCACGGCGATCGTGGACGGTGAATATCCGCAGCGCTACGGCTCGATCTTCCAGGCAAATATTGCGGCCGAACAGGTCCATGTTTTCGACCGCGAAACGGGTGTTGCCCTGTGATACCGATCCCAACGGACGGCTTTAACCGATGGACACCATCAGCGGAGGGGCTTGTTCCTCGAAAAATTTGGAGAACGAGGCGATGCGTGGAGGCAGCGCCTGATATGGCGGATAATAAAGCGTAAGCCAGAGTTCAGGCGGTGCCCAGCCGCGCAGGACATGGACCAATCTGCCTGTTCGCAAGTGCTCCGCAATGTTGAAGCCCGGCAGGAGCGCTACACCCGCTCCGTCTGCCGCCATGTCCGCCAGAACCTCGCCGCTATTGGCGCTGAAGGCCCGTCCGGCGGAAATATTTACACTCGATCCTCCGTCCGAAAGAATCCAGTTTTCGCGGCGGCTTTCGCCGCTATAGGCCATACATTCGTCGGGCGTGAGCTCATTCGGATGCTGCATTTCGGCAAAGCGGCTGCCGGGCGCGGCCACGAGAATGCGGGGAACCGGGCAGATCTTTCGCCATATCGTGAACTTGTCCGAAGGCTGGGAAGAGATGCGAATGGCAAGGTCGTAATCGTCGTCGACAATATCCACCAGGCCGTCCGACAGCGAAATTTCAAAGCACATCTTGGGAAAGCGCTCGCGAAAACCGGACAGAATGGGTGGCAGCAATGTTTTACCCAGCCATGTCGGCGCGCTGATCCGCAGCCGGCCTTCGTCCGTCTTATGGGCGTTCATCACATCACGCCGTGCGGTTTCCAGTGCCGTCATCGCGGGCTGCACCTGGGCCGCAAATATCGCGCCGTCCGTGGTCAGCGAGACCTGCCTTGTGGTGCGAACGAATAACTGAACGCCAAGATCGTTTTCAAGAGCCGCGATCGCTCGCGTGACTGCAGCTGGCGTCATGTCGAGTTCGCGTGCGACTTGAGCGAAGTTTCGTTTTTCCGCAGCGAGCAGAAACGTCTTCAGGACTTTGTAATCATTCATCTCGATTATTTCAAAAAATGCAATTCAATGAAAATTAATATTGCAATTCCTGGCGCAAATCAATCGGCCTATACCTCCGACAACGAATTACACATGCCTGAACGGAGGGCCAAGTGATGATCAAGACAATCAAGGGACTGCACCACGTTACATCGATGGCGTCTGATGCCCGTCAAAACAACGCATTCTTCACCGATGTGCTTGGTTTGCGCCGAGTGAAGAAAACCGTCAATTTCGACGAGCCTAACGTCTACCACCTTTATTACGGTGACGAGACCGGTTCGGCTGGCACGGTCATGACCTATTTTCCCTTTGAGAACATGATGCGCGGCCGTGCCGGTGTCGGTGAAGTTGGCGAAACCCAGTTCTCGGTTCCCAAAGGGGCTCTGTGCTTCTGGAAAGATCACCTCGCCAAGCAGAATGTCGGCAGCTTGAACGCTGATACCGTTTTCGGTGCCAATCGCCTGCGGTTCAGCGGACCGGATGGCGACAGTCTGGCGCTTATCGAAACAGCGGATGACGCTCGCGCCCCGTGGGCGGCGGTCGGTATCCCGGAAGAGGCTGCAATCCGCGGTTTCTCCGGTGCCCGGTTTAACCTTCACGATACTGCTGCAACCGAGGAATTGTTGGGCTTCATGGGCTATCAGCGTGCCGATGCGGAAGGTGACGTTACACGCTTTATCATGCCTGATGGAAACGGTGCGGACACGATAGAGCTGGCGAAACTGCCGCAGACAGGCTTTGCCCGCCAGGGAGCGGGCTCCGTGCACCATATCGCATTCGCGGTCGATAATCGCGAACAGCAACTGGAAGTGAGAAAGGCGCTGATGGATACGGGCTATCAGGTGACGCCGGTCATAGATCGTGATTATTTCTGGGCAATCTATTTCCGCACGCCGGGTGGCGTTCTTTTCGAAATTGCCACGAACGAACCGGGCTTCAATCGCGATGAGGACACCGCCCATCTGGGTGAGGCACTGAAGCTGCCGGGTCGCTACGAGCCCTTTCGGGATCAGGTCGAAGCTGGTCTCGCTCCGCTGACGGCCTGATCACAGACCGGAGGCATGCCCACGCGGCTCTCTGCCTGTTGTGCCTTTCACTGTCGCCGATTGTCTTTTCGCAATTGCCGGCCGGATCGTCCAAACGGTCGGACTTTGCGACAAGATCGGCGGCGGATAATCAGACATTTTGTTTCTTGTCGAACATGAGAAGGAAGTCTGATGGCGGACATTGTTTCGGTAATCGCAATTCAATGACAATTAATGTTGCAATTCTGCCATCGTCAGGATCCGGCTAGGGTCATTCTCAACAGCAACCACACACGGTGAAGGAAAGCCTCCCGGCTAAGCCAACATCTGCAGATCACAACGACGCGCGCCGCATCATGGCGTGCGACCGACCATTCTTGTCCAAACGCCACCAAGGCGGCCAACCCAAAAGGAATATCCCATGTCCAAGCTCGAAGTCCTTACGCCTTCCAACAGCCAGCTCATCTTCATCGACCAGCAGCCACAGATGGCTTTCGGTGTTCAGTCGATCGACCGCCAGACGCTGAAAAACAATGTGGTCGGCTTGGCCAAGGCCGCAAAAACCTTCAACATCCCGACCACAATCACGACGGTCGAGACCGAAAGCTTCTCCGGCAACACGTTTCCCGAATTGCTCGCAGTCTTCCCGGAAAACGATATTCTGGAACGCACCTCGATGAATTCCTGGGACGACCAGAACGTTCGTGATTCATTGGCGAAAAATGCGGCAAACGGCGCCAGAAAGATCGTCGTTTCCGGCCTCTGGACCGAGGTCTGCAATACCACGTTCGCGCTTTCCGCTCTCCACGATGTTCCCGATTACGAAATCTACATGGTGGCCGACGCTTCCGGCGGCACGTCTTCCGACGCGCATAAATATGCGATGGATCGCATGGTTCAGGCGGGTGTGATCCCGGTTACCTGGCAGCAGGTTCTGCTCGAGTGGCAGCGCGACTGGGCCCACAAGGAAACCTATGACGCCGTCACCACGCTGGTGAAGGAACATTCCGGCGCTTACGGCATGGGCATCGACTACGCCTACACCATGGTTCACGGCGCGCAAGAGCGTGTCAAGCACGGCAAGCGCATCGGCCCGAACCCCGCCAAGTAAAGCATGAGGAGGGCCGCTTCGACCCGGATTGTCGAAGCGGAGCCTTCTTGAGGAGGATATCCCATGAAAGTCTATGTTCTGTCGCTGGGCGCCGGTCTTCTCGTTGGCATCGTCTACAGCCTTCTGAATGTCCGCTCACCTGCGCCGCCGGTCATCGCGCTCGTCGGTCTGCTTGGAATTCTTGTCGGCGAGCAGATCATCCCGCTCGCGAAGACCTTCTGGAAAAGCGAGCCTGCAGCCGTTTCCTGGCTGCATCAGATAAAGCCGCACATGTTCGGCCATCTGCCGAAAGGCGGTGCCAGACCCATTGAAATTGCACAAAACGAGCCGAGCACGGCCCGGGCAGAGGAGCGCACCTGATGACCACCCGGCGCAGCTTCCTCGGTGGAGCATCCAGCCTTGCCTTTTCGAACCTTTTCGCAACGGCAAATGCCGCCGATCCCCAGCATACCGGAGTAGACAGCATGTATCCCGACCTGATCCTTCGCAACGGCCGCTTCACGACGCTCGATCGCAGCAATCCGAACGCGACCGCGGTCGCCATCAAGGACGGCCTTTTTCTCGAGGTCGGATCTGACAGCGAAATCATGGCGCTGGCCGGATCGGATACAAGGATCGTCGATCTCAAGGGAAAACGCGTTCTGCCGGGACTGATCGATAACCACACGCACGTCGTGCGCGGCGGCCTGAACTACAATATGGAACTGCGCTGGGATGGCGTGCGCTCGCTGGCCGACGCCATGGACATGCTCAAGCGTCAGGTGGCGATCACGCCTGCTCCGCAATGGGTACGTGTCGTCGGCGGTTTCACCGAACATCAGTTTGCGGAAAAGCGCTTGCCGACCATCGAGGAAATCAATGCGGTTGCTCCGGATACGCCGGTCTTCCTGCTGCATCTCTATGACCGCGCACTGCTGAACGGGGCAGCCCTTCGCGCCGTCGGTTACACGCGCGATACCCCGAACCCTCCCGGCGGCGAGATCACCCGCGATGCCAACGGCAACCCGACCGGAATGCTGCTTGCAAAGCCTAACGCGGGCATTCTCTATTCGACACTGGCAAAAGGCCCAAAACTGCCGTTCGATTACCAGGTCAATTCTACCCGCCATTTCATGCGCGAACTCAATCGCCTGGGCATTACCGGCGTGATCGATGCCGGTGGCGGTAATCAGAATTATCCTGACGACTACGAGGTCATTCAGAAACTGTCGGACGAAAACCAGCTTACCGTTCGTCTGGCCTACAATCTCTTCACGCAGAAGCCGAAGGAAGAGAAGCAGGACTTTCTCAACTGGACGCAGTCGGTCAAATACAAACAGGGCAACGACTATTTTCGTCACAACGGTGCCGGCGAGATGCTGGTCTTTTCGGCCGCCGACTTCGAGGACTTTCGCCAGCCGCGCCCGGAATTGGGGCCGGAAATGGAGGGGGAACTGGAAGAGGTCGTTCGGGTTCTGGCAGAAAACCGTTGGCCCTGGCGCATGCACGCCACCTATGACGAGACGATTTCCCGCTCGCTCGACGTGTTCGAAAAGGTCAACAAGGATATTCCGCTCGAAGGTCTGAACTGGTTCTTCGACCATGCCGAAACGATTTCGGAACGCTCGATCGATCGTATCGCGGCACTTGGTGGCGGTATCGCCACGCAGCACCGCATGGCCTATCAGGGCGAATATTTCGTCGAACGTTACGGCCACGGCGTAGCGGAGGCCACGCCACCGATCAAGCGCATGCTCGACAAGGGCGTCAACGTCTCGGCCGGTACGGATGCCACCCGCGTTGCCTCCTATAATCCGTGGGTTTCGCTGTCCTGGATGGTGACCGGCAAGACGCTTGGCGGCATGCAGCTTTACTCGCGCGCCAATTGCCTGGATCGCGAAACCGCGCTGCGCATGTGGACCGAAAAGGTCACGTGGTTCTCCAATGAAGAGGGCAAAAAAGGCCGGATAGAGAAAGGCCAGTTCGCCGATCTCGTCGTGCCGGACAAGGACTTCTTCGCCTGCGCCGAGGACGAGATTTCGTTTCTCGTGTCGGAACTGACCATGGTCGGCGGCAAGATCGTTTATGGTGCCGGCGACTTCAAGACGCTCGACGAGAACGCCCTGCCTCCGGCCATGCCCGATTGGTCGCCGGTCAGAAAGTTCGGCGGTTACGCCGCCTGGGGTGAACCCGATGGTGCCGGCGCTCGCTCGCTGCGCCGCACAGCGATTTCGACATGTGGCTGCGCCAGCGATTGCGGTGTGCACGGTCACGACCATGCTGGCGCCTGGACCTCGAAATTGCCGATCGCTGACCTCAAGGGGTTCTTCGGGGCATTGGGTTGCTCCTGCTGGGCAGTGTGAACAGCGATAACTACCGGATACGGACCCTCGGCGGCGCTGAGGGCCGGCCACTCCCGGCCGCGCAAACATTTCCGTGACGCCCACTTGCCAGGGCCAGCGCCGAACAATTGCGGAATATGCAATTAAATCCTGATTTTTGATGCAATTGTTGGCGGTGATTTTCCCGGCCAATATCGCTCCATCAAACAAATCGCATGCCGTTCTGACCGACCGGCTTTAACCTTGCAGGAGCCGAAATGACCTATCAATCTTATGACATACACCGCTCTCGACAGTTTCTTAAGCGTGTCATCAACGCCCCGGCAACACGCAGTATCGCGCTTCTGGCGCTCTGCGCTGCCTATATCCAGGGCCCGCTCACCAAAATTTTAGATTTTCCCGGTGCGCTTGCCGAAATGGACCATTTCGGACTGCATCCGGCGTCTTTTTTTGCTGTCGCCGTAATCGTGTTCGAACTCAGCGCCTCGGCGATGGTGGTGACCGGATTTCTGCGCTGGCTGGGGGCGTTGGCTCTTGGCGGCTTTACCATTGCAGCCACGCTGATTGCATTGCGCTTTTGGGAAATGGCGCCGGGCATGGAGCGCGCGATGGCCACCAACGCCTTTTTTGAACATCTCGGTCTTGCCGGCGCCTTTGTAATCGTTGCCGCGATCGATCTTACCAAGGGAGCAAGCAAATGAGCGCGCCAAAATCCTCCGGCGGCAGTTTCGCGCCGCTTGCCCAGCCGGTCTTTGCGGTTCTCTGGGCCGCTACCGTTCTCGGCAATACCGGCAGCTTCATGCGGGATGTTGCAAGTTCCTGGCTGATGACGGACCTCTCGGCATCGCCGGCGGCGGTCGCCATGGTGCAGGCGGCAGGCACATTGCCGATTTTCCTTCTGGCCATACCGGCCGGCGTGCTCACCGATATTCTCGACCGTCGCAAATTCCTGATTGCCGTCCAGCTCCTGCTGGCTTCCGTCAGTATCTCTTTGATGGTCCTCGCGCAGACCGGCATGCTTTCGGTCAGCGCATTGATCGGTCTCACCTTCCTGGGCGGCATCGGCGCTGCCCTGATGGGGCCGACATGGCAGGCGATCGTTCCGGAACTGGTCAAACGGGAGGATGTGAAAAGCGCCGTTGCCTTGAACTCGCTCGGCATCAATATCGCTCGCTCGATTGGTCCGGCCGCGGGCGGCATTTTGCTCGCAGCTTTCGGGGCAGGCGTCACTTATGGTGCCGACGTTGCCAGCTACCTCATCGTTATCGCCGCATTGATCTGGTGGCCACGAGCAAGCCGCGCCAATGATGCCTTGCAGGAAAACTTCTTCGGCGCGTTCCGTGCGGGTCTTCGCTACACACGCGCCAGCCGCCCCTTGCATGTCGTTCTGTTGCGCGCTGCCATCTTCTTCGCTTTCGCCAGTGCCGTCTGGGCTTTACTGCCGCTTGTCGCCCGGCAATTGCTCGGTGGAGATGCAAGCTTTTATGGGATCCTGCTGGGCGCGGTCGGTGCTGGTGCGATCGCCGGTGCGCTGGTCATGCCAAAACTGCGGGCACGCTTCAATGCCGACGGCCTGCTTCTCGGCGCCGCTGTTATCACCGCGCTTGTCATGGCCGCCTTGTCGCTTGCACCGCCGAAGTGGCTGGCTATCCTCATACTGCTGTTTTTGGGCGGAGCGTGGATCACGGCGCTGACGACGCTGAATGGTGCCGCGCAGGCCATTCTTCCCAATTGGGTTCGCGGCCGTGGTCTTGCCGTGTATCTCACGGTCTTTAATGGCGCCATGACTGCCGGCAGTCTGGGATGGGGAGCGGTCGGCGAGGCAGTTGGCGTACCCTACACGTTGCTGATCGGTGCCATCGGTCTGCTGTTTGCCGGTCTTGTCATGCACCGCATCAAGCTCCCGTCGGGCGATGCGGATCTGATTGCCTCCAATCACTGGCCGGAACCGCTTGTCGCGGAACCCGTCGCGCATGATCGCGGTCCTGTTCTGATCCTCATCGAGTACAAGGTCGAAAAACATCACCGCACCGCATTTCTGCACGCGCTTGATCAGATGTCCGAAGAACGCCGCCGCGATGGGGCTTATGGCTGGGGTATCACGGAGGATTCCGCAGATCCGGAAAAGATGGTCGAATGGTTCATGGTGGAATCCTGGGCCGAGCATCTTCGCCAGCACCACCGTGTGTCACAAGCCGATGCAGACCTGCAAGGCAAGTTGCTTGGCTATCATATCGGCCCGGACAAGCCAGTGGTCCGGCATTTCCTGACGGTAAACAGGCCGGGAAGGACGTGAATTGAAGGGGAGGGGGTCCGTGAACTCCTCCCCGCTTTTTTCTGTTTGCCAACCGGTTCGATCGCAAATTTTCTGGAGAGGTAACAAGGCCGCCGGGTATCGATCCCTGAAACGGCCTTCACCAGAACGCTCTCAAACCGCCAGGAAACCGCCGTCGACATTGATGACTGCACCATTTACCATCGCAGTGTCGGGAGACAGGAGCATGGCGATGGTGCGGGCGACATCGTCCACCTCGGCAAAGCGCCCGATTGGGTGGCGCACCATCATGGGTGCGGATTTCGCAGGGTCACTCCACGCAGCAAGCGCCAGTTCGGTCAGGGTGATGGTCGGAGCCACAGCGTTGACGCGAATACCGTGAGGACCGAATTCCTTGGCCATGACGCGGGTCGCGCCTTCAAGGCCGGCCTTGGAAGCGGCATAACACAGATGCTCGGTAAAGCCGCGATGTCCGGCTATGGAAGTGATGTTGACGATGCCGCCGCCGCCGCCCGCCGCCACACGGGCGCGCCCGAATTCCTGGCAAGTGATCAAGGCGGCGCGCAGGTTGATACCCATAACGGCTTCATAACCTGCCTCGGTCATGTCGAAACTCGATTCCAGCACGTTGATACCGGCGCTGTTGATGAGGAAATCGGCGGTTCCCGCTTCGGCCATCGCCTTGCGTGTGTTGGCTGGATTGGCCAGATCGACCGTGATGGAGCGACCGCCGATTTCTTCGCGCAGGCTGTCGAGATCCGATGCCGTGCGGCTGAGCGCTATCACTTCCGCGCCGCGTTCCGCCATGATCCGGGCGCATGCCCGGCCGATGCCCTTGCCGGCACCGGTAATGATGACGGATTTTCCTGAAAACTGCATGATGCTCTCCCTTATATAAATGCCGACGTCAGCCATGGAGCGGCGCGGCCAGCAATGGTTCGATCTCGTCCCGCACCTCGCGGGCGAGTGTCTGCAATTTGAGAAATGCCCTGTAACGCGCCTCGTGCAGCACCCGGATCGCGCCTGCCGCAGGTTCGGCGCGTCCCGCCACCGAAGACATCGCGGGCATGGCCGTCTGCAGGTCCGGGTAGGTTTTCGCCGCGACCGCCGCCAGCATGGCCGAGCCGAGAAGCACGGGTTCCGGGCAGGCGGTCACTTCGACAGGGAGGCCGGTCGCATCGGCAAGGATCTGCCGGGTGAGGGGATGTGTGCCCGCCCCGCCAGAAACGGCAATGGTCGAGACCGGGACACCGTTTTGTGCCTGCGTATCGATGATCTGGCGCAGGCCATAACCGAGGCCGCAAAGACCGGCTATATAAAGTGCAACGAGATTGTCGGCTCCGTTTTCCATGCCAAGGCCGATCACCACCGCCCGCGCCGACGGATCGGCGAAGGGGGCGCGATTGCCGAGAAATTCCGGAACGACCTGCAACTGCCCTGCCAAATGCACGGCCTGCGATGGCTCTTCGACTGAGGCCAATGCACGTTTTGCAAGCCATTGCGGCAGTCCCAGCTTTTCGCTCTTCGCCGTTTCTATCGCTTTTGCCGAGTAGGGGTGCAGGCTGAGCAACTGATCGATGGCCGCACCCGCCGCCGACTGACCACCCTCGTTTAGCCACATGCCCGGCACCATGGCAGAGAAATAGGGCCCCCATACACCCGGCACGAATTTCGGCTCAGCCGTGGTGGTCATCGTGCAGGATGAGGTTCCGAACACATAACCGAGGCAGGCGGCGGCATTTTCCGCTCCGCCGCGGGCGGCTACCGTACCGATGCCGCCGGCATGGGCATCGATCAGCCCGGCCGCAACCGCGATACCCGCAGGCAGGCCCATGGCCTCGGCGGCTTCGCGTGTGAGGCCATGGCCGAGCGGTGTGCCGGGATGCACGATACGTTCACCGATCCGCCGGAAATTTTCGTCTGCAAGATCATCCAGGCCTATTGCACGAAAATAGCTTTCGTCCCAACGATCCTCGTGGGCGAGATAGGTCCATTTGCAGGTGACGGTGCAGGAGGAACGCTCCAATGCACCCGTCGATTTCCAGGTGAGGAAATCGGTGAGGTCGAAGAAGTTTTCGGCGCTCGCATAAACGTCCGGCCGGTTTTCCTTCAGCCAGAGCAGTTTTGGCGTTTCCATTTCCGGCGAGATGATGCCGCCGACATAGGAGAGGACGGCATGGCCGCCCGCATTGATACGCTTTGCCTGATCGAGCGCGCGATGATCCATCCAGACGATAATGTCACGCTCCGGATGAGCAGGATCACCGACACCGGCGGATGCCCCCTCAACCACCAGTGAGCAGGTGGCGTCGAAACCAAGACCGGCAACGGCGGCAGGATCTATGCTCGCGGCCGTCATAGCATCGCGGATGGCAGCGCAGACCGAATCCCATATCTGCACGCTGGACTGTTCGACATGGCCGTGATCATCGCGAAAAATGAGGATGTCGTGTTTTGCCGACGCCAGCATCGCGCCGCCCGCATCGAAAACGCCGGCGCGGGCCGAACCTGTTCCGACATCGACGCCGATATAAAATCTGTCCATACCATCCTCCATCCTGCAGTGTCATCGCGCCCCGCAGACAGGGCGCGATGGTTGTTCAAAAAGCTCAGACCCGATCGAAATTGGTCGGCAGGACCAGCATGTCGCGGATCGTGACGTTGCGATTGCGGGTGAGGATATATTCGACGGCGTCGGCCACTTCCGCCGGTTCGATGATGCTGCCGCTTTCCTTGGCCTTGCGCAGGTTCTCTTCCGGCCAATCTGCCAGCAGCGCGGAAAGGACCGGGCCGGGAGAGACCTGCGATACACGCACACCATGCGGGATCATCTGGCGGCGCATGGTCTGCACGAAGCAGGTGACCGCCCATTTCGAACCCGCATAAACCGGCTCCCAATGGGTGGGGTAATGACCGGCAATCGAACTGGTGACGATGATGTCGCCGGTCTTGCGTTCGCTCATATGCGGCACGACGGCGTGGACGTTCTTCATCACCGCATTGATGTTGAGGTTGAGCATCCGGTCGATTTCTTCGGCCGTCGTCTCCGTCAGGTCGCCGCCGATATAGGTGCCGGCATTGCAGTAGAGAATGTCGATATGATCGACCTTCTTGAGGATTTCCGGGATCATCGCGGCGCAGCTGTCGGCATCGAGCAGGTTGGTGACCTGCGGGATGGCCTTGTTTCCGAGTTTGGCAACGAGGTCGTTGAGGGCGCTCTCGTTCCAGTCGACCATCACGACCGTGCAGCCGTTTTCCAGAAGCTTTTGTGTGGTGGCGAGGCCGATACCGGAAGCGGCGCCGGTGATGACGGCAATCTTGCCTTCGAGTGATTGAGCCATGGTGTTTCTCCTGTGGTTTTGAAAATGGATTGATGGAGTGGTGGATCAGCGCCATTCGCGGGCGATGTAGATGGCGAGCAGGATGATGAAGCCGCGAATAATGTCCTGAAGGTATGGGTTGATGCCCATCAGGTTGAGGCCGTTGTTGAGAATGCCGAGCAGCACCGCGCCGATCAGCGTTCCGAGGATAAGGCCGCGACCACCGGCAATCGCCGTACCGCCAAGAACGACAGCGGCAATGGCATCGAGTTCGAAGCCGACACCGGCATTCGGCTGGCCGGACATCAGGCGACCGGTGAGGATGATGGCGGCGAGACCCGCCGTCAGGCCGGAAATGACATAGACGGCGATCTTGATGCGCCCGGTTTTCACGCCCGAAAGCTTTGCTGCCGTCTCATTTCCGCCGATGGCATAGACATGGCGGCCAAAGGCGGTGCGTTCCAGCAGGACCCAGGCGAGCGCATAAACGATCACCATGGCAATGACGGGCACCGGAATGATGCCGATACGGCCCACGCCGAACCAGGAAATCCACGAGGGCAGGCCCGAGATCGGATAACCGCCGGAATAGATCAGGCCGGCACCGCGCGCGATGCCCATGGTGGCGAGCGTGACGATGATCGCCGGCATGCGGCCATAGGCAACCAGTAGACCGTTGAACAGACCGAGCCCGACAGCGATGCCGATGCCGGCCATCAGGCCCGCCCAGCCGGGCAATCCGAAATGCACCATCATGCCGGCGGCCATCGTGCCGGCCAGCGCCATTAAGGCCCCGACGGAAAGATCGATACCGCCGGTCAGGATGACAAAGGTCATGCCGACGGCGAGGATGGCGACGATCGATACCTGCCTCAGCACATTGAGAATGTTGGAGACGGAAAAGAAATTGTCCGAGGCAAAACCCATCAGGACCGAAACGACGATCAGGCCGGCCAGCGGCAAAGCCAATGGCGAATGGATCATCGATTTCCAGAACGGCGTGGCGGAGGTTTCCGCCTGTCCGCCGGTGATAGTGTCAGCGTCATGCGACATGGTGTGTCCTCCCGGTTGTTGCATGGGTCATGATCTCTTCGGAGGTGATGGCGTCGCCCTCGACTGTCGCGACGATGCCGCCCGAGCGGAAGACACAGACCCGGTCGGACATGCCGATGACTTCCGGCAGTTCCGACGAAATCATGATGATGGAATAGCCACGCGCGGTGAAATCGCGCATCAGTTGGTAGATCTCGGCCTTGGCGCCGACATCGATGCCGCGCGTCGGCTCGTCGAAGATCAGCACCTTCATGCTGTGATTGATCCAGCGAGCGATCACGACCTTCTGCTGGTTGCCGCCCGACAGCGTATCAACGCGGGCATGCGGACTCGGCGCCTTGACGCGCACCTGCTGCATGGCCTTGCGCGTATCCTCCAGTTCTCGGGCGCGATTGATGAAGAAATGTCCGAGCAGATATTTGCCGTAATTGTTGAGCGAGACATTCTGCAGGATCGGAAAACTGGTGATCAGCCCCTGTTCCTTGCGGCTTTCCGGCAAAAGGCCGATGCCCGCTTCCAGCGCTTGCGAAGGATCCGCAAAACGGATTTCGACGCCATTCATCCGCAGCTTGCAGCGTGCAGCCGAATATGCCCCGAGCATGGCGAGAACGGTTTCCGTGCGGCCGGAACCGACGAGGCCGGCAAAGCCGAGAATTTCGCCTTCCCGAAGGAAGAAGCCGGAGACCGGCCCACCCTTTGCAAGCTGCACTTCCTCAATATCGAGCACGGTTTTTGCGTCAGCAGCAATGACCGGCTTTGGCGGAAAACTGTTTTCGATCCGGCGTCCGACCATCATTTCGACAAGCCGCGCCTGATCGACATCGCTGACCGCGCAGGAGGCGACATATTCGCCATCGCGCAGCACGGTGATGCGGTCGCAGATCTCAAAGATCTCTTCGAGGTGATGCGAGATGAAGATGATCGCCACGCCCTGTTCGCGCAGGCTGCGCATGACGCGAAAAAGGTGCGCCACTTCGGCCGGCGTCAGCGTCGCGGTCGGTTCGTCCAGCACGAGAATACGCGCATCGAGCGCCAAGGCCTTGGCGATTTCGACAAACTGCTGTTCGGCCACAGACAGATTGCGGATCGGCACGTTGAGGGACATGGAAATGCCGAGCTGTTTCATGATTTCGACTGCCCGCTTGCGCATCGCCGCCCGTTTCATGAAGCCGAGGCCGTTGCTCAACTCGCGTGCCAAAAACATGTTTTCGACGGCGTTGAGATAAGGAACCAGCGAAAACTCCTGGAAAACGACGCCGACGCCGGCATCGATCGCCTCGTTGTAATCGCTGAAATGGCGGACCTCGCCATCGATGCGGACTTCACCTTCGCTCGGCTTGATCAGACCGCATAGGATCTTCATCAGCGTCGATTTACCGGCGCCGTTTTCGCCCAGCAGCGCATGCACTTCGCCCGCCCGCACGGTGAGATCGACCCCGTGCAAGACCTCGATACGCCCGAAACTTTTCTTGATGCCACTTAAGTTCAGCATCGGTTCCTCCCACATTCTGTTTGGAAAAGTCGCCCCCGCCAAAATGGCGAGGGCGCTCGGGAGGCGCTTACCAGCTGAATTCGGCAGCGTTTTCCTTGGTGACCGGGCGAACGTCGATCGGCACTTCCTTCGGTACGACGCGGGCGCCCCATTTCTGGGCAAGCGCCATGGCAAGGCCGACGCGCACCTGATCGCGCGGGAACTGCGCGGTGGTCTGTATGAACGGCGTGCCGTCGGCAATCGCCTTCACCGCTTCCGGCGCACCATCGACCGATGTCAGTTTGACGTCACGACCGGAGCCCTGGATGGCGGCGAGCGCGCCCATGGCACCGCCGTCATTGACGGAGAAGATGCCCTTCAGGTTCGGGCGCGACTGCAGCATGTTTTCAACGACGCCGAGAGCGACCGAGCGATCCTGACGACCGTTCTGGGTATCGACAAGCTTGATGCCCTTGAACTCGGCGAGCGCTTCCTTGCAGCCTTCGACACGCTGCAGGATCGGCACGACCGGAATTCCGTCGAGGATGGCGACTTCACCTTCGCCGTTCAGCGCCTTGCCGAGCGCCTGGCACGACTGGTAACCGGCATCCTTGTTCTTGGAACCGACAAATGTATCGACGGGGCCGTTGGCGTTGGCATCCACGGCAACGACGATGACATCCTGCGCCTTGGCAGCGGTGACGGCAGCCTCGACACCGGCGGAATCCGTCGGGTTCAAAAGCAGGATGTCGATCTTCTGCTGCAGCATGTCCTCGACATCGGAAATCTGCTTGGCAACATCATGGCCGGCATCGGTCACGATGACCTGCGCACCCAGCGACTTTGCTGCCTCGTCCAGTGCTTCCTTCATCGAGACGAAATAGGGGTTGTTCATTTCCTGAAAGGTCATGCCGATCTTCAGCTTGGCATCTTGCGCCAGGGCCGAACTTGCGGTCAGCGTGGCGATGGCGATCGACAGCGCGGTCAATGTCTTTTTCATTCGGTATTCCTCCCTTTGGATAACGTCAGGCAAAGCCTGGCCGTTTCCGGAAAGCACCCTGCTTTCCGAATTGCTTTTCCCCGAGCCGGGTATTCGGTTGTCTTGCCTATTCGGCGGCTTTGAAGGCTCCATTGGCCGCAAAAGTCGCGCGGAACTGCGAAGGCGGCATTCCCTTCAGTTTCTGGAAGTGCCGGTTGAAATTCGAAAGGTTCGAGAAGCCGATCTCGTAACAGATTTCGGCAATCCTCACGTCCGGACGGGTCAGCAGCGCCAGGCAGGCGAGATCAACGCGCAACTGGTTCCTGTAACGCACGAGCGTCGTACCGGTATGGCGTTTGAATGCCCGAGAAAACGAGCTCGGGCTGTGGCCGACCATATCCGCGAGGTCCCGTTCATCGATTTCGTCGGTCAGATGCTCGCGCAGATGCGCAATGGCGCGGTTGATGCCGCTGTCGTTGATGTTGGTCAGGTCCAGTTCGTAGCTCAGGCTTGCCAGAACCTCCGGCTCCGGCGCGCTCGCCAGCACGTCGAGGATTTCCCAGAACAGCGCCAGCCGCCGAATACCGCGGGTCTCGATCAGCTGCTCGATCAGTGGGCGGACCGCGTCGCTTGTGGCATTGTCGAACAACAGGCCGCGATGGCTGCGCTCCAGAAGCGGAACGATTGCTTCCATCTCCACCATGCCGGCAATACTGTCATCGATGAATTTCTGCGGAAACTGGATAACCAGCGAACGGGCCGGAACAAGTTCGTCCGGTTCGATTTCGGAAATCCAGTTCTGCGGCAGGTTCGGCCCGGTCATGATCAACTGGCCCGGCGAAAACCGGCCGATATGATCACCGATGTAAAATCGGCCGCAGGTGGCGACGACAAGATGAATTTCAAATTCGGGGTGGTAGTGCCAACGAACCGTGCGGAACGGATAGCCATGTCTCCAGGCGGCGAAAGACTCGCCCTTGCGGATGTGGACCAGTTCCAGATCGGGTTTCACAGCGTCTCCTCCCAGTAAACGCGGATGGCTCCGGCTAAATCTGCAAACCTCCATTTCGCAAATTTCGCCACTGCCGCGAACATAACCACCTATTTTCAGGGGCATCTACATCACTGTGAAAATTAAGCTGATACTTTTTTGACGGATTGGCTGTCATGACCGCGGCCTGAATGTTTCAGGTTAGCCTTCTGCGAAAGGGCAATAGGATGCCGTAATCAGGGGAGGCGCCCAAAGACGTATCATATTGGGCGCGCGATGATCACTTGCCTAGGCGTTTTCGCACGTCCCGGTTTTTCATGATGGCGCGCTTCGCGTTATGATGGGTGCTGTTTTGTATGAAGAATTTCGATTTCGAAAAAATGCAGCGTCAAACTCCTTGCTG
>UCHV01000018.1 GCA_900472395.1 Hyphomicrobiales bacterium
GTGAGCGGGTTATAGTCCCAGAGCCTTTTCCAAGTCAACAGCCCCTTCGCAAATTTGTCACTTTTCTCGACGCAATATCACAAAACCCATATCCCGCAGGGGTTTTGGCTGTGAATTTTCTCTCATGGTTGCCTTTAAGGTCGCAGAACGGCATGTCTCAGGCCGGTTTTGCCGCTCAGAAAGTTCACAATATGCCAGTCAGCCCGCCCACAGTTGCCAATCTGCCGGATCTGCCGATCCGGGAAACACTTCCGCAGATCGGGGCTGCCCTGGAGGAGGGCAATCGAGCGGTGCTGTCAGCCCCGCCCGGCGCCGGCAAAACCACGCTGGTTCCACTTTTTCTTATGGAACAGCAGTGGTGCTCAGGAAAGATCATCCTGCTTGAACCGCGCCGTCTGGCGGCGCGGGCGGCGGCGGGTCGTATGGCATCCCTGCTCGGCCAGCAGGTTGGCGAAACCGTCGGATATCGCATGCGCCTGGACAACCGCATTTCTGCGCAGACACGGATAGAAGTGGTGACCGAGGGCGTTTTTGCGCGCATGATCCTGGATGACCCGGAACTTGTCGGTGTTTCTGCTGTTCTCTTCGACGAATTTCACGAACGATCGCTGGACGCGGATTTCGGCCTGGCCTTAGCGCTGGATGTGCAGGCCGGCTTACGCGAGGATTTACGCATCATCGTCATGTCGGCGACGCTAGACATCGAACGTATCAGCGGATTGATGCAAGGCGCACCGATGATCCGCAGCGAAGGCCGCGCTTTTCCGGTCGTGATCCGTTACAAGGATCGGCCGGCCGGCGAACGGGTGGAAGATGCGATGGTCAGGGCAATTGTCGAAAGCCACCGCGAGGAAACCGGCTCCATCCTTGCCTTTCTTCCCGGCCAGGCCGAAATCCTGAGAACCGCCGGGCGTCTGGAAGGCATGTTCGATGAGGAGACATCGATCGTGCCGCTGTTCGGCAATTTGTCTCAGAAAGAGCAGGATCTCGCCATTCGGCCATCATCGCCCGGTAAACGTAAAGTGGTTCTCGCGACTTCGATCGCCGAGACCTCCATTACCATAGATGGCGTGCGGATCGTCATCGACAGCGGACAGCAGAGACTTCCCGTTTTCGAGCTATCAACGGGAATCACCCGGCTGGAGACGACACGTGTTTCACAGGCTGCCGCCGATCAGCGGGCCGGCCGTGCCGGGCGAACGGAACCAGGCATTGCCGTCCGGCTTTGGCATCAGGGCCAGACAGCGGCGCTCCCTCCCTTTGCGCCAGCACAAATATTGGCCAGCGACCTTTCCGGTCTTGCTCTCGATATTGCGCATTGGGGCGTGCGTGACGCATCTTCGCTGGCATTTCTCGATCAGCCGCCGGCGCCTGCCCTTCTGGAAGCGCGACAGCTGCTGCGCATGCTGGGCGCGCTCGACATATCCGATGCGCTGACGACGAAAGGACGATTGATGCGGCAACTGGCGCTTCCGCCACGGCTGGCGGCCATGGCGATTGCAGGCGCCGAGGATGGCCATGCCAATCGGGCATGCCGTCTTGCCGTGCTGATGACCGAACAAGGCTTGGGTGGCAATGCCATCGACCTCGACGATCGGTTGCGGCATTTCAGCCACGAAAGGGGCGAACGCGCCGAAGCGGCGCGACGGCTGGCCGACCGGATCATGAAAACGCTCCCGAAAGCCGAAGCCGACGATCGGCCGGCTCATGTCGGCGCATTGCTTCTGCATGCCTATCCCGACCGCCTGGCCATACAACGCGGTGGCCATGGGCGGTTTGTCATGGCCAATGGTCGCGGCGCGGTTCTGGCCGAGACGGAGCGACTGGCGGGAGCCCGCATGCTGGTGATCGCCGATCTGACCGGCCGCGCAGGACAGGCACGCGTACTTGCGGCGGCCGAGGTAAATCGCGCGCAAGCGGAAGCAGAGCTTGCCGATATCATCGAACGCCGGGACGAGAATTTTTTCGACACTACCAGCCGCCAGATCAGAGCGCGCCGCGTGGTACGGATCGGCGCTGTCGTGCTTGAAGAATCCCCCCTGCCCCGTCCGACCGGTGGTGCCGCCGCCGAAGCGCTGGCCGATGGCATAAGGCAGCTCGGATTGCAGGCCGTCGATTTCGGAAAGGATGCAACACAGCTGCGCGAGCGCATCGGCTTCCTTTACAGAACGGTTGGCGCGCCATGGCCGGATGTCAGCGACGAGGCCTTGCTGGCGCGGCTCGATGAATGGTTCGTGCCTTTCCAAGCGGGCAAGACGGGTCTTGCCGCCATCGATCAGTCAGGGCTTGGAGAGGGGCTTCGGTCTCTGCTTGCGCATGAAATTCGCCAGGACCTCGGCAGAATGGCACCCAGCCATTTCGAGGCGCCCACCGGCCAGAGGCACCCTATCCGATATGACGGCGAGGAACCGGTCCTGACCATTCGGGTGCAGGAATTGTTTGGTTTGACGAAACACCCGACGGTTGCTGGCGGACGCCTGCCGCTGGTGCTGGAGTTGACATCGCCTGCACATCGCCCCATCCAGACGACACGCGACCTGCCCGGCTTCTGGTCGGGTTCCTGGAAAGACGTCAGAGCAGACATGCGCGGGCGTTACCCGCGCCATCCATGGCCGGAAGATCCGGCAGCGGCTGCACCGACCAACCGCGCAAAACCACGTGGAACGTGATATAATGAGCACTGCCGATAAATCCTCCCTGCGCCATGCACAATTTGGCGATACCAGCCGTCGCATACGCCTGCAGACATTGGTACGATTGCGCTGGCTCGCGGTTGCCGGCCAAAGCGTCACCGTGCTGATCGTCTGGCAATTTCTGCATTTTCCTCTGCCGCTTATAGAAGCGTCGATACTGATTGCCGCGCTGGCAGCCGCAAACCTTTTCCTATCCTACCGGTTTGCGCCGACACATCGCCTCGAGCCGACAGCCGCTTTCACGCTTCTTGGCTTCGATCTTCTGCAGATGGCAGCATTGCTGTTCATCACCGGCGGGCTTGCCAATCCGTTCGCACCGCTGATCTGTGTGCCGGTGATCATCTCCTTTGCCTCGCAGCCACTGTTGCCTTCGTTGGCATTGCTCGTCTTTGCCGTGGTTTGCACGACGATCCTGGTATTCACGCCCTATTCCGTGCCCTGGTATCCGGACGACATTCTGCAGGTTGAACCGGTGATGCAGCTTGGTGTCTGGTGTGCCATCGCATCGATGATGTCCTTTGCGGCCTTCTACGCCTACCGGGTTTCGCATGAAGCAACCCAGCTTGCAGATGCGCTGGCCGCGACCGAACTCGTTCTGGAGCGCGAAAAACACCTGTCGCAGCTGGATGGTCTGGCGGCCGCCGCGGCCCATGAACTGGGAACACCGCTGGCGACGATTACGGTTGTGGCCAAGGAAATGGAGCGTGAGCTCGGCAAGGATGACAGATATAGCGAGGACGTGGCCCTTTTGCGCAGCCAGAGCGAACGTTGCCGCGATATTCTGCGCCGGCTGACCTCGCTTTCGACCGATAATGAAGAACACATGCGCCGGCTGCCGCTATCCTCCCTCATGGAAGAGGTGACCGCACCGCACCGGCAGTTCGGCATCACCATCAAGCTGGTCGAAAAGAGCGCGCGCCATGGGGAGCCGGTCGGCAACCGCAATGCCGGCATTCTATATGGATTGGGCAATCTCATCGAAAACGCGGTCGATTATGCCAAGAGCAATGTCGTTCTTACGGTGGAGCATAATGCGGAAAAGGTGGCGGTGACGATCGAAGACGACGGTCAGGGCTTTGCGCCTGATGTGCTGCTCCGGATCGGCGAACCTTATATGAGCAGCCGCCCGACCTCGCAGGATCGTGCCGGCGGTCTCGGACTTGGTTTGTTTATCGCCAAGACGCTGCTGGAACGTTCAGGCGCAACCTTGCGGTTCGACAACCGGCAGCCGGACGGAAGTGGCGCCCGCGTCCACATAGAATGGCCGCGTTGGCGAATGGAAACAGATCAATGAGAGCTGATTCGATACGGGCTAAAGTGGCTTTACCGATCGTCTGCAAAAGACGATAACGGACGCATTAAGAGTGGGTAAACAACCCGCGGAGACGAAAATTATGATTGCAGACAGGAATGAGCCCCAGGGCAATTTGGATACGGCAGATTATATCGGCCCCGATGCGTCGCTTCTGATCGTTGATGACGACGGTCCCTTCTTGAGGCGTTTGGCGCGAGCGATGGAAACGCGCGGTTTCGAAGTCGAAGTGGCGGAATCCGTCACCGAGGGGATCGCCAAATCCAAGATCCGGCCGCCGAAATACGCCGTCGTCGATCTTAGACTGGGCGATGGCAATGGCCTCGACGTCATCGAAGCCATTCGCGAAAGCCGCACGGATACACGTGTCATAATGCTGACGGGTTACGGCAACATCGCCACGGCGGTGACCGCCGTGAAACTCGGCGCCGTCGATTATCTTTCCAAGCCCGCGGATGCGGATGAGGTTTTCAACGCATTGACGCAGAGGCCAGGCGAAAAGGCCGATGTGCCGGAAAACCCGATGTCTGCGGATCGTGTCCGCTGGGAGCATATCCAGCGGGTTTACGAGATGTGCGAACGCAACGTGTCCGAAACCGCGCGGCGGCTGAACATGCACCGTCGGACACTGCAGCGCATCCTTGCCAAGCGCGCGCCGAAATAGGTCAGACTTCGTCGAACGACTTGCCGGTCGCCCATTCCGCCATCATCAGGCGTTGGGCGGCGGCACGGGCGAAATTCAACATGACCGATTTGCGTGTTGCAGGCGGTAGACGATGCTCCGGCGCTTCTCTCAGCAGATGGCTGCCGTAACCGTCGGACAGGAACAAACCGCAATCCTCCGGGAAAATATCGAGCGGCACATCCTTATGGGTGGCGAAGAACAAACGATCACAATGGTTCCGATACTCGGGCCATTTGCGATCGACACGAAAGTCTTCGATCGACGTCTTGATCTCGACGATCCAGATCTCACCCTTCTCGGATATGCTGATCAAATCAGCTCGGCGGCCGCTGGCCAGTGAAAGCTCCGGGATAACCGCATGGCGCATATCGTTCAGAAGTATCTGGACGCCGCGCCGCACCATCATGGCCCTTGCGGATTGTCGCCCGTCAATGAGCGGATTGTCGTTTCCTATGCTGACAATGGTCATCGTTTGTATCTGTTGCGAATCGTGCCGGTGCCTCAGAGCAATGTTGCAAAAAGGCCATGGCTTTTTCAATTGTGCGATAGCGTACTCGTCACGCGCTGCTGCATCTTGCAAAGCCTAATGTAATGACAAATAACGGCGATCAAAGGTGAGCGTTTCATCTTCGGTTCACAAACTTCATTTCCAAGAGAAATCCATGCGCATCCGCAACAGCATGATCGCGTCCGGCCTGGCATTGCTCGCCTTGGCAGGTTGCTCCACGACGTCTGAAACCAAGGTGGCTTCCAATTCTGCCCCCGCGACGGTCGAAACCTCGGAAATCTTCACGGATTCCTATAGCGGCATGACCGATTCCGGTTATGCGCTGCCGGCAATCCCGATCAGCCGTCTCGACAAGAAGTTTCATCGCCAGATCGTCAGCTTCGACACGGCAGAGCGCCCCGGCACGATCATCGTGAATACGCGCGAGCGCTTCCTTTATTACATCCTGCCGCGCGGCAAGGCTGTCCGTTACGGCATCGGCGTTGGCAAGCAGGGCTTTGCCTGGGCGGGCGAGGCCTATGTTGCCTGGAAGCAGGAATGGCCGACCTGGCATCCGCCGAAGGAAATGGCGGCCCGCAAGCCGGATATCGCAAAATACGTTGAAGCCGGCATGGGCCCAGGCCTCAATAATCCGCTCGGCGCGCGTGCCATGTACCTTTTCAATGAAAAAGGTCAGGACACATTGTTCCGTCTGCATGGAACGCCGGAATGGGCTTCCATCGGCACCGCCGCCTCATCGGGCTGCATTCGCATGATCAACCAGGACGTTATCGATCTCTATCGTCGCGTCCAGCCGGGGCGGCAAACCAAGGTCGTCGTAATCCAGTAATCCGACGCATCAAAAATACAAAAGCGGCTCGAGAAATCGGGCCGCTTTTTTTGTTGGTGGTCAGGCGAGATCGGCGAATTCCAGTCGATCAGGTTACGGCCCCTTTCGCCTTCGCCTCGATCCTGCGCCGATGCAAGACGGGTTCGGTATAACCGTTCGGCTGCTCTTTTCCTTTGAGAACGAGTTCGAGGGCAGCCTGAAAGGCGACCGAACCGTCGAAATCAGCCGCCATCGGGCGATACAGCGAATCGCCGGCATTCTGGGTATCGACCACAGTTGCCATGCGCTTCATCGTCTCGACGATCTGTTTCTGCGAAACGACTCCGTGATGCAGCCAGTTGGTCATGTGCTGCGCGGAAATACGCAAGGTTGCGCGATCCTCCATCAGCCCGACATTATTGATGTCCGGGACTTTCGAGCAACCGACGCCCTGATCGATCCAGCGCACGACGTAACCGAGGATACCCTGCGCATTGTTATCGAGTTCGCGTTGAAGCTCTTCCGGTGTCCAGTTCGGTCTCGGGACGACCGGCACGGACAGGATATCGGAGAGTTTTGCACGCGGACGGTTCTTGAGGCCCTGCTGGACCTCCGCAACATCGATCTTATGATAATGCGTGGCGTGCAACGTCGCAGCCGTCGGTGATGGTACCCACGCCGTATTGGCGCCAGCCTTGGGATGAGCGATCTTATGTTCCAGCATCGCAGCCATCAGATCCGGCATGGCCCACATGCCCTTCCCGATCTGCGCATGGCCGGAAAGACCGCTGGAAAGGCCGATATCGACATTCCAATTCTCGTAAGCGGCAATCCAGGCCGCCTGTTTCATGTCGCCCTTGCGGATCATCGGGCCCGCTTCCATCGATGTGTGGATCTCATCTCCGGTGCGGTCGAGAAAGCCGGTATTGATGAAAACGACCCGATCTTTGGCGGCGCGGATAGATTCCTTGAGGTTGACGGTTGTGCGCCTTTCCTCATCCATAATGCCCATCTTGATCGTGTTCGGCGCCATTCCCAGCACTTTCTCTACCCGACCAAAGATCTCGGCCGCGAATGCGACCTCTTCCGGACCGTGCATTTTGGGTTTGACGACATATAGAGAGCCGGCGGCGGAATTCTTGCGACGGCCGTTCGGACCTATGTCATGCAGTGCAATCAAACCGGTAATCATTGCATCCATGATGCCTTCCGGCACCTCTTTGCCTTCACCATCAAGGATTGCAGGATTGGTCATCAGGTGTCCGACATTGCGCACCAGCATCAGTGAACGGCATCTGAGTTCGAAGGTCGAACCGTCGGGTGCCGTATAGTCCAGGTCGGGATTGAGTTTGCGGGTAAACGTCTTCCCGCCCTTCAAAACGTCTTCGGAGAGATCGCCTTTCATCAGGCCAAGCCAGTTGCGATAGACGACAATCTTGTCTTCCGCATCGACGGCCGCGATGGAATCCTCGCAGTCCATGATCGTGGTGACAGCCGATTCAAGCCAGACGTCGGAAATGTTGGCCGGATCCTCGCTGCCGATCGGTGTCGTTGCGTCGATCAGCAACTCGATATGCAGCCCGTTCTTTTTGAAAAGTATCTGCGATGGCGTCGCCGCCACGCCGAGATAGCCGGCGAACTGTGCCGGGTCTCTCAGTCCGGTCACGTCGCCGTTGCGAAGCGTAACGAAAAGGCGACCTGATTCGATCTTGAACGATGCGGCATCCTTCCAACCAGCATCGGACAATGGCACTGACTGGTCGAGAAAACCGCGAACCCACGCAACCACCTTGGCACCACGAACAGGATTGTAGCCTTTGCCTTTTTCCGCTCCGTCTTCTTCGGAAATCGCATCCGTGCCGTAGAGCGCATCGTAAAGTGAGCCCCAGCGGGCGTTGGCGGCATTGAGCGCATAACGGGCGTTCATGACAGGCACGACCAGCTGCGGGCCTGCGATTGTCGCGATCTCCGGATCGACATTGCCTGTGGAGACGACAAAATCCGGCCCTTCCGGCAAGAGATAGCCGATCTCGCGCAGAAATTCTTCGTAGACCGGCAAATCGGTCGGAGCGCCGTTTTTACGGTACCAGTCGTCAAGCCTTGACTGGAATGCGTCGCGCTTTGCCAGAAGTTCGCGGTTCAGCGGAGCCAAATCATGTATGATCTGCGCAAAACCTTCGAGAAGGCGGTCCTTGTCGACGCCAGTTCCCGGCAAAGCCTCCGTCACCAGAAAATCCAGCAGGCCGGTGTCGATCTGAAGTCCGTAAGCGTCGGTTCTGGTCATCGCTGCCTCCCATGACATCTGGCTTGGTCACGGAACTTTGCCTGTGACTGCCCGATAGTCAACGCCCGGAGAGATCAGACAATGGTAGACCTCATCAGCGCAAGGTAACGCGCAGTGGCAAGCCATCGCGTGGCTGGGTGGTCAATTTCTGAACGGGCCAGGGATTGGTTTGCGGCGTGACATCGAAACGGTAACGGCGCATCAGGACGGCCAATGCGATCACCGCTTCCTGCATGGCAAATGTTGCCCCGATACAGACCCGCGGCCCAGCCCCAAATGGCAAATATTGGTAACGGCTGATTTTTGCGCGGTTTTCCGGCAGGAACCGCTCCGGCATGAAAGCACGCGGTTTTTCCCAATAAAGCTCGTGCCGGTGCAGCGTCCAGGGCATGACGAGCGCGGTCGTGCCCGCCTTGATTTCCACTGTCTTGCCATCAGGCGAAGTCCAGCTGTCGTCCTTGATGGCAGCGCGATTGATCGACGGCGCAGGTGGATAAAGACGAAGAGCTTCTTCAAAGGCCGCCCGCACATTCGGCATCAGTTCAAGCCATTCGACCGGCTCAGCCCCACTTGCAGCAATCCGATCGACCTCTTCTTCTATGGCCTGCCGGATATGCGGCGATTGCGCCACGCAATAAAGCGTCCAGGCAAGCGCACGGGCCGTGGTTTCGTGGCCAGCGCCGATAAAGGTGAGAATATTGTCCTCGATCTCATCCAGTGTAAGGCCATCCGGCCCAGCCTGTTGCAGGAGCAACGTCAGAAAATCCTGCGGCGCATCGGCCGGATTGTCCGCTATTTTCGCCTTTCTGTGCTCCATCGTGTTGCGAACGATTTCCCGGAACTTGTCGAGCACCCGCCTGCCACCGATGCGCGTGATCCGCGGCACCCACGGCGGGGCTCGCAAAAGATCCATCGGATCGACGCGACCCATACGGTGCAGAAGCTGATCGACATCATCGGAGAAATTGCTGGTTTCGGAGATGATTTCACCGGAGAACAGCGTTTCGGACAGGATGGCGAAGGCAAGTTCTGTCATATCGACCGAGAGGTCATGGACGCGGCCGGAAGAACCGACATCCGCATATTTCTGCGCATACTCTTCCGACTTGGTCAGCATCTGCCCGGCAAAGCCCTTTGCGTGCCGGGGCGTGAACACCGGTGCCATCGCCTTGCGGGAACGCTTCCAGACCTGCCCTTCCGCTGTCAGCAATCCATCCCGCAGAATCGGCCGCAGGATCAGTTGGCGGATTTCCGACATTTCGTAATTGGCGGCGTTATCGACCAGCACGTGCCGAATAAGGCCGGGATCATTGATGATGAGCGTCCGCTCCTGAAAGAATTTTGTATCGATCCAGGGCAGCGTGTAGGAAGGCTCACCCCACAGTTCCAGCGGGTTGCGCAGGACCGTGCGGATGATTTCCAGCCGTGATGGCGGTACCGTGCGGGGCACCGGTGCCGGCGGAACGAAAGGTTCGGGACGCATGTCCATCAGCGATCCTCCTGTTTGAAGGATCTATATCAGTCTTCAGAGAAGCGATTTCAAATCGGCGAGCTTGTCGTTGACCAGCCAGCCGTAATAATTCTCTTCCGGCAGACCACCACGAGCCTTGAGTGCTGCGGCGCGCTGGGCCGAACCACCGGTATTATAAAGCGTGGCGGTGATGCCCGGGTTGTTGCTGATATCGACATTGGCAATCGACGAATAATCGTCAATCGAGCGGCGGATCGTGGCTGCCATATAGGCGAGCGACTTATCCGGATCCATGATGGCCCGATAGACCTCGCCGGCATCGTTTGCATCCAGTTTGGAATAACCCGAGTTTCTGGCGACCATGTCCGACTGCATTAATGCCGTCAGAGGGTTGATCTGGCCAAGACCAAACGTTTGCCCGGCATAGAATGGCTGGAAGAAAACGGCGCTGAAACGATTGTCAGGATAGGAAATCTCCCCGACCCGGTTGCCGCGAAAGGTCTTTTCCCAGATGTTTTCCCGGCAGGACCAGAGACGGTAGGAATCGCTGATGCCGTTGCAGCTGGAAAATTCCGGACGGCCGACGAAATCAGCGATGCTTTCGTCCTTGTAGCCAAAGCGGAAACTGTTACCCGCATAAGCGGCAGCTTTTACGTAATAGCTCTGCAGCCGATCATAGGCATCCACATTATAAGTATGCTCGCCGACAATGGCGCCGATCATGTGAATGGGGTCGATGCCATAGGTCCGCGCTGTCGACTTGATCTTGGAGATCAGAGACTTGTCGGTCGCCAGAAGCTCGCGAATCTTGTCGTATTTGTCATCGAACGTGGTGCGGCCGGCGCGGGTGCGGCGAACCGATGCGCCCGGAATTTTCGGCTGTTCGATATTGCGATTGCCCGCAGGAACGACAGTATCCGCGAACGCCGGCGTCGACGCACTCCACGCCAGCAAGGACAAAGTCAGAATGAAGCCTGCAAAGGCGGATTTACCGGTATGATATCGCAACATTGTCTCCTGCCGATCGCTCGGCGATCCTGGGCGATCTGCGGAAGGAGCCAGCGTTTTTCAGTAAAACGCGCCCCCTTTACGTGAAAGGTAGGCGCGCTGTCGAGCTTTCAACGCTTAAAAAGCCATCACAGTTTGAAGAGTGCAGCCGGACAGTGGCCCGGCTGCCACGCCTTTTACAGGATGTAACGCGACAGATCAGCGTCGGCCGCGATATCGCCGACATGCTTGCGCACGTATTCCGCATCTATTGTAATCGACGTGCCTCCCTGGTCCGGTGCCGTGAACGAGATTTCGTCCAGTACGCGCTCCATCACCGTCTGAAGGCGACGCGCGCCGATGTTTTCGACCGACGAGTTCAGGTGAACAGCCACATCGGCCAGCGCGTCGATGGCATCATCGGTGAAGGTCAGGCTGACATCCTCCGTGCCCATCAGCGCCTTGTACTGACGGATCAGGCTGGCTTCGGTTTCCGTCAGGATGCGGCGGAAATCTTCCTTGACCAGCGGGCGAAGCTCGACTCGGATCGGCAGACGGCCCTGCAATTCCGGCAGGAGATCCGACGGCTTTGAAACGTGGAAGGCGCCCGACGCGATAAACAGGATATGGTCGGTTTTGACCGGGCCATATTTGGTCGACACGGTCGTGCCTTCGACCAGCGGCAACAGATCGCGCTGCACGCCTTCACGCGACACGCCGGCGCCCATGCCGCCATCACGCGCTGCGATCTTGTCGATCTCGTCGAGGAAGACGATGCCATCGTTTTCGACCGAACGCACGGCTTCACGCTGAATGACTTCATTGTCGATCAGCTTGTCGGATTCATCGCGGATCAGTTCGCCATAGGATTTCTGCACGGTGGTGCGCACCTTCTTGGTGCGGCCGCCCATGGCCTTGCCGAACATTTCCGACAGGTTCAGGACACCTATATTGGCGCCCGGCATGCCGGGAATTTCGAAGCCGCCAGGCATGCCCGAACCGGTATCGGCCACCTCGATATCGATTTCCTTGTCGTCCAGTTCGCCGGACCGCAGCTTCTTGCGGAAATTGTCACGCGTCGCGGGTGACGCGGTGGAACCGACCAGCGCGTCGAGTACACGTTCCTCGGCGCTCATATGCGCCTTGGCCTGCACTTCCGAACGCTTCTTCTCACGCACCAAACCGATGCCGATCTCAACGAGGTCGCGGATGATCTGCTCGACATCGCGGCCGACATAACCGACCTCGGTAAATTTCGTGGCTTCGACCTTGATGAAGGGCGCACCGGCGAGCTTTGCCAGACGGCGGGAAATTTCCGTCTTGCCGACGCCGGTCGGGCCGATCATCAGGATGTTCTTGGGCATGACTTCGTCGCGCAGGCCCTCTTCAAGCTGCTGACGGCGCCAGCGGTTGCGCAGCGCGATCGCCACCGCACGCTTGGCTTCATGCTGACCGATAATATAGCGATCGAGTTCGGAAACGGTTTCTCTGGGAGAAAAGTTGGTCATTGTCGTCCTTTCGGCCCCCTATGGCTTCGGCCGTTGCGGCCCGGTGCCAAGGGTCCTTGGTCAATGTCGGTTGATAGGCGCTTATTCCGCGTCGAGGCTTTCGACCACGATGTTGTGGTTGGTATAGACGCAGATGTCGGCAGCGATTTCGAGCGCCGTCTTGGCAATGTCTTCAGCTGACTTGTCGGTATCCATCATCGCACGAGCCGCCGCAAAGGCGTAATTGCCGCCGGAACCGATGGCGACCGTGCCATGTTCAGGCTCAAGCACATCCCCGTTGCCGGTGATCGCCAGCGTGATCGACTTGTCGGCCACCAGCATCATTGCTTCGAGATGGCGCAGATACCGGTCGGTGCGCCAGTCCTTCGCGAGTTCAACGGCTGCGCGCATCAGTTGTCCAGGATATTGTTCGAGCTTCTTCTCAAGCCGATCGAGAAGTGTGAAGGCATCCGCAGTCGCGCCCGCAAAACCTGCAATGACCTCACCGCCCTTGCCGATGCGCCGTACCTTGCGTGCGTTGCCCTTCATGACGGTCTGACCGAGGCTCACCTGGCCGTCACCAGCCATGATCACCTTTCCGCCCTTCCGCACCGTGATGATTGTTGTCATAAAAACACCTGTCTGCCCACTTGGATGGGCTCTTTGAATTCGGCCTTAATTGGTCGGTTGGGTTCTATGTAAGTGGGCAAATCGCGAATGCAAATGTGACGCTTTTATCGGTTAGCCGTTCTGGATATTTCCCCGTCCCCCTGATATGGAACCGCAACATTTCCAGTATGGAGCGTTCTATGGCCGCCGCCAAAGACAGCCGAACCGCAACGGTTTCCCGCAAGACGAACGAGACGGCGATTTCCGTTTCCGTCAATCTGGACGGTACTGGCACCTCGAAGATCAGCTCGGGTATCGGCTTCTTCGACCATATGCTGGAACAGCTCAGCCGCCATTCTCTGATCGATATGGAGATCGACGTGAAGGGCGACCTGCATATCGACGATCACCATTCGGTCGAAGATACCGGCATAGCCATCGGCCAGGCGATTTCCAAGGCGCTCGGCGACCGTCGCGGCATCACCCGTTATGCCTCGCTTGATCTGGCCATGGACGAGACGATGACCAAGGCTGCCGTCGATCTGTCCGGCCGCCCTTTCCTCGTCTGGAACGTCGCCTTCAGCGCCCCCAAGATCGGCACATTTGATACCGAACTCGTGCGCGAATTTTTTCAGGCACTTGCCCAGAATGCCGGCATCACACTGCATGTTCTGAACCATTACGGCGCCAACAACCACCATATCGCCGAGACCTGCTTCAAGGCAGTGGCTCGGGTGCTGCGCACCGCGACCGAAATCGACGCGCGTCAGGCCGACCGCGTACCATCCACCAAGGGAACGCTCGTCTGATCGGGCCTTAAGGAGGTTTCGTGATCAGCTATACCGTATTGACGCCACCTGATGGAGCTGACCGGGATCACGCATCGACGCTTTTTATCGCCGATCGTTTTGTCTTGTCAGCACTTCTTCTGCCGTGGATCTGGCTTCTGTCGCGTCGCATGTGGTTTGCGGCTTTTGTGATCTTCGTTGCCGAATGCTTTGCGATTTTCCTCATCCGCCAGCCGGGACTTGGTGCAGCAGGGATACTGACAATCCTCGCCATCCATGCGTTGGTTGCGCTTGAAGGCGGCAATCTCCATATCCGCCATCTGATTGGCGGCGGCTGGCATGTGGCAGGATTGGAAACGGCACCGGATCTGGCAACGGCCGAAGACATGTTCTTCGCGGGCCTGCCTGAACCGGTAGAAACGCCCCTGCCCTCGGCATCCGATTGGGCCAAACCGAACTCTTCATCGACACAAGGCTGGAGCGCACCTGCGTTTGGCCTTTTTGACAATACTGGAGCACGCTGATGCGCGTTGCCATCATAGACTACGGGTCGGGAAATCTCAGATCCGCCACCAAGGCATTCGAGCGCGCTGCGCGAGAGGCCGGCATAAACGCGGTGATCGACCTGACCGACAAGCCCGAAGCAGTCGCCTCGGCCGACCGGATCGTGTTGCCCGGCGTCGGTGCCTACGCTGACTGCCGCGCTGGTCTTGCTGCTGTCGACGGCATGCACGAGGCATTGCTGGAGGTAGTGGAGAAAAAGGCACATCCCTTCCTTGGCATCTGCGTCGGTATGCAGTTGATGTCGTCGCGTGGTCTTGAAAAGACGGTCACTGAAGGTTTCGGCTGGATCGATGGCGATGTCGTCGAGATGACGCCGTCTGATCGGGGCCTGAAAATTCCGCAGATCGGATGGAATACGCTGGATTTGAGAACGAGCCACCCGATCTTTGACGGTATCCCGACAGGTTCGGACGGGCTGCATGCCTATTTCGTGCATTCCTACCATCTTGCCGCGCGCAACAGCCACGACGTCATCGCCACCACGAATTACGGTGGCGCGATGACCGCCTTTGTCGGCCGCGACAACATGGTCGGCTCGCAATTCCACCCGGAGAAGAGCCAGGCGCTTGGCCTCGCCCTTATTGCCAACTTCATGAAATGGGCTCCGTGATGATCCTTTTCCCGGCTATCGACCTCAAGGACGGCCAGTGTGTGCGCCTGAAACTCGGCGACATGGAGCAGGCCACCGTTTACAACACCGATCCCGGCGCACAGGCCAAAGCCTTTGAAGACCAGGGGTTCGAATGGTTGCACGTGGTCGATCTCAATGGCGCCTTTGCCGGCGAGACGGTCAATGGCGCTGCCGTCGATGCGATCCTGAAGGCCACCAAGAACCCGGTGCAGCTGGGTGGCGGTATCCGGACCCTCGATCATATCGAGGCATGGCTTTCACGCGGGCTTGCTCGCGTCATTCTCGGCACCGTTGCCGTACGCGATCCGAACCTCGTGATCGAAGCCTGCAAGCGTTTTCCCGGTCAGGTCGCCGTCGGCATCGATGCCAAGGGCGGCAAGGTAGCGGTGGAAGGCTGGGCGGAAGCCTCTGAGCTGGGTGTCATCGAACTGGCGAAAAAATTCGAAGGGGCTGGCGTTTCGGCGATCATCTACACCGACATCGACCGTGACGGCATTCTGGCTGGCATCAACTGGGCATCCACGCTGGAACTTGCAGATGCTGTTGCCATTCCGGTGATCGCTTCGGGTGGCCTTGCTTCCATGGACGATATCCATCGCATGCTGGAGCCGGATGCGGCAAAGCTTGAGGGCGCGATTTCCGGTCGTGCGCTTTATGACGGCCGTATCAACCCGGATGAAGCGCTGGCTTTGATCCAAGCGGCCAAGGGAGCAAAGGCATGACCCTCAAGGCGCGCGTGATCCCCTGCCTCGACGTCAAGGACGGTCGTGTAGTCAAAGGCGTCAACTTCGTCGACCTGATCGATGCCGGTGACCCGGTGGAAGCCGCAAAGGCTTACGATGCAGCCGGTGCCGATGAGCTTTGCTTCCTCGATATCACCGCATCCTCGGACAATCGCGACACGATTTTCGATGTCGTGGCCCGTACAGCCGATCACTGCTTCATGCCGCTGACGGTTGGCGGTGGTGTTCGTGCCGTAGGCGATATCCGCAAGCTGCTGCTGGCCGGTGCAGACAAGGTGTCCATCAACTCTGCGGCTGTCAACAATCCGGATTTCGTGGCCGAAGCCGCTGACAAGTTCGGCAACCAGTGCATCGTCGTGTCCATTGATGCGAAGCGTCGCCTGACGCAGTCGGTTGGCGGGGACAACCGCAGTGAATGGGAAATCTACACGCATGGTGGCCGTAACGCGACGGGCATTGATGCTGTCGAGTTTGCTGCCCGAATGGTGGAACGTGGTGCCGGTGAACTGCTGGTGACCTCAATGGACCGCGATGGAACCAAAGTCGGCTATGATCTGGAACTGACCCGGGCCATTGCAGATGCCGTTCGTGTCCCTGTCATCGCCTCGGGTGGCGTCGGCACGCTGGACGATCTCGTTGCCGGCGTGAAGGAGGGCCATGCAACCGCAGTGCTCGCGGCGTCGATTTTCCACTTCGGCACCTATACGATCGGTGAGGCGAAGCGCTATATGGCCGATCATGGCATTGCCATGAGACTGGACTGACGGGAGGCAGACTTGGGCGGATTTTCTTTGAGCGATCTGGAAAGGATCGTGGCTGAGCGCGCCAACGCGTCGCCGGACCAATCTTGGACGGCGAAGCTGGTGGCAGCTGGGCAGACGAAGGCGGCCAAGAAGCTCGGCGAGGAAGCGACGGAAACGGTGATTGCCGCAGTCGCGCAGGACCGCAAGGACCTCGTGTCAGAGAGCGCCGATCTCATCTATCATCTTTTGGTCGTATTGAAGATTGCCGACATCCCGTTGCAGGATGTGCTGGATGAACTCCAGCGTCGGACCGTCCAGTCCGGCCTTCAGGAAAAGGCGAGCCGTCAACCATCATGATCAGTGCGCCGCAGACCGCCGAGGCATTTGAGGTCGGCATGACATCGGAATTTTATTCGCCCTATCACCACTTCACCGCGGATGAATGGGCAAAATTCCGGGCAGGCACACCACTGACCTTGAAGTCCGAGGAAATATCCCGGCTGCGCTCCCTCGACGACCCAATCGATATCGATGAAGTGCGCCGCATCTACCTGTCGCTATCGCGCCTTCTTTCCTCGCATGTCGAAGCTTCCCAGTTGCTGTTCCAGCAGCGCAACCGCTTCCTTAGCCTTTCGGACATCACCAAGACGCCGTTTATCATCGGAATTGCCGGCTCAGTGGCTGTCGGAAAATCGACCACGGCCCGCATCCTGAAGGAATTGCTGGCGCGGTGGCCTTCCAGCCCGAAAGTGGATCTGATCACCACCGACGGCTTTCTTTACCCCAACGCCATTCTTCAGCGTGAAGACCTGATGGAGCGCAAGGGTTTTCCGGAAAGCTACGATGTCGGTGCCATCCTACGCTTTCTTTCTGCCATCAAGGCCGGCGAGCCGAATGTGCAGGCGCCACGGTATTCTCACCTGACCTACGACGTTCTGCCCGACGAGTTCACCACCGTCGATCGCCCCGATATTCTGATCTTCGAAGGTATCAATGTCCTGCAGTCGCGCGCGCTGCCGACAGACGGAAAAATCATCCCGATTGTCTCCGATTTCTTTGATTTTTCGATTTATATCGACGCCGACGAGGACCGGATTCACGACTGGTATGTGCAACGCTTCATGAGGCTGCGCGATACGGCTTTCCGCGACCCGACATCGTTCTTCAAGAAATACGCCGCTATCGACGCGGATGCAGCGTTGGCAGTTGCCGAAAACCTTTGGCAGAGCATCAATCTGAAAAACCTGCGTCAGAACATCCTGCCGACACGACCACGTGCCGATCTCATTCTGCGCAAGGGACGCGATCATTTTATCGAAACGGTTTCACTCAGGAAACTTTAGCAGATCGACCGTCACGGATTGACCCGTCGCAGCGTCAGATTGATACGGCCGCCATTTTTCAGAAGCGTCGAAGTGCCGGCATAAATACGGTCCACGCCGTGAAACGCCAATCGCCCCTCACCGCCCAAAAGTACGATATCGCCGCTTGAAAGCCTGAACGAGCCGGTCGGTGTCTTGCGATCCAAGCCTCCGACGCGGAAAAGGCAGGTATTGCCAAGCGAGATGGATAGAACCGGCGCCTCGAATGCGTTTTCGTCCTTGTCCTGATGCAGGCCCATCTTGGCATCGTCGGCATAAAAATTGACGAGGCAGGCTTCGGGCGGTTTTGGATAACCGGCCAGCTTTTTCCAGAGCTCCAAAAGCTCAGTCGGCATGGCAGGCCAGGGTTTTTCGGTTACCGGATGAATCGGCTGATAACGATAGCCCTGCGCCTTGTCCGTTACCCAGCCGAGGGAGCCGCAATTGGTCATGCGAACAGACATCGGCTTGCCGGTGCCGGGCATGACAGGCACATATAGCGGCGCCTCGGCAACGATCTGGCGGATAACCTCCACCAGATGCTCCTGCGCCACACGATCAAGATACCCCGGCAGGTGTTTTATTCCATTCTGCAATGTCGCCACGAGATTCCTCCTCGACACGCAATCAATCGCCCGCGGGACGACCACGCATCTTCTTCACCTCCGAACGTCCGGATTTCGCCTTCAGGCGACGTTCGACAGAACCTTTGGTCGGCTTTGTCGCCTTGCGTGGCGGTGGCGGTGGTTTGGCGGCTTCGAGAATCAATTCCTTGAGCCGCTCCCTCGCCTCCTCGCGATTGCGATCCTGGCTCCTCGACCGGCTGGCCTCGATCATGAGTGTGCCGTCCTTGGAGACACGCCGTCCACCCAGCCGCAAGGCGTTATCCTTCACCCGATCCGGCAGAGAAGGTGAATTGGCGATGTTGAAGAACAGTTGGACGGCCGTAGAGACCTTATTGACGTGTTGGCCGCCGGCACCACCTGCAAGCACGAACTGCTCGGTCAACTCCCATCCTGCGATGGTGATGCGATGATTGATGATAAGGGGGGCGCTGGCCATGTCTGTCTCCGACCCTCTCTTCCCACAAACCCGCCATTAAGAAAACCGCCGGCATCGAAATCGATACCGGCGGCTGATTGTTCCACGTGAATCAGGAATTTATTCCGCAGCGATCAGTGCGCCCGGGGCAGCATCGCGAACCTTACTGTCGACATGATCCTCGAACTTGGCAAAGTTGCTGATGAACATCGCCACCAGCTTGGCTGCCTGCTGGTCGTAAGCGATGCCATCGCTCCAGGTCGAACGCGGATCGAGGATGCTCGTGTCCACTCCCGGAACTGCAACAGGAACGGCGAAGCCGAAATTGGCATCGGTGCGGAATTCGGCGCTCTTCAGGCTGCCGTTCAAGGCAGACGTCAGCAGAGCGCGGGTTTCCTTGATCGGCATGCGACGGCCTCTGCCGTAGGCTCCGCCAGTCCAGCCGGTATTGACCAGCCAGCAATCGACGCCGTGACGATCGATCAGATCACGCAGCAGATTGCCGTATTCGGTCGGATGACGCGGCATGAACGGTGCGCCGAAGCAGGTCGAGAAGGTTGCTTCCGGTTCCTTGACGCCCTTTTCCGTGCCCGCAACCTTGGCGGTGTAACCCGACAGGAAGTGGTACATGGCCTGTTCCGGCGTCAGCTTTGCAATCGGCGGCAAGACACCGAAAGCATCGGCTGTCAGCATGATGATTGTCTTAGGATGCGGAGCGATGCCGGTCTTCGAGGCATTCGGAATGAAATGCAGCGGATAAGCGCTACGGGTATTTTCCGTCAGCGAATTATCGTCGAAATTCGGAACGCGGTTTTCGTCGAGAACGACGTTTTCCAGCACGGTGCCAAAACGACGGGTGGCGGCGTAGATTTCCGGTTCTGCTTCGGCCGAAAGCTTTATGGCCTTGGCATAGCAGCCACCTTCGAAGTTGAAGATGCCGTTTTCGCCCCAGCCATGCTCGTCGTCGCCGATCAGTGTGCGGTTCGGATCTGCCGACAACGTTGTCTTGCCGGTACCCGACAGGCCGAAGAACACGGCGGCGTCACCATCCGGGCCAACATTGGCCGAGCAGTGCATCGGCATGACGCCCTTTTCGGGCAGAAGGTAGTTGAGGACGGTGAACACCGACTTCTTGTTTTCACCAGCGTAGGATGTGCCACCGATCAGGACCAGACCGTTGGTCAGGTCGCAGGCGATAACCGTTTCCGAGCGGCAGCCGTGGCGGGCCGGATCGGCCTTGAAGCTTGGCAGGTTCACGATCGTCAGTTTCGGCAGAAAGCCCGACAGCGTGTTGCGATCCGGACGGATCAGCAGATTGCGGATGAACAGCGCATGCCAGGCGAACTCGGTAACGACGCGAGTCGGCAGTGCATTTTCAGCATCGGCGCCGCCGACAAGGTCCTGCACATAGAGGTTCTTTCCTGCCGCGTGCGCAAACATGTCCTTGCGCAGCAACTCGAAATGTTCCGGCGAAAGCGGCTTGTTGTTGTCCCACCAGATCTGACCATCGGTCTTGGCATCACGGACGACAAACTTGTCCTTCGGCGAGCGGCCGGTGTGCTGACCGGTGACGGCGCGAAGGGCACCGTCGATGGTCAGTTCAGCCTCCTTGTTGTGGAGAGCGGCTTCGTAAAGCTCGGTCTCGATCAGGTTATAGCGGACGCTCGAAGCGCCGGAGAGGCCAATAACCTCTACACTATTCGCCGGATTGTGAAGTCCGATCTGCTCCATGTCACGCTTTCCCTTCTTTTGAAACGCGGGTTGCCCAATGACGGCGGAAACTAGTGTCGGTTATTTAAATAGGCAATACACAAATTCGAAAAAGACTAGTAAGATCAATTATTTAATCGATTTAAATAATTTTCTTCTGTTTTAAATCGGTTTGATTCTGACATGCGAACGATCAATTCAGCCCGCTAATGTATGGAGGATCTTGCATCGGCGTTTGACGTTGCCACAATTTGTTCCACCTTTATACTCAAAACGCGTCAACAGGGCAGCCGAACGGCAGGGGCGATTTCCAGGAGACGCCTTTAGAATGACGACGACGGAGACCGAAAGAATGCAGACAATCGCGCTCGTGGACGACGACCGCAACATCCTCACTTCAGTGTCGATTGCACTGGAAGCCGAGGGATACAGGGTCGAAACCTACACCGATGGTGCGTCGGCGCTGGACGGTCTTCTTGCCCGTCCGCCACAGCTGGCGATCTTCGATATCAAGATGCCGCGTATGGACGGCATGGAATTGCTGCGCCGCCTGCGCCAGCGTTCCGACCTGCCGGTGATCTTCCTCACCTCCAAGGACGAAGAGATCGATGAATTGTTCGGCCTGAAGATGGGCGCCGACGATTTCATTACTAAGCCGTTTTCGCAGCGTCTGCTGGTCGAGCGCGTCAAGGCGATTCTTCGCCGTTCCGCGAACCGCGAAGCAGCTGCTGCCGGCGGCACGGGCACGGCAAAATCTGCCGACCAGCAGGCCGCCCGCACACTGGAAAGAGGCCAGCTGGCCATGGACCAGGAACGCCACACCTGCACCTGGAAGGGTGAACCGGTCACGTTGACGGTTACGGAATTCCTGATCCTGCATTCGCTGGCGCAGCGTCCGGGCGTGGTCAAAAGCCGTGATGCGCTGATGGATGCAGCTTATGACGAGCAGGTCTATGTCGACGACCGTACGATCGACAGCCACATCAAGAGACTTCGCAAGAAGTTCAAGATGGTCGATAACGAATTCGACATGATCGAGACGCTCTATGGCGTCGGATACCGCTTCCGCGAAGCCGCATGATTGCGATAGGGCGCTGACCCTGTCACAACCGGCGGCGATTCGGCGGTGGAAAGGAAGAAGTCTTGGCCGACCAGGCTATTGATAAGGACATGACTGACGCGAACGAACCGCGGCAGGCGAACAGGCGGCTGTGGTCGCGGCCATTTACGCTTGCCCGCCGTGTTTTCGGACATGCCGTGTTTTCCAGCCTGACTCGGCGGATTCTTTTCTTCAACATCGCCGCAACCGTGGTTCTGGTGGCAGGTATCCTTTACCTCAACCAGTTTCGCGAGGGGCTGATCGATGCGCGTGTCGAAAGCCTGCTGACACAGGGCGAAATCATTTCGGCCGCAGTCTCGGCCTCGGCATCCGTCGATACCAATTCGATTACAATCGACCCGGAAAAACTGCTGGAACTGCAGGCGGGGCAGAGCATCACGCCGGTTCCCAACGACGAGGACCTCGATTTTCCGATCGATCCGGAACGTGTGGCACCGGTTCTTCGCCGCCTGATTTCACCGACACGTACGCGTGCGCGCCTGTTCGATGCAGATGCAAATCTGCTTCTGGATTCGCGCCACCTCTATTCCCGTGGCCAGGTTCTACGCTTCGACCTGCCGCCGATCGAGGAGGAAAAGCAGACCTGGAACGAGTGGCTTGCCAGCCTCTTCAACCGCATGCTGCAACCAGGCAATCTGCCAAGCTACAAGGAAGCGCCGGGCGGTGACGGCTCGATCTATCCCGAAGTCATGAATGCGCTGACCGGTGTGCGCGGTGCGGTGGTGCGCGTTACCGATCGCGGCGAGCTGATCGTATCGGTCGCCGTACCGGTCCAGCGCTCGCGAGCGGTTCTCGGGGTGCTTCTTCTTTCCACCCAGGCAGGTGACATCGACAACATCGTCCACGCGGAACGTCTGGCGATCATGCGCGTTTTCGGGGTTGCGACACTCGTCAACATCCTGCTGTCGTTGCTTCTCTCATCCACTATCGCCAATCCGTTGCGTCGGCTTTCTGCAGCCGCCATCCGGGTGCGGCGCGGCGCCAAGCAGCGAGAAGAGATTCCCGACTTTTCCGCCCGCCAGGACGAAATCGGCAACCTTTCGATTGCGCTGCGCGACATGACCAACGCGCTTTACGACCGTATTGCCGCCATCGAAAGTTTTGCCGCCGATGTCAGTCATGAGCTGAAAAACCCGCTGACATCGTTGCGCAGCGCTGTCGAAACGCTGCCGCTCGCCAAAAGCGAGGAATCCAAGCAGCGTCTGACGGACATCATTTTTCACGATGTTCGCCGCCTGGACCGATTGATCAGTGATATTTCCGACGCTTCGCGACTGGATGCCGAACTGGCGCGGTCGGACTCGGCTCCGGTCGATATGGAAGCACTTGTCGGCAATCTGGTCGACATTTCGCTGCAAATCCGCAACGGCCGCAAACCTGTCGAAATCGCCCTTGCCGTCGATCGAAAGACGGATGCGAAATCCGAATTCGTCGTTCCGGGTCATGACCTGCGGCTTGGCCAGATCGTCACCAATCTTATTGAAAATGCACGTTCGTTCGTTCCTGAAAAGAGCGGCAGGATCAAGGTTCGCCTCTTTACCAGCAGCAAGGGCCGCTGCATCATCCATGTCGATGACAACGGACCTGGCATTCAGGCGGAAGATATCGACCGTATTTTCGAACGTTTCTATACCGACCGGCCGGAGGGCGAAAGTTTCGGCCAGAATTCCGGCCTCGGCCTATCCATCAGTCGTCAGATCGCAGAAGCGCATGGCGGTAGCTTGAGAGCCGAAAACCTCGTCGACGAAAAGACCGGCAATGTGAACGGTGCACGCTTCATTCTGTCTTTGCCGATCGGCCCGCAACAATAAAAGAGGCGAAGCCGTGAGCCTGCAGACCAATCTTCACGCAACCGCGATCGTGATCGGAACGCGTGGGGTTTTGTTTCTCGGCTCATCCGGTTCCGGAAAATCGTCGCTGGCGCTGAAGTGCCTGGAGGCTGCGCGCCTCGCGGGCCAGTTCTCGGCCCTGATCGCCGACGATCAGGTTTTCATCGAAAACGGCAATGGAAAAGTGATTGCCAGGAGACCGGTGGCGACTGCCGGCATGCTGGAAGTTCGTCATAGCGGCATCGCAAGGATCGACAGTATCGAGGCTGCAATTCTTCACCTTGCCGTTCTGGTCGTGAACCATGATATTGCCGACAGGTTGCCACCGGATGGCGAGACATATACGCTCCCGTTCGGCCTGCAACTGCCCCTCCTGCGTATGGTCAGTGATGTCTCGGCACCGTTATCAGCCATTGCCGGTTTGGGACACGATCTGATCCACTAACAGGTCTCCAAGCGCAGTTTTCATTTTTAGCTTGCACTTCCGCCCGACATATAGAAGATGGCTCACCACCGCGACAGCACTTGTTGCAGCGCGATAAGGCCTGCGTAATATGTCTTCCAAGGGGTCATTTCATGATCGGACTTGTGCTTGTCACTCATGGCAAGCTGGCTGAAGAGTTTCGTCATGCGGTGGAGCATGTCGTTGGTCCTCAGAAATACATTGAGACCATATGTATCGGTCCGGAAGACGATATGGATCAGCGTCGGCAGGATATCGTCGATGCCGTCGCACGTGCCGACGATGGTCACGGCGTCATTATCCTGACGGACATGTTCGGCGGCACGCCATCCAATCTTTCCATTTCGGTGATGAGCAGCGGCAAGACCGAAGTGATTGCCGGCGTCAATTTGCCCATGCTGATCAAGCTTGCCGGCATTCGCGCCGATAACGATATGCAAAAGGCATTGGTCGAAGCATCCGAAGCCGGTCGAAAATACATCAACGTGGCCAGCCGCGTTTTAAGCGGCAAGTGAGGCTATATCGATGTTTTCCCGCGAACTCCTCATCATCAACAAACGCGGGCTTCACGCACGTGCTTCTGCCAAATTCGTCCAGACCGTCGAAGGCTTCAACGCACAAGTCAGCGTCAGCAAGGATGGCATGACAGTGGGTGGAACATCGATCATGGGCCTGATGATGCTGGCCGCCAGCCCAGGATGCAGCATCTCCGTCAGCACATCCGGCGAACAGGCCGAAGCCGTGCTTGACGCCCTTGATCAGCTGGTCGCCAACAAGTTCGGCGAGGACGCCTGAAGCAACAGATAAAGATATAAAGACTTCTTTATGTCTTGTTGCCAGCCTGCCATAAGCCTGCTACATCCCAGCGCTAATACCTGCCCGCAATGGGCGGAGTTTACGGCTCTTCCAAGAGGAAGAGCGCCATCTTTGAGCTGGAGATCCTTCATGACCACTGAGAAAGACTATATCGTCGCCGACATTTCGCTGGCGGATTTCGGCCGCAAGGAACTCGATATCGCCGAAACTGAAATGCCGGGCCTGATGTCCTGCCGCAGCGAATTCGGCCAGTCCCAGCCGCTGAAGGGCGCACGCATCTCTGGCTCGCTTCACATGACGATCCAGACGGCGGTTCTGATCGAAACGTTGAAGGCTCTCGGCGCAGACATCCGTTGGGCTTCCTGCAACATTTTCTCGACGCAGGACCACGCTGCTGCCGCGATCGCCGCAGCCGGCATTCCGGTCTTTGCCGTCAAGGGCGAGTCGCTCACCGAATATTGGGAATACACCGACAAGATCTTCCAGTGGACCGATGGCGGCTACTCGAACATGATCCTCGATGATGGCGGCGATGCCACCATGTACATCCTGCTCGGCGCCCGCGCCGAAGCCGGCGAAGATGTGCTTTCGAACCCGGGTTCGGAAGAGGAAGAAATCCTGTTCGCGCAGATCAAGAAGCGCCTCGCGGCAACGCCTGGCTGGTTTACCAAGCAGCGCGATGCCATCAAGGGCGTCACCGAAGAAACCACCACCGGCGTTCATCGCCTGTACGAACTGGCCAAGAAGGGCCTCCTGCCCTTCCCGGCCATCAATGTCAACGATAGCGTCACCAAGTCGAAGTTCGACAACAAATACGGCTGCAAAGAATCGCTGGTCGACGGCATCCGCCGCGGCACCGACGTGATGATGGCCGGCAAGGTTGCCGTAGTGTGCGGTTACGGCGATGTCGGCAAGGGTTCTGCCGCTTCGCTTCAGGGCGCCGGCGCTCGCGTCAAGGTCACGGAAGTGGATCCGATCTGCGCCCTCCAGGCTGCCATGGACGGTTTTGAAGTCGTCATCCTGGAAGACGTCGTTTCCACGGCCGACATCTTCATCACCACGACCGGCAACAAGGACGTTATCCGCATCGACCACATGCGTGCGATGAAGGATATGGCAATCGTCGGCAATATCGGCCACTTCGATAACGAAATCCAGGTTGCGGCTCTGAAGAACCTCAAGTGGACCAACGTCAAGCCGCAGGTCGACATGGTCGAATTCCCGGCCGGCAACCGTATCATCCTTCTGTCGGAAGGCCGTCTGCTCAACCTCGGCAACGCCACCGGTCACCCGTCCTTCGTGATGTCGGCGTCGTTCACCAACCAGACACTGGCTCAGATCGAACTGTTCACCAAGCCTGACGCCTACAAGAACGAGGTCTACATCTTGCCGAAGCATCTCGATGAGAAGGTTGCACGCCTTCACCTCGAAAAGCTCGGCGTCAAGCTGACCGAGCTTCTTCCGGAACAGGCCGCCTATATCGGCGTTCCGCAGCAGGGTCCGTTCAAGGCAGAACACTACCGCTACTAATAATTAGCCGGTTCATCCACAACATATAGGGCCGCAGGCGTTGACAAATGCCTGCGGCCTATTTTTTCGCACCAAGCTTCCCGCTGAATCCGGAAAGAAGTATTGTCGTAAGACTTGATTCGCGCCCTTTTTATGCGTTTGCGCGGACTGGAATGTCTTGTCGACGATGCGGCACCTGGACGGAGACAGACCGGAATGGCGGTTGGAAATATGGCCTCGCTTCAGCGGGCCGAAATGAATGTCGATGGCGACGAGGCCTCGGCACAGACAATTATTTGCCAGGGCATGGCAACTGAACGCAAAACCGCTGCGCGCGGTCTGCGTCGGCTTGTGCGTTGGGCTGGAATTGCGCTTTCAGGTACGGCTCTCTCGAGCCTTGCCGGCGCAACAGCATTCGCGCAGGAAGCCGGTATCGAGACGAGCAGGTTACTTTCATCGTCTGAAATCATCGTGCCGGCCCTGACGATCGGTGCCCTGGCGGCAGCGCTTCTCTCTACCATCTGGCTCGTTCGCCAGAAGGGTGAGATCGAAACAGAAAGCCGGAATGTGCGCAGCGCTCTATCGGATGCGCAGCAGAAGATATCCAAATACGAGGCGCTGATCGCCGAGAAAAACCGGAGAATCGTGATCTGGGAAGCCGGCCCGGGCCGCCCGGAGTTTCTCGGACAGCTTCCGGTCGAAACCGGCGCCCCCGTCGAAAATCGCGATTTTCTTGCATTCGGTCGCTGGTTGAGCGCTACTTCGGCGTCTGAACTGGAGCGCGCCATCGAAGCATTGCGTGGTGATGCCCGCAGCTTCGACATGGTGATCGAGACATTCCGCAATGAAATCCTCGAGGTTCAGGGGCGAGTTTCCGGCGGCAAGGCCTTTGTGCGCTTTATTGCGCTCAATAACCTGCGTGCCGAGCTTGCAGAACTGAAGATCGAACGTGAGCGGCTATCCAATTCGATGTCGTTGTTCGAATCCTTGCTGGACAGCCTTGAGCAACCGGTATGGCGGCGCGACGGCAACGGTAACCTGACTTGGGTGAACCACGCCTATAGCGATGCTGTGGAAGCCGCTTCGCCTTCGGCTGCTGCCCGGGAAGGTCAGGAATTCCTTGGCACGATAGCGCGCGAAAAAATCCGTGCAACAGCCACGACGGCCTCGCCCTTCCACGATCGCATGTCGACCGTGGTGCGTGGCAACCGCACCATTTTCGATATTTCCGACGTGGTCGGCCCTGGCGGATCGGCCGGCATGGCGATCGACGTGTCGGAGGCGGAAACGGTTCGTGAAGAACTGAAGCGCACGCTGAAGAGCCACGCCGAGACGCTTGATCATCTGGCAACGCCGGTCGCGATATTTGACGGCGAACAGAGGCTGCAATTTTATAATCAGGCATTCGTAAGGCTCTGGGATTTCGATCTCGGTTTCCTGGAGAGCCGACCGGGCAATGCGGAGATGCTCGATCGCCTGCGCAGCCAGAACAAACTGCCGGAGCAACTGAACTGGCGGAACTGGAAGGAATCGGTTCTTTCCGTCTATCGCTCGCTCGACACCCAATCCGACCGTTGGCATTTGCCGAATGGCCAGACCCTGCAGGTGATTGCCACCGCACATCCGCAGGGCGGTGCTACCTGGGTTTTCGAGAACCTGACCGAACAGATGGATCTCGAAACGCGCTACAACACGCTGGTAAAGGTGCAGGGCGAAACCATAGACCATCTTTCCGAAGGTGTCGCCGTGTTTGGCCCGGACGGCCGCATGCGCCTTTCGAACCCGGCTTTCCGCGTTTTGTGGAATGTGACCGAGGAACAGGCAAAGCCGGGAACGCATATCCGCACTATTGAAGCCACTTGCGCCTATGAATACGACAAACCAGACGGCTGGCGTCATTTTGGTCAGATGTTGACCAATTTCGACGATGAACGGCCTTCGGTGCAAGGCACGTTCGAACTGCATTCCGGCCTCGTTCTGGACTATGCCGTCATTCCGCTGCCGAACGCGCAGACGATGCTCACCTTCGTCAACCGTACCGACAGTGCGCTGGCGGAACGGGCACTCAAGGAAAAGAACGAAGCACTGCGCAAAGCAGACGAGTTGAAGAACGATTTCGTGCAGCACGTCTCCTACGAACTGCGTTCGCCGCTGACCAACATCATCGGATTCACCGACCTTCTCAAAACACCGGGCCTCGGCGAGCTTAACGAACGTCAGGCCGAATATGTCGACCATATCTCGACGTCGTCCTCGATCCTGTTGACGATCGTCAACGACATTCTCGATCTGGCCACCGTCGATGCCGGGATCATGCAGTTGAACTATAACGAAACCGATATCGACGAATTGCTCGATGACGTTTCGCTTCAGATTGCAGATCGCCTGCAGGACAATAGCGTGACGCTGGAAATCAACGCTCCGAGCGGTCTGGGCGCTATTGTCGCCGACCAGCAGCGCCTGAAGCAGATCCTGATAAAGCTGATCACAAACGCCACCAATTTCGCGCCGGAAGGTTCGACCATTACATTGAATTGCTGGCGCCAAAGCGAAGATTTCTTCTTCTCGGTTGCCGACAAGGGACCGGGCATTCCTGAAGACATGCTGAAGACGGTGTTCGACCGTTTCTCCTCCAGCAACAAGGGCGGAAAGCGCAGTGGCGCGGGCCTTGGACTTTCCATCGTGGAAAGCTTCGTAACGCTTCATCACGGTGATGTCCGCATCGAAAGCGGACCGAGCCAGGGCACGACAGTGACCTGCCGTATTCCGAGCGCACTCAACGCCCGCTCCGTCGCCGCCGAATGACGGAACAGAACGTTTTTACGATCGAGTTGAAAGACGAGGCCGATACGGCCCGTCTTGGTGAGGATCTGGCGCTCACCCTGAAAGCTGGTGATTGCCTCGCCCTGTCGGGGGATCTTGGCGCCGGAAAATCGACACTCGCCCGCGCCTTTTTGCGCGCTTTGGCGAATGACGAGGATCTGGAGGTTCCAAGCCCGACCTTTACGCTGGTACAAATGTATCCGCTGCGCCTGCCCGTCGCGCATTTCGACCTCTACCGGCTGGCAGACAGTTCGGAGCTTGATGAACTCGGTTTCGACGAAGCCTTATCGGATGGTATCTGCATTGTCGAATGGCCGGAGGTCGCGGCCGAAGCGTTGCCGCATGATCGCATTGCGCTGACGCTGGAGCATAAGGGCTACGGCCGTTTGGCGACGATCACGGCGGCGGGGCCACGAGCGGACCACATCGCGCGTACGCTCGCCATTCGCGCTTTCCTTGATCAAAACGGCCATTCTGGCGCTCATCGGCGCTTCCTGACAGGCGATGCTTCCGTGATGCGCGCTTATGAGAGAATCCGTTCTGAGGATGGCAAATCCGTCATCCTGATGGACTGGCCGAAACGGCCGGAAGGACCGCCCGTTCTCGATGGCAAGCCTTATCCAAAGGTCGCACATATCGCGGAAAACATCGAGCCGTTCGTTGCAATTGCCGGTTATCTGCGGAACATCGGGCTGACAGCACCGGAAATTCTTAGTGCCGACTATGAGGCCGGCTTTCTTCTGATCGAAGACATTGGCTCGGACGGTGTCCTGGATGAAGCGGGTCAGCCGATCGTTGAGCGTTATCGCGAAAGCGTCGCTGCCCTCGCCTATCTCCATGGTCAGACGCCGCAGCAGGATATTATCTTCGCTGGCGAACGCGTGCACCATGTGCCGTATTTCGATCCGGTCGCCATGAAGATGGAAGCGCGGCTGCTGCTGGACTGGCACCTGCCCTGGAAGAACGGTAATCCAGCCACCGAGAAACAGCGCGAAACCTATCTGGCGATATGGGATGACCTCATTTCTCAGCTTTCCAGCTGCGAAACGCATCTTCTGCTGCGCGATTTTCATTCACCCAACATCATCTGGCAGGAAGAAGCACAAGGTGTCCGCAAGGTGGGCATTATCGACTTCCAGGATGGAATGATGGGGCCGACGGCCTATGATGTCGCCTCGCTCGTACAGGACGCCCGTGTAACCATTGCTCCGGAACTCGCCGACACGCTGATGGCTGATTATCTACGCCTTCGCCATGCGCAGGGCGGCTTTGATGAAGCACGCTTTCTAAAAGCTTGGGCAATCATGGCGGCACAGCGCAATTGCAAGCTGGCCGGCCTGTGGGTGCGCCTGATGCAGCGTGACGGCAAGCCCGGCTACATGCAGCATATGCCGCGCACCCTGACCTATCTCGCAGCAGCGCTTGAACATGAAGCGCTTGCCCCCTTGCGCGAATGGTTGAGGCAGGCTGGAATAGCCTCCAGCGCAACCTGACCACAAGACACCGAAACGACGCTCATGACGATAAAAAATGCAATGGTGCTGGCTGCAGGCCTTGGCACCCGTTTGCGACCCATTACCGACCGGATGCCTAAACCACTCGTGCGGGTGGGCGGCAAGGCAATGATCGACTACGCCCTGGATAGTCTGGCCGATGCTGGCGTTACCCACGCAGTCGTCAATGTTCACCATTTTGCGGACCAGATGGAGGCCCATCTTGCAGACTATCCGCGTCTGGAGATTGCAATTTCGGATGAACGCGACGCATTGATGAATTCCGGCGGCGGTTTGGTGAAAGGCATGAAGCTCATCCAGCCGGGCCGCATTTTCGTGATGAATGCCGATCTTTTCTGGATCGGAGAAACTGCTGGCGAAAAAACCAATCTTCAGCGTCTGGCAGAGTTCTTCGATCCCGATCATATGGACATGGCGCTGCTCTGCGTGCCTATCGAAAATACCACCGGGCATAATGGCAAGAAGGATTTTGGGCTCGCTGCCGACGGAAAACTTGTCCGATATACCGATGGATCTGGTGAGGCAGTGGTTTATGCTGGCGCCATCGTTCTGGACACCGCGCTGTTTGACGGTGCGCCACAAGACGCCTTCAACCTCAACATCTATTTCGACAAGGCCATCGCCGCCGGCCGTCTCTATGGCATCAGTCTGGAGGGCCACTGGCTGACCGTAGGTACACCGGATGCACTGGTTGAAGCGGAAACCGTCCTTCAACAGGCTGGGGTGAGCGTATGAATGCCACCCGTCATAAGCGGGTTTTTACGGTGCCGCCGGCAGCACCGTTTCTGAATACGATTGCAGCCAGGCTTCTGGATGGCTCCCTCGTAAGCGACTTTCGGCATGATCCTGCCGATCCGCTTTCGCTTTCCAAGGTTACCATCTTCGTGCCGACCCGCCGTGCCGCCCGCGTTCTGCGTTCGGAATTCGTCGAGCTGCTTGGCGGCCGCTCGGCCATTCTCCCGATCATCAGGCCGCTTGGTGAAACCGATGACGATAGCGGTTATTTCGATCTCGCAGCGCCGGAGGAAATGGACCTGGCGTTACCGATCGGTGGCGTGGCGCGTTTGCTGGAACTTGCACGCCTGATCCTTGCCTGGCGCAACCAGCTACCGCTGGCAATTACCGCAGTTCACTCCACCTCCCCACTAGTGGCGCCGGCAAGCCCGGCCGATGCCATCTGGCTTGCCCGTGCGCTCGCTGAACTGATCGATTCCATCGAGACGGAAGAGCGCGACTGGAATGATCTCGACAAACTGGACACGACCGAACATCCGCTTTGGTGGCAGTTGACGGCAGAGTTCCTGAAAATCGCCAGCGCATTTTGGCCGGCGCGGCTGGAAGAACTGAGACGTTCCTCTCCTGCCCGCCATCAATCGGCAATCCTGCGCGGAGAGGCAAGGCGGATCGCGACGAGCTCACATCAAGGACCTGTCATTGTTGCCGGCTCCACCGGATCGGTGCCGGCAGCAGCCGACCTTATTGCAGCGATCGCTTCTCTGCCGAACGGTGTGGTTATCCTACCCGGTCTCGACCAGGAGATGTCCGACGAAGACTGGGCATTGCTTGGGGACGGCACCTTGCGTGAAAAGCGATCAGAACCCGCCGCACGTAGCCACCCGCAATTTGGCCTGTCCAAACTGCTGAAACGACTTCAAATTGATCGTAGCGAAGTGAAAATCCTCGCCAACGCACCGGATGATTTGACCTTCCGCTCCAAAACCCTGTCGAAAGCCCTGATGCCGGCAAAAGCAACCGACGACTGGAGCGAATGGCGGTCCGGCGCGGACAAGCAGGTGCTCTGGAGCGCTTTTGCCGATATCGCACTCATAGAGGCTGCCAATGAGCGCGAGGAGGCGACCGCGATTGCCATTGCTCTGCGAATGGCGCTGGAACAGCCGGGACGACATGGGGAGTCACAGGCGGCATTGATTACCCCTGACCGAGCCCTCGCCCGCCGCGTCATGGCGGAACTGGCGCGCTTCGGTATCATTGCCGATGACACCGCCGGTACGCCGCTTTCCTCGACGCTCCAAGGGACTTTACTGCAGCTTACGCTCGAAGCAATCCTGCGACCGGGAGATCCGGTGCCGATCGTATCTCTGCTCAAACATCCGCTCGCCCATTTCGGCTTACCCGAAACAGAAGCGCGACAAGCCGCACAGGCGCTTGAGCTTATCGCTCTGCGAGGCGGCATCGGCGAGATGGATATCGGCACACTGGATCAGTTGCTTGACCGCCGTCTTGAGGAGCAGAAGGCCGATCGCCATACGCCGCAATGGCGTTTGTCATTACCGGAAGGCGCCGCCTACCAGGCAAGACGGCTGGCCGAGCGAATAAAGATAGCGGTACAGCCACTGGCGTCTGCGGTCCTCGGCCGGTTGCCAAGTGGGCGTGGGAAAACGGCAAAGCTGTCCTTGTCCGACTGGGCAAAGCGTTCCGGCCAGGTACTCGAGGAGATTGCAAAAGACGAGCGGGGCGATCTGTCGGCGCTTTGGACGGGCGAAGCCGGCGAACGACTGGCCGACATGTTGTCCGAAGTGATCGAAACAGACGGTCAGATGGAAGCGGACGGACCGCAATGGATCGACATCGTGGCCGCATTGACCACGGCTGAGGCGGTGAAACCCAAGGCACTGAGCCATCCACGTCTATTCATCTTCGGTACGCTGGAAGCCCGACTGCAGAGCGTCGATACCCTGGTTCTCGGCGGCCTCAACGAAGGATCATGGCCCGGTCAATCTGTCAACAATCCGTTTCTTTCCCGCACGATGAAAGTCGATCTAGGGCTGGAGCCGCCGGAGCGGCGGATCGGTCAGCTGGCGCATGATTTTCAGATGGCAAGCGGAACGCGTAATCTCATCTATAGTCGCTCCATGCGACAGGGTACGGCTCCGACAGTCGCGTCGCGCTGGCTGCAACGATTGCTGGCCCTGGGCGGGCAGGATTTTGCAAAGGAACTGCGTGCCCGCGGCAACGTTTATCGTCACTGGGCGGGCCAGATCGATAATGCACCCACACAGCCGGTTTCAAAACGTCCATCACCAACCCCGCCAGCTGACTTGCAGCCAACGAAATATTCTTTCAGCGAAGTCGGCAGGCTGCGGCGTGATCCCTATTCCATCTACGCCGGACGTATCCTCAAGCTTGATCCGCTTAAACCCTTCAACGAGGATCCGGGAACAGCACAACGGGGCACACTTTATCATCGCATCATCGAACAATATACGCGCGAAAACCATATTCCCGGCACACCGGCATCGCGCGAGGCGATGATGCGCCTGACCTCTGAGCTTTTTGATGCAGAAAAGTTGCCGCCACATATCGATCAGGTCTGGAGACCACGTTTTATCCAGGTAGCCGAGGCTTTCCTGAACTGGGAAAAAGGCCGTGCACCGGATATTCGTGAGACGTTCACGGAACTTTCAGCCGGATTCGAGATCCCGGAAGCCGGCATTCGACTGACCGGTATCGCCGACCGCATCGATATAAAGGGCTCTGGCCGAGCTGATATCATCGACTACAAGACCGGTCTGAGCCCTTCAGTCAACCAGGCTCGCTCGCTGCTGGACCCGCAGCTCGCGCTGGAAGCGGCAGCGCTTCTGGCCGGCGGCTTCAAGGATACTCCGGCGCTGACACCCGAGGAACTTACCTATGTTCGCCTCAGGCCCGGCGACCGATTCAAGACTGATACCGTGAACAACGAATATGCCAAGGAAACCGAGCGTACACAGCCCAAATCCGCTATCGATCTTGCCAATGAAAGCCGTGAACAGTTGGCCGGTTTCGTGAACCTGCTGCGCAGCGGCAAGGCTGGTTTCTCTTCACGCCTCGTGCCGACGATGCAAAACGCCTATGACGGCGATTACGATCACCTGGCGCGTGTTGCCGAGTGGTCCACGGCAGAAGTCGAAGAGGGTGAAGGCGATGAGTGAGACCTTACCTCAGCCTATCGACAACGATCCCAAACAATGGGTGGATTGGACAAGCATCCAGCAGTCGCTGGCATCTGATCCCGTCAGCTCCGCCTGGGTGTCAGCAAATGCCGGTTCAGGCAAGACACATGTGCTGACCCAGCGCGTCATACGGCTTCTCCTGTCCGGCTGCAGACCTTCTTCCATTCTCTGTCTGACCTATACCAAGGCTGCGGCATCGGAGATGTCCAACCGCGTGTTCCAGCGGCTGGCGGGCTGGACCGTGTTGTCGGACGAGGCATTGAGCGACCAGATCGCTGCCATGGAAGGCAAGCGGCCCGACCGGATGATGTTGGCGGAAGCCCGCCGGCTTTTTGCCCATGCTCTGGAAACACCGGGCGGATTGAAGATCCAGACGATCCATGCCTTTTGCGAGTCCCTGCTGCATCAATTCCCGCTGGAAGCAAATGTTGCCGGGCATTTTTCCGTTCTGGATGATCACGCCGCCGCGGCGCTGCTGACGGAAGCGCGCCGTTCATTGCTGACCGCTACCGCCCAGCAAGGCGATGGTGGACTTGCGGCGGCTTTTGCCCTTGTTCTCGATCTGGGCGATGAAAGCGGGCTTGAAAATCTGCTTTCCGACATCGTTGCCAACCGCACGGCCATCCACTCCTTTCTGGAAAAAGCTGCGGCCAATGGCGGACCTGCTGCGTTGCTGCGACGTGCCTATGGGCTTCCTGCCGATGAAAATGAGGAAACCGGTGCGTCCCGCTATTGGCCCTTGCCGGGCCTGGCGGATTCGACGCTCGATTTATATCTCAATCTTGCCGATCGCAGTGGTGGCGCAAAGGTAACCGAGGTCGCCTATGGCCTGCGGCTCGCACAGCGCGAAACCGATGTTTTCAAGCGCGCCGGTCACCTCGAACGCATTCTGCTGACGAAAGACGGTAGACCAAAGGCCGATTCCTCGCTTGTAGCAAAAGCGATGCTGACCGCGGCACCGGAACTGGGACCTGCGGTCTCTACCGCACGCGAATATGTGGCAGCTTGTCGCGATCGCCTGCGGACACTTCGCATGGTGGCGGCAACCGAGGCAGCACTGCTGCTCGCTGCCCGTTTGAACCGCGACTACGAAACCCTGAAAAAGCAGCGTAGCCTTCTCGACTTCGAAGATCTGATCAACCGGACAGCAAATCTGCTGACACGCGATGGTGTCGGTGCATGGGTGCATTACAAGCTCGATCAAGGTATCGACCATATCCTTGTAGACGAGGCACAAGACACCAGTCCGGTTCAATGGACGGTGATCAAATCGCTGGCCGAAGATTTTTACGGTGGCCGTAGTGCCCGCGACGTCACCCGAACCCTGTTTGCCGTCGGCGACGAAAAACAATCCATCTATTCGTTTCAGGGCGCCCGCCCCGAACGATTTGCGCAGGAGCGTGACGATACGCGGCGGCAGGTGATGGACAGCGGCCTCTCCTTCAATTCGGTACGCCTGCCTCTTTCCTTCCGCTCCACCGCCGAAGTGTTGAGTGCCGTCGATCAGGTTTTTTCGCTCGAAGACAATGCAAGGGGCCTAAGCGCCGACCACGAAGCCGTTATACATCGCTCCAATCGCCTTGGGCATCCCGGTAGGGTCGACCTATGGGAAACAGTCGTGCCGGACGCAGTCGAAGCGGAAGAAGACTGGACCGCGCCATTTGATGCAACGCCGGACAAGGCACCGTCGGCTATTCTCGCCACACGCATGGCCCATGTCATCGGATCGATGATCGGCAATGAGACGGTCATCGATCACGGTATCGAGCGGCCAATCCATGCCGGCGACGTTCTGGTTCTGGTGCGCAAGCGCGATGCCTTCGTCAACGCGCTTACGCGAGCGCTGAAACGCCGTGGCGATATTCCGGTTGCGGGCGCCGACCGTCTTCGTCTGACAAGCCATATCGCTGTTCAGGACCTTCTGGCCCTGGGACGGTTCCTGCTTCTGCCTGGTGACGATCTTTCGCTGGCTGCAATTCTCAAAAGCCCGCTTTTCGATCTGTCGGAGGAAGAAGTTTTCGAGATTGCCGCCCGCAGGCCGAAAAATGTTGGCGTCTGGGCTTATTTGCAGACGCTCTCAATAGAGACATTGAAGCTTCAGACCATCGTTGCCCGACTCCAGCGTTATATCGCGCTGTCGCGGACGATGAGTGTGCACGATCTTTTCGCGCATCTTCTTGGTGCCGATGGCGGCAGGCGTCAGTTTCTATCACGGCTCGGCAGTGAGGCCGGCGACATTCTCGATGAATTCCTGACCTTTGCGATGGATCACGAAACAAGTGGCCTGCCCGGTCTTCAATCCTTTGTCTCCACGCTTGAACTGGAATCGCCGGTGATCAAGCGGGAACAGGACAGTGGTCGCAATGAAGTGCGGATCATGACCGTCCACGCCTCCAAGGGTCTTGAGGCTCCGGTCGTGTTTCTGGTCGATAGCGGCTCCAAGGCATTCGTGCACAGCCATGTCTCGAAACTACGAATGCTGCGGGTCGGGAAGGCAGATGTTCCTGCATGGCTGCCTTCCAAAGTGCTTTCGAACACTTACAGCGAGGCCGACGAAGAGCGTCTGCGTATTTCAACGGAAGAGGAGTATCGTCGGCTTCTTTATGTGGGCATGACACGTGCGGCCGACCGTCTGACTGTCTGTGGTTATCGTGGCAAGCGCGAAAATCCGGACAGCTGGCAGGCGATGATTGCCCGTGCGCTGAGTGCCAACGACGAAAACTGTAAACCAGCAAAATTCAGCGGTCCCGACGGCAGCTGGACGGGTTTGAGCTGGCGTCTTGGCGGCACGTTGGACCGCCAGATCCCGAAGGAAGAGCCAAAGCAGGCGACAGAAACCCAAATCTCTCTGCCCCAAGCGTTGGGACAGCCGCTGCCACCGCAAAAAATGCTGCCCAGGCCTTTGAGCCCCTCCGGTGCAGGAACGATGATCGATGACGACGCGAACGATGCTTTGGTGACCTCGCCACTGTTCGGCGAAGCTGCCAATCCGGACCGCGCCCTGCAGCGCGGGCGGATGACCCACCGCATGTTGCAGATGTTGCCCGATTTTCCGCCGGCTGAGCGCCGTGAGGCAGCACAACGTTACGCATCCCGCACCGTACCGTTCTGGCCGGAGGCGGAACGGGTGCGGCTCATCGAAACCGTGATGGGTGTGCTGTCGGCCCCCGATCTCAGTGACGCTTTTTCTGACCATGCACAGTCGGAAGTCTCGATCATGGGTACGCTGAAACTCGATGACCGCGAATACGCCGTCTCAGGCCGCATCGACCGTTTGGTTGTGAGTGACAGCCGCGTGATGATCATGGACTACAAGACCAACCGCAACCCGCCGGCTTCAGAAGAGCAGACGCCGATCTCTCACCGGGCGCAGTTGGCTATCTACCGAGAGATTCTGGCACCGCTCTATCCGGGCCGTGCAATCGAATGTGTGCTGGTTTATACCGAATCAGGTCGCGCCATTCGACTGTCGGACGATTTGCTGGCCCGCTCACTTTTGGAACTCAGAACAAAGTGATGGCGGGGCCATTGAAATTCGGCAGGCCCACGCGCACATTTGGCCCAACATGATTTGAGAAGGAGAGCCTTATGGCTACCGTTAAAGTAGACATGTCTAACTTCCAGGCCGAGGTTCTGGATTCCACGCAGCCAGTCGTCGTCGATTTTTGGGCTGAATGGTGCGGACCGTGCAAGATGATCGGTCCGAGCCTCGAAGAAATTTCGACCGAACTGGCCGGCAAGGTCAAGATCACCAAGCTGAACATTGATGAAAACCCGGAACTGGCTGCCCAGTTTGGTGTGCGCTCGATCCCGACGCTGGCTATCTTCAAGGGCGGCGAAGTGGCCGACATCAAGGTTGGCGCGGCTCCGAAAACTGCTCTTTCCAGCTGGATTGCCGGCGCAGCCTGATTTTCAAGCTTTCGACGTTACCGTAGAAAAGCCCGGTTCAGAGCCGGGCTTTTTTCATTTGGGCGGTGTTCCGTTATCAGCGAGAACAGTACCTGCCAGGTAAAGCGAGCCACCGATCAGAATGCGCGGCGGCGGTTCTTCCGGAACATGCCGTTCCGAGATTTCCTTCAGAGCGTCAGCGACGCTCAGCGACGGTTCGGCTACCAACCCAGCATCGAATGCCGAGTGCGCAAGGATAACGGGATCGATCATCGAATCCGAATCTCTGATCGGCACCGTGAAGACATATTCGGCAATATCGGCGAACGCGCGGAAATAACCGACCGGATCCTTTGTATTGATCATGCCGGAGACCAGATAAAGCGGGCGCGCGCGCCGCTCCTCCAGGCCTGCCATAGCCTCGGCGATAGCTTCACCGGCACCTGGATTGTGGCCACCATCCAGCCAGATCTCCGAACCGGCCGGCGCATATTCCAAAAGCTTGCCTTCGGTCAGCCGTTGCAGACGACCGGCCCATTCGACCGTATTCATCGCCCTTTCCATCATCGCTTCAGTGACGGTAAAGCCCGCAGCCTTGACGGCGCGGATGGCCGCGGCGGCATTTGAAAGCTGGTGTCGGCCAAGCAGGCGCGGCAATGGCAGGTCGGCAAGGCCGAACTCATCCTGATAGATCAGCCGCCCGAACTCTTCATGGGCGGAATAATCCTGGCCATAAACCGTAACCGGGCATGATAACCGGTCTGCCGTTGAAACAAGGACATCGAGCGCCGCGTCATATTCCTGCTGGCCAATGACGACCGGGCAGCGTTTTTTCATGATCCCTGCTTTTTCCGCAGCAATCAGCTCGACCCGATCACCAAGGTAAGCCTGATGGTCCAGCGAGATCGGCATGATCACCGATACAGCGGGATCCGGGACCACATTGGTGGAATCGAAGCGGCCGCCCATGCCGACTTCAAGGATGACCGCATCCGCCGGAACTTCCGAAAAGATCAGAAAACCGACTGCAGTCAGAATCTCGAAGACGGTGATATGCTGACCGCCATTCGCCTCGCCGACGCGCCGGAGCGCGTCCGCAAAAACGGCGTCATCAACCAACTGGCCAGGACCGCCTTTGACGCCGATGCGATACCGCTCATGCCAGTTGACCAGATGCGGGGACGTGTGAACGTGAACGGCATGGCCACCTGCTTCAAGCAGCGCCCGGCAAAAGGCCGTGACCGACCCTTTGCCGTTTGTGCCGGCAACATGGATGACCTTCGGCAGTTTGAGGTGCGGGTTACCAAGGATGTCAAGGACACGCAGGACCCGATCCAGGGACATATCGAAGCCCTTTGGATGGAGCGTCATCAGCCGCTCGATTTCCTTGGCTGCCTCGCTCGGCGCCGGTTCCGTCATCGCCGTCATTCCACCCGCCCCATTGTCAGAATTTCAGCCTCAAGCCGTTTGGGCCAGAGGCGCCGCTTCAGCCACTGGCCGCTTCATCAGAATACGAATGATCTGGGCAAGTGTGGGCGCGATATCATGACGTTTGACCACCATATCCACCATACCGTGCTCCAGCAGATATTCCGCTGTCTGAAAACCTTCCGGCAGTTTTTCGCGAAGCGTCTGTTCGATAACGCGCTTGCCGGCAAAACCGATTTCTGCGCCGGGTTCTGCGATATGAACGTCGCCCAGCATGGCGTAAGAGGCGGTTACACCACCCGTGGTCGGATTGGTCAGAACGACGATGTAAGGAAGGCCGGCTTCCTTGAGCATGTCGACCGCAACTGTCGTGCGCGGCAGCTGCATCAGCGACAGGATGCCTTCCTGCATGCGTGCACCACCAGAAGCCGGGAAGATGACGAGCGGGCAACGCTCCGCCAGAGCGCGTTCGCACGCCTTCACGATCGCTTCGCCAGCAGCCATGCCGAGCGAGCCACCGATGAAGTTGAATTCGTGAACGACAGCCACGAGCTTTACGCCCTGCACCAGGCCAAGGCCGGAAAGGATCGTGTCTTCCTGTTCCGTCTTCAGGCGGCTGTCCTTCAGTCGATCCGCATATTTTTTGGAATCGCGAAATTTAAGCGGATCCTGCGCCACTTTCGGCTGCGGCAGAGATTCGAAAACGCCGCCGTCGAAAAGATCTGCCAGGCGCGCCTTGGCAGGCATCTTCATGTGGAAGCCCGACGCGGGAATGACCCACTTGTTATCCTCGAGATCCTTATGGAAGACCATTTCGCCGGTCTCGGGGCACTTGATCCAGAGGTTTTCCGGAACTTCGCGTCGGCCGAGCATGGAGTTGATCCGCGGCCGGACATAGTTGGTGATCCAGTTCACTGGGCATTCTCCCGATTGGAAACCACGTACAATGTGGGATTATTATTCGGCGGCAACAAGGCGCGCGGCATGAACGCCAGTGGCAAGGCCACGCACGAAAGTTGCGACCGCTGAAACGGTATCTCCGGTCGCCGCACCATCCTTGGTGAGGCTGCCGGCTACCTGGGCAACGATGGCCGTGCCAACAACAACGCCGTCGGCTGCAGCACCGATTGCCTTGGCATGATCCGCCGTCTTGACGCCGAAACCGACGCAGACAGGAAGATCGGTGTGGCTCTTGATGCGATTGACGGCGCCGGACACGAGCGATGGATCTGGCAGGGCCGAACCGGTGATGCCGTTCATCGACACGTAATAGACAAAGCCGGACGAGTTTTTCAACACTTTCGGCAGGCGTTTGTCATCCGTTGTGGGCGTTGCAAGTCGTATGAAGTTGATGCCTTTTTCCAGCGCCGGGATGCAAAGTTCGTCATCCATTTCGGCCGGAAGGTCTACGACGATCAGGCCGTCGATGCCGCAGGCAAGCGCATCATCCAGAAACTTTTCAACGCCGTAGATATAGATGGGGTTGTAATAGCCCATCAGCACGATCGGTGTGTCCTTGTCCGTCTCGCGGAAAAGTTTTGCCAGTTCGAGGGTCTTTGCCAATGTCTGGCCAGCCTTCAGCGCACGCTGACCGGCAAGCTGGATCGCCGGACCATCGGCCATCGGATCGGAAAACGGCATACCGAGTTCGATGACATCTGCCCCGGCGCCCGGGAGCGCCTTCATGATGGCAAGCGATGTATCGAAATCCGGATCGCCACCCATGAAATAGGTGATCAGCGCCGGGCGGCCCTCAGCCTTCAGGGCAGCAAAACGAGCGTCCATACGAGCGGTCATGTCAGACCTCCATTCCGAGGATCTTGGCGACGGTAAAAATGTCCTTGTCGCCGCGGCCGGACAGGTTCATCAGAATGATTTCATCCTTGCCCATTTTTGGCGCGCGCTTGATGACTTCGGCCAGAGCGTGGCTGGGTTCGAGCGCCGGGATGATACCTTCGAGACGAGTCAGGGTCTGGAATGCTTCGAGGGCTTCATGGTCCATTATCGGCACGTATTCGGCTCGGCCGGTATCAGCAAGCCAGCTGTGCTCGGGGCCAATGCCCGGATAATCGAGACCGGCAGAAACCGAGTGGCCTTCCTTGATCTGGCCATCACCATCCTGCAGGAGGTAGGTGCGGTTGCCATGAAGGACGCCCGGTGAGCCTGCGGTGATCGAAGCGCAATGCTCCTCGCCCTGCAAACCCTTGCCACCGGCTTCGACACCAACGATCTTTACGCCTGGATCATCAAGGAAAGGGTGGAAGATGCCGATCGCGTTCGACCCGCCGCCGACGGCAGCGATGACGACATCCGGCAGACGGCCTTCCGCTTCCAGAATCTGCTGGCGCGCTTCCGTGCCGATGACGGCCTGAAAATCGCGAACCATTTCCGGATAGGGATGCGGGCCGGCAGCGGTGCCGATCAGGTAATAGGTGTCATCGACATTGGTGACCCAGTCACGCAGTGCCTCGTTCATTGCATCCTTAAGCGTGCCGTTGCCGGCCGTGACGGGTACAACTTCGGCACCAAGCAGACGCATGCGGAAAACGTTGGGCGCCTGACGCTCGACATCGGTCGCACCCATGTAGACAACACAGGGGAAACCAAAGCGGGCTGCCACGGTGGCGGATGCCACACCGTGCTGACCGGCACCGGTCTCGGCGATGATGCGGGTCTTGCCCATGCGCTTGGCGAGAAGGATCTGGCCAATGCAGTTGTTGATCTTGTGCGATCCGGTATGGTTCAGCTCTTCGCGCTTGAAATAGATCTTTGCGCCGCCGAGTTCTTCCGTCAGGCGTTCGGCGAAATAAAGCGGGCTGGGGCGGCCGATATAATGTGCGCCGAGCGATGCAAGTTCCGCCTGGAATTCGGGATCGGTCTTTGCCTTGCTCCACTCATCCTGAAGATCAAGGATAAGAGGCATCAGCGTTTCGGCGACGAAGCGTCCGCCGTAGATACCGAAACGTCCGTCTTCGTCCGGACCGGACCGGAATGAATTTGGTGTCGCTGCCTGGTTCACAGTCTACTCCTTGCGATCCGCTGCATCGACCGGCCGCGCATCAGCGATCGCATCGAAAAACGCATCCATCATTTGCAGGTCCTTGACCCCCGGTGCGCTTTCCACGCCGGAGGAAATATCTATGCCGCTGGCTGTCGTGTCCGACAGGGCAAGGCCGACATTATCCTTGTTCAATCCACCGGAAAGCATGTAATCGACTCCATCGTCAAGAAGACTTAGAAGTTTCCAGTCAAAGGATACGCCGTTGCCACCTGGCAGTTCGGATCCCGCCGGTGCCTTCGCATCAAGCAGAAACCGATCCGCGAGGCCATCATAGGCCTCAAGCTTTCTCAGATCGTCTGCCGTGCGGATGGAAAAAGCCTTGATCACCGGCAGGCCAAAGATTGCCTTGATGTTGAGCACACGCTCGGCGCTCTCGTGACCGTGCAGTTGAAGAATGTCCGGCTTGACGAAGGCGATAATGTCTTCAAGCATCTCGTTATCGGCATCGACCGTAACAGCGACGATCTTGACCTTGCCGCGCGCACGATCGGCCAACGCACCGGCATCGACCGGCTCGATGTGGCGAGGGCTTTTTTCAAAGAAGATAAAGCCGATATGGGTCGCACCGCGCTCAATCGCACGATCGACCGCTTCGGGCGTCTTCAGTCCGCAAATCTTGATATCGGGAACCATTGCGGCGAATTGCCATGAAAAGGCGTTTGAGTCGAGCCAAATCGACTTATCAGACATTGCCGGCTGTCAGGAGAAGTCGATGGCGTGAAGCTGAGACCCATGCTGTTTAAGCCATTTCTGGGCAGCTTCCGAGCCAGGGCAAAGGCTGCGGCACAATGCCCAGAATTTTGGGCCGTGATTCATTTCTTTGAGATGCGCCACTTCATGCGCAGCCAGATAATCGATAACGGCAGGCGGCGCCATGACGATGCGCCAGGAAAAACTGAGATTGCCATCCCACGAACACGAGCCCCAACGACTGCGCGTATCCTTCATCGTGATCGAGCGAACCGGCTTTCCGATTTGCGCCGCATGTCGGGCTACCAGTGGCTCGAGATCGAGGCGTGCTTCCTTCTTCAGGAAAGCAGCAATACGACGGGCAAGATGATCTTCCAGTCCGCCAACCTGTAAAACATGCTCACCGTCGATAACGACTGCCTCGGTTAATCCGCGAAGCTTGCCGCTATGAACGATACGATGCGGAATGCCGCGAAGCGAAATCACGCCACCCGGACGCATTTCGCTGGAAACCGGAAATTTTGCGAGCTTGGTAAGGAGCCAACCCTGATGGCGATCCAGGAAAGCATCGACTTCAGACCGCTTCAAGCCTGTCGGCACTGTCAGCTTCAACGCACGTCCGCCGGGCTCTATGCGAAGAGTGATACGGGTCGCCCGGATGTTTTCGCGGATCGTCAGCGGCAGAATACGGTCGCCGACAAGAATGGTTCGTTCTGTCGATCGTAACGCTTCCGGTGGTTTGGGCATAAGCTTCTTGAGAGCAGGAAACATGGAATTCTTCTAGCAGATTCGAGGCGTCAACGCCCCAAGAAAAAACCGGCGCAGTGTTGCGCCGGCTTGTTGTCATTTGCCTCAGTTGGTGACCGGGAAGCCACCAGAGGATTTGCCAGGACCGCGTTCGCGCATGAAGCGGTCAAATTCTTCCTGGTCCTTGGCGCGGCGAAGCTCACGCATATAGTCGTCGAATTCCGCACGCATCTCGTCGAGCTTGCGGCGCTGTTCTTCAATTCTTTCGAGTTCGGCCCGGCGCCAGTCATCGAAAGCGACATTGCCGGTTGAGAAATGTTGTTCGTAACGACCGCGCGCACGGCGGAAACCTGCGCACATGCCATCCGCCTTCTCATTGGCGGAGCGTTTGAAGTGGCCGAGTTTATCGCCGAACAGAATGTAGGCGAGCATGGCTAGACCAAGTGGCCAAAAGACGATGAAACCGAGAACCATCAACGCGATGGTGGCCGGCGTCCAGTCCGGGCGGATCAGTGCTGACTGCGTCATGTTTCGGTATTCCTTTCAAATCCGACCGACAGAATGTCGGCCCGGATTCGATTTGGGAAATAGCACGGCGCCGTTCAAGATAACGGTCTCACCAATCGCTGAAGCATTTGAAAAGGCCAGCGCAATTCACGCGTGTTTGCGGCCGGAACTATGCGGCCCATCGGCTTCGACATCTTTCGAGGCAGAATGTGCACGCGCAAACGAGACGATACGCGGCGCGATTTCCTTACGGAAACGGGAGCCATTAAAGACACCGTAATGACCGACATCCGGCTGCACGTAATGCTGCCGTTTGGTATCCGGAATGTTGGGACAGATCGCATGGCTGGCCTCGGTCTGACCGAGACCTGAAATATCGTCGTTCTCGCCCTCAACCGTCAAAAGTGCGACATTGCGGATCGATGCCGTATCAACAGGCTTGTCTCGGTGCATCATTTCACCTTTGGGCAAAGCATGGCGAATGAAAACGGTATCGACCGTTTGCAGATAAAACTCGGCGGTAAGGTCCATAACCGCCAGATATTCATCATAGAATTCGCGATGCTTTTCCGCGGATTCCCCGTCGTTTTTCACGAGATGTTCGAAAAATTCCTTATGCGCCGTAACGTGCCGGTCGAGGTTCATCGACATGAAGCCGGACAATTGCAGGAACCCCGGATAGACAGGACGCATGCAGCCAGGTTGCGGCCAAGGCACGCTCATGATGACATTGTCCTTGAACCAGCTGAGTGGCCGATCCTGTGCCATCGCATTGACCGCAGTTGGATTGATGCGGGTATCGATCGGTCCGCCCATCAGCGTCATCGAGGCTGGCGCCAGGGGATCGTTAGCCGCCTCCATAACGGCAACGGCTGCAAGTACCGGAACCGACGGCTGACACACTGCGACCACGTTTGTCTTCGGGCCGAGCGCACGGATCATCTCGATCACGTAATCGATATAATCGTCGAGATCGAAAGTGCCTTCGGTTACCGGAACCAGACGCGCGTCGATCCAATCGGTAATATAGACATCGGCATGCGGTAGAAGCGCTTCGACCGTTCCACGCAGCAACGTGGCATAATGGCCGGACATGGGCGCGACGAGCAGTATTTTCGGATCTTGCGCCCTGCCCTGTTTCATATTCTTGCTGAAATGCAAAAGATTGCAGAACGGTTTCGACCAGACAATGTCTTCGGTTACATCGACGACCTCGCCATCGATCACCCTCTGCGGCAGATCGAAAGATGGTTTCGCATAACGACGTGTCAGGCGTTCGAAAACCTCCAAGCCGGCAGCCATGGTGCGACCGATAGCGGTCTGCGACATGGGATTAAGCGGATCACTATAGAGAAGCCGCATCGCCTCGGTCGTTGCTCGTAACGGAGCGAGTGCGGCATGGTTCATTTCATAAAGTTGGTAAAACATCCGCAGGCTGCCTTTGGCACGTCGCGGAGAGCTGGCCAGTCTCGCGAACCGAACGATTGATTGCCCTGTTTATCAGGTTTTTGCCTATCTGACTATTATCAGTGTAACGGGTGTATCGATGCCGCGGAAAACAAAAACGGCGCCGAAGCGCCGCAAGATTTGCCGGTTAACAAAATGTTTCACGTGAATCACCCACAGGAAAGATTCACGTGAAACACACTTCTTTAACTTTTAGATATCGAGGTTCGCAACGCTCAGAGCGTTATCCTGGATGAACTCGCGACGTGGTTCGACTTCGTCGCCCATCAAGCGCGAGAACAGGCCATCGGCATCGGTCGCGTCAGGCACCTTCACCTGCAATAGAGAACGAACGTTCGGATCGAGCGTCGTTTCCCAAAGCTGCTCGGCATTCATTTCGCCAAGACCTTTATATCGCTGCATGGAAAGGCCGCGGCGACCGGATGCAAAGATCGCATCGAGAAGTGCACGTGGCCCGGAAACATCGAGTGTGCCATCCTTGCGAGACAGAACAGGCGGTGCGGCATAGATATCGTGAAGACGCTGTTTCATCTGATCGATATGACGGGCATCCGCCGAGCCGATAAGAGCGTTATCGAGAAACGCAACTTCCTTGACACCACGAACCATACGCTCGAAACGAAGGCCGCCTTCACTGGTCACGTGACCGGTCCAGCCGCGTTCGGTTTCCTCGGCAATGACGTCAAGGCGACGTGCAACTTCATCCGCAGTCTGCTGTGCACGCTCGCGATTATCCGTCAATTCCGGATTGAGAGCACCGGCAATTGCGGCCTGTTCGATGATCGAGCGATTGTAACGCGAATGAAGGCCATCCACGAGGGATCGCAGGCGCAGCGCATCCTGAATAACTTCCCGCAGATCGGCGCCGACACGTACTTCGCCGGATTCCAGCGTCAATCTGGCTTCTTCGAGACCCATGCTGATCAGGTACTCTTCCAGCGCCTTTTCATCCTTCAGATACTGAACGGATTTGCCACGGCTAACTTTATAGAGCGGCGGCTGGGCGATATAGATGTGACCGCGCTCGATCAGTTCCGGCATCTGACGGAAGAAGAAGGTCAAAAGCAGGGTACGAATATGGGCGCCGTCGACGTCAGCGTCCGTCATGATGATGATCTTGTGGTAACGCAGCTTGTCGGCGTTAAACTCGTCCTTGCCGATCGACGTACCGAGCGCTGTGATCAGCGTTCCGATTTCCTGGCTAGACAACATCTTGTCAAAACGTGCGCGCTCGACATTGAGGATTTTTCCGCGCAACGGAAGGATCGCCTGATTTTCACGCGAACGACCCTGTTTGGCCGAGCCGCCCGCAGAGTCACCCTCCACGAGGAAAACTTCAGATTTCGACGGATCACGTTCCGAGCAGTCTGCCAGCTTGCCGGGCAACGATGCGATATCGAGTGCACCCTTGCGGCGTGTCAGCTCGCGTGCCTTTCGGGCCGCTTCACGAGCAACTGCCGCTTCGACAACCTTGCCGACCAGAATTTTGGCATCCGCCGGATGTTCTTCGAACCAGGTGCTCAGCGCTTCGTTTACAAGGCTCTCAACAACAGGGCGAACCTCTGACGAAACCAGTTTGTCTTTCGTCTGCGACGAGAATTTAGGATCCGGCACCTTTACCGACAGGACTGCGGTTAGGCCTTCACGGCAGTCTTCACCCTGCAGTGTTACCTTTTCCTTCTTGGTGATACCGGATGTATCGGCATAGGAGGTGACTTGGCGCGTCAGCGCGCCGCGGAAACCGGCCATATGCGTTCCACCATCGCGCTGTGGAATGTTGTTGGTGAAGCAGAGCACATTCTCGTGGTAGCTGTCGTTCCACCACATGGCGACTTCAACAGTGATGCCATCCTTTTCGCCTCTGATGGCGACGGGCTTTTCCACCAGCGGCTTCTTGGCGCGATCAAGGTATTTGACAAAGGCCTCGAGGCCGCCATCATACACCATCTCTTCTTCGCGGATATCGGACTTGCGCTTGTCGGTTAGCCGGATTCTAACACCGGAGTTCAGGAATGCCAGTTCACGCAGACGATGCTCAAGCGTGTTGTAATCATATTCGGTCATGGTGAAGGTTTCGGGGCTGGCAAGGAAGGTCACTTCCGTGCCGGAGCGACCTTCGTAGTCACCAATGACCTTCAAAGGTGCATCGGCAACACCATGAGTAAAGCCGATCTCGTGAACCTTGCCGTTGCGGCGGATCCTGAGCTTGAGCCAAACCGAGAGCGCGTTGACAACGGACACACCAACGCCGTGCAGACCACCGGAAACCTTATAGGAGTTCTGGTCGAATTTTCCGCCGGCGTGCAGCTGGGTCATGATAACCTCAGCGGCAGACACGCCTTCTTCCTTATGGATATCCGTCGGGATACCACGACCGTTATCGGTCACGCTGACGGAACCATCGGCGTTGAGCGTGACGGTGACGATATCCGCATGGCCGGCAAGTGCTTCGTCGATGGCGTTGTCAACGACTTCGTAGACCATGTGATGCAGGCCGGATCCGTCATCGGTGTCACCGATATACATGCCGGGGCGCTTGCGCACGGCATCGAGGCCTTTCAGAACCTTGATCGAATCCGCGCCGTATTCCGAGGTCGCGCCGCTGTCGTTGACGGGTGTTTCGCTCATCAATGATCTTTCCAATTAACGTGGTGCGGCGATCTGGCGAATCACCGTATTTCGTGCCACTGAATATAAGAAATCCGGGCGGATTTCCAAAGCGCAGAGGTGTTTTCCGCGCATTTAACCCGGGATTACGTGGCGCTCATCCAGAAGGGCGGCCACTTTCGAGAACCTTCGTCAATTGCTCTAGCATGTCCGGTGATAAAGAGCGAATCTCCTTGGCGAGCCGGTTAGCGAAAGCGGTATATTCCGGGGGCATATCGCTGGTGTCCACGACGACGCGCGGATCGGAAGCTTCCGCCAGCATGAACAGCTCCTCCGCCTCATCCCAGATGATATTGAAATAACCGGCCACTCGTTGCAGAAAATCGAAGCTTGGTTTTCCTCGGTGACCATGTTCGAGTGCGGACAGATAAGCAGCGGATACGCCGATCGCCGCAGCCATCTCTGCCTGCTTCACGCCTTTGCGCTGTCTCAACTCCCGCAGTGCATGACCGAACGGAGTCATAAACCGACCCCAACCCGACGGCTAAGGCGAACATAAAGTGCCCCTTCTCCGCCATGCTGACGAGCCGCCGGTTCATAGGAGGATATCAGGAAACGAAATTCCGGCTTGGAAAACCATAGGGGCACCGCGCGTTTCAAGGCTCCCTCGCTGCCGTAAGAACTTCCCTTGCCGGTGATTACCAAAACATGCCGCAAGCCGCGATCATGCGCCCGCAAGAGGAAATCAAGAAGAATGCCGTGTGCATCGCTCTGGATCAGGCCATGAAGGTCGATACGCGCTTCCAGCGCCAGATTGCCGCGCGCAAGCTTTCGCTTGACCGGTCTTTCAAGCGGATGATGCTTCTTTCGGTCAGGTTGCGCGGGCTTCGATACCGGATCAGCAGGCACCAGATTCTTGCCGCTCGATGCCGCAGACAATTTTATGTCTTGCTGCTCCTCGACAGGCTCCTCAAAAAGCGCTTCGAACTTCAGAAGGTCTTCCAGCCTTCCAGGCATCGGTTTTGCAGATCGGGCGACCCTACCCCACAGAATACGGTCCTCGCCACTCAGCTTCCGGTCACCCTTCATGGCGATAACCTTGCCGCTGCCGCCTTTGGAACGAGAATATAGAAATCTGCCGTATGCTTGACGGTGCCGGCTTGTTCGCCCGCATCATAACCCGAGCCGGTAAAAATATCTCCCCGCGCCGGACCGATGATGGCCGAGCCCGTATCGAGCGCCATCACAGTGCGGGCAAACGGTTTGCCCGCATCCAGATGTGTCAGGGTTTCCGACCGGATGAAGAAAGGAAAACCGAAAGTATGGATCAGCCGGTCAACGGCCAACGACCGTCCCGCTACCAAGGGCACTTTCGCCGCAGCGATCGGTCCCCGGTCGAGCCCCTCAACCGCCGCTTCCCGAAAGAATATGTAGGAGCGGTTATGCCATAGAACCTCGTCAACCTTAGCCGGATTCCCAATCAACCAGTCACGAATGCTCTGCATCGAGACCGTGGCAGCATCTATGTCTCCGCGATCGATCAACAGACGCCCGATTGCCGAAAAAGCGTGGCCCGCTTTGCCCGCATAGGTAATTCGGGCCATCCGACCATCGCGATAACGAAGTCGCGCGGCACCTTGGACATGGGTAAAAAACACATCGACCTTGGATTTGGCCCAAGCAATTTCCAGGCCCTGCCCGTCCAGATATCCACGGTCTATCTCCCCGCGATCCGGATACAGATCGATCTTGCCGTCGCGTGACCTTGCAAACGCATAGGACGGATCCATCGACCGAGGCCTGTTGCCATCGTCGATATCGACAAGATCCAAGGGTCGGCGATAAAAGGGATAACGATAAATCTCGCACTGGTGATCGGAGACATCCACTTCGGGTTCAAAGAAGCCGGTTACAAAACCTGGTTTTTCGTCCAGCCGCTGGATCATGAAGGGCGTGCAGTGCTTTTCGAAAAAGTGTCTGGCTGACTCTGGTCCAGATGGTGAAAAACCTGCCGCCGCTTTTAAAAGCGGCAGCAGATCTTCTGTTGTCAGTCCCAATGAACCGGCACGATATGGTTTGACCGCCTCGACATGATCAAGACAGTCGCGCATTGCCGAAAAGAGTGGCGATGGATCATCCTCGCCCCAACCGACGAGAGCAGAGAAAGTCGTGGGCTTCGGGATGTAATCGATCATGTTCACTGTTCGGATTCGGTGGCGATCAACTTCCAGTTCGGATCGCGCGAACGGATGTCCCGGGCAAAGGTCCAGATATCGGTGACTTCGGCAACCGTATCGGCCTCACCATCGACAACCGCTCCCGCCTTATCGTAGGTGGCAGAGATCAGGTGGCTGACGATACGAATGGTAATCTGGGCCTCGGAATCCTTTACGGCCGCATTGACGATATCCGCCTTGTCGATACCGACAAAACTCGACTTCACCACTTCACCACGCGCTTCGCGCTCGGAAATGGCGGCATCGAAACCTTCGAATACTTCCTTAGACAAAAGACCCTTCAGAGCCTTGCGATCGCCATCGGCAAAAGCCATGACGATCATCTCATATGCCATGCCTGCACCCTTGATAAATTCCTTGGGGTTAAAGCTTGGATCCGACTGAATAAGTTCGCGAATTGCAGAATTGAGTTCGGTGCCCGGTTTCGCCACGGCATCAACATCAGCCCAACGCTGTTCTTCATCGATTTGATCACGGCGTGGAAGGGTCACGACCTTGTCATCTTCACCCGACGTCGGTTTGGCGGATTCACGAGCGGAAAAGGGATCAACCGGGGGCTTTTCATGACCGGTACGACGGCCGAGCACACTCCGTAACTGCAGAAAAATCAGCACTGCAGCGACCAGAAAAAACAGTGTAATGAAATCGTTCGCGTCCATCTTCACCCGCAGTGATCATTTAAATTGTTGGCTGGCCTTCACATATAGTCCGCAACTGCCGATCATTCAAATGCAGAGCCCAATATCCGGGCCACTCAAACGACAGGATTTCAGGCGCAATGCCCCTCATTCTTCTGCCGATTATGTTTTTAGCTCTGCCGCTTATCGAAATTGCCGGTTTTGTTGTGGTCGGCAATATGATCGGTCTGTGGCCCACTCTTGCGCTTGTGATCCTCACATCGCTGCTTGGTGCCGTTCTTCTGCGTTTCCAAGGTCTCAGCGTGTTGAAGGAAGCCAGCCGCGAAAGCCAGGGAGGCAATCTGCCCGGCAGATCTATCGTCAGTGGCGCTATGGTTGTCGTTGCCGGTGTTCTACTGATCCTGCCCGGCTTTCTTACCGACATTATCGGGCTGTTGTTATTCATACCGCCCGTGCGCCACTTCATCTGGTCGCTGATAGGTAAACGTGTCGTGGTCATGCGCACCTCGCGCGGTACGTCAGCCTCCTATAGATCTGATAATTCCGAGAACTCGAGACCATCGGACAAGGCTAAAGTGCTTGATCTGGACGAAAACGATTTCAGCCGCGGATCCAACCCATCATCTCCCTGGTCTGATACCGATAACCGCAAGAACTGAGCAAACCATCAGTCCATGCCGCAGGGTTGTAAGCATTAAACTGAAATGTTAGACGGCCTCACAGTCCAAAGCCGCGAGGAATTCCAATGGCAAACGAAACAGAGACCCAGGCTTCCAATCCGTCGCTCAGCATCCTTGCGCAATATACGAAGGATCTGTCCTTTGAGAACCCGGGTGCACCGCGTTCACTGCAGGCCCGCGATACCGCGCCTGCCATCAATATCAATGTAAACGTCAATGCAAATCCGCTGTCGGATTCCGATTTCGACGTGGTTTTGACGCTGAATGCTCAGGCGATGGACGGCGACAAGGTCGTGTTTGCTGCTGAGCTCGTTTACGGCGGCGTTTTCCGCATTACCGGTTTCCCACAGGAACACATGCTGCCGGTTCTCTTCATCGAGTGCCCGCGCCTGCTCTTCCCGTTTGCACGCCAGGTCATTGCCGACGTAACACGCAATGGCGGCTTCCCACCGCTGATGATCGATCCGATCGATTTCGCGCAGATGTTCACCCAGCGTATTGCTGAAGAGCAGACCCGCTCCAAGGTTCAGCCGCTGGACAGTTAAGTCGTTCAGATCATAATATGAAAAAAGCCCGGTCAACGCCGGGCTTTTTTCATTATTGGTATCGGTTCCAGATTGCCTTTTCACCCATTGCCGCAATCAGCTTTCGATGATCTTCCATATCTGCAGGCGACAGACGCGATGGAAGACTGCCGGGTCTGGTCGGGATGATGACGACGAGATCGTCATCATATTCTTCCACCACCTTGACGACCTTCTTTTCCTCGACAAGCCCGAGCGCCGTCTGGCGGCCACCGATCATCTCGATATAAACTTCGGCCAGAAGTTCGGAGTCGAGCAAGGCGCCATGTTTGGTTCGATGGGAATTGTCTATCCCATACCGACGGCAGAGAGCATCGAGCGAGTTGGGGCCCATCGGATGTTTCCGGCGAGCCATGGCGAGAGTGTCGATAACCTGTTCGCTTTGAACAGGGGCCTCACCAAGCCGATCAAACTCGGCATTGATGAAGCCGATGTCGAAATTCGCGTTGTGAGCGATCCATTTCGCGTCGTGGAAAAATTCCTGTAGCTCTTCGATAATCTCTGCGAAGGTCGGCTTGTCCTTCAAAAATTCGTCGGTCAGGCCGTGAACCGCCAGCGCATCCGGATGCACCTTGCGGTCGCCGGGCGAAATGTATTTGTGAAAAGTGCGGCCGGTCGGAAAATGATCGACGAGTTCGATGCCGCCAATTTCGATGACGCGATCCACCTTGGATTCAAGCCCGGTGGTTTCCGTATCGAATATGATCTCACGCATCAGTTCTCTCGCTTAATATTCCCGCCCGAAGGCTTTTTATGATGTCCCGAACTCGGCTTTGCGCGACACTCAGTCCATAACCTGTATCAACCAGAAAGTCCGCCTTCTGGCGCTTCTCCCGATCTGGCATTTGCCGGGACAAAATAAGCTGGAATTTTTCTTCCGTCATGTTCGGTCGCGCCAACACCCGCTCTCGCTGTATATGCGGATCAGAAGTCACGACCACAACGGCATCCACCGCATCATGTCGCCCGGTTTCGAACAAAAGCGGTATGTCGAGAAGAACGATATCAGCTTCTTTCTGCCTTTGGTCATCTAGAAACTGTGTCTCTCGTCCTCTGACCAAGGGGTGAACGATGGCTTCAAGCTTTTTGAATCCATCGGCATTTGCAGCCAATTTTGCCGCCAATGCCTGTCTGTCCACCGCCCCGTCTTTGATCACACCTGGAAACGCCATGCCAACCGGCTCGACAGCTTCCGATCGATAAAGGTCGTGCACGACAGCATCGGAATCGTTGACCGGAATTCCCTCATCCGCAAAAAACCTTGCGGTTGTCGATTTACCCATTCCGATCGAACCGGTGAGACCGACAATGATCATCAATGCCGATCCATATCTTCGATAACCAGCTGGCGAAGTACCTGGTCAACCACCGGACGGTGGCCGAACCATTTTTCAAATCCGGGGACAGCTTGGTGCAGAAGCATGCCAAGTCCATCGACAGTGGAGAAATCCTGCTCTTCAGCCTGCGCCAGAAAGCTGGTTTTCAGCGGCACATAAACAATATCGGTCACGAGAGCATTTTTGGAGAGCGGGCTGAAATCGATTGCCATCGCTTCCGATCCATCCATACCGAGTGATGTTGTGTTGACGAAAAGACCGGCGCCTTCCAGCACTTCGGATAACGCATCCATCGGCTGCGCATGAACTTTTGGCCCAAAATGATCGGCAAGCTGGCGGGCCCGATCCACCGTCCGGTTGACGACATGAATTTCCTTGATGCCACGATTACGCAGCGACTGGATGACCGATCGGCTTGCGCCACCAGCTCCCAGGATAACTGCGGTCGCAACCTTATCCCAACCGGCCTTATGGTGATCCAGATTGGCGGTGAAACCGTGACCATCGGTATTGGTTGCGTGTATCACTCCATCTTCCAGCCATAGCGTATTGGCAGCCCCCAACTCCTCGGCAAGCTCATCTGGCTTGTCGGCAAGGCGATAGGCAGCTTCCTTGTGGGGAATGGTAACATTGCCGCCGCGATAGCGTTTTCCCGTTTTCAGTTCGGCAACGAACTTTTGAAAATCCTCGGGCTTGATTGCCAAAGCCTCGTAGTGCCCATCGATGCCGAACTCACCGATCCAGTGATTGTGAATGATCGGCGAGCGGGAATGACCGATGGGAAAACCCGCTACGAAGGCGCGGAGCCTGGTTTCACGTGAATCAGCCATGGATCGCTCCCAGTTCGCGCAGTTTCTGTAACAGGGCCAGCATCGGCAATCCGACAATCGTAAAATAGTCGCCATCAATGGCGGAGAACAGCTGAATTCCCTCGCCTTCCAACTGATAGGAGCCGACACTCTTCAAGACATCGGGTCCGACGCGAGCTACATAATGATCAACGAACGCGGGGGAGAGGTCCCGCATGGTCAGATCGGCATGGCCAACATATTGCCAGACAACCTCACCATCACGAACGATAACGACGGCGCTGTTTAACCGATGCGTTTTACCCGAGAGAGAGAGAAGGTTGGCCTTCGCCTCTTCAAGATCGGCCGCCTTGTGATAAATCCGCGAACCCAGCGACATGGTCTGATCCGAGCCTATAACAAAGATACCCGGGCGTGACTTCGCAACGTCCATTGCCTTTGCTTCGGCGAGGACCAGCGCCACCCTTTCGGGATCAGCGTCTATGAGGTCCTTTTCGATTTCCCGCTCATCTATATCCGCTGCCTGATGCTCAAAAGTCAGGCCGGCATTGTTCATCAGCATACGTCGGAAGGGGCTGGAAGATGCGAGAACAAGAGGAATAGTCACGGGTCATCCTGAAATTTGGAGCTTTGGATTCGCCTTAACGTAGCCTCGGTCGCAGCGCAACGATAGCCGCCGCTGTCTCTTCGATGGATCGGCGAGTGACATCGATAATAGGCCAGTTGTGGCGTGTGCAAAGAGCGCGCGCATATTTCAATTCTTCATTGATTGCAGCGCGATCGACATAATGTCCCTTATCATAAGAGACAGATGTCCCCAGCTCCCGGTTTTCTCGAACCTGAGAAATTCGATCGGTCGTTGCCACCAAACCGACGATCACCGGACGACTGGCGCTCAACAAAGCGGGCGGCAAATCCACGCCAGGTACAATCGGAATGTTGGCAGCCTTGATGCCGCGGTTTGCGAGATAAATGCTCGTCGGTGTTTTGGATGTACGGCTGATGCCGATGATGACGACATCCGCATCATCGTAATCGTCCGGCAATTGTCCGTCATCATGATCCATGGCGAAGTTCAAAGCCTCGATGCGGGCAAAATACTCGGCATTGAGAACATGCTGAGCGCCCACCCGGCGATGAGAAGGGGCGCCCAGAAAATTCTGAAACACCGCCATGACCGGTTCCAGAAGATTGACCGTCGGCACACCCATTTCACGACAACGGGTTTCAATCAGCGCCGCCAGTTCGGTATCCATGATCGTGTAGATGACGATGCCTGGGGTTCCGTCAATTTCTTCGAGGACAGGCAAAAGCTGCCTTCGGTTTCGGATGAGCGGATAGACATGTTCGACCGGCACTGCGTTGGTGAACTGGACTGCTGCTGCACGTCCCGCTGAGACGAGAGTATCTCCCGTTGAGTCAGAAATGAGGTGCAGATGGAAGAAGTTTTTCCTGTTCTCCACGCTAAACATGTTCCCCTGTTGATAGTCTGGGAGAGATTGGCAGATTGATATGACCCGTCAGTCGCTGGCTGGATAACTGCCGATTTATCCACAAATCACGGCCAATCGGAAAGCTTTTCAAGACGGTTCTGGAAGCAGTGGACAATTCGTCGCTGCCAATCGACAATTCACAACTCATCCACAGGCAACTCTCAATGATCTGAAAATTTAAATATCTGAAAATTATAAGCTATTTTCGATAATTCGGCTTCTCTTCAAATTGAACCTGTTTTTCATCAGCGCATCTCCGCTCGAATCCACCTGCCGTGGAAAAAGCTGGCAAAGGCTTTAGTCCTTGCTACTCACAGACTCTAAGAAATAGAAGAATCCTTTATATAGGATATTTAATTTTAGGAGACCTGCGTGACCGATGTGCGCCGAACGATCCTGGAAGTGCTGGATGGAAAAACCGTATCCCCTCCCCCGATCTGGCTGATGAGACAGGCAGGACGTTATCTGCCGGAATACAGGGCGACCCGTGCACAGGCCGGAAGCTTTCTGGACCTCTGTTATAATCCGGAGCTGGCAGCAGAGGTGACCCTGCAGCCAATCCGGCGTTACGGCTTTGACGCGTCCATTCTCTTCTCCGACATTCTCGTCATTCCTGATGCGCTGAAAAGAAATGTTCGGTTTCTTGAAGGCGTCGGACCGCAGATGGATCCGATCGATGCCGACGGTATCGCCAAGCTCGATGCTTCGAATGTCCTGACGCATCTTGCTCCTGTTTTTGAAACAGTCGGTCGATTGCGCCGTGATCTTCCCGCTGAGACCACGCTGCTGGGCTTCTGTGGAGCGCCTTGGACTGTTGCCACCTATATGATCGCGGGAAAGGGCACACCGGATCAGGCTCCTGCCCGTCTGTTCGCCTACCGGCATCCGAAGGAGTTTGTTTCGCTTCTGAACCAGCTTGCGGATATTTCCATCGATTATCTGGTAGGCCAGCTGGATGCCGGCGCCGATGCGGTGCAGGTTTTTGATTCCTGGGCAGGTGTACTGGGTGAGGAAGAATTTTCTGCTTTTGCGATTGCACCTGTGGCGCGGATCATCGAAGGCGTCCGTGCACGGCGTCCGGGCGCCAAGATCATTGCTTTCGCCAAGGGAGCGGGCTTCAACCTGAAGACCTACCGTCAAAAGACCGGTGCCGATGCAATCGGGCTTGATTGGTCAATTCCCTTGAGCTTTGCCGCCGAACTTCAGAAGGATGGGCCGGTCCAGGGAAATCTTGACCCGATGCGGGTGGTTGCCGGCGGCCAGTCTCTGGACGACGGGATCGATCGCATCCTTCAAACACTTGGAAATGGTCCGTTGATCTTCAATCTTGGCCACGGCATCACGCCGGAAGCCAATCCGGATCACGTGACTGCGCTTGTCGAACGCGTCCGGAGTTTTTCGCGATGAGCGAGGAGCGCCAGACGGACAGGAAGCCCGGTCAGCGGGCTCGACGGCGCGCTGCGACTGCGATCACTATTTTCGTAGCCCTGCTTCTGGCCGTCCTGTTTTGGCGACCGGACGATCTTTTTCTCTGGATCAAGGCTCTGCACGTGATCGCCGTCATCTCGTGGATGGCCGGCCTTCTCTATCTGCCCCGTCTGTTCATCTATCACACCGACGCACCGGTTGGCTCTGTTCAGTCTGAAACGTTCAAAATGATGGAACAGCGTCTTTACCGGGTGATCATGAACCCGGCGATGATGCTTTCCTGGATTCTTGGATTGTATCTCGCCTGGACGGTGTTTGAGTTCCAAGGCGGTTGGCTGCATGCCAAGATCGCCATGGTCGTACTTTTGACCATGGTTCATGTGATGTTTGGACGCAGCGTACGGCAGTTTGCCGTGGATGGCCCTCGCAAAACCGCCCGATATTGGCGTCTGGTCAACGAAATCCCGACGGTATTGATGATCGCAATCGTGATTTTTGTCGTCGTAAAGCCGTTCTGACATGGCTGTGTAAATATTTGCGGTTATCCCCCCCTTGCGGTAAAGGGGGGGAATCGCTATTTTCCCGGCCATCTCTTCTTTCGTGCATGTGTGCAGGTTCACTGTCTGCGGATTTCTCCGCGGAATTCGAATTCCACCGACACGGCTCCCCTCGAAATTGAAATGGTCCTTCCTTCATGGCTGAAATGAAGCTTCAAGAACTCAAGAGCAAATCTCCGACTGATTTGCTGGCCTTTGCGGAATCGATGGAAGTCGAAAACGCCAGCACCATGCGCAAGCAGGAGTTGATGTTTGCAATATTGAAGGTTCTTGCCAGCCAGGACGTCGAGATCATCGGCGAAGGTGTTGTTGAAGTTCTTCAGGATGGCTTTGGCTTCCTGCGTTCTGCCAATGCCAATTATCTTCCGGGTCCGGACGATATCTATATTTCGCCTTCGCAGATTCGCCGCTTTTCGCTGAAAACCGGCGATACCGTCGAAGGTCCAATCCGTGGACCGAAGGAAGGTGAACGTTATTTCGCTCTTCTCAAGGTCAACACGATTAATTTCGACGACCCGGAGAAGATTCGTCACAAGGTTCATTTCGACAATCTGACGCCGCTTTATCCGAATGAGCGGTTCAAGATGGAACTCGACATCCCGACGTCGAAGGACAATTCGGCTCGCGTTATCGATCTGGTTGCTCCACTCGGTAAGGGCCAGCGCGGTTTGATCGTTGCTCCTCCGCGTACCGGTAAAACAGTTCTCCTGCAGAACATTGCCCACTCCATCACGGCAAACCATCCGGAATGCTATCTGATCGTTCTTCTGATCGATGAACGTCCGGAAGAAGTGACGGACATGCAGCGCTCCGTGAAGGGCGAAGTTGTGTCTTCGACATTCGATGAACCGGCGGTCCGTCACGTTCAGGTTGCTGAAATGGTCATCGAGAAGGCAAAACGCCTGGTCGAGCATGGCCGTGATGTTGTCATTCTTCTCGACTCGATTACCCGCCTCGGTCGCGCTTATAATACTGTTGTGCCGTCTTCGGGTAAGGTTTTGACGGGTGGTGTTGATGCAAACGCGCTGCAGCGCCCAAAGCGCTTTTTCGGTGCGGCTCGTAATATCGAGGAAGGCGGATCGCTGACGATTATCGCGACAGCGCTGATCGATACGGGTAGCCGTATGGACGAAGTTATCTTTGAAGAATTCAAGGGTACCGGTAACTCCGAAATCGTTCTTGATCGCAAGGTTGCTGACAAGCGTATCTTCCCGGCTATGGATATCCTCAAATCGGGTACGCGTAAGGAAGACCTGTTGGTGCCGCGTCAGGACCTGCAGAAGATCTTTGTTCTTCGCCGAATCCTTGCTCCGATGGGCACGACCGATGCGATTGAGTTCCTCATCGACAAGCTCAAACAGACGAAGAACAACGGCGATTTCTTCGAATCAATGAACACCTGATCCTTAGCCGGATTCTGCCACGCGTTGAGGTCTGAATAATGCGGGCTGATGATACGATTTTTGCCCTGTCGAGCGGTTCGCTGCCGGCAGGGCTTGCTGTTATCCGGTTGAGTGGCCCCAGAGCTATCTCAGTGTCCGAAAAACTGGCCGGGCCCCTTCCTCTCCCGCGACATGCTTATCTGCGCACCCTTAGAAAATCGGATGGCAGCGTATTGGATCGCGGATTGGTGATATCCTTTCCCGCTCCCAATTCCTTTACCGGGGAAGATTGCGTCGAACTTCACCTACATGGCAGCCGCGCAGTTGCAGCCACGGTTTACGATGAACTTGTTCTGGAAAATTTGAGGCTCGCGGAAGCTGGAGAGTTTTCCAAGCGCGCTTTGGAGAATGGGAAACTCGATCTGGTCGAAGCAGAGGGACTGTCCGATCTCCTGAGAGCTGAAACAGAGATGCAGCGTCGCTTGGCGATTGAGCAAAGTGATGGTGGTCTTTCATCGGTATACACCGGTTGGGCTTTTGAGCTTACGCGGGCCAGGGCACTCATTGAGGCAGAACTCGATTTCGCTGATGAAGATGACGTGCCCGGTTCGGTGTCTGACAGTGTCTGGCTCAGCGTGGGCCGGTTGAAGCGTGCAATTGATCTGCAGCTTTCCGCGACGAGATCGGGTGAAATAATCCGAGATGGTTACCAGGTGGCCATTGTAGGTGCGCCGAATGTCGGAAAATCTAGTCTTTTGAATGCGTTAGCTAATAAAGATGTCGCAATTGTAACTGAGATAGCTGGAACGACGCGGGATGTCTTGCATGTCGATCTGGATCTCGGCGGGTTTCTCGTGCGGTTTTTCGATACGGCCGGGATACGTGAGACAACGGATGTCGTTGAAAAAGAGGGAATTCGCCGCGCACATCTCGTTCTCGAGCGTGCGGACCTTGTCCTCTTGCTCAGTGATGTAGATGAGACTTCGGCAGGTTTCGAATTACCGCATGCTATCCCTGTCTGGCGAATAAATACCAAGTCGGATGCGGCAACCACGCGAACTTTGGCAGATATCAGTATATCGGCCAAAACGGGTGATGGTCTCGATATACTTAAATCAGCGATCATCAAAAATGTATCAGAGCGTTGGGAAGCTATTGCTTCGTTAAAACCCGGGCGTTTGAGACATGCGCAGCTTTTACAAAGCGCTTCCAATTTCATTGAGGAAGCATTAGAGGGTTCGCAATTGGATATGCAGGCGGAATGCCTGCGGCTTGCAGCCGAGGAATTGGGCCGTATTACCGGCAAAGTCGATGTCGAACATTTGTTGGACATCATTTTCTCGGAATTCTGCATCGGCAAGTGATTCACGTGAAACAATCCGATTCGGTTTCGAAATGAAGTGGAGCAAACCGTGACGAATTACGATGTCATCGTTATTGGTGGCGGCCATGCGGGCTGCGAAGCAGCTAGTGCTGCAGCACGTGCGGGCGCACGCACGGCGCTCGTCACCCATCAGGTCGCTACCATTGGCGCGATGTCGTGCAATCCTGCGATTGGCGGATTGGGCAAGGGCCATCTCGTCCGCGAAGTTGATGCTCTGGATGGATTGATGGGCCGTGTGGCCGATGCCGCGGGTATTCAATTTCGTCTCCTGAACAGGAAGAAGGGACCTGCAGTACGTGGCCCGCGTACTCAGGCGGATCGTAAGCTATATCGCGCTGCCATGCAGGCAGAGATCCTCAATCATGCCAATCTCGACGTAATTGAAGGCGATGTCTTCGATCTTCAGACGTTTGAAAATCGCGTATCTGGAATAGTCCTGAAAGATGGGCGGACTTTCGTTTCCGGCGCTGTTGTTTTGACCACAGGCACCTTCTTGCGAGGTCTTATTCATATTGGAGCGGAAAAAACTCCAGCTGGTCGAATGGGAGAAGAGCCATCTCTTGGCCTGTCGGATACGTTACTAAAGCTCGGCTTGAGACTGGGTCGATTGAAAACCGGCACTCCTGCCCGACTGGATGGTCGAACCATCGACTGGGACAGCCTCGATAAACAAGAGGCCGATGAGGTTCCCACGCCATTTTCCTTTATGACCGATGCGATCGTAAATCCGCAAATCGCTTGTGGCGTGACCCGAACCACTCCTGCCACACATGCGATCATTTCGGAAAACATCGGTTTATCAGCCATGTATTCCGGCGAGATTAAAGGGGTAGGCCCTCGTTATTGTCCCTCTATCGAGGACAAGATTACTAGGTTCGGCGAACGTGACGGACACCAGATCTTTCTGGAGCCTGAGGGTCTGGATGATCCGACTGTCTATCCGAACGGGATTTCGACATCGCTTCCAGCCAATGTTCAAGAAGCATTTATTCGCACCATTCCTGGTTTGGAAAAAGTTGCAATTCTGCAACCGGGTTATGCGATCGAATATGACCATATTGACCCGCGCGAGTTGAGCCATAGTCTCGAAGTCAAGAAAATGCCCGGCCTTTTCTTGGCCGGCCAGATTAATGGCACGACTGGATATGAAGAAGCTGCCGCTCAAGGCTTGATCGCTGGTTTGAATGCTGCCCTGCTTGTTGGCAATCGCCCTGCCGCCGTATTCAGCCGCACTGAGGCCTATATCGGCGTTATGATCGACGATTTGACGTCGCGCGGAATTACCGAACCCTACCGAATGTTTACCTCGAGAGCTGAATACCGCCTCTCGCTTCGTGCCGATAACGCGGATATCCGACTGACGCCGATCGCGAAGAAATTGGGGGTTGTTTCACTGTCTCGATGCGAGCGCTTCGAGCGCTTTCAAAATGATGTGATGGTTGTTAGACAACAACTGAAAACTGCCACCCTCACTCCGCAGGAAGCTGCCAAGTTCGACATCAAGGTCAACCAGGATGGCCAGCGTCGAAGCGCTTATGAGTTGCTATCCTATCAGGATGTCACAATGGATGATCTGAGACGCGTATGGCCCAATCTCTCGGACAAACCGAACAGTGTTTACGAGGCCTTGGAAATTGAAGCGGGTTATGCGGTTTACATGGAACGGCAAGAGTCCGGTATTACCGCCACTCGCCGCGAAGAACAACGCGCCATTCCCGAAGATTTCGACTTCAACGCGCTTAGCGGTCTATCTAATGAGTTAAAGTTGAAATTGGTGCAAAATAAACCTCAAAACATGGCTCAGGCGGCGAGCGTTGACGGTATGACACCTGCTGCACTTGCTCTCCTACTCGCGGTTCTTCGCAAAACCGACATTAAACGCTCGCAGCGAGTCTCCTGATGCAAATAAACGGCAAAGATGTTTCACGTGAAACATGCGAGCAGCTGGAGCATTTCTCCGAATTGTTCCGCAAATGGGCCAAGTCCATTAATTTGGTTGCCCCCTCAACATTACCTGACCTATGGAATCGCCATGTGGCCGACAGTGCGCAAATTTTTCAGCTCTCTTCAGAGCCAAAGATCTGGGCTGATCTAGGTTCGGGCGGCGGTTTTCCGGGTGTCATAACCGCTATCTTTCTCAAGGGTTCTGGAGAGGGATGGGTTCATCTGGTCGAAAGCAACCAAAAAAAGGCAGCGTTCCTGCGTCAAGCTCTGCTTGAGACCGGTGCCAGAGGGAGCGTCCATGTCCTGCGAATCGAAGATGCACCGCAGAAAATTGGCAAGGTAGATGCCATTTCTGCCAGGGCACTGGCCGATCTTGACCTCTTGTTCGATTTTTTAGAACATTGGATGACTGAGAACGATCAGTGCCGCGCTTTTTTCCATAAAGGCCGGGATTACCGCCAGGAAGTATCGAAAGCGAATGGTCGCTGGCGTTTCGATCTGTTAGAACATCGTAGTGCCGTTGAAACGGATTCCATCATTTTGGAAATCGGAGGCCTCCGGCGCAAGGTCAACTGATCATCCGGATAGCAGAATGAGCGAGCTCAATCGAATTATCACCATAGCCAATCAAAAAGGTGGCGTTGGTAAGACTACGACGGCAATCAACCTTGCAACCGCCCTCGCCGCTATAGGTGAGCAGGTCTTGATCATAGATCTCGATCCGCAGGGTAATGCCAGCACAGGTTTGGGTATCGACCGGCGTGATCGTAAGCTTTCATCGTTCGATTTGATGATGGGTAGCCACAGCGTTACCGAGACTGTCGTTCCAACCGCGGTTCCCAATCTGTCGATTGTTCCGTCGACTATGGATTTGTTGGGTCTCGAGATGGAAATCGGCCAGGCATCAGACCGTGCTTTCAGGCTTAAGCGCGCTCTCCAATCAGACGGTGCGCATTCATTTTCCTATATTCTCCTTGATTGCCCGCCGTCGTTCAACTTGTTGACAATCAACGCCATGGCTGCGGCGCATTCAGTGCTTGTGCCGCTACAATGCGAGTTCTTTGCACTTGAAGGCTTGAGCCAGCTGCTTGAAACAGTCAATCAGGTCAAGCAGACGGTCAATCCCGCTCTCGATATTCAGGGTATTGTTCTGACGATGTTTGATGTGCGCAATAATCTTGCGCAACAGGTCGTCAATGACGTACGGACATATCTGGGTGAAAAAGTCTATCATACGCTGATTCCAAGGAATGTTCGTGTGTCGGAGGCGCCCTCATATGGAAAGCCTGCTATACTTTACGATCTCAAGTGTGCCGGAAGTCAGGCATACCTGCAGCTGGCATCCGAAGTGATCCAGCGTGAACGTCGCCGCAAGGCGGCTTGATCAGCTGCGAAGGGCTTTTGATTATGAATGACGATATTTCAAAACGTCGGTTGGGTCGTGGCCTCGCGGCCCTGATCGGTGAAATGGACCAGACGACACCGGTTGGCGAGGCCCCCAAAGCGGTCAGTGCAGATCGCCTTGTACCGATCGAACATATCAGTCGTAATCCGCGAAATCCTCGCCGATATTTCGACGAAAACGATCTCCAGGACCTTTCCAGTTCCATCCGTCAGCATGGAATTGTGCAGCCGGTTGTTGTTCGAACTGTCGGTGAAAATTTCGAAATCATCGCTGGGGAGCGACGCTGGAGGGCGGCGCAGCTTGCGGGCTTGGTAGAAATTCCGGTTATCGTTCGAGACGTTGATGACCGTACGGCTCTTGAAATCGCCATTGTCGAAAATGTGCAGCGAGCTGACCTTAACCCACTTGAAGAAGCTTTGGGTTATGAATTGCTGGTGGCCGAGCATGGCTATACGCAGAATGATCTCGGAGACATCATCGGTAAAAGCCGCAGTCATGTTGCTAACAGCTTGAGATTGTTGAAACTTCCGACGCCTGTGCGCGAGATGTTGGCTGCCGGTGATCTGTCTGCTGGGCACGCCCGCGCACTTGTATCCACATCTGATCCGGCCGGTCTCGCTCGCACGATCGTCTCCAAAGGCATGTCCGTGCGCGACGCCGAGCGACTCGCGCAGAACGATATCAAGGCCCAGACGCAGCCAGCATCCATGCCAAAACTGGATCAGAAAGATTCTGATACCTTGGCGTTGGAACGGACGTTGTCAGATGCTCTCGGGCTGGATGTTACAATCAATCATCGTGGTAGCGGTGGCCAGGTTCGAATTTCCTACAAGACGCTCGACCAGCTGGAAGAGATTTGCCGGCTCCTGGAAAAACGGGCGTAATTGCCTGCCAATAAATTATCGGCGGCCAGCTGCCGATTTTTGGCGGGCTGATTGAAGTGTCACCGACATAAGCAGATGGAAGGCAATGCTGTCTTCCAATGGTTGACGCTGTCGGGTCTGCAGGATTGTCGTTTGAATACGTCCGGCTTCACGAGCAATCGACTTTGAGGTCCACGTGCGGAGAGCCCGTTCCATGATTGGCTCTCTTCGGAAATGGATGTGTCTTCCCAACGTCTGCATGATTTGAGCAGGCTGAGTATTTTTCTCATCCATTTCTGAACGCATCACGTCCAGCAGCTGAAATTGACGCAAGCAGGACTGAAGAATCAGAAAAACGGGCGTTTTCGATGCCACGACTTTTGCAAAAGCGAGATTAAGGCGGTCCACATCGCCTTCCAAAACCGCATCAACCGCATCATCCGTAGAGACTGCGCTTGCGTCGCCGATAATATCGACAACATGTTGTTCGTCTATCGTGCCCTGCCCTCTCCTGTAGAGAGCCAGCTTACGAATTTCGCCTCGAGAAGCGATACGGTCCCCGCCAAGCGCTTCCAGAAGCCTATCGCGCGCTGCCGGCGTGATGCTTAGCCCTTCATTTTTCAGCTCTTCATCGATGAGGTTGTTCATGGCGCGGGCGTCATCGGCATAACACGGTACGGCAGCTACGGTTTTCGCCGCTTCGGCTACTTTGCGAACACCGCTACCTTTTTTTACGTCGCCAGCCTCAATCAGCAGAATGTTGTCCGATGGCGGCGCGTTCGATAGGGTTTGAAGCGCGTCAACAAGTACCTTCTCGGTTCCGCTACCCCTCACCCAGATCAGCTTCTTACCGCCGAACAGGCCAAAGGCTCCTACCTCATCCGCCACACGGCCGGGATCGCCGCTGAGGTCGCTGGAGTCCAGCTTTACCATCGCGAATGGGTCATCTGAGGAGACGCCGCTCTTGGCGGCTATGACTGCAGCTCTTTCAGATACAAGCCCGCGATCCGGTCCGTAAACCAGAAAAATTCGGTAGCTTTCGATGCTTGATTTGGAAAAGCGATCGAACTCGTGGGACTTGATTTCGACCATTGTCGGCCGCCTTACTGGCGGCCGAGGGTTGTCGCGATATCGCCCCTGATGAATTCCGCCAGCTGTTTTGCTGCCCGGTCTTCCGCGTCACGATAAGCGCGCATTTCGGCGAATTCCTGCGCAGACACATCGAGGAGTGCAGTGGACTTGCGTTGACCGCTCTTGAGAACCTTGCCGTCGCTCACTCGCGTGAACGTGTAGGTTCCGGTCAGTGTCACGCGGCCGGGAATAAGATTGTTCGTAACCTGTTCATCCAGGACGTTCTGGCGGAACGAGCTGACGCCCAAGGCCAGATTGTATTCTGGTTGCCGGCTTTCCCCCGCCCCACCTGATGTCAGGAATATCAATTCGTTGCGAACAGTCTGGGTGATCCTGTCACCGGCTTGCGAGAAGCCGATCGAGGCGAGTTTCTGCCCGGTTCCACTTCCGTTGGAATCAACGGCGTAAAGTGGTTTCACCTGGCACCCGGCCAATGCCACCAGCACTGCCGCTACAGATGCGGTGCGTGCGATACGAAAAAAATCCTTGGTGACGTTAGACAACAATGTTCACGATCCTCTGTGGGACAACAATGATCTTCTTCGGGGAACGCCCTTCGAGCGTGGCTTGAACGGCTTCCAGCTGGAGCACGGCCTTCTCAACCGCACTTTGATCCGCGTCGCGCGCGATTGTCAATTCCGCGCGCTTCTTGCCGTTAATTTGCACCGGCAAAGTAATCTCGTTGTCAGCCACCAGCCCGGCATCGAAAATTGGCCATGGCGTCTCGGCAACGATACCGTCACGTCCCAGAACTTTCCAGCATTCCTCTGCCAGATGCGGTGTCATGGGAGCGACGATCTGAACGAGGATTTCCGCCGCATTCCGGACAGCACCGATATAGGCTTGATCCTTGCCGCCGCCGGCGACTGCGGTGAGAGGTCCGGCAAGTGTATTGACCAGTTCGTAGATGCGCGCCACGGCCTTGTTGAAAGCCAGCTTGTCGAAGTCTGCCTGGACAGCCTGCAGCGTCTTGTGCGCAGCCTGCGAGATAGCCAACGCTTCCCCATCCTTAGCCGGGTTTGCATCGGCAGCTATCAGCTTATCCGCAGCTTCCGAGATCAGACGCCAAACACGTTGCACAAAACGGTGTGAACCTTCCACACCTGCTTCCGACCAGATAACATCACGCTCAGGTGGCGAATCGGACAAGACAAAGAAGCGAGCGGTGTCGGCGCCGTAAGAAGCGATGATATCGTCAGGATCCACCACGTTCTTCTTGGACTTTGACATCTTTTCGATGGAACCTATCGCAATCTCCTCATCGGTTGAAAGCAGATAGGCGCGGCGGACACCGTCGACTTCTTCGATACGGAGATCAGCGGGAGCAACCCACTCACCATTGGCGCCCGAGCCCCTCCGGTAGGTTTCATGCACAACCATGCCTTGCGTGAAGAGACCCTTGAAAGGTTCGCTTACGCCGACATGACCAGTTGCCTGCATCGCACGGGTGAAGAAGCGTGAATAAAGCAGGTGCAGGATCGCGTGTTCGATGCCGCCAATATACTGGTCCACCGGCAGCCAGTGGTTAGCAGCTTTCGGATCCGTCGGATCGTTTTCCCACGGCGCCGTAAAGCGCGTGTAGTACCAGCTGGAATCAACGAACGTGTCCATGGTGTCGGTTTCACGACGAGCATCATGTCCGCACTGTGGGCAGGCGACATGACGCCACGTGGCATGACGATCGAGCGGGTTACCCGGCTGGTCGAATGTCACGTCGTCAGGTAGCTGCACCGGCAGGTTTTTCTTCGGAACCGGCACAACGCCGCAGACTTCGCAATGAATAACGGGGATGGGGCATCCCCAATAACGCTGGCGGGAAATGCCCCAGTCACGCAGCCGGAAATTGACCTTGCGGCTGGCCTGTGGCGCTTCTCCCAGAACCTGATCGGATAATTTCGTCGCTACCGCCTCGAAAGCGGCCTCGGTGGTCATGCCATCGAGGAAGCGCGAATTGATCATCACGCCATCGCCGTCATAGGCTTCGTCACCGACAACGAAAGTCGCAGCGTCACCATCGGCAGGCATCACGACCGGAACAACCGGCAGACTGTATTTGCGTGCGAAATCCAGATCGCGCTGGTCGCCGGACGGGCAGCCGAAAATGGCGCCTGTGCCATAGTCCATCAATACGAAATTGGCGATGTAGACGGGGACTTCCCAGTTCGGGTCGAGCGGATGTCTAACCTTCAGTCCGGTATCGAACCCCTTTTTTTCAGCCGTTTCCAAAGCGGCCAGCGACGTGCCGGCCTGACGGCATTCCTCACAGAAGTTATGAGCTTCAGCGTTCTTGTCGGCAATGGCACGAGCAACCGGATGGTCTGCGGCAATCGCGAGGAAGGACGCGCCGAACAGCGTATCCGGGCGTGTCGTATAAACCTCGATATCCGCGGCGGCGCCCGAAGTCTGGCTCTCTGCCGTCAGCTCCCAGCGCAGCGCCAGGCCTTCAGAGCGGCCGATCCAGTTCTTCTGCATCAGGCGGACTTTTTCCGGCCATTGATCCAGCGTGTCGAGAGCATCCAGCAGATCCTGGCTGAACTCGGTGATCTTGAAGAACCATTGAACGAGTTCGCGCTGTTCCACCAGCGCGCCGGAACGCCAGCCACGGCCATCGATCACCTGTTCGTTGGCCAGCACTGTGTTATCTATCGGGTCCCAGTTGACCTTGGACTGCTTGCGGTAAACCAGACCCTTTTCCATCATGTCGAGGAAAAGCATCTGCTGACGATGATAATAATCGACATCGCAGGTTGCGAATTCACGTGTCCAGTCGAGCGAAAGGCCCATGGCCTTCAGCTGCTTCTTCATCGAAGCGATGTTCTGGTAGGTCCATTCCTTGGGGTGAACCTTGTTGTCCCGGGCAGCGTTTTCAGCCGGCATGCCAAAAGCGTCCCAGCCCATCGGGTGAAGCACGTTATAACCGCGCGCGCGTTTGTAGCGCGCCACCACATCGCCCATGGCGTAATTGCGCACGTGGCCCATGTGAATGCGACCGGACGGATACGGGAACATTTCAAGGACATAATATTTTTCGCGCGGATCATCATTGTCCGTCTGAAAGGTCTTGGCTTCATTCCACCGTGCCTGCCAGCGAGGCTCGGCATCGCGCGGATTATAACGTTCGGTGGCCATTTTTATCGATTTCCGGAATATGATGCGTTTGGGCTGACCTTCACCACGAAACCATCCGAGCGTCAAGTTTTGCCGGGCTTTTGATGGTATCGGCACGCCGGAAAGGCTTGGCATCGGCGGCTTCGCCGGTTAATCGCAGATATGCACACATGCTGGAGATTCCAATGACTGTCGAACAAAGGCTCGCCGAGGTTAAAGGCCGTATCAAGGCCGCTCAGAAGATTGGCAGTCGTTCCGTGGAAGACGTCCGGTTGGTGGCGGTATCAAAGACTTTCGATGTCGAGGATATCAGGCCGGTGATAAATGCAGGCCAGTATGTTTTCGGTGAAAACCGCGTCCAGGAGAGCCAAAGCAAATGGCCAGTCCTCAAGCAGGAAACACCTGATCTGGAGCTTCACCTTATCGGCCCGCTGCAATCCAACAAGGCTGCCGAGGCAGTGGCTTTGTTTGACGTGATCGAGACCGTCGATCGCGAAAAAATTGCAGCAGCTCTTGCGCAGGAAATGGCCAGGCAAGGCCGCAAGTTGCGGCTTTATGTGCAGGTCAATATCGGGCTGGAACCGCAGAAAGCGGGGATCGCCCCAAAAGAAACCGCTGCCTTCCTGCGTTATTGCCGAGACGAACTTGGGCTCGAGATAGAAGGGCTGATGTGCATCCCACCAGCGGAAGATCATCCCGGCCCCTATTTCGCGCTGCTTCGCAAGCTTGCCGAAGAAAACGGGGTCACCAAGCTTTCGATGGGCATGTCCGGCGATTTTGAAACCGCCATTCAGTTCGGGGCCACCAGCGTGCGTGTTGGTTCGGCCATCTTTGGCGCTCGCTAAACTATCTTCGCCCTTTGTCGGATTTTACGACTGATGACTTGCTTCTAATATGCTCCTGCGAACTCAAGGTCGCGTGGGAGGAGAAGCCACATGTCCAGCCGCTACGCAGATGTCTATGGTCAATGGAAAAGCGATCCTGATGCCTTTTGGGCAAAGGCGGCTGAAGACATAGATTGGTACCAAAAGCCAAGATGCGTATTCGATCCCGATCAAGGCGCCTATGGCAGGTGGTTCGCGGACGGCGTCGGCAACACATGCTTCAACTGCGTCGATAGACATGTCGCAGCGGGCAGGGGCCAAGATCCTGCCATCATTTTCGACAGTGCCATGACCAGCGTCAGCCAGACCTACTCGTTTGATGATGTTCTTCAGGAAGTTACCGCCGTTGCGGCGGTGCTGAAAAATCTCGGCGTAGAGAAGGGCGATCGTGTCGTCATTTACATGCCGATGATCGCCGAAGCGGTTTTCTCGATGCTCGCCTGCGCGCGCATTGGAGCAATTCATTCAGTCGTGTTTGGCGGATTTGCCGCGCAGGAACTGGCTTCACGCGTCGATAGTGCGAGGGCAAAGGTGGTGATTGCCGCCAGTTGCGGCCTCGAACCCGGCAAGGTCGTCGCCTACAAGCCGCTTCTGGACGCGGCTATTGATCTTGCCGGCAGCAAACCATCCTATTGCCTGATCGTGCAGCGTGCGCAATTGCGTGCCGATTTGAAAACGGATCGTGGCGAACTGGATTTCGCCAATCTCGTTGGCAAAGAAAGGGAAAAAAAGACCGAGATCGCCTGTGTGCCCGTAGCGGCCACTGATCCGCTTTATATCCTCTACACATCCGGCACGACTGGAAAGCCGAAAGGCGTTGTTCGTGACAACGGGGGCCATATGGTCGCCCTGCAATGGTCAATGCGGAATATCTATGGCTTGCGACCGGGCGATACTTTCTGGACCGCCTCCGATATCGGCTGGGTGGTCGGGCACTCCTATATCGTTTACGGCCCGCTATTGGCCGGAGTTACGACTGTCCTGTTCGAAGGAAAACCAGTCGGTACACCGGATGCGGGCACCTTCTGGCGCGTTGTCGAACGATACCGCGTCAATGTACTTTTCACTGCCCCCACCGCCTTTCGTGCGATCCGGCGTGATGATCCTGACGGCATTTTTGTTACCCAGCGGGATTTATCCAGCCTGCGAACGTTATTCCTTGCAGGTGAGCGTGCTGATCCCGAGACACTGCGTTGGGCCGAAGCGCTGTTCCGCATTCCCGTCATCGACCACTGGTGGCAGACGGAAACCGGATGGGCCATCGTCGCCAACCCGGTAGGCCTGCAACCGCTTGGCGTGAAACACGGGTCCCCAACGGTTCCAATGCCCGGTTTTGGTGTCGAGGTTCTCGACGATGCCGGCAAACCTATTAAGCACGGTCTTCTCGGTAACCTGGCGATCCGCTTGCCGTTGCCACCCGGATGCCTGGTGACATTTTGGGAGGCGGATGAACGTTTTCGAGAAACGTGCCTGAATGAATTTCCGGGCTATTACAAAACAGCCGATGCCGGCTTGATCGATGAGGATGGCTACGTCTTTGTGATGGCGCGAACCGATGACATCATTAATTGCGCAGGCCATCGTCTATCGACGGGTGCACTTGAGGAAGTTTGCGCCGCACATCCGGATGTCGCCGAATGTGCTGTTGTCGGTGCGGCAGACGCCATCAAGGGGCAGGTGCCCTATGGCTTTCTGGTCCTGAAACACGGCGTGAACCGCGACGAAACAGCGATCAGCCAGGAAGTCGTGGATCTCGTCCGCCAACGAATCGGTCCCGTTGCTGCGTTTCGCACAGCATTGATCGTGCCGAAATTGCCTAAAACCCGGTCGGGTAAAATCCTGCGCGGCACGATACAAAAGATTGTTGACGGCGAGACATGGACAATGCCGGCAACGATTGATGATCCCGCGACGCTTGACATGATCATTGCGGCCTTGGAGGAACGCATTTACGTTTCCTGAAATCCAAAAAACAAATATTTTACAATGGTATATAACGCCTGTTCGGGAATTTTTCTCGGCTTGTGACGGCAAGAGAAATTGCGTGTGTTAACCTTTTATTAACCATGTAAAGCTTAATGATTGGCAACGATTTCTTTACGTAGATGACCAAAGTGTTAACAGACGCTCGTTCGATCCGAATCAAGGGCCGCTCCTTTCTGGCGCTCGTTCTTTCCCCTGACCTGCCGCTTGATGACTGGCTTGTCAGGCTGGATGATCTTGCCTCCCGGTCTGCCGGCTTTTTTCTCGATCGTCCGGTCGTGCTGGATGTCACCGGCCTCGTGATCGACAAGATCCAGCTGAAGGATCTTTTTGAACAGCTGGCTGAGCGCAATGTGCGGATCATGGGCATAGAAGGTGCAAGACCTTCGATGCTCGGACCAGGCATGCCGCCCGCCATGAAGGGCGGAAAGCCTGCAGCCGATGTCGAGGTCAAGCAGCGGGAAGCGGTTTCGGAGGATGCCGAGACTGAATCCGAAGCACCAGCGCCAGCCGACCTTCAGCAAGGACGCCCAGCCGCCCAGTCATTGGTGATCAATGAGCCGGTTCGCTCGGGGCAGTCTATCATTTTCCCGGAAGGCGACGTCACGATTGTCGGTTCGGTTGCTTCCGGCGCCGAGGTGATCGCCGGTGGTTCGATCCATGTTTACGGAGCGCTTCGTGGTCGCGCCATGGCCGGTTCCATCGGAAATTCTGCATCAAGAATCTTCTGCCGCAAGCTTGAGGCAGAGTTGGTGGCTATAGATGGCATCTACAAAATGATCGAGGACATGTCGCCGGCACTTGTGGGACAGCCGGTGCAGCTTTGGCTGGACGGTGATTCGATCATGGCATCGACAATAATCTAAGCCGGTAAACGGCACGAAACAGGAGATGAAGATGGGCAAAGTCATCGTGGTGACATCCGGCAAGGGCGGCGTCGGCAAGACAACGTCGACCGCCGCCCTCGGCGCAGCCTTGGCGCAGAATGGCGAGCGGGTTGTTGTGGTCGATTTTGATGTCGGCCTGCGCAATCTCGATCTCGTCATGGGTGCTGAACGCCGGGTCGTTTACGATCTCGTCAACGTCATTCAGGGCGAAGCCAAGCTCACGCAGGCTCTGATTCGCGACAAACGCCTGGAAAACCTGTTTCTCCTCCCGGCGTCGCAGACCCGCGACAAGGACAATCTGACGACCGAAGGTGTCGATCGCGTCATTACCGAGTTGAAGCGTGTTTTCGACTGGGTGATCTGCGACAGCCCGGCCGGTATCGAACGCGGCGCGACGCTCGCCATGCGCCATGCCGACATGGCTGTCGTCGTGACCAACCCGGAAGTATCGTCCGTGCGCGATTCCGACCGTATCATCGGTCTCCTCGATTCCAAGACGCTGAAAGCCGAACGTGGCGAGCGTATGGAAAAGCACTTGATGCTTACCCGCTACGACTCCGTTCGGGCAGAACGTGGCGATATGCTTAAGGTCGATGACGTTCTGGAAATCCTGTCGATCCCGCTGGTCGGCATCATCCCGGAAAGCAGCGATGTGCTGCGCGCGTCAAACATGGGTGCGCCCGTGACTTTGGCGGATGCCCGCTGCGCGCCGGCCATGGCCTATTTCGAAGCTGCACGACGTCTTCGCGGCGAACAGCTGCCGATCACCATCCCTGGCGATAAGCGAGGTATTTTCGGCAAGATCTTTGGAAGGAAGGCCGCATGAGTATTTTTGGTCTTTTCCGCAAGAACAAATCTGCGCCGATGGCGCGCGAGCGCCTGCAGGTCCTGCTGGCCCATGAGCGCGCTTCTGCCGGCTCCGATCTCGTATCGATCCTGCGCGAGGAAATCCTCGCCGTTATCGCCAAGCATGTCGAACTCGATGCTGATCGCGTTCACGTGAAAATGGACCGCGACGAGAACATGTCTATCCTCGAGATCGACGTGGAAATTCCGTTGAAGGCGGCCCTTCAGGCCGCATGATCCAGGCAAGCCGGTGTTCCCGGCTTGCAAACGATACAAAACAAAACCCCGCCGAGATGATCGGCGGGGTTTTGTTTTGGAATGTCCGGCAGGAGTGGCAGACGACTTAGAAGTTGTCGTCTTCTTCCTCTTCGGTGCGGGTCGATTTCAGCGAGCTGAGTTTCGCGAAAACGGCGTCTGCATCGATTTCCTTCTCTTCTTCGCGCTCGCTGCGATAACCGAAATCGAGGTTCTCGGTTTCGTTGGCCGGGCGCAGCGAAGCACCAAGCTCGGCAGCCGTCGGCAGTGGGCGGTTCTTGGCGGCGCGTTCGACTTCGAGATCGAGGTCGATCTGGCTGCAAAGCCCAAGCGTGACCGGATCCATCGGCGTGAGGTTGGTGGCATTCCAGTGCGTGCGGTCACGGATCTGCTCGATCGTCGACTTGGTGGTGCCGACGAGACGCGAGATCTGCGTGTCCTTCAGTTCCGGATGGTTACGAACCAGCCAGAGAATGGCGTTCGGACGGTCCTGACGCTTGGAAACCGGCGTATAACGCGGGCCACGGCGCTTGGATTCCGGTACGCGAACCTTCGGCTCGGAAAGCTTCAGCTTGTAATTGATATCGCCTTCGCCGCGGGCGATTTCATCGCGCGACAACTGGCCGGTGGAGATTGGGTCGAGACCCTTGATACCCTGTGCAGCTTCACCATCGGCGATTGCCTTGACCTCAAGAGGATGAAGTTTGCAGAAGGTGGCGATCTGATCAAAGGAAAGCGCAGTGTTGTCGACCAGCCATACTGCGGTCGCCTTCGGCATAAGCAATTGTTGAGCCATGGATATAGTTCCTCTGTCCGTCCGCGCCGGTGTCGCGGGCGTGGGTATCAACCACAATTTTCCGGGAATTAGACGCCGTATAATCGAATTGGAACAGAATTGCAATTCTCCCAAACGCGATCTGAAAGATCACATTCTCTCTTCTCATCTCCATTTGTCTAATTGCCGCTACTGCCCCAATTTGTATGAATGCCAGAATGTCGCATGTTGACCGATGCAAAGTGCCGACATGCAAGTGAGGGAGGAATTTCATGTCCGAAAAAATTTATCCGGTTCTCAAGTCGACCAAGGCGAAGGCGCTGATCGATAAGGAAAAATACGAAAAATGGTACGAGGAGAGCGTTGAGGATCCGGATAAGTTCTGGGGCAAGCATGGTCGACGGATCGACTGGTTCAAGCCCTATACCAAGGTCAAGAACACGTCCTTCAAGGGAAAAATCTCGATCAAGTGGTTCGAGGATGGCCTGACCAATGTGTCCTATAACTGTATCGACCGGCATCTGAAGACGCACGGCGAACGTACGGCGATCATCTGGGAAGGTGACAATCCCTATATCGACAAGAAGATAACCTACAATCAGTTATACGATCAGGTCTGCCGGATGGCGAATGTGCTTAAAAAGCATGGCGTCAAGAAAGGCGACCGCGTCACCATCTATATGCCGATGATCCCGGAAGCGGCCTACGCGATGCTGGCATGCGCGCGTATCGGTGCCGTGCATTCCGTCGTTTTTGGTGGTTTCTCGCCGGAGGCATTGGCAGGGCGCATCATCGATTGCGAATCCACTTTCGTCATTACTTGCGATGAGGGCGTGCGCGGCGGCAAGCCTGTGCCGCTCAAGGAGAACACGGACAAGGCCATTCACATAGCCGCCAAGCAGTATGTTACGGTGAACAAGGTTCTTGTGGTGCGCCGTACAGGTGGCAAGACCAATTGGGCGCCGGGCCGCGACCTCTGGTATCATCAGGAAATCGCCACCGTGAAGGGCCATTGCGAGCCAGTGAAGATGAAGGCGGAGGATCCGCTTTTCATTCTTTACACATCCGGCTCGACAGGAAAGCCGAAAGGCGTTCTGCACACGACGGGCGGCTACCTCGTCTATGCGGCGATGACGCACGAATATACGTTCGATTATCAGGATGGCGACATCTATTGGTGCACGGCCGATGTCGGCTGGGTGACAGGGCATTCCTATCTCGTATACGGTCCGCTGGCGAACTGCGCGACAACGCTGATGTTCGAAGGTGTGCCGAATTTCCCGGACAGCGGTCGGTTCTGGGAAGTGGTCGACAAGCACCAGGTCAATATTTTCTACACGGCGCCCACGGCGATCCGTTCGCTGATGAGTGTCGGCGACGATTTTGTTACCCGGTCATCGCGTTCCAGCCTGCGGCTGCTCGGCACCGTTGGCGAGCCGATCAATCCGGAAGCATGGGAATGGTATTATAACGTCGTGGGCGACAAACGCTGCCCGGTCGTCGATACATGGTGGCAGACCGAGACCGGCGGCCACATGATCACGCCATTGCCGGGCGTGACCGATCTCAAGCCCGGCTCGGCCACAAAGCCATTCTTTGGGGTGCAGCCGCAGCTCGTCGATAACGAAGGCAACGTTCTTGAAGGGGCAGCCGACGGCAATCTTTGCATCATCGACAGTTGGCCGGGCCAGATGCGCAGCGTGTACGGTGATCACGAACGTTTCGTGCAGACCTATTTCTCCACCTACAAGGGGAAATATTTCACCGGTGACGGCTGCCGGCGGGATGAGGATGGTTATTACTGGATCACCGGCCGCGTCGATGACGTCTTGAACGTTTCCGGCCACCGACTAGGCACCGCCGAGGTTGAATCGGCCTTGGTCTCTCACAATCTGGTGTCGGAGGCGGCCGTCGTCGGTTATCCGCATGGTCTCAAGGGGCAGGGGATTTATTGTTATGTCACCCTGATGGCCGGCAACGAGGGGACCGATACGTTGCGGCAGGAACTCGTCAAACATGTCCGAAACGAAATCGGCCCGATTGCCACACCCGACAAGATCCAGTTCGCGCCGGGCCTTCCGAAGACCCGTTCGGGCAAGATCATGCGACGTATCCTCCGCAAGATTGCCGAGGATGATTTTGGTGCTCTGGGCGACACCTCGACCTTGGCCGACCCGGCCGTTGTCGATGATCTGATCGAAAATCGCCAGAACAAGGCGACTGCGTGATCGATTCAGGGAGGGGACAGAAATCCCCTCCCGGTTCGGAATTTTTGGTGCGTTCATCTGGTTGCCTCGATCACCAGCCCTATAAATTCAAATGGGCTCGATCGGGAAAAAGCGGATGAAGGAAATGTTGCGCATGGGTCTTTTGACTGCCCTGCTGTCGGTATTCGCAGGACCTGCTCTTTCCGATACGGCAAAGGGTATTGCCGCCTATCAGAATGGCAATTACGCAACCGCCATGCGGGAGCTCGAAAAAGCTGCTGCTGCCGGCGACGAACAGGCCTTTTTCAATCTCGGGGTTGCCTATGCCGAGGGTAAAGCGGTGCCGCGGGATCTTGGCAAGGCGGTGGCGCTTTATCGCAAGGGTGCGGAAGGCGGGAGCGTGCTGGCGGCCTTCAACCTTGCACAAGCCTATCGCAAGGGGCAGGGCACCGGGCAGGATTATCGCGCGGCATTGAAATGGTATGAGTTTGGTGCAAAGCGCGGAGATTACCGCGCTTCCAACGAGCTTGGCCTGCTTTATGTTGAAGGCAAGGGCGTCGAGCGCGATCTCGTTGAAGGTTTTGCGTGGATTTATCCCGCTACGCACCAGATGATCATGGACGATTCCGCGATGGCCAATGCCATGCAACTCGCATCCATGCTCGACAAACAGCAGATCGATGAAGCGCAGGCCAGAGGCCGCATATATTTCGAAAACTATTTCGAGCCGAACGCGGATCTTGTCGAGGCTCTGCTTCAGGATAAGCGCGGCAGGTAGCCTCCGGCAGATACTTAGAAATCGATTGCTCGCCCATTGATTTCCCAGTCACCGAACCGGGCAGGGTCGGCACCACCGCGTCCGCCGAACTCTTCAGGCATCTCGGCCTTTTTTGCAGCCTGGCGCCGGTCTTCCGCTTCCTTCAGGGCGCGTTGCGCGGCAGGCGAGAGTGGTTTCTCGGCAGAGACGGCTTCTACAGCGATTTCGGCATTGTCATTGTCGGCAGTTTGCATTCCGGTCACCGGACGGTTCATTGAAAAATCGGCGTGAATTCACCACATCATAAGCCGTTCAGCCGAGATGGGAACCCCTTCGAATATTCGGCAGCAGGAGAGATGACGATGAATATGATGCGCACCGCCATGCTTCTGGCTTTCATGACGGCTCTGTTCATGGGGATCGGTCTTCTGATCGGCGGCAAGGGCGGCATGATGATCGCTCTGTTAATCGCCGCCGGCATGAACCTGTTTTCCTATTGGAATTCCGACAGGATGGTCTTATCGGCCTACCATGCGCAGGAAGTCGATGAACATAACGCGCCTGAACTTTTCCATATGATCCGCGATCTCTCCGCCAATGCCGGTCTGCCGATGCCGCGCGTTTATGTTTACGACAATCCCCAGCCGAATGCGTTTGCCACAGGCCGCAATCCCGAAAATGCGGCCGTTGCCGCGTCGACCGGTTTGCTGGAGCGTCTAACGCCGGAAGAAGTTGCCGGCGTGATGGCGCATGAACTGGCGCATATTCAAAACCGCGACACGCTGACGATGACGATCACGGCGACGCTTGCCGGTGCCATTTCCATGCTTGCCAACTTCGCCTTCATGTTCAGCGGCAATCGTAACAACAATCCGCTCGGGTTCATCGGCGTAATCGTGGCCATGGTTGTTGCTCCGTTCGCTGCGATGATCGTGCAGATGGCGGTCAGCCGAACCCGTGAATACTCCGCCGACCGTCGCGGCGCAGAAATCTGCGGCAACCCGATGTGGCTTGCCTCGGCGCTTGCAAAAATCTCAGGTGCCGCCCACGCCATTCCCAACGACGACGCGGAGCGCAATCCGGCGACTGCGCATATGTTCATCATCAATCCGCTTTCTGGGCAGCGCATGGATAACCTGTTTTCCACGCACCCGAATACGGAGAACCGCATTGCTGCCCTGCAGGAGATGGCCTCGTCGTTTTTCGCACCAGCCTCGACGGGTGGCTTTCAGGCTGCTAGACCGCAACGCGCCGCGCGTTCCGTGCCAAATACCGGTTGGGGAGGCCGCGGCTCTGACGAACCGCGCAAAGGTCCCTGGTCTTGAACGATAACAAAAACAAGAAATCTCCAAAATCGGCAAACGGCCCGCGTCCGCCAAGACCGGTATTCTCCGACAAGCCGGGTCTTGAGGTGCGAATGACCGCCTCCAAATTTCTTGGTGCGGTAATCGATCGCAAGATCTCGCTCGATGGCATGCTTGATCTCAATCAGGGCAATGCGGCCTACAAGGCGCTCAATGATGCCGACCGGGCACTCACCCGCGCCATCCTGACCACGTCCCTTCGCCATCTTTTGCGCCTGGAAGCTGCAATCGGCTCCCTTTTGGATACGCCGCTTCCCGACGGTGCGCGCGCGCTCCACCATGTGCTGATCGTCGCCGCTGTCCAAATTCTCCATCTGGACGTGCCATCTCACGCGGCAGTGGATCTTGCCGTCGAGCAAGCCAATCGTGATCCCCGCAATCGTCGGTTTGCCAAGCTGGTCAATGCAGTCCTGCGCCGTCTGGTACGTGAAAAGGACGATATTCTTGCAAAAACATCCGAGATTTCGCCGGTCCCTGCCTGGTTCCTGGCGCGATTGACCAAAGCCTACGGTGCCGAAGAGGCCGCACGTATTGCCGAAGCGCAACTCTGGCCGCCGGCAATTGATCTTACCGTGAAGTCTGATCCCGAAGGCTGGGCTGAAAAACTGAGCGGTCAGATTCTGCCGACCGGCGGCGTTCGCCTGCCGGCTTTTGAAGGTTCTGTTTCCGGGCTTGAAGGTTATGATGACGGCGTCTGGTGGGTGCAAGATGCCGCAGCTGCAATTCCCGCCAAACTGTTCGGCGATCTGAAAGGCAAGCGGATTGCTGATCTTTGCGCGGCTCCTGGCGGCAAGACGGCACAGCTCGTGGCTGCCGGTGCAGAAGTGATTGCCATCGAGCAGTCTGCCAATCGTGCACGCCGTCTGAACGAAAATCTTGATCGTCTGAAGCTGTCTGCCGAAGTGCGTCAGGCCGATCTTTTCGATTTCAAGCCGGACGAGCTTCTGGATGGCGTTCTTCTCGATGCTCCCTGCTCTTCGACGGGAACAACGCGTCGTCATCCGGACGTACTCTGGACCAAAGGACCGGACGATATCGGAAAGCTGGCAGTTCTGCAGGAGCGCATGCTGCGCCATGCGATCACGCTGGTGAAACCTGGCGGTCTCGTTGTCTTTTCGAACTGCTCGCTCGATCCTCTGGAAGGTGAGGTTCTGGTGGCAAAGGTACTTGCCGACAATCCGGGCATCCAGCGGGTTCCCATCGATCCCGCCGCGTGGCCAGGACTTGAAGCCGCGATCACCTCGAATGGCGAATTTCGTACCACGCCGGCACTGTTGCCGCCTAAAGATGGCTTTGCCGGCGGTATGGACGGGTTCTTCGCAGCGGTTCTGTCGCCGCGATAACTGTTTCTTCATCATAAAAGGTAATTCTTTTTTAGATGTGGAGGATGATTCCGCTTCCCGGCAACGGGTGGCGGATCGTGCTCGTGGGAGTTTTTGTCTTGTCGACTCGCATCGCAGATCGCCGGGGATCATGGTCCGCCGGACTGCAACAGGCTCGCTACAGATTTTGTCTGGCGTGGCTGTCCTTACGCATGCCTTTGACAAGGCCATCCTTGCGGGTGCCTGATCGGTTGATCGTCGCTCCGACCGACCTGCGGGCAACCGATCCTTATATCGCTGAAGAGATTCTCGTAGGTCGTTTCCCACTGGCCGGGCGCGTTTTGTCTACAGACGGGGAATCGCCGTTCACGCTACAACTTCCATCGCGTGGTTTTGCCGAAAGGCTACATTCGTTCTCATGGTTACGCCATATCCGCACGGATAAGACGGATCCGGCCTGCGCCAATGCAAGAACGATCACCGCAAGCTGGATTGCCCTTCACGGCAAGAGGATTTCTGGAATTGCCTGGGAGCCACACGTCACGGCAGAAAGACTGATCGCGTGGCTTTCGCATTCAACCGTCTTGCTGCAGGGAAGCGATACCGTTTTTTATCGACGCTTCATGAAAAGCCTTGCCTATCAGGCGAAATATCTTCGAAAGATTGCAGACTATCTGCCGGAAACCGAGACACGGTTGCGGTTGCAGATCGCGCTTGCCATGGCGGCAATCGCGATGCCTTCTTCTCCCGCCGCCGTTCGCCGTCAGGGTCTCAAGCTGGATCGCGAACTCGAGCGCCAGATTTTATCGGATGGCGGTCACGCCTCGCGCAATCCGCGGCTTGTTCTCGACCTGCTGCTGGACCTGCTGCCCTTGCGTCAGACCTATATCAATCTCGGCCATGATATTCCCCAGAAGCTGATCCCGACGATCGACCGCATGTATCCGGCATTGCGATTCTTCCGGCATCAGGATGGCGATCTCGCGCTGTTCAATGGTGCAAGCGCAACACCGGCGACCGAGCTTCTGTCCGTGCTTCGTTACGACGAAACCTCGGGTAAGCCTTTCAAGGCATTGCCCCATATTCACTATCACCGGCTGGCGGCCGGCGACACGACCGTTATCGTCGATACGGGGTCACCGGAGACCGATCAGGCAGCCCACGCGGCGCATGCGGGCTGCCTCGCCTTCGAAATGTCTGCCGGTCGGCATCGTTACATCATCAACGCCGGCATGCCGAAATTTGCAGGCCGCAGTTACCGCATGCTGGCCCGCGCCACTGCAACCCATTCGACCGTGACTTTGAGCGAAACCTCATCGTCAAAACTCTCCAAGTCACCCTTTGGCCTGTCGGTCATGGAGCCGTTCAACGTCACCCAGTGCGAGCGTTCCGACGATGCGCAGGGCAATGACTGGCTGAGCGCTACCCATGACGGATACCTGACGCAGTTCGGTTATCTGCATTCGCGTGAAGTCGGCATGAATGTCAAAGGCTCGAAGATCAAGGGGCATGACCGTTTTCATTTGCCGGACGGCGCGACGCGGGGTGCGAATAAGGAACTGGTTGCGGTTGCCCGTTTCCATATTCATCCGTCGATTTCATTGTCGCGCATCGATGGGGAAACGATCTTGATGGATGCGCCGGACGGTGACGCATGGCTGTTTACAGCACCGGGTCTGGCGGTCGAAATCGAGGAGGACATCTTCTTTGCCGATGTCTCTGGTGTGCGTGAGACGGAGCAATTGACTATCACCTTCACGCTGCCGATGGTGAGCGAAATTCGATGGATGCTGAAACGATCGGAATAGTGCGGTTTCCTCGGCGTGAAACCTGTGCTAACGCGACGCCTTGAGGGCGCCCGATCGTCTGCGGGCGCGACCAGATGGAGAAGCCCGATGGCCGTCGTGTCCAAAAAAATCCCCGCTCCCGACAAGGTGAAAATCCGTACCGCGCTTCTGTCGGTATCGGACAAGACCGGTATCATCGAGCTTGCACAGGCACTGGCGGAACAAGGTGTTCGCCTCCTGTCGACCGGCGGCACGCACAAGGCAATCGCTGCGGCGGGCCTTGCTGTCACCGACGTTTCGGAAGTCACGGGTTTCCCGGAAATCATGGATGGTCGCGTCAAGACGCTGCATCCGGGCGTACATGGCGGGCTTCTCGCCATTCGCGATGATGAAGATCATGTTGCTGCCATGAAGGAACACGGCATTGACGGCATCGATCTGGCCGTCATCAACCTCTATCCGTTCGAAGAAGTCCGCGCTGCCGGTGGTGATTACCCGACCACGGTGGAAAACATCGATATTGGCGGTCCAGCCATGATCCGCGCTTCCGCCAAGAACCACGCCTATGTCGCCATCGTCACCGACCCGTCGGATTATCCGGCGCTGATCGAAGCACTGCGGACGAACGAAGGCCAGACGGCCTATGCTTTCCGTCAGAAGTTGGCAGCAAAGGCTTATGCCCGCACCGCAGCCTATGATACCGCGATCTCCAACTGGTTTGCCGAAGCGCTCGATATTGAAATTCCGCGCTACCGCACGATCGGTGGCGTTTTGAAGGAAGAGATGCGTTACGGCGAAAACCCGCATCAGAGCGCCGGCTTTTACGTGACGGGCGACAACCGTCCAGGTGTTGCCACGGCCACGCTGCTGCAGGGAAAACAGCTTTCCTACAACAACATCAACGACACGGACGGTGCTTTCGAGCTGATAGGCGAGTTTACCGCCGACAAGGGTCCGGCTTGCGCCATCATCAAGCATGCCAATCCTTGCGGCGTCGCAACCGGTCCGACGTTGAAGGATGCCTATCTGCGGGCGCTGGCCTGCGATAGCACCTCCGCTTTTGGTGGCATCATTGCGTTTAACCAGTTGCTGGACGGCGAGACTGCAGAAGAGATCGTCAAGCTGTTCACCGAGGTCATTATCGCACCGGAAGTGTCGGAAGACGCAAAGGCAATCATCGCCAAGAAGCCGAACCTGCGCCTTCTGGTCACCGGCGGCTTGCCGGACCCGCGCTCGCGCGGCATCACGGCAAAGACCGTTGCCGGCGGACTGCTGGTTCAGACGCGTGACAACGGTATGATCGAGGATCTCGATCTGCGTGTGGTCACCAAGCGCGCACCGACGCCGACCGAACTGGAAGACCTCAAGTTTGCCTATAAGGTCGCCAAGCACGTCAAGTCGAACGCCATCGTTTACGCCAAGCAAGGCCAGACGGCCGGTATCGGTGCCGGCCAGATGAGCCGTATCGATTCCGCCCGCATCGCCGGCCTCAAGGCTGAAGAAGCTGCCCGGGCAATGGGCTGGGCAGAACCGATGACCAAGGGTTCGGCCGTTGCATCGGAAGCGTTTTTCCCCTTCGCAGATGGCCTTCTCTCGGCGATCTCTGCCGGTGCAACTGCTGTCATCCAGCCGGGTGGCTCGATGCGTGACGCGGAGGTCATTGCCGCGGCTGATGAGCATGGAGTGGCCATGGTGTTTACCGGCATGCGCCACTTCCGGCACTAAGATCGGAATTTACTGAGCCGGATTTTCTTCCGGCCTTCTGGTCGGCTCGGGTGTTGTAACCAGCAATATCAGGCCGGCCAGCAGAAAGATGACCAATGTCGCCATGCCGACATGGGCAGAGCCCGTGGCATAGGTGGCGATGGAGAAAAACAGCGTGGCGAGAAAACTCGTCGCCCGGCCTGACAGGGCGTAGATGCCAAAATAGCGGCCGGCCTCCGCCAGACTGACACTGCGCGCCATATAGGACCGCGAGGATGCCTGGACTGGGCCGAAAGCGGTGCCGATCAGCAAGCCGAACAGGATATAGGCTTTTTCTGCGGCTGTGCCGAACAGGTCGCCGTTATCTTCCGTCGATAGCGAGACAAGGCCGAAAAATACACTTCCAGGGTTTGTGGATATGATGCCCGCCGTTGCGACCAGCAACAGAGCGAGGCTGATAATGACGACCTTCCTCGATCCGAGGAAACGATCGATCCATCCGGCTGCGATACAGCTGAAAACGGCAACGATATTCAGAATGATGCCATAGATACCGATTTCGATCGTCGCCCAACCGAACATGCCGGCTGCAAAAGCCCCCCCGAGGATCAGCAGGCCATTGACGCCATCCTGATAGAGCATGCGGGCAATCAGAAAGCGCAGCAGATGCGGGCGGTGCTTCAGTTCACCGATCGTACCGCGCAATTCGGCAAGGCCGGACGAAACTGCCTTGCGTAGCGGCAGGCCCTTTGCCGCATCAGGTGTGAACAGAAACATCGGCAAAATGAAAACGAGATACCACAAGGCCGATATGGGGCCGGTCACGCGCGCATCCTCGCCAGTCGCCGGGTTTAGCCCGAAAAGCGGCTCTGCGCCGATGATCGTCAATCCGTCGCTTGGGCTGCCCGCAAGAAGTGCCACGACAAGGATCAGCACCAGCATGCCGCCCAGATAGCCAAGACCCCAAGCGATATTGGAAATTCGTCCGACGTCCTTTTCGCTGACCAGCCGCGGCATCATGGAGTCATTGAAAACGATTGAGAACTCCGCAGCGAGCGAAGCCAGAACCATGAAAAGCAGCGGCCAGATGATCGAAGATCCGGGAGCCGCAAACCACAACATCGCCAGGCTTATGATCTTGATGACCGCGAAAAAAGCGATCCATGGCTTTCTTGAGCCGGATTCATCGGCGATTGCCCCGAGCACGGGGGATAGAATTGCAATCAATAATGACGAAACGGTCGCCATGTTGCTCCAGGCAGCCTGGGCGGCTACCGGATCGTCGGTCATTCGGGCCACAAAATAGGGCCCGAAAATGAAGGTTGTGACAACGGTGAAAAAAGGCTGGGCCGCCCAGTCGAACAACATCCAGCCCCAGATGCCAAGGCGCGATGTCCCTGGCTCCGGGTTTGAAGGTGCGATCGATCCGGGCGCAGTTCCCATCATTCGTCCTATTGGGCGCTGCGATGGGCGAGGTCGCCCAGCAGACCGGCAGCCACCGTTACTTTCGCCAAGGTCACATCCGCCCCGTCGCTCAGTGCAATCAATTCACCGCTGACGCGGTTCACGCGCTGGCGGTCACCGGCATACCAGGCCTCGACCGGTTTCTTGTCGCGAGAATGTGCGGACAAGGCGGCGATGACGATATCCCGCCTTGCAACGGTAATCTGTTGCAGGCTTCGCGTCAGAGCAAGGCTTTCATAGTGATCGCTGGTTGGAACCCGTTCGCCTGCTTCCAGCAGTCGTGTGATCCGGAAGATGTCGCTCACGGCAAAATAGGCTTCCGTTGCGCGGGCCAGCGGTTCACCCGTGCGCTCGGCCACCAGCATGATTTCAGGTGCCAGTACCAAGGTGGGCAATACGCGCAGTTTTTCCGCCAGTTCATGTGAGATGCCGGAGGCTTCAAGCTCGGCATCCGAGGGAGCGTCTTTCACCGAATTGCGCATGCCCTTGATAGCGGTCGCCAATCGTCGGCTTGCCGTTTCGAGTGAGCCATCCGCTGTTTTGGTCTGGAGAATCAAGCGCGTTGCATCGGCAAAGATATCTTCGACACGAGCGTAGATCATGTTTTGCGTGGCGCCAGGAAGGTCGTTGTCGAGCGCATCGATCTCGGCCCACAACTGAGAAAGACCAAAGGCCTCACGCGCCAGGAAGGCGGCCTTGACCACATCCGCCGGAGTGCAGCCGGTGATATCCACCATCTGCTGTACAAAGCCCGGTCCGCCACGATTGATCGTCTCGTTGGCAAGCAGTGTCGCAATGATTTCACGATGCAGGCGGTGGCCGGCGATATCGGCGGCATAGCCCTTTTTCATGCCGGCCGGGAAATAGTCGGCAAGCGTGGAGCCCATATAGGCGTCGTCCGGCAGGCTGCTTTCCAGAATATCGTCGAAGAGAACAATCTTGGCGTAGGAGAGCAGCACACCGATTTCCGGGCGTGTCAGCGGCTTGCCTGCAATATAGCGGTCGGCCATGGTGGCATCGTCGGGAAGGGTTTCAACCTTACGGTTCAGTTGACCACGGGATTCGAGTACGGACATCAGCCGCGACAGAACTTCGCGGTCGCGAAGACCCTTGCGCTCGGAAAGCGAGATCGCCAGCGATTGAAGGTAATTGTTGCGCAGGACAAGCGCTGCGACCTCTTCGGTCATGGAAGTCAGCAGGCGATTGCGCTTCTCGCGCGGCAAACGGCCTTCCTTCATGGCGGGGCTCAGTGCGATCTTGATATTGACCTCGACGTCGGAGGAGTTGACGCCCGCCGAGTTGTCGATCGCATCCGAATTGCAGCGGCCACCGGTCAATGCGTAAGCAATACGGCCCTTCTGGGTAACCCCCAGATTGGCGCCTTCGCCGATAACCTTTGCACGCAGTTCACCGGCCGTCACGCGGATCGGATCATTGGCGCGGTCGCCGACTTCTGCGTCAGTCTCCGATGCCGCCTTGATATACGTACCGATTCCGCCGAACCACAAAAGATCGACCGGGCTTTTCAGGATTGCTGTCAGGATTTCAAAAGGTGTGGCTGTGGTCTTGCCGATATCGATCGCGGCTGCCGCTTCCGGTGTCAGTTTTACTGATTTTTCCGAGCGCGAGATGATCATCGCACCCTTGGAAAGGACTGAGCGGTCGTAATCCTGCCAGCTCGAGCGTGGCAAGGCGAACATGCGCTCGCGCTCGGCAAAGCTTCTGGCGGTGTCCGGATCGGGATCGATGAAGATGTCGCGGTGGTCGAAAGCGGCAATCAGACGGATTTCCCGCGACAGCAGCATGCCGTTGCCGAACACGTCACCCGACATGTCGCCGACACCGGCAACCGTGAACGGCGTTGTCTGGATATCGATATCCTGTTCACGGAAATGCCGTTTCACCGTTTCCCAGGCGCCGCGAGCAGTGATGCCCATCTTCTTGTGGTCGTAACCGGCCGAGCCACCGGAGGCGAAGGCGTCATCCAGCCAGAAGCCCGCTTCCTGGGCAAGACCGTTGGCGGTATCCGAGAAGGTCGCTGTACCCTTGTCGGCGGCGACAACGAAATACGGGTCGTCGTCGTCGACGCGCACCGTATTTTTCGGCGCCACCACTTCACCGTCGATGATATTGTCGGTGATCGACAGCAGCGTGCGGATATAGGTCATGTAGGCGGCACGGCCGGCGGCGAAAATTTCGTCGCGTGTGCCACCGACCGGCAGCTTTTTCGGGAAGAAGCCGCCCTTGGCGCCGACCGGCACGATGACCGCATTCTTCACTTGCTGCGCCTTTACGAGACCCAGTACTTCCGTGCGGTAGTCTTCGCCACGATCCGACCAGCGCAGGCCACCACGAGCGACCTTGCCGAAACGGAGATGAACGCCTTCAACCTCGGTACCGTATACGAACATTTCGCGGAAGGGGCGCGGCTCCGGCAGGTTGTCGAGAAGCTTCGGATCGAGCTTGAAGGCCAGCATGGCATTCGGTTTGCCGTCGTCTCCGCGCTGGAAATAGTTCGTGCGGAGCGTCGAATCGATGACGTTGACGTAACGGCGAAGCGTGCGGTCATCATCGAGGTTCGGCACGTCGGCCAACGCCGTTTCGATTTCGGCATGGCGTTCGGACAGTTTTCTGTCGCGCTTCTTTTCGCTCAGCTTCGGATCGAAACCGTCATGGAAGAGCTTCAAGAGATCGGTGGCGATTTTCGGATAACGTGCCAGTGTATCGGCGATGTGGTTTTGCGAATAAACGATGCCGGTCTGGCGCAGGTAACGGGCATAAGCCCGCAATACCGTCACCTCGCGGGCCGAAACACCGCAAAGCAAAACCAGCTTGTTGAAGCTGTCATTGTCGATCAGGCCGAAATAAGCATCGAGAAATGCCTCTTCCAGCTGCTGCGACTGACGGTCGAAATCGATGTCGTGGCCGCCGTCGATCCGCAATTCCATGTCATGAAGGACGACAAGCGTCCTTGTGCCATGGTTTTCGACTTCAAGTTCAAATGTCTGTTCACTCAGGACCTGGAAACCGAGGTTTTCGAGAAGCGGTACGCGTCGCGACAGCGAAAGCTGTCCGGCCTGATGGAAGATCTTCAACGAGATCACCGTGTCATCGTCGGTGCCGTTGCGGTAGAACTCGATACGGATCGGCTCGCCGCTGGCGCAGGCGTTGATGTCGTTCAGATCGCCAAAGACGTCTTCCGGTGTAAAGGCTTCCTGATAGGCCTGGGTGGTGTGCAGAGTGGCCTGATGAGGACCGGCAAGTGCCGCGAAACGTTCGCTCCAGGGCGTTGCGATATCGCGAATGGTGGCTTCCAGTTTCGGCTGCGGTACGCGTGGTGTCTTTCCGCTGGTGCGGCCGATGATGAAGTGGACGCGGGCAATACCCCCCTCCGGGAATGCCGGGTAATAAGCGGAGACATGTCCCTCGTAGACGGTTGAAAGGTAGTCTCCCACCTTTTCGCGAACGTATGAGTTGTAGTTTTCACGTGGAACATAAACGATCACCGATACGAAACGATCGAACTGATCGATGCGTGGAAGAACACGCACGCGTGGGCGCTCAGCCAGTTCCATGATCTGTTCGCAGAACTTGATCAGCACATCCGGATGGATCTGGAAAAGATCATCGCGCGGATAGGATTCGAGTGTGTTCTTCAGCATACGGCCGGAATGGCTCAGGCGGTCAAAGCCGAAATGTTCCTTGATACGTTTGGCCTTGGCGCGAACGAGCGGGATTTCGCTGACAGAGTGGGTGTAGGCGGTGGCCGTAAACAGCCCGACGACCCGCAGTTCGCCAATAACCTTGCCGCTTTCATCAAAACGTTTGATACCGACGTAATCCATATAGGCACGGCGATGGACAACGGATTTCACGTTGGCCTTGGTGACGATCAGAAAATCCGGTCCCTCAAGGAATTCAAGGATTTCCGGCGTCGTCATCACGGCATTCTTGCCCTGGCGCAACACAAGTACGTCGGGATCGGAAAGAATGCCGAGACCGCGCTCCGTGGCACGTTCGAAGCGGGCGTCGCTACCGCTGCCCGAATAGGTGTATTCCCGCATTCCGAGAAAAGTGAAGTTGTCGTCACGCAGCCATTCGAGGAATGCGAGGGCTTCGTCACGGTCGCTTTTCTTGCGTGATACGGCGGAAAGCTCGGTTATCGCGCTGTTCAGGCGAGACAGCATTGCCTGCCAGTCTTCAATTGCCAGATGAACCTGGCCGAGAACCTTGCGGATACGCTGTTCAAGATCGCTCGACTGCTCATCTGTCAGGAGAGAAACATGAATCTGGATCAAGCTGACCGTATGTTCGGGATCAGCGGGCGCCTCGCGCGGATGGAAAGTGGGTTCCTTGCCGTCTTCGACATGCAGGATCGGATGAACGGCAAGTGTCAGATCGCGGATGCTGCCGGTGATCTCACCCATGACCGAATCATAAAGGAAGGGCTGGTTGTGATCGACGATCGTCAACACCGACACGGGGATGCCCGAGGGTTCGACCCCGGGAACGGCCTCGATAAGGACATGAGCATTCTTGCGATCCCATGCAGCCAATGCCTTTCGCGCCTCTTCGGCAGAAAGGGCCAGCATTTCCGGCGTATAATGTGCGAGGTCGTCCTTGCTTGCCCGGCTGAACAGAAGATGCGGATCAAGCGCATTCTTGGTGGCGATGCGCCGTGCGGCATCGATCTGCTTGTCTTTTTTCGGATTGCGCTTCGCGTCCATGGGCAAGTCCTCTCCCAAATCACATTATGGCGTCCGTTGTGGTTCGAACCGAAGCGGACGAATAACTTATGTTAGCCGATTGCATCCCGGTTATTCCACCGATCAACGAAGACTTGTTGACATAAAGCTCTGAAAAACTGATCAACAAGCCCTCTGATCGAAAGTCTTTTCTCATGTCCGAAAATCCAAGCGCAGTCATCGTCATTTCCAGTCATGTCGTGCGCGGATCGGTCGGAAACCGCGCCGCCGTATTTGCGCTGGAAACACTCGGTTTTCCCGTCTGGGCACTGCCAACCGTCGTTCTCCCCTGGCATCCGGGGCACGGACGCTCCACGCGCATGGTTTTTCCGGAGGAGGAGTTTGAGAAGGTCATCGACGATCTGATCGCCGCCCCCTGGCTCGGTGAGGTAAAGGCGGTGCTGACGGGCTATTTCGGCCATCCGGGACAGCCCAAGGCCGTCGCTCGGCTCATTCGCGCCGTTCGGCAGAAAAACCCCGATGCCATGTATATGTGCGACCCTGTCATGGGTGACATTGGCGGTCTCTATATTCCCCAGGCCACGGCAGAAGCTATCCGTGACGAACTCATTCCGCTCGCGTCGCTTGCCACGCCGAACCGATATGAGCTGGCCTGGCTTTCGGGTGCCGCACTCGAAACGAATGCCGCGATCATGGACGCTGCCATCGCCCTTGGGCCGACGCGCATGCTTGTGACCTCAGCCGTGCCGAGGATGGCAGGCGGTACCGGCAATCTTTTTCTGACGGGCAAGCTCGCGCTCCTAGCCGAACATAGGCTGATCGAGAATCCACCGAACGGCCTGGGCGATCTGTTGGCTGCGGTCTTTCTGGCGCGTCTCCTGTCTGGAACAGATGAGGAAAAGGCTCTTCAGATGGCAACCGCCAGTGTCTATGAAGTACTTGCTCGCACGGCCAAGCGCGGAGGTGATGAACTTGCGCTTGAAACCGACGCATCCAGCCTCTCCACGCCAATGGCGATGGTGCAATTGCGTCGCCTGATCCACCCTTTGCAGAACGTTCGCCGATAAGGCGATATCGAGGGCGTTGATTCTCGTCCGTCGCCGCTATAAGCGTCTCCTCATGGACGCTTTTCCCGAAACACTCCTTGCGGGCTACCGCAGCTTCATGAACGGCCGCTATGCCGATGCCCGCGAACGTTATCGCGTGCTTGCCGAGCACGGCCAGGAACCCCACACGCTCGTCATTGCCTGTTGTGACTCACGCGCTTCACCCGAGGCCATTTTCGATTGTGGTCCCGGTGAATTGTTCGTGGTTCGAAATGTCGCGAACATGGTGCCGCCCTATGAGCCCGACAGCCAGCTCCACGCCACTTCGGCGGCAGTGGAATATGCCTTGCAGGTGCTCAAGATCAACGACATCGTGATCATGGGCCACGGCCGTTGCGGTGGTATCAAGGCGGCGCTCGATCCGGCGATGGAGCCGCTCTCTCCGGGTGACTTTATCGGTAGCTGGATGCGGCTATTGCAGCCTGCTGCGGAACAGATCCAGAGCAATGATCTGATGACGCAGACCGAACGCCAGACGGCGCTCGAGCGCGTTTCGATCCGTAATTCGATCAGCAATCTCTTGAGCTTCCCCTTCGTGAAAAAACTTCATGACGAAGGAATGCTCAATATTCACGGTGCCTGGTTCGATATTTCGAGCGGCGAACTTTGGGTCATGAACGAGGCGGGCGATTTCATCCGCCCCGGACTCTGATCCTTTAAATTTTCAGAAACAGGATCGACGGCTTATTTGCCGTCGATCTGTGCGCCGATATGCGCAATTGCCTTCTGATAGACGGAGGCTGCATTCCATCCCTGAATAGCAACGTAGTTCGGTTCACCCGGCTGATAACCGGCGCCGGCGCGCCAGCCGTGGCCGCGCAGGAAGTTCGCCGTGGAAGCCAGTGCATCTGCGCGCGAGCGAACCATGTCGATATGACCGTCGCCATCACCATCGGCACCGTAACGGATGACATTCAGAGGCAGGAACTGGGTCTGGCCGATTTCACCATGGGCTGCACCCTTTGCCGTAACGCTCAGATCGCCACGAGCAACGAGCTGCAGCGCGGCGTAAAGCTGTTCGGTAAAGAATGCCGAACGACGGCAGTCATAAGCGAGCGTGGAAACCGCAGACAGCGTATGCTGGTTGCCCATATAGCTGCCGAAACCGGTTTCCATGCCCCAGATTGCCAGCAGCGGGCCCGCCGGAACGCCGTAGCGACGTTCGATCGATGCAAACAGCGACGCATTGCTGTTCTTCATGGTGCGGCCGCGGGAAATGATTGTCTGCCCGCCGCGCTTCTTCATGAATTCTTCGAAAGAAAGCTTGAAGCTTTTCTGGCCACGATCGGCACGAATTGTGTCACGGTTATAGCTGACATTGGCAAAGGCGCGGTCCAGGACCGAAGATGAGATCCCTTTGGATGGTGCGGTCTGCTTGAAATCCTGGACCCAGGCAGCAAAACCACTGCTGTCATTTCCGCATGCTGCTGCCATGGCGGGTGCCGCGGAAAAGCCAAAGCCAATTGCGAGTATCCCGGAGAGGAAAAGCTTTTTCATGCGTATAGGTCCATCGTTGCGTTAGAGCGGCCGGTAGTTAAGCCGGATGCAGAGCCATTGATATTCAGCTTATGGCAGAGTTTTTGTCGCCCGCAACGCAAGGAAGCATGAACAGTTCGTGATCCTCTTGCGATTCGGTATTTAAAAACCCCGCCTCCCGGCAGGGTTTTTAGTATTATATGCTTACCAAATGGTTCAGGCGGCCTGCTTGCGCGGCTTGATCAGACCACGATTGACGAGAAGTTCGGCAATCTGGATGGCATTGAGTGCTGCACCCTTGCGCAGGTTGTCGGAAACGACCCAGATGTTGAGACCATTTTCGACCGTTGCGTCTTCGCGGATACGCGAGATATAGGTCGCATCTTCACCGGCGGATTCGAGCGGGGTGATGTAGCCACCGTTCTCGTGCTTGTCGATGACGAGGCAACCCGGTGCTTCGCGCAGGATATCGCGAGCCTGGTCGGCAGTGATCTCGTTTTCGAACTCGATATTGACCGATTCAGAGTGGCCGATGAAGACCGGTACGCGCACGGCCGTGCAGGTGACCTTGATCTTCGGGTCGAGCATCTTCTTGGTTTCGGCCAGAACCTTCCATTCTTCCTTGGTATAGCCGTCTTCCATGAAGCTATCGATGTGCGGAATGACGTTGAAGGCGATGCGCTTGGTGAACTTCTTGGCTTCTACCGGATCGGCGACGAAAACGGCGCGCGTCTGGGTGAAGAGTTCGTCCATGCCTTCCTTGCCGGCACCGGAAACCGACTGGTAGGTCGATACGACGACGCGCTTGATCTTGGCAAAGTCATGCAGCGGCTTCAGGGCGACGACGAGCTGCGCCGTCGAGCAATTCGGGTTAGCGATGATGTTCTTTTTGCCAAAAGTGGCGATCGCATCCGGGTTTACTTCCGGAACAATCAGCGGCACTTCCGAATCGTAGCGCCAGGCCGAAGAATTGTCGATCACGACGCAGCCCTGTGCTCCGATCTTCGGCGACCACTTCTTGGAAGCATCACCACCGGCGGACATCAGGCAAATGTCGGTATCGGAAAAATCGTAGTGTTCGAGGTTGGAAACCTTCAGCGTCTTGTCGCCGTAGGAAACTTCCGTACCCTGGCTGCGGGCCGAAGCAAGGGCGACGACTTCATCTGCCGGGAAGCCACGCTCGGAAAGAATGTTCAGCATTTCCCGGCCGACATTGCCGGTAGCGCCTGCGACTGCGATCTTGAAACCCATGATATGCTCTCTTTCTCTTCTCTCCTCGGCGGTGAGGGGAACCGGCATCAATCGCCGGATCCTGATCCCCGGCCTTACCGGGGAGAGAGCGGTGGGCCAGAGACGTCAGACGATTTTCGTCGTGGTTTTGGCCTTGGTTTTGGAAACAAAGAAGCATCCTCCGGCAGCTTGTGCCGGCTGAACATGGGCAGCGATGTCGAACCGCATAGAGGCCATGGTGCTTCCTTTTCGCGCGAATTCATTAAAAGATTTGTGGAGAGAGTCAAGCGTCGTGCGGGATGGCCGGTTATGCTGGACAAGGTTGCGCCGCTGGCCGTACACCGGGATATGCTTGTCGAGACAGGATCATAATATCAATCATGATGACGAATGTGCTTGTTTGCATTGCCGCCGCCGGTGCGAGCTGGCTGGTCATATGGCTTATGATCGCGAATGCAGAACGACTGGGCTTGGTGCAGGCGCCTGAAGCACGCTCGTCGCATAAGGTGCCGACACCGACCGGCGGAGGCGTTGGTATGGTTGTCGGTTCATTGTTGGGCTGTCTCGTTTTTGCCGGCAGCGATCTGGTGGCGCTGGGTTTGTGCGGCCTAGGCTTCATTATCGCTGTTTTGGGTCTGGTTGACGATCGAACGCCGTTGCCGGCCAAGATCCGTTTTCTGGTTCAGGCAGGTGTGGCGGCCGGAGCCATTTTTCTTACCGGGGCTGCCACTGGTTTCTTTGGATCTGATATCACGGTGCTTTGGCCGATGGCATTTGCATTGCTGCTGGTCGGCGGTGTCTGGTGGATCAATCTGTTCAATTTCATGGATGGGATCGATGGTATTGCCGGCCAACAGGCGGCAATGATGTTGCTGTCTGCCGTGCTGGTGATCTGGTCTGACGGACAGACGGCTTCATCGTTCTGGTGGATGATGGTGGTCGTTGCCGTTTCGACCTTGTCGTTTTTATCCTTCAACATGCCGCCAGCACGCATCTTCATGGGAGATGCCGGCAGTACGTTTCTCGCCTTCATGCTTTTTGCCTTTGCGCTGGAAAGCATTTCGTCCGGATGGTTGACGCTACCGCAGTGGTTGCTTCTGGCTTCGCTGTTTGCCGTCGATGCAACGGTCACACTGCTTGTTCGATTTTTCCGTGGCGAAAACGTCACCCAGGCTCACCGGTCACACGCGTATCAGCGTTTGTCCCGGAAACTTGGAGACGCCCGTCCGGTGACCTATGCGGCAGCTGCTTTCAATCTGGCTTTCGTGCTGCCGGTAACGCTGTTCCTACCCACCGCGCCTCTTTTGGCTTATGGCCTGGTTGCTTTGGTCTATATATTTCTTGCTCTCGGGTGCCTTTGGGCTGGGGCCGGCCTTCGTGACGATCGGACTGGGGGACATTTTAAACGTGGAAAGCGCTAATATCGGCAAGAACCCAAGAGAGAGGTCTGCCTCTTGATCCTCGTTACCGGCGGAAATGGTTTCATCGGGCGATCTCTGATTGCCTACCTGGAAAAACACAGGGTGCCTTTCCGTGCGGTCAGCCGCAATCCTTCTCCGGGCTGCATTGCCGTTGGAGATATGACCAGGCAACCGGATTGGTCCGAGCCCTTGCGCGATGTCGACGTTGTGATCCATCTCGCCGGCCGCGCGCATGTTCTCAAGGAGGAGTCCGATCCCGCGGAGGCGTTCAGATCCGTGAATGTGGATGCCACTTTGGCGCTCGCCCAGCAGGCAGCCAAGGCCAGCGTCCGGCGTTTCGTTTTCGTAAGTTCCATCAAGGCAAGCGGCGGGCAAACCGGCAGAAGGCAGCCTTTTCTGGCGGATGACATGCCACGACCGGTGGATGAATACGGTCGCTCCAAGCTCGAGGCGGAGCGGCGGCTTTTCCAGCTCGGTCGCGAAACGGGAATGGAGATCACGGTTGTTCGTCCTCCACTTGTTTACGGACCGGATGTGCCCGCCAATTTCGCGTTGATGTTGAAATGGGCCGGAAGCGGGTTGCCTTCGGTTTTCGGCGCCGTCAACAATAGCAGGTCCCTGGTCTATGTCGAAAACCTGTGTGATCTTTTGATGCGGGTTGCCGACCATCCACAGGCTGCGGGTCAGGTGTTTCTTGTCAGCGACGGTGTCGATTTCTCGACAGCGGAATTGTTCTCCAAACTGGCAAGATTGCAGGGAAAAAAGCCTGTCAACCTGCCGGTACCTCTCTCCGTTCTTTCCCTGATTTTGCAACTTGCAGGAAAGTCGGCTTATCGGGAGCGCTTGCTCGCCAACCTGCAGGTGGATATAGGCAAGACATGCAGGCTTCTGCGGTGGATGCCACCAATATCTGCCGAGGAAGGCATGCGCGCAACGGTCGAAAGTTTCGCCAAGCAACAAGGCGTGCGGAACTCACCCGATGAAAAGTGATTATGCCGGAATATCGGTCCAATGTGGATGAAACAAGCGTGATCGAATTCCTGCGACAGATCATTATGGTGACGCCGAGATTGTGGAAGCGCATTCTGCTCATCGGGTTCGATTTCTGCGCTCTGATGTTCGCGCTTTGGGCAAGCTACGCGCTGCGTTACGCCGATTGGACGCCTCAGATCACCGACGAGCGTCTGCTGCTTGGTGTGCTGGCGCCACTCATCGCCATACCGGTCTTCATTCGCATGGGACTTTACCGGGCAGTCCTGCGCTATCTCCCCGATACGGCGATCTGGACCATCCTGCGCGCCATGGCGATATCGACCACCGTCTGGGTGATCCTGATCTTCCTGACGGCCATGGCTGGCCAGGATATCGTTCCCCGCTCTGTTCCGTTCTTTTATTTTGCCGTCGGCGTCCTGCTCGTTGGTGGCAGCCGGTTTGCTGCCAAATTCATCCTGAGCACAGGAACCGGCATTCGGCGCGATGAACATCCGATGCTGATCTATGGTGCAGGACCGTCCAGCGTACAGCTGGCAACCGTCTTGCGTGGTCACGGCAAACGTTATGTCGTCGGGCTGGTCGATGACGATCCGCAACATCATGGTCGCGATGTTGGTGGTTATCGTGTTTTTCCACCCAACCAACTTCCGCGGCTTATCGAGAAATACGGGATTCAGGAAATCATCCTGTCGATGTCTTCCATTCCGACGAACCGGCGGCAGGCCGTTATCAGCCTTGTTAGCGGGCTTGGGGTGAAGATCCGTACCTTGCCCGACATTACCGACCTCGTCGACGGCCGCTATCTGGTCAATCAGATTCGCGAGATCGAGATCGATGAGTTGTTGGGGCGATCCTTTGTTCCGCCGGATCAGGCTCTGCTGCGCAATGTCCTGCACGGCAAGGTCGTCATGGTAACCGGTGCAGGCGGTTCGATCGGCTCTGAACTGTGCCGTCTGATCGTGCAGTGGAAACCGAAATGCCTTGTTCTTTTCGAGGCGAACGAATTTGCTCTTTATAAGATAGATCGCGAATTGCGCAGTAGCGGCCATTGCGACGTCATCCCGGTCCTGGCATCGGTTCGTGATGTGGCGCAGGTGCAGGCTGCAATTACCCGCAATGGTGTGCAAGTTGTCTACCATGCCGCCGCCCACAAGCATGTGCCGCTCGTGGAAGCCAATACGCTCGAAGGTATCAGCAACAATGTCTTCGGAACATTGACCGTTGCCGATGTCGCTCTTTCTGCAGGCGTCGAGAAACTTGTACTGATCTCGTCAGACAAGGCCGTGCGTCCGACCAATGTCATGGGTGCTACGAAACGCTGGGCCGAACTGATCATTCGCGACAAGGCGATGGAAGCCGTCAACAACGGCCAACATTTCTGCGCGGTCCGGTTTGGCAATGTCCTTGGTTCCAACGGATCGGTAGTGCCGCTGTTTCGTGAACAGATAGCCAATGGCGGGCCGGTGACGGTCACCGATCCGGACATGACGCGTTATTTCATGTCCATTCAGGAAGCCTCCGAGCTGATCGTTCAGGCAAGCGCCATGTCCATGGGCGGCGATACGTTTCTGCTCGATATGGGAGAACCGGTGCGGATCGGTGATCTTGCGGAAAACATGATCCGCCTTGCCGGCTTTACGCTTCGAAACAGCCAAAATCTGCCTGGCAGTATCGAAGTTCAGGTGACCGGTATCAGGCCGGGGGAAAAGCTCTTCGAAGAGCTTTTTTATGATGTCGCCAATGCCTTGAAGACAGATCATCCGAAAATCATGCGAGCCCAGGCAAACCATGTCGGTCAAGATGTCATGGAAGCATTGAAGGAACTGCAGGCCGCCGTCATTGCCGGTGATGAGACGCTTGCCCGCAGTATCCTTTTTTCTTTCATCGACATGCCGCAAAAGCCCGAGGCTCCGGGCTTCTGAATTCAGGAATGTCAGCGACGGTGTTGCGCAATCTGTGGTGAACGCAGTCTCAGTGGTCGCCGTAGACCTGGCAAGCGCCCGGGCACAAACCTGAACAGCAGACCGTAGCGGGAAAAGACAATTGCCATAACGAAGGACGTCCATGCGCCGAAGGCCAGTCCTGCGACGACATCACTTGGATAATGAACGCCAATGATGACACGGGCCATGCCCAGCCACAGGCCGGCAATCAGGAAAAAAAACCGGTAACGTGGCAAGAGGAGCGCCAGCGCCGCCATAAAAGCTCCTGCGACCGTCGAATGGCCAGATGGGAAACTCTCGAAATTGAACTCGGCATGGAACGGAGAAAAACCGAATGTGCCCCATTCTTCGTATTGCGTCGGTCTGGCGCGGCCAACGGCGATCTTGAGTATGTTGGCGATCAGGCTGGATATGGCTACAGACAGAAAAACATAGGCGGCTATATGGGTGGTATAGATCACCTGGAAACGCTTGCGATGCGGCATCGGCCGGCGAGCGTAAAAAAATGCGCCGAGAAACAGGACGCCTGCCACGACAAGGATCCAGCCGGAGCGCGCAAAGTCCGTCACCTTTTCGCCGATCGGAAAAAGAACGTTCGGCGTATGGGTGGCATAAGCACCCATGGGCGCATCCAGCGTGAAGTAGGCAATCAGGATAAGATTGACGGCAACAAGCGCATATGGCCACCAGGCTGGAGACGCGGGGCCGCCGCCATGTCGTTGTCTTCGTCGTCGCAGCTTGGAAAATGTCGACGTCATGCTCACCTGTTCTTCAACGGCCATCCTGGCTATGGGATCAGGGATATGGGAAGCCCGGCGGACGAAAGCCAGCCGGGCCAATAACGAAGTAGCGGAAATCCCGACACATTCATGTCAGGATGCAATGCAATCAGGCCGATGCAGCGACGAATTCTGCAAGAATTGCATCGCCCATTTCCGAAGTGCCGACCTGACGGCAACCTTCTCCCATGATGTCGCCGGTGCGGATACCCTTGTCGAGCACGGTCGCAATCGCCTTTTCCAGACGGTCGGCTTCAGTCACCATGTTAAAGGAATAACGCAGGCACATCGCGAAGGATGCGATCATTGCGATCGGGTTGGCAATGCCCTTGCCGGCGATATCCGGTGCCGAACCGTGGACGGGCTCGTAAAGTGCCTTGCGCTTGCCGCTATGGGTGTCGGGTGCGCCGAGCGAGGCGGATGGCAACATGCCGAGCGAGCCTGTCAGCATGGCGGCCACGTCGGACAACATGTCACCGAACAGGTTGTCGGTGACGATCACGTCGAACTGCTTGGGGGCGCGGACGAGCTGCATGCCGCCGGCATCGGCCAGCATATGCTCGAGCTTGACGTCGGAGTAGGAGCGTTTGTGGGTCTCGGTCACGACCTGGTTCCACAACACGCCCGACTTCATGACGTTGCGCTTTTCCATCGAGCAGACAGAATTCTGTCTCGTACGCGCCAGTTCGAAGGCGACGCCGGCGATGCGCTCGATTTCATAGGTATCGTATATCTGGGTGTCGATACCGCGCTTCTGGCCGTTGCCGAGATCGATGATCTCTTTCGGTTCACCGAAATAGACGCCGCCGGTCAGTTCGCGGACAATGAGAATGTCGAGGCCTTCGACCAGCTCCGGCTTCAGCGAGGAAGCGGAGGCAAGCGCTGGATAGCAGATCGCCGGACGCAGGTTGGCAAACAGCTGCATGTCCTTGCGGAGGCGCAGCAGGCCGGCTTCCGGACGAACTTCGTAAGGAACACTATCCCATTTGGGACCGCCGACGGCACCGAAAAGCACGGCGTCCGCCGCCATCGCCTTGGCCATGTCTTCTTCCGAAATGGCAACGCCATGTGCGTCGTAGGCGCAGCCGCCGACCAGACCTTCATCGAGAACGAAGCCGGTGCCCATCGTGTCGTTCATATGGGCGATTATCTTGCGAACTTCGCCCATCGCCTCGGGGCCGATGCCGTCACCGGGAAGAAGGAATATAGTATTGGACATGATGTTCCCTTGCGTTCGCAGGCTCACCCTCCTTGCTTCGCATTCTGCGATGCCTGGATCTCCGCCCGAACCTGCCGAAGGGCGGAGCCGGATATGACGTTTATCAGGCTGGAATGGGATACTGGAAGACGCCTGACGAAATCAGTTCCACGGTCGCGATGCGCAGTCCCTGATCAAAGCCAGGGACGCTCGTTCTGCATCTTGTTTTCGAAACTGCCAATGCTGGCATCGTTCTTCAGCGTGGTGCCGATATCATCAAGGCCCTCGAGCATGATGTGCTTGCGCGCCGGATCGATATCGAAGGTGATGGACCCGCCATCCGGGCCGGAAATCGTCTGGGCTTCGAGATCGATCGACAGGATGGCATTGGAGCCGCGCGAAGCGTCGTCCATCAGCTTGTCGAGATCGTCCTGGGAAACGACGATCGGCAGGATGCCGTTCTTGAAGCAGTTATTGTAGAAGATGTCGGCAAAAGACGTCGAGATCACGCAGCGGATGCCGAAGTCGAGCAAAGCCCATGGCGCGTGTTCACGCGAGGAGCCACAGCCGAAATTATCACCGGCAACGATGATCTTGGCATTCTGATAAGCGGGTTTGTTGAGGACGAAATCAGCGTTCGGGCTGCCGTCCTCGTTATACCGGGCTTCCGCGAAAAGTCCCTTGCCAAGACCGGTGCGCTTGATCGTCTTCAGATAATCCTTTGGAATGATCATGTCCGTGTCGATATTGACGACCGGAAGCGGGGCGGCGACGCCGGTAAGGGTAGTGAACTTTTCCATGGCAAACCTTCGGATGGTCTTCTCGAGCAGAAGATCATGCCAATAGAGCAAAACCGCCCGGATTTGAAGGTCGATTCGTTTGCAAGCGGTACGGTACTCTACGGTACGCTTTCCGCTTACAGGTCGATGATCGTACCGCGGCCGTCATTCCAGACGCGCATATTGTCCTGCTTGGCGGTTTTGGCACGCACCGGAACCGGTTTGAGGCGGGCCGAAAGCAGACGGATGCCGGTAAAGATTGCCAGCATGCCTGCGAAGGCAACGGTCAGAGACGCGGTGAGGACAGCCACAAATGCGATGACGGCGATGCCGGACAAAGCAAAAAAGACGGCGCGGATGTTCTGCATGATTGTAAAATCCCTTTCGATACAGGCAATGTGGTCCTTTCCCGTATGGCTTGCAAGGGTCTGTCCCGACGCAAGCCATCAAAGGCCGATCACGTTATTGCGTGTCGGCCGAAAGCTTGGCACAAAGTGGCATGCCCAATCCTTCAGATATTGTCCGCCTGCGCCGGTCTGTTCTCAGTGTTCCTGCCATCAACCGACGCGCACTCGACAAGACGCATGAACTTGATTGCGACGCGGTTATTTTTGATCTGGAAGATTCCGTCGCTCCGGAAAAAAAGGCCGAAGCGCGTGATAATCTTCGCCGGTTTTTCCAGGAAACGCCTTTAGTAGGCAAGGAAGCCATCATACGCATCAACGCGCTCGATTCCGATTTCGGCGCCGAAGATATCGAGCTCGTCCGCGATATCGTGCCGGATGCGGTCGCTCTGCCCAAGGTCGACGACATCTCCATTCTCACCGAGGTCGAAGCAAGGTTTGCGCAAACATCGCCGGAACTGCGGCTTTGGGCGATGATGGAAACCGCGCGCGGTATCGTCAATGCGGCCGATATCGCTCGAGCGGCACATGGGACCAACAGCAGGCTCGATTGTTTCGTGATTGGTCTCAACGATCTTCGCAAGGATACCGGCGTACCTGCCCGGCCCGGACGCACCTATCTCGTTCCCTGGATGATGCAGGTTGTGCTGGCCGCCCGTGCCTATGGCCTGGATGTTATCGACAGTGTCTTCAACGATTTCCGGGATGCTTCGGTTTTCGAGGCGGAATGCGAGCAAGGGCGGGACATGGGATTTGACGGCAAGATGCTGATCCACCCGGCTCAGATCGAAACCGCCAATCAGACCTTTGGTCCCTCACAGGAAGCGTTGGAAGAGGCGCGGGCGATCATTGCCGCTTTTGCCCGGCCGGAAGCCGGGGATCTCAACGTCATCACCATGGATGGCCGCATGGTTGAACGCCTGCATATGGTGCAGGCGAAAAAACTGGTCGCACAGGCAAATCGCATTGCAGAGCGAGGAAAACGCGCATGAAACTTTATCGACTTCTCACCGGGCCAGATGACGCCGCCTTTTGTCACAAGGTGACATTGGCCCTGAACAAGGGCTGGGAACTGGCGGGTTCTCCAGCTTATGCCTTTAATGCCAAGACGGGTGAAATGCAGTGTGCCCAGCCCGTGACCAAGACGGTCGAAGGCAAGGACTACCACCCCGATATGAAGCTCGGCGAACAATAAGCGGGTTTTCGGTCTCAGCGCCCAATGGCGGCCGCATCGGCGCTTTCCTCGATGCGCTCCATGTCGTCATCGCTGAGGCCGAAATGATGGCCGATTTCATGGATCAACACATGGGTGATGATATCGCCCAGTGTTTCCTCGTTTTCCGCCCAGTAATCGAGAATAGGCCGACGATAAAGCCGGATACGGTTCGGCAATTCGCCGGTCTCGACGGTAAAACGTTCGGAAATGCCCCGGCCTTCAAACAGGCCGAGCAGATCGAAAGGCGTCTCCAGAGCCATGTCTTCAAAAACGTCGTCGTCGGGGAAGTCCTCGACCTCGATCGTCAGATTGGCAGTGAGCGCTCTGAATTCCGCAGGCAAGAGACCATAGGCTTCGATCGCAAGCGATTCAAAGGCATTGATGGTGGGCGCATGGCGATCACGCCAATCGTCTGTCTGGTCGATACGGGCCATGGGTACTCCTTATGGCCATGGATATATGCTTTTTGAGAAAATTTTTCGAGTGCGGATTCAATGGTCCACATCATCACGGATGGGAATCATTTCACATTGCTGTTGACTCCTCAAGTCAGCTCTGGAATCCATAGGAACATAAAGTGAACATATCCACATGGAGCGGACGTCATGGCTGGGAAAGCTGTGGCGCAGGAGACAGTTTTTGCCCTGCGTGAAACCATCGCCCGTATGGAGGGCAAAGATATCCGGGCATTCGATGGATCGGATGACAGGGCAGATAATATAGCTGCCTTGAGGGACAAGCGCGAGCGGCTTTCCTTCGGGATCGATGTTCTCGATCAGGCACTGGAGGGTGGTTTGCCCCTGGATGGGCTGACCGAAATCCGCACAAGCGCCATGAAGGATGCAAGTGCTGCCAGCGGCTTTGTTTTGGCGGTTTCTGCATTGCTGCAAAACCCGAAGGAGAAGCTGCATGAATTGACTGTGTGCGGATTGCCGATCCTCTGGATTGCCGATCGCCTCGCAGTTCTCGAGGCCGGCATGCCTTATGCGCTGGGCATTGCGGATTTCGGACTAAAACCGCAGGCCTTTCTGCACGCCCGGCCACGCAGGCTGGAAGATGCGCTTTGGTTGGCGGAAGCGGCGGCGGCAAGCGGCGCTTTTTCGATGACGGTGCTGGAGGTCTGCGGCAACCTCAAGCATTTCGGTCTCACCGAAAGCCGGAGGTTGAGCCTTCGTGCCAAGGCATCAGGTCGGCCTTTGTTCGTCCTTAGGCAGGCCGGAGAGGAAGAGGCAAGCAGCGCCGACTTCCGTTTTCTGGTCGAAACTGCGCCGGCAGCAAACCGGTATCTCACTGACGGAACCGTGCTTGGCGGCAGCATAGGACATTCCGTCTTTCGTCTCACCCTCGAACGGAGCCGCAATCCGGCTCCATTCTCTCTGCTCCTGGAATGGAATTCCCATGATCGCCGCCTCTCACGCGTTCACGCGCCAGCCAAATCTGTCCCCGCAGTCCGGCCGTCAGCGCATTCTGGCCCTGACTTTTCCGCGCTTGTCGATCGATCGGGTGTTGCGGCGAAATTGGGGACACGCCTGGCGTTCGACCGGGCGTCCTGAAACCGGCCCTGTCGTCTGCGTCGCGCATGTCGACAATACTTTGAGGCTTGTTAACTGTGATGACGAAGCCGCCCGGCTCGGTCTGCGGCAGGGCCAGGGACTGGCTGAGGCCCGTGCCATCTGCCCCAATGTGATCGTTATCGATGAAGATCAGGCTGCCGACCATCGGCTGCTTGAGGGCCTTGCCGACTGGTGCGATCGCTATACGCCTCTCGTGGCGCTGGAAGGACGCAATGGTCTCTTTCTCGATATTACCGGCTGCGCCCATCTTATGGGCGGTGAAGCAGCCCTGCTGGAAGATATTCTCAGGCGCCTTGGCCAGATGGGTTTCGAGGTGCGTGGCGCGGTCTCCTCCTCTCCCGGCCTGTCCTGGGCGATCTGCCATTATGGCGGCAACTGCATCGTCAGCGATGAAGACCGGGAAGAAATGCTGGCGCCGCTGCCGGTGGCAGCTTTGCGGCTCGATCAGAATACGGTCGCGGCTCTGCACAAACTGGGGCTGAAGCGGGTTGCGGATCTCATGCGGACGCCGCGCGCACCGCTTGCTCGGCGTTTCGGTACCGAAGTATTGCTGCGGCTCGATCAGGCTCGGGGCGATGACGAGGAACCCGTGTCGCCGCGCCGGCCGGTCGCCAGCCTGTCGGCGGAACGTCGCCTTGCCGATCCGATCCAGTCGGAAGAGGACATTCTTTTCGTAACGCGGCAGATCGCCCAGTGCCTGCTGTCCGGTCTTCAAGCACGTGGTGCCGGAGGGCGCCTGTTCGAGCTTGTGCTGTTTCGTGTCGACGGCCAGGTTTCGCGAATTTCGGCTGGTGCCTCGCGCCCGTTGCGGGATATGGACAGGATTACAGCGCTGTTCACAGAACGGCTCGCTGGCCTGCAGGATCATCTCGATGCCGGCTTCGGTTACGAGATTCTGCGGCTCAATGTGCTGCATCATGAACCTTTCGAAAACGTGCAGTCCGATCTTGCGGCCACGGATCACAAACAGCTGTCGCTCTCGACTTTCGTGGATCAGGTTTCAGCCCGCCTCGGGCCGGACTGTCTTCAGACCTATCAGTTACGCGAAAGCCATATCCCGGAACGGGCAGAAACCTTCGTGTCTGCCATTGAGGCTTTGCCGCTGGACAAGCAGATGCCGAGAGCGCTGCAAGTGGTTTCCCGCAGCGAAAGGCCTATCCGTCTTTTTCGCATGCCGGAGCCGCTGGAAAGTTTTGCCGCGGAAATCCCGGACGGACCGCCGACCCGTTTTCGTTGGCGTCGCCTCACCCATCAGGTTGCGCGGGCGGAGCGACCGGAACGGCTCAGCCCCGAATGGTGGCTGGATGACAAGCAGGCTGCAACACGGGATTATTTCCGATTGGAATCCACTGCCGGTTATCGATTCTGGGTTTACCGGGAAGGTCTTTATGATCGTGATCCCACGCAACGATGGTTCATACATGGTCTTTTTGCATGAGCAGCGAACCGCGTTTCTTCGAAATTGGCGCGCGCACCAATTTTTCCTTTCTGGAAGGGGCAGCCCGGCCGGAAGAGATGATGTTGATCGCGGGCGCGCTTGAACTGTCGGGTATCGGCATTGCCGACCGCAATACCGTGGCGGGGGTCGTTCGTGCCCATAATTACCTGCGTGAAATGCACGAGATCCATGACCGCCAGCGCAAAGAGGGCGTGAAGGACGATGAGATGGCGATGCCTTTTCCTTCGCCTTTCCAGCCGGGCGCGCGCCTGGTGTTTTCCGACGCAACGCCTGACATCCTTGCATATCCCCGTAATCGCAAGGGCTGGGCCAATCTCTGCCGGCTGCTCAGTCGCGGCAATCTGAGGACGACGAAAGGCAGTTGCATTCTGGAAGAATGGGATATTCTGGAATGGGGCTCGGAGATGATGCTTGCCGTCATTGCCGATCCTGTTCGCCCGTCGGAAAGCGCTGACAGTGAAACGCTTGAATCTGTGCTTGCTCTTTTGAAAGAGCGTTTCGGCAATGCTGTTTATCTCGTCCTGTCGCCCGCTTATGATGGCAGGGACGCGATGACCATGGCGAACCTGGCACGGATTGCAGCCCGCACCGGTATTCCGCTGATCGCATCCAATCAGCCGCTCTACCATCTGCCGGATCGTAAACCGCTTTCGGATGTGGTGACGGCGATACGGGAACATGTGACGGTCGCAAAAGCCGGTTTTCGCCTTGCCCCGAATGCCGAACGGCATTTGAAACAGGGGCGTGAAATGGCACGTGTTCTTCGGAATTATCCGCAAGCAATCGCCAATACGGAGCAATTTTTCGCAGCATTGAAATTTTCGCTGGATGAGCTTCAGCACAATTATCCTGACGAAAGCATTGGCGGCGAAATGCCGAGCGAAACGTTGGAAAGATTGACCTGGGAGGGGGCCGGCAAACGATATCCAGATGGCATTTCGTCCAAGGTGAAGCAGGCCATCGTCAGCGAGTTAAATCTCATTCGGGAAAAGGAATACGAAGCCTATTTTCTCACGGTCCGCCATATCGTGTGGCACGCGCGGCATGTGTTGAAGGTTCTTTGCCAGGGGCGGGGTTCGGCTGCAAATTCTGCCGTATGTTATTGTCTCGGCATTACCGAAGTGGATCCGGAAAATTCGACCCTTCTGTTCGAACGTTTCATCTCGACGGAACGCGATGAGCCGCCGGATATCGATGTCGATTTCGAACACGAACGGCGCGAAGAGGTCATTCAATATATCTATGAGCATTACGGTTTTCGTCATGCGGGCCTGACGGCGGCGGTCACCAGTTACAGGACCCGCATGGCAGGACGCGAAGTTGCCAAGGCGTTTGGCCTTTCGGAAGACGTACAGGCGGCCTTGTCGAGCACGGTCTGGGGCTGGTCGCAGGAGGGCGTGACGGAGAGGGATGCCAAGGCGGCCGGTCTTGATCTTGAGGACAAGACGACACTCAAGGTCATGAAATACGCAAGGGAACTGATGGGGTTTCCGCGGCATCTGACCCAGCATGTCGGGGGCTTTCTCATCACCCGCGACCGGCTGGACGAGGTCGTGCCGATCATGCCGACGGCAATGCCTGGGCGATACATGATCGAATGGGACAAGGACGATCTCGATACGCTGAAACTGTTGAAAATCGACATTCTCGCGCTTGGGATGCTGACTTGCCTTCGCAAGGCATTTGACCTGATGCGAGAGCATTATGGGCGAAACGAAACCCTTGCAGGCCTCAACGCCGGCAACCGGCCGGAAGTCTACGACATGATCTGCCGTGCCGATACGATCGGTGTTTTCCAGATCGAAAGCCGGGCGCAGATGAGCATGTTGCCGCGGCTGCGACCACGGGTATTTTATGACCTTGTCGTCGAGGTGGCGATCGTCCGGCCTGGCCCGATCCAGGGCAACATGGTGCATCCCTATCTGAAGCGGCGTGAGGATGTGAGGGACAAGCGCCCGATCTCGTATCCAAGCCCGGAACTCAAGGAAGTCTTGAAGCGGACACTGGGCATACCGCTGTTTCAGGAGCAGGCGATGCAGATTGCCATCACTGCTGCCGGTTTCACGCCCGCCAAGGCCGATGCGTTGCGCCGCTCGATGGCAACCTTCAAACGTTCTGGACGTGTCAACTCGTTCAGGAAGGACATGATCGATGGCATGCTCAAGAACAATTATCCGCTCGAATTTGCCGAAAGTTGTTTCAAGCAGATCGAAGGTTTTGCCGAATACGGCTTTCCGGAAAGCCATGCGGCCTCTTTTGCTTTGCTCGTCTACGTATCTTCGTGGATCAAGACCTTTTATCCTGACGTCTTTTGTACAGCTTTGCTCAATTCCCAGCCGATGGGGTTTTATGCGCCTTCGCAGCTTGTACGGGATGCGCGCGAACATGGCGTCGAGGTGTTGCCGGTCGATATCAATGCGTCCGATTGGGATAGTACCTTGCTCAAAACGTCATTCGACCGCACGAAAATAGATCGCCGCCACGTTGAAATGCGCAATGTTATCTTGACCGAACACGCCGTGCGGCTGGGCTTGCGTCAGGTAAAAGGGCTTTCGGAAAAAGCAATGCGCGAAAAGCTGGTCGGCAATCGTGGTGGGCGTTATCATTCGGTTCGTGATCTGTGGCTGCGTTCAGGCCTGGAAAAGGCAGATATCGAAAAGCTTGCCGATGCGGATGCCTTTCGCTCAATCGGCCTGTCTCGCCGTGAAGCGCTTTGGGCCGTGCGAGCGCTCGATGTCAAAAGCGCTGCCGAAAAGCTGCCGCTGTTCGATCAGGTTGCGCATCTCGATCTGCAGCCGGAGCCGGAAACACGACTTCCCGCAATGTTGCCTGGGGAGGAAGTTATCGAGGATTATCGCGCGCTATCACTGTCGCTCAAGGCGCATCCCGTTTCATTCCTGCGAGATCGGCTCCAGGAGATGAATGTTTGTCGCAGCGTCGATCTTCTCAACGTCCGCAGTGGGAGAAAGGTTACGATCGCCGGCCTCGTTCTGGTGCGTCAGCGACCCGGCTCGGCGAACGGCGTCATTTTCATGACGCTCGAAGATGAGACAGGAGTAGCCAACGCAATCGTCTGGCCAAAGATATTTGAAAAATATCGGTCAATCGTCATGGGCGCGCGTCTGGTCAAGATTTTCGGCCGCCTGCAAAGTCAGAGCGGCGTGATCCACACGGTTGTCGAGCATATCGAAGACCTGACGCAGATGTTGGGCTTGCTTCAAACAGAAGTCCGTCGTTTTGCCGCTTTGAAGCGGGCGGATGAAGCCCTGCAAGGGCCGCGCCCCGATCCCCGGCAGTCGCAACAGCGGAAAAACGCATATGGTGAAGGAGGCCCGCACCCTGTCCAACCCGGCTCCGAGCCCGCGCGAGTGATGCCGAGAGGGCGAAATTTTCATTGATCACGCGAATTTTTATGCCCATTCCATGCGAGTGACCGCGCCTTGCCATATCCGCATATTAGCACGAATGATTCATTTTCTTGACATTTATGCCCTTGTTTGGGAAAGAAAGCGGATAAGCTAGGTCATGTTTCTGGATCGACCCGAAAATGCTCGTCTGCAGCTGCAATTACATTACCGACACCGAAATTCGCGATGCGATCACCGCGTTGCTCGATGAGGACTGTTGGCAGCTTATCGTTCCGGCCAAGGTCTATCACTCCATGGCAAAACGTGGCCGCTGTTGCGGCTGTTTTCCGAATGTCGTCGATCTGATCATTCGCACTACCGAGGACTATCACTCCCGCCGCCACTCGACGGAAGCTGAACTAGTTGATTATATGTCCCGCCTGAAACAACTCCACGAAGAGAACAGGAGAGCGGACATTGAAAGGCGACAAAAAAGTCATCGAGCGGCTTAACGAAGCCCTCTTCCTCGAACTCGGTGCTGTGAACCAGTATTGGGTGCACTATCGTCTCCTCGAAGATTGGGGCTACACCAAGCTCGCAAAGAAGGAACGAGCCGAGTCGATTGAGGAAATGAACCATGCGGACAAGCTCGTTGCCCGCATCATCTTCCTCGAAGGCCATCCCAATCTGCAGACGCTTGCGCCGCTGCGCATCGGCCAGAACGTCAAGGAGGTTCTGGAAGCGGATCTTGCCGGCGAATACGACGCCCGCAAGGCCTACAAGGAATCCCGCGACATCTGTCACGCCGCCGGGGATTATGTCTCCATGAAGCTTTTCGAAGAACTGTTGATGGACGAAGAAGGCCACATCGACTTCCTCGAAACGCAGCTGGAACTCCTCGGCAAGATTGGTGAAGCGAAATACGGCCAGCTCAATGCCGATTCCGCCGACACTGCGGAATAAAGTAGAAATCACTCAATAAAAAACGCCGGCAGCGCGAACTGCCGGCGTTTTGATGTGGCGAAGTGGTCGCTTGTCAGGCCGGCTTGCCCGCCAGATGGGCAAATTCGGCGACCACCTGCTGATAGACTTCGCGTTTGAAGGACACGATCAGGTCCGGCAGATCCGCCATCGGTTTCCAGTCCCAGGCATCGAATTCCTGATGCTGACCGGAGGGCGGGCTTTCGATATTGATCTCGCTCTCTTCACCCTCGAAGCGGAAAGCGAACCAACGTTGTGTCTGACCACGGTATTTGCCCTTCAGGCCGATGCCGATCAGATGGGCAGGCAGATCGTAATTGATCCAGTCGCTTGCCTCGCCAAGCAAGGCGACGCTGCGCATGCCGGTTTCTTCGAAAAGCTCGCGTTTGGCCGCGACAAGCGCGTCTTCATCCTTGTCGATCCCGCCTTGCGGCATCTGCCAAAGCTGCGGTGTGCCGTCGGATTCGGAATTGTTTTCAGACAGGCGCCGCCCCACCCAGACAAGTCCCTCGTGGTTTAGAACCATGATGCCGACACAGGGACGGTAGGGCAGGCTATCGGCGGGCACGGGCTTTTTTGTCTTGCTCATTTCGTTTCCGTTCATGGATGTGCGGGGTCGTTCACAAGGGCCGAAACCCCAACGATCTCGATACCGCGGTTGCCGGCTTCGCCCACCCATTGCTGGATGGCCTCGATGCTCTCATCGAAAGCAGATGCGGAACCGATGGCAAAACCCTTGCGCTGGGCGACACGCTCCAGTTCATCCAGCTTCTTCAGGATTTCGAGCTTGTCCAACTGTGTGTCCAGCGTCAGGTCCGCAAAACCGTGCGGCAATTGCAGCGGCTTGGCAATTTTTTCCGTCAGTGACTGCGCAGAGGAACCGTCATCCAGAAACAGCAGGCCACGGCCGGCAATATCACGCAGAACGGGTTCGAGCGCATTGGCATCCGAAAGGAAACGCCCGCCGAGATAGTTCATAACGCCCGTATAATTGGTGATCTTGCCCATCGCCTCATGCAGATTGGCGATGTTTTCCTTAACTGTCGCGTCCGTCACAAGCGTCGAAGGGGCGGGGTTGTTGCTCGGATAATCGAAGGATTCCATCGGCAACTGCACGAGAATTTCATGGCCGTTACGGCGTGCCTGCTGCATCCACCGGGGCAGGCTGTTGCCTGTCGCCGCAAAGGCGAGTGTGACTTCCGGCGGCAGCGTATTGATCGCGGTCTGTGTTCCAGTCTGGCTGAGACCCAGGCCGCCGACGACGATTGCGATGCGTGTGCCGCGCGCACCCGACCATGGTCGAGCATATTGCTCCATCGGGCGAAGTCCGTCCGGCCCCACGATCGGCAGGTTGCCTTCCGATGTTTTCTCGATCAGATCATCATTCGGGGTGGCCGCCATGCGCGGGTCCTGGCCGATCCGTTGCGCCTCGACGACCAGCGGGCCGTCACCATCGCGCCGGCGCGGCGAATAGGTGGTGACGACCTGTCCGTTGTCGGTCTGTGTTCGCTGGACGTTTGCCCCGCCTTGGGGGCCAGAACGCGGAAGGTTATTATCGGAGGGCGAGGGCGTGGTCGCTGTACGGTCGGCTTCAGATTGTGCAGAGGCCGGTTTGTTCGCTGCCATATCGGTTTTCTGGAGCGCCGGATCCGAACGCATGGCATAAAACGAAAATCCGAGAAGTCCGGCCGCCACCAGCAACCCCGCAATCACGCCAAGTGACGCGCGCCCGGAGCGCCGTGAGCGTGCCTGACGGTCCCGCCCAAGCGGTGCGTGAAGATCGGTCCCCAATATTCGGCCGCCCTGATGCTCTATCCGGATAAAGAAAACCGGCCCGTCGTGAGGGCCGGTTTCATTCGATATTGGTTGCCGTTACGGCTTGACGACCGCAGCTGCCTTGTCGGGATGAGCCGGGAAAGCGGGGTCGGTCTTGTTGCCGCGCAAAAGGTCGAGTGCATAGTTCAGCTGGATGTCATCCTTGGTTTCCGGCGGCACGTAAGCCGAGGAACCAGAACCTTCTTCCGTCTCGCTTTGGCCGGTAATATGGCCGCGAAGGCTGGATTCACCTTCCGCCTTTACCTTGCCCTGCAGTTCCGGGGGCAATGGCTGCTCGACCTTGATATCAGGTTCGATGCCTGTGCCCTGGATCGACTTGCCGGACGGCGTGTAATAGAGCGCGGTGGTCAGACGCAGCGCGCCGGCCTCACCCAGCGGAATGATCGTCTGAACCGAACCCTTGCCGAACGACCGCGTGCCGACAACGGTTGCACGCTTCAGATCCTGCAGCGCACCGGCGACAATTTCCGAGGCCGAAGCCGATCCGCCGTTGACGAGAACGATAACCGGCTTGCCATCGGTCAGATCACCCGGTCCGGCGTTGAAGCGGCGGGTTTCCTCGGCATTGCGGCCACGGGTCGAAACCACCTCGCCACGCTCCAGGAAGGCGTCGGAGACATTGATCGCCTGATCGAGAAGACCACCTGGATTGAGGCGCAGGTCGAGGACATAACCCTTGAGCTTGTCGGCCGGCACGTCGGCCTTGATTTTCTTGATCGCCTTTTCGAGGCCTTCGTAGGTCTTTTCGGTGAAGGAAATCACGCGGACATAGCCGACATCACCTTCCACCCGCGACTTTACAGCCTGAACCGCGATGATGTCGCGCACAACGGTAATGTCCAGCGGCTTGTCGGCGCCCTGACGGATGATCGTCAGCTTGATCGGCGTGTTGATCGGCCCACGCATCTTCTCGACGGCATCTTCGAGCTTCAGACCGCGCACAGGCGTACCGTCGATCTCGGAAATGAAGTCGCCGGCAAGGACACCAGCCTTGGAGGCCGGTGTGTCATCGATTGGCGTGATGACCTTGACCAGTTCGTTTTCCATCGTGACTTCGATGCCGAGACCGCCAAATTCACCCTTGGTCTGGGTGCGCATGTCGTCTGCATCCTTGGCATTCATGAAACTCGAATGCGGGTCGAGCGACGTCAACATGCCGTTGATGGCGTTTTCTACCAGCTTTTCTTCATCGGGCGGCGTAACGTATTGGGCACGAACGCGCTCGAAGACATCACCGAAGATCGACAATTCACGATATGTCGAGGATCCGGCTGCCTGAGCCGGGACGCCGGCCGAATAGATCACGCTCATCGCTGTTGCACCCATGAGTGCACCGACGATGACAAGAGAAGCCCTACGAATCATTGCGTGCCCTTCCAGTGTCCTTTTTGACCCACCACGGTGCCGAATCGACCGGGCTGCCATCTTTTCTGAATTCAATGTAAAGCGTCGGGCGATCCGTTTCCAGCGCCAACGCAGTTGCGCTTGCCACTCTTTTTTCGCCCATCAACGCGATGGGTTCACCGGCGAAAACGAACTTGCCTTGTCGCACGTTTACGCTGTTCATGCCGGTCATAACCACGTGATAGCCGTCTCCGGCATTGAGAATGACCATCTGGCCATAACTTCGGAATGCTCCGGCAAAAACGACTGTGCCGTCAGCCGGTGCCGTCACCACGGCCTTGGGGCCGGAAGCGACCGTCAGGCCCCTCGCGGGATGGCCCGTGCCATCCGGATCACCCCAGGAACGCAGGATATCGCCAGCCACCGGCAGTTCCAGCTTCTGCCTCAAATCTGAGAACGGATATGCGGGGGCAATGCGGTTTTTGTCGGGCACACCACTTTCAGCCAACTGACGCGCCTTTTCGCGCTCTTCGGCACTCAGCTGTTTTTGCCGTTCTTCCTCAAGCCTGACTCTTTCGGCCGCTTCGCGGATGGACGTGATGTCGTTTTCCAGTGCCTCGATAAGTCCGCTCAGACTTTCGGCGCGGGCCGCGAGTTCGTCCGATCGCTGCTGTTCGGCTGCAAGTTCCGCCGCACCACTCTGGCTTTGCCTGTCGTTTTCGACAAGCAGCAGTTCCATGCGCTTGTCTTCTTCCAGGCTTGCGGCGATCGTTTCGGTAACGCGTGTTTTTTCGGCAGTCGCATCGCCCTGCAGCGACGTCAGCGATTCAAGGTCACTGACAAGGGCTTTCGCTTCCTTGCGCATGCCGGGAACGACTGCGCCGAGAAGAATGGCGCTGCGAACCGATCCAAGAGCATCCTCGGGTGTGACGAGCAGCGCCGGCGGCGGACTGCGGCCCATGCGCTGCAGGGCAGCCAGAACTTCAGCCAGAACGGCACGCCGATCATGAAGCGATTTCTTGATGGCATCCTGCCTGACGCCCAGTTGTGCGATCTTTTCTTCGCTTGCCAGAATTTGAGTTTCAAGATCCTTGCGCCGTTTGGCGGAATCGATCAGTGCCTGACGGAGGTTGGCAGTGCTTTTTTCCAGCGTCGCAATATTTTCCTCGATCAGACGGGCTTTTTCCGAGGACACGTCGATCGAACTGGCCAACGCCTCCAGTTCGGTGCGGGTCTCATCGCGCTTGCGCTGCAATTCTGCGGAAGCGCCGTCGGGTGTCGCGGCCGTTTCGGCCGTCGCTGCTGCCTGCGACGTGGCGTTCACGTCTTGCTGCGCGTTTGCAGCAGGCAATGTGACGGAGACCATCGAACCGGAAAACACGCCGATAACCACCGCCGTTGCCGGCAGTGCTTTCGTCAAGCCAATCCATGTCGATCTCTTCATTCCGTCCCGCGAATCTTTGCCGGATCGTACGATGTTTAGCAGATTCGCCCTGTTGCGCCACTGCCAAGATGATCTGTCGAAATTTGGTCGATAACGTGGCTTCAGACGCGGTGATAGGGGTGGCCAGAAAGAATGGTGACGGCCCGGTAAAGCTGTTCGGCCAGAAGAATGCGTACCAGTTGATGCGGCCAGGTCATGGCCCCGAAATTGATGACTGCATCTGCCCTGTCGCGGGAAGAGGCGTCATGTCCATCCGCACCACCGATTGCCAGCATGCAATCACGCTTTCCCTGATCGCGAAAACGACCGATCATTGCCGCGAAGGCTTCGCTATCCATGGATTTGCCGCGTTCGTCGAGAATGATCAGAACGCTGCCTTCCGGCATCGCCTTTTCCAGCATGCCGGCTTCTTCGCGCTTGCGGGTATCGGCATGGGAAGCGCGGCTTTCCGCCACTTCCACAACCCGTGCGAATTCCAAACCGACCGCCGGGCCGGCCTTGGCCATCCGGTCCACATAACGGGACGCAAGTTCCTTTTCAGGGCCGGTTTTCAACCGTCCTACAGCAAAGAGGCTTATTCGCATCCTTTAAAAACCGCCATGTTCGCCCGTCCCACGCAATCGGCTTGGCCGGCGGCGTGGGGCAAGGGGTGCGCACTCACGGTTCAGCCCGAAAGCCGGAAACGCGTCAATGCAATGTGTTTTCCTCGTAATCCGGTTCTGCCCACATCCTTTCGATGTTGTAGAACTCACGGATTTCAGGGCGGAACACATGGATGATGATGTCACCGGTGTCAATCAACACCCAGTCTCCGGTCTCCTGACCTTCGACACGAGCACCGCCATATCCTTCATCCTTGAGATCGGAAACAAGATGGTCGGTGATCGCCGAGACATGACGGCTCGATCGCCCGGAGACAACCACCATGTGGTCTCCCAACGCCGATTTTCCGGCAATGTCGATGGTGACGATATCTTCGGCTTTCGAGTCCTCGAGGCTTGCGAGGACCAGTTCAAGGGCACGATGAGCAGCTTCGGCGCCGCGGTCCGTGCTCGTCGGGAGAAGACGCTGGGTCTTTCCCTTGGCGTGTACTGTTGTCAGGGTTTTTCCTTTCGTCCAAGACAAAACAGGCACTCGCGAATCCCGACACAACAGGACCCACGAAATGAAGGTGGCATCGAACGCCTGATCTTTCAAGACCGGTGCGTATCGGATTGCCGGCTCAGCGCAATGCAGCCGTTCACGTTTTCTGTCGCGCCTTCGCACGCAGCTGGGTGGAGCTTACGGATGAGCGACGATCATGGAGGAAAGTCCATGCCGGAGCCGAGCGCATCGCCAGGCTTGCCGCTTCCTCCTCATCGATACGGGCATGATCGTAAGCCCGCGCCATGGTGGAGGACAGGAACGATAATGTCGCACCGGGCCGATCGATGATGGCAATCGGAAAGGTGGAAACGATCTGGCGCCAATTCTGCCAGAGATGAAACGTCTTCAGGCTGTCCGCACCCATGATCCAGACAAAACGGACGCCGGGGTTTCTGACGGCGACATGCGCCACGGTATCCGCCGTAAAGCGTGTCTCAAGGTTTTGTTCAAAGGCCGTCACCTTGATACGCGGATCGTCGATCAGGTCTTCGCTGGCCGCAATGCGGTCTGATAGCGAGGCCAGTTCCGAGCGGCTTTTGAGAGGATTGCCGGGCGTCACCATCCACCAGAGGTTATCGAGCGCGAGCCGGCGCATGGCGATTTCAGCCACCAGAAGATGGCCTTCATGCGGCGGGTTGAAGGATCCACCGAACAGGCCGACGGTCATGCCGCGTTCCACATGCGGCATGCGCAGATAACGGCGATCGACAGTCTCCCCCTCCACCAGCGATCAGGGCCTTGTCTGGCCGGTGCCGTGCACGCGGTATTTGAACGATGTCAGTTGCTCCACCCCGACCGGGCCACGGGCGTGCATCTTGCCGGTGGAGATGCCGATCTCGCCGCCCATGCCGAATTCACCGCCATCGGCAAACTGGGTCGATGCGTTGTGCAGCAGGATGGCCGAATCGATTTCGTTAAAGAAGCGCGCCACCACGGCCGGATTTTCGGCAATCACCGCCTCCGTATGATGCGAGGAATAGGTGCCGATATGGTCGATGGCACCGGAAATGCCGTCCACGATCTTCACCGAAATGACGGCATCGAGATACTCGGTGCTCCAATCCTCTTCGGTTGCCGGAACAAGGTCGGGAATTTCAGCAAGCACATCGGCAGATCCACGTACTTCGCAGCCGGCTGCTTTCAAGTCGTTCACCAGCGTCGGCAACACGTCATTGGCTGCAGACTTGTCCACCAGCAGGGTTTCGGCAGCACCACAGACACCAGTGCGACGCATCTTGGCGTTGACGACGATCCTTTTGGCCATGTCGAGATCAGCCGAGGCGTCCACATAGATGTGGCAAAGGCCTTCGAGGTGGGCGAAAACCGGCACACGCGCTTCGTTCTGCACACGAGCGACCAGGCTCTTTCCACCGCGGGGAACGATCACGTCTATCGCGCCATCAAGGCCGGACAGCATGGCGCCGACAGCGGCACGATCGGTGGTCGGAACAAGCTGGATCGCATGCTCTGGAAGGCCTGCAGCTCGCAAGCCGTCGACCAGACACGTATGAATTGCCTGCGATGAAAGGGCGGAATCCGATCCGCCGCGCAAAATCACTGCATTGCCGGCCTTCAGGCACAGCGCGCCGGCATCTGCGGTGACGTTCGGGCGGCTCTCATAAATGACAGCGATGACGCCAAGCGGGGTGCGAACGCGCTCGATCTGCAGACCGTTCGGGCGCTCCCAAGCGGTGATCACTTCGCCGACCGGATCTTTAAATGCTGCGATCTCCCGCAGGCCTTGTGCCATGCCGTCGATGCTTTTTTCGGTCAGCGTCAGGCGGTCGATGAAGGAAGGCAGAAGGCCCTTGCCCTCGATATTCTCGAGGTCCGCAGCATTCGCAGCCAGCAGCTTGTCCCTGTTGGCCAGGATAGCGTCGGCCATGGCATGAAGCGCGGCGTTTTTTGTATCGGTCGAGGCCGTCGCAAGAATGCGCGCAGCCGTTTTGGCATTGCGGCCGATCTGGTCCATGATGGCAGCGACATCAGTTGCTTCGGTAACCTTATCCAGCATGGATGTCCTCCCTGACCTTCATCGCTTCCGTCTGGCCATGGCCGGTCATCACCAGATCGTCGCGATGCACCATGGCAGCGCGACCTGCATAGCCGAGAATGCTTTCTATCTCGCCCGATTTGCGGCCGGCGATCTGTCGTGCCTCGTCCGCATCATAGCTTGCCAAGCCGCGAGCGATCTCGCGACCATCGGCGCCAACAATGGCAACAGTATCGCCCCGGTGAAACTGACCACCAACCTCGCGCACACCTGCAGGCAGAAGGCTTTTGCCGGAACGCAACGCAGTTTCGGCGCCGGCATCGACACGCAGCGCGCCGATCGCCTGAAGATGTCCGGCAATCCAGGTCTTGCGCGCATTGACCGGGGTTACCGATGGTGCGAACCAGGACGAGCGCGCGCCGTCTTCTATGGCGCGCAGCGGATGGTCGGTCTTGCCGGATGCAATGATCATCGCACAGCCCGCAGCCGTGGCAATCTTGCCGGCATCGATCTTGGTGCGCATGCCGCCACGCGACAGTTCGGAGGCAGCACCGCCGGCCATGGCTTCGATTTCGGGCGTGATTTCGGCAATGTCCGATAAAAACTGGGCTTGCGGATCGATATGTGGCGGCGCCGTATAAAGTCCGTCGATGTCGGATAACAGGACCAGCAGGTCGGCTCCCGCCATCGTTGCCACGCGCGCGGCCAGACGATCATTGTCGCCATAACGGATTTCGGAGGTCGCGACCGTGTCATTCTCGTTGATGATCGGTACGGCGCCCATCTTCATCAACTGTTTCAACGTTGCGCGGGCATTGAGGTAACGTCGGCGCTCCTCCGTATCGCCAAGCGTCAGCAAAATCTGACCCGCAACGATATTGTCACGCGACAGGCTTTCGGACCAGGCGCGGGCCAGGGCAATCTGACCCACGGCCGCTGCCGCCTGGCTTTCCTCGAGTTTCAAAGCGCCGGTCGGCAGGTTCAAAACAGTGCGACCCATGGCAATGGCGCCAGAGGAAACGACGAGAACTTCCGTACCCTTGGCCTTCAAGGCTGCAATATCGGTGCAAACAGCATCAAGCCAGCGCGTCTTCAGGCCGGTGCCGCGATCGACCAGCAAAGCCGAGCCGATCTTGATGACGATACGCCGATGGCTGCTCAGCGATTTGCGGCCGACACTCATTCGTCGTCGTCCTCGTCAAGCTCGTCCTTCACCGGGGTAGAGCGATCCGGCAGTGCCGTCTCGCCGGTGCCGCTTGCCTCGACAATCACATCGCGCAGCGCGCGCAGAACTTCGGTCATGCCCTTGCCGGTGATGGCCGAAATCAGGAACGGTTTCTGACCGGATGCCTTTTCAAGCTCCTTGGCCTTCTTTTTCAGCTCCGTCTCATCAAGAATATCGATCTGCGACAAGGCCACGATGACGGGCTTGTCGATCAGGCCGCCGCCATAGGCTTCCAGTTCGGTCTTCACGGTCTTGTAGGACTTGCCGACATTTTCCTCCATGGAGGAAACGAGATGCAGGAGTACGCGGGTACGTTCCACGTGGCCGAGGAAACGGTCACCGATGCCGACGCCTTCATGCGCGCCTTCGATCAGGCCGGGAATATCGGCCAGCACGAATTCGCGGCTGTCAATGGTTGCAACGCCGAGGTTCGGATGCAGTGTCGTGAACGGATAGTTGGCGATTTTGGGCCGCGCGCGCGTGACGGAGGCCAGGAAGGTTGATTTGCCGGCATTCGGAAGACCGACGAGACCGGCATCAGCAATCAGCTTCAGCCTGAGCCAAACTGTCTTCTCTTCGCCTTCAAGACCCGGATTGGCCCAGTTCGGCGCCTGGTTGGTGGCCGTCTTGAAATGCGAGTTGCCAAAACCGCCATTGCCGCCCTTGGCCAGACGAAAGCGCTGGCCTTCCTTAGTCAGGTCGGTGATCAGGGTTTCGTTGTCTTCCTCGAAAATCTGGGTGCCGACCGGTACTTTCAGCGTCACTTCGCCGCCATTAGCACCAGTGCGGTTGCGGCCCATGCCGTGGATGCCGGTTTGCGCCTTGAAGTGCTGCTGAAAGCGAAAATCGATCAGCGTGTTCAAGCCGTTGACGGCCTCTACCCAGACATCGCCGCCCCGGCCGCCATCGCCACCGTCCGGTCCGCCGAATTCGACGAATTTTTCCCGTCGAAACGAGACAGCGCCGGCGCCGCCGTCGCCAGAACGAATGTATACTTTTGCCTCGTCAAGGAATTTCATCTTTTTGCCGTCACTTGTCTGATAGTCGGTTTGCGGTTTGGATATCGCCCATAGGGCTTGAGGTCAAAGAATATCATGAAGTTCGTCAGCTATAACATCCAATACGGTTTCGGCCTCGATGGCCAGTTCGACCTCGAACGCATCGCTGCAAGCCTCGCGGGGGCTGATGTCATAGCCCTGCAGGAGGTCACGCGAAACTCTCCGGAGAACGATCATGTCGATATGGTTGCCGGCTTGCAGGATCTGTTTCCAGAGTTTTTTGCGGCCTATGGCGCCGGTTGCGATGCGCTTCTGGATAGTAGCATCGAAAACGGCCGGCGCTGCGAGCGACGTTTTCAGTTCGGTAACATGATCCTGTCGCGCTGGCCTATCCTTGCCACCCGCAACCTGCTTCTGCCGCGAAGCAACAGTGTCGAGCATATCAACCTGCAGCGCAGCGCGCTGGAGGCAGTCATCGACACGCCGGCCGGTGGCATCCGCGCCTATTCTGCGCATCTTGACCATGTTTCCCCGAATGAACGTCTGTCGCAGATCGCGTTTCTGAAGGACCGTGCATTGAAGTTTACAAGCGAGGGCGGTGCCTTGACCGGTCTTGTCTCCAACGGGGTGCCCGTCCTGCCCATTCCTGCCGATTTCGTCATCATGGGCGATTTCAACATGGAGCCCGAGACCCCGGAATACCTTGCCATGGTCGGTCTCAACGACCGATTTTACGGTCGAACGCTTCGCGCCGACCAGCCGATCGATGTGCTGGCGCGGCTTGGTCGGTTGGTGCCCGATTGCTACAGCTGGATCGATCCGCCTTCCGGCCCCCGCAAGGCCCATCTCGATTACTGCTTTATCAATCATGATCTTTTTCCCCGTGTCCGGGATGCGTTTGTCGATATGGATGCGAAGGGCTCGGACCATTTTCCGGTCTGGCTTGAGATTGACTGAGCGCAAGTCGCCAAATTGCCGGGGCAAGTTTGGCCCCGGCATTTCTCTCAGTTCCTGACCGGCTGACCGAAATCCCGCGTCGTTACCACCGTGTCGATATGAATAACCATGGCATTGCGTGCGACGGAAAACATGTCGCGGCAGCCCGTGATCGTAAAACCAAGCTTCTGCTGAACACGCAAGGAACCCGCATTGTCCGAAAACATGCCGGAATGCACTTTCGCATTCGGCATGCGTTCGAAAAACGCCTTCAAGGCATTTCCTGCCGCTTCCGTCATCAGCCCCCTGTTCCACGCACTGCGGTTCAGCCAGTAACCGAGATGCCACTGGCCGTGCCGAAGCTCGATGCTGACGGTGCCGAGATGGCGCCCATCGGTGTCGCAAATGGCGAAATTCCAGTCGGGCAGATTGCTGGCGGCCTGCTGTTTCAACCAGTCCACTGCGTCCTGTCGATGGAAAGGCGCAGGTACCCTCGAGAGCATGCGCGCCACGGAGAAGTCGGATAGCGACGCGGCAATCGCATCGGCATCCTCCGGACGCGGCGCTCGCAGCAAAAGCCGCGGCGTTCTGATGATCGGGCAGGGGCCGAGATTGGTGCAAATGACCTGCTTCTCGCTGTGAAGAGCAATCATCGCATTTCCCCCCAGCTTCTCAGCGACATCCAGGTCTTGCGATCCAGTCGGAACCATTCGACGGGCACCATGCCGCCAAGCGCCAGCGAACCGACCATGCCGGATCCCTGAAACTGAAAACCGCATTTCTGGATGACCCGGCGCGACGCGATATTGGTGACCCGGCAGCGGGCATCGATCTGTTCGATATCGCGGGTGCGGAAAGCCATGTCGATCAACGCATGCGCCGCTTCCGTGGCAATGCCCTGGTTCCAATAGGGTTCGCCCAGCCAATAGCCGATTTCCAGCGTGGCGGGATCTTCCTGTGGTTCCAGCGCGCAGCAGCCGAGGAATTTGCCGTTATCGGCGTGGGTAATGGCATAGACGCATTTGCCGATCACGCCATCTTTCGTACGTCGCACAAAGTCTGCGGCGTCTTTGGCCGTATAGGGGTGCGGCATGCGGGCGACCATAGTCGCAATATTCGCATTGTTGGCGAGATGGGCAAGTGCGTCGATGTCTTCTTCGTGGGGCGCGCGCAAAACGAGCCTTTGCGACAATAAGACGGGGCAACTGCTTCTCAGCCGATCGGGCCTTGGCCGCTCTTCGGGCAGCCGTGATTGGCTGCTCCTCAACAATTCGCCTTGCATGTTCAGTCTCCTTCGTGGGGAACAAGAAAAAGGGGAGGTGGGTGGTGCCCCATCTCCCCTTTTCTTTGACTGAACCTTTTAACGTTCAACCGGGTCGATGAGACGCCGGTTGCTAACGCTTGCCGGCTTTATTCTGCGGCTTCGGCTTTCGGCATCACGGACACGTATACGCGGCCGTTAGCCTTCGTACGGTAGTTCACGTTGCCGGCGGTGAGTGCAAAAATGGTGTGGTCCTTGCCGAGGCCGACATTGGCGCCCGGATGCCACTGCGTACCGCGCTGGCGCACGATAATGTTGCCGGCGAGAACGACTTCTCCACCGAACTTCTTCACGCCAAGACGCTTGGAATTTGAATCGCGACCGTTGCGCGACGAACCGCCAGCTTTTTTATGTGCCATGGGAGTTCTCCTTTAAACCTACGAAACCCGATTAAGCGACGATGTCGGTGATACGAACAACCGTGTGATGCTGGCGATGACCGCGAATACGCTTGGAATTCTGACGGCGACGCTTCTTGAAGGAGAGAACCTTCTTGCCACGGTTATGTTCAACGACTTCAGCCTTGACGATGGCGCCGGCTACGAAAGGCGCACCGAACTTGGCATCGGCGCCAACGCCGACGACCAGGATTTCGTTGAATTCTACGACTGCACCAGCTTCGGCTTCCAGCTTTTCGATGGTGAGCACGTCGTTGGCGGCCACGCGGTACTGCTTACCGCCGGTCTTGATGACTGCGAACATTATTTATCCTTTCATGTTCGTTCCGGCTCTATCCCGAAAGGATGGCCGTCTTTTTGTCAGTCGGGATGGCAGGCTTTCAGGTTTCCCAACGGGCCTGCCGGTGAAGTTTGTGGGAAAGCGTTTAGGCCAAAACCACACAAACAAAGAGGCGAGGAAGATTTTCCACGCCTGATTGCGTGCGGGAATAAGCCAGAGTCAAAAAACTGTCAAGGTGACTATCTACAAAGAGTTTCTTTTGGCCCCTTGCCAGCCCGGATTTTCATCGCTATGAACCGCCTCGCGCTGACCAACGCGTCATCATGCTCAAGCGGAGAGGTGGCTGAGTGGTCGAAAGCACCGCACTCGAAATGCGGCATACGGGCAACCGTATCGTGGGTTCGAATCCCACCCTCTCCGCCATTATTCCCTGTTCAAATCCAGCACCAAGCAACAATACATAGTGTGTCGAATCTTCAGTCGCCGCGGATTTTAGACGAGCGGCATCGCGCTACTTCGCGCAAACGGACCGACATTCATGTCAGGCCGTGTAGCATCTTCTTGTTGATTGAACCGAAGGCCGATCAGCCTTCGGCTCCTTTAAGAAAAGCTGCGAGCTGGTCGGTATCCTGCAGGCCATGGCTTGCGGATTTTCCCATCAATTCGGCCGGGACCTTCCAGCCCGGATCGACGCCTTCCATGTTGGGCAATTCGTGTGCAATGCCCTTGTGGCAATCGATGCACGTCGCCTTGCCGGAGATGAGATAACGGGTATGTATCTCCGCCGCTCTCTTGGTTTGCTTGGTGAAATCCATGGCGATGGACGAATGGCAGTTGCGGCATTCCAGGCTGTCGTTCGCCTTGAGGCGCGCCCATTCGTGCTGTGCAAGCTCGAGCCGGTGGTCCAGGAATTTTTCGCGCGTATTGATCGTGCCGAACAGTTTGCCCCAGACTTCCTTTGAAGCCTGCATCTTGCGGGCGATCTTGTTGGTCCACTGGTGCGGCACGTGGCAATCCGGGCAGGAAGCACGAACGCCGGAGCGGTTGGAGAAATGTACCGTGCTGGTCAGTTCCTGATAAACATTGTCCTTCATTTCATGACAGCCGGTGCAAAAGGCTTCCGTGTTGGTTACTTCCAGCGCGGTGTTGAAAGCGCCCCAGAAAATGACGCCGCCGACGAAGCCGCCGAGCGTGAGAAAGCCAAGGCTCAAAGTTCCAGCAGGAGTGGCGAGAACGCGCCAGACCCAAAGGAGGATCGCTTTGAATTTGCCGATCATTGGTCCGATCCCGCCGGTTTGAAGCCGAGTTCACTCATGTCCTTGAACGTGTTTGGAACCAGTGGACGCGTGTCGGCTTGCGGAACATGACACGCGGTGCAGAAATATCGGCGTGGGGAAACGTCTGCCAGCATCTGGCCTTCGCGGGTCATGTAATGCGTGACGCTGATCATCGGCGCACCAGAACCTTCTGTCAGCTCACGCCGGTGACAGGACATGCAGCGGTTGGTGTTGACCGACAGCTGGTAGCCTTCGATCGAATGCGGAATGACCGGCGGCTGATCCGGATAATTGCGCATCCTCTGGATGTCATCGACGATCCACCGCGGCAGAGGGTCGGCCCCGGTGTTTTGCATCGGGTTCGGACGACCTGACAATTGCGGTACGGTCTGCGCAAGGGAGACCGTGCCGGTGACAAGACACAGAGCAAACGCAATAAGCGTCCAGAGACGCCGGCTCAGGCGACGGGAAGGATCTTGACTGCGCATTTTTTGAAATCCGTCTGTTTCGAAATGGGGTCGGTGGCGTCGAGCGTGACCTTGTTGATCAACTGGTTTGCGTCGAACCACGGCACGAAGATCACGCCCTGCGGCATGCGGTTGCGACCGCGAATGTCCACCCGGCTGATGATCTCGCCGCGTCGCGACTGGATTTTCACCTGGCCGCCCTGGTTGATGCCGAGGCGGCGTGCGTCGTCGCCGTTCATGAAGCAACGAGCACCGGGAAATGCCTTGTAGAGTTCGGGCACACGCATGGTCATGGAGCCGGAATGCCAGTGTTCCAGAACCCGGCCGGTGACCAGCCAGAAGCCGAATTCATCATCGGGCGATTCCGCCGGCGGTTCGTAAGGTGCGGCAAGGATGACGGCGCGCCCATCCTTCTGGCCGTAAAACCTCAGGCCTTCACCTTGCTTCACGTAAGGATCGTAACCCTCGCGGTACCGCCACTTGGTTTCCTTGCCGTCAACGACCGGCCAGCGCAAACCTCGAACCTGATGGTAGAGATCGTAAGGGCCGAGGTCGTGGCCATGACCGCGACCGAAGCTGGCATATTCCTCGAACAAGCCCTTCTGCAGGTAAAAACCAAAGGCTTTGGCTTCACGGTTCTCGTAGTCGGGTGAAACTTCCGATACGGGGAACTGGTCGACCTGGCCGTTCTGGTAAAGCACCTCATAGAGCGTCTTGCCCTTGTAATCCGGGTTCTGGTCGAGAATGTCCTTGGGCCAGACCTCGTCGGTCGTGAAGCGCTTGGAAAACTCCACCAGCTGCCAAAGGTCGGAACGCGCTTCGCCGGGCGCGTTGACAAGCTGGTGCCAGACATGGGTGCGGCGTTCGGCGTTGCCATAAGCCCCTTCCTTTTCCACCCACATGGCGGCGGGCAGGATCAGGTCGGCGGTCATTGCAGTTACGGTCGGGTAGGCATCCGAGACGACGATAAAGTTGTCCGGGTTGCGATAACCGAGATAGGCCTCGTTGCTGTTGTTGGCAGCGGCCTGCATGTTGTTGTTCACCTGAACCCAGTAGAAGTTCAGCTTGCCGTCATGCAGCATCCGGTCCTGCTGGACGGCGTGGTAGCCCGGCTTTTCCGGGATGATTCCGTGCGGGATCTTCCACAGTTCCTCGGCATGTTTGCGATGTTCCGGGTTGGTCACCGTCATGTCTGCCGGCAGGCGGTGCGCAAATGTGCCGACCTCGCGGGCAGTGCCGCAGGCCGAAGGCTGGCCGGTCAGCGAGAAGGGGCTGTTGCCAGGCTCCGAGATTTTGCCGGTCAGGAGATGGATATTGTAGACCATCTGGTTGGCCCAGACGCCGCGGACGTGCTGGTTGAAGCCCATGGTCCAGAGCGACATGACCTTGACCTTGGGGTCGGCATAAAGCTCGGCCAGTTGCTCCAGAAACGCCTTGTCGACGCCGGCGAGTTCGGCGACCTTGTCGAGCGTGTATTCGGAAACGTGTTTCTTGAACGCTTCGAAATCGATCGGCGTCATGTCGGCCGCCTTGGCCGCGCCGGTTGCCTTCACTTCCAGCGGATGTTCGGCGCGAAGGCCGTAACCGATATCGGTCGTTGCCTGCATGAACTTGGTGTTCTTGTCGATGAACGCCTGGTTCACGCGGCCGGTCTGGATGATGTGGTTGGCGATATAGTTGAGGATCGCCAGATCCGTGCCGGGCTTGAAGACCAGCGGAATGTCGGCGAGGTCCATGCTGCGATGCGTGAAGGTCGACAGAACCGAGACTTTTACATGCTCGTGGCCGAGGCGACGGTCGGCGAGGCGCGTCCAAAGGATCGGGTGCATCTCCGCCATATTGGAGCCCCACAGCACGAAGGCGTCGGCATGCTCGAAATCGTCATAACAGCCCATCGGCTCGTCCATGCCGAAGGTGCGCATGAAGCCGTAGGCGGCCGATGCCATGCAGTGGCGGGCATTGGGGTCGAGATTGTTGGAGCGAAAGCCGGCGCGCATCAGTTTGGTGGCGGCATAACCCTCGAAAATCGTCCATTGGCCTGAACCGAACATGCCAAGCGCTGTCGGACCTTTTTCCTTCAAGGTTTTCTTGGCCTTTTCGGCCATGATGTCGAAGGCTTCCTCCCAGGTGACGGGTTCGAATTCGCCTTCCTTGTCGAATACGCCGTTGCGCTTTCGCAAAAGCGGCGTCGTCAGGCGGTCCTTGCCGTACATGATCTTCGAGAGGAAATAGCCCTTGACGCAGTTGAGGCCGCGATTGACCTCCGCTTCCATGTCGCCATGGGTGGCGACAACATGGTTTTCCTTCACCCCGACCATGACACCACAGCCGGTGCCGCAGAAGCGACAGGGCGCTTTCGACCATTTGATTTCCAGTGCTGCGACGCCGCCGGGGACGGATTGGGCGGCGGCCGGCATGGCGATGCCTGCGGTCGAAGCCGCGATCGCAGCGGCTTGCGCCTTCAGCACGTCACGCCGCGTGAGTTCTGCCGTCATCCGACATCTCCTTTTCTGCAATTGTCTGTTCGAAAACCATGTGCGCGGCGATGACATCGTCCATCGCCGAAATCCCGATCAATGTTTCGCCGAGGAAGCCGGAGCTTGGGCCTTCGATGACGATGACGATCTTGCCGCCGCCGGTGGCGTGCACCTCGACACCGTCGATCTCGCCAAGAGCGGCCGTCATGCGTTCGACCGCTTCCGGCCTCACGACGACGACCGCGCTCGATATGTGATGCTGCGGCTCACGCATGCGCCACCTCCGTTGTGTTTGCCGTCATGGTGATGGACTGGGTGGGGCAGACCGATATGCAGGCACCGCAACCGGTGCAGCTATCGGCGTCGAGTGCGGGTACGAACGGTCCGCCCAGCCGTGGTTTGAAACGGATCGCCACCGTTGGGCAGGCATCGCGACAGGCCTGGCAATCAACGAAGTTCAGTGCGAGACAGGTGTCTGCAATGATGGCGTGATGAGCAAACGATGTGGCGGGTTCAGGCGGGAAAACCCGCTCGGGACATCGTTCCGAGCATTTGCCGCAGAAGGTGCATTCGCCCAGGCTGAAATCGACGGTTGGAATACCGTCCCGCATGCTGATGATTTTGCTTGGACAGACATCGGCGCATTCCGCGCACCCCGAGCAGTTTTCGATGGATGTGTCCGATACGCCTGGCGGATAATGACCGTGCCTGACGCGCAGTATGCTGCCGGTCAAAAATGCGCGGCGTGTGCTGGCGACCTGACCCACGGCATTACTCCGCAGAATTCGGACGTGCCGGGGTGATGTCATGCGGTCCGGGCGGGCCGTAAACGATCTGATAGGCCCAGACCATGAAGCCATAGCTCGCGACAGTGCCGACGGCAACGATCGGCCAGATGCCGAAGGCTAGAACGGCAAATGTCAGCAGTTCACGGCGGCGCTTCTGACGAAACGATATCTGCTCCGCTGCGGTTTTTATCTCAGTCATGCCTGCATCCGTTTGATATGGATGGTCGAAATTCGCTTTGAGTTTATGCAAACATCGTCCGGCAGCCTTGATCTAGGACAATGTCACTCGATAAAATGCTGAAATTATAGGCGTTGCGTACTTCCGCTGAGCGCCTCTTCTGGTTATTTGTTGACTATAGCTCATATTTTGAGCGATTTGAAGCGCGGCTTGCCTGTCTGAGGCATTCCATTGGTCTACGGGGATGGTGATGAAGATTTTTGTGGTGACGATATCCGACCGCGCCAGCCGTGGTGAATATGAGGATATCAGCGGACCGGCGATCGAAAGCTGGCTCAGGCGGGCGATCACCAGTGCTTACGAGTTGACCCGCGTGGTCATTCCAGACGGCGAGGCGTCCGTTCGTGATACGCTTATCGATCTGAGCGACAATAGGGATGCGGAGCTGGTGCTGACGACGGGCGGAACCGGGCCGTCTGCGCGCGATCAGACGCCGGAAGCCATGGCCCAGGTTCTTGAAAAGGAGTTGCCGGGCTTCGGTGAATTGCTTCGACGCGAAGGGTTGAAGCAGACGCCGACCGCCATTCTTTCCCGCCAGACTGCCGGCACCCGTGGCAAGACGTTTTTCCTCAACCTCCCGGGCAAGCCGTCTGCCATCGAAATGTCGCTGGATGCCGTTTTTCCAGCCATACCCTATTGTCTCGACCTGATCGGCGCTGACCGGTTGGAGACGGATCCGGCAGTATCGAAAAGTTTCAGGCCCGCAGGATAACGCGCCCAGGAAGTCCGGCCCGTCGTCAACCTCAAGCGGCGTGTACCGGCGACATTCGGACTTGTGTCTCTTTGCATCCCCTTTACATCATTCTCTACCCGGCGAACAGCCGGGTTTTTTGTGGCGATATACGCGCTTGGATTTGGCATGGGCTGCAGTGTGGAAGCCATGATGATGCAGTATTGAACGGCTGGGTTGCGTTATTGCACGCGCGATCACCCGCATTTTGTCACGCGGATGTTAAGAACGATCAATAGAACCGGCGGCAGATTGGTGGCGTCATGCACACGTGTGTATGGCCGCCGTTCCGCGTCAACCTTCGGTTCGTTCTGCGATTGAAGGAGCGCTTCTCATTTCACGCGCCGACCTCATCGGAGACGAAAAAATGAAACGCCGCACATTTATGATGTCCGCCGCTGGCGCTGCCGCCGGTCTGGCTCTTGCGCCTCGCATGTCTTTTGCTGCCAAGGGCACGATCGACTGGTATACAGGTTCGGACACCAACGTTCTGGATTTCTGGGCGAATACCGTCAAGCCGGCTTTCGAGGCGGCAAATCCGGGCATCAAGCTCAATCTGGTGGACGCAGGCGATAACGCCGGTATCCTCGCCATCGGTGAGCGCGCCATTGCTGCGAAACAGACCGGCACCGATCCGCAGGCCGACTTCTTCGAACACAGCGACCCGCTGCTGCCGGCCGGCGCGATTGACGCCGGCGTTTACGCCAACATGAAGAACGCAGGTCTTTCCAATTATTCGCGCATCAACCCGCTGGCCATTCAGAGCGAATACAGCCTGCCTTATCGTGGCAGCCAGGTGCTGCTTGCATATGATACGGCCAAGCTGAAGCCTGCCGATGCACCGAAGACCTGGGAAGAACTCGTTACCTGGATCAAGGCTAATCCCGGACAATTCGTTTACAACCGTCCCGACAAGGGCGGTTCCGGTGGCAATTTTGTCCGCCGCGCCATCCATGAGGCCAATGGCCGTGATCCGAATGCCTTCACGGTCAGCAACTATACGCAGGAATTCGGAGATGAAGCGCTCGGCAAGGCGTGGAAGCTGCTGACCGACATTGCGCCGTCGCTTTATGACAACGGCGCTTATTCCTCCGGCAATACCCAATCGTTGCAGCTTCTGTCGCAGGGTGTGGTCACGATGATCCCGGTTTGGTCCGACCAGGTGCTGCAGGCGATCGACCAGGGTGTGCTGCCGCCGGAAACCGGTCTCGTACAGCTTCAGGATCTGGCGCTTTGCGGCAACTTCTCGCGTTCGATCGTGATCGAAAACGGCGCCAACCGCGACGCGGCGCTCAAGCTCGCCGATTTCATCCTTTCAGAGGAAATCCAGGGCGCCATCCTGACAGAACTCGGCGGTTTCCCCGGCGTTTCCTGGGATCACGTTTCGCCTGCACTGCGCGAAAAATTCGCTGCCATCATTCCGCAGTCGATCCCCACTTTCCCGAGCGGCAAGTGGGACGCAGCGATCAACGACGGATGGTATCGCAACGTTGCGCCGAACGTCGACCGCAAGTCGTGAGCGAGGTCGCAAAGGCAGCGGCGCGTCCGCTCATGGAGAATGCACAGAGCAGGAGGCCGCTTGGCCTCCTGCTTGTCGCCATTCCCGTATTCCTGATGATCTGGCTCGTCGTCTGGCCGGCGATCAATGCGATCAGCCGCACCATCTGGCGTCCCGATGTCGATGGCAATGTCGGTTTCGATCTGTCGAGTTATGCCTTCTTCTTTTCAGACCGCTACAGTCTGGACAACCTGGCGATCACGTTGTGGACCACGCTGGTCTGCGCCATCCTGCTTCTCGTCATCTGCCTGCCGATCGCGCTTTATTTGCGTTTTTCGCGCAGCCGGTTGTCCGGCTATGTCCAGGCGCTTGCCATTTTGCCGATGTTTGTGCCGTCGATCATCCTGGCCTTCGCGTTCATCCGCGTTCTGGGCCCGAACGGCATGGTCGATATCCTGTTCAATGCAGTTGGCTTGCCGAAAATCCGCACGCCCTACCTGACGCCATGGGGGCCGGTGATCGGCCTCGTCTGGGACAATATCCCGCTCACTGTCTTGATCCTGCTTTCCGGGCTCGGCAGCGTCGCCAACCAATCCATCGAGGCGGCGCGTGATGTCGGCGCCAATGCCCTGAGAGTGTTCCGGCACATCATTCTGCCGCGCATTTCCAACTCCATCCTCGTAGCGCTTTCCTTTTCTGTGCTCGGTATCTTCTCGTCCTTCACGCTGCCTTATCTGCTTGGACCGGCCTCGCCGGAAATGCTCGGTCCTTTCATGCAGCGTACGCTGCGTGAGGTACAGGATCCGATCGGCGCCATGACCCAGGCCGTAATCGCCTTCGGTTTTTGCATCGTGTTCGGCCTGTTTTACGTGCGTTCGGTCGCGCGCAATCAGGGGAAGTGACATGACCACGCTTGTTCCCGTCCGCTCCCGTATCGATTGGCTCGGCATTGTCTTTGCCGCACTGCTTTCACTTGCCATAGTCGGGCCGCTTGTCGTCGTCGGCACCTGGGCGTTTACCGAGGTCTGGCGTTATCCAAACATCATTCCGCAGCAGTTCGGTTTCCGGTTCTGGGGACAGACGCTCGGTCGCGCCGATGTCTGGAACGCGCTCGTGCTCAGCCTCCAGCTTTCGACGGTCGTCACGCTGCTATCGGCGGTTATCTGCCTGCCTGCCGCTTACGCTTTTGCCCGCATGAGTTTTCCAGGACGCAATATCCTGTTCTTCTCCTTCCTGGCCGGCCACGCCTTTCCGAAATTCGGGCTGCTGGTCGCGATTGCCGCCATCTTCCTGCAGCTCAATCTTATCGGCACTTTCTGGGGCGTCGTGCTGATACAGCTCGTCGGCACACTGATGTTCATGATCTGGATCCCAGTGGCCGCTTTCCAGGCCGTCGACCGGCGGATGGAAGAAGCAGCACGCGATGTCGGCGCCAGCCCTTTTCGGGTGTTCTGGTCGATCACCCTGCCTCAGGCAGGCCCCACCATTGCCGCTGCCGTGCTCCTCAGTTTCGTCGGCACATTTTACGAAACCGAAGGCGCATGGCTGATCGGCGCGCCTGGCATTCGCACCATGCCGGTGCTGATGATCAGCTACATCAATAACCAGATGGTCATCCAGTATGGCGCGGTTCTTTCCGTGTTGCTGTGGGTACCATCGTTCATTGCTCTCATGTTCGCCCGTCGTGTCATCGGCGGCGGCGCCTTTGCCCGCGGTTTCGGCGGCTAGGAAACATCATGTCCGTTCTTCATATCGCTGACGTCACCAAGACCTTTTCCGGAGGCACCAACGCGGTCGACAGCTTTTCGCTCGATGTCGCTGATGGCGAACTGGTCTGCCTTCTCGGTCCCTCGGGGTCCGGCAAGTCGACGCTTTTGCGCATGGTCGGCGGTTTCGAACAGCCGAATTCCGGCCGCATCACCATCGATGGCGAAGAGGTCACCCATCTGCCACCGGAGCGCCGCCCCACGGGCATGGTATTCCAGAGCCACGCGTTGTGGACGCATATGAACGTCTTCAAGAACCTCGCATTCGGCCTGAAACTGCGCCGCATGCCGGCCGCGCAGATCAGGGAAAAAGTGGAGGCCGTGCTCGAACTGGTGGGTCTTGCCGGTTACGGCGACCGCATGACCACACAGCTTTCCGGTGGCCAGCAGCAGCGCGTGGCACTGGCGCGTTCGCTGGTTCTGGAGCCGAAGATCCTGCTTCTCGACGAACCATTCGCCAGCCTCGATCAGCATTTGCGTGAACGTCTGCGCGAAGAGGTGCGCGATATCCAGCAGCGCCTCAAGATCACTACCCTGTTCGTGACGCATGGACAGGATGAGGCACTTTCCATGGCTGACCGCATCGTCGTCATGGCCAACGGCAAAACCGAGCAGATCGACCGTCCAGACGTTGTTTACCGCGACCCCAAAACGCCTTTCGTCGCGGGTTTCATCGGCACCATGAACCTGATCGAGGGGGAGGTTTCGAACGGAATTTTCGTCCGCTCCGCTCTCACCGTGCCGCTGCCCATTGCCGATGGACCGGCGACGCTCGCCATCCGCCCCGAAGCGCTTGACCTTTCAGCTTCCGACATCCCAAAGGCGAGCGTGCATCGTGTGACCGATTATGGCTCGCATGGTCTCGTGGATCTTGATCTCGCCGATGGCACACGGGTGAAATCGATGGTAGCGCATCCTGATATGCTTCGGGCAGGGCAGGGCGTGGATCTCTTGCCGCGCGCCTTCGCGGCCTATCGTAACAACCAGCAGATTTATCGGAGTTGAGCGTGAGCGATCCCCTCCATATCGATAGGGATGGACACAGAACCTATATCAAATGGCACCGTGGCCGCCGACGTCCATCGGATCCGGTCTTCACCGGCGCCCGGATCGTCGAGGCCATGCGACTTGGCGCCAGCGTCGAAGTCGACCTTGTCATCCATGCCGATCATGGCTGCGCGGTACTGCACGATCTGACACTGGAACGGGAAACCACAGGGGCCGGAAGGGTGCGGGATACGGGTGCTGCGGCCCTGCGCCAACTCCATCTGCGCGACAATGACGGTCAGCCCGTTTCCGACAGGGTTCTGTTGCTGGAAGATCTCTGCGACCTGCTTGCGCGCGAAGATGTGCATCCCGATGCTCTTCTACAGCTCGATTTCAAGGAAAACCTGGCGGCACTTTTGCCGCAGATCGCGGCCAATTTCGCAAAAAGCGTTGCGCCGATTGTCGGATCGTTGATCCTGTCGGGTGGAGATTTCGACGCCATCGCCACGCTGGCCAGATCCGCCCCCGGTCTCGTGACCGGTTATGACCCCTGTTACGGTGAAAGCCTCGCCCGGCTGCAATCGAGCGGAGACTATCGCGGCTTCATCGAGCAGGCTCTTGCGACTGCGCCTGATGCCGGGATGATCTATCTTGCTTACGATATCATTCTGGCGGCCGAGGAAGCGGGCATAGACATCGTTGCCCCCGTCCACGCTGCCGGCCGTCGCGTCGATGCCTGGACGATCAATCGCATCACGCCTCAAACCATCGGCCGGATCGAGCGTCTCTTGCGGCTCAAGGTCGACCAGATCACCACAGATGACCCGGAAGGGTTAGCCAAGGCATTCAGCGAATGACAATGAACTACAGCAGCATTCTCGATCACATGGTCGCCACCGCCCGCGAGGCCGGAGCACTGACGCTCGAGCATTTCAAGCGCTTCCGCGATATCGAGATCGGCATCAAGGGGCCGGGCGATTTCGTGTCCGATGCGGACAAGGAATCCGAGACGCTGATCCGGGAGCGGCTGCTGAGCCAATATCCCTGGGGGCTGACCGGCGAGGAATTCGCACCCGTCGATGGGTCGGATGACGATCATCGCTGGCTGGTCGATCCGATCGATGGCACGACCAATTTCATCTATGGCCAGCATTACACGATCACGATCTCGCTGCGGCGCGGCAACGAGACGATCTGCGGCCTGGTCTATAATCCGGTGTCCGATGAGATGTTCACGGCGATAAAGGGCGAGGGCTCTTATCTCAACGGTACCCGTCTGCAGGTCAGCGCCTCGACGGATGTGGCGTTGATGTGTGTCGGCACCGGCCTTCCCACGCCGAACCTATCGCTGCATCCTGGCGCCTATCAGCGTCTGGATGAAATTCGCGCGCCGATCGGCGCGGTGCGCATCGTCGGCAGCGCCGCCAATTCCTGCGTCTATGTCGCCTGTGGTCGGCTTACCGGTTATTATGAGGAAACCGGTTTCATCGATACGGCGGCCGGTATTCTCATCGTACAGGAAGCGGGTGGCATCGTGACCGACTGGTGGGGCCGTGGGCCGGACATCTATGAGCGGACCGGCACGCTGATCGTCGCCAATCCGGCAACCCATGCCTATCTGATGGCGCATCTGAGCAAGGCACCGCCCAAGGATGCCGGCTAAGGCTGTCGGCTTGCCTCAAAGCGACCTCATCCAGCCAAGGCCATCTTCCGTTTTTGCGGCCGGTCGATATTCGCAGCCGACATAACCCTCATAACCGACGGCGTCGATCTCCTGAAATATCAGGCGATCGTTCAATTCCCCAGTCGTCGGTTCGTGGCGTGTAGGGACGGCTGCGATCTGGATGTGCCCGATGTGCGGTGACATTTTTCGAAGCGCGGTGATGACATCGCCGTGCATGATCTGCCGATGATAGACATCGAATTGCAGCTTGAGATTGGGCCGGTCGAGCTCAACGATCAGGTCGAGCGCGCGATCGAAATTGTTGAGAAAATATCCGGGCATGTCACGCTTGTTGATAGGTTCGATGACAATGCCGATGCCGGCTTCCGCCGCCATGTCGGTCGCCCTCTTCAGATTTTCGCGATAACAGCTGACTGCTGCCGGATCATCCGAAGAGGCAATGCCGGCCATCATGTGCAGAAGCGGCGTACCGATTATCCCCGCATATGAGATTGCGGTGATGAGGGTTGATTGAAACTCTTCGCGACGGTCCGGAAGGCCAGCAAGGCCACGATCACCAGCCGACCAGTCTCCGGGCGGCATGTTGAAAAGGGCCTGGTTCAGGCGATTGGCACGGAGCGTTTCAGCGATGACTTCGGCAGGATGTTCATAGGGAAAAAGATATTCCACCGCCGTAAAACCCGCAGACGCTGCCGCCTGAAAACGTTGCAGAAACGGCTGCTCGGTGAACATCATCGAAAGATTGGCGGCAAATTTCGGCATGGCTAATTCCTATGACTCATTCATCTTCCGGCATTCCAGGCAGTCTTAATCCGGCGATTTGCGCCAGAAGACGCGCGACGGAGCTGTCATCGTCCCGGCCCATGCCGGCCGCTTCCGTCATGATGAACAGCTGGAGAGCCGCAGCCGTGATCGGTAACGGAAATTTCCGGGCGCGGCCGATATCGGATACGATGCCGAGATCCTTGGTGAAGATGGAAACGGCGCTGTGCGGTGTATAGTCGCCATCGAGAACGTGCGGCACCCGGTTTTCGAACATCCAGCTATTGCCTGCCGACTTGGTGATGACGTCGAAGACCCGGGAAATGTCGAGATCGAGGCTTTTTGCAAACGTGATCGCCTCGCATGCAGCGGCGATATGCACACCGGCAAGCAGCTGGTTGACGATCTTGAAGGACGAGCCGATGCCCGGCTTGTCGCCAAGCTCGTAGACCGTTGCAGCCATGGCATCGAGAACTGGCTTCGCTGCTTCGAAGGCCTCCGCCGAACCGGATGCCATGAAGGTGAGCTCGCCGGTATTTGCCTTCTTCGATCCTCCGCTGATCGGACCATCGAGATAATGCAGGCCGGCGGCCTCGGTACGCGCGGCAAAGGCCTTTGCTTCCGTGGGAGAGATGGTGGCGCAAGAGATTACCACGGAGCCCGGTTTCATCGCAGATATTATGCCATCCTCGCCGAACAGAACCGTTTCGGTCTGTGCCGCATTGACGACAACGATGACAGCCACATCCGCGCCACTCACCGCATCGGCCGGCGTGGCTGCCGTCCGGCCGCCATCTGCTTCGAGGGTCTCGAGTATGGACGGGTTGATATCGAAGCCACGAACCCGAAGGCCGGCTTTCAGGGCGGACCGCGCCATTCCAAGCCCCATGGAGCCGAGACCGATGACGGCGACAGTCGTTTCACGAGACATCGGCAAGCTACCTCCGTGCGGCGAACGGGCTGATTCATTCAGCGCTCATATGCGTTTCAGATCATATAGCCGGGATACGTTCAAGCAGGCCGCCCCAAGGCTGCTGCAGTAAACGAAAGTGGCTGAGGTTTTTTCGACTTCAGTCTTCGAGAAAAATCAGACTTTGCCCTTGCACCTCTAGTTACTAGAGGTCGTAAGACCGATCCCAGTGCCAAGAGGATCATTCCATGAGCAATCCCCAACAGACCCGTTTCCGTGTTGAAGGAATGGACTGCGCGTCCTGCGCAGCCAAGATCGACACGGCTGTCCGGCGCATGCCGGGCGTCAGCGATGTTTCCGTTTCCGTGACTGCAGGAACGATGACCGTGACCCATGACGGCGGTGACCTCGAGGCAATCGGGAAAAAGCTCTCCGGCCTGGGATACGGTGCAAAACCGATTGCGGCCAAAGCGAAGCCAGCACAAATACCGGTTACGGAAGGCGGCGATCACGTCCACGGCCCCGGATGCGCTCACGGTCACGCGCATCATCACGACCACGTTCATCCTCATCATGGGCATGATCACTCCGGACATTCGTGTAATGGTGATCACGGCCATCATCACGGTCACGACCATGCCGAACACACCCACGATCACGCTCACGCCGAAGATGCAGGCGACGAACTTCACGGGCACGCGCACGGACACGATCATGGCTCGGGCGATGACCGCTGGTGGAAAAGCCGCAAGGGACGGCTGACGATCATGGCCGGGCTGGCGCTTGTCGCAGCCTATGTGATTGGTCATCTGGTGCCGGCAATTGCCACCTACGCGTTCGTGCTTGCTATGCTGGTCGGACTGGTTCCGATTGCCCGTCGCGCCCTCATGGCGGCGCGCATGGGTACGCCGTTTTCGATCGAAATGCTAATGACGATTGCGGCCGTTGGCGCGTTGATCATCAATGCCACGGAAGAAGCGGCGGCAGTCGTGTTCCTATTCCTTGTCGGCGAATTGCTGGAAGGCGTTGCGGCCGGCCGTGCGCGCGACAGCATTCGTTCGCTGGCTGCATTGGTGCCGAAAACGGCTCTCTTGGAAGAGAACGGCAAAACCCGCGAAGTGCCGGCGGAAAGTCTGGCGGTTGGTTCCATCATTCTTGTGCGCCCCGGTGATCGCGTTTCGGCCGATGGTGCCATCGTTGCTGGCGAAAGCACCATCAACGAAGCCCCTGTCACCGGCGAAAGCATTCCCGTGCAAAAAGGCGTCGATGATCTCGTCTTTGCGGGTACCGTGAATGGGGATGCCGCCTTGCGCATTCGCGTAACCGCGGCAGCGGAAGACAATACCATCGCTCGCGTCGTGCGGCTTGTCGAGGAAGCGCAGGAATCCAAAGCCCCGACGGAGCGGTTCATCGACCGGTTCTCACGATATTACACGCCGGGTGTCGTGTTGGTTGCTGCCCTCGTGGCAGTCATTCCGCCGCTGGTCGGCGGAGGCGACTGGAGCGAATGGGTCTACAAGGGGCTCGCCATTCTGCTGATCGGCTGCCCTTGTGCCTTGGTCATTTCGACACCGGCAGCGATTGCCGCAGCACTGTCGGCCGGTGCCCGCCGGGGTCTTCTGATGAAAGGCGGCGCCGTTCTCGAAGGTCTTGGCAAGCTCACCGCAGTCGCTTTCGACAAGACCGGCACGCTGACGGCAGGAAAGCCTGTGGTGACCGATATCGTGCCGTTCGGCCGCAGTGGTGTGGAAGTTCTGCGTTATGCCGCCTCTCTGGAAGCCGGATCGAGCCATCCGCTGGCGCTGGCCATCCTTGAAAAGGCAGCGGAAGACGGTGTCGATCTGTTGCCGTCGACAGATGCAAAAGCCTTGGGCGGCAAAGGCGTAATCGCCATCATCGACGGAGCCGAAGTGTTCTTCGGTTCGCCGAAGGCCGTCACCGAGCGTGTAAACCTGCCGGCCGCGCATGAGCGCGCGATCGCATCGCTGAATGATGATGGCAAGACCGTCTCGGTTCTCGTCATCGGCGATGTTCTGGCCGGCGCCATCGCCATGCGCGATGAACCACGCGCAGATGCGGTGGCGGGGCTTAAAGCCCTGACCGATGGCGGCATCCGGACAATAATGCTGACGGGCGACAACAAGCGCACCGCAACGGCCGTCGGTGAACAGCTCGGTATCGAGGTTCGCGCCGAATTGATGCCGCAGGACAAGCAGCGCATCGTCGGCGAACTCCAGAAAGAAGGTTTTGTCGTTGGCAAGATAGGCGACGGTATCAACGATGCTCCGGCGCTCGCCGCCGCCGATGTCGGCATCGCCATGGGAGGCGGCACGGACGTGGCGCTTGAAACGGCGGATGCTGCCGTATTGCACGGCCGTGTCGGCGATGTCGCGCTGATGATCGATCTGTCGAAACGGACGATGACGAACATCTTTCAGAACATCACGATTGCGCTTGGATTGAAGGCCGTCTTCCTTGTGACAACCGTCATCGGCGTGACCGGCCTATGGCCCGCCATTTTGGCCGATACGGGCGCAACCGTTCTGGTCACCATGAATGCGCTGCGTCTGCTGCGGCCGATCAAGTGATCAGATAGCAGGGGATAGATCTTGACAGGCCGGTGCGTTGGTGCCCGGCCTGTATACTTTTGCAGGGAGTGGTTCAGTCGTGATCCGCTGAACAAAGATCGTGATTGGCGAGAGCCTGGATCACATAACAATCGCGGACATGATTGCTGTGGCAATGGGTGGTAATCCGCTCCAGTTCCGCTTCCAGCTTCTTCAATCTCTCGATTTTTTCACGAATCGTTGCCAGCTGCTCGGCAGCAATACGATCCGCTTCGGCACAGGGTTTTTCCGGATGCTGGCTGAGGTCGATCAGTTCCCTGATCGCCTCGATCGTCAGGCCTAACTCCCTGGCGTGCTTGATGAAGGAAAGGCGCTCGCGCTCCCCTTTCGAATATCGTCGCTGGTTGCCCTCAGAACGTTCGCTATGGGATAAAAGTCCCATCTGTTCGTAATAACGGATGGTCGGCACCTTGACGCCGGTCGTTCGGGACAGATCACCTATCGTCAGCATGAAGTACCGTCCTCGACCTGCAGTTTCTTTCCAAACTGAATATCATCCGCGGTCGTTGTTGACCAATCAAACCCGCTCCAATGCGACCGCAATGCCTTGGCCCACGCCGATACACATCGTGGCCAGTGCGAAGCGGCCCTGACCGAGCGAGAGTTCGAGCGCGGCCGTGCCGGTTATGCGGGCACCCGACATGCCGAGGGGATGACCGAGCGCAATCGCACCGCCATTGATATTGACGCGGGCGTCGTCGTCGGCAATTCCCAGTTCGCGCAATGTCGCAAGCCCCTGCGATGCAAAGGCTTCATTAAGTTCGATCACGTCGAACTGATCCTGGCTCATGCCGAGCATGGCCATCAGCTTTTGCGAAGCGGGCGCCGGACCGATGCCCATTACCCGCGGCGCAACACCAGCCGTTGCGCCAGCCATCACGCGGGCGATAGGGGTAAGGCCATGTTTTCTTGCTGCCGCCTCAGAAGCGATGATCAGTGCCGCAGCGCCATCATTGACGCCGGAGGCATTTCCGGCCGTCACCGTACCACCTTCCCGCCTGAAAGGCGTGCCGAGTTTCGCCAGCGCCTCGATGGTCGTGGCGCGGGGGTGTTCGTCCTTCGATACGACAACCGGCTCGTCCTTGCGTTGGGGAATGGTGACCTCGGTGATTTCCTTCGCCAGCCTGCCGCTCTGTTGCGCTTCTGCTGCCTTGTTCTGCGAGCGAACGGCGAAGGCATCCTGGTCTCCGCGGGAAACGCGATAGTCTTCCGCAACGTTTTCGCCGGTTTCCGGCATGGAATCGATGCCATACTGTTTTTTCATCAACGGATTGACGAAGCGCCAGCCAATCGTGGTGTCGTGGATTTCGGCGTTGCGCGAAAAGGCGGTGTCCGCCTTCGGCATGACGAAAGGTGCACGGCTCATGCTTTCCACCCCGCCGGCGACCATCAGTTCGGCCTCGCCGGCCTTGATGGCGCGGGCCGCGGTGATGACGGCATCCATGCCGGAGCCGCAAAGGCGGTTCATCGTCGTGCCCGTCACGGAAACGGGCAGGCCGGCCAGCAATAGCGACATGCGGGCGACATTGCGGTTGTCTTCGCCTGCCTGGTTGGCGCAGCCGTAGATGACATCGCCTACTGCTTCCCAGTCGACCGAGGAATTGCGTTCCATCAAGGCCTTGAGCGGTATCGCGCCGAGATCATCGGTTCGAACAGAGGCGAGCGAACCACCGAAGCGGCCGATCGGTGTGCGGATGTAGTCACAGATGAATGCGTCAGTCATAAATCCTCCTCGGCACGCGAAATCCGCGCGATGCTGCTCACGAAGCGCTACATTACGATTTCACAGTGCAGGCACAATCAGATCGGTGACCGAACCTTCGATGTGAAGCTTTGCGCCGGTCATGGCCTGCAATTCCTCGACGCTCATCCCGGGCAGTTTTTCGCGCAGAACGAAACGGCCATTCGCGATATCGATGACGGCATGGCTGGTGTAGATCCGCGTGATGCAGGCGACGCCGGTCAAGGGGAATGTGCAGGTCTCGACGAGTTTCGGCTCGCCGTTCTTGGTGGCGTGGTCGGTAATGACGAAAACCTGCTTGGCGCCGTGTACCAAATCCATTGCGCCGCCGACCGCCGGAACGCCCTTGGAGCCGACCCGCCAATTGGCCAGATCACCATTTTCCGATACCTGCAAAGCCCCGAGGATCGCCACATCGAGATGACCGCCGCGTACCATGGCAAAGCTGTCGGCGTGGTGGAAAAAGGCGGCGCCCGGCTTCAGCGTTACGGCCTTCTTGCCGGCATTGATCAGGTCCCAATCTTCTTGGCCGGGTTTCGGTGCTTCGCCAAAATTCAGAATGCCGTTTTCGGTATGAAAAATCGCCTGTCGGCCCGGTGGCTGGTAACGTGCCACCATTTCGGGAAAACCGATGCCGAGGTTCACATAGGCGCCATCCTTGATATCCTGCGCGGCGCGCCAGGCCATCTGGGCGCTTGAAAGCCTGGTGTCTTCGGCCAGGGCTGTATTCGACATATCGGCGCTCATGCGTAGACCCCTCCCTCATATTGTAGTCCGGCGCGGATCATCTCCTCTTCCTGTTGCGGGCTCGGTATTTCAACGACGTGATCGACGAAGATGCCGGGCGTGACGACATGTTCGGGGTCAATACCGCCGGCTTCCACCACTTTGGAAACCTGCACGATCGTCTTGGTGGCCGCCATGCACATCAGCGGATTGAAGTTGCGCGCGGCCTTGCTGTAGGTGAGGTTGCCGTGGGTGTCGCCGATCTCGGCCTTGATGATTGCGAAATCGGCTTTCAGCCAGCGTTCCTGAACATAATGGCGGCCGTCGAATTCCGCGACCGGCTTGCCTTCGGCCAACTCGGTTCCGTAGGCGGTTGGCGTATAAAAAGCCGGAATTCCGGCACCGCCCGCGCGGATGCGCTCGGCAAGCGTGCCCTGAGGTACCAGTTCAAGCTCTATCTCGCCTGCAAGATATCGCTCCGTGAAAGCTCGCGGATCGGACGATTTGGGAAACGAACAGATCATTTTGGCGACCATGCCGGCATCGATCATGGCAGCGATGCCGATCCTGCCATTGCCCGCATTGTTGTTGATCACGGTAAGATTTCTTGGCCGTTTGTCTATCAAGGCGTGAATGAGTTCGATTGGTGCGCCGGACCCGCCGAAGCCACCGATCATCACCACCGCACCCTCGTCGATAGCAGACACCGCTTCGGCGGCACTCACGGATCTCTTGTCCATCAAACCTCCCCGGGTTTTGCGCGTCGATGAAAATGTCTGCGCCTCCTCCCGTTCAATAAAACCCACCACAGCTTGCAGCAACGCATTTTGTGCGTTAATTGATATTTGTTCGTATATCGCACAAATTCGAGTTGGATGAATGCCTGTAAAAGAGACCGATTTCGTCAGTGGTTTTGCCAAGGGCTTGGCGGTTATCGAAGCATTCGGTGAAAGCGACAGACGATTGTCGATAGCGGATGTCGCCAGGAAAACCGGACTTGATCGCGCGACGGTACGTCGCTCGCTTTTGACGTTGGTGGCGTTGCAATATGCGGATTACGACGGCAAGTTTTTCACACTGACGCCACGCATCCTGCGGCTCGGTCATTCCTACCTGTCGGCAACGCCGCTGCCGGCATTGCTGCAACCGCATCTCGACCTACTAGCGGAAAAGATCGGGCAGAGCTCATCGGCCTCCGTGCTCGACGATACCCAGGTGCTCTACATCGCGCGTGCATCACAGCGGCGCGTCATGTCGATCAATCTTAATCCCGGCAGTCGTTTGCCGGCTTATTGCTCTTCGATGGGGCGGGTGCTGCTTGCGGCTTTGAGTGACGCTCAAGCCCGCGATCTGCTGGCAAGAACGGAACGGCATGCCAACACGGATCGAACACTGACCGATATCGAGGTAATTGTTGCGGAGTTGGGGGGAGTACGGGAGCGCGGTTACGCCATCATCGACCAGGAACTCGAGCTGGGGCTGCGTTCCATTGCAGTACCGCTGAAAAACCAGCGTGGTGAAACCATCGCGGCAATGAATGTCGGGGCGCCAGCGGCCCATATTTCACTGACGCAAATGGTCGCCGACGTGTTGCCGCTGCTAAAGGCGGCGGCCGAGAACATTAGGTTGTCCTTGGGTTGAGAGCCTGCGCAAAAGGCCTCCCGCGACGTTCGAATTGTGCTAGAGGGGTGCGATGAACGCGCTTTCAGATGTCGCTCCGATCTATCATCCGCCTATGGATCCTTATGTTTCGCTCATTCATCGTGACGCGGATTTTCTTGTTTTCGACAAACCGAGCGGCCTCCTGTCCGTGCCCGGCCGGCACCCTGCGCTTTCGGATAGCCTGCTGACGCGCGTACAGAAGGAATACCCGAAAGCCCTGATCATTCATCGGCTGGACAAGGATACTTCCGGCGTGGTTTTGATGTCGCGCAACCGCAAGGCTCATGCCTTCGTCGCTGCCCAGTTCGAGGCCCGCACCACAAAAAAATCCTATGTCGCCGAAGTATGGGGGCGTGTTGCGGATGACGAAGGCATGATCGACCTGCCTTTGGCGATCGATCCCGATAACAAACCGCGGCATCGCGTCGATCTCCAAAATGGCAAACCGGCGCAGACGGGCTGGCAGGTCATCAGCCGTGGCGAAAACGCAACGCGATTGCGCCTGTTTCCGCTGACGGGGCGCACACATCAGTTGCGTGTGCATATGAAGGCGCTCGGGCATGTCATCCTTGGTGATGAATTTTATGCCGATGGCGAGGCGCTGTCGGCGGCGGATCGGTTGTTGCTCCATGCCGAACACATCAGCTTTCGTCATCCCGACGGCTCGGATGTAAGCTTCTCCGCTCCCATTCCTTTCTGAGGTCCGACAATGGCGCAAAAACTGGAAACGTCATCTCTGGTCGTCGACTTCGTCGGCGGAGCCGTCGGTCACAGGTTTCGTTCAGGCGAGGGCCGCGGCCAGCCACTTGCAAAAGCCGCAGGGTTCTCGAACGGCGTCACGCCGGATATCGTTGACGCCACGGCGGGCCTTGGCCGGGATGCGTTTTTTCTGGCTGCACTCGGTGCCCGCGTAACGCTGATCGAGCGCTCACCAACCATGTATGCGCTTTTGGCCGAGGGGCTTGAGCGAGCACGTGCGGAAGGAGGCCGCCATGCCGAAACGGTTGACCGCATGACGTTGATCCATGGCGATTCCTGTATTCTGCTGCCGCAGTTGAACCCTCAGGTCGTCCTGATCGATCCCATGCACCCGCCTCGCGACAAGACCGCCCTGGTAAAGAAGGAAATGCGGCTGATCCGCGATATCGTCGGCACGGATCCCGATTCCGCCAAGCTTTTGAGCGTTGCGCTGGAAACCGCTCAAAACCGTGTCGTGCTGAAGTGGCCGCTGCGGGCTGACCCCATGCCGGGCGTGCGCAAGGCTTCCCACCAGATTATCGGCAAAAGCACACGTTACGATGTGTTCGTGAACGCGAAGATCATCCCGCCGACGTCATAATTGCCGCCCGCTCCTTTTATTGTTTTCCGGTCTCGGATCAGGTTGTCAGTGTGCAATCCGCCGGCCGGCTGTGTTCGCGCACGAGGGCGCCGTTTTTCAGGTCGTTGCCCTCGGTTTTTGCGCGTGCGACCTCTTCGGTAAACCCGAAGTCGAGCCATCGCTGCATCAGTCTCGCCTCCAGCACTGCAACTGGCGGAGAGATCAGGATGGAATAATCGAATTGCCCTTCAAGGGCCGACCATGGCGCACGGTCGAGCAGAAGGTAATTGCCTTCCACCAGCACGAAACGTGTCGATTGCTCGACGATGCGGGCGGCTGCAATGGCAATTTCCCGCGAGCGGTCGAAAACGGGAACGAGCACTTCCTGATCGCCTGCCTTCACTGCCCGGACAATATCGAGAAAACCACGTACATCGAAGGTTTCAGGGGAGCCTTTGCGCGGTAGCAGGCCTTTTTCCCGCAGGACGGCGTCATCCATATGAAAACCGTCCATCGGCAATACTTCGGCGCTTTCGCCATGCTTTTGCAAAGCGGTGGCGAGCTCGTCCGCCATGGTTGATTTGCCGGCGCCGGGCGGGCCGGCAATCGCGATGACAAAGCGTTTCATGTCGCCCGCACGGTCGATCAGTGTGCGGGCGAGATTTTCATCCATCGACGTCATGCGGCGATCGGTTCCGGAGCCTTGGCACCGGTCATGAAGGCGACGGCATCCGACATCGTGTAATCCTTGGGATTGATGACGGTCAGACGTTTGCCGAGGCGGTGGATGTGGATGCGGTCGGCGATTTCGAAGACATGCGGCATGTTGTGGGAAATCAGCACGATCGGAATACCGCGCGAACGTACGTCGAGGATCAGCTCGAGCACGCGCCGGCTTTCCTTGACGCCGAGTGCCGCCGTCGGTTCATCGAGGATGATGACCTTCGAACCGAAAGCCGCCGCACGTGCCACCGCGACACCCTGGCGCTGGCCGCCCGAGAGCGTTTCGACCGCCTGGTTGATGTTCTGGATGGTCATCAGCCCAAGTTCGGAAAGCTTGTCGCGTGCCATCTTTTCCATGGCGCCGTGGTCGAGCTTGCGCAAAACCTTGCCCATGAAGCCGGGTTTGCGGATCTCGCGGCCTAGAAACATGTTGTCGGCGATGGAGAGCGCCGGTGACAGCGCGAGGTTCTGGTACACGGTTTCGATGCCGGCCTTGCGGGCTTCGATGGGAGAGTTGAAGTGGACCACTTCGCCATCCATGCGGATCTCGCCTTCGTCGGGCCGAATGGCGCCCGATATGGCCTTGATCAGCGAGGACTTTCCCGCGCCGTTGTCGCCGATCACGGCGAGGATTTCGCCGGGATAGAGGTCAAAATCGGCATTGTCGATGGCGGTGACACGGCCGTAACGTTTGACGAGATTACGACCGGTGAGAATAGGTTTCCGTGTGTGAATGTTATCGTGGGGCATCAGCGTGAAGCCTTTCTGATCCATTGGTCGGCTGCAACAGCGACGATGATGAGAACGCCGATCAGGAGGTAGGTCCATTGCACGTCGGTTCCGAGCAGACGCAGGCCGAGCGAAAAGACGCCGACAATGAGTGCGCCGAACATCATGCCGAGAATGGAGCCGCGGCCGCCGAACAGCGATATGCCGCCGATCACCACGGCGGTGATCGATTCGATATTGGCGAACTGACCGGCCGTTGGCGAAACCGAGCCGATGCGGCCGATCAGCGCCCAGCCGGCAAGCGCACAGATGACGCCGGAGATGACGTAGACGGAAATCAGCATACGCTGCACGTTGACGCCGGAAAGGTCCGCCGCTTCGGGATCGTCGCCGACCGCATAAAGATGGCGGCCCCAGGCCGTGTGGTTGAGCACATACCAGAGCAGCGCCACCAGAAGGATCATGGCGATAACGCCATAGGTGAACACCGCACCCCCAAGTTTGAAGGTCTCTCCGAAGAATTGCAGGATCGGCGCATTTGTCTCGATTTCCTGCGCACGAATGGTTTCGTTGGCGGAATAGAGAAAATTGCTGGCAAGAACGATCTGCCACATGCCGAGGGTGACGATGAAGGGCGGCAGTTTCACCTTGGCGATCAGCACGCCGTTGATGAAGCCGCAAAGCGCACCGGTGACAAAGCCACAAAGGACGGCAAGCTCGGGAGGCATGCCATAACGGAAGGTGAACTGGCCCATCACCACCGATGAAAGAACCATGATCGCACCGACCGACAGATCGATGCCGGCGGTCATGATGACCAGTGACTGCGCGGCACCGACGATGCCGGTGATCGCCACCTGCTGCAGGATCAGCGTCAGCGAGAAGGCGGAAAAGAACTTTCCGCCAAGCGTCAGACCGAACACGAAAAGTGACACCACCAGCACGATCAGCGAAACGGCGGATGGATTTGAATGCAGAAAATGCCGGAATTTATGAAGGGCGGACGGTCTGTCCTGTTCGAAGGACGCCACATCCTTCGAACTGTCCTTCAACACTTTTTCGTAGTCGTGATGCGGTGCGCTTGCCACTGGCTCGCTCATGAAATCCTCCCGCTTTGTCGTGTTCCCCGTTCAGGCCGGGTTGCCGTGGCGGGCCGATGACACTTCGCCACCGGCCCGCAAAGACTGGCTAGAGGCTTAGCCCCAGCACTTTCCAAGACCTTCCTTGGTGTCGATCGACTTGATCGACGGAACGGGCTTGTCGGTGACAAGCGTCACGCCGGTATCGAAGAAGTTCTTGCCCTCGGTAGGCTTCGGCTTTTCGCCGCTATCGGCAAACTTCTTGATCGCCTCGATGCCAAGGGCCGCCATCTGCAGCGGGTATTGCTGTGAGGTGGCACCGATAGCGCCATCGGCAACGTTCTTGACGCCCGGGCAACCGCCGTCGACCGAAACGATCAGCACGTCCTTTTCGCGGCCGACCGATTTCAGCGCTTCATATGCGCCGGCAGCGGCCGGTTCGTTGATGGTGTGGACGACGTTGATCGTCGGGTCCTTCTGGAGAAGGTTTTCCATCGCCGTGCGGCCGCCTTCTTCATTGCCGTTGGTGATGTCGTGGCCAACGATACGGGCGTCATCCTCGTCACCGATCTTGTTCGGATCTTTCGGATCGATGCCGAAGCCGATCATGAAACCCTGGTCGCGAAGAATATCGACGGAAGGCTGCGACGGCGTAAGATCGAGAAACGCCACCTTGGCATCCTTTGCCTTGTCGCCGAGCGTATCCTTGGCCCACTGGCCGATCAGCTTGCCGGCGAGAAGGTTGTCGGTGGCAAAGGTCATGTCGGCGGCATCGATCGGCTCAAGCGGCGTATCGAGAGCGATGACCAGAAGGCCGGCATCGCGTGCCTTTTTCAGGTTCGGCACGATGCCCTTGGTGTCTGACGCGGTGATCAGGATGCCCTTGGCGCCGTCGGCGATGCAGGTCTCGATGGCGGCCACCTGGCTTTCACTGTCACCATCGATCTTGCCGGCATAGGATTTCAACGTCACACCAAGTTCCTTGGCCTTGGCGGTCGCACCCTCCTTCATTTTCACAAAGAAGGGGTTGGTGTCGGTCTTTGTGATCAGGCAGGCGGAAACGTCTGCCGCCTGTACCGGGGCGGCAAACACGACACCGAGTGCCAGCGCAGCAAAGGACAACGACAATGCGGATTTTTTCATGATCTCCTCCCAGAGACGAAGTCCGCGGGCTGCGGACGGGGTTCGGTATCAATGCAGGTCGGATTGAGCCCAGGTGTCTCCTCCAGACATTCCTGCATCCTTGCGATTTGCATAATCGCAAAAGAAAATCCGCTGTCAATAATTAATTCCGATTGAATTATTTATCTCATCTTGTCATGTTGCGTGCGGCGTGAGAGAGCGAAGGCAAGGGAGGTGCTGGATGTCGATCACCGAAGGCCCGCTTGCCGGGCCTGTTTCATCCGCCGGTTTTTCGGGTGGTTCCAATCAGACGCGGGTACGCGCCTATAACGAGCGGCTTGTCCTGTCGCTGGTGCGGCTGCATGGCGCGCTTTCGAAGGCGGATATCACCCGGTTGAGCGGCCTGTCGGCGCAGACGGCCTCGGTCATCATGCGGGCGCTGGAAAAAGACGGCCTACTTTTGCGCGGCGAACCATTGCGTGGTCGCGTCGGCCAGCCGTCGGTGCCAATGCGGCTCAATCCCGATGCCGTCCTGTCCTTCGGGGTGAAGATCGGCCGCCGAAGCGCCGATCTGGTGCTGATGGATTTTGTCGGCAACGTGCGTAAACGTTATCACGAAACCTACGCCTATCCGCTGCCCCAGGAAATTCTAAGGATCATCACGAATGGTCTCGACGATATCGAAAAGCAGATGAGTGCGGAGGAGCAGGCGCGTATCGCCGGTATCGGCATTGCTGCGCCTTTCGAGCTTTGGAACTGGGCAGACGAGATCGGTGCACCCTCCGGCGCCATGGAGGTCTGGCATGGTGTCGACCTCCAGGCCGAAGTCGCGTCGCGGGTGGCTCACCCGGTCTATCTGCAAAATGATGCGACCAGCGCCTGCGGGGCCGAACTGGTTTTTGGCGTCGGACCGACCTATCCGGATTTTATCTACCTGTTCATCGGCTCCTTCATCGGTGGCGGTATCGTTTTGAATTCCAGTATCTTTTCCGGCCGCACCGGCACGGCCGGCGCCGTGGGGCCGCTGCCGGTACGCGGTAAAAACGGTGAAAACCGCCAGCTTCTCGATATCGCCTCGATCTTCGTTCTGGAAAACATGCTGCGGGAGCGTGATATCGATCCCCAACCACTCTGGTATTCGGCCGACGAATGGGTCGATTTCGGCGAACCGCTGGAATTGTGGATACAGGCAACGGCTGCGGCCCTGGCGCAGGCGATCGTCGCGGCAGCCTCCATCATCGACTTCGGTGCCGCCGTCATCGATGGCGGTTTTCCGGCGTGGGTTCGAAAGCGTATCGTCACCGCAACACTGGAAGCCGTCGAGCGTCTCGACCTTCGCGGTGTGGTCATTCCCGATATCATCGAAGGCAAGGTGGGTTCGCAGGCGCGCGCCATCGGTGGCGCAAGCCTGCCGATCTTTGCCCGTTACCTGACGGATCAGTCCGTGCTTCTGAAGGACATCAGCGAAGCCTGAGCCGGGCTCAGTCTCAGGCTTTCTGATCCCGCAGCCAGGTCTCGAGAGCCGCGATGACGACCAGCCGCAGGCTGGCGTTTCTGGCAAGCGCGCGGATGAAAGATCGGCCTTCCGATGGGAAGCCGGCTTCTTTCATGACGTCGGTCGGCGACAGTTTTCGCGTCGCCATAATGGCTTCGATCCGGTTGATGGTTTGCGGCAGAAGATAACGGCCATTGGCGATCAGTGCCGATGGCTGCATTGTGGCAGGCAGGGCGGGGCCTGCTTTCCGGCCGGAACCGATCTGCATCAGAAACTGTTCGCGCTCCTGTGCATTCGCCTTGCCCCATGCCTTCAGAAGTTTTTCGGCGGGCGTCGGTCTGGTGGCGAGCCCGGCTTTTACCAGCGCCTTCTTCAATGATGGGATGCGACCGGCAACGAGATCCGCGTGGATGTCCGGAAAGTCCCTTTTCAGCCGCTGTCCGGCCATGGACTGGCGCTTGCGCGTCTTCGACATCGATACCCCATTCATGCTCACCGGTTCTCCTTAAGAGGCCCGCTCTCTGGATGCCATAGAAAACCTCACTTGCTGCCGTCCGCTTCCCAGGATCGTCGACGTTTTATTAATCTTTGCAGGCTATGGCCGAATCAAAGGCCCGCATGATGCGGGATCAAAAGGAAGGATTCCTTGTCATGCTCACACGATTGGTCGTGTCGGCAAGCCTTGCGGTATTCATTGCCACCCAGGCACCGGCCATGCTTGCCTCCGGCAAGGATTCCGAGAGCACCGCCTCGCAGCCCGTTTCCCAACAGGTTTTGCCCCGCGCCCCGAATAGCGCCATGCTGAAGGTCGGTCGGGATGGCCATTTCAGCGGCCATTTCTTCTTCAATGGCCAGCCGCTTGTCGGTGTCGTCGATACGGGCGCCACGTTTGTCGGATTGAACGAGGCCGTGGCCGTTGAGGTCGGCATCCGGGTGGAGGATCTTGTTTATGATTATACCGTTGCGACCGCTGCCGGCGATGTGAAAGCGGCGCGTGTCAACCTCGCCAGCCTGGCGGTGGGAGGCGTGTCGCTCAAGGATGTCGATGCCCTTGTCCTTCGCAACAACGCCTTGCCCGCCAGTCTTATCGGAATGAGCTTTCTCGGCCGCCTTTCCTCCTATGGAGTGGCAGGCGATACGATGCGTCTGGTGCAATAAGCGGCGCCCAGTGTCGTCTGTTTGTCAAACAGCCGACTTTTTCTGGGAATAGCGTTAACCTGCGATTAACAAATTGGTTACTAAAACGCTAATATTGCCCGCGCAGCACGTGCGAATCAGCTTTGATGCGCGCAGCGTGAACCAGACCTTTAAACCGCGGCTGCCTTATGAAATCGATTGCGACGACAGTTCTGTTGATGGCGGCCCTCGCGGGCTGCAGTTCCACTGCCGGGGTCGACCGTTTTCAGCCCACCCGCGTGGTTTCCGCCACTGAAGCTTTGGTCTTTCCACCGCCCGGCGGGCCGGCCATCGTCGCCGTCGTCGAGAGGCGGTATCGAAACGGTATCGAACAGGATATCGCGCTGCGCACGCAGTCTTCCGTTCCCGGCCAGAATTCGATCAAGGTTAAGTTCGTCGGCCCCGGCATGGAAGGCACGAATACAGACAAGACGCTGTCTTCGGCTCGCCTGACGGATAGCGCAGTCATTCGTGAAATGCGCACCGCCGTGCCGGGCATCGCCATGGCGCGTACTGCAAGTTACCTCCAGAATAATTACGGCGCCTTCAGTTATGCCGTCGGCAGAAGTCGCAGCGGCGATACCTGCGTTTACGGATGGCAGCAAATCCGCTCAAGCACCGACGCCCGCAACACGCTCCACAATCTCGGCGTCGTTCAGATGCGATTGCGGCTGTGCGATGCACAGCAGTCGGAACAGTCGCTGCTGGCCACGATGTATGGTTACACGATCAACGGTTCCTTCACCGGCTGGCAGTGGAACCCCTATGGCCGACCCGACGGTGCAAACCCGAACCTTGGCCGGCCCGGGCATCCGGTCTATCCTGCAGCCGCAGCGGTCGATCATTATGCCGCGCCGCTCGGCTACGAACCGGCACCGACTGTGCGTCGCGTCTCAGCGTCTGCACCTGCCCGTGCGCGGGTTGCACCGGCCCGACAGCCCGCCCGTAGCGTTGCGCCGGCCGCATCGATAATCCCGACCGGACCCATGGTGCCGCTGCCGCCAACCGGGTCGTCGATATCCGGCAGTGCTCCGGCAAACGGGCGCCCATCTGCCCAGAATCAAAATTCCATGCGGGTGCCGACCCCGGATTGCGTCGGTGGCAGCAACAGCTGCTGATGACGACGACGGATCGGATTGAAGTTGCGCAAGAACGGCGCGGGGAGTTCTGAAATGCCCATTCACAAGATCCGCAGTGTCATCGTCTGGATCATTGTCGTTACTGCCGTCATTGCCCTCATAACGCTGCCGGTCAATCTGCAGACGCAGCTCATCGCCAGCATCTGCGCACTCGCCGTCATGGCGATCATCAAGATCCTGAAGGGCGAGGGTGCGTGGCGCCTGATCGCACTGGCTTTCGGCACTGCCATCGTGCTGCGTTATGTCTATTGGCGCACGACCAGCACGTTGCCGCCGATCAACCAGCTTGAAAACTTCATTCCGGGCTTCCTGCTGTACCTTGCCGAAATGTATAACGTGATGATGCTGGGCTTGAGCCTGTTCGTCGTCGCGACGCCTTTGCCACCGCGTCCATCGCGTGCGGCAAAGCTTGAAAACTTTCCGCATGTCGATGTTTTCGTGCCCTCTTACAACGAGGATGCCACCCTGCTGGCCAACACGCTGGCAGCGGCCAGCAGCATGGATTATCCGGCCGATAAACTGCATATCTGGTTGCTGGATGACGGCGGTACTCTGCAGAAGCGCAATTCGCCAAAACTGCTGGAAGCGCAGGAGGCCATGGCGCGCCACAAGGAGCTCAAGCAGCTCTGCCAGGATCTGGGCGTCCATTACCTGACACGCGACCGCAACGAACATGCCAAGGCCGGCAATCTCAATAACGGAATGCAGCATTCCAGCGGCGAGCTGATCGCCGTTTTCGATGCTGATCACGCGCCGGCGCGCGATTTTCTAAAGGAGACTGTGGGCTATTTCGAGGAACAGGAAAAACTCTTCCTCGTGCAGACGCCGCATTTCTTCATCAATCCGGATCCGCTGGAGCGCAACCTTCGCACCTTCGACAAGATGCCTAGCGAAAACGAGATGTTTTACGGCATCATCCAGCGTGGCCTCGACAAATGGAATGCCGCCTTCTTTTGCGGTTCCGCCGCCGTTCTCAGCCGCAAGGCGCTGGAAACCACCAATGGTTTCAGCGGGATCAGTATCACGGAAGACTGCGAGACGGCGCTGGAACTGCACAGCACCGGCTGGCACAGCATTTATGTGGACAAACCGCTGATCGCCGGCCTGCAGCCGGCAACATTTGCCAGCTTCATCGGCCAGCGCAGCCGCTGGGCGCAGGGCATGATGCAAATTCTGCGCTTCCGTTTTCCGCCGCTGAAGCGCGGCCTGACGCTGGCCCAGCGCTTTTGCTACATGTCGTCGACATTGTTCTGGATGTTTCCGTTCCCGCGCACGGTTTTCCTGTTCGCTCCGCTTTTCTATCTCTTTTTCGATCTGGAAATCTTCACCGCGTCAGGCGGCGAATTTCTGGCCTATACGCTGGCCTACATGTTCGTGAACCTGATGATGCAGAACTACCTCTATGGCTCGTTCCGCTGGCCGTGGATTTCCGAACTCTACGAATATGTGCAGACCGTGCATCTCCTGCCCGCTGTCGTTTCGGTCATGCTCAATCCGAAAAAGCCGACCTTCAAGGTTACCGCCAAGGACGAGTCCATCGCCACCAGCAGGCTGTCTGAAATCAGCCGGCCGTTCTTCGTCATCTTCGCCGTTCAGGTCATCGCCTTGCTGATCACCATCTACAAGATTTATGCCGAGCCCTATAAGGCCGATGTAACGCTGGTGGTGGGCGGCTGGAACATCATCAACCTGCTGATGGCCGGCTGCGCGCTTGGCGTGGTTTCCGAGCGGGGCGAACCTGCGGCTTCGAGGCGTGTGCGTATCAATCGCCGCTGCGAATTCCGGGTCAACGACGAGTGGTATGCGGCGTCTATCGAAGATGTTTCCGTTCATGGCGCACGGGTCAATGTCTTCAACCGCCGTGCCGCCGGCATGGTCAAGGGCGCCATGGGCGAAATCCGTTTTCAGCCGCATAGCGGTGGCGACATGGTCACCTTGTCCGTTGTTCTGCGCAATGCGGCGGCGGCGGGTGATATCACCACGGTCGGGTGCCAGTATGTGCCGAAATCGGCGCAGGATCATCGCATGATTGCAGATCTCATCTTTGCAAATTCCTCGCAATGGTCGCAGTTCCAGGAATCACGGCGATACAATCCCGGCATCATCCGTGGCACGATCTGGTTCATCGGGCTGGCGCTTTATCAGACCAGCCGCGGCCTCGTTTATTTCTTCCGCAGCGCCCGCCCGGCGCAGGAAGAAACGGCCACGCCGGATGCGGTGGAGGCAAAGAACTGATGCGCAAGACCTGCTTCGCCGCCACGCTGGCCATGCTCACAGCCACCTGCGCTTTTGCGCAGTCGCCGGGTTTCGACATGTCAGGCGAGCGTCCTGCCGGGAGTAGGGCGTCTCCGTATTCGACGCCCTCCAACGCAGCACCGGCGGTCCGCCCTCAACCGCAGCAGAACAGCCCGATCCCTGTGCAGCCAGCACCAAATGTGCCGGCCATGCCCCAGCAGGCCCCGGCGCCCGCGCCACAAATGCCGGCTCAAGCGGCACCCACGAATGCGCAACCGGCCCCGACAGAGCCCGGCCAGCCCGGAAGGCAGGTGCCGCCAAGCCGCGTTGCTTCTTCCAGCCAGTCGGATGGGCAGGGGTTCAAGCGTTACATCATCCCCGCCTCCTCGATGACGCTGGAAGGTGAGCATGACAAACATTCCTGGTCGGTCTATGTCACGCCCGAACAGGCCGGCAGCCCCGCGCGTTTCAATCTCGGTTACCAGAATGCCGTTGTGGTCGCGCCGGAATCGTCGCAGCTCTCCATTCTCGTCAATAACCGCGTGATCGGGCAGCAACCCGTCACGGCATCGGAAAATCCGTCGCTGGTATCGTTTGCAGTGCCGCCCGGGCTTTTGCAGCAGGGCGTCAATGTCGTCACGTTGCGCGCCGATCAGCGGCACCGCACCGATTGCTCGATTGCTTCCACATACGAACTCTGGTCGAATATCGATCCGGCCAACACCTATCTGAATTTTAACAGTCCGCTGGCCACACGCCTGTCCAGTACGGATGCCATACGCGCCATCGGCGTGGATGAAACGGGCGCCACGACCTTCAACATGGTGGTTCCGTCGCTCGATCAGCCAGGCACCTTGAAGCCGATCCTGCGGCTGACACAGGGCCTGTCCATTCTCAGCGGCATGCCCAGCCAGAAATTCGATTTCCAGACCGACCGCATTGCCGCTTCCGCCTCAGGTAAGCTTACGGTCTTGGTTGGTACGGCCGCGGAACTGCAGCCGATCTTTCCCGATTTGCCGCCATCCGCTGTCAGCGCGCCAGTTGCCACCTTCGTTGATGACCGCCGTACCGGCCAGCCGGTTTTTGTCGTCAGCGGTCCAAGTTGGCAGGCGATCACTACGGCGATCGATTCCGTGGTCTCGCCGGTCGATCGTCCGCTCAGCGTTCTGCGCAGCGTGCTCGCGACCCAGCGTTGGTCCGCGCCGGATGCGCCCATGCTGTTTTCCAACGCCAATCTGAGTTTTTCGAAGCTTGGAATGGAGACCCTGGAATTTTCCGGCCGCCGCCTTCGTGCCGGTTTCAAGATCGGCGTTCCTGCTGATTTTTATGCGCAGGGTTATGGCGAGGCGACGATCCTGCTCGATGCTGCCTATTCGCAATCCGTGCTGCCGGGCAGCCAGATCAATATCTACGTCAACGGCAATATCGCTTCCACCGTCCCCATTACCACGGCGGGCGGCGGTATTTTGCGGCATCTGCCGATCCGTGTGACGATGCGGCATTTCAAGGCGGGCGCCAATACGGTCGAGCTGGAAACCGTCATTCGGACAAAAGAGGACGAGACCTGCGCACCCGGCGCTTCCGCCACCACAACGCCGCGTTTCGCCATTTTCGATACCTCGGAATTCCATATGCCGGATTTCGCCCGTATCGGTCAGCGGCCCGATCTTTCCGGCCTTGGCGGGACCGGTTACCCCTATAGCCGCGATGACGATGCGACACCATTGTTTATGGACCGCGTGGACCGCGACACGCTTTCCGCCGCGGCAACGCTTCTGTCGCGGATCGCGCTCGCCGGCGGTCGGCCGGTTCCGATCGATCCCGTCGCATCTGCCAATGCGGTGGGAGATCGCGACGCGATCTTCATCGGTTCGATCACGCAGATGCCGGTCACCGTCTTGTCCCAGGCAAATGTTTCCACGATAAGCCAGTCATCCTGGCGTCCGACGGTCGGTGCCACGACCGAAAACGTCGATACCGGCGAAGTTTTCGACCAATGGCGCGATCGCGTCAGCGGCGCCAACTGGAATGGCCAGATTTCAGCCTTCCAGGAATGGATGCAGCGCAATTTCGATATTTCGTTGAAATCCTTCCGGCTGCTGCCGGGCAGCGTCCAGCCTTTCGCGCCATCCAACGCTGCAACCTTCATGCTCGCTCAAGGTGTCAGCCCTGAGGGTAACGGCACCTGGACGGTGATGACGTCACCGTCGTCGAGCGATCTTGCCGAGGGCGCGCGCGTCATGTCCTCGCAGGAATTCTGGCCGCAGATCACCGGTCGCATCACTACCTACTCGTCGCGGACGGGCAGGGTGGACAATGTTGCGGTCGAGGGTTTTTCTTTCATTGCGCCTATCGATAATTCCATCTGGAACTATCGCCTGATCGCCGCCAACTGGCTGTCGACCAATGTCCTGTATTTTGCGGGCTTGTTTGCTGCCATGACATTTCTGATCGGCGTCACAACCGCAGCCCTGCTTTCCAATATGGGGAGGCGGAAATGATGTTTTCGCGCCCGCTTTTCGCCTGTGCCGCCGTTCTTCTGGCCACCGCCATGTTGTTGGGTGGAGGCCTGGTGAACACGGCGCGGGCCGCGGGCGTAGCTGCGGCGGATTGGGAAAGCTACAAGCAGAAGTTCCTCGATGGCAGCGGCCGCATCATCGATAACGGCAATGACAATATCAGCCATAGCGAGGGTCAGGGTTATGGCCTGATCCTTGCCTATCTTGCCAATAACCCTGCTGATTTCGAACAGATCTGGTCCTTCACCCGCACCGAATTGCTGTTGCGCGACGATGGTCTGGCCGTGTGGAAATGGGATCCGAACGCAAAGCCGCATGTGATCGACACCAACAATGCGTCGGACGGTGACCTCCTGATTGCCTACGGCCTCGCGCTTGGTGGTGCCGCATGGAGCCGCACAGATTATACAGCTGCAGCCAAAGGCATCGCGCGCACATTGCTGAAAAGCGCCATCGTGGAAAACGGCGGCCGCACCTTGCTTCTGCCGGGGCTGGAGGGATTTGGCAAAGATGATCGGGAAGATGGTCCGATCATCAATCCGTCCTACTGGGTTTACGAAGCCCTGCCGATCATGAACATGCTTGCGCCTTCCGATCGCTGGCAGAAACTCGCCGATGACGGCAAGTTTCTGTTGCGCGCCATGCGGTTCGGTCCGCGTCGCTTGCCGGCGGATTGGGTGAGCCTTGCTTCACAAGCGAAACCGGCCAAGGGGTTTCCTGCGGAATATGGCTACAATGCAGTCCGCATTCCGCTCTATCTTGCCCGCGCCGGCGTGGCCGATCGCATGCTTCTTACATGGCTTGCCGAGGCGACTACCGTCTCCCCCGCTGCCACCGGAACATTCGATGTCGCCACCGGACAGGTCAAGGACACGCTGACCGATCCGGGTTATCGTTTGATTAACCATATGGTGGCCTGTGTGGTAGACGGTACGAAACTGCCGGACGATGTTCGTCGATTCGAGCCTGTCCTTTATTATCCGTCCACGCTCCAGCTGTTGAGCATGGCTTTCATCGCAGAGAAGCACCCGGAATGCCTATGAGAAAGGTTCTTGCAACAGCAGTGGCAGTGATCGCGGTGGCGGCAGCCGTCTACGGTCTGAACGACCCCTATGCTGTGCGGGACCATGTGTTCCCCTCCGGTGGTGCGGCAGAGCAGGCTGCTCCAAAGTTAATGGTCATGGGGCGCGTACGCGGGCCTGATGGCTTGCCGGTCGCCCAGCCGAGTGTCGATTTGCAATTTGAGCACACAAGCTCGACCGGCGCGCCGCCGATGCAGCTTAGCCAGGCCGATGCCGCTCCGGCCACATCCGCACCCGTGCAGGCGCAATCGTCTCAGCCGGTGTCCGGGACACCACAAAATACGCCACCGCAGGTCGATGAAAGTGCTCTCAGGTATTTTGCGGCCCGTAATGATCAGGCCCGCCTGCAGGCGGAAATTTCGCGCCTTCGTGCGCTTTATCCGGACTGGACGCCACCGACCGATCCGCTGGCCGTGCCGCAGAACGGTGATCCGCAGCTTGAAAATCTTTGGCGTCTTTATGCGGATGGCCGGTTTGCGGAGCTGCGCAAGGCGATCGCCGATCGCCGCGCTGCCGAAGCTTCCTGGCAGCCGCCTTCCGACCTGATCGAGCGTCTGGAAGTTGCCGAGGCGCGTGCCCGTCTCGTTAATGCTTCGGATCTCAAGCAATACCAGACGGTGGTCGAAATCGGCTCCCAAACACCGGCACTGCTCACCTGCAGCGAGGTCGATATTCTCTGGCGAATCGCGGAAGCCTTTGCGGAAACCGATCGAGATGTTCGCGCCAAGGACGCCTATAATTACGTCCTGAAAAACTGCACCGATCCGCAGGAACGGTTGGCCACGGTGCAGAAGGCGTCGGCGGTTCTCGATTATGCCGCCATGCAGGATCTGCTGTCGTCGGAGCATCGCAACGAGGATGGCTCGGGCGAATTCGACGGAATCCGCGATGATCTTTCCCGCCGGTTTGTCGCGGAGGCAAACGAAGATCCGAAAATGCGGATCACCGATGCTTATGTGTCGCGGGTCGAAAAGCTGGCCGAGGATGGTTCACTTGCCTCCGACGCACTGCTTGTCGGCTGGTACCGCCTCCGCCGCGAGGATACCGGAGCTGCGGAAAAATGGTTTCGCATGGCGCGTGAACGTGAAGATTCGGCTTCCGCCTCACAGGGGCTGGCTCTCTGCCTGATTGCGAAAAAGTCGCCTCAGGAAGCCGAAGACGTGATGTATCGCTGGCGGGATGATTCCGACGACGCCAAGAACACGTATATGGCAGCGACAGCCAACCTTCTCGCCATCCTGCCGCCTCCGGTTCTGGCCGAGCCGGTTCTGCAGCGTATCGCCGCTGAAGTGATCAAAGCCAAGGATGAAGCGTCCGCTCAGCAATTCGGATGGTACGCCCGCAATTTCAACCAACCCCAGACGGCGGCCCGCTGGTTCGAAACCGCGCTGTCCTGGAAGCCGGATGACGAACCCTCCGCCTATGGGCTTGTCCTGTCCCGCAACCAGCTCAATGATCAGGCTGGTGTCGCCGCCGTGCAGCGTCAGTGGCAGGGTCGCTCTGTCCGTATCGCCAACCTCGGTGAGACGACACAGGAAACGCTCAGTGCGCAACAGTTTGCCCAGCAGGGCGGACAGCCGCCGATGCAGCAGTATCCGGTGCAGCAACAAAGCTACCCGGTGCAGCAATATGCCGGTCAGCCGGTGAACAATATCCAGCCAATGCAGCAGCAGCCTGTTGCCGCACGGCCGGTGCCTGTCCTGCCGCTCAATGCCCCGGCGCCGATCGCGCAGACCTACGCCGCACCGGTGAGGACAGCCGCCAATGTCGTCAACACATCGTCGCGTGGTGCAAGGCCGCAGCGCGGCTGCTCGACCACGGTCGATCCCGATGGCCTCGCGCCGGGTGCCGCACTCAGCCGCGGTTGGTGCCTGATGGAACTCAACCGCCCGATAGAGGCTGCCGATGCCTTCGGTGCTGCCTTGAAGCGTGGTACGGGTCAGGTGCGAGAGGATGCGGCCTATGGGCAGTCGCTCGCCTATCTGCGCGTCGGCCTGACCGATAATGCAGCCGTCTCGGCCACGCAGGCACCGCTTGCCCGCAAGCGCGCATCGGAGCTTCAGGTGGCAATCCTGTCGAACCGCGCCACTGCCGCCTTCGATGCCGGACGTTATCGCGATGCGTTGCTGTTTCTCGACCAGCGAGCCCAGCTTGAGACCGAACGCGTCGATCTCATGGTCATGCGCGGTTACGCCTATCTCAACATGAAACGCTATGGCGATGCCATGCAGATTTTCGAGGCGGCGGCACAGACAGGCAATCGCGAAGCTCTGCGCGGGCTTGCCGATACCCGGGCCGCCCGCAACAACGATTACTGAGTGATCGCTCTCTGGGCGTAGTCGTGCCGATTGCGTGCATTCCCGCTCTGGTTTTGTCTTTTGACGCTTCCTATCTTGCTGGTAATTCATCCCGGCTCGGCCACGCATGTGGACGGGTCGTTGCCTTTTTGAGACCGAGAGGAACCATGACCGATACCGCTGCAGAAAAAGCCGTCGAGAACCACGCATTCGAGGCCGATGTTGCCCGCCTGCTCCATATGATGGTCCATTCGGTCTATTCCGACCGAAACGTGTTTCTGCGCGAACTGATTTCCAATGCCGCCGACGCCTGCGAAAAACTGCGCTATGAGGCGATCACAAATCCCTCGCTGTCGGCCGGTGACGGCGAGGGTCGCATCACGCTGACACTCGATGAAGACGGCAAGCGCCTCATCATCGAGGACAACGGTATCGGCATGAGCCGGGCAGAAATGATCGAGGCGCTCGGTACCATTGCGCGCTCGGGCACCCGCGCCTTCATGGAACGCATCGAGGCGGCGAAGGCGGAAAAAAGCGAACAGGGCGCGCAGCTGATCGGCCAGTTCGGCGTCGGCTTCTATTCCTGCTTCATGGTTGCCGAAAAGGTCGAGGTTGTCTCCCGCCGCGCCGGTGCGGATGAGGCCTGGCGCTGGTTGTCCGACGGCAAGGGAAGTTATGTCATCGATGCGGTGGATCTCGCTGACGCACAGGTGCGCGGCACGTCCATTACCCTCCATCTGATGGAGGATGCGGGCACCTATACGTCGCGCTGGACAGTCGAAAAGATCGTAAAGGATCAGTCCGGCCACGTGCCGGTACCGATCCTGCTGGTGGAAAAGCCCGGTGCGGAACCGGCTCGCCTCACCGATGGCAGCGCCTTGTGGACACGCTCCAAGAACGAGATTTCCGCCGAAGAATATACGGATTTCTACCGCAGTCTTTCCGGCCAGTATGATGATCCGGCGCTCAACGTGCATTTCCGTGCCGAAGGCCGCCACGAATACACCACGCTTGCCTTCGTGCCCGGTTCGCAGCCTTTCGACATGTTCGATCCCGACCGCAAGGGCCGGATGAAGCTTTACGTCAAGCGTGTTTTCATCACCGACGATGCCGATCTGGTGCCGCGTTACCTGCGCTTCGTGCGCGGTCTCGTCGATACATCCGACCTGCCGCTCAACATGTCGCGTGAAATGATCCAGGAAAGTCCGGTTCTGTCGGCAATCCGCAAGGGTGTCACCAGCCGTGTGCTGACGGCCATCGAAAAACTGGCTGCAAACGATGCGGATGCCTTCGCAAAACTATGGGAAAACTTCGGACCGGTCCTGAAAGAAGGCATTTACGAGGATTTCGAGCGCCGTGCGCAACTGCTCGCACTGTCGCGTTTCCGCTCGACCTCGAGCGGAGAAGGATATCGCTCGCTCGCCGATTATGTCCGTGATGCCAAGGAAGGACAGCAGGCGATCTATTATCTCGCCGGCGGCAATCTCGAACAGTTGAAAAATTCTCCGCAGCTCGAAGGTTTTCGCGCGCGTGGGGTCGAGGTTCTGTTGCTGACTGATTCGATCGACAGTTTCTGGGTCATGAACGCGCCGGAATTCGAGGGTAAGTCGTTCAAGTCGATCACTCAAGGGGCGGCCGATCTCTCGCAATTTTCCAGGCCGGAGGGCGAGGAGCCGGCGGAAAAACCGCAAGCCACCGCCGTCATCGATGATCTCATCGCTTTTGCTAAGCTGCAGCTTGCCGATGCCGTTTCCGATGTCCGCATTTCGGATCGTCTGACCGAAAGTGCCGTCTGCCTCGTTGCCGCGGAGGGCGGTTACGACCGCCAGCTCGAAAAGATACTCCAGGGTGCCGGTCGGATCGAGGGTGCCAGCCGGCCGGTGCTGGAAGTCAATGTCGACCATGGCCTCGTTAGAGCAATCGCGGCAAAAACCGACGATCAGGCTTTGCGCGAGGATGCGGTTCTGCTCTTGCTCGATCAGGCGCGTATTCTCGATGGCGACAAGCCGGAAGATCCGCGCGGCTTTGCGGAACGATTGCAGCGGGTTTTCGAACGCGCCTTGAAGTGATTTCGGCCGCCGACTGGTGCGGCCTTGCCACACGACAAGGCCGCGAAAGGGTGATAAAACCTGAAGGCTGCAGGACGCCAGGCGATTTGCAGCCATACTTCTGGACGTTTATATACGACGCCTGACACATGTAGAGACATGGACGCGCACATGCCGTCCCTTTGACGGCACCCCATGGAAAAGAGTCTTCTCCGTTATATCTGGAGACATACCCGACGGCAGCAGCTGTTCATCCTGGCCATCGTGGCGGCATCCATGGTGCCGTATTTCCTTGCGTTCGATCTGCCCAAGCAGATCATCAACGGCCCGATCCAGGGCGGCGGTTTCGAAAGCGAAGGCGCCACGCAAGCCTATATGGATTTTACCGTCACGTTGCCGTGGGTCGGAACGATCTTTCAGTTCGATGGCATCCCGCTCGATCGTCTGGAAACACTGGGGGCTCTTTCTGCCGTCTTCCTGCTTCTGGTGATCATCAACGGCCTCTTCAAATATTACATCAATACCTACAAGGGGCGGCTTGGCGAACGCCTCCTGCGCCGCATCCGTTACCAGCTGGTCGATCGCATTCTGCGGTTTCCGCCCAGCTACCTCAAGAAGGTCCATGCCGCCGAAGTATCAAGCATGGTCAAGGACGAGGTCGAGCCGTTCGGTGGGTTTACCGGTGATGCCTTCGTGCAGCCGGCCATGCTGGGCGGTCAGGCCATCGCGGCGCTCTTCTTCATCATGGTGCAGAATTTCTGGCTCGGCATGATCGCCGCCACCATGGTGGCCATTCAGGTCGGCATCATCCCGAAGATGCGCCACCGGTTGATCGAACTCGGCCGCCAGCGCCAGGTCACGGCGCGTCATTTTGCCGGCAAGGTCAGCGATATCGTCGAAGGTATCGGCACGATCCACGCTTTCGATACATCGAATTACGAACGTGCTGACATTTCTCATCGTCTCGGCCACATCTACAAGATCCGTTACGACCTCTATCAGTGGAAATTCCTCGTCAAGTTCGTGAACAACTTCCTGTCGCAGCTGACGCCATTTCTTTTTTATTCGATCGGCGGTTACCTGACCCTGCGCGGCAATCTTGACGTCGGTCAGCTGATTGCGGTCATCAACGCCTACAAGGATCTTCCCGGACCGCTGAAGGAATTGATCGATTGGGATCAGGCGCGGCAGGACGTGCAGGTAAAATACGAGCAGGTTCTCGAAGAATTCGAGGCGCCGACTTTCATTCCGCCAACCGTCCATACGCTGGCGCCGAAATCGGACGACAAGTCCCTCTCTCCGCTTGCCGCCGTTAATGTGACGATCGAGGATCAGAGCGGGGCGCGTGTTGCCGAAGGCGTGTCCGTCCGGTTTGAACGGGGTGAAACGGTTGCCATCATCGACAATGCCGGCGGCGGGGCCGAGGCGCTGGCGGAAGCGTTCGGTCGTGTAGTCTGGCCGGTCATCGGCAAGATCACGCTGCAGGAGACGGATCTGCTCGAGCTGCCGGAATCGGTGTCGGGCCGGGCGATCTCCTATTCGGGAGCTGACAGCTATTTCTTTCACGGCAGCCTGAAGGACAACCTTCTTTACGGGCTGAAACACGCACCGACATCCACCGTTACCTATAGCGGCCGCGAGGCGACGCAGCGGCGGTGGGAAATGCACGAGGCCCGTATGGCGGGCAATGCGGATTTCGACATTCATGCGGAGTGGCTGGATCGCGGTACGACATCGGTCCGTAATGGCCAGAAGGATGACCTGAAGAACTCGCTTCTTTCGGCGCTGGATGCGGTGCAGCTGACCTCGGATATCATGGATCTGGCGCTTCATTCGACCTTCGATCCGGAGGTCCATACGGAGCTTGCCGCCCGCATCGTCGATATGCGCCACGCCTTGCGCTCCACGCTTGCGGCAAAGGGCCTGTCGCATCTGGTCGTCTATTTCGAACCGGATCGTTACAATATCGAGGCGAGCGTCGGCGAGAACCTGTTGTTCGGCACGATGAAGCAGGGCGCCAGCAACGAAAACTCGCTGCTCGACAGCGATTATTTCTACGATGTGCTGCGCTCGGCCGCCTTGCTGGAACCGCTTTTCGACATGGGTACGGCAATTGCCGAAAACCTGGTCGATATTTTTGGCAGCCTGCCGGAAGATCATCCTTTCTTTCAGCAGATGATCACGCTCAGCGCAGATGAAATCGACGTCTACGAACAGCTGCTGCTGCGCTTCAAGGACCGACCGGCGGGTGTTCGGCCCAACCGCGACGAATTGCGTTCGATGATCCGGCTGAGCTTCAACTATGTGGAGCTGCGTTATCGTTTCGGCCTTCTTACGCCGGAACTGTCGGAAAAAATCGTTAAGGCGCGCGATCTTCTTCACGACAAGCTGCCGGAACATCTCTCCGGTCTGATCGAGCGTTACGACCCGCACCGTTATATCGCGCTGGCCAGCCTGCGCGAAAACATACTCTTTGGAAAACTTTCGCACCGTATCGCCGACGCCGGCGATCAGATCCGCGCCGTAGCCTCGGGCGTCATGCACGAGAAGGATCTCTACGCCAGCTTCCTCGGAGTAGGGCTCGAATTCGACATCGGGGCGGGCGGAAGACGCCTGACGCTGGTGCAGCGACAGAAGCTCAATGTGGCCCGTTCACTCATCCGCCGGTCCGACTTTTACATCTTCAACAGGGCGCTTCCCGGCCTCGATCGACGCGTTCAAAGCGAGATCGTTAAAAACGTAGTGGATTTTCTAAAGGAACAGGATCATGATCCTGCGATTATATGGGTACTATCCAACACTTCCCTTGCCCGAATGTTCGGACGGGTCGTGGTGTTCGACAGAGGCTCGATCGCAGATGATGGAACATTCGAGACTCTTGAGCAGGAAAGTGGTATATTCAAGTCGCTGGTAGCCTAGGAGAGGGCTATCAAGCACAGCTGAACGGTGGTGACGACGATGTTACTGAGGGAAGAAGTACAGCTTTTGCGCCGGATACCTTACTTTGCGAAGGTGGACCCGTGCCGTCTTAAGCTGTTGGCTTTTGCGTCCAGCAGGGTCAGTTACGAGGCCAATCAGGAACTTTTTCACCAAGGCGATGCCGGCGACTGTGCTTATGTCCTTCTCGACGGAAGCGCTGACATCCTCATGGAAGCGCCGGACGGCGAAGTGAAGATCGGCGAAGTCACCGGTGACTGCATTGTCGGCGAAGTATGCCTTCTCTGCGATGGTGTCCGCACCGCAACTGTTCGCACCACAACCCCTGTCGAAGCGTTGAAGATCTGCAAGGATGCTTTTGCCAAGGTGCTGATCGATCCCGGCGTCACGCGCGAGGTTACCCGCGCCTTTGCCGAACAGCTGCATCGCACGACCAGCGAACTCGATCGTACGCGTGTCGGCCAACGCCAGTTGGTCAACTGACGTTCACGCCGTCCTGCGGTAATAGAAATAACGGCCTTCTTCCACGCTCGGCAGGCGAGGCAAAGCTTCCAGCTTGGCATGCTTCAATGGAAGGCCGCTGACCGCGACGCCGCCTTCCGCCAGCATTCCCACCACCATGTCCGGCAGCCATCGCAGCGTTATCGCATCCTTGTCCGGATATCCGGTGCCGATGTCGGCATGAACCAAAGCCGCATTCTTGCCGACGAAAGCCTGTCCGGTTTCGTTGATCTCACCCTCGATGAAATCGCCGGGCGCAGGTGAAAGCGTCTTGTGGGCCGCAAACTGCCGGTCAAAGGCGACGATGCGGCGATCTGCAAAGTTTTCGCGCAGGTGGCTGTATGTGCGACCATTGCCAAGTCCCACTTCAAGTACTGCACCCTCCGGCAGATCCATCTCGTCACGAATGTGATTGAGGATGTCGCGCTGCGCCGACATGCGATTGATAAAGCTGTCGAGTCGGCTCATGAAAATTCCTCAGGCTTTGACGATGTTGTCGGCACTGATGGTGCGACGGGCGAAGACATTGCGCGTATCGATGATCAGCGGCGCCCAGTCGGCGAGCGACCGGTAATCCACATCGTCATGATCGGTGGCAATCAGTACGGCATCGAAACTGCGGATTTCAGCCTCGGTCCAGTCTATCGACTTGCGGCCGCGCAGGTGTCCGTATTCACGGGTCTGCGGAATTTCCGGCACGAAGGGGTCGTAATAGGAAAACTCGCCGCCACGCTCGAGAATGATTTCCATCAGCTTCAGCGAGGGACTTTCGCGGATATCCGGCACGTTCTTTTTGTAGGCCAGGCCCAGGATCAGGATTTTCGAACGGCTGAGCGCCTTGCCGGACTTGATGTCCAGAGTTTCGGCAAGCCGGGTAATGACATGGCGCGGCATGGCGGTGTTGATTTCGCCGGCAAGCTCGATGAACCGGGTCGGCTGGTCGTATTCGCGCGATTTCCAGGTCAGGTAAAACGGGTCGATGGGAATGCAGTGCCCGCCAAGCCCGGGGCCGGGGTAAAACGGCATGTAGCCGAACGGTTTTGTCTTGGCCGCATCGATCACTTCCCAGACGTCGATCCCCATGGCTTCGTAGACGACCTTCAATTCGTTCACGAGCGCGATGTTGACGGCGCGAAAGATGTTTTCGGTCAGTTTTACCGCTTCGGCCGTCGCATTCGAGGATACCGGTACGACCGTTTTGACGACTGCACCATAAAAGGCCTGCATCATCTGCGTTGCCGCTTCGCCATCGCCCGCCACGATTTTGGGAATGGTTGAGGTTTCGAATTCCCGGTTGCCCGGATCTTCCCGCTCGGGCGAATAACCGATGAAGAAATCTACACCCGAACGCAGGCCGGATTTTTCGAGGATCGGCTTCATGACCTCATCGGTGGTGCCAGGATAGGTGGTGGATTCCAGGACGATCAGCTGGCCTGGCCGCAGGGTTTCCGCGATCTTCTCGCAAGTCTTTTCAACGTAGGACAGATCGGGATCGCGGTGATGCGTCAGCGGCGTCGGCACACAGATCGCAATCACGTCACAGTCGCGCAGGCGTGAAAAATCGGTGGTTGCGGAAAAACGGCCCGCGGCAGTTTCGCCAGCCAGAATATGATCCGGCACCGCCTCGATGTAACTCTTGCCCGCCTCAATCGCCACCATCTTCGATGGATCGATATCGAAGCCGGTGACGGTATAGCCGGCGCGCGCCGTGGTAAGCGCCAGGGGCAGCCCGACATAACCGAGACCGATAACACCGGCGTGGGCGGATTTGGATTGAATGGCGGCAAGAAGGGTGGAGGAGGGGGTGCTGGTCACGTCGAAGAACCTGTATTTCTTTGCCCTCAGTTGAGTGCGAAGGGCCGAACTGTCAAGTGATGGTGTGTCGCAGGCCGGTTCCGTGTCACCCGCATCACATCTCATCACGGCAAATCCGCTTGCCTGTCGCTTGGCCGGCCGTTTAAGCAGTTACCATGAAAATCGCCTTCCATGCGCCTTTGAAATCGCCCAACCATCCGGTGCCGTCTGGAGACCGATTGATGGCGCGCCTGTTGATGGAAGTCTTGCGGCGTTGTGGTCACACGGTCGAGATCGCATCGGAGTTTCGCGTCTTTTCAGCGGTACCGGGTGCGCTTGCCGGCTTGCAGCAGCAGGCTGATCTTGAAATTACAAGGCTCGAATCCGCTTGGCAGACGGGTGGCCGGCCGGATCTGTGGTTCTGCTACCACCCCTATTACAAGTCGCCCGACCTGCTGGGCCCCATGCTTTGCCAAAGGCATGGCGTTGCTTATGTCACGGCGGAAGCCTCATATTCCAGGCGCCGAAACGGTGAGGGTTGGCAGGACCATCAGGCGCTGCTGGCCGATGCGCTGAAAATGGCGGCAGTCAATATCAGCCTCACCCAGCGCGATCTCGACGGCATTTTTCAGAGCGTGCCGGATGCCGTTTTGGAGCCATTGTCGCCTTTCATCGATACGGCACGCTTTGCTGACCTCACGCCGCAACCGCGACCGCATCACCTCGTGACCGTCGCGATGATGCGTCCTGGCGACAAGATGAGCAGTTATGCCGCGCTTGCCGCCGCTCTGCAGCGCCTTGATGATCTGCCCTGGACCTTGTCCATCGTCGGCGATGGACCTTCGCGTGGAGGGGTGGAAAACCTGTTTGCCGGGTTCGGATCGGACCGCATCGTCTGGCATGGACAGCTGGATGCGCAAGACGTGACCGAAGTGCTTGGCAGGAGCGCGGTCTATGTCTGGCCCGGCCATGGTGAAGCCTATGGTTTGGCCTATCTGGAAGCACAGGCGGCAGGTCTGCCGGTAGTGGCCGAAAAGATTGCCGGCGTGCCGGAAGTGGTCATCGACGGCCGTACCGGATATCTGACGCCGCCCGGCGATACGCAGGCGTTTTCTGCCGCCATCCGCAAGCTGATGATTCACGTGGATCATCGTGATTCGATGGCCAGATCCGCAAGATGGTTCGTTCTGGAAGAACGCTCGCTTGATCGCGCTGCCGTCAGGCTCGACACGATTTTGAAGACCCATCTGGAAAGATCACGATGACCGAACGTTTGCTGATCGAGGCGCTGGACCGGCTGGCTGCGCATGGCAAGCACGTAACCTTCTGGTTACGTGACGACGACTGCGTTGAACCAACCGCAGCGCTCGATACCTTTCTGGCAACCGCAGGTGGGCATCATATCCCCGCCACGCTCGCTGTCATCCCCGGCCGCACCGGCGCATCGCTTGTCCGGCGTCTGGAAACGGAAAGGGATGTTCTCATCGCCGTGCATGGCTGGTCGCATGAAAATCACGGGCCGCAGGGTGTCAAAAAGCGTGAACTCGGCCTCGACCGTCCGATCGAGACCATCCGGGACGAATTGCGCCAGGGTTTCGAGCTTTTGGCCGGGTGGTACGGAAAACGATTTTTACCGATGCTCGTGCCGCCTTGGAACCGCATCGATGCGGCCGTAACCGCGTTGCTTCCGGCGCTTGGTTATGATGCGCTTTCGACTTTCGGCCCGGAAAAGCCGGGGCCGCTCAAAATGCTCAATACCCATGTCGACGTCATCGATTGGCATGGCACGCGCGGCGGTCGTGATGCCGATACGATGTTTGCGGAAGCCGCGGCCCTTTGCATCTCGGGTGGTGTGATCGGGGTGTTGACGCATCATCTCGTGCACGATGGTGCCGTCACGGATTTTCTGGAGCGCCTGTTTGGCATCACCGCAAAACATCCCGGCTGCCGCTGGCGGTCTGCTGCGGATATTCTTTCCTCACCAGCTTTTCCAGCCGATCAGAAAACCTGAAGGCCCAGCCTTGTCGATAGCGTCCGAAACATCTTCCATCGGCGCTTGCTGGGCAAGGTTCGCAACAACGAAACCGGCATCGGGCAGCGTCAACGCGCACATCCGCGCCAGAAGCGTGAAGATCACCGGTCCCGTCGCCCACCATGCCGGCGCACCCGGCAGTTCCGCCATCACGGCCGGCAAAGCATCAACGAGGATGCCGAACAGTGGATGTCCTGGCGGCGTGGCGATGAAGGAATTGGTCAGAAGCAGGCTGTCGGTTCCCAGATTGCGCGGTGTCTGCTCGGCAAGCGCCGACAGACCCACAAGCGGCAGAAAGGCATCGAAACCGAAATCGGTTCGAGCCGGATACCAATCGCAATCGAGATAGATACCGCCTTCACGGGCCAGGATCAGATAACGCGCCACATCGACGGCTCCCGGATAATCGCCTTCCTCGAGAAAGGTTCTGAAAACCGGGTTGTCGAACACGCCGATTGCCCGGATATCGTCTTCCCGCCACAGACGATAATCGTAGCCCGTCGCTTGCGCATGTTTTTGCCATGCTGCCGTGCCGGGTGGAACAGGTTTCGATCCGATCCAGATCTGGTGAATTGTTCGCGGTGCCGGCTTTGCATTCAGCGCCGACATCTGGAGAAGCGCTGCCGCGTCGATACGAAAGTGCCGTGTCATCCGCTCAAGGTCGGGCACAAGATTGTATTGCAGGCCAATGCGGGCGACGACATCCCCCTCGGCCTTGGCGAGTTTCAGAAAGGCGGAGTGCAGCTTTCTCGGCATGCCGAGCACGGTCAACGGTCCGAGCATCTCCACCGACTGTGGCGTCAGGCCGGCGCGCAACGCGTCCAGGAGCGCCCGCGCCTCGCCGAACCGCCTGTTTGCGATCAGGCTTCTGGCAGTCTGCAGGGCGGCTTTTTCGTTGCTTCCGGCGCTCATCGGATCATGCTCCACTTGCCACCTCTCATTCATCTGCGGCTACGATGTTTTTCGCCTTGCGGTCAAACCCTTTCGCCGGGTCGGAACCATCTTGCGTTTTGCGATTTCTGTCACATGGACAGAGCAATGTGGCGTGCTATAGGCTAGAAAAGAACTGTCCGAACCGGCCGTCTTATAACGCCATGTTCAGGGGCATCAGGATGATCAAGTGACCGAACGCCACGATTTGTTGCGCGCTGAAAATCTGAGCGTATCGTTCCCATTCTATGGCGGACGTATCGACGCTATTCGTGATTTCAGCCTGCGCATTTCGCCCGGCAAGGTAACGGCGCTGGTTGGTGAATCCGGATCGGGGAAATCCGTCTTCGGTCGTACGATCCTGGATATCGAGTCCGTTTCCGCGCAGATCGGCGGACGTGTGCTTTTCAACGATCCGGCCAGTCATGAAGGCCCAATCGATCTTCTTTCATTGCCGCATGACGGAAGGAAGATCCGCTCGATCCGCGGCAATCGCATCGGCATGATTTTTCAGGAACCGATGGTTTCGTTTTCGCCGCTGCATACGATCGGCAACCAGATCGAGGAAGCGCTTAAAACGCATACGATCCTGTCGCCTTCGGAGCGCCACGAACGGGTTATCGAAATGCTCGGGCTCGTCGGCCTTTCCAAGCCGAACAAGGTGTTCAGCATGTATCCTTTCGAGCTTTCGGGTGGCATGCGTCAGCGCGCCATGATCGCCATGGCGCTCATCTGTCGACCGGCACTTCTGATCGCCGACGAACCGACCACGGCATTGGACGTGACCATTCAGGCGCAGATCCTGAAACTTCTCAAAGACCTGCAGTCGCGTCTCGATATGGCGATGCTGCTGATCACCCATGATCTTGGCGTGGTTGCCAATCTTGCGGATGAAGTCGTGGTGGTCTATCGCGGCGAGGTGATGGAAGCGGGCCCGGTCGACGAGATTTTCCGCAATCCCCAGCACCCCTATCTAAAAGGGCTGATGGCCGCCGTTCCGCATTTCGACATGCAGCCGGGCGAACGTCTGAAGCCGTTGCGTGATATCGACGTGGATGGCGGCAGGATGCTGGCGAAAAAGAAGGCTGCGGCAGAGCCTGACGCCGGACGTCCGCGTTCGGATATCCTCTTGTCCGTACGGAATGTGAGCAAGTCGTTTACTGCACGTCGCTCCGGTTTTTTCGGCCTCGGTACGCCGGAAAAAACGCTGGCCGTCAATGATGTCAGCTTCGATATCATGCGGGGCGAAAGCCTTGGCCTTGTGGGAGAAAGCGGCTGTGGCAAGACCACGCTCAGCAAGATCCTGATGCGGGGGCTCACGGCAGATGCGGGAAACGTTGTCTTCAATGGTGCAGATGGGCCGGTCGATGTTCTGCATGCCGAACGAGACGATCTGAAAATCCTGCGCCGGAAGGTGCAGATGGTGTTTCAGGATCCCGTTTCTTCGCTGTCGCCGCGCATGACGGTGCGCAACATCATCGGCGAACCGCTGCAGATCCACGAAAAAGGCGATGCGGAGAAACGCACCCGTATCGTCGAGGCGCTGACCAGCGCCATCGGTCTCGACCGCAGCGCTCTCAATCGTTACCCGCACAGCTTTTCAGGCGGTCAGCGTCAGCGCATCGGTATTGCCCGTGCGCTTGCTCTGGGACCTGAACTGCTGATCTGCGACGAACCGGTCTCGGCGCTGGACGTTTCCATTCAGGCGCAGATCCTCAACCTCCTGAAGGACCTGAAGAAAGAACTCGGTCTCACCTATCTGTTCATCTCGCACAATCTGGCTGTTGTGAACTACATGGCCGATCGGGTCGCGGTCATGTATGCCGGACGTATCGTCGAGATCGGCCCGGTCGAGACGATCATGCAGTCCCCGGTTCATCCCTATACGCGCAAACTGCTGGCCGCCGTCCCTTACCCGGATCTCGATCGTCCGCTCGATTACGCCACTGTCGGCAGCGCGCTGAAACGCCCGAAATGGGATGCGCCTTTCGATGACGATGACCGGCCGGAAAGTCTGTCACATGCGGATCTGGGCGGTGGCCACTTCGTTCTGGCGCAACGCAGTGTCGATGCGCGGGAGCTTCGGCCATGATCACGCGTCGCGTTCTGCTTTCCCTTCTTGCCTCTTGCGCTGCCGTGCCCCTTGCGCGCGCCGCCGGAACGGACGCAAATCTTCAAGCCTCGGCTGTCCCGCCCGGTCCGCCAAAAGCAGCGCGCGTCATAAACCTGGCATCGCTCGGTCGCGAACCCGGCAAGCGCGGCGGCACCGTGCGCATGCTGATCGGCGGCCAGCGCGATATCCGCATGATGCCGATCAACGGTTACGCACGCCTGGTCGGTTATGACGAACATCTCAATCCGCTGCCGGATATTCTCGAAAGCTTTGAAGTCGAGCACTCGAAAATCTTCACCTTTCGCCTGCGTGAAGGCCATCGCTGGTCGGATGGCAGCCCGTTCACGACGGAGGATTTCCGTTACGTCTGGGAAGACATGTTCCACAACAAGGAACTGCATCGCGGCGGCATCCCGGCCGAGATGATTGTCGACGGTGCCGAACCGCGCTTCGAAATCCTCGATGAACGGACAGTGCGTTATTCCTGGGACACGCCAAACCCGGATTTTCTGGCACAACAGGCCGCCCCGTCGCCCACGCGGCTGATGATGCCGGCGGCATATATGAAGCAGTTCCATCCAAAGTATCAGGATGCGGAAACGCTGGCCAAGCTGATGAAGGCCAATCGCCTTGAAGACTGGTCATCGCTCCACCAGTTCATGGGGCGTACCGTGAGGCCGGAAAATCCCGATTTGCCGACGCTCGAACCATGGTGCCCGCGCACCAAGCCGCCGGCTCAACAGTTCATTTTCGAGCGCAATCCGCATTTTCACCGGGTCGATGAAAACGGGGTGCAATTGCCCTACATCGATCAGTTCGTGCTCAATGTCAGTTCGCCTGGCCTGATTGCCGCCAAGGCCGGTTCGGGCGAAAGCGACCTGCAGATCGCCAATATCGATTTTGCCGACTACACTTTCCTGAAAAGCTCCGAAAAGCGCTTTCCGGTTCACGTCAATCTGTGGAAGCGCACACAAGGTTCGCGCATCGCGTTGATGCCCAATCTCAACTGCAAGGACGAGGTCTGGCGCAAGCTGTTTTACGACGTGCGCTTCAGGCGCGCGCTGTCGCTGGCCATCGATCGCAGCGAGATCAACAAGGCGGTGTTTTACGGTATTGCCAAGGAAAGCGCCAACACGGTGCTGCCGGAAAGCCGGCTTTATCGCGCAGAATATGCGCAAGCCTATACCGCGCATGATCCGGAAACGGCCAATCGCCTGCTTGACGAGGCAGGGCTGGAGCGCCGCAACGAGAAGGGGCTGCGGTTACTGCCGGATGGCCGCGTTGCGCATGTCACCATCGAGACGGCCGGCGAGGATTCGTTCGAAAGCGATGTGCTTGAACTGGTCGCCGATCACCTTTTCCAGGTCGGTATTGCCATTCATGTCAGAGCGACGCAGCGCGAGTTGTTCCGGCGCCGCATTCGTGGCGGCGAAACGATCATGTCCGTCTGGCAGGGCCTGGATAACGGCGTGCCGACAGCCGACATGTCGCCGCAGGAACTGGCTCCGACCGCCGATGACCAGCTGTTCTGGCCGAACTGGGGGCTGAACTACATGTCGGGCGGCGGCGATGGCAATCCGCCGGATATGCCGGAAGCGATCCAGTTGCTCGATCTTCTGAAAGAATGGCGTCGTAGCGGTGAAACCGGCGAACGTGAGGAGATCTGGCACAAGATGCTGTCGATCTTCACCGATCAGGTTTTCACCATCGGCATCGTCAATGCGGCGCTGCAGCCGGTGGTCAGTTCGTCGAAGCTGCGCAACATGCCGTCGCGCGGTCTCTTCTGTTTCGATCCCTATTCCTATCTCGGCGTTTACATGCCGGATACGTTCTGGTTCGGGGAGAGTGCCTGATGCTGCGATACATTCTCTGGCGCATCCTGGTTATGATCCCGACACTGCTTTTGATTTCGATGCTGGTTTTCACCATCATCGAATTGCCGCCGGGCGATTATTTCGAAAGTTACATCGAGGAATTGCGGGCTGTCGGCGAAAAGGCCGACCTGCAGGAAATCGAGGACCTGCGCGCGCGCTACGGTTACGACAAGCCGATGCCGATCCGCTATCTCAACTGGGTCGGCGGCATGTTGGTCGGCGATTTCGGGTATTCCTTCGAATACCGCCTGCCGGTCAGTGAGGTCGTTGGCGATCGACTGTGGCTCACGGTTCTGGTTTCCTTCGTCACCATCGCACTCACCTGGATCATCGCGTTTCCGATCGGCGTCTATTCCGCCACCCGCCAGTATAGCTGGGGCGACTATGGGCTGACGCTGTTCGGTCTGATCGGCATCGCCGTGCCAAACTTCATTTTTGCACTGATCCTGATGTATTTCGCCAATATGTGGTTTGGCACGACCATCGGCCATCTGATGGACCAGAAATATCTCAACCAGCCGATGAGCTGGGACAAGTTCTGGTCGATCCTCGAGCATCTGTGGATCCCGGTCATCATCATCGGCACCGCCGGCACCGCCGCAATGGTGCGGCGTCTGCGCGCCAACCTGCTCGATGAGTTGCAGAAGCAATATGTCATGACCGCCCGCGCCAAGGGCCTGCATCCGATGAAGGTGCTCGTCAAATATCCGCTGCGCATGTCGCTCAACTTCTTCATCTCGGATATCGGTTCCATCCTGCCGTCGATCATTTCGGGCGCGGAAATCACTGCAGTCGTTCTTTCGCTGGAAACCACCGGCCCAATGTTGATCAAGGCGTTGCAGAGTCAGGATATGTATCTCGCCGGTTCGTTCCTGATGTTCCTCGCCTTTCTGACTGTCATCGGAGTGCTGGTTTCCGATATCGCGCTGGCACTGTTTGATCCGCGCATCCGCCTGAGGGGAGGGGCCACCAAGTGAAGCCCATGCTCCCGCAAAGCGGTGCACCGCTTGACCATTACGTCTCGACGGCACCGTTCGATCCCTACGCAAACGAAACATCTGCAGGCTCCAACGCCTATACGGAGGCCTCGCAGCTGCGGCTGATGTGGTGGCGGTTCAAGCGCCACCGGCTGGCGCTGATTTCCGGCATCCTGTTGGCTGTTGCCTATCTGTCGATCATCATCGTCGAGTTTCTGGCGCCCTATAACCTGCATACCCGCAACATCGACAGCATCTATTCGCCGCCGCAATCCGTGCATCTCTTCCATGATGGTACGTTCGTCGGGCCGTTCGTCTACAAGCAAAGCATGCAGCTCGACATGACGACACTGAAGCGTGTCTATACCGACACGAATATCGTCCAGCCGCTGCGTTTTTTCTGTCATGGCGATCCCTATCGCTTCTGGGGCGCGATCGCCTCCGACCGTCATTTCGTCTGCCCGGCCGAAGGTGGCGATTTCTTCCTGCTTGGCACCGATCGCCTCGGTCGCGATGTGCTTTCGCGCATTCTTTACGGCGCCCGCATTTCGCTCACCATCGGCCTTCTCGGCATCACCACGAGCTTCATTCTCGGTATTGTGATCGGCGGCCTTGCCGGTTATCGCGGCGGCGTGTTCGATCTCATCGTCCAGCGCATCATCGAGGTGCTGCAGTCCATTCCCAGCATTCCGTTGTGGCTGGCGCTCGCGGCCATATTGCCGCTGACCTGGAGCCCGTTGCTGATCTATCTCGGCATCACCTTCATCCTCGGCCTGCTTGACTGGACGGGGCTGGCACGCGCCGTCCGCTCGAAACTGTTTTCGCTGCGCGAAGAGGACTATGTCCTTGCGGCACAGCTGATGGGGGCGAGCAAGACACGCATCATCGGCCGCCATCTCGTGCCCGGTTTCATGTCACATCTTATCGCCAGCGCCACGCTTGCCATCCCGGGAATGATCCTCGGAGAAACCACGCTCAGCTTCCTTGGACTTGGTCTGCGTGCACCGATCACAAGCTGGGGTGTCTTGCTCACGGAAGCGCGGACGGTTAACGTGATCGCCCTCTATCCATGGCTCCTGTTTCCGGTCATCCCGGTGATCGTGGTGATCCTGGCATTCAACTTTCTGGGAGACGGCTTGCGTGACGCGGCCGATCCCTACAAGTGACACGCATTGCATTCGTATAATCTGAAACGAAAGAACCACATGACGCGCCGTCTCGATAACGCTCGCATCCTCATGTACAGCCATGACACGTTCGGACTCGGCCACTTACGCCGCTGTCGCGCCATCGCCCATTCACTGGTCGAGGATTATCGTGGTCTCAACGTACTGATCATTTCCGGCGCCACCATTGCCGGAGCCTTCGATTATCGCGCCCGCGTCGATTTCGTAAAAATCCCTTCGGTCATCAAGCTGCGCAACGGCGAATACACGTCGATGGACCAGCATATCGATCTTCAGGAAACCCTGAAGATGCGCCAGTCCATCATCCGTCATACGGCCGAAACCTTCGATCCCGACATCTTCATCATCGACAAGGAACCGCTTGGCCTGCGCGGCGAGGTCGAGGATACGCTGGCCTATCTGAAAACCCGCGGCGCCAAGCTCGTTCTCGGCCTGCGCGAAGTCATGGATGCGCCACATCTCCTGGACAAGGAATGGCAGCGCAACGACGTGATGCGCAAGATCGGCCAGTATTACGACGATATCTGGGTTTATGGCCCGCCGGAGTTTTATGATCCGCTGGCCGGCCTCGATGCGCCGCAGAATGTCCGCTCAAAAATGAGTTTCGTCGGTTTCCTGCAGCGCGCCGTCGGTGAAGGCGTGCAGTCCGATCACCGCCAGAAGGGCGATTACATTCTCGTCACCACAGGTGGCGGCGGCGATGGCGCCGATCTCGTTCAGGAAGTCATTGCCGGCTACGAAGCCGATCCGACCTTCACGCAGAAGGCACTGATCGTCCTTGGCCCCTATATGCCGGCGGAACAGCGCCACCGCTTGCAGGAGGCCGCCGCGCGTGTCGGACCGCTCGAAGTCATCGAGTTCGACAACCGCATGGAAGATCTGGTCGCCAATGCCAAGGCCGTAGTCGCCATGGGCGGATACAATACCTATTGCGAGATCCTTTCCTTCGACAAACCGGCGTTGATCGTGCCGCGTACCCAGCCGCGCGAAGAGCAGTTGATCCGGGCAAAGCGCGCCACCGAGCTTGGTCTCGTCACCATGCTGCTGCCGGAGGAATCGGCCGACCCCAAACGCATGGCGCAGGCGTTGCGTAATCTTCTTGACCAGCCGGCTCCTTCCGCCGGTGATCCAAGTCTCAGGCTTGAAGGTCTTGCTCATATCTCGACCATGGTCGGTGACTGGATGAACCGCCGCGATGGCGATCATCTTACGGTCGTGCAGGGCTGATCCCGGAATGCCGGAATTGAAGAAGATCGTCGTCCTTCTGAAGGGTTATCCGCGCCTTTCGGAAACCTTTATCGCGCAGGAACTTCTGGGGCTGGAACGGGCCGGGTTGTCGCTCGAGCTGTTTTCCATGCGCCGCCCCACCGATAAGAAACGCCATCCGATCCACGACGAGATCCGTGCACCGGTCAAATACCTGCCGGAATATCTGCACGAGGAACCGCTTCGGGTTTTGAGCTCGCTTGCCAAGGCCGTGCGCAAACCGGGTTTTGGCAAGGCAGTGCGCCAGTTTCTGTCCGATCTGCCGCGCGATTTCTCGCGCAATCGGTTTCGCCGCTTCGGCCAGGCTGCAGTGCTGGTGGCTGAATGGCCGGAAGGTGCCGACTGGCTTTACGTGCATTTCATCCACACGCCCGGTTCGGTCGGTGCTTATGCCGGGATGATCGCCAACATTCCATGGTCGGTGTCGGCGCATGCCAAGGATATCTGGACCTCTCCCGCATGGGATTTGCAAAACAAGCTGCAGCAAGCCGATTGGGCGGTTACCTGCACCCGTGCCGGTTTCGATCACCTGAGTGAACTGGCCGGTCGCGATGGTGTGGTAAACCTCGCCTATCACGGTCTCGATCTAGACCGTTTCCCGGTGTTTTCGGCCAAACAGAATGTTCGCGACGGGTCTTCGCAAGGGGACCCTGCCATTATCCTGTCCGTTGGCCGCGCGGTCCAAAAGAAAGGATACGATACGCTGTTGAATGCCTTGGCCATGCTGCCAAAGGACCTGCACTGGCGCTTCCGCCACATCGGTGGCGGTGAACAGCTTGCTGCCTTGAAAACGCAGGCCGAAGGGCTTGGTATTGCCGACCGTATCGAATGGTTCGGCGCGCTGGCACAGGTGGAAGTGCTGGAACACGACCGTAACAGCGACGTGTTTGCGCTCGCCTCCCGCATTACCGATGACGGCGATCGCGATGGTCTGCCGAACGTGTTGGTCGAGGCAGCCAGCCAGCGCATGGCCTGCGTGGCAACCGCTCAGGCCGGCATTTCCGAACTTTTCATCGATGGTGAAAACGGCCTACTGGTGCCGCCGGAAGACCCGGCAGCCCTTGCGGTGGCCCTTGAGCGAATGATCCGCGATCCAGCGCTGCGGCAACGGTTAGGCGATGCCGCCGAAGAACGCGTGCGTCACGAGTTCGATCACCGCGCGAGCATTCGCCAGCTTGAAACGTTGTTTGCCGCACACCGCGGAAAGGCCTGACATGACCACGAACGGGAACCGGCAGCCGCGCGTCTTTTTTTATGTCCAGCACCTGCTCGGCATCGGCCATCTGGCCCGTGCCAGCCGCATTGCCGCAGCTCTGGTGGAAGATGGCTTTGCCGTCACGCTGGTCACCGGCGGCCTGCCGGTCAAAGGATTTCCGGGGCCGGGCATCGATCACGTGGAGCTGCCGCCTGTTGCCACAGGTGTGGAATTCGCCGGTCTGGCACAGGCGGATGGTATGCCGGTCGACAAGGCTTTTGAAGAGACGCGCACAAAGATGCTTCTCGATGCCTTTCATCGAATAAAGCCAGATGTGGTGATTACCGAGGCCTTTCCTTTCGGCCGCCGTCAGGTGCGTTTCGAACTCCTGCCATTGCTGGATGCCATCGAAACCGCCAACCCGCGTCCCATCGTCTGCGCCTCGCTGCGTGATATCCTGCAGGAAAACCGCAAACCCGGTCGCGATCAGGAAACCGTCGATCTCGTGCAAAAACACTTCGACCACGTTCTTGTTCACGGCGACCCCACCTTCGCCCGGATCGAAGACACGTTTCCGCTGGCAGGCCGGATCACCGACCGCGTCATCTATACCGGAATGGTCGCTCCACCGGCCCCAAAACCATCGGAAGAGCGTTTCGATATCGTCGTGTCCGCCGGTGGTGGCGTGGTCGGTGCTGCCCTGATGCAGGCGGCCGTTGCTGCTTCCGTCGATTTCGATCCGGCATTGAAATGGTGTTTCATCACCGGACCCAACCTGCCACAGGCGGATTTCGACAATCTTGCTGCGAGCACGGCGGACAACATCGCGCTTTTCCGTTTCCGTCCGGATTTCCCCAATCTGCTGGCGGCGGCGTCTCTGTCCATCTCGCAAGCCGGTTACAATACCGTTGGAGACCTGCTGCAAACCTCCTGCCGCCTGCTTCTCGTGCCCTTTGCTACCGGCGGCGAAACCGAACAGACGGAGCGTGCGCAAAAGCTCAAGGCAATGGGGCTTGCCGTCGTCGTGGAGGAAGCGTGCCTGTCGAAGGACAGCATGTCGGCAGCCATAACCGAGGCGTTGAAACTGCCGCCGCCATCCTCCGTCGATATTCAAATGGACGGTGCGCGCAATACGGCGCGGATCCTGCGTGACCTCCTTGCACGGCAGGCCCGCCCGGTAAAGGGGTAGGCCGTCTCTCGATCTTGAAAGTCATGCGTCAATTCTTTCAAGTGCTTGCCTCACCAAAATTGCCTTTTGGCAATCGGGAACAACCTTCCTCCATCGGCGTTGAGCGTGATCGACGCTGGAGGAGGACGCCCGATGACAACACCCGTGACCAAACCGGATGATTCGGCAGAGCCGAAAACCGAACTCAATCGAATGATCGGTCCCGGTCTTCTGCTTCTCTTCATCGTCGGCGACATCTTGGGGACAGGCATCTATGCGCTCACCGGTCAGGTGGCCGCGGAAGTCGGGGGCGTGGTCTGGCTTCCGTTCCTCGTTGCCTTCGCCGTTGCGCTGGTCACGGCGTGCAGCTATCTCGAACTCGTCACCAAATATCCCAAAGCGGCAGGGGCGGCACTCTATACCCACAAGGCTTTCGGTGTGCATTTCCTCACCTTCATCGTCGCTTTCGCAGTCATGTCGTCCGGCATCACGTCCGCATCGACGGCATCACGCGCTTTCGCCTCCAATTTCACCGCCGCCACCGGCTTTGACTTCGGTGCATACGGCGTCACCGCCGTTGCGCTGTTTTTCATTGCCGCCGTTGCGTTGGTCAATTTCCGCGGTGTCGGCGAGAGCGTGAAGATGAACGTCGTTCTGACGGTCGTCGAGCTCACCGGCCTGTTCATCATTATCGGCATCGGGTTCTGGGCCATCGGCAATGGGCAGGGTGATGTTTCCCGCGTCTGGACCTTCGAACCGGCCGGCGATCACGGTGTCATATGGTCGGTTGTCGCCGCCACCACGCTCGCATTCTTCGCGATGGTCGGCTTCGAGGATTCGGTCAACATGGCGGAGGAGTGCAAGCAGCCAAGCCGGATTTTTCCGAAGGTGTTGCTCGGCGGCCTCGTCATCACCGGCATTATCTATATCCTCGTCGCCATCTCGGCCATTACGCTGGTATCGGCCGCCGATCTCGGCGAAGGCGAAACGCCGCTCCTGAAAGTGGTGCAGGCCGGCGCCCCCAATTTTCCGATCAGCATTTTCGGCGTCATCACCATGTTCGCCGTCGCCAATTCGGCACTGATCAACATGATGATGGCGAGCCGCCTGATTTACGGCATGAGCCGCGAAGGCGTGTTGCCGGCAGCCCTCGGCAAGGTCCACAAATCACGTCGCACACCTTACATCGCCATCGGTTTCACCACACTGATCGCGGTCGGCCTCATCGCCTTTGCCGGCGGCGTACCGGCGCTTGGCGGCACAACGGCGCTGCTGCTTCTGGCCGTATTCGCAATCGTCAATGTTGCGGTTCTGGTGCTGCGCAAGGACAAGGTCGGCCACAAACATTTCCGCACGCCGACATTCCTGCCGGTCATCGGCGCGGCCAGCTGCCTTTTCCTCGTCGGCCCATGGACCGGTCGTGATCCGGTGCAATACACGATCGCCGCCGTTCTTTTGGCGATCGGCGTTGTGCTGTGGTTTGCGACTGTGCGGTTCATGAAGGCACAGGCGCAGGCGGCATAAAGTTCAGGTTCGATCTATCTGCAAGAAACACCGCGGGTGATTTGCCCGCGGTGTTTGGCATCTGCGGCCAAGGTGGCCTGTATTACCTGTTTTGCCCGCCGAACCGGTCGCGCCACGCCTGTTGCGCTCCCTCCACCGGCAAGGCCGTCGCCTCGTATATGCCGCGCGCAATCGCCCTTGCCGTCACCAGCGCCGCAAGATGAAAGATCTCCATCAGTTCAGCGGTATCCGCCACCGGTTTCTCGGCGGTGGCCGCGGCAAACATCGTGTCGCCATCGAAGGGCAGGTGAGCGGGCAGCACGGCGCGGGCCAGCCCGTCATGAGCCAGAATGGACAGGCGATGCGACTGCGCCTTGGTCAGCATCGCATCGGCCACCACGACACCGATCGTCGTCGCCGTCACGTTGAAGCCTTTGAGCCGCATATCCGTATCGAAGGTTGAGGGCATGCCCAGCCCGCCGAATTCCTGGCCCTGCTCGAACGGTGCCGCCCAGAAATGCGGGCCATCGCCAATCGTGGCGGATCCGAGCGCATTGGCGGCCACCAGAGCCGAGACCGTGTGCCCGGCTTTCGTTCTGGCACTGGCTGAACCGATCCCGCCCTTGAAGGTGGCGGTGGTGGCGCCCGTTCCTGCACCCGCCGTGCCGAGTGCAAACGCCTCCATATGGGCAGCCTTGAAAGCTTCATATCCCATATCGCTATAGGGCGAATGCCGCCCCCAGTCCTTATTGCCGCCGTTGAGCAGATCCATCAGAATGGCTTGCGGCACGATCGGCACCTTTGTCGTGCCGACGCTCAGTCCCCGGCCGATTTCCCGCAAGCCCGCCTGCACGCCGCCGGCTGCATCGAGCCCGAAAGCCGAGCCGCCGGAAAGCACAAAAGCGTCCACCGTCTCGACAGTCATGGACGGATCAAGAAGGGCCGTATCGCGCCCGCCCGGTGCACCGCCCAGCACGCTGCCCGACGCGATCACCGGCTGCTCGAAGACAACGGCCGTCACGCCGGAGCCGAGCACGAGATCGGTGGCATGGCCAACGGCCACGCCCTTGATGTCGGTCAGCAGGTTTTTCAGCGGTGTGTCAGTTGTCATGTTCTCAATCGATGTCGAATTTGACACCCTGCGCCAGAGGCAGTGTGCGTCCGTAGTTCAGCGTGTTCGTGGCGCGGCGCATATAGGCGCGCCAGGCATCCGAACCCGATTCACGGCCGCCGCCGGTCTCCTTTTCACCGCCGAACGCGCCGCCGATTTCTGCGCCCGACGGGCCGATATTGACATTGGCAATGCCGCAATCCGAACCCTGCGACGAGACGAAGGTTTCTGCCTCGCGCATGTCGTTGGTGAAGATCGACGACGATAGCCCCTGCGGCACGTCATTGTGCAGGGCAATCGCCTCGGCGAGATCGGAATATCTGATCACATAAAGGATCGGCGCAAAGGTTTCGTCTTTCACCGGTCCGGTCTGGCTCGGCATTTCCACGATGGCCGGGCGTACGTAATAGGCGTCCGCCGCGTCGTCGGAAAGAACACGCTCACCACCGGAAATTTTCCCTCCGGCGGCACGTGCCGCGTCGAGTGCTGTCTGCATCTTGTCGAAAGCCGCCTTGTCGATCAACGGGCCGACGAGATTGCCCGATGTCAGCGGGCTGCCGATCGTCACGGACTGGTAGGCCTTGATCAGGCGCGGCACCAGCTGGTCGTAAACGCTGTCATGCACGAACAGGCGACGCAGCGTCGTGCAACGCTGGCCGGCCGTGCCCATGGCGGAAAAGGCGACGCCGCGCAGGGTGAGATCGAGGTCTGCTGTCGGTGTCACGATCGCGGCATTGTTGCCGCCGAGCTCGAGGATGGAACGGCCGAACCGCTGCGCCACGCGCGGGCCGACGATCCGGCCCATGGCGGTAGAGCCGGTTGCGGAAATCAGCGGCACCTGTTCGTGATCGACCAGAATCTCGCCGATCTCACGACCACCGATCAGAAGGGTCGAAAGGTTTTCCGGTGCCTCGTGGCCGGCGTCGCGGTAACGCTTGAGGGCTTTTTCGAAGATCGCCTGGGTGGCAAGCGCCGTCAGCGGCGTCTTTTCCGAAGGTTTCCAGACGGTGGCGTTACCGCAGACCAGCGCCAGGGCCGAATTCCACGACCATACCGCGACCGGAAAGTTGAAGGCGGAAATGATGCCGACGACGCCGAGCGGATGCCAGGTTTCCATCATCCGGTGGTCGGCCCGCTCGGTGGCGATGGTCAGGCCATAAAGCTGGCGCGACAGGCCGACTGCGAAATCGCAGATGTCGATCATCTCCTGTACTTCACCCAGGCCTTCCGACGTCACCTTTCCGACCTCGATCGAGACCAGCTGGCCCAGCGCATCCTTGCCGGCACGCAGTTCCTCGCCGAGCAGGCGGATCAGTTCGCCGCGTTTGGGGCCAGGCACCTTGCGCCATGCCAGAAACGCGGCCTTTGCTTTTTCGATTGCGGCCCTGGCGTCGTCGGCGGAATGTTCGGGCAGGCTGCCGATTTCCCTGCCTGTCACCGGCGAGCGCACGGCAAGTGTGCCGCCCTTATAGCGGGAGGTTGCCACGCCGAGATCGGCAAGAATGCGGTCCACATCGGCGGCTAGGTCGAGTTTGGCAAGCGTCATGTCGGTCTCCGGTTTCTGTGCGCTCCGCTGAAGTGGAACGTCGTGATTTCTGTCAGTCTACAAATGGCGGCGTTGAAGGCAATGTGCCTGCTCAGAACCGCTCGCCGGCGAAATGGGCGATCTGCGCACCCGCCTCGTAATAGGCTTCCTTTATGCCGCGCAGGGACGGCTGTTTCGGATCGCTTAACGGCAGAGGCATATCCGCTTCGGATATCTGGCCGAGAATATGTCGGGCGAGGATCCTGCCGAATGTCGTGCCCGGCGCGATGCCGCGGCCATTGTAGCCGCAGAAACCGATGACATTGCGGTCGAACCTGTGAAGGCGCGGCAGGGCATTGTCGGTCATGCCGATCTGGCCATACCATTCCGCCTCGAATTCGATATCGCCAAGCTGCGGAAAGAGCCGCGCCAGCGAACGTTTCGCCCAGCTCTTGTGGATGCCCGTGCCGGTTCCTCGCAACGCGCCGACGCTGCCGAAAATGAGGCGCCCGGCGCGGTCCATGCGCAGCGAGGACAGGATATCCCTTGTGTCCCAGCACCCTTCGCGTCCCGGCAGGATGGAGCGCAGAAGATTGTCGGACAAAGGTTTTGTCGCGAGATTGAAATAGGGCAGATGCACCTGTTCCTCGCGCATGATGGCCCAGGGCCCGGTACTGTAGGCGTCGGTAGCGACGATGACCCAGTCTGCGGAAATCTTGCCGTGCGCGGTGTAAAGCACGTGTTTGTTGCCGTTTCTCTCCGTTGAAATCACCGCGCTGCCTGTATGCAGCCTCGCGCCGGCTTTCACCGCGGCATGCGCCAGTCCTCTGGCATAGGCCAGCGGCTGCAAGGTACCTGCCCGCATGTCCAGAAGTGCCGCAGCATAGGCGCTGCTGCCCACCCGTCGTTGCGTCTCCTCGGCGTCGAGAATGGTGACCGGCGCGCCGCGACGTTGCCACTGGCGGGCACGCTCCTCCAGTTCCTGCAGGCCGTCCTGCCCGACGGCCAGATGCAGCGTGCCGTTTTCGACAAGTTCGCAATCGATATAGTGTTTTCTGATCGTTTCGCGCACCAGCGCCGGGCCATCGCCCAGAAGCGTCAGCGCCCGTTCGCCATAGGCCGGTCCAAGCTCCCTGGTAAAATCGTCGGGCATCACCCACATGCCGGCATTGATCAGCCCGACATTGCGGCCGGCACCGCCGAAGCCGATCTCGGCCGCTTCGAGAAGATGTATGTCGGTGCCCGCTTCGGCCAGATGCAGCGCTGCCGAAAGCCCTGTGTAACCGCCCCCGACGATCACCACCGAAGCGGAAAGCGATCCCTCCAGCCGCGGTGTTGCGGGCGGGGCGGGAGCGGTCTTTTCCCAAAGGCCGTGCGAGCGTGGATTGTCGAGCATGGGGCGATATCCGGGTGGCGCTGGCGAAAACTTAAACCGCGCCTGTGGGCTTGGCCATGGACATGTTCTCAACGGGGCATTCGTTTCGGGAATGCCCCGTTGGCCGAAACCGAAGAGACAGGATCGCTTGCGATCGGCCGCCTGATCGGCCAATAGTCGCTTATCTGTTTTTGGCCGCCCGGCGGCCCCGACTGACGGGAAGATTTCGATGAAACCGATTTTCGTGCAATTGCGCTGCACCCCCGGCAAGACCTATGAGGTCGCCGACGCCATCTACAAGACCGAACTGGTTTCGGAGCTTTATTCCACCAGTGGCGACTGGGATCTGTTGGCAAAGGTCTATCTGCCAGAAGGCGAGGAGATCGGCAGGTTCGTCAATGAGAAGATCGCCTGTATCGCGGGCATCGAGCGTTCGCTGACGACGATGACGTTCACGGCGTTCTGACAGGGTTTCTTTTGTTCGAGCCAACAAAAAAGCCGCCCATTCTGGAGCGGCTTTTTATGGTTTTTGGCCGGCTTTGCGGCGTTTTCGACAATATTTCATCGTGCCCGACAGGATCATGCGTGTACCGGGTTGGCGGTGCGTGAACGGGCAAGGTGGTCGTGAATGGCCAGCTTCACCTCGTCCGTCGAGCCAAAACGCTGCTCGTCCAGATCGATGACGTGAAACTTCACGGCGATAAACTTCAACCGGTTTTCATCCGGCACTACGATACCGACGGGCTCGCCGCCGTATTCTATGACTTGCTTTTGCATTGGACGGACTCCTGCAGATACCGCGGCATAAAGCGGCACTGCGAAATGACTTTTTCAGAAAACCGATGGCTCTTAAGGACCGTAGACGGTGATCGTCACATTCGACAGCGCGGAGAGGAGACGCACTCCACGCGTTTAAGTCGACGCACGCCCGGTTTAAGAGTGGCGTTGATGAAGGTTGTAATCGACATGTCACTCTCCCTGTTGGCGTTGCGTTTGGGTCAAACTGGAATCACAAAGTCCAGTATCGAATGTTCTCTACGACAAAACTTATCTTCGATCAACGAAAATCAATTTAGCTAGAATATTTTTCCTTATGATGACAGGATCACGGCAAGTTTGTGAAATCTCATTCGCAAAATTTCCGTGTCTGGCAGCCCGCTTTAAATAGTAATCGTGATCTCGTCGGGCAAGGGATCGGCCCTTTCATTCTCTTCACGATCATTCACGCTGATGTTTTCACTCGGCTTTTTGTCGCAAATTGCTCTTTCTGCGAGAATATCGGATAGCGCCGTGAACAGTTCGTCTGCACAATTGCGATCGAGGCAGAGCGGCGGGCGCAGCGCCAGTCGGTCCGGATCATCGATGTCGGGCGTCATAAACCCGCGTGCAAGCAGCGCCGTTGCCACCGTTTGCGCATGCGATTCGGAAAATACCAGATCGATCGCCAGACCTTCTCCCTCGACCTCTATACCATGATTGGCAGCCACCTTCTCCAGCGCCGCCCGAAGGTGATCGCCGATCAGGCGGGCATTTGCCTGCAGGTCGTCGTCGCGAATCACGCCAAGCGCGGCGGCAGCAACGGCATAGTCGACCGAATTGATATCGCTTACCGGGCGTGCACCGAGTATGGTGGCCAGCTCGCTGCGCGTCACCAGTGCCGCCAGCGGCTTGCCGGGTAAAATGCTGCCGGTCACCACAATGTCAGGCACGGTGTCCTGACCTTCGAACTGCCAGAAATGGTGGCCGCTTCGGCCGAACCCGCTCTGTCTTTCATCGGCAATTTTTAAGGTTGGGCCGGCTGCATCCGTTTTGCCTTCCTCCCGATCGAAAAAGCCGGGCTCGTCGTCTTCATCCGGCAGCAGCCCTTGTGCCAGTGCCATCATCTCATCTTCGGAGCCGATTGCGGCGATAACATCCAGTCCCTGCGGCAGGGTTTTCAGCAACTCTTCGCGAAATTTCTGTTCCGGCGCGGAAACACCCCGGCCGGACAGAAGCGACCATTGGCGATAGGCGGCCTCCGCGAGTGTCGCATGACCATGGCCGACGATGCCACCCGCTGCAGAAAAGTCGGCCACGCGGTGGCCTATCCCGTCGAACACATGCGCTTGCCAGCCGCGCACTGCTTCGCCGCGTTTCGGTGCCGGCGCGTCGATATCGATACCCAGCAATTGCGAAGGCGAGGGGCAGAGCCTGCGCCATGCGCCGGCGCGTGACGGCGTGGTAAACAGTGGCGGTACGATTTCGGCACTTCGGCACAGTCTTATCCGCAATCCGCCGATCGATCCCTCTGCACCGGCGACGGAGCCGATGGCATCCTCGGCAAACAGTGCCATGCCTTCTGCAAGCGGGCAGACAAGACCTTCCAGATAAAGCGTGGCATCGCGCCCGACCAAAACCAGCTGCTGGCCGACCTCTTTCAGCATGCCGCCGAATGGCGCCACCACAACGCTGCCGGCAGGCACGCAGATGTCCACATGCAGCGCATAATTGTCCGCTTCGCCGCCATTGACGCCGATGCTGCGTGAAAGCCGGTATTCGCCATACCGCGTGGCGCCCATGTGCGTTTCCCAGGAAACCCGGGCGAGCAGGCGCCAGTCGATTTCCGGGTCGGTCCAGTTGCCATCGATCAGCAGCGGACTGTCTATGCCCAGATCGACCAGACGGATTTGGTCGATATCGATTTCCGGCAGCAGGCGGCAGATGTCGTCCGAAAGTACAGCCGGATGGTCGGCATCGAAGTCCGTGGCATCCAGAATGGCTGCTTCCATGAGTGCCGGATGGACGCCGGTCACCACGGCAAAAACCTTGCGGCCGGCATGATCGGCAGTGGCGGCGGCATCGACCGAGCTGTCTTCACCTTCGTTGAGCGACGTCGCCCCGGCAATCGCATCGTGTTCCGCCTGCGCCGCCAGAACGCTGGCGCGCGCGACGATCAGCGGCCAAAGCGCCCGTAACTCCGGTTCGCTCAGCGGGTAGGTGTCGTTGAAGGCGCGTATGGCCGGAAGAATATCAAAAAGATCGTCGCCGCCATGGGCAATCAGGTCGGCACAGGTGACCGCAAGGCCCGCCACCAGCCAGCCACGCACCACACCGCCGACATCGGTAATCCCGTCTGCCCGCCATCTGCCTTCATCCGTCATCCGGCCGGTCATGGTCGCAAGCGTCAGATCGTGATGAACCGGCTGGATGCGCAACATGGGGCCGAGCGGCTGTACCTGGCGAAGCGCGGCGACCAGAACCTTAGCGATCGGATCTCGCACCGCGTGATCGCTGACGTCGCTCAAAAGCCGCAGCACCACCGGGCCGGCATGGCGCAAGTCCGCGTCGACCGAGCGTTCCAGACCCGGCTCATCGAAGTCGGCAAGGCTTTTGGCCATTTCTCCAGCCAACCGCCCGATGCCCGCCATATCCGCTGCATCCAGTTTGTGCACGTTCGGCAGCGCAGTTCCTTCCCGAATGGTCACGAGACGCGCCGTGACGCCATTTTCCTGCGCCAGCGTCACGACGTCCAGACCGTCCTGCGTCAAAACAGGCTCGGGCGTATCCGGTGCGTTGGTCTTGCGGGAAAGGTGCCGCAGCACCTTGGCCTCCAGTAGCAAATCCGCCGCGCCCGCCGTTTCGCGCATATCCAGCCGGTAGCGCATATGGCCGTTATCGACCACATAGGCCTGAGGTTCGCCTTCGATCGGGCGGGCGTGGCCGCTCAGGCCGTAATGCTCGCGAAGAATCTGTTCGACAGCCGCTAGGGGCGTAGTCTCGTCCGGGCGCTGAGGTAGGGAAATCGTCTCGGCAAAAGGGTCGGACATCCGGATCTCCGAAGGTGTTCATCATTAGAACTAGCGCAGCCGTCTCATACGTCCATAGGATGCACTTCATCCTTGTTGTTGCGGCGCTTTCACACGTCATGTGCCGGTCGGGACCGCGCGCCACAAAACCTAAAGCTGTCGGTTAAAGCTTAAGCATTTGTGCATGTAGATGCGATAGGTTTCGCCGCACAAGGGTGCGCGCCGATCAAGCGATCGGCAGGCACGTCGATACTGATGATGCCGATATGTTTCCGCCGGCAAGCGAATTGAACCCTCATGGCACTTCCTCTCGTTCTTCCCCGGTCTGCTGCAATACCGCTTACCTTCGCGGGAACCGTCGGGCTATTTACGCCCCCTGGCGAAAACGCCCAACCGGTTGATCTTGCTGTTTTGTTTGCAAGTCCTTGGGGGCTTGAGGAAATGTGCACCCGAAAATTCTGGCGTCTCCTTTCGGAAAAGCTTTCCGACCGCGGCATGGCCAGCCTGCGTTTCGATTATCCCGATACCGGCGATGCGCTGGATGGTGCTTGTGAGTTGCAGGGTCTTTCTGCCTGGACCCAATCGCTCGTTCAGGCGGCTGCCGAACTTCGTCGCCTGTCCGGCTGCAGCAAGATCGTCATCATATCGCAGGGACTGGGCGCAGTCGTGGCCAGCGAAGCTGCGCCTTTCCTTGCCGATGCCGAAGCATTGGCCTTTCTGGCGCCAGTCACGTCCGGCCGCATGTATCTGCGCGAACTTGCCTTGTGGTCCAGGGTCGTGGATGAAAACCTCGGCCTTGCCGAAGAACAGCGTCATCGTGAAGGCGTCTCAATCGCTTCCATGGTCATGCCGGCGGCCGTCGCGGAAGAGGTACGCAAGGCCGATCTTCTGAAACTCCAAAGCGTGCCGGCGTGCAGGTGCCTCGTCGTGGAAAGGGCTGATCGCCCGGCTGACAAGGCTTTTGCGGAGCATCTGCAAACGCTGGGAGCAAACGTCACACGTCAGGCTTTTGACGGCTATGAGCGGCTGGTTTCCAATCCGCTTGCGGCAAAGGTTCTTCCCTCCGTCGTCGAAAACCTTGTCGGCTGGATCGCCGTCCTGCCTTGCGCGCAAAAGCCGCTGTCAGGTACGCCGGGCCTGCCGGGCCCGGTCTTGCCGCTTGTCGGCGAAGGTTTTTGTGAAACACCGGTTCATTTCGGCCAGTATCGGCGCCTGTCCGGCGTGTTGTGCGAAACGCAGGGTGCGCGGCAGGGTGCGACGGTCGTGTTCGTCTCATCCGCTTATGATCGCCATTGTGGCTGGGGCCGCAGCACGCTTCATCTCGCCCGCGAATTGGCGCGCTCGGGCATAACCTCGCTGCGTTTCGATACCGCCAATGCCGGCGACAGCCCGCCGAGACCGGGCGAGCCCGAACAGGTGCTTTACGGTTCCGGCCAGAGCCTCGATCTTCAGGAGGCGATCAACTTTCTCGAGGCCAGCGGCATGCCGTCGGTGATTGCAGCGGGACGTTGCAGCGGCGCCTATCTCGCCATGCAATGCGCAGAAACAGACGCGCGGATCGCGGGTATCGTCGCCGTCAACATCGCCACCTTCCGATGGAAGACCGGTCGCTCGGTCGAAGAAGCCGTGCAGAATGCCGGCCGCAGCCTTGGTGAATACGGCGCGCGCGCCTTGCGCCTGGAAACCGTGAAACGCATCTTGCGCGGTGAGGTTAATATCGTCAGCGCGCTTTCCCATATCGGCAAAAGCCTGCTTGGCCGTATCCGCAACCGCGCGCTCGGTGTAGTTCGTTTCTGGCTGCCGCATGGCCGCTCCGTCCAGGCGCTGTTTCGCCATCTGCAGGCGGAAAATAAGCCCGTGGCATTGCTCTACAGCGAAAACGACTATGGGCTTGAAGAATTCGACTATTATTTCGGACAGGGCGGCGGTCGTCTGGCCGGTTTCGAAAATGTCTCGGTAACGATGATCCCGTCCGCCGATCACAATCTCACCCCTGCCTATGCCCGCGAGACCTATCTGTCTGCGGTTCGCCATATGGCGTTGCAAATCGGGCCGGCAAAACAAGCGGTAGAGCAACAAGCCGCCGCAGATCGCCCGGATATGCTGGGAAATTCCTGACGCGCAGCGGTGTCGTCAACGGCGTCGTCAAAAGCGGATGAGATGCCCGCTTCCAAGTGAACCGATCGAACCGCTCGGCAGACTTTCCTGATCGGTGCCTGCCAATGGCACCAGCGCCACCTGTTTCACCGCGCCCGGCGCCAGATGAAACCCGTTGTCCGCTGCCCGGAAACCTTCGACATGGATCGAAACCGATTGCGCCAGCCGGTCGGCGGAGAGCTGAAGCATCCACGCGCCGTCTGCTTCCTTCACAAGACTTGCCTCAATCGCTGCCGCATGCAGCGCAGGTGTCCGTCCCAGGGGGAAATGAAAGGCTTCGGCGATGATCTCGCCGCTTGCTGCATCCTTAAGCCGCGCCACGGTCACATCATGCGAGGGCGGACCGAAACGATAGGCATAGGTCGTATCGAAAAACGCACCAAACAGGTCGGTCGCGGCCAGCGTCACGCCTTGTCGTCCATCTATTGTGATTGCCCGGTTGCCGCTCACCACCACCTGCCGCCCGTCGCGCAGGCAGGCAAGTTCGACCGCAATCTCTCGTGAAACACCGCTGTCATTGCGGACATGCACATCCAGCCCATTGGTGCCTTCGTCGGAGACCATCACCTGTACCGGCCGAAACGCCCGTTTCAGCGCATGCCAGGTCGATTTCGGCCGCCCCGTCGCATCGATCACGCCCCAGCCGGCGCCGGGCAGAAGATCCATCAATGTCCAGACCAGCGCGCCATGGCAGCTTGAGCTCGGTCGTCGCCATTCGGCAAAGGTCGCCTCCATCACCTCGGCGGTTGCGGCGCGGGAAAAGGCGAGATACCGCTCGGGATCTTCATGACGCAGTTTTGCCGGCTCCACCCCATAGAGGTCCTGCAGGTAGTGGTCGCGCACATCCTCGAAGTCCCAGGACGTGCCCGCATCGCGCGGCACCCGTGCCTTCCAGCGCGGATCGTGAGAGGGCGGCACGGGCAAGTGCCGTTCCAACATCTCGGCATCCGGCACATTGGAAAAGGCCAGGCATTCCGCCGCAAACCGCACATTGGCGCGGCGGGCATCGTCAAGCGGCCGGCAATATGCGCCGACGCCGTAATAATGCGCCACGCCGGCATTGGGGGAAAACGGCAGCGCTCCGCCGCTCGGAGAGTTTTCCACGTAAGGCACGTCGGCGCGTCCGTCCCGGCAAAGCCCGGCGAGGATATCGGTTGCCAACCGGCCTTTCCACAGGCGTTCCGGCAGACCCATCATAGCGCCCTGCTGGAACATCTCGCTGCCGCCGCACAGAATTGCCAGCGAAGGCGAAGCGGATGTCGCGGCCAGCAATTGCTCGACTTCGGTTTTCACGTGAATCAACAGAGATTCATCGTTAGCCGGGTAATCGAAGTTTGCGAACATCAGATCCTGCCAGACCATGATGCCCAGTTCGTCGCAAAGCTGGAAAAATTCCGCTGTCTCATAGGCCGCCACGCCCGGTATGCGGATCATGTTCATGCCCGCTTCCGCTGCCAGTTTCAGCCATGGCTCGTAATCCTGCCGCGTCCCCGGCAGCGAAACAATGTCGGCCGACGTCCACACGGCCCCGCGACAAAAAACGCTCTCGCCGTTCACCCTGATGGCGAAATCATTGCCATCGGCGCCGCGATCGATTTCGATATGCCGAAAGCCGGTGCGGCCGATCGGCCGTTTTGCATCGCCCTGCCGGAGGATCACGTCATGCAGCACCGGTTCGCCATGCGTTTTCGGCCACCAGGCTTTGATGCCGGGCAGAAGAAGTTCGGCGCGCATGCGTCCATCGGCAAAGGAAAACGCGGCCTCCCGCCCGTTGCAGGATAACCGCAGGTCTTCCGCCGGAAGCGATGCTGCAAACGAAACCTGCAAAACTCCCGTTCCGCCGGCATCAAGTGCCGTGTCGATGGCAAAATCCCGCGGTGTTTCGTCCGGGCGCATTATGCTCACCTCCCGCCAGGGCCCTACCGCCACCACGTCCGGGCACCAGCCGGGCATAAAACCCAGGGCGGTCGTGCGCAGCAGCCTCAGGCCCTGCGTTCGCATCATCCGCGGCCGCCAGCGGGCGCGAGGCCCGCTTCTGTCGAGATGCGGACCGATGGCGCGAAAGCAGATCGCCAGCCGGTCGCAACCGTTCAGCGTCACTGAGACATCATGCGCCTCGAACATGCTGTCGGAGGTGAGGATCAGATCATCGTTGAGATAAACCTCCGCAATCGTCGCCAGCCCGGCAAACCTCAACACCGCCGCACCGTCTTTGCCGGTCAGCACACAGCGGTACCACGCATCGACATTTTCCAGCGGGGCGGGCTTGCCGGCATCGAATTTCCCCGCATTGCGAAGGGCCTGCGCAACGGTACCGGGCACCATTGCCATGATTGCGCCTGCACTTTCGGGAATATCCTGTGGCGTCGCATAAGTCCCGGCATCGCTCAAGATAAGCGTCCAGCCGTCACCCAGAACCCGTTCGCTTTCCATCCCAGCCAATCCCCGTTGCCGCGCCACCTGTCAGGGATGGTTCTAGGCGGCCTCGCGCGCGCCGCCAAGCTCTGCCGCCAGCCCGGCCATCAATACATCCCAGGCTTCGGCCGCGGGGTCGAGCGCCGTTGCCAGCGGTTCGAATTTCTTTCGGGCCAATGCCCGCGCCAGAAGGAATTGCGAGGACTTTGCCACTTCCGCGATTTTTTCCGCATGGCTTGCCAGTTCATGCCTGCCGAGCCATGCCAGATGTGCAGCCAGAAGCTCGAAATTCGCTCCCATCTGCCGCAGCGTGTTGAAGGCATATTTGTGGAAAAATGCGAATTCGCGCTCCGCCAGTCGCTCCGCCTGCTCTGGAAACACCTGTGCGAACGCCCGGATCGGATGGTTGCCCGGCCGCCGCGCAAAATGCCGGCGCAGCAAGCGTTCTGCTTCTGCACGGATATGGCTCTCCGATACTGTACCAGCTGGAAATTTGGCAAATTCGGTATAGGGCAAGAATGGCGGATCGGTTTCGGTCAGATGATGCTGAAAAATGCCATCGAAATCCTCACCGGAAAGCGAGAAAAAGCCGCCATTGTGAAAATAATCCATCTCGCGCCCGGCCACATCCAGCCGGTTGATGGCAACCGTCGTTTTGCCGTGTTCGGTACCATAGGTCAGGCCGCGCGTGTCGGGCAGATAAAAACTGTCCATTTCCAGAAGGCACAGTCTTCCACGCGCTATCTGTTCCAGCACGTGCGCTTCTGGCCGGTCAAAGATCGCCAGCTCGGTCACGCGAATCCCGTAGAGCGTTTCGAGGTCTTCCAGCGGCACCTTGAAAAAGGTCATCTGGTCGCCTTCGAAATCCTGCGTCAGAGTAAAACCCAGCATCGCTTCCGGTGGCAGGCCGGCAGCGTTCAGGACCTCGATCCACAAATCGACATAACAATTGGTTTCCGGCCAGATGCGGTCGGCCGCATGCAGCGCATGCGGCTGGTAACCTGCCGGGTCGACCTGCGGAAAAACGGATGTCATCATCAGCCCCACAGCGTATTGCGTACGTGTTCCGGCCATTCCTTCACATCCAGTCCGTGCGTGTGGAACAGCGCAAGCGCTATGCGTTCGAGGCCAAAGCCGACACAGGCCGTATGCGCAACGCTGCCGTCTTCCAGATTCAGGCCCCATTTGGTGCCAAAACTATCCTGATGATAATTGAAGCTCATGCAGGCGGTCGGGTTCGATGCCGAGGTGATGGGGATCAGCAGCTCGAATTTCAGGTTCTGGTCACGCTGGTTGTTGACCATCATCTTGCCCGCACGCCCGAAGAACGGGTCGTTGGCAACATCGATGGTGACGTCGAGCCCGACGGCCTTCATCATCTCCACGCCCCGGTCCATCCAGCTCTGGCGGAATTCGGTCACATGTTGTTCCGTGCCCATGCAGACATATTCGCGCATGCGGAAAAGCTGCTGGCGGGCCGGGTCCTTGGAAGGTTCGTGGCGGAAGCAATAGCTCTGCAGGTCGTAAAGCGCACCCTTGGCGGAAATCTTTCCGCGCCGCGCAACCGTTGGATAAAGCGGATAGCAGGCGGCCGGTGTCAGCACGATATCGGTGGCTTTCTGGTCCTTGGTCCAGTCTTCCTCGCCCACTTCCATGCACTTTAGCAAGCTCATGTGGTCAAGTTCGCCGCCGCAAAAGGAATGCACGGTGCCGGCCAGCTGCGGAAAACTTTTCATGTAACCGCTCTGTTCAAAGAAGTCGCGGTTCATACCCGGCGGAAAGCGCATGGCTTCGGCGCCATCGCCGCCGCCAACCTTGTCGATCAACCGCTCGAACGCGGCAATCACGTCCTCGAACTGGCCGCTGCGGCCGTAAAGACCATCGACGCCGGTGTCGATCAGCAGTCCGGCATCGAACAGCCGGTCGAGAAAGGAGGTCTGCATATCCATCACGTCACCCCGGAGGAAAAGAAGAAAGCGGTTGTGGATGTCAGCCCAGCAGGCTGAAATCCGGTTTCTGCACCAGAAGCATGGTCGATGAGTTGGCAAGGATGCGGTCGTTGGAAATCATCAGCTGCGCCGAATGGGCGTCGCGCAGATGGCGTCCCAGGCTGTAGGGCGTGCCGTTCTTGTAACCCATGATGCCGCAGATCAGCATCGCCTTGTTGATGATATCGAGGATCGTTTGCGAAGAGGCGATCTTGATATTGTTCATGGCGATGGCAAAACTCATCGAAGACAGTTTTTCTCCATCGGCCTTGGCATCCTCATAGATTCGGATACCGGAAAGCAGGTTGGATTTTACCAGTTGCAGAAGGTTTGAAGCTTCAGCCAGATGCAGCGCACCGGGCGGAACCTGCCCGGCCGATTTGCGTGCCGCGGCACGAACGAAGGCTTGCGCGCGGGAAACCGCATCGGCCGCGATGCCGAACCACACGCCGCTCCACAGAAGATGGCTGGCGGCGAGCATGGATTGCGCGGCGATTTCGGCGAATGGTTTTGGAAACACCTGCTCGGCCGGTGCCTCGCCCTTGAACAGAAAACCGTCGGAGCAGGTGCCGCGCATGCCGAGCGTATCCCAGACATGGGTGCGCTCCAGCGTGTATTGGCCCTTGCGAAACACGGTCATCACCTGGTCGCTCGGCGCTGCATCGGCGTTTGCACGCGAGGTGATCAGAATGGCGTCGGCCTGCGCGCCGTAGGAAATTACCGTGGCGTCCTTCTGCAGGCGGCAGATGCCGCCATCGATCTCCACCGCACAGATCGAATTGCGCAGATTGCCGCCGATCCCGCCTTCGGTGGTGGCCGATCCCAAAAGCAGTTGTCGGCCCGCGACTTCCTGCATGAAACCGAGATGCCACTGACTTTCCTCACCGTGCTCCACCAGGCTCGAAAGCTTGATGTGGTGCATGGCAAAGATCATCGCGCTCGAGGCGCAGGCCTGGCCGATGATCGAGCACACTTCGGCGATTTCCAGAGGCGAAGCGCTTTCACCGCCATGGGCTGATGGCACCTGAATGGCGAGCAGGCGCTCGGCCTTCATCGCGTCCACCGCCTCTTTGGGAAAGCGGCCTTCCGCATCCACGCGGTCGGCAAATTCTGCTGCGATTGCCGCCACGCGTTGCGCGCGGGTGGCAAGCGTATTGTCGGTGGCGAGTGCAGCAAGGGTCATCAGGCGGCCTCGCGGCTCTTGATGATCTGCGCAACGGTTTCCTCGATCGCCTTGATGCTGGCAAACGATTTGCGGTTGAGCAGGTTATCCGGAAATTCGATGTCGAAAGCTTCCTCGATCGCCAGCATCACCTGCACGGAAGCGAAGGAAGAAAGGCCTGCGGCATAAAGATCCGCTTCATCGGCAATATCGGCCACCGGCACCGGCAGGCCACCAACACGGCCCAGCAGTTCGCGAATCGTCTCGTTCATCTCGACATCTCCCACGCATTCAATTGTTCATCGATTGATGCGCCGGTTTTAGCGAAGAGAGCCTAAGGAACGGCAAAGTAATTTAGTGAAATCTTGGATGCGGGATTCGATCAAATTCGAGGGATCGGGGCATGCTGTTGGTGCCGATGGCTCTCTAAAAATGGATGGACGCTTGTCCTGACCTCGCTCACGCCGGAGGGTAGGAATGCGTCTCGCCGCGAAAATCGCTCACCGAATAACAGCCGCCGTCGCGACGCGCCGCCGTCTCGCCGATCACCGCCTTGCCGTGGCCGCCGGGAATATCCAGCACATAGGTCGGCTGGCACAGGCCGGAAATGTTTCCGCGCAGGGCGGAGACAATCCGCTGGCCTTCTTCGATATCGAGACGGAAATGGCCAGTGCCCGGCGCAAGGTCGGGGTGGTGCAGGTAATAGGGTTTGATCCGCGTTTCGACAAAGGCTTTCATCAGGTCGCCAAGCACCGTCGGATCGTCATTGACGCCTTTCAGAAGCACGGTCTGGCTTACCATCGGAAAACCGGCATCCACCAGCCTGCCGCATGCGGCACGCGCTTGCGGCGTCATTTCTCGAGCATGGTTGGCATGCAGGGCCACGTAAACGATCTTGCCGCTTTCCTTCAGCGCATCGATCAGCGCCGTGTCGATACGGTCCGGCTCGACCACCGGCACACGTGTATGAAATCGAAGGATTTTCACATGTTCGATGGCCGCCAGTCCACGCATGATCGCCGCCAGCCGGCGGGGCGACAGTACCAGCGGGTCGCCGCCGGTCAGAATCACTTCCCAGATCTGCCGGTTGTCGCGAATGTAAGCGAGCGCTGCTTCCAGTTCATCCGGCGAAAGCGTGCCATCGCCCTGCGGCCCCACCATTTCGCGGCGGAAACAGAAACGGCAATAGACCGGGCACACATGCACGGCTTTCAGCAGCACGCGGTCAGGGTAACGATGCACGATACCCTTGACCGGGCTGTGGGCCGCATCGCCGATCGGGTCTTCGCGTTCTTCCGGTGTGGTCACAAGTTCTGCTGCGCTCGGCACATACTGGCGGGCAATCGGGTCGTTTTCGTCCGTGCGGTCGATCAGCGAAACGACGGTCGGCGTCAATGCGATCGCATAATCTTTCGCAACGGCGCGAACATCCTCCAGCTTGCCGGTCTCGATCAGGCCTGCGGCAACCAGTTCCTCGGGGGATTTTAATGAACGTGCGGCGGTCACCCAAATGTCTCCGCCACAGGCGCCCACATGACCTGATCCACCCGCGTTGCGCCAGTCGCCAACATGGCCAACCGGTCGAAACCGAGGGCCGCGCCGCTGGCATCCGGCATCACGGCAAGTGCGCTGAGAAAATCCTCGTCGATCGGATAGGTCTCGTCATAAATGCGGGCCTTTTCGGCCATCTCGATCTCAAAACGGCGGCGCTGCTCACCGGCGTCCGTTAGCTCGCCAAAAGCATTGGCCAGTTCCACGCCGCAGGCATAAAGCTCGAACCGTTCTGCCACGCGCGGATCGCGCGGCGAGGGGCGGGCAAGGGCTGCTTCCGAAACCGGGTATTCGCAAAGGATGGTGGCGCGGCCATTGCCCAGATGCGGCTCGATCTTTTCGACAAGAACCTTGCTGAAAAGGTCGGCCCAGCTGTCGTCGTCGGATACACGCAGGCCTGCACGCACCAGTTCTGCTGCCAGAGCGTTGCGGTCATTTTCGCCGCTCGCCGATACGGAAGAGAGGAGGTCAATCCGCGCAAAGCTTTCGAAAGCTTCCGCCAGCGTCACCCGTTCGGGTTCGGCGAAGGGGTCGGTTTCCATGCCGCGAAATGCAAAGCGCTTGCTGCCCGCCGTTTCGGCTGCCAGTTTCAGCATGTCGGCGCAATCGGCCATCAGCCGCTCATAGGTCTCGCCGACGCGGTACCATTCCAGCATGGTGAATTCGGGATGATGCAGCGGCCCGCGCTCGCGGTTGCGATAGACATGCGCAAAGGTGAAGATGCGTTCCTCGCCAGCCGTCAGCAGCTTTTTGGCTGCGAATTCCGGCGAGGTGTGCAGGTAAAACGGCGTCGCTTGCCCGTCGATCGTCAGCGCCTGGGTGGCAAAGGCGTGCAGATGCGCCTCGTTGCCGGGAGAAACCTGCAGCGTGGCGGTATCGACCTCGACGAAATCCTGATTTTCGAAAAACCGGCGCAAGGCGGTCTGCACCCTGTTGCGACCCATCAGAAAGGGGCGGCGGTCGGCATGGACGCTTTTTGTCCACCAGGGAGATGTGGATGCACCGGTGCGGGTCATTGTTGTTTCTCTTCGCCCCGGCCTGTTCCACGAAGGGCTGGCTATTTGGCGGATTTTGCGTTAGTTGCGCGGCCAAGGAAACCTGAAAAGCATCACTATGGCCATTTTGCCTGTCCTCTACGACGTGGCTGGCCGAGTTACAAGGAAGTCTTATGGTCAAGGTCATCGCCTCATCGGTCCGCAAGGGCAACGTTATCGACGTCGACGGCAAGCTCTACGTCGTTCTCACGGCTGAAAACTTTCACCCGGGCAAGGGCACACCGGTCACCCAGGTCAACATGCGCCGCATCGTTGATGGCGTGAAGGTGTCGGAACGCTGGCGCACGACCGAGCAGGTCGAGCGCGCGTTCGTCGAAGACGTCAACCACCAGTTCCTCTACGAGGACGGCGAAGGTTTTCACTTCATGAACCCGGAAAACTACGACCAGGTCGTGGTGGATGTCGATACGATGGGCGAGCAGAAGGCCTATCTGCAGGAAGGCATGACCTGCATCCTGTCCATCCATGAAGGCAACCCGCTGGCCATCGAACTGCCGCGCCACGTTGTCCTCGAAATCACCGAGACCGAGCCGGTCGTCAAGGGTCAGACTGCTTCGTCTTCCTACAAGCCGGCCATGCTGTCGAACGGCATCCGTACCTCGGTTCCGCCGCACATCGATGCCGGCACCCGCGTCGTCATCGCGACCGAAGACAACTCCTATGTCGAGCGCGCCAAGAACTGATCCGCCGCTTTTCCATCGGACATGAAAAAGGCCCCGCAACTCAGTTACGGGGCCTTTTCGTTTGGAGGGAAGACAGGGCGCGCAACCGCGCCCCTCCCGTTTATTTCTTGAGCGACTTCGCCGCGATGATGGTCGGGCCCTTGGCGCCGGCCGGAGCCTTGCCGTAGGCATAACCACCGCCCATGGCGACGCTCAGCGATACATAGTCCTGCGCCATCTGGCGGATGGCCTGTGCAAGGCTCGTCTGTGCCGTGGAAACGTTGCGCTGTGCATCCAGAACGTCGAGCAGCGAAGATGCACCGTCGCGGTAGCTGGCGGTCGCAAGCGTCAGTGCTTCCTGGCTGGACGCCACGTTGGCGCGGTTGGCGGCAACCGTGCGGCTGTCGCGGGTCACGGCAGCGAGCGCGTTTTCCACTTCCTCGACTGCCGTCAGAACCGTCTGCTTCCAGGCGAGGTAGGCTTCGCGTGCCTGGGATTCGGTGGCCGAAAGATTTGCACGCAGCTGGCCGCCGTCGAAGATCGGCAGGTTGAGCGTCGGGCCGAACGACCAGGACAGAAGGTGGCTGTCCGAACCGCCGTTGCGACGGGTATAGGACGGCGAAATCGATCCGCTGAGGCTGATGCTCGGATAAAGGTTGGCTTCGGCAACGCCGATATTGGCAACGGCGGCTGCAAGCTGACGTTCGGCGGCGCGGATATCCGGGCGGTTGCGGATAAGGTCGGCCGGTACGCCTGCCTTCGCGTTGAAGCGCGCAACAGGCTGACGTGCGCCTCTCTGCAATTCGCCGAGAAGGGTGGATGCCGGCAGGCCGAGCAGCGTGGCGACGCGGTGTGCCGCCTGGCGATACTGGGTTTCCAGGCCGGGGATGGTTGCCAGCGTGGTATTGACCAGACCTTCGGACTGCACGACGTCGAGGCGCGACGCAGCGCCGGCCTCAAGCTGCAGCTTGGTCAGGGAAAGCGTCTCGTTGCGCGACTTCAGGTTCGCCCGAGCAAGCGCGATGCTTTCCTGGTAATAACGAACGTCGATATAGGCAGCCGCCACCTGCGACAGAAGCGACAGGCGGGCAGTGTCCACGGCGGCATCGGCAGCACCAAGGCGTGCGATCGCCGCTTCCTTAGACCGGCGGTAAAGGCCGAAGAAGTCCAGCAACCATGAGCCTTCGAGACCGGCATTGACGGTCGTCGTCGGCACGGTCTGCGGTACCGTACCGCGATAACCCTTGGAGCCCGCGCGTGTTGCACCGGCGCCGAGAGCCAGCGAAGGCAGCCCGCCGGCACCAGCGGAGATCACATCGGCTTCTGCCTGATTGATACGTTCCATCGCCTGCAGGATGTCCAGGTTCTGGTCGAGACCCTGCTGAACGTAACCGTTCAGGCGCGTATCGCTGAATGCGGTCCACCATTGATCGGTGGTGACATCGCCGTTGCTCTTGATACTGCCTTCGGCAAATTTCGACGGAAGCGTTATTTCGGGTGCAGTGTGGTCGGGACCGACAACACATCCGGACAGCAGAAGCATGACAAGCGGAGCCGCTGCGCGTATGGAGACCATGAGTTTTTCCTAATCTAACGAACCTGGCGGCGTCCCGTTGATCCGTCTCGCCTGGCTTCCATCTCTTGGTAAGCCTGCGAGACGTGGCAACTTTTGCCGATTCAAAATCACCGTATTAATTGCCGCTTTTTTTACTTCTTGATAACCGCCTGACGATCACAAAAAGCGACGGCACGAAGAAAATTCCGAGGAGTGTTGCAGAAAGCATACCACCCAGCACTCCAATGCCGATTGCGTTCTGGGCGGCGGAGCCTGCGCCGGTCGCGATGGCCAGCGGAACGACGCCCAGAATGAAGGCAAGAGAGGTCATTATGATCGGCCGCAATCGTAGCTTTGCGGCCTCCAGCGTGGCCTCGAGCTGGCCCATGCCGGTCTCCTGTCTGTCCTTGGCAAACTCGACGATCAGAATGGCGTTCTTTGCTGCAAGCCCGATCGTCGTCAGAAGGCCAACCTTGAAATAGACGTCGTTCGACTGGCTGAGCAAGTCCGCGGCACCAACGGCGCCAAGAACGCCAACGGGCACGGCAAGAATGACCGAGAAGGGGATCGACCAGCTTTCGTACAGCGCTGCAAGGCAGAGGAATACGATCAGGATCGATAGCGCATAAAGCATGGGTGCCTGCGAGCCCGAAAGACGCTCCTGATAGGAAATACCCTGCCAGGCGACGGTGTAGCCACCTGGAAGCGCCTCCACCAGCCGTTCCATCTCGTCCATGGCCTCGCCGGTGCTGACACCGGGTCTGGAGGCACCGTCGAGAGAGATCGCGCTGGTGCCGTTATAGCGGGCAAGCTGCGGTGTGCCGCTTACCCAGTCCAGCTTGCTGAAGCTTGAAAAAGGTACCATCTCGCCATTGGTGTTGCGGGCGTACCAGTATTTCAGGTCGGTCGGCTGCATGCGGTAGGGCGTGTCACCTTGCACATAAACCGGCTTGAGCTCGTTATTCAGGGTGAAGTCGTTGACGTCCCGGCCGGCAAAGATCGTCGCCAGCATGGAGTTGACGGCAGAAAGATCGACGCCCATCGCGCCGAGCTTTTCCTGGTCCAGCAGGATTTTCAGCTGGGTTTCCGAACGCTGGCTGTTGGAGCGCAACGAGCTGATATAGGCGTTGGTGCCGGTTTCCTGGATCAGCTGCTGCGAGACACGTGTCAGCGCATCATTGCCGTTATTGCCGCTATCGACCAGATACATGGAAAAGCCCGCCGAATTGCCCAGGCCCTGAATGGCCGGTGGCAGCAGGGCGAAGACCTGGGCATCGCGCAATGTCAGGAAATGCGCCTGCGCGCGGTGCATGATCTCCGCAGCGGATTGGCCGGCCCCCTTGCGCAGGTCGAAGTCCTTCAGCTTGGTGAACACGATCGCGTTGTTCTGGCCGGTTCCGTTGAACGAAAAACCGAGTGCACCGAAAACGGCGTCGACATTGTCCTTTTCGGTGCCGAGATAAAATTGCTCGATCTGTTTGACGACAGCTTCCGTTCGCTCCGTGGTGGCGCCGACCGGCGTCTGGATGATGGTCATCAGGACGCCCTGATCTTCCTGAGGCAGGAAGGAGCTCGGCAGGCGGGCAAACAGGAAGGCGCAGCCGCCGACCACGATTGCGAACATGACGACCATGCGCAGTGGGCGCTTCAGGAGATAACCGACACTACCGACATAACCGTTCGTGGCGCGGTCGAAGTTGCGGTTGAACCATGCGCCGATGCCACGCTGTTTCTTGTGGTGGTCGATCGGCTTCAGCATGGTAGCGCAAAGCGCCGGTGTGAGAACGATGGCGACCAGCGCGGACAACAACATGGCCGAGACGATGGTGATCGAGAACTGGCGGTAGATAACGCCGGTCGAACCGCCGAAAAAGGCCATTGGAATGAAGACTGCGGTCAGCACCAGCGCAATACCGATGATCGCACCGGTAATTTCACCCATTGATTTTTCGGTCGCTTCGAGTGGGGACAAGCCCTCCTCGTCCATGATGCGCTCGACATTCTCGACCACAACGATCGCGTCATCGACGAGAAGGCCGATCGCCAGCACCATCGCGAACATGGTGAGCGTGTTGATGGAATATCCGGTCAACGCAAGGATGCCGAACGTGCCGAGCAGAACAACCGGCACGGCGATCATGGGGATCAAGGTGGCTCGGAAATTCTGCAGGAAGATGAGAAGCACGACAAAAACGAGGACGATAGCCTCTATCAGCGTGTGTACGACCTTCTCGATCGACAGCTGCACGAAAGGCGTGGTGTCGTAAGGATACTGGATCTCGACGCCATCCGGCAGGCCTGCCGCCGCGCGTGTCAGTTCGGTTTTTACAAGTGCCGCCGTATCGATGGCGTTGGCGCCGGTCGCAAGGTTGACGGCAAAACCGGCCGAAGGCAGGCCGTCGTAACGCGAGCTGCCGCCATAACTTTCCTGACCGATCTCCACGCGTGCGACATCGCTGAGGCGTACATTCGCACCGTTCTGTTCGACCTTCAGGATGATCCGTTCGAAATCGTCCACGGTCGTCAGCTGGCTCTGCGCCGTCATCGTGACGGTAAGCTGCTGGCCTTGTGCCACGGGCTGCGCACCAAGTGCGCCAACCGAAACCTGGGTATTCTGCGCCTGGATGGCCGAGGTAACGTCTGCTGCGGTCAACTGGTATTTGTTGAGCTTGAATGGGTCGAGCCAGACGCGCATGGCGTAACCGGAACCAAAGACGTTGATGCTGCCAACGCCCTCCAGTCGCTGCACCTGATCCTCGATCGAGGTCGCAAACAGGTCGCCGAGATCGACGGAGCTGCGTTTGCCGTCGCGCGACACCAGTGCGCCGACCATGAGGATGCTCGAGGTTGAACGGGAAACGGAAATGCCCTGCTGCTGAACCACATCGGGAAGCTGGGATTGCACCAGCTGCAGCTTGTTCTGCACCTGCACCTGCGCAATGTCCGGCAGGATAGAGTTGCCGAAAGTCAGTGTAACGGTCGAGCGGCCGGTGGAAGACGACGACGTCATGTAGGTAAGATCATCAAGGCCGGTCATGCCGTCCTCTATGATGCTGGTCACCGACTTTTCCACGGTTTCGGCGCTTGCGCCGTTATAGCTGGAACTGATGCGCACCGTGGTCGGCGCAATGTCCGGATATTGCGAGATCGACAATGTGGTGATCGCGAGCGCGCCGCCCAGCATGATCACGATTGCGATTGCCCAGGCGAAAACCGGTCGCCGGATAAAAAACTTGGCCATTCAGATAACCTTCAGGAACGGATCTTCTTGGGACGCAGGCAATATCGGCGCATCACTTTGCCGGTTGCGCAGGCGCGCCGGCTTCGATCACCAGTCCATTTTCATCCACGGTTGCTTCCACAGCCTTTACCGCGGCACCATCGGCGATCCACTGAAAGCCGTCGACGATAAGCTTGTCGCCGTCCTTGATGTCGGTATCCACCAGCCAGTTATTGCCCGAAACCTGGGCATTTCGGAAAAGCCGCGTCTCGACCTTGTTGTCGGCGGTGACGAATTTTGCCGACAGTTCGCCTCGGGCGTTTCGCGTGGCGGAGCGCTGCGGAAGAAGATAACCGGACTCCATGCCCAGGGTCACGGTGGCACGGACATACATGCCCGGCAGGATCAGATTGTCGGGATTATCGAATTTTGCACGGATCTGATAGGTTCCCGTGGTCTCGCTGACAGCCAGTTCAGACATGTCCAGGCGACCTGTCTTGTTGTAGTCGGTGCCGTCTTCCAGTTTCAGACGCATATCGGCCTGGTTCGGGTTGCCCTTCAGGCGCCCGGCCGCGATTGCTGCGCGCAATTCCAGAAGGTTGGTGCTGGATTCGGTGAGATCGATATAGATCGGATCGAGCTGGCGCAGCGTGGTCAGTGCCGTCGTCTGGTTGGCAGTGACGATGTTGCCGACATCGACCTTGGAGATATCTGTGACGCTATCGAAAGGGGCTTTGATCTCGGTATAATCGAGATTGATCTGTGCCGATTGCAACGCCGCTTTCGCCTGCTCCACATCCGCTTGTGCCTGCAAAAGCGTCACCTTGGCATTGTCGAACTCGATCTGGGTAGCACCGCTGTTGACCAGCTTTTCATAACGCACGACGTTTGCCTGTGCCGTCGGCACCGTCGCTTCTGCCTTTGCAAGGCTTGCCCTGGCTTCTGCAAGGGATGCGGCATAACTGCTGTCATCGATCTTGTAGAGCAGATCGCCGGCCTTCACCTCGTTGCCCTCCTTGAAGACGACTTCACGGATCATACCTGCCACCTGAGGGCGTACCTCCGCCGTCTGAAATGCCACCGCGCGGCCCGGCAGGACACGGGTAATCGGCTGCTCCTGCTTTTTCATGATAACAACGCTCACCGGCGACGGCGGTTTTTCCGCAGTACTTGCGGCCTGGCCGGCGGAATTTCCAGAATCACTGCAGCCGGCGATGACCAGCGGAAGGGCGAGGAGCAAAAGACTGCGGCGGTTCATGATGTCATCCGGAAAGCTTGGTTTCAGATCCGGCAGCTTCAGCTGCTGAGATCGATGATGGCATGGCAGAAAGGGCCGCGGAAGCGCGTTTCGATCAGCGAATTGTTAAATTATCTTAACAGAACAACGGACCTTTCATTTGCAAAGTGACGTAATTGAGAAAACGTCACTTTGCAAATGGATTTTGCAGGGCTGCGTTCACGAGTTCGGCAAGGCCTTCGCAGCGATCGTGGAGTTCCTCCAGATCTGCATTGGCCAGAAGTGCCGGATGAAGGATGCTTGCAAAGGCCGCGGAGGTGCGCCGGCTTGCGGCGTTTGCATCCGTGCAATGATAGGTGCCGGCGGCGACACCCTGAGCAATGAGATCGGCGAAAAGATCCTCGATCTTCTGGCGGTACACCTTGGCGCTCGGCAGGTTCGCCTTCGAAACCATCAGGATCATCTCGAACAGATGCGGATTTTCGCGAATGTCCTGGAGATGCGCTTCCATGATGTTGCAGGCCACGCGCGCCATCCGGGTGGGTGCCGGAGCCTGCTCGTCGAGTGTCGCCAGGCGGTCGACGAGATGCCGGATATGGCGCTCGCAGATGGCATCCACCAGTGCTGGTTTGGAATGGAAATGCTTGAAAACATTCGCAGGCGACATCGAGAGTGACTGGGCGATATCGGCAATCGAGCACCCGGCAATACCACGCTCGCGAAACAGTGTTTCGGCCGCCTGCAAGATATCTTCCCGCGTTTCTTCCGCCTTCCGCCTGGGCCTGCGCACGCTTATCCCTTTTCTATTTTCATCGGGTGGCACAAAGCCATCCGGTCAAACCGGAAAATAGCCTTTCAGGTTGTTGCGAACACGGTCGAGAACCGGCCCGTCGCCTGTTGCGGACACAAAAGCCTGACCGGTGATCATCTCGAAGGCGGTACGATAAACCGCAGCCGTCTCGTCGATCAGTGCCTGCGGGATTGGTGGCAAATCGTCCTTGTAGGGATCGCAGCGCTCTACCACCCAGGCGCGGACAAAATCCTTGTCGAAACTTTTCGGGCGGCCACCGCTGCGGAACGCCTCGTCATAACTTTCGGCGATCCAGTAACGGCTGCTGTCCGGCGTATGGATCTCGTCAGCGAGAATGATCGTGCCGTTCTCGTCGGTTCCGAATTCGTATTTTGTGTCGACGAGGATCAATCCTCGTTCGGCCGCAAGTTTCTGGCCCCGCGCAAACAGCGCCAGTGCATAGTCGGACAGCGTTTGCCACTGCTCCACTGTCAACAGGCCTTGCTCGACGATTTCCGCTGGAGACAACGGTTCGTCATGGCCGCCATCGAAAGCCTTGCTTGTCGGTGTGATGACCGGTGTCGGCAGGATTTCGTTGTCGCGCAGGCCGTCGGGCAACTCGAGGCCGTACATGCGTCGCTCACCCTTCTTGTAGAGCGTCAACAGAGAGGTGCCGGTCGTTCCTGCCAGATAACCGCGCACGACGATCTCGACCGGCAGGATGTCCAGACGCTTGCCGACGACAACATTCGGGTCGGGATAGGCGATCACGTGATTGGGGCAGATATCGGCCGTCGCCTCGAACCAGTAACGCGCGGTCTGGGTCAGCACATGTCCCTTGTCGGGTATGGAAGTGATGATGCGGTCGAAAGCGCTCAGACGGTCGGTCGCGATGATGATGCGGCTGCCATCGGGAAGATCGTAATTCTCACGAACCTTGCCATGATAGTGGTTCGGCAATTCCGGAATGAAAGCTTCGCTGAGAACACGCACGGGCAGGGGCCTTCCGCAAGGTGGATGATGGCCCGCTATCGCATGTTTTCACGGGGGGAGACAAGGACACCGCCATCACTCAAAGGCGACACTCTCACATGTGCCTATATGTATATATTGTATAGGAGAGCATGTGTCTGGACGCTAAACTCGAATAAACCAATTAAAAACAATAACTTGTTCGATTTTTGCATTTTTATGAATTTGGTGTGTTGACGTTTTCGGGTTGGTCCGACTATAACCCGCTCACTGA
>UCHV01000011.1 GCA_900472395.1 Hyphomicrobiales bacterium
GGGGTGATTTCATCCCCGCTCGTTGTCCTGTTTGCGACATGACCAAAGCTATGAAGAGCAACGATGGGCGGAGCTCCTGTGTGGTGAGTGGAGCTGCTCAACGATCGCTGTTTCGTGCCTTGAACCCGCCACGCAAACGCGGTTAGTCATGCCCAACCGCCAACGAGAGCCAAATCATGACCGTCTTGCGCCACGGGCTTTTCGCAGCCGCCTCGCTGCTGTTTTCAGCCGCTCACTCTGTTGCCGCAGACGAACCCTGCAAAAGCCAGGAATTCGGCGGTGCGCGGTATATCGTCTGCTCCGTGGAGGCAAAAAATCCGAAGCTGAAGCTGTTCTGGCAAAAGCCGGATGGCACGCCATTTCGCTGGTTCGGTACCTTGGCGAGTTCGCTCAAAAACGCGGAAGGGTCGCTGGTATTTGCGATGAACGCCGGCATGTACGGAACGGATTACGCCCCGATGGGTCTTTACATCGAAGCGGGCAAGGAACTGCGCCCGGCCGACCTGAAAAAGATGAGCGGGCCGCAATCGAAAATTCCGAATTTTTACAAACAGCCGAACGGGATCTTCTATTTCGGGGCCAGTGGGACCGGCATCCTGACCACAGAGCGGTTTCTGAAAGAGCGGCCGCAAGCGGATTTCGCCACGCAATCCGGCCCGATGCTGGTGGTGGCCGACAAGATGAACCCGATTTTCATAGAGGGATCGAGCGACCGCACGCGGCGCAGCGGTGTCGGTGTGTGCGAAGGTGGCGTCATGCGTTTTGCCATCAGCGAGGATGACGTCAATTTCTTCGATTTCGCAAAACTGTTCCAGACGCATCTGGACTGCCCGGATGCGCTGTTCCTCGATGGCGGCCAGGGAGCGGGATTTTTCAACCCCGCCCTGAAACGCGCCGACTGGTCATGGCATGGCGGTTACGGGCCGATGATCGGGTTTGTCGAATGATCAGGCCGGTTTCAGCGTAATAACCGTCAATTCCGAAGGCACGCCGAGCCGCAGCGCAAAACCGATCCACAGAGCCGTGCCGTTATTGACGTAAAGCTGCATGCCATCGACATCGTAGAGGCCGGACACGAAACCGTTGTTGAAGCGGGCGACGATCCGGTCGAACCCCATGATCATTCCGCCATGGGTATGGCCGGACAGCTGCAGATCTGCGCCGGCAGCGGCCGACTGGCGGGCGTTGCGCGGCTGGTGATCCAAAAGGATGACCGGGGCGCCTACCGGTGCGCCGGAAAGCGCCTTGGCAAGATCCGGCCCCTCGAGACCGAAGCGGGTGGCGTTGATATCGTTTACGCCCGCAACCGTCAGCTTTGCATTGCCGCGCGCGAGCACGATATGGCCGTTGGAAATGGTGGCAAGGCCAAGTATTTCGTACTGGCGCATCCAGTCGTCATGGCCGAAATAATATTCGTGATTGCCGGGAATGGTGAAAACGCCGTCTTTTGCCCGCAGCTCGCCAAGCGGGGCGATATCCTTTTCGCGCGCCTGCAGCGTGCCGTCGATGAGATCGCCGGTCAGCACGATCAGATCGGCATTCTGGGCATTTGCCAGCGCCACGGTTTCTTCGGCCCACGGGGCTTCGAACAGGCGGCTCAGATGCAGGTCCGTGAGCTGGATCAGGCGGTAGCCGTCGAATTCTGCCGGCAAATCCTTGATGCGGATTTCCACCTGTTTGACCGGCGGCACACGAATGGCCTGGGAGACGGCAAAGGCCGCGGTGGAAAGCGCGACCACGCCGATACCATAACGCAGGAGAACCGGTACGCGGATGCGACGTCGGCGGATGGCGGCAGTGACGAGAGAGAGAATATCCACCACGACCTGCAGGATGGCGATGAACAGGATAAATCCCGCCAGCCAGTTGACGCCGATCATGACGGCGCGCGGCACTTCCGGCGAGAACATGGTGCCGAAAACCACGCGGCTGATGAGGCTGTGCTGGAAAACGACCATCAGGATGACGGCGATCAGCGCGCGGATCCACCTCGGCCATGGCATGGGCCAGAGGAAACGGACAACGACATAAAGGCAAAGAAGAGCTTTGAAGAAATGAAACACGGGCGGGTATACTCGAGGCGGGATCGGAACCGTTTAAGTCGGCGAGTTCTCCTGTCATATCAAGGTACCGACGGGATTTTGATCACGCGGGCTGCAGGAACGGGCATGTGTGCGGGCCGGACTGTCGCAACGAGGATATCTTAGGGGACGATCGAACAGATCATACGGGACGAGAGTTGATTCGCACGAAGCCCGCCCAAGATCGGAAAAGCATTTGCCTTCAGAGCCTTGGGTAAAATTACCCATTTAAGTGGACGGAACGGTCGCTGCCGCGGACGATACGGCAAAAATTGCAATTATCAGCCGAAAAACGACAATCCTTACCTTGCGGGGAAGCTGCTTTGCGAAAGATGATGACCACACTGATTTGAACAAAGACAATTTCAGCGGGGCATGGAGGGGGGAAAGGTGCATGGGAGACACCTATTCATTCGGCAGCAAGCCGCAGCACGGTTATTTCACCTGGGACATTGCGCGGGACGAAATCTGGAGCGACGCGATATTCGCGGAGAACATCGGCATCGAAGCGGAAACCGCCAATAACGGCTTTTCGGTTCTGCGATACATGGAACTCGTCCATCCCGACGACCAGGAACAGGTGGCATCGGCCACCCGCATGGCGGTTTTGACGGGCGAGCCGTTCATGATCATCCACCGCATATGCCGAAAAGACGATATCGTCACCGTGCGGGCCAGGGGAACATGCTTCCGCTACCGCGACGGCCTGCCCAGCATGGCCACCGGCACGCAGGAAATATTGCAGGTGGAACGGCTTCGCCCGTCCGCCGCAAACGAGCGGCCATGCGAGGACACCCGGCATGCCTTGGCGGGTCAATCGAACAGGGTGCTTACCAAGTCTTTGAAGCCACAAGGCTGAGGACGATTTCGTCATCATCGGCAGATAGGCCGCATCTGTATCGAAATCGGGCAGATCGATAACGCCTCGTTGAATACGTCGAGACTGATCGTGCCCCGCGTACGGTTGCGTACGAAGCCGCATCGAATTATGCCTAATATATCAAACGATATAGCGGCAGCAGCGGCGCTTCCGGGAGACGATGCGATGACGGCCACGAGAATTCTCGAAAAATCGCCCGGGACGACGATGCAGCGGGAAACCGAACGGCTGTCGGCATTGCAGGAACTCGACATGCTCGACAGCCCTCGTGAAGAGGGTTTTGACCGGATCGTGCGGTTGATACGCCAGATATTCGATGTCGAGATCGGCATCGTTTCGCTGATCGACGCGCATCGCCAATGGTACAAGGCCTGCGATGGGCTGGCTTTCAACGAAATTGAACGGGAAGCCAGTTTCTGCCGCTATGTGGTGGCGGCCGAGGAAGCGATCATCGTGCCCGATGCAACGCTCGACCCGCGTTTTGCCGACCATCCGGCAGTGACGGGCGACCTGCATGTGCGCTTTTACGCAGGCATGCCGCTGAGGACGAAGACGGGGCATGTGATCGGTACGGTCTGCGTCGTGGGAAAACGAGCGCGATCCTTCGGCATGCGCGAGATCGATATCCTGCGGGAACTGGCTGGCGCCGCCATGGACCGCATCGAACTTCTGCAGACCGCTTCCACCGACAGCCTCACGGAAGCACTGACGCGGCGCGCCTTCAAGACCGAAGCGGACCAGATGGTCACGCTCGCCTCGCGCCATGCTCACGCTCTTTCCTGCATCGTGCTCGATATCGACCATTTCAAATCGATCAACGATACCTATGGCCATGCGGCCGGCGACGTGGTGCTGAAAGCCGTGTCGGCCACCTGCAAGGCGACGCTCAGGACCACCGACCTGTTTGGCCGTTTCGGCGGCGAGGAATTCGTGGTCGTGCTGCCCTATGTGGACATGGACGGCGCCATGGCGACGGCCGAGCGGTTGCGCAAGGCGCTGGCCGGTCAGACGGTCGATGTCGGGGATAAGACAATTTCGGTGACGGCGAGCTTCGGTGTCGCCTCGCGGTCGCTGACCGGTAAGGATATCGAAACGCTGCTGGCGCAGGCGGATGCCGCCATGTACCGCGCCAAGCAGGAAGGCCGCAACCAGTGCCGCTCCTGGAACGCCCTGCAGCAGGACGCCGCGAAAGCTGCGGAGAACACCCGCAAGCGCGTGTTGCGCACCGGCTTCATCCTGTTCGACGAGCGCAAGAACCTCGTCAACTGCTCCGTAAAATCGCTGGGAGCCGATAGCGCCGGCCTGGTGGTTTCGGACACGGACGGATTGCCCGGCGAATTCCTCCTGCAGATTCCATCCGACGGCATCGAGACCGCCTGCCGGGTGATCGCCCATGACGGCAAAAATCTGGAAGTGGTTTTTCAGTAAGACAGGTGCCCAAGGGACAACACCCATTGCACGGCGGATAACCGTGCACGATCGTGTAACAATTTCACGAAATGTGAACGCCATGCAAATTGACGCGCAATCTGATGCACGTTAATGCACGTTTATGAACAGTTCACTTTCAGTTTCTCGTCGCGACATCATCGAGGCTCGGCTTGCGCGGGGCCAGGAAATCGTCGCCTCGGTGATCGCGCAGGAATTCGATATTTCGGAAGATGCGGTGCGTCGCGACCTTCGGGCGCTGGCGGCGGAGGGCAAGTGCCGTCGGGTTTATGGTGGCGCGCTGCCGCTGGTTACGCCGTCACGGCCAATTTCAGAGCGGATCGGCAAGGCATCGGAGCGGAAGATGGCGCTGGCCCGCGTTGCGGCCGGTACGGTGGCGGCGGGCGAATTGCTGTTTCTCGATTGCGGCAGCACCAACCTTGCCATTGCCGCGCTGCTTCCGGGCGACCGCAAGCTGACCGTCGCCACCAATTCCATCGACATCGCCGCCGCCATCATGAAGCGCGGCGATATTCCACTGATCCTGATCGGTGGGCTGATCGATCCCGTAGTCGGCGGCAGTGTCGATGCCTCGGCGGTCGCACGGCTGGATGAGTTGAACATCGACCGCTGTTTTGTCGGCGCCTGCGCGGTATCGGCGGAAACGGGCATGAGCGTGCAGGAACACTCCGACGCGCTTTTCAAGCGCAAACTGATGACACGCAGCGCCATCAATATCGTGCTCGCCACATCCGAAAAATTCGAGGAGCGCGCGCCACACCGGATCGGCAGCGCCAGAGACATCGACTGGCTGATCGTCGAGGACGATCTTCCCTCGAACACGCGGCAGGCGCTGGCCGAGATCGGTTACGCCTTGCTGACACCCGGCCAGAGCGCCGCCTGACCTTTTTTGCAGGAAGATATTGATGAACGCACAGGGACATATCACCCAGACCGCCGACCGGCCCGCCACACGGCTTGCCACCCGCCTCTCCTTTCTGGTCGCCGGTTTCGGCATTGCCTGCTGGGCGCCGCTGGTGCCATTTGCCAAGGCACGGCTTGGCGTCGATGACGGCATGCTCGGTGTATTGCTGCTTTGCCTCGGCCTCGGCTCGGTGATCGCCATGCTGGCGACGGGTGTGCTTTCCGCCAAATATGGCGCCAAGCCGATCATTCTTGTCAGCGGTTTCGGCATCGCGCTCACTTTGCCCTTTCTGACGCTCGCCGACACGCCCGTGACACTCGGTATCACGCTTGCGCTGTTCGGCGCGTCACTCGGCACGCTGGACGTCGCGATGAACATCCATGCCATCGAGGTGGAGAAGGATGCGCCAAAACCGCTGATGTCCGGTTTTCATGCGCAATACAGTATCGGCGGTTTTATCGCCGCCATGCTGGTGACCCTGCTTCTCTCGGCCAAGCTCGGGCCATTCGTGACAACGCTGATGTCGTCTGCGATGATTGTGGTGGCCATGGCCGTCATTTGGCCGCGACTGCTATCGACCGTGCAGGCAGAGGATGGGCCGCTGTTCGTGATGCCGCGCGGCATCGTGGTGCTTCTGGCAGCACTGGCCGCCATCACATTCCTCGTTGAAGGCGCAGTCCTGGACTGGAGCGCACTGCTGCTCACTTCCGAAGGCCGCGTCGAGGCAAGCCAGGGTGGCCTGGGTTACATGCTGTTTGCGATTGCCATGACCGCCGGCCGCCTGTGCGGCGATGCGATCACGGCCAGGCTCGGTGACCGGCCGACGCTGTTCTGGGGCGGCATCGTGGCGATTGCCGGTTTTGCGGTTCTGCTTGCCGCGCCCGGCACCATTTTAGCCATGAGCGGCTTCCTGCTGATCGGCCTTGGCGCCTCCAACATCGTGCCGGTGCTGTTTCGCCGCGCCGGTTCGCAGACGGTTATGCCATCGGGTCTTGCGGTCGCTGCCATTACGACGACCGGTTATGCCGGCGTGCTGGTCGGCCCGGCGGGCGTCGGTTTCGTGGCCAAGCATACGGGGTTGCCGATTTCCTTCTGGCTCCTGGCCGCCCTGCTCTGCATGGTACCGCTCTGCGCCACCATCGTCACCAGAAAGGCAGACTGATGCGGATCGCTCATATTGCCCTATGGACGCTCGAACTCGATGACGCTGCGCAATTCTGGCAGCGTTATTTCGACGCGACTATCGGTGATGCCTATCACAGCAAAAACCGGCCGGGTTTCATTTCGCGGTTCGTGCGCCTGCCAGCCGCTGGCGGCGAGATCGAACTGATGACCGGGCCATGGCTTCACCCGGAAACGCCGGCAGAGCGGATCGGTTGGGACCATATCGCCATATCACTCGGCAGCGCAGAAGCAGTGGATGTATTGGCGGCAAGATGCCGGGCAGATGACTGCCTGAAATCCGGCCCGCGGATGACCGGGGACGGATTTTATGAGGCGGTGATCGTGATGCCGGACGGGACGCCGGTGGAGATTACGGCTTGAGGACTTGGGCGCTGTGCAGAAGAACGCCGAACAGGTGGGCGAGGCAGCCGTAGGGAGTGCCATGATGAACGATGTCGCAGGCCATATTCTCCTTCTATCCGGCCATCCGGGGTCGGGAAAAACGACTATTGCCGAAGCGCTGGCGCATCTGCCAGGGGTGCCTAAGGTGCATCTCCACTCCGATGACTTCTGGGGTTACATCAAATATGGTCATATCGATCCTTGGCTTCCGGAATCTCTTCAGCAAAATCGTATGATCATGGAGATCGCTGCTGAGGTCGCTGGGCGTTACGCCAGCCATGGCTATTTCGTCGTACTCGATGGTGTTGTACGACCAAGCTGGCTACCTGCCTTTAAGGCGCTTGGCCTGCCTCTTCATTATCTTGTGCTGCGCACCACCGCCGCCGAAGCAGTTAATCGCTGCGCTGCTCGTGGGGGTGACAGCCTCACTGACCCACAGGTGGTTACAGATCTTCATGCCGAATTTGCTGATTTGGGACCATATGAGACGCATGTGCTGTCTGTCAGCGGACAAAATCGTCAGGATAGCCTTCAAGCGGTCGTTTCAGGACTCGAGTCGAATCTCTACCGTTTTACGACGCCGGGAGTTTGAAATGATCCGTCGCCAAGTTTGAGCATAGCGCGCAAGGCAGCTCAGCGAAGAGCACACTACTTTCAGCTCTCCGCCCTCAAGAGCACTGCAACTCCGAGAGCATCTCCATCGTGGAGCATGACTTTTCACTCACGGCAGAAAAGATCGATCAGAAATCGACGATCTTGCCGCCTTCCAGCGTTACACGGCGGTCCATGCGGGCGGCGAGTTCGTGATTGTGGGTGGCAATCATCGCTGCAAGGCCGGACTGGCGCACCAGTGCCTGCAAGGCATCGAACACGTAGGATGCGGTTTCCGGGTCGAGATTGCCGGTCGGCTCGTCGGCCAGCAGCAGAAGCGGCGCATTGGCCACTGCACGGGCGATTGCCACGCGCTGTTGCTCGCCGCCCGACAGTTCGGCCGGGCGATGTTCGGCGCGGTGGCCGATGCGCATGTAATCGAGAAGGGCTGCGGCGCGCTCCTTGGCTTCCTTCACCGGAAGGCCGGCGATCAGCTGCGGCATCATGATGTTTTCGAGCGCGGTGAATTCCGGCAGCAGATGGTGGAACTGGTAGACGAAACCGATATCGCCGCGACGGATGGCGGTGCGGCGGTCGTCGGAAAGGTTTCCGCAAGCCTCGCCATCGATGTGGATTTCGCCCTCATCCGGGTGCTCCAGAAGGCCTGCGAGATGCAGCAGCGTCGACTTGCCGGTGCCAGACGGCGCGACCAGCGCGACGATCTCACCCGACTTCAGCGAAAAATCGGCGCCCTTGAGGATGGAGAGAACGGTATCGCCCTGCCCGTATTGCCGGCCGACACCCGTGAGCTTCAGAATGGTCTTTGTTGCCATGGAGGTGTGCGTTCCTATTCGTAGCGCAGCGCCTGCACGGGATCGAGCCGGGAAGCTCGCCATGCCGGGAAGATGGTTGCGATGAAGGACAGCGTCAGCGCCATGACGACCACGGTTGTGGTTTCGCTAAACGTCATTTCGGCGGGCAGTTCGCTGAGGAAGTAGAGTTCCGGGTTGAACAGGACGGTGCCGGAAAGCCAGGAGAAGAAGCTACGGATCGATTCGATGTTCAGACAGACAACGACGCCCAACAGAACGCCGGCGGCCGTGCCGACAAAACCGATGGCCGCCCCCGTCATGAAGAAGATGCGCATGATCGAGCCGGAGCTTGCCCCCATGGTGCGAAGGATGGCGATATCCGATCCCTTGTCCTTCACCAGCATGATCAGGCCGGAAATGATGTTGAGGGCCGCCACAAGCACGATCAGCGTCAGGATCATGAACATGACGTTGCGCTCCACCTGCAGGGCGGAGAAGAAGGTCTGGTTGCGCTGGCGCCAGTCGGTCAGAAAGATCTGGCGGTCGCCGGCGGCCATTTCGATCAGCGGCCGCATGCCGTCGACGGCATCCGGGTGTTCGATGAACAATTCGATCGACTGGACGATGCCATCGGCATTGAAATAGGCCTGCGCTTCTTCGAGCGGCATATAGACGATGGAAGCATCGTATTCCGACATGCCGATCTCGAACGTGCCGGAAATCGGATAGGATTTCACGCGAGGACTAACACCCATCGGCGTGACATCGCCTTCCGGCGCGACCAGCGTGATGCGATCACCAGCGGAAAGGCCGAGCGATGAAGCAAGCCGCGAACCGACGAGGACGCCATCACCCGAGGCAAAACCGACCATGTCGCCCGACTTGATGTTGCCGGAGACTTCCTTCAGCTTTTCAAGATCTTCGGGACGCACGCCGCGCACAAGAGCACCCGAACCGCCGCCGGTATTGCCCTGCGCCAGCGTCTGCCCTTCAACCAACGGCAACGCCATGGTGACGCCGGGAACGGCTGCGAATTTGGTGGTGAGATCGGCGTAATCATTGAGTGGGCGATCGACCGGTTGCACGATGATGTGACCGTTGATGCCGAGAATGCGGGAAATCAGTTCGGTGCGGAAACCGTTCATGACGGCCATGACGATGATCAGCGTCGCGACGCCGAGCATGATGCCGACAAAGGAAAAACCAGCGATGACGGAGATGAAGGCTTCCTTGCGGCGTGAGCGCAGGTAACGCCAGGCGACCATGCGCTCAAACCCGGAAAACGGACCGGCGGATGGTGCCCCCTGCCGCGTGCCATCACCCTCGCTCACGACCTTCGCCATGTGTTCTCCTCGGTCACCGCGCGCCGGCGGTCATTTTTTTCCTGGCGTTCGGGCGACCTCGCGAGAGAGCGCCCGAACGGTATTTCTTAGGCCTTGGCCGTCAGGCGGTTCAGCGCGGCTTCCATGGTCATGGTTTCGCGCGCACCCGTCTTGCGGTCCTTGACCTCGACTTCGCCGGTCGCGGCCGAACGCGGGCCGACGATCAGCTGCACCGGTACACCGATCAGATCGGCGGTGGCGAACTTGGTGCCGGCACGATCGTCGGTATCATCGTAAAGCACGTCCAAACCGGCATTTGTGAGGCCGGTGTAGAGGCCGTCGCAGACGCGGTCGCAGTTTTCATCGCCCGGCTTCATGGTGATGACCATGGCATCGAACGGCGCGACCGAAGCCGGCCAGATGATTCCGTTCTCGTCATGCGAAGCTTCGATGATGGCCGGAACAAGGCGGGTCGGGCCGATGCCATAGGATCCCATGTGGACAAGGTGTTCCTTGCCATCCGGGCCCTGAACCTTGGCGCCCATCGGTTCGGAATATTTGGTGCCGAAATAGAAGATGTGGCCGACTTCGATACCACGGGCCGAGAGGCGGTCGCTTTCCGGGATGGCGTCGAAGGCGGCTTCATCGTGCATTTCGGACGTGGCGGCGTAAACCGAGGTCCACTTGTCGAAGATCGCCTGCATGCCGGCAACGTCATCGAAATCGATATCGGCGGCCGGGATGTCGAAATTGGTGAAATCGCGGTGCGAGAACACTTCCGACTCGCCGGTTTCGGCCAGAATGATGAATTCGTGGCTGTGATTGCCGCCGATCGGGCCGGTATCGGCGCGCATCGGGATGGCGCGCAGGCCGAGACGATCGAAGGTGCGCAGGTAGGCCGCGAACATCTTGTTATAGGAGTGGATCGCGCCTTCCTTGGTGAGGTCGAAGGAATAAGCGTCCTTCATCAGGAATTCGCGCGAACGCATGGTGCCGAAACGCGGGCGCATCTCGTCACGGAACTTCAGCTGGATATGGTAGAGGTTGAGCGGCAGGCTCTTGTAGGACTTTACCGAAGAACGGAAAATGTCGGTGATCATTTCCTCGTTTGTCGGGCCGTAGAGCATCGCGCGCTCCTGACGGTCCGTGATGCGCAGCATTTCCTTGCCGTAATCCTCGTAACGACCGCTTTCCTGCCACAGCTCGGCCGACTGCAGGGTCGGCATCAGCAGCTCGATGGCGCCGGCGCGATCCTGCTCTTCACGGACGATCTTGTTGACCTTGTCCATGACGCGCTTGCCGAGCGGCAGCCAGGAATAGATGCCCTGGCTCTGCTGGCGGACCATTCCCGACCGCAGCATCAGACGGTGGGAGACGATTTCCGCTTCCTTGGGATTTTCCTTCAGAATGGGCAAAAAATAGCGGGACAGACGCATCGCGGTTTCCGATTTGCGGGCCGAACTCCGAAGGAATCGACCGTTAGAGGGCTGATATTGCGTGCGTTCATAGCCGTTTCGGCCGCACATGAAAACCCGCTCGACGGCATGGATGCAAAGAGTTGAAAGAATGCCCTGGCCGAGACCGGATGCCGCGAGCGAGGCGCGAGCAAATCACCGAATGATCGCTCGTGATGAGCGAACATGGTTTTTTGACGGGCAAGAGCTGCGACATTTTTGCCCACAGGATAATTTTACCCCGGTGTAGCAAAAATGCAAAATATTGGGGTGACAAGATGTCTCATGTGAGCTAGTTTCGGCTCACAAAAGAGGCAAGGAGATTAAATTCTTGTCTCATTCGCGGTCAAAGTCTTGGGAGGATTTAGATCTTAGGCGCGCTCGTTCGCAGCCCCGGCAACGGAAAGATCACGCGAAACTTAAAAAACAAGGCTTCACCGCCTTGTTTTTTTTTGCCTTCAAATCAGGATTCGCATCTCCCGGCCGCTGGCTTATGCCCGGAAAAGGTTACGGGAAGATGACAGATGTCAGGAGTGACCTCAGCAACGCCATTGGATATTTCATCACCTAAACATGAGGAAGAACAATGTCAGACAATGCGGAATATGTCGGCAATCTCGTGGCTGCCATCATTGAAACCGGCAAGGTAAGCCAGGAAAACTGGGAGGAATTCTCCCTTGTCCTCGGCTTTAACGGCGACGGCGTGAACGATACCTATGGATATTCCTATGACGGTGACGGCCGATGGAAGGCATTTTCCGTTCGCCCAAGCCTCATAAGCAAGGAGGCGGAGGCCTACCGCAAATGGCTCAGGCAGAAGGACGACAAGCCGTTCATCAAGATGCTCTTCCAGTTCAACCGTGAAAACAACGGTTTCAACGCGGATTTCGAATATGAAGACACGTCGCGCTGGAAGGTGACACCCGCCAATATCGATCGCGTGATCGAGGAACTTCGCCCGAAGCTGAACCGCTAACTTTTACGGCTCAGCGGCCAACCGCCGCCTACATCCTAGCCGCCCACTCGCGCGCCAAAATCGCGTAAACATATTCGTCGCCCCATTCGCCATTAAAGCGATCGTTTTCGACAAGATGGGCCTCGCGCCGCAGACCCAAGCGTTCGACGATACTCACCGAGCCCTTGTTACGGCTGTCGAGGCGGGCAAAAATGCGGTGAAACCCACAGGCCTCGAAACCGGTGGAGATCATCGCCGACACGGCTTCCGTCGCATACCCCCTGCCACTGTAGTCGGGATGGAAAACGTAACCGACCTCAGCCTGCAGCGCTGCCTTGCTGGCAAGCTTCAGCATGACGTCGCCGATCAGTACGCCATCTTCCTTTCGGGTGACGGCCAGACGAAAATCGTCGCCGTCGTTTTCGAAGGGGGCATCCAGCAGCTTTGCGAATTTTTCTTCAAGAGCGCGACCGGTGGACGGCGCGGCATAGAGGTAACGATAGACGTCCTCGCGTGTGCGATAGGCAGCGTAGGCAGCAAGATCGCCGGGCTGGAACTTGCGAAGAACAAGGCGTTCGGTGGTGATGGAATTTGGGAGAGATGGGAGGTTCATGTCATTCCATATGCGTTGTGAAGCGTAGGACGGCAGCTCTCAAATAGAAACGGCCGGCCATCGCTTCAACGTCTGGGAAATTGCCGCCCTCACCTGTTCCACCGATGGGTATTCGACCTCGAAATAGCGTCCGAAACCAGCAGCGAGAGCGGCAATGTCATCGGCGGAAAGCGCCGCAAGGCGATCCGGGTCAACCTCATTTCCAAGAACCTTCCAGATCACTTCGCAGCATTCATGCGCAGAAGCGTCTTCAAACGGCAGCGGCGGCGTCAGGCATTCCGCGAATTCCTCGCCCATTGCCTGTTCGAAATCCATGCGGTCCGTTTCGTTCATCACTGCTGCGTTATCCGAAGTCCGGCAAGATCACCGGTAGCGAGCTGATGCTGATGCCGAAAAAGTGCGAGGCGAGCATCCAGCCTCCCTGAAGGACCGCGGCGATCAGGCTGGTGATGAGAACGACGCGCAGGCCGCGGAATTTTGCCGGGGCGCTGGCCACTGTTCCCAGCACCACTTCGCCCTCTTCCTGCTGGCTGCGCATGCCAATCGGCAGCACGATGAACAGGGTCAGCCACCAGATGACGAAATAGACCGCGAAGGTGGACAGGAAGGGCATGCGTCATTCCTCGTGATGAGCCGCGTCGAAAAGAGGATTATAGGAGGAATACGGCGAAGCTCAATTGCAGCGATGTGTGAAGGGTTTCAGAAAATGAGTCCGTCGATACCCGTAAGCTGCTGATATCGGATTCAAATCTGCTCCAGCTCGGTCAGAGTTCCGGAAAAATCCTTGGGGTGGAGGAAAAGCACCGGCTTGCCATGGGCACCGATTTTCGGGGTGCCATCACCCAGTACACGCAGGCCAAGCGCCACTGCCCTATCGCGCGCCACGAGAATGTCGGCCACTTCGTAACAGATATGGTGCATGCCACCGGACGGGTTCTTTTCGAGAAACGCCGAAATGGGCGAGTTTTCACCAAGCGGCTGCAGCAGCTCGACCTTGGTGTTTTCAAGTTCGACGAACACGACGGCGGCGCCGTGCTCCGGCAGAGGCTGCGGCTCTGAAACTTTTGCGCCGAGATTTCTATAGGGCATCGCGGCCGCGGTGAGATCGGGAACGGCGATGGCTATGTGGTTGATACGGCCGAGCATGATATTGCTTCCTCCCCTGGCGATGGCGGCATTTGCCCCTCACCAACAAAATCCATGACTTAGCTGAAGCTAAGGTCATGATTTTATATCCTCTCCCGCAAGGGGAGAGGTAGAGCGCTGCGGCTTTATCTCTCCCCTTGCGGGAGAGATAGTGATTTCAGCATCTTAGCCGAAGGTTAAGTGTTAGAAATCGCAAGTGAGGGGCAAAGCCCTGCCCCACATCAATTCCGTTACCGAACCACGGACACCGTGGTTGCGGCCATTTCGGCGGTGTTATCGCGCGTTACCGAAGCGACAAACACGATCGCCAACAACGCCCCGCAGATGACGGCGGCGCCCAGGAAATTTCCAGGTCTCATAAAATGTCTCCGAATCGTCCCAGCCAATTCAAGAGCTACCACAGACAAATGGCGCGGAGCTTTCACACATCCGCGCCATCGCATCACACAAACGTCAATTCTGCGGCCAGTGTGGCCGTTCGGACTCAGAGGCGGGTGACAAAGACCGTGACGATCGGCTTTTTGCCCCAGCCATTGTTGGCAGCGGAGCGCACCGAACGGCGTACGGATTCGCGCAGCATGTCGAGATCCTTGCGACGGGCGCGCGGAATGCTTTCGATGGCGCCGAGGACGGAATCGTAAAGCGTGTCTTCCATGCTCTCCCCTTCGTCATCGACGTCCGGCAGGCCGAACAACACGATATCCGGATCGGCGAGGAAATCGTATCGGCTGTCCAAGAGGACGTTGACCGAGACATGGCCGACATAGGAGAGCTTGCGGCGGTCGCCGATGCCCATTTCCTCGAAGTCGCCGATCAGCTTGCCATCCTTGTAGATCCGGCCGAACGGTACGTCCGCGATGATTTCGGCTTCACCGGGAGCAAGGCGCAGCATGTTGCCATTGCGCACGCGCGGCACGGTCTTGATGCCGGCGCCCAGCGCCAGCTCGCGCTGCGCCGTCAGGTGCGCCGCTTCGCCGTGCACGGGCACGAGGATTTGCGGGCGTGTCCACTCGTACATCTTCAGAAGTTCGTTGCGGCGCGGGTGGCCTGAAACATGGACGAGCGCCTGCGTGTCGGTGACAATCTTGACGCCCTGTTCGATCAGGCCGTTCATGATTTCCAGGATCGGCTTTTCGTTGCCAGGAATGGTGCGCGAGGAAAACACCACCGTATCGCCTGCGGCCAGCGCGACATTGCGCATCTCGTCGCGGGACAGCTTGGCGAGCGCGGCACGTGGTTCGCCCTGGCTGCCGGTCAGGATGACAACGACCTTGTCGCGCGGGATATAGCCGAATTCGTCTTCGGCTATGAACGGCTTGATGTCGTCCATGATGCCGATATCACGGGCAACACCCACAACGCGCTTCAGCGACGAACCGAGCAAAAGAACTTCGCGGCCGGCTGCCTGTGCTGCCAGCGCGATGGAGCGGATACGACCGACATTCGACGAGAAGGTGGTGACGGCAACACGGCCTTCTGCGGCCTCGATAACCTGCCTCAGGCCTTCCGACACTTCCTCTTCCGACGGCGAGACGCCATCGCGCATGGAGTTGGTGCTGTCGCACATGACGGCGAGGATGCCTTCGTCACCGATAGCGCGGAAACGGTCTTCATCGGTCAGCGGACCGAGCGACGGGTTATGATCGATCTTCCAGTCGCCGGTATGGACCACATTGCCGAGCGGCGTGCGGATAACCAGCGACATCGGCTCGGGAATGGAGTGATTGACGCCGACGGCTTCCACCTCGAACGGGCCGACATTGATGCGGTCGCCGGCTTTGAAGATGGTGATCGGGATTTCGGCGCGGCCGCCTTCGTAAGCGCGCTTGGCGTCGAGCATGCCGGCCGTGAACGGCGAGGCATAAACCGGCACATTGAGGCCCGGCCAGATATCGTTCAGCGCGCCATAATGATCTTCATGCGCGTGGGTGATGAAGATGCCCTTGAGGTTCTTCTTCTTGTCCGCAAGGAAGCGGACATCGGGGAGCACCAGATCCACGCCCGGCAGGTCGGGGCCCGGGAAGGTCACGCCGCAATCGACCATGATCCACTGGCGGGTTGCCTCGGGGCCATAACCGTAGAGCGCGAGGTTCATGCCGATCTCGCCTACGCCGCCCAGCGGCAAAAATACCAGTTCGTCCTTGGAGGCCATCTTGTCTCGTTTCTCAATCATGCAAAAAATACGTCGCCGGCGGCAATGGGCATAAGTTCGGTGCCCGTGTCCAGCATCAGCAAGCCTTTATCATCAATTCCGGCAAAGCGCCCGGAAATCGAATGGTTGGGCAGATTAACAGTAATCTTCTCGCCTATGCCGCAGGCGACGGCACGCCATTGGGCGGTCACGTCCGCTATGCCCCTGCCCTCGTCCCATGATTCCAGAACCTGCGCCATCTCATTGTAAAGATGCGCGAAAAGCTCTTCCGGCAAGGCGGTAACGCCATGCTCTTCGAGCGCAGTCACGGCGTAAGGAGCGCTATCCGGCTTGTGGCGGATATTTATGCCGATACCGATGACGAGTGCGCGTTTTCCGTCCGGCAACATCTCGGCTTCGAGCAATATGCCGCAGGTTTTTTTGCGTTCTATCAGGATGTCGTTCGGCCATTTGACCTCGACCGGCGGCGTGCCGGGGGGCATCACGGCGGCAATCGCATTGCGCACGGCAAGTGCGACGGCAAGCGGAAGCGATGCGGTGCGTTCGATCGGCGCGGGGTCGATCAACAGGAGCGTGGCGTAAAGATTTCCGGTCTCGGACGTCCACGCCCTCCCTCTACGACCACGCCCGGCGTTTTGGCGCCGGGCGGTGATCCAGAGAAGACCTTGGTCTCCTGCCCTCGCGAGCGCGAGGGCATCTGTATTTGTGGAGCCGACTTCATCCAGCGCGATATGCCTGAAGGCTTCGAGCGGGAAGCGGCGTCTGTCTATCGTCATGCTCAGAAGAAAGACTTCGCTGCCGCGGACGCTGCCGTGCCGACCGGGCCGCCGAACAGCACATAAGCCGTGACGAAAAGACCGGAGAAACCGAAGACCAGCTTGAGCAGGCCGGGGGTGCGAGCGAACTCACCCGTCGGCTGATCGAACCACATCAGCTTGACGACGCGCAGGTAGTAGTAGGCGCCGACGACCGAGGAGAGAACGCCGATGACGGCCAAAGCATAAAGCTTGGCTTCGATAGCGGCCAGGAAGACGAAATACTTGGCGAAGAAACCGGCGAGCGGCGGGATGCCGGCAAGCGAGAACATCAGCGCGGTCAGAACCACGGCCATGAACGGACGCGTGGAGGACAGACCGGCAAGATCGGAGACTTCTTCGACGGCAGTACCGTCAGTGCGGCGCATCGACATGATGCAGGCGAAGGTGCCAAGCGTCATGACCATGTAGATCAGCATGTAGAGCGCGATGGACGACACGCCGGTCTCAGAACCCGCAGCCAGACCCACGAGCGCATAGCCCATGTGACCGATCGAGGAATAGGCCATCAGTCGCTTGATGTTCTTCTGGCCGATGGCGGCGAAAGAGCCGAGCAGCATGGAAGCAATCGCGATGAAGACGACGACCTGACGCCAGTCGGCCACGACCGGGATGAAGGCGTCCGAAACGATGCGCACCAGGATGGCCATGGCGGCGACCTTGGGACCGGCGGCAAAGAAGGCGGTAACCGGGGTCGGCGCACCTTCATAAACGTCCGGCGTCCACATGTGGAACGGCACGGCCGAAATCTTGAACGCCAGGCCGGCAAGAACGAAGACCAGACCGAAAACGAGGCCGAGCGACCGGGTTTCCTGGCTCAGCACCTGGGCGATCTGTTCGAAGCCGGTGTTGCCGGTGAAGCCGTAAACCAGCGACATGCCGTAAAGCAGCATGCCGGAGGAAAGAGCGCCGAGTACGAAATACTTCAGGCCGGCTTCCGTCGAGCGGACGTTATCGCGGTTGAAGGCGGCGACCACATAAAGCGACAGCGACATCAACTCAAGGCCGAGATAGAGCGCGATGAGGTCGTTGGCAGAGATCAGCAACATCATGCCGAGCGTGGCGAGCAGGACGAGAACCGGGAATTCCGGCTTGTCGATCTGGTCGGCCTTGGCATGGGCAAAGGTCATCAGCAGCGCGACGATGGAGCCGAACAACGCGGTTGCCTTCATGAAGCGGGCAAATCCATCCATCAGGAAAGCGCCGTTATAGGCTTCGCCTTCCGGAGCGATGAAGAGGATCCAGACGAGAGCCACCGTCATGACGGCGATGGTGAGGCCTGTGACCAGCGGCGACGAACGGTCGCCACTGAAGACACCGAGCATCAGGAGCGCCAGGGCGCCGATCGCAAGGATCAGCTCCGGCGTCGAGATTTTCAGGCTAACGAGAAGTAGTTCAGCGGTCATGTCCAGTCCCGTCCCGTCTCAGTGTACCACGGCGAGCGCAAGCTTTTGCGCTGCCTGCAGGGCTGCCGAGTAATTGTTGACCAGCGCATCGATCGACGCAGCAGTCACGTCGAATACAGGAGCCGGATAGAAGCCGAAGAAGATGGTGAGAGCGATCAGCGGGTAAAGCAGGATCTTCTCACGCGTCGACAGGTCGAGCATCTGCTTGAGGTTTTCCTTCTCCAGTGCCCCGAAGATGACCCGGCGATAGAGCCACAGAGCGTAGGCGGCGGAGAGGATGACACCGGTGGCGGCAAACAGCGCAACCCAGGTATTGACGCGGAAGACGCCGATCAGGGTCAGGAATTCGCCGATGAAACCGGACGTGCCCGGCAGGCCGACGTTTGCCATGGTGAAGATCATCATCGCCACGGCGTATTTCGGCATGTTGTTGACGAGGCCGCCGTAAGCGGAGATCTCGCGGGTGTGGAGGCGGTCATAAACGACGCCGACGCAAAGGAAGAGTGCGCCCGAGACGATGCCGTGCGACAGCATCTGGAATACTGCACCCTGCACGCCCTGCGTATTGGCGGCGAAGATACCCATGGTCACGTAGCCCATGTGGGCAACCGACGAATAGGCGATCAGCTTCTTGATGTCGTCCTGCATCATTGCCACCAGCGAGGTGTAGATGATGGCGATAACGGACAGCGCGAAAACCATCGGCGCAAAATAGTCGGACGCCAGCGGGAACATCTGCAGGAGGATACGGATCATACCGTAACCGCCCAGCTTCAGCATGACGCCGGCCAGGATGACCGAACCTGCGGTCGGCGCCTGAACGTGCGCATCGGGAAGCCAGGTGTGCACCGGCCACATCGGCATCTTGACGGCGAAGGCGGCGAAGCAGGCCAGGAAGAGCCATGTCTGCATGCCGGCCGGGAAGCCGTGCTTCAGGAGTTCGACGATATCGGTCGTGCCGGCGTTCCAGTACATGGCCATGATGGCGAGCATCATGAGAACCGAGCCGAGCAACGTGTAGAGGAAGAGCTTGTAGGAGGCGTAAACGCGATCCTTGCCGCCCCACACACCGATGATGATGAACATCGGGATCAGGGTCGCTTCGAAGAATACGTAGAACAGAACGATATCGAGCGAGACGAACACGCCGGTCATCGCCACCTGCAGAAGCAGGAAGGAGATCATGTATTCCTTGATGCGCTTCTCGATCGCTTCCCAGCTTGCCAGCACGCAGAAAGGCATGAGGAAAGTGGTGAGGATGACGAACAGCATGGAAATGCCGTCGACGCCGAGATGATAGGAAATGCCGGTACCGAGCCACTCATGCTTCTCGACCATCTGGAAGCTGGCGCTCGAATTGTCGAAGCCGATCCAGATGAAAAGCGAAACGATGAAGGTGAAGACGGTGGTCGCCAGCGAAATATAAAGGACATTGCGGCGGCCGTTCGCGCCCTCCTGCCCCGTGAGGAGCAGGAGCACCACGCCGACGAGCGGCAGGAAGGTGACCGTTGAAAGAATGGGCCAATCGGTCATCAGAAGGAACTCCCGAGCATCATCCAGGTGACGAGGGCGGCGATGCCGATCAGCATCGCGAACGCATAGTGATAAAGGTAGCCGGACTGCAGACGCACGACATTGCGCGTGACGTCGACAACACGGGCGGCGATGCCGTTCGGGCCGTAAGCGTCGATGACGGCGACGTCACCCTTCTTCCACAGGAAGCGGCCAAGAGCCTTTGCCGAACGGACGAAGAGGAAGTCGTAGAGTTCGTCGAAATACCACTTGTTGAGCAGGAACTGATAGAGGCCCTGCTGCGAGGCGGCGAGACGCTTCGGGGTTTCCGGCGACTTGATATAGAAATACCAGGCAGTGACGAAACCGATCAGCATGGCGATGAAGGGGCTGAGAGCAACCCAGGCCGGCACGTGGTGGAACTCGTGCAGGAGATGGTTGTGTTCAGACGTGAAGAGCGCGCCCTTCCAGAATACTTCGTATTCTTCGCCGTAGAAAAACTCCTTGAAGACGAAACCGGCCACGACCGCACCGATGGCGAGGAGGTAGAGCGGGATCAGCATCACCTGCGGGCTCTCATGCACATGGTGCATCACTTCGTGGCTCGCACGCGGCTTGCCGAAGAAGGTGAGGAAGATCAGGCGCCAGGAATAGAAGCTGGTGAACATCGCCGCGATCACCAGAAGGGTAAAGGCGAAACCGGAAGCAGGCGAATGCGATGCGTAGGTTGCTTCGATGATGAAGTCCTTCGAGAAGAAGCCGGCAAAACCGAACGACGTGAAGGGAATGCCGACGCCGGTGATGGCCAGCGTGCCGAGCATCATCATGGCGAAGGTCACCTTGATGTGCGGACGCAGGCCGCCCATGTGGCGCATGTCCTGCTCGCCATCGACGGCATGGATGACCGAGCCGGCGCACAAGAACAGGAGAGCCTTGAAGAAGGCGTGCGTGAAGAGGTGGAAGACGGCCGCGCCATAAGCGCCGACGCCGAGTGCGACGAACATGTAACCGAGCTGCGAGCAGGTCGAATACGCGATGACGCGCTTGATGTCGTTCTGCACGAGGCCGACGGTTGCCGCGAAGAAGGCGGTGATGGCACCGATGATGGTGACGACCAGAAGCGCATCATGCGACAGTTCGAAGATCGGCGACATGCGGGCGACGAGGAAGACGCCGGCGGTAACCATGGTTGCGGCGTGAATGAGGGCCGAAACCGGGGTCGGGCCTTCCATGGCGTCCGGCAGCCAGGTGTGCAGCAGGAACTGCGCCGACTTACCCATCGCGCCCATGAAGAGCAGAAGGCAGGTGACGGTGATCGCCGTGCCCTTGGTCAGTTCCATGCCGAAGAAGTTGGCGACGATCGCGTTGGCGTCGGCGGCACCTTCGTGCGGCAGATAGGTGGCGGCTGTCGCAAAGATGGTTTCGAAGTTGATCGAACCGAACAGCACGAAGACGCCGCCGATGCCGAGAATGAAGCCGAAGTCACCGACGCGGTTGACGATGAAGGCCTTCATGGCGGCAGCCGATGCGGACGGCTTCTTGAACCAGAAACCGATCAGCAGATACGAGGCCAGACCCACGCCTTCCCAGCCGAAGAACATCTGCAGCAGGTTGTCCGACGTGATGAGCATGAGCATCGCGAAGGTGAACAGCGACAGATAGGCAAAGAAGCGCGGCCGATGCTCGTCGTGGTGCATGTAGCCGATCGAATAGAGATGGACGAGCGTCGAGACCGAGTTGACGACGACGAACATGATAGCCGTCAGCGTATCGACCCGGAAGGCCCACTGAACGTCGATGCCGCCGGACTGGATCCAGCGCATGACTTCGACCTTGATCAACTCGCCTTCGGCATGGCCGAGTGCAACGTTGAAAAAGACCACCCATGACAGTGCTGCCGCCAGGATCATCAGACCGGTGGTGACATATTCCGATGCCTTGGCGCCGATCTGGCGGCCGAAAAGGCCAGCGATCAGGAAGCCGATCAGGGGAAGGAAGACGATTGCCTTGTAGATCATGACCCGATCAGCCCTTCATCATATTGACGTCTTCGACCGCGATGGAGCCGCGGTTGCGGTAGAAGACCACGAGAATTGCAAGACCGATCGCCGCTTCCGCTGCAGCAACCGTCAGAATGAAGAGGGCGAACACCTGGCCGGCGATATCGTTGAGGAACGACGAGAACGCCACCATGTTGAGGTTTACCGACAGCAGGATCAACTCGATCGACATCAGGATGATGATGACGTTCTTGCGGTTCAGGAAGATACCGAACACGCCGATCGTGAAGAGGATGGCGCTGACCGTCAGGTAATGGGAAAGTCCGATTTCCATAATTCTATTCCTTGTCCCGCTCTCAGAGGCCCTGGCCCGACTTGACCTTGACGATCTCGACACCGGTTTCCGGCGTACGAGCAACCTGGCGGGCGATATTCTGACGCTTGATATTCTGGCGGTGGCGCAGGGTCAGCACGATCGCGCCGATCATGGCGACGAGCAGGATGAGGCCGGCCACCTCGAAGAAGTAGACGTAGTGGGTGTAAAGCACATCACCGAGAGCGGCCGTGTTCTGGCGCTCAGCGACGGGCGGGATCGGCATGGCGATGGACTTTGCCGCCTGCGGCGAAAGCACCGAACCACCAACCACGAGGATGAGCTCTGCGGCGACGATGATGCCGACCAGCGCACCGATCGGCGCATAATGCAGCACACCCGAGCGGAATTCTGCGAAATCGATGTCGAGCATCATGACGACGAAGAGGAAAAGAACCGCGACGGCGCCGATGTAAACCACCAGCAGCAGCATCGCCAGGAACTCGGCTCCCGTCAGCAGGAACAGGCCTGCCGAATTGAAGAAGACGAGGATCAGGAACAGCACCGAGTGTACCGGGTTCCGGGACGCAATGACCATGAACGCCGACGCCACGGCGACAAAGGCGAATAGATAGAAAAATACAGCGTGCAGACCCATGTTGGTGCCTTCTCGTCTTCCCCGGCAAGGCCTTGTCGAAAGGCCCCTCCCCGTCGGACCTGGCGGCTGATGCCGTCCAGACATTTGTCATCATCGTTCCCGCCGCCCCATGGCGCCAGGACATTTCAAACTCAGCAGTTTGCCTTCAGCGAAGGACCCTATCAGCGATAAGGTGCGTCAAGCTGGAGGTTGCGGGCGATTTCGCGTTCCCAGCGGTCGCCGTTGGCGAGCAGCTTGGCCTTGTCGAAGTACAGTTCTTCGCGGGTCTCCGTGGAGAACTCGAAGTTCGGGCCTTCGACGATGGCGTCGACCGGGCATGCTTCCTGGCAGAAACCGCAATAGATGCACTTCACCATGTCGATGTCGTAACGCACCGTGCGGCGGGTGCCGTCATTGCGGCGCGGACCGGCTTCGATGGTGATCGCCTGAGCGGGACAGATGGCTTCACACAGCTTGCAGGCGATGCAGCGTTCTTCGCCGTTGGGATAACGGCGCAGCGCATGTTCGCCACGGAAGCGCGGAGAGACCGGCCCCTTTTCGAACGGGTAGTTGATCGTCGCCTTCTGGCGGAACCACAGATATTTGAACGTCAGCGCAAAAGCGGCGACGAATTCCTTCAGGAACAGCGAACCGACGGCTTGAGAGAGGCCTGCCATCTTTATTCTCCAATAGAACCGAGCGAGGATCGAGCCATCATCAGCCAGCCCATCCCGTCAGCTTCAGTACGAATGCAACAATCACCAGCATGCCGAGCGAGAGCGGAAGGAAGACCTTCCAGCCGAGACGCATCAGCTGGTCGTAGCGGTAGCGCGGCACGATGGCCTTGGCCATGGCGAAGCCGAAGAAGACCATGCAGACCTTGATCAGGAACCAGACGATGCCCGGGACCCAGTTGATCAGCCAGAAGTCGAACGGCGGCAACCAGCCTCCGAGGAAGAGGATCGTCGTGAGCGCGCAGATCAGCATGATGGCAGCGTATTCGCTGAGCATCAGCATCATGTACGGCGCCGACGAATACTCGACCATGTAACCGGCGACGAGTTCCGATTCCGCTTCCGGAAGGTCGAAGGGCGGACGGTTTGTTTCAGCCAGGCCCGAGATGAAGAACACCACGAACATCGGGAACAGCGACAGCCAGTGCCAGTCGAGGAACGAGTTCGGCAGGCCGATCATCGTACCAAGTCCGGTCTTCTGTGCGTAAACAATGTCCTGCAGGTTCAGCGAACCGACGCAGAGAAGAACGGTGACGATGACGATGCCGATCGAGACTTCGTAGGACACCATCTGTGCCGCCGAGCGCAGCGCGCCGAGGAACGGGTATTTCGAGTTCGACGCCCAGCCAGCCATGATGACGCCGTAGACTTCGAGCGAGGAGATCGCGAAAATGTAGAGGATGCCGACATTGATGTTGGCAACGGCCCAGCCATCGTTAAGCGGCACGACCGCCCAGGTGGCAAGCGCCAGGACCACTGAGACCAGCGGCGCGAGCAGGAAGACCACCTTGTTGGCGCCGGCCGGAATGATCGGCTCCTTGAGGATGAACTTCAAAAGGTCGGCGAACGACTGGAACAGGCCGAACGGACCAACGACGTTGGGGCCGCGGCGCAGCTGGACGTTTGCCCAGACCTTACGGTCGGCAAGCAGGATGAAGGCGATGAAGACCAGAAGGCAAACCAGCGTCAGCAGGGAATGCCCTACCATGATGAGGGCCGGCCAGAGATAGGTCGAGAAGAAAGAATCCATTGTCCTGCCCTTACTCCGCTGCAACCTGGAAGTTGTTGCGGGCCAATGCCGAGCACTCAGCCATGACGGCAGATGCGCGGGCGATTGGGTTCGTCAAATAGAAGTCCTTGACCGACGATACGAAGGCCGCCTTGTCGGCGCGACCTGCAACCATCGAAAGCTTGGCCACCTGTTCACCAGTGCCGGCCGAAACTTCGTCGATCTCCGCAAAATGCGGGAATTCGGCGTAGAGTTTCGCACGCAGCGCAGACAGGCTGTCAAACGGCAGCTTGTGGCCGAGAACGTCCGACAGCGCGCGCAGGATCGCCCAGTCTTCGCGGGCTTCGCCCGGAGCAAAACCGGCGCGGTTGCCCATCTGGACGCGACCTTCGAGATTGACCCAGGTGCCCGACTTTTCGGTATATGCAGCGGCCGGCAGGATGACGTCGGCGGTATGAGCGCCGGCATCGCCGTGGCTGCCGATATAAACGGTGAACTTGGCGCCCTTGCCGCCGAATGCCATTTCGTCAGCACCGAGCAGGAAGAGCACGTCCATCGACTTCAGCATGTCGGAAGCGTTGAGGCCGTTCGCGCCCGGCACGAAGCCGAGATCGAGGCCACCGACGCGCGAGGCTGCGGTGTGGAGAACGCCAAAACCGTTCCAGTCTTCGGTGACGGCACCAACCGTTGCGGCAAGGCGAGCGGCCAGCGCGAGGATGGCAGCGCCATCAGCGCGGGCGACGGCGCCCGGACCGACAATGATCATCGGGTTCTTGGCGGCGGTCAGCTTGTCGATGAAGGCATTGCCGTTTTCGACGAGGTCGGTCAGCGTGTCCGGACCGGCGCCGAGATATTCATAATCCCAACGCATTTCGCCAGCTTCGCCGATCAGGCCGATCGGGAAATTGCCGCGACGGAAGCGCTTGCGGATACGGGCGTTGAGAACGGCGGCTTCATAACGCGGGTTGGAACCCACGATCAACAAAGCGTCAGCCTTTTCAATGCCTTCGATGGTCGGGTTAAAGATATAGCTTGCGCGGCCAAGCGACGGGTCGAAGGCCGAACCATCCTGGCGACAATCGATGTTTTCCGAACCGAGCGAAGCGATCAGCGACTTCAGAGCGTACATTTCTTCGACGGACGCGATGTCACCGGCGATGGCACCGATCTTGTTGGCAGGTGCTGCGGCAACCGCGCCCTTGATGGCGGCGAATGCTTCACCCCAGGAGGCAGCCTGTAGGCGGCCGTCGCGGCGCACGTAAGGACGGTCGAGACGCTGGGTCTTGAGGCCATCCCAGATGAAGCGGGTCTTGTCGGAGATCCACTCTTCGTTCACGGCCTCGTTGACACGCGGCATGATGCGCATGACTTCGCGGCCACGCGTATCGACGCGGATGGCCGAACCGACGGCATCCATCACGTCGATGGATTCGGTCTTGTTCAGTTCCCACGGACGGGCGGTGAAGGCGAACGGCTTGGAGGTGAGCGCGCCGACCGGGCAAAGGTCAACAACGTTGCCCTGCAGCTCGGAGGTCATGGCCTGCTCGAGATAGGTGGTGATTTCGGCATCTTCACCGCGACCGATCAGGCCGAGTTCGGAAATGCCGCCAACTTCCGTCGTGAAGCGGACGCAGCGCGTGCAGTGAATGCAGCGGTTCATCACGGTCTTGACGAGCGGGCCGATATACTTGTCTTCGACGGCGCGCTTGTTTTCGGTATAGCGCGAGCTGTCGATACCAAAGGCCATGGCCTGGTCCTGCAGGTCGCACTCACCGCCCTGGTCGCAGATCGGGCAATCCAGCGGGTGGTTGATCAGCAGGAATTCCATCACGCCTTCGCGGGCCTTCTTGACCATCGGCGTGTTGGTGAAGACTTCCGGAAGCTCGCCGTTCGGGCCGCCACGGATATCGCGCACGCCCATGGCGCAGGAGGCTGCCGGCTTCGGCGGGCCACCCTTCACTTCGACCAGACACATGCGGCAGTTGCCGGCGACAGACAGACGTTCGTGGAAACAGAAACGCGGCACTTCGGCACCCGCCTCCTCGCATGCCTGCAGCAGCGTGAAGTGGTCCGGAACCTCGATTTCCTTGCCGTCAACCTTGAGCTTCGTCATCGTTACGTCCTGTTTTTCCGTCCGCCGGTCTTGCGGGCTTGGGTCCCAACCGGTGGCAATTCCTGTGCTGTGCCGGTGGTCAGCGCTTTGGCTTGAGCCACCCAGTCATCGCGCGTCACGCGGCCATCCAGGCCAAGTTCGGCATCGACGCTGGCAGCCTGCTCAGTGCTCCATCCGGCGATCGCGGCCAAGGTTGTGATACCCAGACCGTTCAGCTTCGTCTCGATCTTCGGGCCGAGACCCGAGATCCGTTTCAAATCATCTTTTGCTTCCGGCTGTGCAGCCTTGGCGGTTCTCGTCTTCGCGGCCACTGGCGCCGGTGCTTCAGCCTTGTCGGCTTCGGGCGCCACAGGCTCGCGGGCCATGTCTTCCAGCGTGCGGTGCAGACGCTGGCTGGCGTCCATGGCGTTCTGCATCATGCCGAACATCGCGCTCGCGAACTGAGTCTGCAACTCGATGCCGATCTGCGTCATTGCCGCCATGGCAGCCGCCGGATTGGCCATCATCGGGTTCAGCGTCAGCGAAGCCGGATCGAAACCAGGCCAGGACGAGCCGAACGCCGGTTTTGCCGTCGATGCCCCCTGCCCCGCGTGTTTCTCCTCCGGTGACGTCATCACCTTACTCCGCAGCTTCCAGCACGGCGCCTTCCGACGTCGAGCGGTATGTATACTGATCGATGCGCGCTTCGATTTCCGGGCGGAAATGGCGGATGAGGCCCTGAACCGGCCAGGCGGCAGCATCGCCGAGCGCACAAATCGTGTGCCCTTCAATCTGCTTGGTCACCTGGAACAGCATGTCGATTTCACGCTTCTGGGCATTGCCCTTGACCATGCGCTCAAGCACGCGCCACATCCAGCCGGTGCCTTCGCGGCACGGCGTGCACTGGCCGCAGCTCTCGTGCTTGAAGAAGGCCGAGATGCGGGCAATCGCCCTGATCACGTCCGTCGACTTGTCCATGACGATGGCACCAGCCGTACCGAAGGACGAACCGACGGCGCGCAGGCCATCAAAGTCCATCTGGCAATCGATGATGTCCTTGGCCGGAACGATCGGGCAGGATGCGCCGCCCGGAATGACCGCCAGCAGATTGTCCCAGCCGCCGCGAATACCGCCGGCATGCTTGTCGACCAGTTCGCGGAATGTGATGCCCATTTCCTCTTCGACGGTGCACGGCTTGTTGACGTGACCGGAGATCATGAACAGCTTTGTGCCGACATTGTTCGGGCGACCGAGCGACGAGAACCAGGTGGCGCCACGACGCAGGATGGTCGGGGCGACGGCGATGGATTCGACGTTGTTGACCGTGGTCGGGCAGCCATAAAGGCCCATGTTGGCCGGGAACGGCGGCTTGAGGCGCGGCTGGCCCTTCTTGCCTTCGAGGCTTTCGAGCAGCGCTGTCTCTTCGCCGCAGATATAGGCACCTGCGCCGTGATGGACGTAGATGTCGAAATCCCAGCCGTTCTTGTTGTTCTTGCCGAGCAGACCGGCGTCGTAACATTCGTCGATCGCGGCTTGCAGGGCTTCGCGTTCGCGCATGTATTCGCCGCGAACATAGATGTAAGCGGTGTGTGCACCCATGGCGCAACCGGCGATCACGCAGCCTTCGATCAGCGTATGCGGATCGTTGCGCATGATTTCACGGTCCTTGCAGGTACCGGGCTCGGATTCGTCGGCATTGACCACGAGGTAATGCGGACGGCCGTCCGATTCCTTCGGCATGAAGGACCATTTGAGGCCTGTCGGGAAGCCGGCGCCACCACGACCACGAAGGCCGGATGCCTTCATCTCGTTGATGATCCAGTCACGACCATTGTCGATGATCTGCTTGGTGCCATCCCAATGGCCACGGCTCATGGCGCCCTTGAGGGATTTGTCCTTGAGGCCGTAAATGTTCGTAAAGATGCGATCCTGATCTTTCAACATGATCACGCCTCCCCTTCAGGCTTGGCTTTGCGGGTACGCTTCGGCTTGTCTGCACCGGCAACGGCGCCTTCGGCAGCAGGTGCGCCCTCGGCCTTGCTGCCGCGCTTGGCGGCCGGCTTGGTCGAGGTCGTCGTCGACTCGCCCTTTTCGGCTTCCTTGGCGTTTGCAGCTGCGGCGGCAGGTGCGGTCACCGGGGTCTTCAGCGACTTGTCGGTTTCCGGCGCGGTATCCTTCGGATGACCGGCATCGGCCGGCGGCACGGAAACGGCTTCGGCAGCCGGTTCCGGCTTCGGATCGAGATTGGTGCGAACCGGCTTGATATCGTCGAGCAGCGTCAACGGGCCGCCTTCCGGCGCCGACAGGTGACGGTTGATCTGCGGGCCGACCGGCACGTCTGCGCCCTTGCCGGCTTCGAATTCATCGATGATCTGCTCGAGGCGCTCCGGCGTCAGGTCCTCATAGGCATCCTTGAAGATGATGACCATGGGAGCGTTGACGCAGGCGCCCTGACATTCGACCTCTTCCCAGGACAACGTGCCCTCGGCATTGGTATGGAAGGGATCGTGATGGATCTTGTGCTGACAGACCTTGATCAGCTCATCCGAGCCGCGCAGCATGCAAGGGGTGGTGCCGCAGACCTGGATATGGGCGCGGGTGCCGACCGGCTTCAGCTGGAACTGGGTGTAGAAGGTCGCGACTTCCAGCACGCGGATATACGGCATGGAGAGCTTTTCGGCGACATATTCGATCGTCGCCTTGGTCACCCAGCCGTCCTGTTCCTGCGCGCGCATCAACAGTGGGATGACAGCCGACTGCTGACGTCCCTCGGGATACTTCGCAATGGTCGCAGCTTCGAACACGGTGTTTTCCGCGCTGAAGGCAAAGGTTGCAGGCTGAAACTGGTCTTCGGCTAGTCGACGAACAGACATTCTACATCACGTCCTATTCAGAATATTGCAATCATGATCGGGAGCGAACGCATCAGCGATCCACCTCCCCGAACACGATATCGAGCGAACCGAGGATTGCCGTGACGTCGGCCAGCTGGTGACCTGTCGACATGTAATCCATGGCCTGCAGATGCGCGAAACCGGGAGCGCGCAGCTTGCAGCGGTATGGCTTGTTGGAACCGTCGGCGACGAGATACACGCCGAATTCGCCCTTCGGCGCTTCGACGGCCGCATAAACTTCGCCCGGCGGTACGTGGAAACCTTCGGTGTAGAGCTTGAAGTGGTGGATGAGCGCTTCCATCGAACGCTTCATCTCGCCGCGCTTGGGCGGAACCACCTTGCCGTCCGTTGCCGAAATCGGGCCGGTCTTGGCATCACCCAGCAGGCGGGCAACGCATTGCTTCATGATCTTTACCGATTCGCGCATTTCGGCCATGCGAACGAGGTAACGGTCGAAACAGTCGCCGTTCTTGCCGATCGGAATGTCGAAATCGAGTTCGGCGTAGCACTCGTAAGGCTGCGACTTGCGCAGGTCCCAGGCAGCGCCCGAACCGCGCACCATGACGCCCGACATGCTCCAGTTCCACGCCTCTTCCAGCGAGATCACGCCGATATCGACGTTACGCTGCTTGAAGATACGGTTGCCGGTGAGCAGGCCTTCGATATCGTCCAAGACCTTGATGAACGGATCGCACCACGCGCCGATATCTTCCACCAGCTGCTGCGGCAGGTCCTGATGGACACCGCCGGGGCGGAAATAGGCTGCGTGCATACGGGCGCCACAGGCGCGCTCGTAAAAGATCATCAGCTTTTCGCGCTCTTCGAAACCCCAGACCGGCGGGGTCATGGCGCCAACGTCCATGGCCTGGGTCGTGACGTTCATGATGTGAGACAGGATACGGCCGATTTCCGAATAGAGAACGCGGATAAGCTGGCCGCGGATCGGCACCTGAAGGCCGAGCAGCTTTTCGATGGCCAGGCAGTAGGCGTGCTCCTGGTTCATCGGCGCGACATAGTCGAGGCGGTCCAGATAAGGCAGAGCCTGCAGATAGGTCTTCGATTCCATCAGCTTTTCGGTGCCGCGATGCAGCAGGCCGATATGCGGGTCGACGCGTTCCACGATTTCGCCATCGAGTTCCAGCACAAGACGCAGAACGCCGTGCGCCGAAGGATGCTCCGGGCCAAAGTTGATCGTGAAATTGCGGACGTTATGTTCAGTCATTGTTGCGCTCCGCCCGTAACCATGGCGATGAATTCGGGACCGGTCATGTTCTGTGTCATGTTCGAGAACGAATAGCTGGACGGCTTTTCATCCACGAAGATCTGCGATGCGAACGTGAAATCGGACGGGTTATCGAAAGACTGCAGAGAAACCGCATTATGCGCACCATCCTTGGAACGCCACATGACAGTCGTACCGCAGGCGCTGCAGAAACAGCGCTCACCCCATTCCGACGACGAATAGACGCCGAGCGGCGCCCCATCCTGTACTTCTACGCTCTCGCATTCAACCGCGAGAAAGACGCCGCCGGACCAACGGCGGCACATGGAACAGTGGCACGCGCCAAATTCGCGCACTGCCACCACAGCATCAAAACGGACAGCGCCGCAAAGGCACTGCCCCTGTTCCTTGAGCGCTTCGCCACTCATGACTGCGCCTTTTCATCACCCGGCAGCACGTAATCTGTGCCTTCCCACGGCGATGTGAAGTCGAAATTGCGGAATTCCTGGCGAAGCTCGACCGGCTCATAGACAACCCGCTTGAGCTGGTCGTCGTAACGAACCTCGACGAAACCGGTGACCGGAAAGTCCTTGCGCAGCGGATGGCCCTGGAACCCGTAATCGGTAACCAGACGGCGCATGTCCGGGTGACCGGAGAACGGCACGCCGTACAGGTCCCAGATCTCGCGTTCGAACCAGTCGGCACCCTTGTAGACGCCGGTGACCGAGGGAACCGAAACGTCTTCGGCGACCGACAGCTTCACACGCAGGCGCAGGTTACGCTTGGGCGACAGCAGGTGATAGACGACATCGAAACGCTCAGGACGCTGCGGCCAGTCGACACCGGACACATCGATGAAGCTGACAAAGCCACCGTGCGGATCATCGCGCAGGAAAGTCATAAGCTCGACGATGCTGTCGCGGTCGGTCGTCAGGTTAAGTTCGCCATAGGCGATCTCGGACGCCGACACGAGATTGCCGGTCGCTTCGCGGATGTAGGTGGAGAGTTGTTCGAGAACTTCGCTCATGACTTGATCCCTCAGCGCTCGATCGTGCCGGTGCGGCGGATCTTCTTCTGCAGCAGGAGCACGCCGTAAAGCAGTGCTTCTGCCGTGGGGGGACAGCCCGGCACGTATATGTCTACCGGCACGACACGGTCACAACCGCGCACCACCGAATAGGAATAGTGATAATAACCGCCACCATTGGCGCAGGAGCCCATGGAGATAACATAACGCGGCTCCGGCATCTGGTCGTAGACCTTGCGGAGCGCGGGCGCCATCTTGTTGGTCAGCGTGCCGGCAACGATCATCACGTCCGACTGGCGCGGAGACGCGCGCGGAGCGACACCAAAGCGCTCCATGTCGTAACGCGGGCCGGACGCCTGCATAAGGCCTTCGACGGCGCAACAGGCCAGACCGAACTGCATCCACATCAGAGAGCCGGTGCGCGCCCAGGTGATAAGCTCGTCCGTCGTGGTGACGAGAAAGCCCTTGTCGGCGAGCTCGTTGTCGACATCGGTAAAGAACGGATCATTGGCGCCGACAGGCTTGCCGGTCGCCGGATCGAGAATACCCTTCGGCTTTTGCGCGACGAGCGTGTTGCCGGTAGCGGTCACTCCCATTCCAGAGCCCCCTTCTTCCATTCGTAGATAAAGCCGATGGTGAGCACGGCGAGGAACACCATCATCGAGCAGAAACCGAACCAGCCCATTTCACCGAAGGACACAGCCCAGGGGAACAGGAAGGCGACTTCCAGATCGAAGATGATGAACAAGATTGACACCAGGTAAAAGCGGATGTCGAACTTGACGCGCGCGTCATCGAAAGCATTGAAACCGCATTCGAATGCGGACAGCTTTTCCGGATCGGGAGCCTTGAAGGCAACGGCGAAGGGCGCGATCAAAAGCGCCAGACCGATCACCATGGAAATGCCGATGAAGATCGCGATCGGGAGATAGGAACTGAGGAGTTCAGTCATTGTATTCCATCCCTGCCTGACCGCAAGCGAAGGGCAAACGCCTAACACTTATGCACTGGCCAAGCGAACGTGCATTGCAACAAGGGCTGACTATCGCAGGATAGCCCCCGGCGCAAGAGGTTTGACCCCCAACCCCCACTCCAAAATGATGCGAAAGACGACGAAACGTCGCAGCATGCGCGGGAAAGCCATAAAGCGCCGGGAAAACCCCTTCATGGCCAATTATGACAATGACCGAAAATTATTAACAGGAGCAAAAAACTCAAGGTTTCCGGGCATTTCTTGCGTTTTGCCAAGCGACAAACGGCAAATGTTTGAATTCACTAAAAAAAATTTTATGCGACGACAGCGCACAGGAAAACACGCCTAAAAATCAACTTCAGAGTCAGCGGGGACATAACGAATGCAATCAACGGGTTAAGACCCCGACGCAAACAAAATCCGGACTCATGGAGCCCAAATTTTGGGCAAACCATACCCGAATACCGCATCCAGCCGCGACACCCCTCCCCTACGACGATCACGCAATTGCGAATACGTCCATACCGCAGCGCACTCTGCAGGCATGACACGATAGCCAATCCGAGAATCACACGGATGGAACAGAGCCGGACAACGGAAGCCGGCGACAACGCAATGGACTAACGATTTGAATGACTGGAGAAGACCTGAACGCGTCAGGCAAGGCCGGAAAGGTTTCGAAGAAAATGGCGCGAGTGACGGGGCTCGAACCCGCGACCTCCGGCGTGACAGGCCGGCACTCTAACCAACTGAGCTACACCCGCGCATATTTTCTTCGCCTTGCGGCAACTCTCGCATGAGGCGAGAGGTAGACTGAGAAGAGATAGTGGCGCGAGTGACGGGGCTCGAACCCGCGACCTCCGGCGTGACAGGCCGGCACTCTAACCAACTGAGCTACACCCGCACTTATCTCGAAACGAAGCATTTCTTTTAGAGAAGCTTCCCTTCATCCGGCGGCCTCAACCGTTCGGATGAGCGCTCACTAAGAGGTTCGCGGACGGGTGTCAACAAGTTTTGACGACAAAAGAATGACGAAATCAACTTTCCCCAGCCGGAAGCGATTATCCCCATATCTGTCGCAAATTTTTCAAAAAAATGGAAAAAGCCTCTTGCGGATTTCTCCGGTTCCGAATATCTCACGGCCACCGACGCGGCGGACATGATCCGGTTGACGCGAAGGGCGATTAGCTCAGTTGGTAGAGCGCCTCGTTTACACCGAGGATGTCGGGAGTTCGAGTCTCTCATCGCCCACCATTTTTTCCTATTGAAATAAGCTACTTTATTTACATACCACGCAGTTTGCCGAGTTACGGCTTGTGTGCGGTCCATGCGTTGCGAATGATATCACTATCTGTGATTTGTCGCGGAGACATGAGCTACCTCCTCTGCTGCTTGAATAATCTCACGGAATGCAGCGTTGGCGTAATAGTAATGACCGCCAATCGTCTTTGGATTGCTACCCACGGTCAAAAGACCGCGCGCTGAAAGCTCATGAAGCTGCTCCCTAGCCTGAGCGTAATCAATGTGAACTTCCCGTTCTGCGAAAGCATCAATAATATGCACCGCGTCCAGACATCCTGGCGTAGTACTTTCCCTCTCTGAGGTATGTGTTAGTTCAAAACCTCGTTTACACAACGCCAAGCACGAAAGCTGTTCAAAGGGTAGCATTTCGAGCTTGCGCGCCGCCCTGCCGATTTTGCCTGTATCGCCAGGCAAAGCGCCCTCCAACTCCCCAGCAAGGAGCCGGCCAAGAACCATTAGATTATGACCGTATTCACCAATGCGGACCTGCTCGAAGAACCGATACGCCGCTGGAATATAGAATTGCGCTTGCTCTTCCGAGAGCACATCAACCCCGCGCTCGTGCAGAAGGTCTATGAGCTTTTGCTGGTATTGCTCGATTCTGATTTCTAGCGCGGCCTGCATGAGTTCTTTTAATGTCGATAGTCCGGGCAGACTCGCACAAACGGCACCGGTAATTTTAACAACGGTTCCAGCCCGTTTTACTGGCTGAGGAAAATTCTCGATTGCCACTGACTTAACCTTATATTTTCTGCTCAACAACTACTCGAACCATGATGTACTGCGCGCCGCTGAGTAGGCAAGCGCTCGCGCCAGTATCATCCATGATGCGGGTCCACTCAAATAATGCGGATGATACGCTAAACGCGAAAAGCCGGGCACGCTTCGCGCACCCGGCCCTCCCCTTCACATCACGTGAAAGCTGTTAGTTGGTGACCTTGATGTTCACCGGGAAGAACAATGTCTCGCCCGACGAATCGTCCACACCATCGTTGTCGGTCACGGCGAAGGCCTTGCCGGATTTGTCGAAGCCAAAACCTTCGAGCTTGTCGACGACATAACCGTTGGTGGCGTTCTTCAGATCGGGCAAGAAGTCATGCACTTCTTCCTTGGTCACCACCGGCAGTTCGCCGCCGAGCTTGGCCGGTTTCAGGTCTTTCAGCGAAACGCGGTAAAGCTTCTTCAGCTTGGCAGCGTCGCCGATGAGGTTGTCGCGCGCGACGATATAGAGGTGGTCGCCGTTGGCGGTGATTTCAGAGAGACCGACCCAGCCCTTTTCAGCCTTTTCGAGCGGATAACGGACGGCAGCCCATTCCTTCGACTTCGGCTTGTAGGACAGAAGCTTGGTCTGGCCCTTCGGGTCATCCTTCCACTCGCGCTGCACGGCCATCCACAGGGTCAGGTCATCGCCCGAACCGGTGGTGGTGATGCCTTCCAGGCCAAAGCGGGTTTCGCCGGCCAGCAGTTCGGACGGCAGGCCGATTTCCGTCTTGATCTCGCCCTTGGCGTTGACGTTGTAGATGCCGTGGCCGACAAGCTTTGAACTATCGCCTTCAGACGCGAGCCAGAAACCGCCCTTACCATCGAGCGCGATGCCCTCGATATCGAGTTTCTGGGCCGGCTGACCGTTGCGCGTGATGCGCAGCACGTTGGTGATCTCGGCCGGCTTCTTGGTGGCGTCGATGGTGAAGATCGACGGCTGCATGGCATAGACCGAATCAGACACGGCGTAGAATGTGCCGTCCTTTTCCGCATCGCCCACGAGACCGGACAGAGCGCCCCAACCGATGACCTTGCCATCCAGATCCTTGGAGACCAGCGTCGGGTAGGCCTTTTCGCCTTCGGCCAGTTCATACAGCATCACATGCGAGCGCGCGCCGCCGTCTTCGCCGAGATCGGCTTCGTTGGCGGTGGCAAGCAGGTTGCGGCCCGGAATGGCGACAGCGCCTTCCGGTGAAATGCCCGAGGGCAGAAGCTGAACGAGTTCAGGCTCGCCACCGGTATCCTTGTAGACGGCGACCATCGAGCCGCGCTCGGAGAGCACGAAGAAATATTGCTGGTCACCGAACTTGGCGGCTTCCATGCCTTCCGGCTCGATGCCCTTGTTCTTGGCGCGCTTTTCCGGGAAATGGCCGTGACGGGCAATTTCGTGCTCGAGCGTCATGCCGGCGTCGTAAAGAACCTTGCCGGAACGATCGAAAATGGTGAAGCCGCGCGAACCGCCCTTGTAATCGCCTTCGTTGGCGATGACGAGGCGATCGGTGCCGAGCCACTTGACGGCATCCGGCTCGCGCGGAACGGCGGTCAGCTTACCGGTGAAATTGAGCGATCCGTCAGTCTTGGCGTCGACGCCTTCCAGATCGACCGTGCCGGCGGTGAAGTGGCTGGTGACCTTGGCGGTCTTCGAATCGATGATGATGACGTGGTTGTTTTCCTGCAGCGTCAGGGCGATTTCGCCATTGGCGTTGATGTTGACGAATTCCGGTTCCGGATCTTCCGGTGCGACGGTGGCAAGACCGGTTACATCAACACGTTTGATGCTCTCGCAGGCAGGCACGCCGTTCTTCAGCGATACGATCAGCAATTCACCGGCCGGAAGCTGCGGCAGGGCGCCGTCGTTCAGTTCTTCGTCGCGCTGGTTTTCGATGGCGATGGCGGCAAACGTGCCATCGGGCGCAACCACCACGGAGTCAGGCTGACCTCCGAGATCGCAAGTCATTTCCAGCTTTTTCGACGCGATGTCGATTACGCCGAGCTTGCCTGCAGGCTTGGTGAAGTCCTTGGTGTTGTCGATGGTGAGGAGAACCTTCGAGCCGGCTGCGGCAACCGAGTTCGGTTCGCCGTCGATGGCAACGGAACCGCCGGCCTTAGGCGCCTTGGCATCGGTGATATCGATGAAACCGATCGTGCCGCCTGGCGCGTCGGAATAGATCAGCGTGTTGCCGTCGGCGGTTGCAGTGATGATTTCCGAAGACGTTGCCTTGTCCTCGCCCTTGGGCAGGTTGGAGGCAACGGGGAAAGAAGCGATACGGTTGAACACCTGCTCGGCGCTGGCCGGCACGGCGACCGAAGCAAGCAATGCGGCCGTCAATGCCGCGCGAAACGAAATTGTCATGGGGACCCCTCCAAGAATGACAGAGACGCCTGCTTGTGGGTCAGTTGCATGACAGCGCGATGACGGTTGTTGCAACCGGTGGCGCGAGGAGAAGTGTTCGCACAGAAAAGGCCCGACTTTCGCCGGGCCTATCCTTCATTTTGCACATGCGCGGAATGCGCCGGCAGAAATTACTTGTTGTTGACGGCGTCCTTCAGGCCCTTGCCGGCCGAGAACTTCGGCACGTTGCGTGCCGGAATGTCAACTTCCGCACCCGTCGACGGGTTACGGCCCTTGGAAGCTTCGCGGCGCGAAACGGAGAAGCTGCCGAAACCGGCGAGACGGATGTCGCCGCCCTTCTGCAGTTCAGCCTGGACGGTGTCAAAAACAGCGTCGACTGCGGATGCGGCGTCGGTCTTCGACAGGCCAGCCTTTTCGGCAACGGCAGCAACCAATTCGGTCTTGTTCATGTTTCCACCCCTTTCAATGGTTTGAAACGTATCAAGTTCAGCTCCGGGGCGACAATTATTTTGAGCGTCCCCTGCGCACCCAAAAGCTCTGGAAACGCCTGAAAAACAAGGGGGGAGCAGTCATTTTTCACAAAAAAGGCCGGCATAAAGCCGGCCTTTTCGTCAAATAATGTAACTGGGTGTCCAAAACCGGGAATAAATACCCAAATCGACGGGAAGGCCCGGAAAATAAGGCTTTTCGGCGACGAAGGTGATTCTGCCTGGGGACATTCCGCAGATCGCAAACGACCTGCGGAAGCATCATTTAATGAGCAATGGTCGTGCCCGATTCGTCCGAACCTTCGACGGTGGCGATGACCGGCGTTTCGATCGAGCCATCCCATTCGATAGGCTCCGGCTGGCGAACCAGCGCGTGCTTGATCACTTCGCCCATGCGCGAGACCGGGATGATTTCCATGCCGTTCTTCACATTGTCCGGAATGTCCGCCAGATCCTTGGCGTTTTCTTCCGGGATCAGCACCTTCTTGATGCCGCCGCGAAGGGCTGCAAGCAGCTTTTCCTTCAGGCCACCGATCGGAAGCACGCGGCCACGCAGGGTGATTTCACCCGTCATGGCAACATCCTTTGAAACCGGGATACCGGTCATGATCGAGACGATCGCCGTTGCCATGCCGACGCCGGCCGACGGGCCGTCCTTCGGGGTGGCGCCTTCCGGCACGTGGACGTGGATGTCCGACTTGTCGAAACGCGGCGGCTCGATTCCGAAATCGACGGCGCGCGAACGGACATAGGATGCCGCTGCCGAAATCGATTCCTTCATGACGTCCTTGAGGTTGCCGGTAACGGTCATGCGACCCTTGCCCGGCATCATCACGCCTTCGATGGTCAGCAGCTCACCGCCGACTTCCGTCCAGGCGAGACCGGTAACAACGCCGACCTGATCCTCACCCTCGGCTTCACCATGACGGAACCGCGGCACGCCGAGGTAGTCCGAAATGTTTTCCGCGGTCACGGCAACCGACTTGGTCTTGCCCTTGATGATTTCGGTCACGGCCTTACGGGCGAGCTTCATCAGTTCGCGTTCGAAGGAACGAACACCGGCTTCGCGCGTGTACTGCTGGCTGATTGCCATCAGGGCCTCGTCCGAAACCGAGAATTCATTCGGCTGCAGGGCGTGTTCCTTGATCGCCTTCGGCAGAAGGTGACGCTTGGCGATCTCGCGCTTTTCATCTTCCGTGTAACCGGCGATGCGGATGATCTCCATGCGGTCCATCAGCGGGCCCGGAATGTTGAGCGTGTTCGCCGTGGTGATGAACATCACGTCGGACAGATCGTATTCGACTTCCAGGTAGTGATCCATGAAGGTCGAGTTCTGGGCGGGATCGAGCACTTCGAGCAGGGCAGACGACGGATCGCCACGGAAATCCGAACCCATCTTGTCGATTTCGTCGAGCAGGAAGAGCGGGTTGGACTTCTTTGCCTTCTTCATCGACTGGATGACCTTGCCGGGCATCGAGCCGATATAGGTGCGGCGGTGGCCACGGATCTCGGCTTCGTCACGAACGCCGCCGAGCGCCATGCGCACGTATTCGCGGCCGGTCGCCTTGGCAATCGACTGGGCAAGCGAGGTCTTGCCGACGCCCGGAGGGCCGACGAGGCACAGGATCGGGCCCTTGATCTTGGTGGCACGCGCCTGAACCGCAAGATACTCGACGATGCGTTCCTTGACCTTCTCGAGGCCGAAGTGATCCAGTTCGAGGATTTTTTCGGCAGCGTTGAGGTCGGACTTGATCTTCGACTTCTTGCCCCACGGAATGGTCAGCAGCCAATCCAGATAGTTGCGCACGACGGTGGCTTCTGCCGACATCGGGCTCATCTGGCGCAGCTTCTTGAGTTCGCCATCGGCCTTTTCGCGAGCTTCCTTGGAAAGCTTGGTCTTGGCGATGCGCTCTTCCAGTTCGGCCATCTCGTCACGGCCGTCTTCGCCGTCGCCGAGTTCCTTCTGGATCGCCTTCATCTGCTCGTTGAGGTAATATTCGCGCTGGGTCTTTTCCATCTGGCGCTTGACGCGCGAGCGGATGCGCTTCTCAACCTGCAGAACGGAAATCTCGCCTTCCATGAAGCCAAGAGCCTTTTCAAGGCGCGTCTTGACGCTCACCGTTTCCAGCATTTCCTGCTTTTCGGTGATCTTGATGGAAAGATGCGAAGCAACCGTGTCGGCAAGCTTGGAATAATCCTCGATCTGGCTGGCGGCGCCGACCACTTCAGGAGAGATCTTCTTGTTCAGCTTGACGTAGTTTTCGAACTCGGAAACCACGGAGCGCGACAGCGCTTCGACCTCGACCGCATCGTCCTGCGGTTCGTCGAGCGTTTCGGCATGGGCTTCGTAGAATTCCTCCCGATCGGTATAGGTCGAGATTTTTGCACGCGCGCGGCCCTCGACCAGAACCTTGACGGTGCCGTCGGGCAGCTTCAGCAACTGCAGGACATTGGCTACGGTGCCGATCTTGTAGATCGCCGAGGATTCCGGATCGTCGTCGCCGGCATTGATCTGGGTGGCAAGCATGATCTGCTTGTCGGAGCCCATGACTTCCTCAAGCGCGCGGATGGATTTCTCACGTCCGACGAACAGGGGAACGATCATATGCGGGAAGACCACGATATCGCGCAGCGGCAGGACCGGATAGGTCGCAGGGCTCTGTGCGTCAGACGTCGTATTCGTCATGTCATTTCCTTTCTCGTCCCGTTTCCGGGAACATGCCTGCAAGCAATTCACCAGGCATTTTGGTCTTGCCCAAAGTGGTAACCTACTAGGCTTTTTTCAAGCCATCCAGTCCACGCATGACAAATCTGCGACAGTATTAGAACTGTTGCATGCGATGCTTACGTCAGACTGGAAAGTGTCTGGTCAGTTTTTCGAATAGTTCGCAGGCGGGGCCGGATGGCGGCGCGTCCATTCGTTCGATCGCGGCTCAAGGGCTAAGCCTTGCCGGCAATCTTGTTTCCGGTCGCCTCCCCTGTCCACAACATGGGCAGAAGTACGATCCACCGCGACGCAAACTCCAGACAAAACGCGCGGCATTCAGAAACGGGTTCGGCGGAGAGGTTTCCCTCCCCGCCGACAATTGCATCACGCCATCAGGCGGAAACGTTGGCCTTCTCGTCCTGACGATCGGCGTAGATGTAAAGCGGACGGGCATTGCCCTTCACCACATCATCCGAGATTACGACTTCACGAACGCCTTCGAGTGTCGGCAGTTCGAACATCGTGTCGAGCAGGATCTTTTCCATGATCGAACGAAGGCCACGAGCACCGGTCTTGCGCACGATCGCCTTGCGGGCGATTTCGCGCAGCGCGTCCTCGTGGAAGGTCAGTTCAACGTCTTCCATCTCGAACAGGCGCTGGTATTGCTTGACAAGAGCGTTCTTCGGCTCCGACAGGATCTGGATCAGCGCGTCCTCATCGAGATCCTCGAGCGTTGCCAGAACCGGCAGACGACCGATGAATTCCGGAATGAGTCCGAACTTGACCAGATCTTCCGGCTCCAGTTCGCGCAGCACTTCGCCGACGCGACGGTCGTCCGGTGCCTGAACGCTCGCGCCAAAACCGATCGAGGTCTTTTCGCCACGGGCCGAAATGATCTTGTCGAGACCGGCGAATGCACCGCCGCAGATGAACAGGATGTTCGTCGTGTCGACCTGCAGGAATTCCTGCTGCGGATGCTTGCGGCCACCCTGCGGCGGCACCGAGGCAACCGTGCCTTCCATGATCTTCAACAGAGCCTGCTGCACGCCTTCGCCCGATACGTCGCGGGTGATCGACGGGTTGTCGGACTTACGCGAGATCTTGTCGACTTCGTCGATGTAAACGATGCCGCGCTGGGCGCGTTCAACGTTGTAATCGGCCGACTGAAGAAGCTTCAGGATGATGTTTTCAACGTCTTCACCAACGTAACCGGCTTCGGTCAGTGTCGTGGCATCAGCCATGGTGAAGGGAACGTCGATGATGCGGGCAAGCGTCTGGGCAAGATAGGTCTTGCCGCAGCCGGTCGGGCCGACCAGCATGATGTTCGACTTCGCCAGCTCGATCTCGTTGTTCTTCGAGGCATGCGCGAGACGCTTGTAGTGGTTATGCACCGCCACAGAGAGAATCTTCTTCGCCTGCTTCTGGCCGATGACGTATTCGTCGAGAACCTCGATGATGTCCTGGGGCGTGGGAACGCCTTCGCGGGACTTGTTCAGCGAGCTTTTGTTCTCTTCGCGAATGATGTCCATGCACAACTCGACGCATTCATCGCAGATGAATACGGTCGGTCCTGCAATAAGCTTGCGGACCTCGTGCTGGCTCTTTCCGCAGAAGGAGCAGTACAGGGTATTCTTGGAGTCGCTGCCGTTGCCGCCGCTGACCTTGCTCATATCACTTTCCTTCCAGCACCGCCGCCCGAACCGTTTCAACACGCGGGCAGACACTTACATCGCCGGCCGGCCGGCCTCCTTGTGGGAGGCCAGGCCCGCTTGAACCTTCAAGGGGTACTCTACCGGGCCGGACGACAGTCCTGGACCGGTGGCAACGAAACCCCTTCCAGACCGAATGCTATGTCATAAGAATTCAACACAGCCTTAATATGGACTATTAGTTTGTTCCTGGCCAGATTAAACCCCTTTTCGGTCACAACGGGGTGAGCCCTGGCCAGGCATTCGGCCGATTACGCGGCCGGAGTACCTTCGATCTGCTCACGCGAGGTGAGGATCTTGTCGACGACGCCCCAAGCCTGCGCTTCATCGGCATCCATGAAATGGTCGCGGTCGAGGGTCTTTTCAACTTCCTCGTAGGTGCGGCCGGTATGCTTCACATAGACTTCGTTGAGGCGCTTCTTCATCTTCAATATGTCACGAGCATGACGCTCGATATCGGATGCCTGGCCCTGGAAACCGCCCGACGGCTGGTGAACCATGATGCGCGAGTTCGGCATGGCGAAACGCATGCCCTTTTCGCCGGCGCACAGGAGCAGCGAGCCCATCGAGGCGGCCTGGCCGATGCACAGCGTCGAAACAGCCGGCTTGATGAACTGCATCGTGTCGTAGATCGACATGCCGGCAGTGACGACACCGCCCGGCGAATTGATGTAGAGCGCGATTTCCTTCTTCGGGTTTTCAGCCTCGAGGAACAGCAGCTGGGCGCAGACGAGCGACGCCATCTGATCTTCCACCGGACCGGTGACGAAGATGATGCGTTCCTTCAGGAGGCGCGAAAAGATGTCGTAGGAGCGCTCACCGCGGTTGGTCTGCTCGACGACCATAGGCACCAGGGCCATTGCGGTATCAACTGGATTTCTCATGTCCGTCCTTTGTCAAATGCCTTGCCGAAGGCAGCCTGCGCCCCGGAATCATTGGAATGGGTCAATCCCTACATAGAGTGTCAACGCCTGTCACTTCAAGACGGAGACCCCGATATCCTTAACCTGATCCCGTTGATAGGCACCCCTGCTAAAGATTTTCCTACACGGGGGAACCCGGCAACGACATCAGGATGGTGCCTACACAGATTTTCCCGGGCGTATGGTAAAGCAAAGCTGAACACAGAATTGATTTCTGTATAGGTCAAATTTTCATACAATTTACTAGTATAGCAACATTGTCTTAAACACTCCTCGCCATTCTGGCGGCGCACAGAGCAGGATTGTTCGGTTGAACATCGCTTTTGGGGCGGGGAACGTGTCTTGGATATTCTTACCGGAATGATGATCTGGGCGGCGGAAGCGCTGACCCTTGCGGCAGTTTTGTTCTCCCGGTGGCTCAATGGACGAAGCGACCGGTATTTTCTGAGCTGGAGCGCCGGTTTCGTATTGCATGGTGTCGGCGTCGCTTTCATCGGCATCCGCGGACAAATCCCCGATTTCCTGTCGATCGAGATCGCCAACACGATGATGCTGGCAGGCGTCGGTTTCTGGATTGCAGGCATGCTGCAGTTCGATCGCCGGCCGGTTGAAGGTTATGTGGCCGTGCCTGCTTTGATCTGGATCGCCGGCATGCTGTTGACCGATGTGCGCGAAACATTCGCCTACCGTGTCGCTCTCTACAATATGGCGGCAGCAGTCGGTTATGCTGTCATCGTCGCCATCATACTGCGCGAACGGGCGCAATCACCGAAGAGCCGCAGCATGATGGCAGGTTTTGTCGGCCTTTATGGGCTGACCAACCTGACGATCGCAATCGTTGCCTTATGGCGCCAGGCCGAAACCTTCGAGACCGCGCCGAACGGCACCGTGCTTTTTCTGCCTGCAGCCTTCTGTTTCATGGGCAGCGTCATGAGTTGCGCGAAGCTTTTGAGTGAACGTTCGGAAAAACACCTCAAGATGCTGGCGCTGACAGACCCGCTGACCGGCGTTCTCAATCGCCGCGGCCTCCTCGAAACCTTCGACGCATTGCGACATGCGGACCGACAGAACCGGCCGATGCTGGCATTGCTGCATTTCGATCTCGACGCATTCAAGCAGATCAATGACCGTTACGGCCATCAGGCCGGCGACACGGTGCTGATGACCTATGCCCGGATAGGCCAGTTGCCGCTGCGCGGCCGCGGTTTCTTTGGTCGCATGGGCGGTGAAGAATTTGCGGCCGTGGTGCGTGTGGCCGACATCGCCGAGGCTGTCGGCATTGCCGAAGCCGTTCGCCTGACGCTGAAACGGCAAACGATCCGTTCCGGCGATCATCGCATCAACGTCACCGTCAGCACGGGAATTGCCATGACCGACGCCGGCACGGCCGATCTCGACGCCTTGCTGAGCGCTGCCGACCGCGCGCTTTATGCCGCCAAGGAAAATGGTCGTGACCGAACCGCCTATGCCGATGACCCAGAGATCGTGATCGTGCCCGCCACCGACCGGATCAGTCCGGAAATGCCGCCAAGCGATGCCACAACGGACAAACAGGTGGCGACACTGACCAGGCTGGTCTCGATCGGCAACCGCTAAGACCCTTGCCCTTGGCGCGGCAAGGCCCAAATCCTCCTTACAGAGGGAGGAACGGCCATGCGGATATTCAGCAGCCTCATTGCATCGACGATATTTGCCACCGGCATTGTAACGGCCGCGTCGGCGCAGCAGGCATCCGACACCACGGCGCCTGAACGTGCCACAGGCACGACATCGGCCAAACGCGTCGAAGCCAAGACGTTCATGGTCGCAGCGGCCAACCCGCTGGCAGCCGAAGCCGGGCGCGAAGTGATCGCCGGAGGCGGCAATGCCATTGACGCGATGGTGGCGGTGCAGACCGTGCTCGGGCTGGTGGAGCCGCAAAGCTCCGGCCTCGGCGGCGGCGCCTTCCTCGTCTATTACGATGCCGCTTCGAAAAAGCTCACCACTTTCGACGGGCGCGAAAAAGCGCCCATGCAGGCGACACCAAAACTGTTTCTCGACGACAAGGGCGAGCCGTTGAAATTCATGGATGCGGTGGTGGGCGGCCGGTCAGTCGGCACGCCGGGCGCAGTTCGCCTTCTGGAGGATGTTCACAAACGTTATGGCAAGGCTGAATGGGCCCAGCTGCTCGAACCGGCAGAAAAGCTGGCAACTGCCGGTTTTCAGGTTTCGCCGAGACTTGCCTCGCTGATCGCCTCCGAGGGTGAGAGGCTGAAGAAATACGAAGGCCCCCGCAACTATTTCTTCGACCAGTCCGGCGCGCCGCTAAAGGCCGGCACTGTTCTGAAAAACCCCGCCTATGCCGAAACATTGTCCGCGATTGCCAAGGGCGGCGCGGATGCCTTTTACAAAGGGCCGATCGCCGAGGCTATCGTCAAGACCGTGCGTGAGGCCGTGGACAATCCGGGCGTTTTATCTCTTGCCGATTTCGACAGCTACACGATCAAGGAACGCGATCCCGTGTGCTTCACCTATCGCGCGCTTGACGTCTGCGGCATGGGACCGCCCTCCTCCGGTGGCGTGGCGATCAGCCAGATGCTGGGCATGATGGAAAATTTCGATCTGAAAGGGTTCGGGCCGGACAATGTCGAAAGCTGGCGGATCCTTGGGGATGCGCAACGCCTCGCCTTCGCCGATCGCGAGCGGTATGTCGCCGACACCGATTTCGTGCCACTGCCGATCAAGGGACTGATCGACAAGAACTATCTTGGAGAACGCGCGAAACTCCTGGACGTCGACCCTGCCAATCCCAAGGCACTCACCAAGGACCAGGTGAAGGCCGGTGAGCCGCAATGGGATCACGCCCTGCTGTTTGGGCGCGACGCCGCGCTGGAAATGCCTTCCACCAGCCATTTCGTCATCGTCGACAAGCAGGGCAATGTCGTATCGATGACGACAACGATCGAAAGCGGTTTCGGATCGCGGCTGATGACGAACGGCTTTCTGCTCAACAACGAACTGACGGACTTTTCCTTCAAGACACATGATAACGGACTACCCGTTGCCAACCGCGTCGAACCTGGCAAACGGCCGCGCTCATCCATGGCGCCGACCATCGTGATGAAGGACGGCAAGCCGCTGCTCGCCATCGGTTCGCCGGGTGGCAGCCAGATCATCGGTTATGTGGCGCAGGCGCTGGTCGCCTATATCGATTGGGGCATGCCGGTGGAACAGATCGTTGCACAGCCACACCTGATCAACCGTTTCGGCACCTACGACATCGAGGCAGGCACCACGGCGGAAAGGTTTGCCGAACCGCTGAAGGCGCTGGGTTTCGAGGTGAAGGCTGGCGAGATGAATTCAGGCCTGCATGCCATCGAGATCAACGAAGGCGGCTTGGTCGGCAGTGCCGATCCGCGTCGCGAGGGCGTGGCAGTGGGGGAATAAGCTCCCCCAACACATCGAAAAGGTTATTACATCCAGCTGCGGCCATCGCCGCCTTCTGCCTGGCAGCCATAGGGAGGCAAGACATTGCCGAATGTGGCATGCAGCTTGTCGCAGCCCCATTTGCGGATGGGTTGCGGCATGTTGGTATTCAGTGTGATACCGACTTCGTCATAAGGGCTATCGGTATTGCTGACATAAGTGTGCCAGCGAAAACCGAAGAAACCGACCATGGCGATGACGATAATCAGAAGCATTCTCAAGACGCGCATGACGACGGACCCTAGGCTGTTATGGATGCGCGTGGTGTAACGTCCCAGGCCACGCCACGTCACCCCTCAGCCGAACTTTCCCCAACTTGGATCGTCACAGACGGATCACGTAATCCTTGCGAGTCGTTTCAACCACTTCCCACGTTCCCTTGAAGCCCGGTCTCAACACCATGCTGTCTCCTGCGCGCAGGTGCATCGGTTCGCCACCTTCAGCCGTCACGATCGAATGGCCGGCAAGGATGTGGAAGTATTCCCACTCCTCATAGATGATCCGCCATTTTCCGGGCGTCGATTCCCATACGCCGGCATAGATGCCGCCCGGCGCCTCTTCGACATTCCAGCTGCGGAATTTCGGAGTGCCGGAGACCAGTCTGTCCGCTGCCGGAGCGCCCTCCTCCACTTCGACCGATGAAAGATCGAACGTCGTGAATGCTTCAGATGCAGGCATGGTCACTTCTCCTCAAGTTCATGGGCAAGCTGGCGGGACGCAATGGTCGCGATACGCTGCAGGCGGTCCGGCGAAAGACCGTTGCGGGCACTCGATGAGAGGCCGGCCAGTGTCGCCATCACATAATCCATCACCATTTCGGCCTTTTCCGGGGCATGCAGACTGACACCGGAATGAACCGCGTCATATGTCATATCCAGCAGACGCCGTGCCTGCTGGCATGCCTGCGCATCGACGCCACCACGTGCACCTTCGATGACCATACATCCCGTACCGTTGCCGCCACCGTAGTTTGCCGCAGCCTCGCCAAGCAGACGGGCGACACCTTCCGCCAGCGGCACATCAGCGGCCAGCGCACCAACGATATCGATGCCTTCCAGCTCGGCATATCGCTGCAAAACCTGCCCATAAAGTGCCGATTTGCTGCCAAACGCGGAATAGAAACTTGGCGGGTTGATGCCTATCGCGTCAGTAAGATCGGCAACGCTCAAAGCATCATAACCCTTTTCGGCAAACAGCGCCTGCGCCTTGTCGAGTGCCTGCTCCATATCGAAAGCGCGCGGCCTGCCGCGGCTCTTGTTTATTTTTGTAGTGCCCATTACAAAACCATTGACGAAGTTCCAGAAGCCAATTATGTAACGCTTACTACATTAATTCTCAACCCCCAGGATGGAGTAATGCAATGACTGATTTCAACGGCAAGACAGCGCTCGTCATCGGCGGCAGCCGCGGCATCGGAGCGGCGATCGTTCGTCGCTTTGCAGCCGATGGCGCAAGTGTGAAGTTTACCTATGCGGGCTCCAAGGACGCCGCCGATGCACTGGCGGCGGAAACCGGAGCGCAGGCCACAAAATCGGATGCGGCCGACCGCGCCGACACGATCGCGACCGTGAAGGCGGCCGGACCGCTCGACGTACTGGTCGTCAACGCCGGAACGCTGGTGATGGGTGATCCGCTTGAAACCGATCCCGATGCCGTGGACCGGATGATCGATATCAACGTGCGCGCGCCCTACCATGCAGCCGTTGAAGCTGCACGACAGATGAAGGACGGCGGCCGGATCATCATCATCGGCTCGGTCAATGGCGACCGCATGCCGTTTGCCGGTGGCGCTGCCTACGCGCTGACCAAATCCGCCGTGCAGGGCATGGCGCGCGGTCTCGCCCGCGATTTCGGTTCGCGCAATATCACCGTCAATGTCATCCAGCCCGGCCCGATTGATACCGACATGAACCCGGCAGACGGCCCGATGAAGGACACGATGCACGGTTTCATGGCGCTGAAACGCCATGGCCGGCCGGAGGAAATCGCCGGTCTCGCCGCTTATCTCGCGGGCCCCGAAGGCGGCTTCATTACCGGCGCAATGCACACGATTGACGGCGGCATGGGCGCCTGATCCGTCTTTCGAAATCCTTCATGCCGCCGGAGCGAACCGGCGGCATGAAGGTCAGACAAAGCGGAAAGGAGCGCGACGGCAAAAGCACTCACGGAAATTTTTCCGCTGAAGGGATGCAATTCATAATAGCATCTATATATTCGCCGACCATGGACACCCGATTGCGTGTGTCCGGTTCGCCATTTCAACAGGGTTGATATGGTTCCGAACCGGACGTTCCGAATTCATGTTCGAGAGATGACCGCGCCCCGCGTCAAGCCGGGGTCGCCTAGTCACGCGCGCGGACTTTACACTTCCATCGCTATTCCACGTTCGCCGTCCCGGTCCTTGGGCGGCGTTTTTTGTTTTCCCTTTCAACAAAAGAAGGAACGGCCGCCCCTCTGGGCAGGCCTCATATCATCATGATATTTGAATGGATGTCCGATCCGGCCGCATGGGCCGGACTCGCCACCCTGATCGTGCTCGAAATCGTACTCGGCATCGACAACCTCGTTTTCATCGCGATCCTGGCAGACAAGCTGCCGGAACATCAGCGTGAGAAAGCTCGCCTGATCGGCCTCAGCCTTGCTCTGGTCATGCGCCTCGCCCTGCTTGCCTCCGTCGCCTGGATCGTCACGCTGACGGCACCGCTGTTTACCGTTCTCGGCATCGAGATTTCCGGCCGAGATCTGATCCTCCTCTTTGGTGGCGTGTTCCTGCTGTTCAAGGGCACGATGGAACTGCACGAGCGCCTCGAAGGCCATTCCGGTAACAAGGAAGGCAAGATCGAGCATGCCGTATTCTGGCAGGTTCTGGTGCAGATCGTGGTGCTTGACGCCGTGTTCTCGCTCGACAGCGTGATCACCGCCGTCGGCATGGTGCAACACCTGTCCGTCATGATGATCGCCGTTATCGTCGCCGTCGGCGTCATGTTGTTGTGCTCGAAGCCGCTGATGGCCTTCGTGTCAAAGCACCCGACCGTGGTCATTCTGTGCCTCGGGTTCCTGATGATGATCGGTTTCTCGCTGATCGTCGAAGGACTGGGCTTCCATATTCCGAAGGCGTATCTCTATGCCGCAATCGGATTCTCGGTTCTCATCGAGGCGTTTAACCAGATCGCCCGGCGCAACCGCGAGCGCGTGCTGACGACCGGCGACCTGCGCGAACGCACGGCAAGCGCCGTTCTTTCCCTGCTCGGCAGCCGCCGCGGGGAAGCGTCGCTCGGCGAAACCAATGATGTGATTGCCGAACGCGTTTCGGAGGGTGAACTGTTCACGCCGGTCGAACACGAGATGATCGAGAGCGTTCTGACGCTTGCCGATCGTCCGGCCAAATCTGTCATGACCCACCGGCTGGATATCGACTGGCTGGATATCGAGGACAGCGACGAGGAACTGCGCCGCAAGGTTCTGGAATCGGGCCATTCCCGTTTCCCGATTGCCCGCGGCAGCCTTGACGAATTCCTGGGCGTTGCGCTGGCGAAGGACCTGCTGCGCGACTTCATCGAGACCGGCAAAGTCGATTTCGACCGCTCGCTGCGCCAGCCACTGGTCGTTCATGAAAGCGTCAATGCGCTGCGTTTGCTCGAACAGCTGCGGCAGTCGCCGCTGCAGGTGGCGATCGTGCTCGACGAATACGGTTCGGTCGAAGGCATGGTGACGGCGACCGACTTGCTTGAAGCCATCGCCGGCGATTTTGCCGATGACGACGAAGAGCAGTTGACAGTCGAACGCGGTGAAGACGGTTCGCTTCTTGTCGATGGCTGGATCGATATCCGCCACGTCTCGAAACTGCTGGATATCGACCTCGTGGACGATGCCGACCGTTATTCGACGCTGGCCGGCCTGATGCTCTGGCGTCTCGGCCATATGCCGCAGCAGGGCGAGACCGTCTCCTTCGGCGACCTCACATACGAGGTCGTGGCGCTCGATGGCCGCAACATCGACAAAGTGCGCATTCGCACTACGGCATCAATGGCGGCAGAGCCGCTCGAGTTGCGCGCCTAGTTTCTATCAAGCTCGTCGGCGAAAGCTTTCGTCGCCGACGAGCGCCCTGCCCTTCAGCATATCTTCTATGGTGGAGAGCATTTTCTGGGCCGTGCAGGGTTTCGGCAGGCAACGCGCCGTCGATGGCATATTTGCCAGTTCGTCGCCACAACGGGCCGACGAAACGATAACGCCGATATGCGGCGCGCACTCGCTGATCATGCGGGCCAGATCGATACCAGACAGTGCGCCCGGCATATCGACGTCGGTAACGACCAGATCGATATCCTCGTTGAGGCCGAGCTGGCCGATCGCCTCCAGCACGCTTGCAGCTTCCAGGACTTCATAACCTGCATCTTCGAGAGCGTCAGCCACCGCAAATCGGATGAGCGCTTCGTCCTCGACCACCAATACCGTGTGACGGATCGTGTTCATGTCCGGTCTCCCCTTGTTGAAGGTGATCTATGAACGCACGAGGATGGGAAATGATTACGGCACAGGCTGTGCCATTATGAAACATGGTTAATAGATTACGAATGAAGACGTTAGCGGTTCGGCAACCCTGATGCTCAATCCGCCCATTCGGGATCGCTGGTAAAGACGATCGTCAGCCACCTGTCCGGCCCTTCATCCCCGATGGCATCACCGATCTCGTCGCGAATGGCATCCCATTCAGACAGGTGGCGCGCCGGCCATTCGGAAGGCGCGATGAAGAATAGCTCGATCTGCTTGCCGCGCCCGACGCGCGCGACATAAGCGCGGTAGGACAGGAAACCGTGGCGCTCGACAATCGCTTGCGCGACAGCATCCACGTGGTTCTTCAATTCGACCGGCGTCACCAGCAGGATATCGGCAATGGCCTGGCGCACATGGGCAAGCGGCACCGGCGCGATAACCAGACATATGATCGCGAGCGCACCCGGATCGATATAGGGGGTAAGCCACTGGTATTGCGTTCCATCGATCGCGTGGCCCACCCCGAACGCAACCAGCAAAGCCCAGGTCAGAGCAGCGGTCATCAGCCAGGCTTGCGTATCAAGCGCGATGAAATTCGAGTTCAGCTGACGATTGGCACGGCGGCAGAACAGCCACATGGAAAGCGACACCGTGACGGTGACGACGGTAAAAATGACCGCCGGGCCGAAATCGATCGGACGCCCGCCGGACATCAGGCTTTCGACAGCGCTGATGAAAGCGTAGATCGCCGCCCCCATCAAAAGCGTGCCGTTGAGGCCCAGCACCATCGGCTCCAGATGCCAGAAGCCGACACTGAAGCGGTCGATCAGCTTGCCTGTCGCGGTCGGCTGCGCAGAGGCGATGATGAGTTTCGATACCAACAGCGCCAACAGCGTCATGAACGCGTCGGTCAGCGAATAAAAGCCGTCGAAGACGATGGCGAAAGAGCCGGACACAAGACCGACGACGATGCCGAATGCCGCAAGCGCGGCCGTGACGGCGATGGACAGCCGAAGAAGTGACTGTTCGCTCACGGGTATTCTCCACTGGAACGGGGGCCTCGGCCCCTGCCCCTTATCTGATTTTCTTTCGGGTCGATGCCCTGCGGCTGCGCCTGGAACGGCGGCCGACACAGCCAGCCGATAACGGCCGACTGTGTAGAAATGATTACATGAGCGGCTTCTATAGAAGCGTCAGGCGACTTTTGCCAGAGCCTGACGCAGGTCGGCAATGATGTCGGCCGCATCCTCGATGCCGATCGACAGGCGCACCACGTCCGGCCCAGCACCGGCCGCCGCCTGCTGTTCTTCCGACAATTGGCGATGGGTGGTCGAGGCCGGGTGGATGACCAGCGAGCGGGTGTCGCCGATATTTGCCAGATGCGAAAACAGCTTTAGATTTTCCACCAGCGTCTTGCCCGCCTCGTACCCGCCCTTGAGGCCGAAGGTGAAGACGGAGCCTGCGCCCTTGGGCGAATACCGTTTCTGCAGTTCGTTGTTCGGATCATCGGCCAGACCGGCGTAACTGACCCAGCCGACCTTATCCTCACCATTCAGCCACTCTGCGACCGCAGCAGCATTGTCGCTGTGTTTCTGCATTCTGAGCGGCAGGGTTTCGATGCCCGTGAGAATGAGGAAGGCATTGAAGGGCGAGATGGCCGGCCCGAGATCGCGCAGGCCCAGAACACGGCAGGCGATGGCAAAGGCAAAATTGCCAAAGGCCTGATGCAGCACGATGCCCGCATATTCCGGCCGCGGCTCCGATAACATCGGATATTTACCGGATTGCGACCAGTCGAACGTGCCCCCATCGACGATGATGCCGCCCATGGAATTGCCGTGGCCGCCGAGGAATTTGGTGAGCGAATGGATGACGATATCGGCACCATGTTCAAGCGGGCGCACCAGATAGGGGCTGGCCATGGTGTTGTCGACGATCAGCGGCAGATCGTGGCGGCGTGCCACTTCCGCAATCGCGGCGATATCGACAAAGGTGCCGTTCGGATTTGCAAGGCTCTCGATAAAGATGCCTTTGGTGCGCTCGTTGATCTGGCTTTCAAAAGTCTGCGGGTCGAAAACATCGGCCCAGCGCACATGCCAGTCGAAATTCTTGAAGGCGTGGCCGAACTGGTTAATCGAGCCGCCGTAAAGGCGCTTGGCGGCGATGAAATTGTCACCCGGCTGCATGATCGTATGGAAGACCAGCATCTGCGCGGCGTGGCCTGAAGCGACAGCCAGCGCCGCCGTGCCGCCTTCCAGCGCCGCGACACGCTCCTCGAGCACCGCCTGGGTGGGGTTCATGATGCGGGTATAGATATTGCCGAATTGCTGGAGGCCGAACAGGGCGGCAGCGTGGTCGCTGTCCTGGAATACGAACGAGCTCGTCTGGTAGATCGGTGTCGCACGCGCACCTGTGGTCGGATCGGGTGCCGCGCCGGCGTGAACCGCAAGCGTCGAAAATCCGGGGTCGCGTGTCGGCATGTCATCGTCCTCGCTTGATTGGGGGCATCAGCCCGCTTCGTCACATTTCCGGCATAGTTTTACCAACCCGCTGGGGCGGCGATACACAGAAAATCTCCGTAGTTGATTGTGATCAAGGCATATATTTCCACGAAGACCAAACTCCTTGGAAAGAAAGGAGATATGGCCGTGACCGAGATCACCAGACCGCATGCGGCCGCCCCACATGGGCCGGGTTTTGCTGGCCGGTTTCTGCGCTGGTGCGCGAAGGCCTATAATGCCGCAACGGAAGCCGATGTCATCGCCACCATGGACGAGCGGATGATTTCCGAGATTGCCCGCGATTGCAGTATTTCTCCGCAGGAACTCGTGCGAATGGCACGGGCAGGCCCCGAAGCGGCCGATGAAATGCTGGCTCTGATGCGATATCTCGGCATCGATCCGGTGGAGGTTCTGTTGCAGCACCCGGTCCTGTTTCGTGACATGCAGCTGCGCTGCGCAAAGTGTTCCGCCAAGTCGCGCTGTCGGCGCGATCTGAGCAACAGCAATGCGGCCGCGGAGTTCAGCCATTATTGCAGCAACTCTGACGAACTGAACGCCATGCGGCCGCTGCCGGGCGTGATTCTGGACCAGCTTTAAAATGACACGCGAGGAGGACGAAACAGGCCGGGCAATCGCCCGGCCTGCAGCTTGATGACGAACTCAAAGATTGCCAGCTTTGTCGGCAGTCCGGCGGGCGATTACTCCGAGACAATTTCCATGAAGCGGATGCGGTTGTTGAACGGATCAATCACCGTCACCTCCAGCCTGCCGTCCACCTCTTCCAGACCTGGCTTCATGTAGCGATACTTCTTTTCGATCAGCTCTTTCTGGAACGCGCGCGCGCCTTTCATGTAAACGACCGTCGTCCCTCCCGGCGTGGCATCGCCCGCATGTTCTGACAGGTGCAGTTGCAGGCTGCCGCGCGAGACCTGCGTGTAGAGCGGGAAATTGTCGCCGTAACGATGTTCCCAATCGACGCTAAAACCGAGGAAACCCAAATAGAACTCATGGGCCTTGGCGACATCGAAGATGCGCACGATCGGCACCGTTCGTTCGAAGGCTACAGAAGCAGCCCCTTCCCTCGGCTCAAGCTTCGCACTCAAGATATTCCAGTTCGCCAAGCCGAACTGCCGCGCCACGATTTCCAGAGCTTCGGAGTGGGTGATGGAGATGTCGCGGGAGACAAGTTCCTCCCGCAGTGTTTTGGCCATAGCCTTTGCATCGCGATGATCGCGCATGATCCGTTCCTTCGTCAGACGGCGAAATCTCGTCGGTGCCCGCATTGCCAACGCCTTCGCCTGACGGGAAACGTTCAGGATCGGTGTCTGGAGGCGTTCGCCATGCTCTTTACAAGCGCGGGCTGCAGGCCGCCTCCGGCCTTGAAGCCCAGATTAACGCGAAGACCGAATATGCACCAGAGCGAAAAAATCAGAGACCGAGGCGCGGATATTCGATGGCCGGGCAGCGATCCATGACGACGTTGATCCCGGCGGCCTCGGCCTTGGCCGCCGCCTTGTCGTCACGCACCGAAAGCTGGCCCCAGATGACTTTAGGTTTGATGTCGAGGGCAATCGCCTCGTCCACCACGCCATCCAGATATTCGGCAGCGCGAAACACATCGATGAGATCGACCGGCTGCGGCACGTCGGATAGTTTTGCGTAGACGGCCTGGCCCAGGATTTGTTTACCTGCCTGGCCCGGATTGACGGGAAACACCTGGTAGCCTTTGGACAAGAGAAAGGCTATGACGCGGTTGCTGGGCCGTTCTGGATTGGGCGAAGCCCCAAGAAGAGCGATGGTTTTAGTGTCCTTCAGGATGCCGGAAATGTAGGCCGGTTCATAAGCGTCGTGGTTCATGACGGGGCTCCAGTGTTTGTCCTCGAGCAGTTATATGCGGTGGCATCTCCGCCGAAACCACTTGGAATCGTCAATCTTTTGTGTGGTTTTAAAATACCACACTATCAAGCCGTTGTTTTTACTATAGTAATTTTCCGTCACGCAAATTCGCTCGCCTTGACGCTCTCGCGCCTCGCGCTTATAAGCCGCAACAGAAATGCGGACCCTCGTGGCCCGCTTTCTTTTTGGTAGCCGCAAGGCAACCAAACCAAGCAACAAGAAACGCCCGCAGAAAGATCCTTGATCTTTCGATACGGGTCCAAAAGAAAGAGTAACACCATGTCGACCTTCGTTCAGAAGCCTGCAGAGGTGGAGAAGAAGTGGATCATCATCGACGCCGAAGGGCTCGTTGTCGGTCGCCTCGCCACCCTCGTTGCCATGCGCCTTCGCGGCAAGCATAAGGCCACCTACACCCCGCACGTCGACGACGGTGACAATGTCATCATCATCAACGCGGAAAAGTGCGTCTTCACCGGCAAGAAGTATTCCGACAAGAAGTACTACTGGCACACCGGTCACCCGGGCGGTATCAAGGAGCGCACTGCACGCGCCATCATCGAAGGCCGCTTCCCGGAGCGCGTTCTCGAGAAGGCTATCGAGCGCATGATCCCGCGCGGCCCGCTCGGCCGTCGCCAGCTCAAGAACCTGCGCGTCTACGCCGGCTCGAACCATCCTCATGAAGCACAGCAGCCGGTCGCTCTCGACGTGGCTTCGCTGAACAGCAAGAACGTAAGGAGCGCCTGATAATGGCCGATCTCTCCTCCCTGAAGGACCTCGCTTCGGCCGAAGGTCAGGCAGCTGCACCGGTTCACGTCCGCAAGGTCGATGCACAGGGCCGCTCCTACGCCACCGGCAAGCGCAAGAACGCCATCGCCCGCGTATGGGTCAAGGCTGGTTCTGGCAAGATCATCATCAACGGCCGTGACTTCACGACCTACTTCGCCCGTCCGGTTCTGCAGATGATCCTGCAGCAGCCGCTGGTCGCAGCAGCTCGCTCGGGTCAGTTCGACATCATCGCTACCGTTACCGGTGGCGGTCTGTCCGGTCAGGCCGGTGCTGTTCGTCACGGCGTCTCCAAGGCTCTCACCTACTTCGAACCGGGCCTGCGCTCGGTCCTGAAGAAGGGTGGCTTCTTGACCCGCGACAGCCGCGTTGTCGAGCGTAAAAAGTACGGTAAGGCCAAGGCTCGCCGTTCGTTCCAGTTCTCGAAGCGTTAATCGTTTCAGGAATTCTGCTTTTGGAAAGGCGGGGCTTTGGCTCCGCCTTTTTCGTTTGCACGGCATCGATCAAGATTTCGCATTTGCCCATCAACGGATGCTGGCCAAACTGGGTGCGAACCGTTTTCGAAAAAGGGAATCATCCATGTCGCTGCCATCTCCCGCGCTCTTCGCGCACCTTCCGCAACCGCCCTATTACATCGTCGCCTTCTCTTCCTGTCGCACCGAGGGGGACAATGGTTACGACAACATGGCCGACGCCATGGTCTCCCTCGCCAGCCAGCAGCCGGGTTTTCTCGGCGTCGAAAGCGCCCGCGGCATTGACGGGTTCGGCATAACCAATTCCTATTGGGCGGACAAGGACAGCATTCGCGCCTGGAAGGCGGTCGTCTCGCACGCGGCGGCGCAGAAAACCGGACGCGAACGCTGGTACGAGGATTACCAGGTGCGGATTGCCCGGGTGGAGCGCGCCTACGGCTTCGACAGATAGGAAAGAGCATGGCCAGCAGATCGATCGACAACGCCTTTACCGCAGGTTCGATGCGCGGTGCGGCTACCGACCCGACCTATGCCGGTGCGCTTTCCTTCATGCGCCGCCGCTACGGCAAGGATGTCGAGGGCGCCGATGCGGTCGTGCTCGGCATTCCCTTCGATGCCGCCGTGTCGAACCGGCCGGGCGCCCGCTTCGGGCCACAGGCGATCCGTCGTGCCTCGGCGATTTTCGACAACGACCCGCAATACCCGTTTTCCCGTGACCTTTTCGAAGCCATGGCCGTGGTGGATTACGGTGACGTTCTGCTCGATTACGGCAACCACCAGAAGACACCCGGCCTCATCGAGGCGGAGGCGACGAAGATCATCATGTCGGGTGCGTTCCTGCTGTCCCTCGGCGGCGACCATTTTGTCACCTGGCCATTACTGAAGGCGCACGCCGCCAGACACGGCCCTCTCGCCCTCGTCCATTTCGATGCCCATCAGGACACATGGGACGATGATGGAGAACGTATCGACCACGGCTCCTTCGTAACCCGCGCCGTGCGCGAAGGCGTCATAGATGCCGGACATTCGATCCAGATCGGCATTCGCACCCATGCGCCGGAGGATTTCGGCATCGAGATCATGTATGGTCATGAGGTCGAGGACCTGAGCGCGCAACAGATCGCGGACAGGATAGTTGCTCTTGTCGGTGAAAGGCCCGCTTATCTGACCTTCGATATCGACTGCCTCGATCCAGCTTTCGCACCCGGCACCGGCACACCGGTCGCAGGCGGCCCGACGAGCGCCAAAATCCTGTCGGTCCTGCGAAAGCTCGGGCCGCTCGATATCCGTGGTGCCGATGTGGTCGAGGTGGCGCCGGCCTATGACCATGCCGATATCACCGCCATTGCCGGGGCAAGCGTTGCAATGTATATGCTCGGGCTGAAAGCGGAGCGTCTCGCTCAGCGTTGAATCTCTGAATGAACCGGTTGGAAAATCGCTTCCGGCCGCACCTCCAAGCCTCTGATTTTATGGGACAACGACCATGACAGCAAAGATCTTCATCGATGGCGAACACGGCACGACAGGGCTGCAGATCCGCACCCGCATGGCCGGTCGCCGCGACGTTGAGCTGCTGTCCATTCCCGAAGCCGAGCGCCGCAATGCGGCAATGCGCGAAGACCTGCTCAACAGCGCCGACATCGCCATTCTCTGCCTGCCCGACGACGCTTCCAAGGAAGCCGTCTCGATGCTTGCCGGCAATAACACCGTGCGCATCATCGATACCTCCACCGCCTATCGCGTTGCGCCGGACTGGGCTTACGGTTTTGCGGAACTGGACAAGGGCCAGGCCGACAAGATCCGTTCCGCCCGCCATGTCTCCAATCCGGGTTGTTACCCGACAGGTGCCGTGTCTCTGCTGCGCCCGCTGCGCGCAGCCGGTCTGCTACCGGACGGCTATCCGGTCTCGGTCAACGCGGTCTCGGGCTACACCGGCGGCGGCAAGCAACTGATCGGCCAGATGGAAGATACGTCACGCGAAGACGCCATTTCCGCCAATAATTTCCTCTATGGCCTGACGCTCAAGCACAAGCACGTGCCGGAGATGAAGACGCATGGCCTTCTCGACCGCGCGCCCCTCTTCTCGCCTTCGGTCGGTCGCTTCGCGCAGGGCATGATCGTGCAGGTGCCGCTCTTCCTCGAAGATCTTTCGGAAGACGCGACCGTCGAAAACATTCATGCGGCGCTTGTTGCCCATTATGCGGGGCAGAACATCGTTTCTGTCGTATCGCTTGAGGAAAGCTCCAAGCTGCCGCGCGTCGATGCCGAAGAACTGGTCAACACCGACAATATGAAGCTTTTCGTGTTCGGTGCGCCGGGCGGGGATCACGTCAATCTGGTCGCACTGCTCGACAATCTCGGTAAGGGTGCCTCCGGTGCCGCCGTGCAGAACATGGACCTGATGCTGTCCGCGTGACGGCGACGGCCAATATCTCTTTCCCAGCGGAATGGCGGGCGGAAAACGCCCGCCAGATTGCCGATACCGTGGTCGGCACGGTGTTTGAGGTAACGGTCGACGAACAGCCCGCCATCGTGAAGGTGCTGAAAGCGAAGGCCCTTGAAGACAGCCTGCGCGGGGCGGCCTTCATGGAGTGGCGCAAGGGCATCGGCTGCGTGAAACTGTTCGCGCGGTCAGAAAACATGTTGCTGATGGAACATGCCGGCAGCCTCACACTTCGAGACCGCCTACTCTCCCACGGCGATGAGGACGCGACCCGTATAGCCGCCGACGTTCTGCTCACCTATCACCAGTCCTCGCAGACCTTTCCGCCTGCCCGCCTCCAGCCCCTTACCCGCTATTTCGCCAGCCTGTTTGCAAAGGCGGAAAGCGACCGGAGAGAAGGGATGGAAACCATCTTCACCGAAGGTGCGCGGATGGCGCAGAACCTGATCGCTGACCAGCGGGACATCAAGCCGCTGCATGGCGATCTGCACCACGAAAACATCATGTCCGGGCCGCGAGGATGGCTGATCATCGATCCGGTCGGTCTGATCGGCGATGCGGCGATGGACGTCGCAAACATGTTTTCCAACCCGCTCGACCGCTTCGACCTGACACGCAATGAGGCGCGAATTACCTCGATGGCAGGTATTTTCGCCGATGCGTTGGGCCGCGATATACGCACCATCCTGTGCTACGCATTCGCTTACGGCTGCCTCTCGGCAGCATGGCACGAAGAAGATGGCAACGGACAGGACCGGGACGACGAACTTGCCGTGGTCGCAGCACTCAAAGCCGTGCTGGCGCAGGCGTGATTGCCTTCAGGCCTTGAGATCGGCTGCAATCTGTTGCGGATATTCGCCGACATACCCTCGCCAATGCGCCACGGCATAACCCAGCACGATCAACGCGCCGCCCTGATGAGCCAGCGCCAAATCGAGCGGCACCTGCCACAGAAGCGTCAGGATACCGATAACAGCCTGTCCGCAGACCAGCGCAAAGAGGATGATCGACCGCGTTGCGTAGACGCTGGAAGGCGCCTTCGAGAGCGTGATCAGCATGTGAACAAGCGTGGCGGCAAGGATGAGATAGGCGCCGCAGCGATGTACGAACTGCACCGTCTTGTGGTTCTCAAACAGGTTGATCCACCAGGGATCACGGATGAAGAGGTCAGCGGGAATATAGGCCCCGTCCATCAAGGGCCAGGTGTTGTAGCTGAGGCCCGCGTCGAGACCGGCAACAAGTGCACCGAGATAGATCTGGAACAGGGCGAGGAAAGCGATGCCGCCGGCAGCCCACACGGAATAACGTGTCGGCGGTGCATCGCGCCGCTGCGAGGTCAGACCGCGCATGATCCAGATACAGGCGGAAAAGATCAGACAGGCGATGACCAGATGCGTCGCCAGCCGGTATTGCGAGACGCTGGTCAACTTGGTGAGGCCGGATGACACCATCCACCAGCCGATAAAACCCTGGAAGCCGCCAAGCGCCAAGGTGCCGACCAGCGGCCAGCGAACCCGCTTTTCGATACGCCCAGTCAGCCAGAAGAAGGCAAGCGGAAGTGCGAAGATCAGGCCGATGGCGCGCGCGAGAAAACGGTGCGCCCATTCCCACCAGAAGATCGATTTGAAATCCTCGACCGTCATGTGGCTGTTGAGTTGCTCGTATTGAGGAATACGCTGGTAGAGTTGAAACTCCTCTTCCCACTCGGCGGCATTGAGCGGCGGGATGACGCCGTGGATCGGCTTCCATTCGGTGATGGAGAGGCCGCTGTCGGTCAGGCGCGTGGCACCGCCGACCAGCACAAGACAGAACAGCGTCAGAATGACGAAACCCAGCCAGAGGCGCACCGCTTTCCGGTTCTTCGCCAGCTTGTGTGTGTCTGCGTTGAAATCTGCTGCCGTCGTATTCATCACCGACATCCGTCTCATCCCTGCTGAGGAACTTCATGAGCGTCTTGCTGCGCGCTTTTGCCCGTTGCTTTGCCCGATGCCCCCGTGCAAAACAAGTCCTTCAGCTTTGCGGCATGCGGTCGCGGCTTGACGGGAGAGCTTGACGAAAAAATGTATCCGCGCCTCAGAAGCTTTATCGGCACGATCCTCATCATCATCCTGGTGATCGTTTATGCGCTGGTCGCGACAACCGTCGCCTCATTGCTTCTCGCGACATCGCCGTGGTGGGTTCATTTCCTGTACTTCCTGCTTTCCGGGCTGCTTTGGATCCTGCCGGCCATGCTGATCATCAAGTGGATGGCAGGACCGAGGCCGCCGCGCACGTGAACACTGGCGGCATTGACCGGACCTTAACCACCCGGACCGGAATCATTTCTGCGCAGCGCGCATAAACCGATTGTTGCAACTCCGCTTGTATTTTTGCACGTGAATGTGATGGCGGAGATGGGCGTGCAGCGGCCTCAGTCTGATTTCGAAACAGTTCTCGATGCGACAGCGCCTCCCCCAGGCGCCTTTGTTGCCCCTCAGCCGTTCCCGATTGGCAACCTGCATCTCGACCTTGTCGATCGCATGGAGGACATCGAGGCCGATTGGAGGCGGCTGGAGGCGCTGCCGCAGAATTCTCTGCACCAGGCCTATGACTGGTGCCGTGCGTGGCACAAGGCTCATCAAGCCCCCCTCCTTGTCGTGCGCGGGCAGATCGATGGCCGCACCGTGATGATCCTGCCGCTTGAAGCGGTGCGGGAGAATGGCGGGACCACCGCTCGTTTCCTCGGTGGACGTTTCAACAACATCAACAGCGGCCTGCTGGACGACGATTTCCGATATCTCGATGGCGAAGCCGTGCAAGCCATCGCTGTCATGCTAAAGGCGCTGCTGAAAGGTCATGCCGATTTGCTGGCAATGGATACGGTGCCACTCATCTGGCGGGATGCTGCACATCCCTTGACCGGTCTTACGGCTATCGAAGACGCCAACCGCACGTTTCAACTGCCGCTTTTTCCCAGTTTCGAGCAGACGCTTGCGCAAGTGCATGCCAAACGTCGACGCAAGAAATTTCGCGTGCAGGAGCGCCGTCTTACGGAAAAAGGCGGATACGAGCACGTCGTTGCCACCACAACAGATGACAAACGCGCGCTTCTGGAAATCTTTTTCGAACAGAAAACGGCACGTTTCCGTTTGCATGGCCTGCCGGACGTGTTTCAGACACCGGAGAAAAGAGCGTTTTTCCGTCACTTGGTGGATGTTTCTCCGCAAGGTCTCGATACGCCACTCGAACTGCACGCCATCCGCCTGAAGGGAGAATACGAGGGAAGGATCGCTGCCGTGTCCGGCCTTTCCCGAAAGGGCGATCATGTCGTCTGTCAGTTCGGATCGATCGACGATACGCTGGTTCCAGAAGCAAGTCCGGGCGAACTGCTGTTCTGGCTGATGATCGAGCGGTCCTGCCAGAGCGGCGCAAGGCTGTTCGATTTCGGCGTCGGCGACCAACCTTATAAACGCGGCTGGTGCACGGTGGAGACCGTCACCCACGATCTTCTGGTGCCGATCAACTTCCGTGGCCGATTGATGGTACTTTTGCTGGCTCTGAAAAATCGCGCCAAGGGCACGATCAAACGCAATCGGGCGATCTATGGCTGGCTGCAAAAACTGCGTGCCGGCAGGCAAGCGCCACAAACAGCGCCTGCCGATAGCGATTAAACCGGCTCAGGCTGCCCGGCTGCTGCGTGTCGCAGGGCTACCATCGCTTTTGGTCGGCGGGGTCAGCGTCGTGCCGGCCATGATCATGAGGTTGTGATAACCGGCAGCTTCGAAAACCTCCGCGGTTTCCGTCAGGCGCTTCTCGTCGAAACCGGGAGCCGAAATGACGATATCGGTATCCTTGCTGCGCGTCAGGCGCGAAAGGTTGGCGATTTCGGCCGGGCCGCATTCGACCAGCACCACGTCATAAACACCTGCAAGTCCGTCAATGATCATGCCCAGACGATCGGCACTGCGCATGGCGGTTGCGCCATCTGCAGTACCACGCGGCACGACATGGGCATCGGACAGGCGATCCGGGTGGATGGTATCGGCAAAAGCTGCCGCTCCGGTCAGGAGATCGGTGATGCCTGGCAGCGCCTTTCCGCTTGCCATCAGGCGGGTTGGGCAGGATGAGCCGGTCATATCGACCAGAACCACCGTATGCCCTGCCTCGGCCAATTCACGCGCCAGCATGACCGTGGCAGTGGAACCCTCATCGCCACTCGGCGAAACGGCGACGGCCACCTGCACCTTGCGGCCAATGATGTAATCACGCACTGCCTCGATGCTGAAGGCGTCATCCTGCGCGCGCACCACTTCGCTGGCAACGACCGCCTCAACCGGCGTGGTTGCCACTTCGGCAATAACCGTGGGCTTGCCTGCAGGTTCGACCAATGTCGCCTCCGGCTTGGCATCAGGTTTGGCGACGGGCTTGGGCGGTTCGATGACGCGAGCCCGCGGTTCGATCTCAGTCGTTTCGACGTCGGTCGGTCGCAGACCACGGCCACCGAACAGTGCGATCAACAGTACGACAATCGTGCTGACGACAAGCGTCGCCAGTGCCACGACAATGGTGATCGGGAGGATTTTCGGGAAATAGGGTTCGGCCGGTTCACCCGCCGTCGAGATGACGCGGGCATCGGCCGGCGTCGAATTGCGGTCGATTCTCGAGGTCGCTTCGCGGTAACGGGCAAGATAGGTTTCAAGCAACTGGCGCTGGGAAGTCGCCTCACGCTCAAGAGCGCGCAGACCCACCTCCTCTTCACCGGCACGGGCCGAATCGGCCTTCAGGCCGTTCAGCTGCTGAATGAGCTGCGTTTCGCGCAGCCGCGCCACGTTGGCCTCACCTTCGATACTCGCGAGGATCTTGCGCGTTTCGTTCTGGATTTGCTGGCGGATGCCGGAAAGCTGCGCCCGCAGGCCTCTCAGCCGCGGATGGCCATCCATCAGCGAGGTGGAGAGGTCGGAGATCTGCCCCTGCAGACCGGCTTCGGTTTCCTTCAACCGCTGGATCATGGCCGAACCGACCACATCGCTCAGCGTATCGGACGGGCGTCCTGCCTCAAGCGCATTGCGGACATTCTGGGCGCGCGCCTCGGCATTGGCGCGCTCGCCCCTCACCCGCGCAAGTTCGGCGGAAATGTCGTTGAGCTGCTGGTTTGACAGATTGTTGGTATCGCTGGTGCGGAACAGGCCGGAAGACGAGCGGTAATCCGCCACCTTCTTTTCCGCCTCATTGACGCGCCTGGTCAGCGTCGCGATTTCCGGCTCCAGCCATTTGGCGGCTTCCGCATGGGTATCGAGCTTGGCGCCGCTCTGGATGCTCAGGTAAACTTCTGCCATCCGGTTCGGTATGGCTGCAGCGAGCTTGGCATCTTCGGAACTGAATTCGATGGCGATGACGCGCGAGCCTTCGACAGGATAGACCTGCAGTTTTTCACGGAACGCCTTCATCACCCGGTCTTCCGGCGGCAGATCGAGCGGGTTTTGCTGCAGGCCAAGCATGACCAGCGGATTGGGCATGGACGAATGCGCGGCGGGATCGAATTCCTTGCGCTCTGTCAGCTTCATCTCGCGCGCAACCTGCTTGATCAGGTCGGTCGATTGCAGAAGCTGCGCCTGGCTCTGTATGTTGAGGGCGTCGAGAACCGGATCGTTTGAACCGGCCGGATCGGGCAAGCCGTTCAGGGAGGGAGCTCGGTTTTCGATGAGGAGCCGCGATTCCGCCTTGTAGGCGGGCGTCATCAGGCTGGAGCCGACAAAAGCCAACACTCCGGCAAGCGCCGTTGTGGCAAGGATCGTCTTCTTCCGCTCCCAGACGGCTGAAAACAGCTGTCCGAGGTCGATATCAACATCCTGATTGCTGCCTGCTGACATGCCACACTCCGTACTCAGGGACTGCCGAATTTGGAAACAAGGTCTTCACCGTAAAGGATCATGGTAACTCGACCGTTAATGCGGTTCTCCGCGAAGTTGTGCGCAGCCTTTTCTTCCGCAATACACGAAAACCCAAGGATATTTACCGGACATTAACCCTAATCGATCGATAACGACCGTCATGGTTTGACTGCCGGAGCCCTGTTCGCGAAATGTCGTTCGCCCTTTCAAGATCAAAAATCGTATTGGCCGTTGCGCTTACAGCAACGACAATGCTTGGTGCCTGCAGCACGTATCAGCCGGCGCCCAAAAGCTTTCAGGAAGCAACGATCCAGCCCTACAGGCTGGACAGCGGCGACCGTCTGCGCGTCAGTGTTTTCGAACAGACCGGGCTTTCCAACACCTATACCGTCGATCAGGCAGGTTACATTTCCTTCCCGCTGATCGGTCAGGTCGCGGCTCGCGGCCAGACCATGGTTGCGCTCGAAGGAGCCATCGCCGCCAAACTCAAACAGGGCTATCTGCGTGATCCCGACGTGACGATCGAGATGGATCGCTACCGCCCGGTATTCGTGATGGGCGAAGTCGGCCGCCCCGGCCAGTATTCCTACGTGCCCGGCATGACCGCCCAGAACGCCATCGCCATTGCCGGCGGCTTCACGCCCCGCGGAAACCAGCGCGACATCGACGTGACCCGCAAGATCAACGGGCGCAGCATCACCGGCCGGACCTCGATCTCCAGCGCCGTGCTTGCCGGCGATACGATCTATGTCCGCGAGCGACTCTTCTGATCGCTCTCACATGACGCCAATGGAGCGCCCCCTAAGGATCATCCACTGCTTCAGGTCACCGGTTGGCGGCATATTCCGCCATGTCCGCGATCTGGTGGAGGAACATCGGGCGGCCGGCCACGAGGTCGGCATTCTCTGTGACAGCTCCACGGGCGGCGCTCACGAAGAGCGGCTGTTCAATGCCATCAGGCCGCAGCTTTCGCTCGGTCTCATCCGCATTCCGATCCGCCGGTCCGTTGCGCCGTCGGACCTGAATGCGCTCTACAAGAGCTACAAGCACATCAAGAGCTTGCAGCCGGATGTCTTGCACGGTCATGGCGCCAAGGGTGGCGTTCTGGCACGGCTCATCGGCTCAGCCCTGCGGGTGAACAGGTATCGCGTAGCCCGCCTCTATTCGCCCCATGGGGGTAGCCTGCATTACGACCGGTCCAGACCATCCGGTCGGCTGGTGCTTAATCTGGAACGGCTTCAGGAACGCTTCACCGACAGCCTCGTTTTCGTCTGCGAGTTCGAGCGCAAGGCCTACGAAGCCAAGGTCGGCAAGATTACCACCCGCTCCCAAGTCATCTACAACGGCGTGCGCGACAGCGAGTTCGGGCCGGTGACTTCGACCGAAGATTGCGCCGATTTCCTCTATATCGGCATGCTGCGCGACCTCAAGGGGCCGGACAAGTTCATCGATGCCTTCGGCCGTGCCGAACGCGCGGTCGGACACCCCCTGTCGGCCGTCATGGTGGGCGACGGCCCTGACCGCGACCGTTATTTCCGGATGATGGCCGAACGTGGCCTTGGACGTCGCATTCGCATGCTCGAGGCCATGCCGGCGCGGCAGGCGTTTGCACTTGCCCGCAATGTCGTCGTGCCCTCCCGCGCCGAAGCCATGCCGTACATCGTCATAGAAGCGCTCGCCGCCGAAAAGCCGGTGATCGCGACACGTGTCGGCGGGGTTCCGGAAATTCTCGGGCAAGACAGCTCGGCCCTAGTCACACCAGGCGACCCGGCGGACCTTGCCCATGTCATGGTGGACGCCTTGACCAATCCGACATGGCGCGAGGACGTCATGCCGGCGCCTTCGGATTTTCGCGCCGTGTTTTCCGCTTCGGCAATGGCCGACCAGATGCTCGCCTTGTATCGAGATCTGACAGGTGCTGGGCCCAGGGTCTAAACGATTTCTTACCAAATATCGTGGTATCTCCTCCGTTCGGAGAGGACGAGATCGCGCATCATGAGCAAGCTCGAAGGACAAGAGCAGTTCGATATCGAGGCATTGCGCCGCCGTGTCTCGGATGGCGTCGCCTCGACGCCCGAGCCGCATGAACCCGTCGAACTCAATCCGCTCGCTCGCCAGGTCGCCGAACAGTTTCGCGACGAGAACTATTCCCCTGCCATGCTGATCGGCCAATACCGGCTGCTCGAATTGCTGCTGATGCTGGCAATCGGCCTCTGCGTGGAGCTTTTTTTCGGTCCGGACGAGCGATCGCTTCTCATCCGTTTTTCGGTCATAGGCGCAGGCGCAGCGCTTACCGTTCTGCTGCTCCAAATTGCCGACGCCTATCAGATCCCCAGCATTCGTTCGGCGGCGCGAACGCGCACGCGTGTTCTGATATGCTGGACACTCAGCGTCATCACCAGTTCGGGCATTCTGCTGATTGCAGACGGCGCACCAACGGTTGCCGGACTGATCATCTGGCTGGTGGGCGGCGCCGCCATTCTGCTCTTCGAACGATTTTTGACCGCCTTCGGCATCCGCAACTGGTCGCGCAACGGCATCATGGAACGCCGCGCCGTCATCGTCGGCGGTGGCCAACCCGCCAAGGAGCTGGCGCGCGCGCTGGAGCGGCAACCCGATAACGACATTCGCATCTGCGGTATCTTCGACGACCGAGGCAGCAGCCGGTCACCGGAAGTGGTGGCAGGTTATCCGAAGCTCGGCACCTTTGCGGAACTGGTCGAATTCTCGCGGCTTGCCCGTATCGACATGCTGATCATCGCGCTGCCGCCCACCGCCGAAGACCGCATTCTGCAGCTGATCCGCAAACTGTGGGTTCTGCCGGTCGATATCCGTCTTGCCGCGCATGCCAATCGCCTGCGTTTCCGCCCGCGCGCGTATAGCCATGTCGGCGCGGTGCCGATGTTCGACATTTTCGACAAACCGATCCGCGACTGGGATTCGGTTGCCAAACGCGCCTTCGATATCTTCTTCTCGGTACTGGCAATCTTCTTTCTGTGGCCGATCATGCTGGGTGTGGCGCTTGCGGTGAAATTCACCTCTCCCGGTCCGATCCTGTTCGTTCAGAAACGCCACGGCTTCAACAACGAGATCATCAACGTTTTGAAATTCCGCTCGATGTATACGCATCTGAGCGACCCGACTGCCAAGCTGGCGGTGACCAAGGGGGATCCGCGCGTGACCGCGGTCGGTCGCTTCATCCGCAAATCCTCGCTGGACGAACTTCCGCAGTTCTTCAACGTTCTGCGCGGGGATCTTTCGCTGGTTGGTCCGCGTCCACATGCGGTGCAGGCACAGACCGGTGATCGCAAATATGTCGATGTGGTCGAGAGCTATTTTGCCCGCCACCGGGTCAAGCCCGGCGTCACAGGCTGGGCGCAGATCAACGGCCTGCGCGGCGAAATCGATACGGATGACAAGATCCGCGCCCGCATCACCCACGATCTCGATTACATCGAGAACTGGTCGATCCTGCTTGACCTGAAAATCCTGTTCCTGACGCCGATCCGCCTCCTCAATACGGACAATGCCTATTGAGCGCGATCATCGACAGTGCTGCCCGGCCTTTCCGCCCGCAACTTGCGGCACTGCGGATCTGCGGCTCCATCATGGTGGCCTTCGGCGTATTCCTGTCCGGCTTCGTCATTTCCGAGCCGGCACCCTATGAACTGGTCATGGCCGCCCAGATCGCCATCTGGTTTTTGCTGGGCCTGAAAATCTCGCGTGCAAACGCACCGCTTCTGATCCTGCTTCTCCTCTTTAATGTCGGCGGCATGTTTTCACTGACGGTGATGAAGGATATTTCCGGCGCGCCGATGTATGTGGCCGTGTCGCTGTTTCTGGCTCTGAGTTCGGTATTCTACGCGGCCATCATCGAAGACGAGCACCGGCGACTGGCACTGATCTTCAAGGCATGGGTTGCGGCCGCCGTCATCACGTCCATGCTCGGCATTCTCGGTTATTTTCATGCCTTGCCGGGTTTCGAGGTTTTCACGCTTTACGACCGCGCCAAGGGCGCCTTTCAGGATCCCAACGTCTTTGGTCCCTATCTCGTGCCCCCTGCCCTGTATCTGGTCTACAGGCTGCTGAACGGAAAGCTTTCCGAAGCGCCTTTGGCGATAGCCGGCCTGATGGTGCTGTCGCTTGGCGTTCTACTGTCCTTCTCGCGTGCCGCGTGGGCGCTCTTTGCTTTCTCGGCGGTTGCGCTGGTCGCGATCATGCTTCTGAAGGAGCGGACCGGCGCGTTTCGACTGAAAATTCTTTCGCTGTCGATCGCCGCCATTCTGGTGATGATGCTCGGCATGGCCGCAGCCATGCAATCGAAAAAGGTCTATGACCTTTTCGAAAGCCGCGCCAAGCTGGTGCAGGAGTATGACGGTGCTCGCCTCGGGCGTTTCGAGCGCCACAAGATGGGTTTTCTGATGTCCATGGAGCACCCGCTTGGCCTCGGGCCGATGATGCTCGGAAAGATGTTCGGCGAAGATGAGCACAATATCTGGCTGAAGTCGCTGACCACTTACGGCTGGCTCGGTTTCGTTTGTTACATCATCCTGATCTGGTGGACGCTGATCATCGGTTTTCGAAATCTTCTGCGCGACAGACCATGGCAGCCCTATCTGATGATCGCCTGGGTGATGGTGGCGGGCCACGCGCTGATCGGCAACGTCATCGACATCGATCACTGGAGGCATGTCTATCTGCTTTTTGGCATCGTATGGGGCTGTGCGGCACTCGAAAGCCGTCACCAGAGAACGGCACGCCAGAGCCGTTCGCAGCCGATACCGCCGCCCGCTGCTCCTGCGGAGCGCTCGCTGCTTGACGCCTGAGCGACATAAGCCTTGACTTCACATCGATGGCCTCCAGATTTTCAATGATGTTGACAGTTTCACAGTTCCGCGCAGCGCGCGCCATGATCGGCATGACGGTGGAAGAACTTGCCACCCTGACCGGTATTTCCTCCGACGATATTCGCAATGCCGAGAAAGGCGAGACGTTTTCAGATGCCCTGCTGGCCAGCCGGCTGCAGACGGCCCTTGAAAGCCGTGGCATCGTTTTTCTCGCTGCGGGCCAGGAAGATGTGTCAATCGGACCCGGCATCCGCTTGCGCAGTGGCACCGCCGATGAGGGCCTTCGCCCCGAGCGACTGAACGCCACGAACGACGACTGATATTCTCTCGCCAACCCCTGGAACATTTTTCGGCGATCGACGTTGTCGGCGGCAAATCGCGTCATGCCCGCGCCTATTTATCACCGAAGCATGCGCCCAAGGAGAAATAGAATGACCCGCAATAACAGCCTCTATCTTGTCATTGGCGCACTCGTCGTCGCCGTCGTCGGACTTGGCGCCTATGTGATCAACGAGGAAAACAAGCCGAAGGGCGTCGAACTCAGCATCGGGCAAGACGGCGTCAAGGTTCAGGAAAACTGATTCGGTCGGAAGGATTCAGTCGTTCTGCAGGCGATTGCATGGACATCATCGATTGCGGTAGCCCCTTGGACTTCTCGGCAAACCTTCCTTTACCGCTGAACTCTTGTTGTATCTCCGACATTTGCTCTTGCGCACACCGTGCCGAGCATTTATGGAGGTTTTGCTTCGTATGAGGCAGGTCGGAATGTAGCGCAGCCCGGTAGCGCACTTGACTGGGGGTCAAGGGGTCGTGGGTTCGAATCCCGCCATTCCGACCATTCATCCCCCAGCCTCTCCGTTACTTTCTGAAATGGCAGCCCTATCCGATGAGGGCGCAGGCTCATCGCTTCTTCGCGGCGCCATCCGCAATGCCGCCGCATGCAAAAGGGCGGAAGAATTTCCCGCCCCCCTTTTCCGGTTCGCATGACATTCGTTTATCAGCAGGATGTGCCCGTGTTGCCGGCACCGGGATTGGTGCTGCCGTTGTTGTTCTGCTCTGACTGTGCGGCCCCTTGTGTGCCGCCAGGAGCACCGCAATTGGTATTGGAACCACCGGAGCTGTCATTGCTGCCGGAATTGGACGAATTGCCGCCCGAATTGGAACCGGAACTATCGCTGGAATTTGCGCCGCCGCTGCTATTGCCGCCGTCACTGCCACTACCGCTGCCGGCGCCCTGCGCCATTGCAGAGGTTGCGAGGCCAAGCGAAAGAGCGGCGACTGTGAGAAGCTTGATCATTGCATGTTCCTTCTTGTCGGTTTTTGCCCGCCTGAAAAAGGAACAGCGCAGATACGTCTCGGTTCCGCGCCGGTACGTTAGCGTACCGTAGCGAGCCGTGTGATGACGGCGCTCGCGAATTCATTTCCATAAGCAAACGGCCCGCTTTCGCGGGCCGCATATCGTTAAAGGTATTGTTTGGCTCAGTAGGGCGAATAGCACTGCTGACGGGGGCCGTTATAGGGCTGGAACGTGTTGTCGTAGGCCCGGTAAGAACGATAGCGATTGGCGCACCACTGGGTGTGCGAGCTCGCACCGCGGTAATAACGCGGAGCCGGAGCATAACGCGGCTGCGAATTGGCGATGGCACCGCCAACGATTGCGCCGAGCGCCAGACCGCCGATCACCGCGCCGGCATTGCCACGATGGCGGCGATGGCCGTAATAGCGACCGCGATCCCAATGACGGCCGCGGTCCCAATAACGGTCGCGGCCCCAGCCACGGTCACCGCGCCAATGATGGCGACCGCGATCTCCCCAATACTGGACCGTCTGCACATCGGTAGTCTGCTGAACCTTTGGAGCCGATGCGGCAGACGGAAATGCCTGTGCCGGGGCTACGCCCATGAATGCAGTCGCAATCGACAGGGCAATGATAGCGAGTTTTTTCATTTGATCTTCCTCACCTTAGCTATTTGATGAGGATATGGTCGTGTTTTGTCGATGAACCAGCGGTGAACGAACAAAAAAACGTGTTCACGTTAATGGGAACCGTTTGTGAACTCGAAAAACAACCGCTTTTACTGTTTTTCCGTTGCCTTATGGGTCAGCGCACCTGGTCGAGCAGGCGTTTGCATTCAAGAAGATCAAACAACGCTTCCTGCAGAAGCGCGCGGTCTTCCTTGCCGACAGAGCTTTTGCCGACCGAGATTTCCGGTGTGTCGTCGCCTCCCCCGCCGAAACCGAAGAAACGGCCGCTGGGCTTGGCCTTGGGACGCCCGACGATCTGGTCCTCATCCGGGTTGGCGACACGCGGTTCGGCGGCCGGCTTTTCGCTATTGGCCGCCATGATCGCTTCCATCGTGGCAAGATCACCCGATGCGATGGCGGCAACGAACTTGTTGCCATTGGTCTTCAGAAGCTTCTGGACGCCCTTGATCGTATAGCCGTGATCGTAAAGGAGGTGACGGATGCCCTTCAGCAGATCGATATCATCCGGTCGGTAATAACGGCGGCCGCCGCCACGCTTCATCGGCTTGATCTGCGGAAATCGCGTCTCCCAGAAGCGCAGCACGTGCTGCGGCAGGTCGAGATCGTCTGCGACTTCGCTGATAGTGCGAAATGCGTCAGGGCTCTTGTCCACGGTCTCGTCTCCGGCGGCGTGCCGCATCCCGGTCACGGAGAAGCGGCAGATTTACACTTCGTCATATATCAACGGTTTGAGCGTGCGGTTTCAAGCGCTCGCTCACGTTTGCCACAGGAGATGCGGAAGATTGCCGCGTCAGGCCGTCAGGCGGCCGGGTTGGCGGGCTTCTGCTTGTTCTTGCGCTGGGTATGGGCCTTGAGGATGCGCTGTTTGAGCACGTTCGAGGCCTTGAAGGTCATGACCCGACGGGGCGAGATCGGCACTTCCTCACCCGTTTTCGGATTACGGCCGATGCGCTCGTTCTTGGCTCGGACCTGGAAGGTGGCGAAGGAAGACAGCTTCACCATCTCTCCGCGTACGATCGCATTACAGATTTCGTCGATGACGGTTTCGACAAGTTCAGCGGATTCCGTCCGAGAAAGCCCGACCTTGCGAAAAACCGATTCCGCCAAATCTGCTCGCGTCACTGTCTTACCGGCCATGACCCCCGCCCATCAGAAATTATTGTTATCAAAGCAGAAGGGAGCTTATGTTTCTTGGCGGCGGCGGTCAAGCGTCTGCTTCCATTCGCTTATCCGTCGCCGAATCAAGAAACTTCCCGCTTCCGTTTACCGGATATGGTGCACGGTTTGCGGATTACCAGCGGACGAGCAACGCACCCCATGTAAAGCCGCCGCCCATGGCTTCGAGCATGACGAGATCGCCCTGCTTGATACGGCCATCGCCTGCGGCAACGGACAGCGCCAGCGGAATGGACGCGGCCGATGTATTGCCGTGCATATCGACGGTCACGACGACCTTTTCACCCGGAATTCCGAGCTTCTTGGCGGAACCATCGATGATGCGGCGGTTGGCCTGGTGCGGCACCAGCCAGTCAAGCGTTTCCGCTGTCGTGCCGGTCGCTTCGAAGGCAGCCTCGATGACGTCGGTGATCATGCCAACTGCGTATTTGAAGACTTCACGGCCTTCCATGCGCAGGTGGCCAACGGTGCCGGTGGAGGACGGGCCGCCATCGACATAGAGCTTGTCCTTGTGCGAGCCGTCGGAGCGCAGATGAGCGGTCAGCACGCCGCGATCCGAAATGGCGCCCTCGCCTTCCTGTGCTTCCAGAACCAGTGCGCCCGCGCCATCGCCGAACAGGACGCAGGTGGTGCGGTCGTTCCAGTCGAGAATGCGCGAAAAGGTTTCTGCACCGATGACCAGCGCACGCTTGGCCAAGCCGGCGCGCAAATGCGCATCGGCAGTCGCCATGGCGTAAACGAAGCCCGTACAGACTGCCTGCACGTCGAAGGCATAACCCTTGGTCATGCCGAGACGGTGCTGGATGTTGACGGCGGTCGCCGGAAAGGTGTTGTCCGGGGTCGAGGTGGCGACGATCACAAGATCGATATCGTCCGCCGTCAGGCCGGCGCGCTCAAGAGCGGCACGGGCTGCGGCCTCACCAAGAGAGGCCGTTGTTTCGCCCTCGCCGGCGATGTAACGCTGCTTGATGCCGGTGCGCTGGACGATCCATTCGTCCGACGTTTCCACCATGCCTTCCAATTCGCCATTGCTGACAACCCGTTTCGGAAGCGCTGCCCCGAAACCGCGTACCACTGAACGGATCATGCTTTTTGTCCTGTCCTCACGCCGCTTCTTCGGGGCCCTGATTGGGCTCGTGCTGTGCGTGATATGTTTTCAAGTCATGCGCGATCTTTTCGTTCAGCGCATTGCGAACCATGTCGTAACCAACGTCGATCGCGGCGGCATAACCTTCCGCGTCGGTGCCACCGTGGCTTTTGATGACGATGCCGTTCAGACCAAGGAAGACGCCGCCATTGACCTTGCGCGGATCCATCTTCTCCCGCAGGCGGTCAAACGCGCCCTTGGCAAAGAGGTAACCGATCTTGGCAAGCAGCGTGCGCGACATGGCGGCGCGCAGCAGTTCGGCGATCTGGCGGGCGGTGCCTTCGGCGGTCTTCAGCGCGATATTGCCGGTAAAACCTTCGGTGACGACAACGTCGACCGTGCCCTTGCCGATATCATTGCCTTCGACGAAACCGCGATAATCGATAGTGGAGAAATTCGCTTCGCGAATCAGGCGGCCGGCTTCCCTGACCTCTTCCTGTCCCTTTACCTCCTCGACGCCGACATTGAGCAGGCCAACGGTCGGACGTTCGATCTCGAACAGGGCGCGCGCCATGGCGCCGCCCATGACGGAGAAATCGAGGAGCTGCTGGGCATCGGCACCGATCGTGGCGCCGATATCGAGCACGATGCTTTCGCCGCGAAGTGTCGGCCAGATGCCGGCAATCGCCGGACGGTCGACACCATCGAGCATACGCAGGCAGAGTTTTGCCATGGCCATCAGCGCGCCGGTATTGCCGGCGGAAACGGCGACATCCGCCTCGCCGATCTTTACGGCATCGATAGCGCGCCACATGCTGGAAACATTGCGACCGCGACGCAGGGCGGCGGATGGCTTTTCGTCCATGCCGACAGCAACATCACAGTGATGGAAGACCGATTTTTCGCGCAGTTTGGGATATTGGGCAAGCAGCGGCTCGCACACATCCTTCTGGCCATAGATCAGAAACATCGCATCGGGGTGACGCTCAAGCGCCTTGGCGGCGCCTGGTATGACGACCGCGGGGCCGGCATCGCCACCCATGGCATCGATAGAGATTCTGATCACGCTTGTTCTTTTCCTTCTGTTTCGCCGCAGGCGAAATCGCGGCCAAAATAAAGTTTTTCAGACCGCATACAACTCAATTATGACGAAAGCGAAACGCTATTGCCCGCTTTTCCAGTCTTTCAACGCCGCAAAGGGCGATGGACGCTTGTTTGCTTCCTCATCACCCATCTCGATGTGATCGGCAAATTCGGCGCCCTGCTTGCGTGGATAAGGATCGATGGCCAGCGCCACGAACTCGCTGATAATAGGGCCGACATCGAGCGTATCGCCGGCGAACGTCTCCGGCAGGTCCGGGCCATCCGGGTCAAGCACCATTTCGGCCGCCGAACCGGTAACGACACGCGCGAGCTTCGAACCTTCCGGCACGAAAATCTGCTCGAATTCCTCTTCGATCCGGGTTTCGATCGGATCCAGCGTCACGACACATTCCTGTGTCAGCCTGGCGACCACCCTGCCCTTGACGCGGATACCGTCCCGCTTCCAGCGATTGATCTGCAAATCGGCGGAAAGCGCTTCCACCGATACGACTTTCCACACCTTGGCGAGTTCCACCAGTTCGCGGTTGTCCGCCTCGGCCTTGACCGTGAAGGCATTGGTCGAGACATGGCCAACCTTGACGCCATAGGAAAACGCCGGCTTCTCTTCTTGAATATCGTTCTGCATTACGCCTCGCTTCCCGGCCTGCGCAGCTGCGCGGCACCATGGGAAATATCTTCTTCATTCAGGTTCGCAAGATCGGCGTCCGCCTGCATCATCCACCGCGCCAGGCCGGCGAGATCAGGTGCGCTCTCCTGCGTTTCCGGGTATATATTGCGTCTGAGCGCTTCCGCCAATGCCGCTTCGTCTTTTGCATCGAGCGCGGCAGCATAGGTTTCCAGCCGACCGTAAAACATGCCGGCCAGTTTCTTCATGCGTTTGGGCACACCCTGATCACCAATGCCAAGTTCGCGAATGGAGTGATCGATATCCTGGAAAAAGGCATCGACGATTTCCTGGGCAATTTCCTGGCCGCTGCGCGGTGAGGTACGGGTGCGGCGGAAGAACAGGATCATGACGATGGACAACATTTCGAACCGGCCCATGACCGTGTCCGGCACACCGAGATCGGTATAGAAATGCGGTTCGCGCGCCATGGCGGTCAGGGTCGCGTATTGCCGGTCGACAATTGCGCGGTTCTGGTTCTTTTTGCCGAACAGACCGAAAAACATGAGAAATCCCGTCAAACATCGCCAGCAAAAGCGCCCGTCTGGATGGCGGCCGTGTTGCATGCAAACGAAAGCTGGTTTACCGAAGCAGGCACGAATTGCAACGCCGTTCAGCGGAACGCGGCAAAGCGACGCCCAAGTGGCTATGGACAACCGGGTTTCTGGCGATGTTCGTGGAATAGCCATAATGCTGTGCGCAGCAGGGATGCCGGTTTTGCGGCGAGGTGGAAGACATGAGGACTGGTGTGACGAAGCGCGTTTATGGGCCTGACATGAAACTGATGAACAAGACCGCAATCGCGCTGGTTATCGCAACGCTTGGCCTTTCCGGCTGCACCACGGGTATCGGCGACACGATCTACAGCGGTTATGTCGTGGACAAGCAGGCGCTCGACCTCATCCCGGTCGGCTCCAGCCGCGAACAGGTCATCCTCAGCATGGGGACGCCTTCGACCACCGCCACCTTCGACAACGAAGTTTTCTATTACATCTCGCAGGTTCGCCGCCGCAGTGCCGCTTTCATGAAGCCGCGCCTGGTGGATCAGACGGTCGTCGCCGTCTACTTCAACAAGGACGGTGTCGTTGATCGTCGCGCCAGCTATACGCTGCAGGACGGCAAGGTGTTCGACACGATTTCGCGCACGACGCCGACAGGCGGCAAGGATCTGACCTTCCTGCAACAGCTGCTGACCGGCGGTTCCGGCCCGGGCGCAGCGGCAGCCGCCGCCCGCAACATGTTCCAGAATGCACAGCCGTAATCACGGTTTACGTTTCAACAAAAAGCCCGCGAAACCAGATGGTTCGCGGGCTTTTTTGTGTTTTCGATTCGGTTGTCAGTGGGCGAGGATCGCCAGCAGCAGAAGTGCCACGATATTGGTGATCTTGATCGCCGGGTTTACCGCCGGTCCTGCCGTGTCCTTGTAAGGATCGCCGACCGTGTCGCCGGTGACCGATGCCTTGTGGGCGTCAGAACCCTTCAGATGACGCTGACCGTCCTTGTCAACAAAGCCATCCTCGAAGCTCTTCTTGGCGTTGTCCCATGCGCCACCGCCCGAGGTCATGGAAATTGCCACGAACAGGCCGTTGACGATGACGCCGAGCAGCGAGGCTCCCAATGCAGCAAAGGCTGAGGCCTTGGAGCCGGAAATGGCCAGCACACCGAAATAAACGACGACAGGCGCAAGCACCGGCAGAAGCGACGGAATGATCATTTCGCGGATGGCGGCGCGCGTCAGAAGATCGACCGCGCGGCTGTAATCCGGTTTTTCCGTACCCTGCATGATGCCGGGCTTTTCCCGGAACTGGCGGCGGACTTCCTCGACGATCGAGCCTGCCGCCTTGCCCACCGCCGTCATGGCGATACCGCCGAACAGGTAGGGAATGAGGCCACCGAAGATAAGGCCGGCGACGACGTAAGGATTGGACAGGCTGAAGGAGATGGCGCCCACACCTTCGAAATACGGGTACTGGGCGGCATTGGCGGCGAAATATTCGAGGTCGTTGGCATAGGCCGCAAACAGGACCAGAGCACCCAGACCGGCCGAACCGATGGCATAACCCTTGGTGACAGCCTTGGTAGTGTTGCCGACCGCATCGAGCGCGTCTGTTGCCTTGCGCACTTCCGGCGGCAGGCCGGACATTTCGGCGATACCGCCGGCATTGTCCGTGACCGGGCCAAAGGCATCGAGCGCGACGATCATGCCGGCAAGGCCGAGCATGGTGGTGACGGCGATACCGGTGCCGAACAGGCCGCTGAACTGGTAGGTGGCGATGATGCCGCCGCAGATGACGATGGCCGGAAGCGCTGTCGATTCGAGCGAAACGGCGAGGCCCTGGATGACGTTGGTGCCGTGGCCGGTGACGGATGCCTGCGAGATGGAATTGACCGGGCGTTTGTTTGTGCCGGTGTAATATTCCGTTATGACGACGATCAGCGCCGTGACGATCAGGCCGACGATGCCGCAGACGAACAGGTTACCGCCGGTGATGTCCTTGCCGGCAACCGTGCCGATCGATCCCCAGCCGACCGTGAATGCGGTGGCGGCGGCAAGACCTGCGATCGACAGGACACCGGTTGCGATCAGCCCTTTGTAAAGCGCTCCCATGATCGAGCCATTGGCGCCGAGGCGCACAAAGAACGTGCCGACGATGGAGGTGAGGATGCAGACCGCGCAGATGGCCAGCGGATAAAGCATGGCGGCGGCAAGCGTCGGCGTGCCGGAAAAGAAGATCGCGGCCAATACCATGGTTGCGACCACCGTGACGGCGTAGGTTTCGAACAGGTCGGCCGCCATGCCGGCGCAATCGCCGACATTGTCGCCGACGTTATCGGCGATCGTAGCCGGATTGCGCGGATCGTCTTCCGGAATACCGGCCTCGACCTTGCCGACGAGATCGCCGCCGACATCCGCACCCTTGGTGAAGATGCCGCCGCCGAGACGGGCGAAGATGGAGATCAGCGAGGCACCGAAGCCAAGCGATACAAGCGCATCGATGACGGTACGCGAGCCGGGTTCATAACCGAGGCCGCCCGTCAGGATCGCGAAATAGATGGCAACGCCGAGAAGCGCCAGGCCCGCCACCAGCATGCCGGTGATGGCGCCGGACTTGAAGGCGATGTCGAGACCGGCGGCAAGGCTTTGCGAGGATGCCTGCGCGGTGCGGACGTTGGCGCGCACCGATACGTGCATTCCGATAAAACCGGCGACACCGGACAGGACCGCCCCAACGACGAAACCGAAAGCCGCAAGGCCGGACAGAAGCAGCCAGACGACCACCGTGACAACGGCGCCGACAATGCCGATGGTGATATACTGGCGGGTGAGATAGGCCTGTGCGCCTTCGCGGATATAGCCTGCGATTTCCTGCATGCGGGCATTGCCCTGATCCGCGGCGAGAACCGACCGTGTCGCCCAGACGGCGTAGACGATCGACAGAAGTCCGCAGATGATTACCCCTGTAAGCACTGTCATTCGTTTTTCCTCTCCAAAAAACGCAACGCCAAAAATGCACTTAGGTACAGGCCACAAAGGCCGGACGCGGCAGGCCCTCCCCTCCCAAGGACGGCCGTGCAGCATGACTGCGAGATTGCTGCGCCCACGAGGGTGCGTCAAGCCCCGCATCACAACCCTGCGGGATTGTACGGTGATCAGGCGACGTGGAGAGTATTGACGATCGTCAGGCCAGACAGGCTGCCGATCGAAGGCTCAGGCAACCGTTTGACGGCGCTGGAGACGCATGAGGTTGAGGACCAGCAAAAGGCATGCGATCGCCACCGGCCAGATGACGAGGTTCATGACCGACCAGCCATAGGCGGTGAAAACCTTGCCGGAGGAAAAGGACGAAGCGGCAACGCAGGCAAACAGGAGAATATCGTGAAAACCCTGCACCTTGTCTGCTTCAGCCGGCCGGTAACTGGAGGCAACGATGGCCGTTGCCCCGATGAAACCGAAGTTCCAGCCGAGCCCCAAGAGGATCAGCGCACCCCAGAAATTCCAGAGTTCGATGCCCATATGGGCGATGACGGCGCAAGCCATGAGAATGAACAGGCCCGCAATGACCAGCTTTTCGGCACCGAAACGGGTAATCAGCATGCCGGTGAAAAAGCTGGGTGCGAACATGGCAAGCACGTGCCACTGGATGCCGAGCGTTGCCATTTCGGTGGGGAAACCGCAACCGATGACCATGGCAAGCGGCGCGCCGATCATCACGAAACTCATCAGCGAATAGGTGCCGATGCCGCAGATCATGCCCGTCATGAAACGTGGCGTGGCGACGATCTGCCGCAGTGGACGCGCCTGTTCGGCATGGCCTGCCGCGGCTTTCGGCGCAGGAAGTTTCAGGAAAAACAGAATGCCGATGGCAAGGACAGCCAGCGGCACGATGGCGAGAAAGGTACCGGCGAAGGTGAAGGGCTGAAAAACATCCTTCGCCCAGATGGCGAGCTGCGGGCCGATGACGGCGGAAATGACCCCTGCCCCGAGGATCCACGAGATGGCTTTCGCCTTGAAAAACGAGGGCGAGGCGTCGGCGGCGGCAAAGCGGATCTTCTGGGTGAAACCGCTGCAGGTGCCGATCAGGGTCAGTGCCGCGGCAAACAGCCAGAAATCGCCGCGAAACAGAGCGACGGTGGCCAGCGCTCCACCCATGGCGCCGATGACCGCGCCAAGCATGAAGGCCTGCGGACGACCGAGAAGACGGGCAAGAAATGCGATGAGAACCGCGCCGAGCAATGTCCCGGCGTTGAAACCCGTCACCGGCAGCGTGGCAAGCGACTTGTCGAGGCTGAGCAGCTGGTAACCGGCAAGCGAGCCTATCGAGATGGTGAGCGGTGCGACCGAGCCGAGCACGGCCTGCACCCCTGACAGGATGAAGACATTGCGTCTGGCGGTTTTCAGCTGACCTTCAAGGCCCTGCGCGCCACCGGCTGTTCCAGACGCATCCATTGTCTTCTTCCCTGTTACTTCTTGGCGTCGCCCCGGATCTGCTTGGCGAGACGATCGAGAACCGCGTTGACGATCTTGGGTTCTTCACCCTCGAAAAATGCGCGGGCGATCTCGACATATTCGGTTACGATGACCGCGACGGGCACGTCCTTGCGTTCGATCAATTCGAACGTGCCGGCACGCAGCATGGCGCGCAGGGTCGAATCGAGACGCGACAGCGGCCAGTCTTCCTGAAGCGCGGACCGCAGCATCGGGTCGATCTTTTCCTGATCGCGCACGACGCCGGACACGATGGAACGGAACCACGAGGCATCCGCCTTCAGGTAGGTATCGCCATCGAGTTCCTGGCCGAGACGGTGCGCTTCGTATTCGGCAACGACTTCGAGCACGCCGGTGCCGCCGACATCCATCTGATACAGCGCCTGAACGGCGGCGAGACGGGCAGCACCACGCTGGTTTGCCGGCTTGACCGGCTGATCGAGATCACGTGCCATGTCTTAACCCGCCAGCTTTTCGCGAAGGGCGATCATGGTGAGCGCGGCGCGAGCGGCAAAACCGCCCTTGTCCTTTTCCGAACGACGGACACGCGCCCAGGCCTGCTCGTCGTTTTCGACGGTCATGATGCCGTTGCCGATGGCCAGCGATTCCGACACGGCCATATCCATCAGCGCACGCGAGGATTCATTGGCAACGATATCGAAATGGTAGGTTTCGCCACGGATGACCATGCCGAGAGCGACGAAACCATCGTAATGGGTGCCGCCATTGTCGGCGCCATCGAGCGCCATGGCGATGGCCGGCGGGATTTCGAGCGCACCGGGAACGGTGATGACATCATAGGTGGCACCGGCAGCGGTGATGGCAGTGGTGGCGCCATCGAGAAGCGCATCGGCCATATCGTCGTAAAAACGCGCCTCGACGATCAGAAGATGAGGGTTTTCCGTAGGCATTTGCGATGTCCTGATAATGAAGGCGACGCACGCGCGCCGCGAATTGGCCGGGTCAAACCATGTCACACGCTGAATGGCAAGCCTTTTTAGCCATGGCTGCCCCGTGCAGCGTGCATGCTTGCGCTTTGCCGGGACGTTGGCAAGGGCATTTCGGCAACGCGCCGCACGAAGACAGACTCCTGCCTTGGTGCGGAACGCTTTTCAGAAATTTCGGCCGGGACACGGTTTGTGCCGCAACTGAAATTATTAATATGACACGCGCCGTGTCCCGTTTCGGCGGTTTATGCCCGCGACTTCGGTTCCTCTGCAATCGNNGGAACGGGGGCATTATCGCACCGCTGAAAACAGCGGGGATGAAATGATCTTTAAATTATTGAAATGTTTGAAACTGGCATCAGAACAACAGCAGTTGTCAGACCAATTGCGAAGGCTTGCAACACCGCACGGTGATCGACAAGGAAACCGGCGAGGCGTTGATCCTGAGCGGCTCCAACCACAGCCTTTTCTTCATTCCGATGAAATACTGGGCCATTCCGGCGCTGGCTATCGGCGCCGTCCTTCTGGGCAAGTCTCTGTTTGGTGCCTGATTACGTTTGCGACGGTGCATGCGGGCAAAACCTCATGCGCCATCATCTGGCCGGGGTGGCCGTTGCCGTAACGGCAAGGACGCCTACATCCGGTATTCCGAGTTTTCGATCACCACGGCACCATGATCATTCTGAAGTTCCTGATCGTCACAGCCGCGCTGACGGCCCTCCTTCTGCTCCTGCGCAACCAGATGGTGGCGCAGGTGAAGGAATACCGGTTCTACAAGGCAAACGGCTGGGACTTTTCGGTCGATAGCGGGCTCGATACGCTGAAACTCGACAGGCAGATTTCGACATTTGGCCTGAACCTTACGCCATGGCAGCGTTTTTATTTGTTTCGACCGATCTATATCCTCAACATGACGGTGCTGCTGGGTTTCATGGTCTGGAGCCTGATCTGACGCCGGCGGTCTTTTTTCGAGGATATGGCCATGACACCGACCATCACCGCATTCGAGAATTCGCCCGATCGCGGCCGCGGGTTCGCGCGCGACATGCCTGTGCGCTGGGCTTTCGAAGAAGTGGGGCAGCCTTATGATGTGAGGCTTGTTTCGTTAAAGGCGATGAAGGAACCGGCCCACCTTGCGCTTCAGCCCTTTGGGCAAATCCCGACCTATGAAGAAAACGGGCTTTGTCTGTTCGAAACGGGCGCCATCGTTCTACATATCGCCCAGACACACGAAGGCCTTTTGCCGATCGATGCGGCCGGTCGCGCACGCGCGATCGGCTGGATGTTTGCGGCGGTGAGCACGATGGAGCCGCCGATCGTCGAGCGCGAAAGCGCCGGTTATCTGGAGCGTGGCGAAAGCTGGCATGACCAGCGCCTGCCATTGATGGAGGAGCGCATTCGCACGCGGCTTTTGCAGCTTTCCGCGCGGCTCGGCGATGCCGAGTGGCTGGATGGCGGTTTCAGCGCCGGTGACCTGATGATGGTGACGGTGCTGCGGCGTCTGGAGGGATCGAAGCTTCTGGACGCGTTTCAGAACCTGGCCGACTATATCGCCCGCGGCACGGCGCGACCCGCCTACCGGCGGGCATTCGCGGCGCAACGGGCCGTGTTCGAGGCAATATCCGGCCGCTAATGGCCAGAAACCTCAGTCGCAGCGCATCTTGTCTTCCCAGTGCCGGCGGCAGAGCGAGACATATTTGTCATTGCCGCCGACTTCCACCTGTGCGCCTTCGCGTATCACATCGCCCTTGCCATCGACACGCACCACCATGGTGGCCTTGCGGCCGCAATGACAGATGGTGCGGACTTCGCGCAACTCGTCGGCGATGGCGAGAAGTTCGTGCGAGCCGGGGAAAAGCTTGCCCTGGAAATCGGTGCGCAGGCCATAGGCCATGACCGGAATGCCGATACGATCCGACACGCGGGCAAGCTGCCAGACCTGCTGCGCCGACAAAAACTGCGCTTCGTCGATGAAGACGCAAGTGATCGGATCCTGCGCGTTCATGTCCTCGATCTGGGCGTAGAGATCATCCGCCGCCGTGAACGGAATGGCTTCCGAAGACAGGCCGATGCGAGAGGCGACCTTGCCCTTGCCGGCACGATCATCAAGCGCGGCGATGAAGATCACCGTGCGCATGCCGCGTTCGCGATAGTTGTAGGACGCCTGCAGCAGCATGGTCGATTTGCCGGCATTCATGGTCGCGTAATGGAAATACAGTTTTGCCATGCCGGTGTTTTGGGCCGCGATGGCGAAAGGTGGAAGACGGCCGCGGCAAAAACCACAGAAAATTGCGGCTTTCGCAGCAGCATGATGCTGCCATGTCGCATCGCAAACACTTCTATCTGTTTGCGACGTGGACAAGTCGCAAAAAGAAAAGCTTGTCGCGCATAAGACGGTATGTGTCGCTGCGGGCCTGCGCCCGTTTGGATTTCCTTCTCACGCACATGCCTGACGCCTCGGCCGCGGGCCGGTACGCGACTTGCGCTTCTGAGCAGTCGGCAGGCCGGAATGCTTTTTTTCGAGGTCGTCATGTCTCCGCAATTGCTGGCAATGGTGCTGGCTCCGCTTCTTGGCCTTTTCATCATCAGTATCGGTAACGGTTTTCTCTCGTCGCTCACCACGCTGCGGCTGGATGCGGCCGGCACCTCGCCGCTGATGGTGGGTTTGATTTCATCCGCCTATTTTTTCGGCCTCACGCTCGGCGCGCTGTTTGGCGACCGGGTGATCGTGCGCACGGGGCATATCCGCGCCTATAGCAGTTTTGCATCCCTGACGGCCGTGACCGCGCTGGCGCAGGCACTGACCACCGACCCGTGGATCTGGCTGTTCCTGCGCCTCGTCAACGGCTGGGCGATCGTCGGCGTGTTTCTGGTGGTGGAGAGCTGGCTGCTTCTGGCCGGTGACCAGAAGATGCGCGGCCGCCTGCTGGCGCTTTACATGATCGCGCTTTATGGCGCCGGCATGCTGGGCCAGATGGGGCTCGGCATGGTGGACAGCTGGGGGCCTGTCGCACCGTTCATCGTCGCCGGCATGCTGGCCTCGATTTCGGTTCTGCCGATGGCGATGATCCCGCGCGCGGCACCGCTGGTGGAAAAGGTGGAGGCGCTGAGCCCGCGAAGGCTGTTTACCGATGCGCCGGCCGGTGTCGCCGGCTGCTTCGGGTCCGGCATCGCCATCGGCGCGGTCTATACGCTGCTGCCGCTTTATCTGCAGCGCATCGGGCTGGATGTGCAGAATGTCGGCCTGATGATGGCGAGCGTCATCCTGGGGGCGATGGTGCTGCAATATCCCGTGGGCCGCTGGTCGGACATGCAGGACCGGCGTGTGGTGATGATCGCGCTCGGGGTTTTCAGCGTGGTGCTGTCGGCTGCCATCATCATGCTGCCGCCGGGCTCCTCTCTGCTGATCGGCCTGCTCTTCCTGTTCGGCGGCTGCATTTTCGCCATGTATCCGGTGGCTGTCAGCCATGCCGCAGACAATGCCTCGCATGACGCGCTGGTGCCCATGATCCAGGGGCTTCTGCTGATCAATTCGTTCGGATCGGCCATGAGCCCGCTGGCGATCTCTTCCGTGATGACCGAGTTCGGCGAGGCCGGGCTGTTCTGGTCATTCGGCGTACTCAACGTGGTTCTGGTGGCCTTCCTGATCTGGCGTCGCCGCCAGAAGGTCGTCTCGGCACCGGCCGTGCCGATTGCGCCGGCCCCGATCCTGTCGCCGATCCGCGCCGAATTCCGCGTCACCGAGGAAATGGTACAGGGCGCCATCGAAAACGACGAAGCGGAACTCAATACGGAAAGAGCGACCTGACGGTCGCTCTTTCACAGCTTTTTATCCGTGGCTGGAATTGTTGGGGACGAGCGGTTCCTCGTCCTTCACCTTGGCGCGGTGGAAGATGAACAGGCCCGACAACACGATGATGGCTGCGCCGATCAGCGTCTGATAGTCGGGAAACTCACCGAAAAAGGCCCAGCCGAAGGCAATGGCCCACAACAGAAGCGTGTATTGCAGCGGCGCAAGAACCGAGGCGGGCGCAAGTTTCAGCGAACGGGTGATCAGCAGATGCGCGGAGCACGAAACGACGCCGAGCAGCAGCATGGCAAGCAGCTGTTCGACGCCGAAGGCATTCCACGCGCCGATGCTGAGCACGGCGCCGGTGACGAGACAGCCGATCGTCTGCCAGGTGACGAGGATGGTATCCGACGTGGTGCGCAACACGCGGCTGAGCACCATGGACAACGCGAAGGAAAGGCTGCCGACAAGTCCGAAGATCGACGGCCATGACAGCATGGCCTCCGACGGGCGCAGCGCCACGAGAACGCCGATGAAGCCGATGGCGACCGCCATCCAGCGACGCCAGCCGATACGCTCGCCGAGCAGGAAATGCGAGATTGCGGCGACATAGATGGGGCCCGCCATGTAGAAGGTCATCACGTCGGCAAGCGGCAGGTAAACGACGGCTGCGTAGAAAAGGCCGGTGTCGGCGGTGGCCATGACCACGCGGGCGAACTGCAGATATGGCTTTTCGACCGAAAACAGCGCGGAAGCAGGGCGGCGGGCCAGCATGGGGCCAAGCACGAAAAATGCGCCGAAGGAGCGCATCAGCAGGACCTGACCGACGGAAAAACTGGCCACGAGCCATTTGCCCATCGCATCGTTCAACGCGAACATGAGAATGCCGACGAGCATCAGGCTGATGCCGAGCAAAACAGCGTTGCCGCCGACGGCAGAAGCCGCTGATTTTTTCATGATGGAGGCGCTCCAAGACGCCGGTTGCGACACGGCAGCGGACAGGTGCGTCAAGCGCTCTGCCGGCCGTTTCGACGCTGATCGATGGGCGGCTGATACTCCGGTCGAACGCGGCTCGCAAGGGGTTTTGGCGGCCTGCGTGATCTAAGGGCCACGAATACCTGCGGTGCCGGCGGCTTGTGACCCGCAGGCAAGCCCGTATGGAAGCCGGCTTGGAAGAATGAGGACCGTTTTTACGGCGGGATACGGCATACGGCAAAAGCGCGCCCGTCATCCTTGTGTCGCCGCAATCGGATACCCAGATAGCTGAAAACATTCAGGAGATCCGATTGTCCGACTTCATCAGCTACCTCTTCGCCATCTTTGTCGTCACGCCGCTGCAGGCGGAATTGGCGGATCGGTTGCCAACACCCGAACTGATGGATGCGGCGAGAAACTGCGTGACCGCCGAAGGCCCTCGCCTTCTCGAGATGGCGCAAAACAACTGGGGCTGGGCGGCAGCAAACGGCATTGGTGTCGCCTTCGGCATGGTCGATCCCGTCACGCTGCTTTCTCCTGAAAATGCAGACTGCGGCAAGGTTATCGGCGTTTTGCGCTCGCAAGATACCGAAGAGGCCTGACAACAGCCATTGGCTGCAACAGGGTATTCTTCCCCTTTTTGTCTATTCGCAAGCGATTGGACTTGCGGACCCGACAGGTTCTCCTAATTCTCGCTTCCGACGTGAGTCTTAATGATCAAGGGGTTGGGAATGAAACTTTTTTGCCTTTCGCTCGCCGCAGCGGGCCTGATTGCCGGTGCAGCCAACGCGGCACCATGCGATGCGAATTTCAAGGTCAGCGGCGTGCCCATGCTTTCCGCCATGAGCTACCGCACTTTCGAAGTCTTCCCGAAGGCCAAGGCCCCGGCCATGCTGCAGAAGCTGGCGCAGGCTGTGTCCGCCGAAGGTTTTGACGGCGTGAAGATCGACAAGTCGCTGTCTTCGATCAACGCGTTTCAGGAGACGACCGGTTCCGGACGTATCCAGACGCTGCGTGTCGTTGCGCGCCAGCAGGGCGCCGGCGTGCGCGTCGATGCGATTTTCGACATCCAGGCCGGCCAGATGACCGACAAGAAGATCGTTCGCGAAGGTCTGTGCAACATCATCAACGGCGCGCACTGAACGCTGCAAGCCTGATGGCCGACAAGAAAGAGGCCGGACGATCGCTCGTCCGGCCTCTTTTCATTTTTCGAATTCGTCTCAGAATTCTTCCCAGGCATCGACCGTGGGCGCGACGGCTGCGGCACTACCACCGGAGACGCGGCGCGCAAGCGTGTTGACCATCTGGCGGGCGGGAGATGCGACCGGCCGTGATGCCTGGCCAGCCGGCTTGGGTGCGGCAACCGGGCGGGCGGACTGAGCCGCGGCCGTTGGACGGGCGGCGGAGATGGTGCCGTTGCCAAGATTGAACTGGCCCAGCAGATGCGTCAGCGCCGATGCTTCGCTGGCGAGGCCGTGGCTGGCCGCATTGGATTCCTCCACCATGGCGGCGTTCTGCTGGGTGCTCTGGTCCATCGCGTTGATCGAGGTGTTGATTTCCTGAATGCCGGTTGCCTGCTCACGCGCAGCCTCGATGATGGCGCGCACCAGGGTAGAGATTTCCTTCACCTCGTCCTCGATGGCTTGCAGTGCATTGCCGGTTTCCCCCACGAGGTCGACGCCGGTGCGAACGTGATCACCGGATTTACCGATCAAGACCTTGATCTCGCGCGCAGCCGTTGCCGAGCGTTGTGCCAGTTCGCGTACTTCCTGAGCGACAACCGCAAAGCCCTTGCCGGCTTCACCGGCGCGCGCAGCCTCGACGCCGGCGTTGAGCGCGAGAAGATTGGTCTGGAAGGCAATATCGTCGATGACGCCGATGATATTGGAAATCTCACCCGAGGATTTTTCGATTTCTTCCATGGCGGACACGGCCTTGCGGACGACATCGCCCGAACGTTCCGCGCCATCGCGGGCCTTTTCGACCAGCGTACCGGCTTCTTCCGCACGTTTTGCGCTGTCGCGCACCGTCGTCGTCATCTCTTCGAGTGCGGCGGCGGTTTCTTCCAGCGAGGCCGCCTGCTTTTCGGTGCGCTTGGCCAGATCGTCGGCGGCCGAGCGGATTTCGTCGGCGCCGGAGGAGATGGCCGTGGCGTTACCGCCCACCGTCTTCAGGGTTGCCTGCAGCTTTTCCAGCGAGGCGTTGAAATTGCCGCGAAGCATGTCGAGGTGATCGACGAAGGGCTGGTTGATGCGGTAGGCGATATCGCCATCCGAAAGGCGCTGCAGGCCGAGCGCCAGTGCATCGACTGCGAGTTTGGTATCAGCGGCATCCTTTGCCTTGGCGGCTTCGCGGGCGCGGGTTTCCTGTTCCGACAGGCTGCGGCCGGCATCCGCCTCACGCGAAAGGCGGGCGCTTTCCAGCGCGTGATCGCGGAAGACCGCGACCGCCCGCGCCATCTGGCCGACGGCATCCTTGCGGGCAAAACCGGGAATTTCGGCTGTGTTATCACCTTCGGAAAGCGACAGCATGCGGGCGTTCAGACGGTAGATCGGCCTGACAATGCTGATCATGGACAGATGAAGAGCAAGGTAAACCATGCCGGCAATGATGATGCCGAGCACGATGGGGCCAGCCATGATGGTGACACCGTTTTCCGCCGTGAGCTTTGCGGCTCCCGTTTCGGTAGCCTTCATCAACTCGTCATTACCGTTGGCAAACAGCGGCAAAGTGGCCATGACCTTGGCCCCGGCCTCACGCATCAGGGTGCGCGACTGCATCGTCTGGCCAGCCTGGGCAAGCTCGATGACCTGCCTGCCGATCTGATCGAACTCGTCGATGGCTTTCAACATTGCAGCGACAGCTGGACCGCGCGACGGAACCAGTTCGGCAGTCTTGGCGACACGTTCCTTCATGAGGATGAGATCGCCCTGGTATTTCTTCACCGCCGCGGCAAATTCCGGCGATGCCGGGTCGTTGACGAGCATCAGGCCGAGCTGGAAGCCCATCTGCAAAAGGCCGCCGGTGGCGCGTGCATTGAGGGTTGCCGCCAAGCTCTCATGTTCGATGAAAGCATTGTAACGCTTGTCGGCGTCGTTGAACTGGCTGCTGACATATACAAGGCCGGCGAACGAGATGACGCCCATCAGGGCGACCAGAACGGCGATTTTCCGGTGTATTTTCAGATTATCAAGATATTGCAACATGGCGGGGCCCGAATAGCGCACAGACGTCTGCACACGGTCGCGGAAACGCGCGATCGGGCCTGAAACTGTCTGCCGGTGAAATGATCTGTTTGCATGGCAGACGATATCGCAACCATCGCGACCCAGCGCATCGCTCCGGGGCGGTGTAGCCTTCGGGAATTGCAATGCCCACATTTCAAGGTGCCACGGCCCCGCGCCGGTTTGCGCGTGTGCCGCAGCTCCTGCTGCCTGCAGAAACCTAGATGGTTTATGCTTTATACTTCATTAAGGCGGAAGTAATTTCCGAGTTTTTCGCCAAACATTAGAGTCACTTACGGCGAATTGCGAGTATATACCACAAACACGCAATCAATCGGCGCAGGATAAACATTACACAATTTTATATTCGCGCGCCCGCATGTGTTTTATCTGCAAATCAGCGGTCGATCAGTTCTGCAATGGCGCAATCATCCGCAGTTGCGCATAATCGCGAGATTTGGCGGCACCGGGCATGGAAGGCAGAATATAGGTGGCGGCAACAGCCAGAAGCGCCACAGCGACGGACGTGGAAATCAATACGATCTTCATGCGTCAACCTCCTCGACAGGGTCACCTGTAACGAGGAGATGCGGGTTTCGTTCCCGCAGGCAGGCAACAGGCGCCCGGGACAGGCCCGGACGCGGGTGGGCTTGAGGTGTGTTACGCCTGCGGCTGCGGGAATTCGGCAAGACGGGCGGCGTACCGGGCCATCGTATCGACTTCGAAATTGACGCGGTCACCGGCCTGGCGTTCGCCCCAGCTGGTGACGCCGAGTGTGTGGCGGATCAGCAGGATATCGAAATCCGCACCTTCAACCGCATTGACGGTGAGCGAGGTGCCGTCGAGCGCAACCGAGCCTTTTGGCGCGACGAAGCGGGCAAGATGTTCCGGAGCACGCAGACGGATGCGCACGGCCTCGCCTTCAGCTTCAACCGAAAGGATTTCGGCGGTGCCATCGACATGGCCCGAGACGATGTGGCCGCCAAGTTCATCGCCGATCTTCAGGGCGCGTTCGAGGTTGACGCGGCTTCCTTCGACCCAGGTGGAAACGGTAGTGAGGCGCAACGCCTCTTCCCAGGCCTCGACCTCAAACCAGCGCTCGTTGGACCCCTCGCCCGGCAGGCCCGTGACGGTAAGGCACACACCCGCATGGGAAATCGAAGCGCCCATGTCGATCGTCTTCGGATCGTAGGCGGTGTCGATGCGCAGTTTTACGCCCTCGTCCATGGGAGTGATGGCGGACACGGTGCCGACATCGGTGACGATACCAGTAAACATCAGGTGGACCTTTCAAATTCGAAACGGCGGTCTGGCCCAACGGGAGCGCTGCCGACCAAAATGTATTCGTCGGGGATATCGGATGGCGTGAGCGGCGATTCAAGACCGCCTGCACCGATGACCTTGTCGCTTTGGTAGAGGACGATGCGATCGACGAGATTGGCGTCGAGGAAAGCACTTGCGATCGTGGCACCGCCTTCGACCAGAAGTGTGGAGATGCCACGGGTGGCGAGGGTCTTCAGGAGCGCTTCGAGCGTTGCGGATTTGAGATGGGTAACAGGCGCCTGTGGCGTTTCAACGGCAGCCGAATGATCATGCTGGCCGCAACGGCATGACGCCTCGTGCGCATGTACGTCATCTGTTTCGGCCGCCGTTTCGCCAATAGATACCAAGACCACAGGCACTTGCTCAGCTGTTTGTGCCAGCCGCGAGCTCTGCGGAAAACGTCCATCACGATCCAGCACGATGCGGATCGGCGAGCGGTCTTCAAGTCCCGGCAAACGGACCGTCAGTTCCGGGTCATCGGCCAGAACCGTGCCGATGCCGACCAGAATGGCGTCGTTTTCGACGCGCAGATAATGCACCTCGGTGCGGACGTCTGCACCGGTGATGGCGATTTCCTCGCCACGTCTGCCCAGCATGCCGTCTGCCGAAACCGCAAGCTTCAGAGTCACATAGGGGCGACCGTTGGTCTGGCGCATGAGGTAGCCGGAAAGGGGGCGGCGGGCTTCGTCGCCCATCAGGCCGAGCTCGGTGGCGATGCCGGCATCATGCAGGATCTTCATGCCCTGCCCCGCCACGCGTGGATCGGGATCGGCAACGGCAATCACCACGCGGGCCACGCCGGCATCCACCAGAGCATTGGCGCAGGGCGGCGTGCGACCCCAGTGGGCGCAAGGTTCGAGCGTGACGTAAGCGGTTGCGCCCCGCGCTTTTTCGCCAGCCTTGGCGATTGCCTGCGTTTCCGCATGCGGGCGGCCGCCAAGGGCGGTGACGGCGGAGCCGACGATCTCGCCATCCCGCACAAGGACGCAGCCGACGGCCGGATTGGTATCCGTGAGGCCGGTATGCAGGCGGGACAAACGGATGGCCTCCGCCATGAAGCGGCGATCATCGGCCGATGAACCTTCGGCCTGGCTGTTCGCTTCGGCCGTCACGATCAGGGATCCACGACGCTGTCGCGGCCGATCTTGGCATTGATCTCGGCGATGACCTTTTCGAAATCCTCCGCATGGGAGAAATCGCGATAGACCGAGGCGTAACGCACGAAGGCAACGTCATCGAGGCTTTTCAGGGCTTCGAGAACCTGCAGGCCGATTTCCTCGGACGAGATTTCGCTCTCGCCCGAGCTTTCGAGGCGCCGGACGATGCCGGAGACTGCGCGTTCGATACGATCCGGATCGACCGGGCGCTTGCGCAGCGCAATCTGGAACGACCGCACCAGCTTGTTGCGGTCGAAGGGAGCCTTGCGGCCGGTTTTCTTGACGACCAGAAGCTCGCGCAGCTGCACGCGTTCGAACGTGGTGAAACGTCCGCCGCAATCCGGGCAGATGCGACGCCGGCGGATGGATGTTGCATCCTCCGCCGGGCGGCTATCCTTCACCTGCGTGTCTTCGGATCCGCAATAGGGGCAGCGCATTCGCGATCAGTCCTCAAAAATTACATGTACGGGTACATGGGGAAACGTTCGGTCAGGTTCATGACCTTTTCGCGAACGCCCGCCTCGACCGTGGCATTGCCCTCGTCGGAATTGGCGGCCTTCAGGCCATCCAGAAGCTCGACGATGAGATTGCCGATTTCCTTGAATTCGGCTTCCTTGAAACCGCGCGTCGTGCCGGCCGGCGTGCCGAGGCGGACACCCGAGGTGACGAAGGGCTTTTCGGGATCGAACGGGATGCCGTTCTTGTTGCAGGTGATGTAACCGCGACCGAGGGCCGCCTCGGCGCGCTTGCCGGTGGCGTTCTTCTTGCGCAGATCGACCAGCATCAGGTGATTGTCGGTGCCGCCCGAAACGATATCCAGGCCGCCGGCCACCAGCGTTTCCGAAAGCGCCTTGGCGTTTTTGACGATCTGGGCTGCGTAATCCTTGAAATCGGGCTGCAAAGCTTCACCGAAGGCAACGGCCTTGGCGGCGATGATGTGCATGAGCGGGCCGCCCTGCAGGCCGGGGAATACGGCCGAATTGAACTTCTTCGCCAGATCCTCGTCGTTCGTCAGGATCACGCCACCGCGCGGGCCGCGCAGCGACTTGTGGGTCGTGGTGGTGGCAACGTGGCAATGCGGGAACGGCGACGGGTGCTGGCCACCGGCAACGAGACCGGCAATGTGAGCCATATCGACCATAAGGTATGCACCGACTTCATCGGCGATCTCGCGGAAACGCTTCCAGTCCCAGATGCGGGAATAGGCGGTGCCGCCGGCGATGATCAGCTTCGGCTTGTGGGTGCGGGCCTTTTCGGCAACGGCATCCATGTCGAGAAGGTTGTCGCCTTCGCGTACGCCGTAGGACACGACGTTGAACCACTTGCCGGACATGTTGACCGGCGAGCCGTGGGTCAGGTGACCACCCGAATTGAGGTCGAGGCCCATGAACGTGTCGCCCGGCTGCAAGAGCGCCAGGAACACGGCCTGGTTCATCTGGCTACCCGAGTTCGGCTGAACGTTGGCGAAATTGACGCCGAACAGCTTCTTGGCGCGCTCGATGGCAAGTTCTTCGGCGATATCGACGAACTGGCAGCCGCCGTAATAACGCTTGCCCGGATAACCTTCCGCATACTTGTTGGTCATGATCGAGCCCTGGGCTTCGAGCACGGCGCGCGAGACGATGTTTTCGGAGGCGATCAGTTCGATCTCGTGGCGCTGGCGACCGAGTTCCTTGCCGATGGCGCCAAAGATTTCCGGGTCGGTTTCGGCCAGCGGGCGGGAGAAGAAAACGTCAGTCGTCGACATATGCGAAGCTCCTCGAAGGGGTGGGCAAGCGATGTCAGGCGTATTAGCCGTCCGATGGGATCAGGGCAATACGGTGAACGACATTTGCAGGCCTGAAGGCGCGCAGATTGCCCATATCCTTGCCGTCACAAATGACAAAAACCAAAACGCCCTCCCGCGTGAGCGGAAGGGCGCATGATGTCGGCCGGTATCGGCCGGGACTTATTGCGGCAGCATATCGCTTTCGCTGAGCGAGCCCTGGCGCTGTTCGACGCCGGTCGTGGTCTGCAATGCCAGTTCCTGATTGCCGTCCTGCTGGTAGATATCGTCGCGGAACTGCACGACGCGGTCCTTGGCGGACCACGCGGTGATGTAGACGATATAGACCGGCACTTCCTGCGCCAGCTTGATCGGCGTGTTCTGGCGGGCGGCGATAACGCGCTCCATCTCCTGACGCGTCCAGCCGGGCGTACCCTTCAGCAGCCAGACGTTGAGATCGCGAACGTTCTGGATACGCATGCAGCCCGAGGATTCGAAACGGATCAGCTTGTTGAACAGCCCCTGCTGGGGCGTGTCGTGCATGTATTCGTTGTTCGGGTTGTGGAAGTTGATCTTGGTGGACGCCATGGCGTTGATCTTGCCCGGATCCTGACGGAACATCAGGTTCGGAGCCTTTTCCGCATGCCAGTCAACCGTCTCGGGTGCGACTTCCTGACCGCGGCCATCGAACAGGCGGATCTGATTGCGCGCCAGGTAGGTCGGATCCTTGCGCATAAGCGGTACGATATCCTTGACGATGATCGAACGCGGCGCAGTCCAGTAAGGGTTGAGGATGACCTCATAGACTTTGGAATTGATGACATGGGTCGGGCGATCGATACGACCGACAACAGCCGTGTGACGCGAGGCGACACGGTCATTTTCCACCGCTTCCACATAAGCGCCCGGAATATTGACCATCATGTACCGCGAACCGAGATCGCCCGACATCGCCTGCAGGCGGACGAGATTGGTTTCGAGCTGACCCAGACGCGTTTGCGCCGGGATGTTGAGCGCCTTGACCGAAAACTCGCCGAGCACGCCATCTGCCGGCAGGCCGTGACGGGACTGGAAACGCTTGACCGCGCCATCGACATAGCTGTCGAACGCCGACGAGATACCTGCCTGACGCGAAAGGTCGCCGGAGATCATCAGGCGCTGGCGCAACTGCTGCACGGCCGGATCGTTGACACCGAGACGCAGGGTCTGGCCGGAATTGACTTCAGGCCAGCCGCCGTTCTGGACGATGCCCTGATATTCCATGATGGCGGTCTGGATATTCGCCGGGCCGGCAGGACCGAGAACCGGGTTGTTGGTGCTGACGCTTGCGCTGGAGGAAGAGCGCGCATCGAACTGGTCGTCCCAGCCGCCGCGGCGCGGCGCATTGATCAGATCATCGATCGCCGTTTGCGCAAGCGCAGGCGCTGCAAGCGCCGCCGCACCGGCCGAAACCGCCGTGCGCAGCATCGTGCGGCGGGAAATCAGTTCAGATCCAATCTTCTTCGACATTTTCCTGTCCATCTCATCCATCGGCATAACGCGACATGCCTAAACGGATATGGTTAAAAATCGTTGCGTCTGCCGCAGCAATCGAGCGCGGGAAAAACGGACGCAATACGGGCCATGTGTATTTGCCGGTCCCATAGCAATATGGCCGATTCGTGTCAGCAAAACTCGCACTCACGCGGGCGTGTTGAGACGTGACCGTACCGACACAGATTTGCTGCAGTGCAGCGATGGCGGCGGGTCAGTTCAAATCGATAGCCGGCGGGTATTGGCGAAAGCATTCCTTTGCGATGACTTCCGCCTGCGCCGGCTGGTTGAGCATCATTTCCGTCAGCACATCCATGATGTTCTGGATGCGCTCTTCCTGAGACTTTGTTTCGACGGGCGGTGTGTCGGCGGATTGGGCTTCGGAAAGCGGTTCCTCGGCGGAAACGGCGGCCGGCTGCGGCTGGATGGCAGCCTTGGCCAGCGCCTTTTTCTCTTCCAGCTGCTGCTCCTTCAAATCGTCGTCCGCATAGGCGTAGGCCATGACCGTGAACATGGCGACGCAGGTCGCCGGCCCCGCCTCAAGCCCCTGCCCTTCAGATGTCTGTCCGCTCGCAGGAAACGCGGAAACAGCAACTATCGAAACAACTGCCAATGCCGATACAAGCGAGCGCGACAGTCGCCCAATCGGCGCAGATGATGGTGACGGCATGATTTTCGGCTTCCGCAGGTGAGGACAATTCGCGGCGCTCCACCGGACCGCAGAGTGAGTGATAGTTTTGCCCGCAGCCGATCTCAATCCGCAAAGAAAGGCATCCACACCTGAGAGTGGTCACGACGAGATAATATGACTCATGCTTGCATTGTCAGACAATCTCGCAGACAGTGATCTTGCGTCAGCGCTTTCGAGGAGGAGCTTGAGGGGCAGACGTTGGCCATGACCATCAACTGGGAGGATGTTTCATGAAATTTTCGCGTGTTTTCATGCTGGCGACGGTCGCGACGGTATTCGCCGGCTTCGCCAGTGCGCAGGATTACCCATCGAAGACGGTGACGATCATCGTGCCGTTTGCAGCGGGCGGCAATACCGATGCGTTTGCACGTCTGGTCGGCGAGCGGCTGGACCAGCGACTGGGGCAACGCTTCATCGTGGAAAACAAGCCGGGCGCCGGTGGCAATATCGGCCTTGGGGAACTCGCCCGCGCCGAACCGGACGGTTATACGATCAGCATGGGCACGGTCAGTTCCAACGCCATCAACCAGACGCTCTACAAGGAACTGCCCTATGACAGGGAAAAAGGCTTTGCGCCGATTTCGCTGATCGCCACGCTGCCGAACGTGCTGGTGGTGAACCCCGATCGCATCACCGCCAAAACGGTGCCGGAACTGATCGCGTTTCTGAAAACCAAACCGGGCGAGATCAGTTATGCCTCATCCGGCAGCGGCACATCCATCCATCTTGCCGGTGAGCTTCTTTCCACCAAGGCGGATGTGAAGATGAACCATGTGCCCTACAAGGGGTCGAGCCAGGCGATCATGGATGTGGTGGCAGGCCATGTGGACATGATGTTCGACAACATTCCGACCGCAGCCCAGCAGGTGAAGGCCGGCAAGGTGCGGGCACTCGCCGTTACCAGTCTCGAAAAGGCCGAGCTTCTGGCCGACGTGCCGACCATGGCCGAAACCATTCCCGGCTTCGAGGCAACCTCCTGGCACGGCCTGTTTGCTCCGGCCGATACGCCGCCGGAGATCGTCGAGAAGCTGAGCAAGGAAGTGCAGGCAATCATGGCCGATCCGGAAATGGCGGCAAAGATAAAGGGCATGGGCGCAACGCCGGTCGGCAATACTTCAGCCGAATTCAAGACGTTCATTGCCGACGAAACGACCCGATGGGCACAGGTGATCGAGGCTGCAAAAGTGCCGTTGCAATAAACAGGCTTTACGACCTTTGGCCGGCCGGAGTGAAAATCCGGCCGGTTCTGCCGCTTGACCAGCGCCATCGGATCGGCAGACAGTGACGGCATGACGATCAGAACCGCGATGGAAAACGATGCGCCCGCGATAAGCGTCATGCTGCAATTGCTCGTTCAGGCGGGCAAACGCACCTCCCCCGCCGACGAGGCTTTTGTGCTTTCGCACTACATCTCCAACCCGGACGGCATTCGCTGTTCGCTGGCAGTGGACAACGATGGCTCGGTGCTCGGACTTCAATCGCTGATTTTTGCCCGCGCAGGCAACCGTTACGGGACGCCGGTCGGCTGGGGCATTATCGGAACCCATGTTTCGCCACTGGCTGCCCGACGCGGTATCGGACGGCACCTGTTCGAGGTGACGAAACAGGCTGCCGCCAAGGCAGGCCTCGAAAAGATCGAAGCCTTTATCGGCGAGAAAAATGCCGAAGGGCAGGCCTATTACGAGAAGATGGGGTTCAGAACCTATCGGCTGGCCGATGGTGCGGTCTGCAAGAGTTTTCAGGTGTTGTGATCGATTGCACGCTTCTCCCCGTCAAGCCGGGGAGAAGCAAAAGTGGCTGCGTCATATCCGAAGCAAGCCTGGCGCTCCCTACTTCACGGCGGCAACGATCGCATCGAAAAACGCCATGGGATCGATGGCTTCCTTGTCGGTCGGCTTGGGCTCAGCGGCCGTCTGGGCAATCACCACATTGTGGGCGGGGTTGATGTAGACATACTGCCCCTGAATACCGACCGCGCTGAAGGCGCCGTCCTTCTTGGCGGCATCGGTCCAGCCGGTCCACCACATGTAACCGTATTCCAGCGCCTCGCCGCCCTTCAGCGTTTTCGGTGTACTGGCCTCTTTCACCCAGCCATCAGGCAAAACCGCTTTGCCGCCCGCCTTGCCGTCCTCCAGCACGAACTGGCCGAAACGGGCAAAGTCCCTCAGCGTGGCACTCAAACCGCTGCCGCCGATCTCGATACCGTCGGGCGATTCCAGCCACCATTTGGCATCGGCCTCCATGCCATAAGGCGTCCAGATTTTTTCCGACAGGTATTCGGCCAGCGGCCTCTTGATGGCACCATGCAGGATTTCAGCGAGAACCTGGGTTTCGCCGGTGCTGTAGTTGTTGACCGTTCCGGGATCGGCGGCGCGCGGCAGCTTGGCCATCACATCCATGGCGCCACCCGCCTTCTGGGCGATCTGCGCCTTCAGAAGCGCACGGCGATCAGAGGCCGGATCGGTATATTTTTCATTCCATTTGACGCCGGACGACATCATCAGCACATCGCGCACGCTGACGTCATCATAGGCCGTGCCGTTGAGCCGCGGCACGTAGGTCACGACATTATCGTCGAGGCTCTTGATGAGCCCATCCTTGACCGCCGCACCGACCAGAGTGGAGGAAATCGACTTTGCGACCGACATGGACATCCACCGCGTTTTTGGTGTGTTGCCCCGCTGGTAGGTCTCGTAAACGACCTTGCCATCCTTCAGCACGATCAGGCCGCTCACCTGGTTGAGGGCGAGATAGTCGAAGAGATCATACGTCTCGTCATCCACTTCGGCGCTGACCTTGCCGAGTTGGCTGTCGGATTTCGGCAGGTCCGATGCCTTGCCGCCGGCCTTGATGGTACGCGTCGGAAACAGCCGGTCGATATTGCGGAAGGTGCTGACGGCAAGATCGGGCGTCAGCGCGCCATCATAAATCTGCTCCACCGTGCCGATCGGCTCCTTTGCATGCGGATAGGTTTCCTCGGCTGCGGCATTGTGCGGGCCGGCAAACAGCGTGATGGCGGCGAAAGCAGGGGCAATGCGGACCGTTTCGAGCAGCATGCGGCGAACGAAATTTCTTGGAGCAGGCATTCCGGTTTCCTCCCAGAGTGGACGCTTTCGGCTCCTTAATCCGGAGCCTTGCTGTCGGCGGCGCAAAACCTCGGTGGAGGCGGATAGCCGGAATTTGGCCTTCACGCCGACGACATGGCTGTTGATATAGCCGCCGTTCCCGCCATATCAACGGCACCGGGAATGAGGGCGGGAAGATGGAGCGGGAACGATGAGCGCACTGGGATTGATGAGGTCGGCCGCGGCTCTCGCCGCGATTTTGCTGCCTGGCGCGTTGCCCGCCCAGGCGCAGGAGATGCGGCAGGAAAACGTCATTCTTGCCGTAACCGGTACCACCGTGCGCTGGGCGGCGGTCTACAAGCTTCTGCCCGAGCATTCCGACGACCCCTACCTTCATGTCCGGGTTTTCGAGCACAAGAAGGGATCGGAGCCCTGGCGCTACAAGCAGCTTGCCTTCCATATGGCGGTAACACCGCAGGCGCTGGAAAAAAGCCGCAGCGACAAAAAGGCAAAGATTTTTCATTACAAGGATGTCGAGATCCGCGGCGCCTATAGGCGGTGGCTGGAAGATCCGGCCGTACGCAAGGACATTCCCATCTGCGAGACGGATATTCTCGACTGTGTGAAGCGGCTGAAACGATAACGATCAGCGACCCGCGATATGATCGGTGGAGGCAACGGTCTGGCCCGCATCTGCCACCATGGGCGCTCGATTATCGGGTACATTGCGGGCCACGAAAACCAGCAGGACCAGAAACGCCAGTCTCCAGGCAATGCCGCGCAAAAGGCCTTCCGAGGCGTCCATGATCGTTCCTTTCAGAAAAACATGATGCCATTGTCCGCGATACGCGACATCCCACAATGCGGAAGATACAACGTTACCCTTCGGATAATCCGAAGGGTGGCGATCTGCGTGATTGACAGGAGAGGACGATGCGTTTCGATCTGACGGATTTGCGGCTTTTTCTGCATGTGGTCGAGGCAGAGAGCATTACGCAAGGGGCTGACCGTTCCGGCATGGCGCTCGCTTCCGCCAGTGCGCGCATTCGCGGCATGGAAGAGACCAGCGGCGTTTCCCTGCTTGATCGCGGTCCACGCGGTGTGCGGCCGACCCCGCCCGGCGAGGCGCTCGCCCACCATGCCGGCATCGTGCTTGGGCAGATGGAACAGATGCGTGGCGACCTGCAGCTTTATGCGCGCGGCCTGCGCGGGCATATCCGCGTTCTCTCCGGTCGCGCCGCAATGGCCTATCTGCCCGGCGCGCTGCGGCGTTTTCTTGTCGATCATCCGGCCATCGATATAGACCTCGAGGAGCGGCAGAGCGTGGATGTCGTGGCGGCCGTGGCCGCCGGCATCGCCGATCTCGGGATTGCTGCCGATACGACCGATACCGGCTCACTCGAGACAAGGCCTTTCGAGGTGGATCGCCTCGTGCTGATCGCCCCGCAAGGGCATGCGCTGACGGAACGACAATCGGTCGCTCTTCGTGACATTCTCGACGAGCCGTTCGTCGGCCTTCCCGCCGATAGCGCCCTGCAAGGACATCTGGCCATCCAGGCGGCGCGTGAAGGCAAACCTTTCAAGCTGCGCATCCGGCTCGACAGTTTCGAAGACATCTGTTCGATGGTCGGCAGCGGCGTCGGCCTGGCAATCGTGCCGGAACTATACGCTCAGAAATATTGCGATGACATGAAGCTTGCGATTATCGCATTGTCGGACCCTTGGGCGATGCGGCATTTGCTGATCTGCGCCCGCAGCTTTGCGGCATTGCCGGTACACGCCCGAAAACTGACAGACTATCTGACAAGTGATGTCGCAGAATGAACCAAATCCCGTCTTGATAATAACTCAATTTTTAAGTTCGGTCCTAATTCTAAATTATTGCGGCGCTCGTATTTCTGCGCCTTAACTGTAGATGATTATGGACCAAGCATTTCGATGAGCTTTGCAAGCAGCGAAGAATCCAAGAACTTCTTTGATTTTCTGGACATCTATTACGACAACTCCAGAATATGCGCCGACGACCAGGTGGTCGGCTGGCTGGAAAAGCGCGGCAGCGACCCCGATTTCTGGCACGAAACGGCACTCACATGGGATTGGGAAGCCGGGACGGACGTGCTGCACTGGATCGTGCGGCAGCCGACCTGCGAAATGGCAACCGCCTCATGGATCATCATCGAGGCGCTTTCGGGCAGCGATCTCTATCCCACCGCCGCCGATTACGTGGCTTCGAACCTCGAATTCTTCGACATGTGCAAGGAGATCGCCGAACGCTGGCGGGCGGGCTTTTACACGTCGAACCGGCTGGGCTTTACCAAGCAGCAGGCCATGATTTTCGACCAGGGTGTCGCGGCCTTCAATCGACAGCGCCTGCGGCTCGGCAATCCTGCGCTCTGGCAATTGCCGCGCGCCGCCTTCGGGCCATTCACAGGCAAACAGGCGGTATCGCCGAAGGACGCGGTATTCGAACGCGGGACCTTGCGGATGACCAGGCAGCACTTCCAAGGCATCTACAACGGCACTTTGAAAATACCGAAGTAAATATCGATCACGCGAAAAACCGGAAGCGCAGGGACGCATCCGGTATTGATCGCTTCTGGAGGTGTTTTGTTGTTGTTGCCGGTGGCCGGCCCGTGGATGGGCCTGGCCGCGCAGAGCTTTGGCTGGCTTTCCCGAGAAGGGAAACCGATTACATCCGATACGCGATGCTATCGTTCCAGAAGCGGTCGAGGCGCTGCAGCAGCTTGTTCATCTGGCTGAATTCGCCTTCGCCGATGCCGCCGACCTTTTCGATCGAGCCGATGTGGCGATCGTAAAGCTTGGCAACCGTTTCAGCGATTTCCTGGCCTTCCTTGGTCAGGCTGATGCGAACCGAGCGACGGTCGATGCGCGAACGCTGGTGGTTGATGAAGCCGAGGTCTACCAGCTTCTTGACGTTGTAAGAAACGTTGGAGCCGAGGTAATAACCACGCGAGCGCAGCTCGCCGGCGGTCAGTTCGGAATTGCCGATGTTGAACAGGAGAAGTGCCTGGACGGCGTTGACGTCATCACGACCCTGACGGTCGAACTCGTCCTTGATGACATCGAGAAGGCGACGGTGAAGGCGCTCGACCAGATGCAGGGATTCCATGTAGAGACCACGGATGGAGTCTTCCTGCGGGTTTGCGACGGCTGCGACCTGCGGCTTAACTTTTGCGTTCAACATTTTTTGCCTCACTGTTTTGTTTGGCGGTGTGTTTGTTTGTTCCCGCCTTGTGAGAGACACTATCGAATGCGCATAAAATTCGACTTAAAACACACGGCTAACAGCCGGTAAACGCGCCTTTCCCCATTGTGGCGCCTGTGGGGCGACGCTCGCGTTAAGCAAATCAGCCCTATATTTTTCAGGCATTTAGCCGAAAAAATCGCTCAAGTTTTAACGAAAATTGCTTGGTAAAGCTGGTTAATCAACCGTTACCCGCTCGGCATTTTTGCGGTCTTCGAGGTAAATCGCGACGCGAAAGAGCACATAAATGGCGGTGACGAGCCCGTGCATGAGGGTGATGAGAAGGCTGTGTCCGAAGATTTCCGGCCAGACTTGATACATCAGGATCTGCGTACCGGCGGTAAGCGCCCACAAAACCGGTCCCCAGGAAACGGCGAGCCAAAGACCGAGCGAGGCGACAGGAAACAGAACGGCAAGCGTGGAGGCCGCAGCGCGCCATGGAAAGCTCAAAAGATCGAACCGGCCACGCCCGCCAAAACTGTAACCCGTGATCATGCCCCAGTATTGCAGGCCGAACCAGAAACACGAAACGGCAACCAGACGCAGGAAGACGACATAAAGAAGCTGTGTCAGCGAGCGTTTGGGGCGATTGAGAGAATCAGGTTCCATAGGGCGGACGATAACGGCGGTTGACGAGGATCGCCAGAGGCGCCTGCCTATGACCTCAGCGCATACAAGATGCGGTGTCAGATCAATTCGCAAAACGCAGGTCGCGTGGTATTGCATCGGCATCATTATAAGGAAGAGTGACAGAGGCATACCATGTCCGACAAAACGCACCTGGTGGACGAGATCACCGGACACCGCCGCATGCGGCGCAACCGCAAGGCCGACTGGACGCGCAGAATGGTTCAGGAAAACCGCGTAACCGTGGACGACCTGATCTGGCCGATCTTCATCGTTCCCGGGACAAACATCGTCGATCCGATCAAGGCCATGCCCGGGGTTTTCAGGCTCAGCGTGGACAAGGCCGTGGAAGCGGTGAAGGAAGCGGCCGATCTCGGCATTCCGGCAGTTGCCCCCTTCCCCGATATCGAGATGGACCTGCGCGATGCCACCGGCTCCGGCATTCTCGACCCCAACAATCTGATCAATCGCTTTACCAGCGCGGTGAAGAAGTCGGTTTCCAATATCGGCGTGATCAGCGACGTGGCGCTCGATCCGTTTACCAGCCATGGCCATGACGGCATCCTGCGCGATGGCATCATCGTCAATGACGAAACCGTCGACCAGGTGGTGAAGGCGGCGGTGCTGCAGGCCGATGCCGGGGCCGACATCATCTCGCCGTCCGAAATGATGGATGGCCGCATTGGCGCCATCCGCCGCGGGCTGGATGCTGCCGGGCATCAGGATGTCGGCATCATGTCTTATGCGACGAAATTCTCGTCGGGCTTTTACGGCCCCTACCGCGAGGCCATCAATACCGGCGGGCTGTTGAAGGGCGACAAGAACGCCTATTACATTTCGCCTGCCAACGGCACCGAGGCATTGCGCGATGCCGCTCTCGACGTGGAAGAGGGCGCCGACATGCTGATGGTCAAGCCGGGCCTGCCCTACCTCGACATCTGTTGGCGCGTGAAGGAAGCGTTCGGGCTTCCGACCTACGCGTATCAGGTGTCCGGCGAATATTCGCAGATCAAGGCCGCCGCCATGCAGGGTTGGGTGGATGAAGAGCGGGTGATGATGGAGACCCTGCTCTGTTTCAAGCGCGCCGGTTGCGATGGCATTCTCACCTACTTTGCCGTCGATGTGGCACGCAAGCTCGCCAAGGGCTGAGCGCGGCCCCACATGATGACACATCCGCCGGCGGCCTTGTGCCGCCGGATTTCTCCACCATATTGAATGGGTATCGTCCCAATACCGGGACAAGGAGAAAACAAGACCATGAGCCTCGAGCCCAACCCCGCAGTCGTCGCACCGCAAGACTGGCGCGCCTATAGCGGCGTGCTGATGCGGCGCTCCTTCGCTTTTATCGTCGATTACCTGATCGTGCTGCTCCTTTGCATTCCGGCAGCGATCATCGTGTTCTTTCTGGGTGTACTGACGCTGGGCCTCGGCTTCATGCTCTACCCTGCCCTCTTCGTGATCGTCGCGCTTCTTTATTTCGGCATGACTCTGGGTGGTCCGGCCCAAGCCTCGCCGGGCATGCGCGCCGCCGGCATTACCATGCTGCGCATCGATGGCCGGCGCATGGATTTCCTGACGGCCATGGTGCACACCGTGCTGTTCTGGCTGATCAATTCGGTGCTCACACCGCTGATTCTGCTGGCCGGCCTGTTTACCGACCGTTCGCGCCTGGTGCACGACTTTCTGCTCGGCACAGTCGTCGCCCGTTCCAGCTAAGTCTGACGGGCGCAATGAAAAATATTTCATGACCGGCCATGCGGGCAGCTTTGCCCGCATGTTGACGTTTTGCGAACTTAGGTCATGCTAATGGAAATTGTCGCAACACACAGTCGTCGAAAGCAAGGCACCAACCCGGGATGAACTCGCAGATTTCGCCATCACCGCAGTTTTATCTGACGGCACCGGCAGCGTGTCCCTACCTACCGGGCGAATACGAGCGCAAGGTCTTTACCCATCTGGTCGGCCCGCGCGCGGCGGAGATGAACGATCTCCTCACCCAGGGCGGTTTTCGCCGTTCCCAGAACATCGCCTACCGCCCGGCCTGCGAGGCCTGCCGCGCCTGTGTCTCCGTGCGCATTCTTGTCGATCAGTTCGAGCCCAGCCGCACGATGCGCCGCGTGTTGAACGCCAATAGCGACATCACCGCCGATATTTATCCCGCCCAGCCTTCCACCGAACAGTTTTCGCTGTTTCGCACCTATCTCGACAGCCGCCACCAGCGCGGCGGCATGTCCGACATGTCTGCGCTCGATTATGCGATTATGGTGGAAGACACGCATGTGAACACCCGCGTCATCGAATACCGGCGCCGCGTGGAAGGCTCCGGCATAGGTGCCGCAAAAGGCGAACTCGTCGGCGTGGCACTGACGGACATGATGAGCGACGGGCTTTCGATGGTCTATTCGTTCTTCAATCCGGAACTGGAAAAGCGCTCCTTCGGGACGTTCATGATATTAGACCACATCAACCGCACCCGCGCACTCGGCCTGCCGCATGTCTACCTTGGCTATTGGGTGAAGGGGTCGGCGAAGATGGGGTACAAGACGCGTTACCAGCCGCAGGAGCACCTGACGGCGCGCGGCTGGGAATTGTATACGGGTGAGGATGAGGGTTAAGGCCCCTCAAAATCACCGATAGCTTTCAGCACGCAACCAGCTACGATTGACGCTTTCAATCTTTTGAGGTTGGGCGATGAAAGCCACCATCAACATCCGCAGAATCGGTGAGGATTATTGTCTCGTTGTTCCCAAGGAGGCCATGGAGCTTCTCGGCTGGGTGGCAGACCAGTCGCTTGAATTGCGCGCCGACAAAACCGGCATCGAGGTTTTCGAAGTGAAGACCACACCCGATGGCGAGATGGAAGAGCAGCTTGCTGCCGCAAGGATTTTCATGCGGAAGTATCATGGCGTTTCGGCAAAGCTGGCCGATAGCTGAAAGTCGCCCCAAAGCGCCGCAAGATTGAATTCAGTTATTTGCTTGTCGCGAACAGAATACGTTGAGCGGCGTTCAGGGATGCCGGATCTCAGTCAACCTCAAGCTTCGTGGATGGCATAAACTCCCGACGCTCCGAAAAATCGTAAAAAAGCGTCCCGTGAATACCTTGAGCGTCGCGCTTCAATATCGGACGCATCCAAATTTTCGTCAACAAAATCCGCAGCAACTGCCTGCCCGGCTCTGCTCAGAAAGTCCTCGACGATTTCCATGTCCTGACCAGGCTGAGGAAACACCACGTCGAATTCCTCGGCCGTAGCTTGGAAAAGGCTGTAGGTCGCGTTGAGAGCGCCATCAACGATTTGTACATTCTTGAACGTGACAGATTCCACCATAGCGATGGCTCCCCCGTGAACAAATGAAAGTCCGGCTGGAGTATGATAACTGAAGCCGGGCCGTCAATTACCCCGCAAACTTCCCACTGCGCGGAAAGCCCTTCGGGACGGTGCGGCCAGCCGAAGCGCGGTCGCCGCTCCATTCGATCAGCTCATCCTTGGTCTTGGTGAACTGACGGCCGGCGCTGTCTTCCCAGGTCAGGCCCGTTTCGATGGCAAAACACTTGATGTCGGAAATGCCGCCATCCTTGTAGCGCTGTAGGCGAACGCCCTTGCCGCGCGTCATTTCCGGCAACTGCGCCAGCGGGAAGACCAGCATCTTGCGGTTTTCACCAACGACGGCGACATGATCACCCGAGACCGGGATGACCAGCTTGGTTTCATCCGGCATGCCGACATTCATGATCTGCTTGCCCTTGCGGGTATTGGCGATCATTTCGCTTTCCGCGACGACAAAGCCGTTGCCAGCCGTCGAGGCGAGAATGTGCTTTCGCGTCGAATCGTAAACGAAGGCGGTCAGGACATCCTGATCGTTTTCCATATCGACCATGATGCGGATCGGCTCGCCATGGCCGCGGCCGCCCGGCAGCTTGTCGGCGCCGAGCGTATAAACCTTGCCGCCGGTGGTGATGAGCAGCAGCTTGTCTGTCGTCTGGGCCGGGAATGCCAGGCTGAACCCGTCGCCTTCCTTGAAGGTAAGCGTTGAGGTATCGGCGATGTGGCCCTTGAGCGCGCGGATCCAGCCCTTCTTCGAGATGACGACGGTGACCGGTTCCTTTTCGATCATCGCCTGCTGAATGGCTTCCAGATCGGCTTCCGGCGCATCGGCAAACTGCGTCATGCGCGCGAAAGGCTTGCCCTTGCCCTTGGCAAAGGCCTTGCGCACTTCCTGGATTTCGGCCTCAACAACCTTCCACTGCTTTTCATCCGATGCCAGCAGTCCTTCGAGAGCGGCCTTCTCGGCCGTAAGCTCATCGAATTCCTTGCGGATTTCGAACTCTTCCAGCTTGCGCAAGGAGCGCAGGCGCATGTTGAGGATAGCTTCTGCCTGGATGTCGGTGAGCCCGAAGCGGGCGATCATCGCCTGTTTCGGTTCATCCTCCTCGCGGATGATGCGGATCACCTCATCGATATTGAGGTAGGCGATCAGGAAACCGCCGAGCAGTTCCAACCGGCGTTCGATAGCGGCCAGGCGGAAATTCGAGCGGCGAACCAGCACTTCCTTGCGGTGCGCCAGCCATTCGGTGAGCACTTCGTTGAGCGCCATGACCCGGGGCACCTTGCCCATGGACAAGACGTTCATGTTGAGCGGAAACCGGTTTTCCAGATCCGTCAGCTTGAACAGCGATTCCATCAGCAGCGTCGCATCGACGGTGCGGTTTTTGGGCACCAGCACGACGCGGACGTCTTCGGCCGACTCGTCGCGCACGTCTTCCAACAGCGGCAGCTTGCGCGCGATCAGCAGTTCGGCGATCTTTTCGATCAGGCGAGACTTCTGCACCTGATAGGGAATTTCGGTGACGATGATCTGGTAACCGCCGCGACCGAGATCTTCCGTCTCCCATTTTGCGCGAACACGAAAACCGCCGCGACCGGTGCGATAGGATTCGGTGATCGATTCACGGCTGTCGATGATGATGCCGCCGGTTGGCAGGTCGGGGCCGGGAATGAATTCGACCAGCTTTTCGACCGTCGCATCCGGATGCTTGATCAGATGCAGCGCCGCGTCGCAGAGTTCGTGCGCGTTATGCGGCGGAATGGACGTCGCCATGCCGACGGCGATGCCGGACGAACCGTTAGCGAGCAGGTTCGGGAAGGCGCCGGGCATGACGACCGGCTCGCTGTCTTCCTCGTTATAGGTCGGGCGGAAATCGACCGAGTCCTGATCGATGCCTTCGAGAAGCAGCGCCGCGACCTCGGTCATGCGCGCTTCGGTGTAACGGTAGGCGGCGGCGCCATCGCCATCGATATTGCCGAAATTGCCCTGGCCATCGACGATCGGGTAACGCTGCGAAAAATCCTGCGCCAGACGCACCAGCGCATCGTAGACCGACTGGTCGCCATGCGGATGGAACTTACCGATGACGTCACCGACGATACGGGCGCATTTCTTGAAGGCCGAGTTCGGCCGGATGCCCATTTCGCTCATCGCGTGGATGATGCGGCGATGCACGGGTTTCAGGCCGTCGCGGACGTCCGGCAGGGCGCGGTGCATGATGGTCGACAACGCATAAGCAAGGTAGCGCTCTTCCAGCGCCGCCTTAAGGTCGACCGGCAGAATGTGGTCGTCGCCATCTTCTGGCGGCGGAGTCAGACTTTTTCCCATGGCGTTTGACTAGCGGAAAGCCCGATTCCCGGCAACAAAGCGACCGAATCAGACTGTGGAGAACCTCACCCTTCAGTCATCACTTGTTAAGCCTCGCCACAAAAAGGTCCAGATAGACTTCACAGAGAGCACGCAGCGTTTTATTGGCGCAGTCTATAAATGCCATTGTTATTTCAGGCAGATACCTGCCTCCTGAGGAGATTGTTCATGCGTTACACTGCCTCGCCCAAGTTGTTTGCGGCCGGAACTGCCCTGTTTGCTTTTACCACCCCTGCTCTGGCGCTGGACGGGAACGATCTCGTCAAGAAGCTCAACACCGCCCTGAACTTCCAGGACGGCATGGGCATCATCGCCGGCTCGATCACCGTCGACGGATCGGATGTAACGCTTGCCGACAGCCGCTTTGAAGCCGGCAACGGTCAGGGCAGCGTGCCGCTCGGCACCATCGAACTGGAAGGCGTCGAGGAAGATGCCGGCGCATACAAGATCGAGACCGTGTCTTTCGAAGACATCAACATCACGGACGACAAGTTCGCCGCGACCGCCTCTGATCTTTCGATCTCCGACATGCGCATTCCCGCAAGCTCGGCCGGCGACACCACCGATGCCGTGCTGTTCTACGGCGAGGCCACTGCCGGCACCATCGAGATCAAGGTCGACGGCAAGAGCGTGGCATCGATCGGTTCTTCCAAGATGACCAGCGAAGTCGCAAACGACAAGAAGTCGCTGAAGTTCGACGTTCAGGTTGCCGATATCAAGGGCGACCTCAGCACGGTCGAGGATGCCGAGGCACGCAAGACCATCGATGAGCTGGGCATCAACGAAATCGACGGCAATATCAGCATGACCGGCAGCTGGGATTTGACTTCGGGCACGCTGGCGACCGATGAATATGCGTTCGACTTTGACAATATCGGCCGCCTGAACATGGCATTCAGCCTGTCGGGCTACACGCTCGATTTCATGCGCTCCGTTCAGGAAGCAGCGAAGAAGGCGCAGGAAAACGCGCATGACGAACAGGCACAGCAGGCAGCAGGCCTCGCCATGCTCGGCCTGATCCAGCAGCTGAGCTTCAACAGCGCGGAAATCCGTTTCGACGACGACGGCATCACCACGAAGGCACTCGACGTTGCCGCCAAGAAGCAGGGCACGACCGGCGACCAGCTGGCGCAGATGATCAAGGCCATGGCGCCGATGATGCTTGCCCAGTACAACATGCCGGAACTGCAGAAGGCTCTGAGCGAGGCGCTTAACACCTATCTCGACAAGCCGGGCAGCTTCACGATCAGCGCAAAGCCGGAAAAATCGGTTCCGGTTCCGACGATCATGGGTGCAGCCATGGCGGCACCGAACACGATCCCGCAGGTTCTCGGCGTCAAGGTGACCGCGAACGACTAAGAACTTTGGGGCAACCCGGTTTCAGAAGCCCGGCAGGTGACTGCCGGGCTTCTTTTTGTTTCAGTGCGCCGCTGACGGGCTGAATGAGGCATGTTCCTTGTCATGCAGGGCAAAACGATCGATCATGTTCGCACTTGCCTCGTTGACGCCGGCGACATCGACCTCAACGCCGCGATGGCGGAATTTCAGGACGACCTGATCAAGCGCGCCAACGGCGGAAATATCCCAAAGATGCGCGCGGGTGACATCGATGACGATGCGCTCCGGCGTTTCCGTGAAATCGAAACCGCCGACAAAGGCCTGCGCCGAGGCGAAGAAGATTTCGCCCTCGACCCTATATGTGCGCAGCTTCCCGTCTTCCGAGAGTTCCTTCGAGACGCGGAACATGCGGGCAACCTTGCCGGCGAAAAAGACACCGGACAAAAGCACGCCGACAATGACGCCCTTGGACAGATCATGCGTGGCAAGGACGACGGCGACCGTGGCGAGCATGACGATGGATGACGTGCCGGGATGGCGCTTCAGGTCAACGATCGATTTCCACGAAAACGTGTTGATCGAAACCATGATCATGACGGCCACCAGGGCGGCGACCGGTACGACACGCAGAATGTCGTCCAGCACCAGAAGCAGGACGAGAAGGAAGGCGCCGGACACGAATGTGGACAGACGGCCGCGACCACCGGACGACACGTTGATGACCGACTGGCCGATCATGGCGCAGCCGCCCATGCCGCCGAAAAGAGCCGAGACAATGTTGCCTGTGCCCTGGCCGATGCACTCCTGGCTCTTGTTGCTTGTCGTATCCGTCATGTCATCGACGATCTGGGCCGTCAGCAGCGATTCCAGCAGGCCGACGGCGGCAAGTGCGAGCGAATACGGGAAGATGATTTGCAGAGTTTCGAAGGTAAACGGCACCTGCGGCCAGACGAAATCCGGCAGCGATGTCGGCATGGCGCCGAGATCGGCGACCGTCTTCACCTCCACGCCAAACACGAGAACGCCGATGGTAACGACCGCGATGGCGACCAGTGGCGAAGGCACCGCCTTGGTGAGGTAGGGGAAGAGATAGATTATCGCCAGCCCGACCGCGATCAGCGCGTAGGTGATGTGGGGAACATTTGTGAGTTCCGGCAGCTGCGCCATGAAGATGAGGATGGCCAGCGCATTGACGAAGCCGGTCATTACCGATTTCGAGACATAACGCATCAGCCTGCCGAGCTTCAGGAGACCTGCAATGATCTGCAGGACGCCCATCAGCAGGGTGGCGGCAAACAGATACTGGATGCCGTGATCACGCACCAGCGGTGCCATGAGAACGGCGGTGGCGGCGGTGGCGGCGGAGATCATCGCCGGACGGCCACCGCAAATGGCGGTGACACAGGCGATCAGCACCGATGCGAACAGGCCGACGGCGGGATCGACACCGGCAATGACGGAAAAGCCGACGGCTTCGGGAATGAGCGCGAGAGCAACGACGATACCGGAGAGGATATCGCCGCGGATGTTGGAAAACCACTCACGGCGGTAGGTAGACAATGAGATCATGGGTGCAAGATTTTTCGCAAATGGGAGCGCATCCGCCGGGAGACAATCCTGGTGTGACTGATGTCTGGATAAAGGCTGATGCTTTGCGTTGTCCGGCGGATCGGCGGCCGGAAGAGCCACTCGGGAGTTTCACCCGAGTCCTTGTGGTGAAGGAGCTATAGCCGCGAATTGGGCAAATGCCAAGTGCAGGATGTGGCTCTGTGGGACGGAGGTATTTGCGGGTAGGATGCGCCGGGGATTTTGGGGGATGGATGACGATGGATGATCGAAGCAAGTTGGTCAACAATGAACGGCTAAAGCTGCTGGCGACTTTTCTGAACGGGCTTGGAATAACGATGTTTGCAGTTGGCGCGCTGGCACCGCTGGTTTCGAGTATGGATAAGCCGAGCGGCCTTAGCAGCGGCGCAGCGCTGACTCTGCTTGTTTGCTTTCTCGGCTCTTGCAGCCTACATTATGGAGCAAGCACGGTTCTCAAGGGATTGCGACCATGACGACTGATCAGGTCATTGCCATATTGAGCGTTCCGGTTGGCGGCCTGTTGATCGGGCTTTGGGGACTTTATTTCGCACGCAGCATAAACAAAGAAGGCCGGAAACGCTGACGCGATCCCGACCCTCTTGTTCAACTCACAGACATCAAGCAAATCATTCCAGAACCTGGATGACGGTATGGGTCTGCGGATCGACGATCACGCGGCGTTCGTTGACGATGGTATAGCCGTAATCGTTATATCCTTCGACGGGACGGACCTCGACGCTTTCCGGCAGGACGCGGCCAACGAGGACGTCGCCTTCATAGGGGATCGAATCCATCGGCTCCTGCTCCATGACGTAGGTGCGGACTTCTCCGGGAAGAACATGAGTGGTCGAGTGCGTGACGACCGGATCGGCCGGCTGCTGTTCGATGATGACGGTGCTCTGAGCATAAGCCGAAGCCGAAAGAGCGAAAAATGCTGCGGTGGCAGCCATTGTGAACTTACGCATTTTGCTTCTCCCTTGAGCGAATTGCTGGGGTAGAAACACCGATCCTCCAAGATGGTTCCGCTTTGGTTGCTGCCTCATTTGGACAGATATCAAGGCAAAATCGCCTTAATACAAAAAAGCCGCCCGGTTTACTTTCGGGCGGCTCGGTCATCTTCAAGTACCCTGCATTCAGGCGGCGCGAGTTTCGCGAAACGCCTGCGCATCTTCATGTGCCAGCCTGAACATGCCAACCAGATCTCGCAGGCGCTGGGCCTCATTCATGAGAAGCGCGCTGGCGGCATTGTTTTCTTCGACCATGGCAGCGTTCTGCTGGGTGTTCTGGTCAAGCAGGTTAACGGCTGTGTTGATCTCGCCAAGGCCGGTCGATTGCTCGCGGGCAGAAAGAGCGATTGCCTCTACCTCGACATTGATCGCTTCGACGCGGGTGCCGATACCCGTCAGCGCCTCGCCAGTTTCACGGACCGAGCGCACACCGTCCTTCACCTCGACGCCCGACACGCGGATCAGCTCCTTGATCTCGCGGGCGGCATCGGCGGAACGGCCTGCAAGCGCGCGCACTTCCTGCGCCACTACGGCAAAACCACGCCCGGCCTCCCCTGCCCGCGCCGCCTCGACGCCGGCATTGAGCGCCAGAAGATTGGTCTGGAAGGCGATCTCGTCGATGACACCGATAATGCCGGCGATGCGTGAAGACGAAGCTTCGATGCGGCTCATGGCTTCAAGTGCTTCGGTGACCTTCAGGCGCGTATCGGCAGCCGATGCGTTCGCCTCGGTGGCGATGCGGTTGGCTTCCTGCGAGCGTCGCGCCGAATTGCCCACATTGGCGGTGATCTGTTCCAGTGCCGATGCCGTTTCCTCCAGCGAGGCGGCCTGCTGTTCCGTGCGGCTGGAAAGATCATGGGCGCTGCCGGCAATCTCGCGGCTGCCGCCTTCGATCGAATGGCTGGCATGAGCGATTGCCGCCATGACTTCTCCCAGACGCGCCACCGTCTGGTTGAGGTCGCTGCGCAGGCTTTCGAAATCCGGCGCAAAGGGTTCATCAAGTTCGAAAGCCAGATCACCGGCAGCGAGACGGCGCAGGCCTTCCGCCAATCCCTCCGTTGCCTGCATCAGGCGGGCGCGGGCTTCTGCCTCGGCCTGCCGCTGCAGACGAACACGTTCGCCTTCCGCATTAACCCGTGCTTGAGCGGCCTCTTCTTCCAGACGACAGTTGGCGATCGCGGCTTCCCGAAAGGTATCGAGTGCGCCGGCCATGGCGCCGAATTCGTTTCGACAATTCAAAGATGGGATGATGAGTGCCGTCTCGCCGCCCGCAAGCTTGCGCATGGCAGCGGTCATGGCCACGACCGGACGGGTGATGGAGCGACCGATCAACCAGACACCGAGGCCGAGCGCGGCAATGGCGGCGAGAACCAGGCCGGCAGCGATCATCAGGTTACGCTCGGCAACACGCGTATTCTCGGCAAGCGTTGCTTCGCGTTTGACTTCGTAAGCTGCGCTGACTGCCTGAACCTGCGGTTCCAGTGCCTCGTAAGTGGAAGATACATCCTTCTGGGCCTGCGCCTCCTTCAGGCTGGCTTCTGCGTAGAACCGGAAGGCGGAGCGATACACTTCCAGCGCGTCCAGCACACGGCTGCGCTGCGCGCCGGGTCGAAACGCTTCCTTCACGAGCACAATAAAGGTTTCGGATTCGGCTGCATGCTTTTGCAGATAGGAGGAATCGCCGCGCAGCATGAAATCCTTCTCATGTCGGCGCAGCATCAGCATGCTGGCGCGGATGCGAGCTTCCTCAACGGCTTCGAGCCGGTTCTCGATGGAATGAACAGCGGAGCGCATGGCGCCTTGCAGACCGTTATCCTGATCGAGGCCGAGTTCCTGGTTATTCTTGATCAGCGTTGCAAACGCCTCTTCGTAAGCGGTCAGGCCCATTCCGAGCCCATTGAGCTGGCCTGCAAGCTCCGGGCTTGCCTTCGCCTGCAGGCTGGCAAGAACGGTGCGGATGTCCACCAGCGCGGACTGAAATTTGGCAGTCGCGGCGATATCCTTGTTCAGCAGGAAATACTGCTCCCACAACAGGCTGTCGCGAACGCTGGCCGACATGGCCGCAACCTCGGCCTGTCTTTGGGTAAGCGCATCGGCGGTGGTGCGATAACCTTGTTCGATCTGACGTTGGACGACGAAAATGGCGGCGATGGCGATGATGCCGGCAAAAGCCATGACGGCGAGAAGCAATACGCGCTGAGAAATTCGAAGATTTGAAAAGAACGACAAGTGCAAAACCCCCGAGGCAACTAAATTTTGCCAGCGTTCTGCATGGAGAGCCTTTAACGAAGCTTCAAACCTGATGTGAAATTACAATGACATTTTCATGACGGTGGATATCCCTACCGCCGATAAACAAACGGCGACCCGAAGGTCGCCGCTGCAATACTCGATAAATACTCACCTTTTCTGGTGATCAGTCTTTCTTGACCGGCGGGATCGGGCGGATCGCCAGTTCGCGCAGCTGTGCCGGCTGGGCTTCCGAAGGCGCCCCCATCAGAAGGTCCTGTGCCTGCTGGTTCATCGGGAACAGCGTGATTTCGCGCAGGTTCTTCGCACCGGTCAAAAGCATGACCACGCGATCGACACCGGCTGCCATGCCGCCGTGCGGAGGCGCACCGTACTGGAAGGCGCGGTAGAGGCCGCCAAAGCGGTCTTCCACGTCCTGCTGGGAAAGGCCGACCATTTCGAAGGCCTTGACCATGACTTCCGGCAGCTGGTTACGGATCGAACCCGAGGCGATTTCAAAGCCGTTGCAGACCATGTCGTACTGGTAGGCCTTGATCGTCAGCGGATCCTGGTTTTCCAGCGCGTCGAGGCCGCCCTGCGGCATCGAGAACGGATTGTGAGCGAAGTCGATCTTCTTGTCTTCTTCGTTATATTCGAAGAACGGGAAGTCGACGATCCAGCACAAAGCGAACTGGTCCTTGTTGGCGAGACCCAGTTCGTCGGCAGCGCGGTTACGGGCTTCGCCTGCGAACTTGTAGAACTTTTCCGGTTCGCCGGCGACGAAGAAGCAGGCGTCGCCCGCTTCAAGGCCAAGCTGTGCGGCAATCGCTGCGGTGCGCTCTTCGCCGATGTTCTTGGCAAGCGGACCCGAACCGGCAACCTTGCCCTCTTCTTCCTTCCAGAAGATGTAACCGAGGCCCGGCTGACCCTGCTGCTGTGCCCAGACGTTCATGCGGTCGCAGAATGCGCGGGAACCGCCGGTCTTGGCCGGGATCGCCCAGACTTCGACCTTCGGGTTGGACGCGATCATACCGGCAAACACCTTGAAGCCGGAGCCGGCAAAGTGTTCGGTAACGGCCTGCATTTCGATCGGGTTACGCAGATCCGGCTTGTCGGAACCGTATTTGCGGATCGCAACGTCATAAGGAATGCGCGGGAATTCCTGGGTGACCGGCTTGCCTTCGGCGAACTCTTCGAAGATGCCGCGCATCACCGGCTCCATCGTTTCCCAGACTTCTTCCTGGGTCACGAAGCTCATTTCGAGGTCGAGCTGGTAAAATTCGCCCGGCAGGCGGTCGGCGCGCGGGTCTTCATCACGGAAGCACGGCGCGATCTGGAAATAACGGTCGAAACCGGCAACCATCATCAGCTGCTTGTACTGCTGCGGCGCCTGCGGCAGGGCGAAGAACTTGCCGGGGTGAATACGCGACGGCACGAGGAAGTCGCGCGCGCCTTCCGGCGAAGATGCCGTCAGGATCGGCGTCGAATATTCGGTGAAACCGCCTGAGGTCATTTCGCGGCGCATGGCGGCGATGATCTGGGTGCGCTTGACGATGTTCTTGTGCAGCGTTTCGCGGCGCAGGTCGAGGAAGCGATACTTCAGGCGCACGTCTTCCGGATATTCCGGCTCGCCGAAGACCGGCAGTGGCAATTCCTTGGCAGCGGAAAGCACTTCGATTTCCTTGGCGTAAAGTTCGATTTCGCCAGTCGCCATGTTCTTGTTGACGGTGTCTTCCGAGCGCGCCTTGACCACGCCATCGATGCGGATGACCCATTCGCCGCGGACGATTTCGGCCGACTTGAAGGCAGGGCTATCCGGGTCGCACACGACCTGGGTCATGCCGTAATGGTCGCGCAGGTCGACGAACAGCACGCCGCCATGGTCACGGACACGATGAACCCAGCCGGAAATGCGGACATTGGAGCCGACATCCGACTTGCGGAGGGCTGCGCAGGTATGGCTACGGTAACGGTGCATGTCTTTTATCCTGGACTGATGCTTTGAACGGCCTCGAGGGCACACTAAGCAGCCCGGCCGAAATCATGGAAAATCGGCGCGAAAAGCGCATGGGCAGGCCGATTTGTCAAGGGTTTCGGGGGTAGTGCTGCGCCTGCGCACAGATATGGAGGGGATGACCACCCGTCGATACCTTGCGAGCGAATGAACCGAAGACGGCCAAAACAGACCATCGAGCATCGTTTCTGGCCTGTTATGTACCTTCTCGTCGCGCTAGAAATTCATCAGTTCTTCGCGCAGCGATTCTTTTGGTTCGACCATGTCCCAGATCCGCCCTCTCGTTCCGCTTCTCATCACCGCCGGCATCCTGATCGGCGGCAACGGCTTGCAGGGGACATATATCGCTCTGCGGGGTTCCGCCGAGGGTTTTGCCACCTCCACGATCGGCCTGATCGGCGCAGGTTACAGCATAGGCTTCGCCATCGGCTGTCTTTACGTCACGCGTATCCTGCGCAAGATCGGGCATATCCGTACATTTTCAGCGATGGCCGCGATTACCGCCTGCTGCTCGATCCTGCTACCTCTGGTGACGGAGGCATGGTTCTGGTTCGCCATGCGTTTCGTGATCGGCATCACCGTTGCAAGCCTTTTTGCCACGGTCGAAAGCTGGATCAACGCCAAGGTGACCAATGAGAACCGGGCGCGCACCCTGTCGGTCTATCGCGTTGTCGATCTTTCCTCGGTGACTTTAGCGCAATATGTGATCCCGGTCGCCGGCATAGACGGGCCTCTGGTGTTCAGCATCGTGGCCATCGCCATGAGCCTGTCGCTGGTGCCGATCTCGATTGCCGACAAATCCAGCCCTTCGCCGCCGGAAGCGCTGTCCTTCGATATCCGCGCGGTGTGGCGGATTTCGCCGCTGGCGGTGATCGGCGTCATTGCCGTCGGCCTTTCCATGGCGGCATTCCGAAATATTGGGCCGATCTATGCCGCCGAACTCGGCATGAGCATCACGTCTATCGCCACCTTCATGAGCGCCGGCATCATCGGTGGCGTGGTGCTGCAATATCCGCTGGGGCATTATTCCGACCGGCTGGATCGCCGCCGCGTCATCCTGTGGGCGACGCTCGGCTCGGTCATCACCGGCGCCTATCTTTCCTTCGGTGCGGGCACCAACGAGACCGCCAACATCATTGGGGTATTCCTGTTCGGGGCGTTTTCCATGCCGCTTTATTCTCTGTGTTCGGCGCATGGCAACGATCATGCAAAACCGGGAGAACATGCGCTGGTGGCGGCCGGGCTTTTGTTCTTCTGGTCGCTCGGCGCAACCATTGGCCCGCTGCTTGCCTCCGTGCTTCTGGAGAATTTCGGCCCTCGTGCTTTCTTTGCCTATACCTCGTTCATCTTCATCGGCTTCATGATCTATACGATGGCGCGCATGGGATCGCGGCCACCGGTGCCGCCTTCGCAACGCCCCGGACGGTTTCGGGCGCTGCTGCGCACATCCGCCTATTTCAACCGGCTGGCGGCGCCTTCCGACGACAAGGACAAGCGTTAAGGCGGTTCAGAGCGATTTCTCGCAGCTTGGCGGCGCTTTAGCGTCGCATCTTTGCCCCTTCCGGTTGACATATGCCTTTGAAAGGGAAAGGAAGGTTGATCCTTTTCCCGCCTGACGAAGACCATGATCGAAACCACCGCTGCACTAGAAGAAGCCTGCTTGAAGCTGGCGCAATCGGAATTCATCACCATCGACACGGAGTTCCTGCGGGAAACGACGTTCTGGCCGGAACTGTGCCTCATCCAGATGGCCAGCCCGGACCTCGAAGTCATCGTCGATCCGCTCGCCAAGGGCATTGATCTTGCGCCGTTCTTCGCGCTGATGGCCGACAGTTCGGTGGTGAAGGTTTTCCATGCCGCACGGCAGGATATCGAGATCATCCATCATCTCGGCAATCTCATTCCGCACCCGATCTTCGACACCCAGGTGGCCGCCATGGTCTGCGGGTTCGGCGACTCGATCTCCTACGATCAGCTCGTCAATCGCATCAAGGGCGTACAGATCGACAAGTCGTCGCGCTTTACTGACTGGAGCCGCCGTCCGCTGACCGAAAAGCAGCTGGATTATGCCGCTGCCGACGTGACGCATCTGCGCGACGTCTATCTGTCGCTCAAGGAACAGCTGGAACGCGAAAGCCGCGCCCTGTGGGTGAGCGAGGAAATGGCCGTGCTGGAAAGTGCGTCCACCTATGACATGCACCCGGACGATGCCTGGCTGCGTCTGAAATCGCGCCTGCGCAAGCCGACCGAACTGGCAATCCTGAAATTCGTGGCCGCCTGGCGCGAACGCGAAGCGCGCAGCCGCAACGTGCCGCGCTCGCGCGTGTTGAAGGACGATGGAATTTTCGAGATCGCCCAGCAGCAGCCGAAGGATGCCGAGGCGCTTGGCCGCCTGCGCACCATTCCCAAGGGCTGGGAACGGTCCGCGTCGGGTGCGGCAATCGTCGAGGCCGTCAATGCGGCACTTGCGCTTCCCAAGGCCGACATGCCGCATGCACCGAAACATGTGCATGTGCCGGAAGGCACGGCGGCGGCCGTGGAACTCCTCAAGGTTCTCCTCAAGCTGGTTTCCGACCGCCAGGGCGTTGCCGCCAAGATCATCGCCAATAGCGACGATCTGGAAAAGATTGCGGCGGAAGGCGAGAACGCCCAGGTGGGAGCGCTTTCCGGCTGGCGCCGTGACCTGTTCGGGGACGTGGCGCTGCGGCTGATCAATGGCGGCGTGGCACTGCGCTTCGTCGACAAGAAGGTCGAGGCGGTCGAACTCTAAGGTCGCTTACATCATCCACGGATTGATGACCGCCACGCCCGCCGCCTCGAACGGCCCGGTGTCTCGCGTTGCGACGGAAAAATGGTGCGACTGCGCGATGGCAGCGATCTGGCCGTCGGCAATGAGGATTGAGAGACCTTTGGCGCGCGCCGTAGCGACAATGCGCCCATAGGACCGTGCAGCGGTTTCGTCGAAAGGCAGAATGCGGCCGGAGAACTGAAGTCCAAACACAAGCTCCATATCGGCGCGCAAATCAGCCTTGCGCTTGCCTTCCGGCAAGATTTCAATTCCTTGCAACGCTTCGGCCAGACTGATGGCGGTCGTACAAAGAGTTCCGAGCACCTGTCTGTCGATCCAAGCCTTCACACCTGGATAAATGTCGCGTTTGGCTATTTCTGAAATGACATTCGTATCGAGAATGATCATTCGATTTAGTCGACCCAGGCAGGGGTCTGGTCGCGCGAAAATTCAATCTCTTCGAGTTCCGGATATTTTTCCCGTAGTTTTTGAAACGCTGCGATCAGCCCCTCCTCTGAAGGAGTAGGTTTCTGAATTGATGGCGACGCAATGACAGCAAGAGCTTGAGTCAAGATCCGCTCTGCCTCCGCTTCGGCGGTCGTACCGTTCTGCTCGGCGCGCGCCTCAAGCGCCCGGTTCGCCTCATCCGACAGATTTCTGATAGTAATCGCATTCATGGCTGCACCTCCGATCCCTGCATGATCGACACCATGAGAATAAGCGCCGACCAAACCCTTTGCAATCCGGCGTTTTTGAGGGGCCTGCGCCGGTTTACGGGTGCATCTTTGCGCCTTTGGTGATCTTGTCCACGACCTTCTTGTCCGCCCTGAGCGCAATACCCACCAGCTTTGCGTCATCGGGTGAAAACTGCGCAAAGACCTCTCTGTTGGCAACGTCGTGGCCGGTGGAAAACATCTCTTCGATATAGGCTGATGTCATCACATCGCGCTCCAGCGAACGCCGGTGAATGGTGCGCAAAGTCTCCTGTTCGCCGACAAGCACCACCACGGGCTGGATGCTCATCGGATTGTAGACATGGCCCGCCGCATCCCGGTATGCTTCGCCGATGATTGCCGGCGATTGGGCGACGATGCCGCTGGTCAGAAAGGCGGTGACGTTGAGCTTCTGCCAGGTGGCGAGGTCATCGCGGATAACGATCGCGATCTTGGTGTCGAACATGCGGGAAAACTCCGTTCGGGGTATCGAAAGAACCGAACACCTAGCGCCGGATGTACCGGGCGGTCTTGAACGTTCGTGCAAGGCCGCTTTTGCCGACGGTATGCGCATTGCCATGCCTTCGCGCGGGGTCGAACGCATCGAGGCGCGTTTTCACGGCAACGGTTTTTCGCCGCACCGGCACGACACCTATGCGCTGGGGCTGACACTGCATGGCGTGCAAACCTTTCGGTATCGTGGCTCAGAACGTTTCAGCAATCCCGGCAATGTCATCGTGCTGCATCCCGATGAGGTGCATGATGGGGCTGCCGGCACCGAGGACGGCCTGATCTACCGGATGATCTATCTGCCGCCCGACATGATCGGCGCTGTTGACGGGCACCGTACCGCCCTGCCCTTTATTGCCGATCCGGTTGTTGTCGATACCGGCCTTTGGCAGGCGCTTGCGGAGATCCTGAGCGACCTCGACGCGGAACCCGGCGAACTGATCATGGACGATGTGGTGATGCGGGTGGCTGCCGGCCTTTCCCGACAGGCAGGTCTGCCGCGCAAGATCATTACCACGGCATCGCGAATGGCGGTTCTGCGCGCCCGCGACTTCCTCGAAAGCCATTGCGCCGAACCGATCCGCTCCGAAGCGCTGGAAGCGGAAACCGGACTGGATCGTTATGAATTGGCGCGACAGTTTCGCCGACTGCTGGGCACCAGCCCGCATCGTTACCTCGTGATGCGCCGTCTGGAGCGGGCAAAACGGTCGATGGCGGCAGGTGGCAGATTGGCGGATGCGGCCGCCGATGCCGGGTTCGCCGATCAGGCCCATTTCACGCGGCATTTTCGCAAGGCTTTCGGCATGACTCCGGGGCGCTGGCTGGCCCTGTGCAATGGCGGACTTCAGACATCCGGTGATGGCGGGCGCGTCCGAACAACCCCTTTATAAGCCACTCGAAATCGAGCCATAAAACCTTCATCGATCTGTCAAATGGCGATCACCTGAGCGTCATCCGGAGCGCGTAATCGGAGCATGTGTCCGAGACCCAACCGACAGGTGATGCCATGAACCGACTTCTCCTCAGCACTGTTGCCCTTGCCGCTCTTTTCACCGGAACCGCTTTTGCCGATGACAAGGAATTTCCGGCGAAGCTCGCCGGCCAGGCCATCCTGCCGGCCAATACTTTGACCCCCGCCCCTTCCGATGCGCCGGACTTCCTCAAAACCTCCGGCAAGTTCACCACGCCGGGCAAACGCATCGAAAAGCTCGGCACCGTTGACGGCAAGGACGGCGCTCGCGTGACCGACGTCAAGCTGCCGCTCGATGGCCAGCCGATCCAGGGTTTTTCCGGCATCAAGACCATGGCAGACGGCACGTTCTGGACGCTGTCGGACAACGGTTTCGGGTCCAAGGCAAATTCTTCGGACGCCATGCTCTTCCTGCATCAGGTCAAGCTGGACTGGGCGAGCAACAAGGTAGAGGTGGTCAAGAACCTCTTCCTTTCCGACCCGAACAAGATCGCTCCTTTCCCGATCACCATGGAAGGAACGCAGAAACGATACCTGACCGGTGCTGACTTCGACATCGAATCGATCCAGCCGGTGGCCGATGGTTTCTGGCTTGGCGAAGAATTTGGTCCGTATCTGATCAAGGTCGATGCGCTGGGGCAGCTGACCGATGTCATACCGACGGCCGTCGACGGCAAGCCGGTCAAGTCTCCCGACAATCAGACGCTGTCCGTACCGGCCAATCCGACGGCAAAGATGCCGGTTTTCAACCTGAAGCGCTCCGGCGGGTATGAAGGCCTGGCCATGTCCAAGGATGGCTCCAAGCTTTACGGCCTTCTGGAAGGCCCGCTCTATCTCGAGGACGGCAAGGTCGAACAGGCTGATGGCGCGACGGCCCTGCGCGTCATCGAATTCGACATCGCCTCCAAGGCATGGACCGGCCGTACATGGCTTTATCCGCTGGCAGAAAAAGGCGTGGCCATCGGCGATTTCAACATGATCGACGAGACCACCGCCCTGGTGATCGAACGCGACAACGGCGCAGGCACCAAGGACAAGGCTTGCGCCGACCCGAAACAGCCGAAACCCGATTGCTTCGATGCCCCGGCCGAACTGAAGCGCGTCTACAAGATCGAGATGAGCGACGCCAATGTTGGCAAGGCCGTACGCAAGATCGGTTATATCGATCTGATGAACATCAAGGACCCGGACAACAAGAAAAAGGCCGGTTCGAAAGATGGCGTCTACGACATGCCGTTCGTGACCATCGAGAATGTCGACGTTGTCGATGCCACACATATCGTCATCGGCAACGACAACAACCTGCCGTTCTCGGCCGGTCGCGCCGTCGACAAGGCAGATGACAACGAATTCAGCCTGCTGGAAGTGGGCGAGTTTTTGTCGGCGAAGTAAATAGTCGAAAAGGGCGCCGGCAATAGTACCGGCGCTCCCCAATTACTGTTTAGCCTTCACGCAGATATCAGCCTTCACGTTGCAACTTACGTGCCCAACCGTGGCACCAAATCCACTGCCGCTGTGGCAGTAAAGCCTTATTTTAACTCCCCGCTGAACGATGACGTCATCTTCCTCACGAAGAACGACGACGTCGGGTTTATGCACGGACCAACCTTTTTCGCCGCCGGTGGTACCTCCCGCGATAATAGCAAATCCGTTCGGCACATCACCATCAGTCATGACCGCGGACGCGGCCCCGCCTGCCCATTTACCGCCAACCTGTCGATAATCCTGATTGATTTTCAGCCTGACCGGAAGTGCAACTGTCACCTCTACCGCGGGAACCTTAGCCTCTCGATTATTTTGGGAATCCTCCTTATAGGCCTGTCCGACATACGTCATTCCTGTGGGGCAAACACTCTGAGCCATTCCCTCGGTCACCGACAGCAGAGAAACAGCGCAAGCAACCCAGCAGATATTCATGATTTTCATCTGACCCTCCAAGCTCGATAAAGGTGATTTATGATTACATTTAACCGGATATCAACCTTCCTATACCGCCGGTTTACGTAATTAACCTGGTATATAAACTCCGCCATCCATCCCCCCGCCGCCTTCAATTTCGGTCCAACGAATAAACTGCTCGATATAAGATAAGGCGTAGCTACGCCGGCTGATGTCGGCCCAGATCGTTGGCAAGTTCGTCGCTCGCTATTTTTTTCGTATTCCCGGAGAATATTTGTCGGCCTGTCTGATTGCCGTGCGTCCTAGGGCCAGTGCAATGGTTCGAAACAGGAGGAGATGACCATGCCCAGCACAATCAAATTGCATCGCGTTTTCACAACCAGCCCCGACAAAGTGTATCGCGCCTTTATCGAGGCGGACGCCTTGGCCAAATGGCTGCCACCGAACGGTTTCACCTGCACCGTGCATCATCTCGAGGGAAAAGTGGGGGGCGCATTCAGGATGTCGTTCCGCAATTTCACCACCGGCCACAGCCATGCCTTTGGCGGTGAGTTTCTGGACCTCGTTCCAGGCGAGCGCGTGCGTTACACGGACTCCTTCGACGATCCGAACCTGCCCGGCACGATGGAGGTTACGGTTACCCTGAAAAAGGTTTCGGTTGGAACGGAGATCGACATAACCCAGGCAGGAGTTCCCGATCTCATTCCGGCCGAGGCCTGCTATCTGGGTTGGCAGGAATCGTTGCGAAACCTGGCGAAACTGGTCGAACCCGAGATCGACCAGTAGGATTGGCCTGCGGGGTGATCGTGGCACGGCCACCCCATCAACCCTCTTTCAACACCAACTTTCAACCGAGCCGCCGCTCCGCCGCCGCTTGGGGTGCGGAGCCGATATTCTCCAAGACGGGCATCAATGCAGCAACGTTGGTCAGGCGGCTCAGCATCGGGTCATGACCGGTCATACGCGCCTCATGGTCGGCTATGCTGACACGATGGCCTCTCCATTTCTCCACACAGCCGTGAAAATTGCCGGCATCCGCCTGGACATTCAGCGCCTTCCAACTCCAGAAGGCGGCAAGAATGGCGGGCTGGTGTCTTGCTTCCGCAGCCAGTTCGGGACGGTTGATCAGATCGAGCCCGCAGCGTTCACCGACTTGCCAATATTCTTCGCGGCCGATGATTTGCGGACCGCCGCGCCCGATGAAACGGGAACCATCGCCGGTTCCGTGTCCATTGCCCATGCAGTCGCCATAGATGTCGTCGATCGCCTTCTTCTGCCAGCCATAGCCGGTGCCATAGGCCTTACGAACGGCAGCAGCATCCGTAAAACGTCCGGGCCAGGTCTTGGCGACCCCTTCGGCGGAATAATAAATGTTTTCCGTCAGGTTTTTGAGGGTAAAGCCCCCGCACTCATGCTTTACATTGGCAAGCGCGAAAGCGAGCCGGGTGCGTGTTCGCGTGAGGCCCGCCGCAGCCAGAAGCGGCGCTCCATCGACAAATGCCTGAATGACCTCACGCGAGGCTCGCGGAAATATCGCGCACCAATCTGCCTCCCGCAGCAGCAGCATCATTTTCGTCTGTACCCCAACACAATAAATGTGACAGTAGCACGGATTATTTCTGGTTGCGATATTATTTTTGAAACATCTTATACGCGACAATCCGGTCGGCCGATTATCGTACGGTCAGCCGCGAAATGGCTGTCCGCCTTATTCGTAGCGGAAAGCCAGCCGTTTGCCGGTCAATTTTGCCAGCTGCTGCAGCCGTCCATCCAGACGCTCACCGGCAAAATCGCGGTACTCGTGTGGCACGACGAATTCCAGATCGATATCCGACTGCGCGGAGGACCGGAAACTCAAGTGGTTGACGACGCCCGGCATGGATGCCGAGAAAAGATAGACCACCCGCAACAGACCACCGAGAAGCTTTGCCAATTCCAGCAGACGCGGTGTGCCGATGGCGGCAAGCGGGCCTGTGGCACCGTTATCGCTCAGGCCTTCGAAACGGTAATAATTGGCAAGCGCGATATAGGCGCGGCCGGCATGGGTGATGCCGGTAAACGATGAATGCGCGATGATGTTGAGCGCCTGCAGGCCGCGATAATCCGGATGCGCGCGCCAGCTGATATCGGCCAGCAGGCAGGCTGCCCGGCGGTAACGGCTTTCCTCGTCGCTTTCGTCTATGCCGAAGACAGGCACCATACGCCCGGTCCATTCCGCCAGTTCGCGCGCATGTTCGGGCGAACGGGCGCGCAGGATGGCGAGCTGATCGGCAGCGACCAGCAAAGGATCCGACGCCTTGTCTTCCGGCGACAGTTTCGAATAGAGGTAACCTTCGCGCACCCCTTGTGCCGAGACGATGATGCGCGACGGTTTCATCACCGCCAGCACTTCCTGCATGGCAACGGCGCCGAAAGGCAAAAGTGCGCGGCGGTTTTTGGAAACCGCTTGCCAGGCCGGGCTCTTGGCCGCAGTGCCGTCGACGATTTCCTTGAGGAAAGCCTGCATTTCCGATAGCGGCAGTTCGTAACCCTGCATCATGTGCAGCGGATAACCGCGCAATTCCATGTGCAGCTTGGCGATGTTGCGCCATGTGCCGCCGACCGCATAGAAGGTACGCCCCTCGCCCCTGGAAAGCAGCTTGGCCGAGCGAACCTGAGCACGAGCGAAGGCCCGGGCCTTGGCGATCGATCCGCCGGAATATTCAGACAGGCGCAGACCGCCGAGCGGCAGAGTGATACCCTTGCCGAGTTCGTGGTCGTGAATATCGATCAATTCCAGCGAGCCGCCGCCAAGATCGCCTGCAATGCCATCCGCATGGTGGAAACCGCTGGTGACGCCGAGCGCCGAATAATAGGCCTCTTCCTCACCGGAGAGCACATGTGCCTCCTGCCCGAGAATGTCTTCGACATCGCGGATGAAATCCGGACCATTGGAGGCTTCACGGGCGGCCGCAGTGGCCAGAACGTAGATTTCCTTGGCGCCAGCCTGCAGCGACAATGCCTTGAAACGCCGAAGCGCAGCAAGCGCGCGCTCGACCGCTTCCGGATCCATACGCCCACTCGAACCGAGCCCCTTGCCGAGCCCACACAACACCTTTTCATTAAAAAGGGTCGTCGGCGCGCGCGAGAGGCCTTCATAGATGACGACGCGAACCGAATTCGAGCCGATATCGATAACGGAAACAGGAGCGCTACCTTGGACGCGCCCCTGAGCTTCTGTTCGTACCATGCGAGCCTATAAGTTGGGCCTTATTTCTTTCGTCCGGACATAACGCCCGCGATCAGTTTCGGCGCACTCGATTTCAGGGCTTCCCCGCGTCCCGAAAGAGACGGATTGGTCATGAAATACTGCTGGGCGTTGAAGGGTTCCTCTCCATGACGAACCTCCATCCGCCGCGATGTGCCGTCGGGCAATATCTCGTAGCTCTGCTGATTGTCAATGAGATTGCCCAGCATGATCTGTGAAAGAACCTGTTCATGCACGGTAGGATTGAGAAGCGGCACCAGTGTTTCGACACGGCGATCGAGGTTACGCGGCATCATGTCGGCCGAGCCGATATAGACCAGCGCCTTTTCCGATGGCAGGCCAAATCCGTTGCCGAAGCAGAAGATGCGGCTGTGTTCGAGGAAGCGACCGACGATCGACTTGACGCGGATATTGTCGGACAGACCCTTCACCTGCGGGCGCAGGCAGCAGATGCCGCGGATGACCAGTTCCACCTCGACGCCGGCATGGCTGGCGCGATAAAGCGCGTCGATGATGTCCGGATCGACAAGCGAGTTCATCTTCATCCAGATGGCGGCCGGGCGACCTTCCTTGGCGTGGACGATTTCTTCCTCGATGTGACGCAGGATGCGCGGACGCAGCGTATAAGGAGAGACCGCAAGCTTCATGCTTTCGGTCGGTTCGCCGTAACCGGTGATGAAGTTGAAGATGTTGGCCATGTCGTGGCCGATCTTCGGATTGCAGGTGAAGAAGGACAGGTCGGTGTAGATCTTCGCCGTGACCGGGTGATAGTTGCCGGTGCCGAGATGGCAATAGGTGCGCAGCTTGCCGTCTTCACGGCGGACCACCATCGACATTTTCGCGTGTGTCTTGAGTTCGATGAAGCCGAACACGACCTGCACACCGGCGCGCTCGAGGTCGCGTGCCCAGCGGATGTTGGCCTCCTCATCGAAACGCGCCTTCAACTCGACCAGCGCCGTTACCGACTTGCCGGCTTCGGCGGCGTCGATCAGGGCTCGGACGATGGGGCTGTCGTTGGAGGTTCTGTAGAGGGTCTGCTTGATGGCGAGGACGTCGGGGTCGCGGGCCGCCTGGAGAAGGAACTGCACCACCACGTCGAAACTTTCGTACGGATGATGGACCACCATGTCCTTTTCACGGATGGCGGCGAGGCAGTCTCCGGCGTGTTCGCGGACGCGTTCGGGAAATCGCGCATTGTAGGAGGGAAATCGCAGGTCATCGCGCGGAGCCTTTGCAATTTCCGAAATCGTGTTGAGAGCCAGAAGACCCGGAAGCACGGCGACGCGATTTTCCGGTACGCCAAGCTCCTGCACCACGAACTGGCGCAACGAAGCAGGCATTTCCGAATCGGTCTCGATGCGGATGACCTTGCCGCGACGGCGGCGCTTCAGGGCCGTCTCGAAGAAACGCACGAGGTCTTCGGCTTCTTCCTCGACTTCAAGATCGCTGTCGCGGATGAGGCGGAACGTACCGGCGCCCTTGACCTCGTAACCGGGGAAAAGGCGGTCGGTGAACATGCTCACCACGTCTTCCAGCGTGATGTAGCGCACCGTTGTGCCGGCATCCGGCAGGCGGATGAAGCGGTCGAGCGTGGTGGGCAGGCGCAAGAGGCCCGTCATCGGCTCCTTGCCATGCTTACTGTCAAGCTGCAGGCCCATGGTGAAGCCGAGGTTCGGAATGAACGGGAACGGATGCGCCGGATCGATGGCAAGCGGCGTCAAGACCGGGAACAGGTCTTCCTCGAAATCGGTGGCGAGCCAGTTGCGGTCTTCTTCCGAAAGCGCGGCCGGGCGCACGATCAGGATGTCTTCCTTGGCAAGGTACTGCTGCAGTACGGCAAGCGAGGCCTGCTGCTCCATCTGCAGATTGTCGATTTCCTTGAGGATTTCTTCCAGCTGCTCGCTCGGCGTCTTGCCATCAGGGCTGCGCACCACGATGTTCTGGCGCACCTGACCTTCGAGGCCTGCGACGCGGACCATGAAAAATTCGTCGAGGTTGGCCGCGGAGATAGACAGGAAGCGAATGCGCTCAAGAAGCGGATGTTCGGTGTTCAGCGTTTCTTCAAGAACACGGCGGTTGAACTGCAGCCAGGAAAATTCGCGATTGATGAAGCGTTCGGGGCTGGCAATCAGCTCCTCGAAGCTCGGGGTCGCCTCAACTTCGTTGGCTTCATGCGTATCGGCGATCTGGTCCATGGCTCCGTCCCTCAAATATTAGGCATTGCGGCGGTATAACGTTTTGACGACGGAACTGTGACAGTCAACCGTCACCGTCGTCGCGAGCACCTTCCTGGCCGAAGGTTTCCAGCACTTCGGCTGCAAGATTGCGGCTTATGCGGGTGCCGCGCGCAAGCGCCAGCCTGTCGAGCTGATCGACCACGCGTTGCGCCGCGGCAAGCGATCGTTCCATTCTCGCAACGATATAGGCTACGATCTTGTCATCGATATTAAGCTGGCGATCTGCGAACAATTTTACGATGACCTGCGCCAGAAGCTCTTCGTCCGGCTCGCCGATTTCGACGATTGTCGCGGCCTTCAGCCGAGAGCGAAGGTCCGGCAAGGTAACGTTCCATGCGGACGGCCATGTGCGTGAGGTCATCAGCAGGCTGGTGCCGTTTTCGCGCACGCTGTTGATAACGTGAAAAAGCTCGGTGTCGTCAAAGCCACGCCGATCCGCATCCTCGAACAGCACAGGGCCGCCGGTCGCGACGAGATTGGCGTGTTTTCCCGGCAAAGGATGAATATCGCTGGCACCGCTCTTTTGCCGCCAGATGCTGGCGAGATGCGTCTTTCCGGAGCCGGCCGGGCCCGCCAGCACGATAACCGGCGACGGCCATGCGGGCCATGAATCAACGATGGCCACGGCAGCACTGACCGGGCCGGACACCAGCAGGTCGTCGCGGCCCGTTGCGGGGTCGTGGGAAAAGGATAGCGCCAGCTGTTCGCTGCGCTTTTGCATCTGCCGGTCGTTTTCGGTCATTCTGATTTCTGGACGGTAATCTGGGCGGTGCCGGAGTGATCCACCGCATGAGGCTTTCCTTCCTCCCACGGCAGTGTTTCGGAACGCCCGTAATAGATATCGCTGTCAAGGTATCGCGACAGCACGAAGCGGACAAGCACGCCGACCATGGCGGCGGCAGGCACCGCGACAAGCAGGCCGACGAAACCGAACATGGCACCAAAGGCAAACAGCGCGAACATGAGCCAGACCGGATGCAGACCGACGCTGGAACCGACAAGCTTTGGCTGCAGGATGTTGCCTTCGATGAACTGGCCGAGGAAGAACACGCCTGCGGTGGCGATGATCCAGGTGTATTCCGGCCAGAACTGTACGAGCGCCACGCCGACCGAGAGCACGAGGCCGATCAGCGAACCGATATAGGGGATGAAGGAGATCATGCCGGCGACAAAGCCGATGAGCAGCCCGAAATTGAGGCCGACCAGCGACAGGCCGGCGGCATAAAAGATGCCGAGGATGAGGCAAAGCGAGCCCTGGCCGCGGATGAAGCCTGCGACCGAACGGTCCATTTCGCGGGCAAGCTGTCGCACGACCTGAACCTGATCGCGCGGGATCCAGCTATCGACCTTGCCGACCATACGATCCCAGTCGAGCAGCAGATAGAAGGCGACGACCGGGGTGACGATCAGCAGCGACACGACATCGACGATCGCCTTGCCCGAATTCCAGAGCTGCGCGAACAGCGTGCCGATGAAGCCCGCCCCCTGGCTCAGCACCTCGGAGAAATTCTGCTTCACCGTGTCGATCTGGCTGGTCACCCAGCCAGGCAGGAATGAGGTTTCGGGACTGGACAGAATTTGCTGCAGCTGGGTGATATAACCCGGCAGAGCGGCCGCAAACTGGGCAAACTGGTTGACGATGACCGGGATCAGCAACATCAGCGACAGCGCGAAGATCAGCACGAAGCCGACAAGGATCAGCACCGAGGCCATCATCCGGCTCAAGCCTCTCCGCTCCAGCCAGTCGGCGACCGGATCGAGGAAATAGGCGAGCGCCATGCCGGCCACGAAGGGCAGCAGGATGGTGCGGAAGAACCACAGGAACAGAACGAAGGCCAGGAACACGCCGAGCCAGAAATAGATATGGCGCCGGAGGGTGGTCCCGCTGATGTGATAGGCCATAAAGTGTCCTCTCGGCTATGTTTTATGCCTTGGGATATGAAGGCGACGGTTGCCAAGGTCAAGCTTGAGCACAGGCCCGCAACGCCAGCTGTGGATCACACACGTGAATTCCCTGTGAACTGCCTGCAAAAAGTCAGGGAAACCGGGCCGGACCTTGCATCCTGCCGCCCATCGTGCAATTGCGGGCCAGATTGGTTTATGTATGGCTTTGCGGACACAAGTCACAGGCTTCGGCCGGTATCCCGCGAGCATGCGACGGCATCATGGAGATGAATGATGAGCGAGGCGGGCAAAAACGGTCTCACCTATAGCGATGCGGGCGTCGATATCGACGCGGGTAATCTGATGGTGGAGAAGATCAAGCCGGCCGTGCGCTCAACGCGCCGCCCCGGCGCGGACGGCGAAATCGGCGGCTTCGGCGGCCTGTTCGACCTGAAGGCAGCGGGCTTCAACGATCCTATTCTTGTTGCCGCCAATGACGGCGTCGGCACCAAGCTGAAGATTGCCATCGACGCCAACCGTCACGACACCGTCGGCATCGACCTCGTCGCCATGTGCGTCAACGACCTCGTGGTACAGGGCGCAGAACCGCTTCTCTTCCTCGACTATTACGCCACCGGCAAGCTGGACCCGGAACAGGGTGCGGCCATCGTTCTCGGCATTGCCGAAGGCTGCCGTCAGGCAGGCTGCGCGCTGATCGGCGGCGAGACCGCCGAAATGCCGGGCATGTATTCCGAAGGCGATTACGACCTCGCCGGCTTTGCCGTGGGTGCCGCCGAGCGCGGCAAGCTGCTGCCGGCTGGCGATCTTGGCGAAGGCGACGTCATTCTGGGTCTCACCTCCTCCGGTGTTCACTCCAACGGTTTTTCGCTGGTGCGCAAGATCGTGACGCTTTCGGGCCTCGGCTGGGATGCGCCGGCTCCGTTCGCGGATGGCAAGACGCTCGGCGAAGCGCTGCTGACGCCGACCCGCATCTATGTGAAGCCACTGCTTGCCGCCATCCGCAACACCGGTGCCTTGAAGGCACTCGCCCATATCACAGGCGGCGGTTTCCCGGACAATATTCCGCGCGTGCTGCCCGACCATCTGGCCGCTGAAATCGAACTCGGCAACATCCCGGTTCCGCCGGTGTTTTCGTGGCTGGCAAAGACGGGCGGCGTCGCGCCGAACGAAATGCTGCGCACGTTCAATTGCGGCGTCGGCATGATCGTGGTGGTTTCGGCTGAAAATGCCAAGATCGTCACCGAGGCACTGTCCGCCGAAGGCGAAAGCGTCGTACAGCTTGGCCGCATCATCGGCCGCGAAGCAGGCGGTGCCGGCACCGTTTACAAGGGCACGCTCGGCCTATGACACCCAGTTCCGGCCGCAAGCGCGTCGTCGTCTTCATCTCCGGCGGCGGCTCCAACATGGTGTCGCTGGCCGATGCCTGTGCGGCCGAGGACTTTCCAGCCGAGATCGTTGCGGTCATCTCCGACAAGCCGGATGCGGGTGGCCTTGCCAAGGCCGCCGCTCGCGGCATCATGACCCGGGTGTTCGAGCGCCGCGCCTATGGCAGCAAGATCGAACACGAACGGGCGATCCTCGAAACGCTTGAGGTGATCAAACCCGACATCATCTGCCTTGCGGGCTACATGCGCCTGATCTCGGGCGATTTCATTTCCCGTTATGAAGGCCGGATCATCAACATCCACCCTTCCCTGTTGCCGCTGTTCGCCGGTCTGCATACCCACCAGCGCGCCATCGATGCCGGCATGAAGATTGCCGGCTGCTCGGTCCATTTCGTCACCGAAGGCATGGATGAAGGCCCGATCGTGGCGCAGGCGGCAGTCCCGGTTCTTGCCGACGACACGGCTGAAACGCTGGCTGCCCGTGTACTGACCATCGAGCACAAGCTTTATCCGCTGGCCCTGAAAGCACTGGCGGAAGACAAGGTGCGGATGGAAGGCGGAAAGGCGATTTCCGCCCCCGGTGCAGATGCCGGTCTTGCTGACCAGCGCATCATATCCGCGGGTATCTGAGCCGCCACCTGCGTTTTTTGGATAGTGTGGCCCGCGGCGGCGGTCAGGTCGTCGGCGATCGGACGCTGCCGATCGATGCCGGAGCCTGTCCGGCCTCAATCGCAGTCGCTTGATTGCTGTATCACTTCAGGGAAGAAAGGGTCTCGCGGTTAAGCATGGCCCACTGCAAAGCGATGATCGTCTTCGTGTCGGTGATGCCGCCGGTCGCGATCATTCGATAGGCCTCTTCGAGACCAAATGTAACGATCTCGATATCCTCGCCCTCTCCGACCAAACCACCACCGAGACCGACTTTCTTGTCGGCATGGATCGATGCTGCAAACAAGGAAAGCTTCTCGGTCAATGCGCCGGGGCTCGGATACGTGTCGCAGATGTGATGTACCTGCTCGATGCTGAAGCCGGTTTCTTCCATCGCCTCGCGAACCACAGCAACGGCGGCGCTTTCACCGTCATCGACAAGGCCGGCAGGCAATTCGAGCATGAAGGCGTTATCGCCATTCACGAATGCGCCGGTACGAAACTGCCGGACGAGCACGACGGTGTCTTCGTGTGGATCATGCAGCAGAATGGCGGCAGCGTTGCCGTGATCATGCACTTCGCGGTGGATGGTCACGAGAGTGCCATCGGGCATACGTTGCTCGAATGTCAGCTTTTCCAACTGAACGAAACCCTTCCAGAGGGTCTCTCGCGCTATCAGCGTCACCCTGAGCGCATCATTGCCCTGTTGTTCGCGTGGGATATGGTTCGACAAAGGCGACCTCGCATCGTTGTTTCGGTGCGCAGACTGCACACATCATAAAACGATGCAAGCGCTGGGGTGCTATGCCACGATAAATGACGGGCCGATGACCGTTGCCACCATCAGCCCGCCCCTTGAGACCCGAAGGTCTACTTCACATCAGCATTTGCCGAAGGTTTTCGAAACGATGGTCACGCCTGCAATCGCCACGGTGACACGCACGCCGGTGGGAATTCCCCAAGTGGTGCAGATGCTGAGGCAGGCGCTTGCGACCTTACCATTGTAAATATTCGGCACCGGAATGCAGACGCTACCGAAACCGAGCGGGAGGTTAAGGCACGCCTTGCCATCCTTGATTGTAACACTGATACATTCGGCCAAAGTCGAAACATGGCCATCATCGGAACCGACCTTGATGGTCGACGCCTTCAGATTGCTCGGTTTTTCAGCATAAAAACTGCGCGCGGAATCAATCGCGCTCTGTACTGCTTCTTCGGAATATGACGGTAGGTCAGCCATAACAACCTCCTTGGCTACGTGTTCATTTGCAGCCGGAAGGTGTATTGAAATTCGCCTGAATACTACCTTTGGTTATTGTTATTCAAATCTTTTAACCAGTGATTGCGATCAGGCCGCGGCGGATTCACGCCTCAGCCAAACCCGATTATCGTGGAAAGCCGCGCCACCGTAAGGCGCCACCGCATCGGCACCGGTGAGCACGTTGATGCCCTCGCCATCGAGATGCGCAGAATTCGGCCACAGACCTTCCGCCACCAGCACTCCGGGTTTTGCGCCCGGCACGATGCGGGCATGCAGCCTGATATCGCCGCGACAGTTTCCGATGCGCACGATATCGCCTTCGACGATGCCGAGGCGTTCGGCATCCGACGGTTCGATCATCACGTCTGGCCTGCCCTCCTTCTGCACCGAACCCTTGGTTTCGGTGAAGGAGGAGTTGAGAAAACTGCGCGCTGGCGAGGTTGCCAACCGGAAAGGATGGTCCTCATCCGGCATCTCAATCAGTTCGACATGATCCGGGAAGACCGGCAGATGGGCGAAGGGACCGAGCGTGCCGACATTTTCCGGCGGCTTGTCGGGAGACGGACCGTTTGCCCAATCCGGGCTGAAGCGGAATTTGCCGTCTTCATAACCGAAACCGTTCAGATAATGGGCCGTGTCGAAATCCGGCTGCGCATCGATCCATTTGTCGCGGGCGAGATCGTCATAGCCCGGCCAGCCACTATCGGAGAGGATACGGTCGATATGGCTACGCTCGTCCTCGCCGAAGCCGGGACAGTGGTCGATGCCGAGACGTTTTGCCAGTTCCTCGATGACGAAGAGATTGGTGCGCACGGTTGCCGGCGGCTCGACAATCTTGGGCCCGAGCAGAATGTGCATGTGGCCGCCACCGCGATAAAGATCGTCATGCTCCACGAACATGGTGGCCGGCAGCACGATATCGGCGACCTTCGCCGTATCGGTCATGAAATGCTCGTGCACCGCCACGAACAGATCGTCGCGCATGAAACCTTCGCGGACGAGGCGCTGTTCAGGCGCGACATTCATCGGGTTGGTGTTCTGGATCAGCAACGCATCGACCGGGCCGCGATAGCGTAGCGCCTCGGCATCGCCGGTCAGCACACGGCCGATCTGCGACTGGTCGAGCATGCGGATATCGGGATCGACGAAGGCCGTGCCCATCAGATGCGACTTGTCGAGATGGTAGATGGCGCCATTGTTGTGGAAAGCGCCGCCGCCTTCGTATTGCCAGGATCCGAGTACCGTCGAAATGGAGAGCGCTGCGTGCATGGCGGCGGTGCCGTTGCGCTGGCGGGCAAAACCGTACCCCAAGCGGAAGAAGGTCTTCCTGGTCGTGCCGACGAGTTGGGCAAAGGCTTCGATCTCTTCCACCGACAGGCCGGTGATGGCGGATGCCCATTCCGGCGTGCGGCTTTTCAGATGCGCTTCGAGGCCGGCCGGGTCGTCGGCAAATTTCGCCATATAGGCGCGGTCGGCATAACCGTCGCGGAAGGCGATGTGCATCACCGCGCAGGCAAGCGCCGCATCGGTGCCGGGGCGCACGGTCAGCGCCATGTCGGCCTGTTTCATCGTCGGGTTGTCGTAGATATCGACCACGACGATCTTCGCGCCGCGTTCCTTGCGGGCCTTGATCGCGTGGGTCATCACATTGACCTGGGTGGAGACGACGTTCGATCCCCAGATCACCACGCAATCCGCCTTGCCGATCTCACGCGGATCGGGGCCGCGCAGGTCGCCAGTGCCCATGACATAACCGGTCCAGGCCATGTTGGTGCAAATAGTGCCGAAGAAGCCGGAATATTTCTTGGCGTGGCGCAGGCGTTCGATGCTGTCGCGCTGCACCTGCCCCATCGTGCCGGCATAAAAATATGGCCAGACGGCTTCCGAGCCGTGACGTGCCTCCGCCTTGACGAAAGCATTGGCGATCTCGTCGAGCGCTGCTTCCCAGGAAATCTCCTGCCAGTTGCCATCGCCCTTGGCCCCTGCCCGACGCTGCGGCACCATCAGGCGGCCGGGATGATAGAGCCGCTCGGCATACCGCGCGACCTTGGCGCAGATGACACCTGCCGTATAACTGTTGTCGGCTGAGCCGCGCACCCGTCCGATTTTTCCATCTGCGGCGATATCGATATCGAGCGCGCAGGCGGAGGGACAGTCGTGCGGACAGACGGTGTGAGCCACGGAATTGTGGCCGGGCAGGTTTCTGGCGGAGATGGGCGTCGCAATGTTCATCGGATTTCTATATGGCATGGGCAGGCGCGCAAAAAGTCAGATTTGCGGCTCATCAATTTTATTCATCCGGAGCATCCATGAACTACCGCCACATCTACCATGCCGGCAATTTTGCCGATGTTCTCAAGCATGCGGTGCTGGCGCAGCTGGTTCTCTACATGCAGAAGAAGGACAAGGCTTTTCGCGTGCTCGACACCCATGCGGGCATCGGCCTTTACGACCTGTCCTCCGAAGAAGCGCAAAAGACCGGCGAATGGCGCGACGGCATTGGCAAGGTGATGGCGGCGGAGTTTTCGCCGCAAGTCGCCGCCGTGCTGAAACCGTATCTGGATGCCGTCCGCGAACTCAATCCGGGTTTCGACAACGATGGCGCGCTAAAACTTTATCCGGGTTCGCCAAAGCTTTCGCGCATGCTGTTTCGTCCGCAGGACCGGCTGGCGGCGATGGAACTGCATCCCGACGACTATAACCGCCTGTCGCGCCTGTTCGAGGGTGATTTCCAGACCCGCGTGACCGAACTCGACGGCTGGCTGGCGCTCGGTGCGCATCTGCCGCCGAAAGAAAAGCGCGGCGTCGTGCTGGTCGATCCGCCGTTCGAGATCGAGGGCGAATACGATCGCCTCGTGAAGGGTTTGGCGACCGCTTACAGGCGTTTCTCCGGCGGCACCTATTGCCTGTGGTATCCGCTGAAAAAGGGCGCGCCGATCAAGATGTTTCACGAGCATCTGCAGGCACTGAACATCCCGAAAATGCTGTGCGCGGAACTGACCGTGCAGAGCGACCGCGAAGCAACCGGTCTCAACGGTTCGGGCGTGATTGTCGTCAACCCGCCCTTCACGCTGAAGGACGAGCTGCATCTGGTTCTTCCCGCCCTTAAGGATGTTATGGCGAAAGACCGCTATGCCTCGCAACGCGCTTTCTGGCTGCGCGGCGAAGAGGTTGTCGAACGCGAAGAGGTTGTCGAACGCGAAGAGGAATAACAAAAAAGGCGCCCTCCGAGGCGCCTTTTTTTATCAGCTTTCGTGCTGTTCTCCGCGCCGCAGATCCGGGGGATTGTTCCGCTTGAACTGCGAACGCTCGAAAATCAGGATCACCACCAGCGCCATGACGAACGGGATGATCAGATAAAACAGCCGGAAGACCAGAAGCGCGGCGATGACATCCGCCTGGTTCATGTCCGGCAGGCCCATCAGGAACACCAGTTCAAGAACACCGAGCCCGCCTGGCGCATGCGAAAGAAGGGCTGCCGAAAACGAGATCAGAAAGATGCCGAGGACGATCATGAAGCCCGGATTACCGGCCTCCGGCAGAGCGAAATAGATGATGCCCGCAGCACCGATCAGCTCGACCGGAGCAATCAGCAATTGCGGCAGGACGACCTTCGGCGCCGGGTAGAAGATGTTTATGGAGCCGAGCTTGAGCGGCTTCAGCTTCATGAAGGACGCCACGACATAAAGGCCGATCAGCGCCAGGATAAGCACACCGGTGGCGGCAGATGCCTCGACCGGCACGAGATCGGCGAAACGTTCGATCAGTTCCGGCTCGTAGACCAGCACCATGCCCGCCAGGAGCAAGGTGCCAAGGATGAAGGTGAAGGAGCAGACAGCGATCAGCACCCCGATTTCGGCCGGCGTCAGCCCGCGCGTCGAATAGGCCCGATAACGCACGACCGCGCCCGATACGACGGATGCGCCGACATTGTGCGACAGGGCATATGTCGTGAAGGAGCAGGTGGTGATGAACCACCAGTCGATCTTCTTGCCGAGGTGCATAAGCGCGATGCGATCATAACCCGCCAGCGCCGCGTAGGCGACCAGCGTCGATCCCGCAGCCAACAGCCAGTGCGTCATGGGGATCGCATTGAGACTGTCCCACAGATCGTCGAGAGACAGGCCGCGCAATTCCTTGTAGAGAAGCCATGCCGAAAGCGCTATCGTCAGCGCGCCGATCACCGGCCACAGGTATTTCTTGAATGTCATTAAGCCGCTTCGCTCTTCACTCCTCACCGCGGCAGCAAAGTACCGCCGCTTGCGAAGCAGCAGCTTAGCCGCCAAGTTCCTAACCATTCAACCTTTCCCACGCATTCGTGTTCCAGAGACCGGGATTTTTCGATCATGACGAGGAAATATTTCTCCGCCATCCGGATTGCCTCCGCCGCACTGGCTGCTTTTTGCGCTGTTGCGATCCTTGCGCCTGACGTCTTTGCGCAGGACCGCAACCGCCCACGCGGCACAGCCGGCGTGTTCGATTTTTATGTCCTGTCGCTTTCGTGGTCGCCGACTTTCTGCGAAACGCAAAGAGGTGGTCGCAACGCCCAGCAATGCGGAACGTCCAGGGATTTCGGTTTCATCGTGCATGGCCTCTGGCCGCAATATGAGCGCGGCTACCCGGAATTCTGCACGGCCGGCGAACCGGGCCGCGTGCCGAATGAGCTCGGCGAACCGCTGTTCGACATCATGCCCTCCATGGGGCTGATCGGCCACCAGTGGCGCAAGCATGGCGCCTGCAGCGGCCTTTCGCAACATGATTACCTTAAAGCGATCCGCACCGCCTACGAACTCGTGAAAATGCCGGACGGCCTGGCGGATCCGGCCGTCGCACAAACGCTGTCGGCGCAATCTATCGAAGAGGCTTTCATCAAGGCTAACCCCGGCATGCAGCAGCAGGGCGTCGCCGTCACCTGCGAGCGGGACAAGCTGGAAGAAGTGCGTATCTGCATGACCAAGGATTTCGGTTTCCGCGCCTGCCCGGAAGTGGACCGGCGCAGCTGCTCGCTTTCGCGCGTCAACGTGCCGCCGGCACGATAACTCTCCCCCAAGACAAGACAGGTCTCCCATGAAGATCCTTTATTCCCCCGCCTCCCCCTATTCGGCCAAGTGCCGCATGGCCGCACGGTATCTCGGCCTCGATATCGAGGAAGTGAAAACCGATACGAACCAGGAACCCGCTGAACTGATGGACAACAATCCGCTCGGCAAAATTCCGGTTCTGATCTCGAACGAAGGTCGGGCCGTTTACGACAGCGTCGCCATCATGTCCTATCTCGACCGTCTTTCGGGCAACAAGCTCTATCCGAAGAAACCAGAGAAGCGCACCGATGCGGAAGTGCTGGAAGCGTTGTGCGACGGCATTACCGATTGCCTTCTCGCCATCGTTTACGAACGCCGCTTCCGCCCGGAAGACAAGGTCCATCAGCCGTGGATCGACAAGCAGTGGAGCAAGGTGACGCGCGGCCTCGATCACCTCGAAAAGAATCTGCCGAAAACCGGCAAGAAGCTGAATGGCGGCCATTTCTCGCTGGCAGCCCTGCTTGGCTATCTCGATCTGCGTTTTGCCGGCCAGTGGGAAGAAGACCGCCCTTTCCTCGTCGCATGGCGCGAGACCTTTGCCAAACGCTTCGGCGATTATAACGAGATGAAGTCGAACGGCTAAAGCCGCTTTTGATCCTCTATACGACCTTAGGCTGAGGGCAGGCCGCAAAAGCTTGCTCTCCCTTCCTCCTCCGCTACTATCGCGCTTGCGGCGGGAGGCCGCGATGGAGGAGATTTCATGAAACACTCTGCGTTCACGCGGCGGGCAGCACTTTCCTTTGCGGGTTCTGCGCTGGCCCTGATTTCGCTCGGCTCAGTCGCTCAGGCCCAGGACTTTCCCAAAAACACCATCACGCTGGTCGTGCCATTTGCGGCCGGCGGTTCCACCGATGTGGTCGGGCGTGTCGTTGCCCAGAAGATGGGCGAGATTCTCGGCCAGCAGGTGGTCGTTGAAAACGTCGCCGGTGCCGGTGGCAATCTGGGTGCCGACCGCGTGGCGCGCGCCGAACCGGATGGTTATACGATCCTGATGGGAACTGTCGCAACACACGCGCTCAACCCGTTGATCCTAAAAACAAAACCTTACGATCCGGAAAAGGATTTTTCGCCCGTTTCGCTGCTCGTCGTGGTGCCGAACGTGCTGGTGGTCAATCCGCAATTGCCGGTCAATTCCGTGCAGGAACTGATCGATCTCCTCAAGAAGGAGCCGGAGAAATATTCCTACGCTTCGTCCGGTAACGGTACGCCCTTGCATCTCTCCGGCGAGCTGTTCAAAAGCATGACCGGCACGACCATGCAGCACGTACCCTACAAGGGTGCTGGTCCTGCGCTCAATGACCTGATCGGCAACCAGATCTCGATCATGTTCGACAACCTGCCTTCCTCATCCGGTCACATCAAGGGCAAGACGCTGAGGGCGCTGGGCGTCACCACCAAGGAACGCGCGCCCTCCTTCCCCGACGTGCCGACGGTGGCGGAAACCGTGCCGGGTTACGAGACCTATACGTGGAACGCCCTGTTTGCCCCGGCCGGCACGCCGCCGGACGTGGTCGCCAAGCTGAACGAGGCGGCCAATGCCGCGCTGAAAGATCCGAAAGTGGCGGAGCGGATGAAGGAGTTCAGCGCCACCATCGTCGGTTCGACACCGGAGGAGCTTGGCAAGCATGTGACGGCGGAACTGGCCAAATGGGGACCGGTGGTCAAGAACGCCAATATCCAGATGGATTGAGCCAAGGCTTTGCCCTTGCTCGAGACCGTCATCCTCGACCTTGTGTCGAGGATCTGACCACGGTGCCACAAATTCAGCGCAGCAGATGCTCGGGCCAGGCCCGAGCATGACGACGGTGGGTGGCATGCCATGTTTTCACGCCAACGAAAAAGGCCGGAAGCTTTCGCTTCCGGCCTCTCTCAATAATCCGAAAATCCGGATTAGAACTTCATGCCGATACCGACCTTGACGCTGTTGTCGTCAAAACCACGCGAGTAGGTGGTGCCGCCGACGTTGAAGTCCTTCTTCTGGTAGTCGGTGTAGCGGTATTCGACGCGAGCGGTGATGTTGTCCGTCACCATCGTTTCGACACCGGCGCCAACCGTGTAGCCAACTGCGGTCTTGTCGTCAGAACCGGCAGCGTTGGATACCTTGTTGTTGGCAGCAGCAACACCGGCCGTACCGTAGACGAGAACCGGGCTGAGGTCGTAACCGACGCGGCCACGAACAGAACCGTTCCAGCCTTCCTTCATGTCGACGCCGTTACCGGCGTAACCCTTCTGGTCGGCATAACCGACGTCAGCTTCAACACCGTAGACAACCTGGCCGCTCTGCCAGTTGTAACCGGTGTAGAGCGAACCGCCGAAGCCGTCGGCCTTGCTGTGGGCATCGCCACCGCTTGCCTTGCCGGCGAAGTCGTAGTTGCCGGTGGCGCCGAGGTAATAACCCGACCAGTTGGCAGCCGGAGCCGGCTGATCAACCGCAACAGGGGCTTCCGGGATCTGCTCGACAGCGTCAGCAGCCTGGGCAGCCGAAACTGCGATGAGGCTTGCGCCGGAAATGATGATGGAAGCGATAATGGTACGCATACTTAATCTCCTTTTATTCGGTGTCGGAACGCTGCAGAGACTGCAAGGTCCTGAGCTGGTTCGTCCGGCCCGTTGAAGATGAAATTGGAGGTCAATTGCGGAGATGAAAGAGCCGAAATGTGAATTGTTTGTGGCAGCGATACGGCTGAAGTTTGATGTTGCTTCATCGCAACACGCAGTTTGTTAACCTTACCTAAAAGTTTAAACAAGTATATTATTTTTAATCTTCAAAACTACATTGCCAACCTTCAATAAGACAACAGCACAGCAACCGCAAGCATCATTTCGATCCTTCTTCCGCTTGACCTCCGGCATGTTTATATGGAGCATAAAGCCCAAATCAGCAGAAAAAAGCGTAGATTTACCTGTGAAATCTCCTCAGACCGTACTTGTGACCGGAGCAGCCCGACGGATCGGAGCCGCGATTTGCAGCGATCTGGCTGCAAACGGACTTGCCGTCGCCATTCACGCAAACGAGGCAATCGCCGAGGCCGAATCTCTTGCCGCCCGATTGCGGCAGGAGGGCGCAAAGGCCATCGCAATCCAGGCCGACCTTCTCGACCCGGCAGAATCGAAAAATCTTGTCGCCCGAGTCGCGGATGAACTCGGTCCGTTGGGCCTGCTGGTCAACAATGCCTCGATCTTTCACGAGGACAGCGCCGAGGCATTTGACGCCGATGCCTTCGAAAAACACTTTTCCATCCACGTGAAAGCGCCATCGATCCTGTCGGCCGCCTTCCTGGCGCAACTGCCGGAAACTGCCTCCGGGCTGATCGTCAATATGATCGACCAGCGCGTCTGGGCGCTGACACCGCGCTTCTATTCCTACACGCTGTCGAAATCCGCCTTGTGGACGGCGACGCAGACACTGGCCCAGGCTTTTGGCCCGCGCGTGCGCGTCAATGCGATCGGCCCCGGTCCGAGCTTCAAGAGCCCGCGACAGACAGACGAGGACTTTCAGAGCCAACTCTCCGCCCTTATATTAAAGCAGGGTCCGGCACCGGAGGAATTCGGGCGGACGATTCGCTTTCTGTTCAATACGCCCTCGATCACCGGCCAAATGGTCGCGCTCGACGGCGGCCAGCATCTGGCGTGGCAAACGCCGGATGTGGCGGAGATCAATGAATGAATTCTGCAAAACTGCCCGACGGCGGTGTGCTCTATGACGAGACCGACGAAGACGACGACGATTCCGTGCTGGAGTCGGCAGCGCCGGAAGGTGATGTCGCGCGCCTGACGACGGCGATCGACTGGAACGAGGCAGTCAAAAGCGACAACGGCCTCAAGGGTGCCGACCTGATTGCCGAATTCGTCAAGCACCTGCCGAATGCGCCGGGCGTCTATCGCATGTTCAACGAGGCCGGCGATGTCATGTATGTCGGCAAGGCGCGCAGCCTGAAAAAGCGCGTGGGCAACTACGCGCAAGGGCGGCTGCATTCCAACCGACTGACGCGGATGGTCCGCGAAACCACGCATATGGAATTCGTCACCACACGGACGGAAACCGAAGCGCTGCTGCTGGAAGCCAACCTGATCAAGCGTCTGCGCCCGCGCTTCAACGTGCTGCTGCGCGACGACAAGTCGTTTCCTTATATTCTCATCAGCGGCGATCATCGCGCCCCTGCCCTTTTGAAACACCGCGGCGCGCGGGCGCGAAAAGGTCAGTATTTTGGCCCATTCGCCTCCGCTTCCGCCGTTGGTCGCACGATCAATTCGCTGCAGCGAGCATTCCTGCTGCGCACCTGCACAGACAGCGTGTTCGAGACGCGCACCCGTCCGTGTCTTCTCTATCAAATCAAGCGCTGTTCCGGCCCCTGCACGCACGAAGTCAGCGATGCGGGGTATGCCGAACTCGTCAAGGAAGCCTCGGACTTTCTCTCCGGCCAGAGCCAGAACGTCAAAACCGTCATCGCCAAGCAGATGGCCGAGGCATCGGACGATCTCGATTTCGAGCGCGCAGCGATCTACCGCGACCGCCTGGCGGCGCTTTCCCACGTCCAAAGCCATCAGGGCATCAACCCGGCCGGCGTCGAGGAGGCGGATATCTTTGCCATCCATCATGAGGGCGGCCTCACCTGTATTCAGGTCTTCTTTTTCCGCACAGGCCAGAACTGGGGCAACCGCGCCTATTTTCCGAAAGCCGACCCGCAGATGCCCGGCGCCGAAGTGCTGAACGCTTTCCTTGCGCAGTTTTACGACGACAAGCCGGTGCCGAGGCAGATCCTTCTCTCCGAGACCGTCGAGGAACAGGAGCTGCTTGCTCTCGCCTTTTCGGAAAAGGCCGGACACAAGGTTGCGATCAATGTGCCGCAGCGCGGAGAAAAGCGCGATCTGGTCGATCACGTTGCCGCCAATGCTCGTGAGGCGCATGGCCGCAAGCTGGCTGAAACCTCCTCGCAGACCCGCCTGCTGGCCGGTTTGGCCGAGACGTTCAAACTGCCTTATGTGCCTAGCCGCATCGAGATCTACGACAACTCCCATATCATGGGCACCAATGCCGTTGGCGGCATGGTGGTTGCGGGGCCGGAAGGTTTCGTCAAAGGCCAGTACCGAAAATTCAACATCAAATCGACCGACATCACGCCCGGCGACGACTTTGGCATGATGAAGGAAGTGATGACGCGGCGTTTTTCGCGGCTCATCAAGGAAGAAGGCATTCCGAACCGCAGCATTTCTGCGGGCGCGAATGTGGAGGCGCCTAGCGAGGCGACCGGCGAAGACATCAACGATGCTGCCTTCCCGGCATGGCCGGACGTGATCCTGATCGACGGTGGCCAGGGCCAGATGACGGCGGTGCGCGCCATTCTCGATGAACTCGGCATTCGCGACGTGGTGACGGCCATCGGCGTCGCCAAGGGTGTGGACCGCGATGCTGGCCGCGAACGCTTTTTTGCCGATGGCCGCAGTGATTTTTCGCTGCCGCCGCGCGATCCTGTTCTCTATTTCATTCAGCGCATGCGCGACGAGGCGCATAGATTTGCCATCGGTTCGCACCGGGCACGGCGCAAGAAGGAGATGATCAAGAACCCGCTGGACGAGATCGCCGGCATCGGCCCCGGGCGCAAACGCAAGCTGCTGCAGCATTTCGGCACGGCGAAGGCTGTATCGCGTGCGGGGTTGAACGATCTGATGGCGGTGGAAGGCATTTCCGAAGCTGTCGCCAAGCAGGTCTATAACCATTTCCATGAGAACCGGGCCAACTGACGCAATCGTCTGTAAAAAAGCCGCGAAAGCCTGTTGACGCTGGCGGCTCAAAACCTCAACTAGGGGAAAACCCCCAGGAACAGGTCACGATGGCATCGCGCGCATACAGCATTCCCAATCTTCTGACCTATGCGCGCATCATTGCCGTGCCGATTATCGTTTTGTGCTTCTTTATCGAAGGCAAGCTCGAAAGCTCCGATTTTGCCCGCTGGGCCGGGTTCTGGATCTTCGCCGTCGCCTCTATCACCGACTATCTCGACGGTTATCTGGCGCGCATCTGGAACCAGACGTCCAATATCGGCCGCATGCTGGACCCGATTGCCGATAAACTGCTGGTCGCTTCGGTGCTGTTGCTGATGGCGGCGGACGGCACGATTGCCGGCTGGTCGCTTTGGGCGGCAATCACCATCCTCTGCCGCGAAATCCTCGTGTCCGGCCTGCGCGAATATCTCGCTGCTCTCAAGGTGGCCGTCCCGGTAACAAAGATCGCCAAGTGGAAAACGACCATCCAGATGCTTGCGATCGCCTTCCTGCTGGCCGGCCCTGCAGGAGAGGCCTATCTGCCTTATACGACCGAAATCGGCATCGCCCTCCTTTGGGTGGCCGCGATCCTGACCATGTATACCGGTTATGATTATTTCCGCGCCGGCCTGAAACACATCGTCGAGGAATGACCGTGGTCAAGCTGGTCTATTTCGCCTGGGTGCGCGAGCGTATCGACAAGCAGGAAGAAGAACTTGAGCTACCCGCGCATGTGGTGACGGCTCGCGATCTTCTCGTCTATCTGAAGACACTGGGCGATGGTTACGCGGCGGCGCTGGAATATCCGGATGTGATCCGCGTGGCCATCAACCAGGAACATGTGGAGCATGACGAGCCGATTGCCGGTGCGCGTGAAATCGGCATCTTTCCACCGATGACGGGTGGGTGAGAAGCGGCAGCTTTAGCCGGCAAACGCTCCAGTGGAGCGTTTTGAGCTTCGAACGCCCTGAGCCAAAGCGAAGGGCCGGGATAGGGTGCGGCATACCCGACCCTTCATGCCCGCCCCACGGAGACGACGATGACGACCCCTGCCCCCACCATCCGCGTCCAATCCGAGGATTTCGACCTGCAATCCGAAATCGACGCGCTGACCGCAGGCCGCACAGATATCGGTGCGGTCGTCTCCTTCGTCGGCCTCTGCCGTGGAGAACAGAACACGCTATCGGCGCTGGAACTGGAGCATTATCCAGGCATGGCGGAGGCCGAGATGCAGCGCATCGCCGCGCTTGCCATCGAACGTTTCGACCTCTTGGGGCTGACCGCCGTCCATCGTTACGGAAAAATCGCGCCCGGTGAAAACATCGTGCTCGTCATCGCCGCTTCACCGCACCGGCAGGCGGCCTTCGACGGCGCCAATTTCGTCATGGATTTCCTGAAGACATCGGCGCCGTTCTGGAAAAAGGAACATGGCAAGGATGGCAAGGCACGCGAGTGGGTGGCGGCAAAGGACGCCGATGACAGCGCACGGGACAAGTGGGCGTAAGCTTCAGGGCACCACCCTTTCCTGCCGGCTGAAAACCAGCACCACGACCAGCGCCGAAACTACCACAAGATCACGCCACAGGATCGGCCCGTAACCGCTCCACAGCGTTTCCGCCAGACCGATCAGCGCCGCGCCGCAGGCCGCCCGCAACGGATGCGCATGTCCGCCGGCTGCCGCAATCAACACCACCTTCAACCCGAACAGCAGGCCCGCGCCAAAATCCATCGTGCCGTAATAGGCAGTGGACAGAATACCGCCGGCGCAGGCGTAGAAGGCGGCCGCCACATAGGCAAGAACGAAGGCGCGACCGGCATCGACACCCAATAATTCCGCCGCACGCGGATCATCCGATACTGCCCGCCAGATACGGCCGGCACGGTGCTTCAACAGCACGAGATGACCGAGCGCGATCAGCAACAGCAGGATGGCGGCATTGATCATCTGGATCAGCGTCAATGTTATCGTCGCCGTTGCGCCGAGAGGCAATGACAGCGGTTGGTTGAGAAATGGCGACAGCCATAGTTCGCGACTGCCGGCGGCAAGGCGTGCTGCCTCCATCAAGACCAGAACGACACCAAGCGAAGCGACGATCAGCGCATTCGGGGCGATCCGTGCAAGCGGTCGCTGCACATGTCGGGCAATGATCGCTGCCGTAGCCAGCCCGCCTACCAACGCCAGACAGGCACCAAGCGAAAGCGCAGCGGGCAGAACCAGCCAGAGACGGTTCCAGCCAAAATGCGTGCCGAGCAGAAGGAGATGGCCGGAAAAAGCGAAGAGTGCACCATAGGTCAGATCGGCGCGGTGAGTGACAGCAAAGGCGATCGCATAACCGAAGGCCAGCGCCGCATAAAGCGCTGCCAGCGGCACCGCATTGGCAATCTGCTGCAACAGGTAGGCCATGGCTCCTCCGGTCCATCAGTATAACTGGTAAAACCACATTTACCAGTTATACTGCTGATATGAGCTTTACATGGACACAACATCGTTTTGCCGGTGGCGCGCTGGCGCTTGACGTCGCCAACAGCGTCATCCTGCGCTTCGATCCGGAACGCAGCGTCGATCGTTTTGCCGATCCTGCCCAGCTTTCGGCGTTTCCCGTGGCAGCGCAAACCTTCTCCGCCGAGCGCGCCTTATTCGGAGAATTAGCGCCGGTTGAGAAGAACGGACACGTGTCGGTCCTGCATCTGCGCGAAACGATCGATGTCTATTTCCGCGCCCATATCGAAGACCGGCAGACTGATGCAATGCTGGCTGACCTGCTCGAAAACATTGCCGGCACATTGCGCGGCTCCAAACCGAAATCCCTCGAGGCCGCAACCGCCCATTCGGCACTTCGCCTTCTCGACACCACGACCATCGATCGGCTGAAAATCTGTGGCCATTGCGGCTGGCTGTTCATCGACCGCAGCAAGAACCGCAGCCGCATGTGGTGCGACATGGCGGTCTGCGGCAACCGCACCAAGGCAAAACGTTTTTACGAGCGCCACAGGCCGGGAGGCACCTGATGCGTTATAGCTTCTCGTTCATGCGGTTCTGCGCGTTCATTCTGGCTTTTGCCGTGATCGGCGGATGCCAGCGGGAGGCCGACGAAAAGCTTATCGAACTGTCCGGACGGATTTTTATCTTCAACTACCGGGTCGCGACCGCGAGTTACCTTGTCACGTTGCGCAAGACAGGACGTATCCCCGAGGGCAGCATTGCCGAAGCCGTCTTCGAAAACCCGCAAGGCGGCGATGCGCTGGCAATTCGGGAAAAAATCTTTGCGATCGACGACAGGATCACCCTCGAAAGCCCGCATCTGCATTGCGTTGTGAAAGACCGCGCCTATGCGGTGACGATCCGCATTCTCGATCAATCGGGAAAACTGCTGCAGCAGATCGACACCAGCATCACCTCGGATCTCGACCAGACGGTGCTGCCATCGAAGCCATTGGTGATCGGCCCCGGTTACGAGCCCAACCCGGAGGTTTTTCGGGCAGACGGGACGGCCGATTTTGAAAATGCCGACGATTGCCCAAAATGAAAAGCCGGCGCTTGCGCACCGGCTTTTCATCAGTTCAAAACCTGAAATCCGGCAATCAGCCGACGATTTCGGTTTCTGCGAACCAGTAGGCGATTTCCTGGGCAGCGGTTTCCGGAGCGTCCGAACCGTGAACCGAGTTTTCGCCGATCGACAGGGCGAACTGCTTGCGGATCGTGCCTTCGTCGGCGTTTGCCGGGTTGGTCGCGCCCATGATTTCGCGGTTCTTGAGGATGGCGCCTTCGCCTTCCAGAACCTGAACGATGGTCGGGCCAGAGGTCATGCCTTCAACCAGTTCGCCGAAGAACGGACGTTCCTTGTGAACAGCGTAAAAGCCTTCGGCTTCGCGGGTCGACATCCATACGCGCTTGGAGGCGATGATGCGCAAGCCGTTGTCTTCGAATACCTTGGTGATGGCGCCGGTCAGGTTGCGCTTCGTTGCGTCCGGCTTGATCATCGAGAAGGTGCGTTCAATCGCCATGTCTCTGGTCCTTGTGTGTTGCGGAAAAGTGGGCGGTGTTTACCCGCCCCAAGCGCCGGAAACAAGGGGGTTGGCGCCATTGTTCATTCGACAATCGCCAAATTCACGCAGCTGTCACACGCCAGCCCGCAACAGCCAGCAGTCGACATTCACGAGCGCCACAGAGATCTACCGCGCCGCGTCCACCCGTTATTAACCGTCAATCCAAGCGAAAGTCGGCTTTTCAGCATATGTTAAAACTCGTGTAATTAAATGGTCTTCACACGCATAAGGACACGGAAACCGAGAGACAGGCATGTCGGCAGAGGCAGCGAAAACAGCACCAAAAAACAGGGTATTGCTGGCGGTAAGCCAACAGATGGCCCGGCTTGACGTGACCGGTATGCCCCGCAACTACGAACTTTTTCATGAGGCCATAACCGGTGGCGATCCTGCGCTGACCCGCGAGGTGATGGCGCTCAATCCCGGCTCGACGCAGGTCATGCTGGACGAGATCGGCCTCCGTTATCGCCTGCCCTCCTTCATTGGCCTTTCCGCCAACATGACCCGCAAGCAGGACATCGAACTGATTGCCGGCCTGTCGGAAAAGGTGGCTCGCGGCGTTTCGCAGAAACAGACTTTTGCCCGTGCGCTGGAATCCGTGGCGCGCAGCCTGCGCAGCGATGGCACCGGCCATGTTTCCGATGTTTTATCCGAGATCGAATATCTGACCAATTCGATCAGCGAGGCGATGACCGCTGAAAGCGAATTGACGACGGCACTGAAAACCAGCGCGGAGCGTCTGGCCGCCAGTGAAAAGGCGACGGCAAGCGCACGAGACGCGACCATGCGCGACCGGCTGACATCGCTGCCCAATCACATCGCGCTATCCGAGCGACTTGAAGGACTTTATTCGGCAACGACGGAAAGCCGACGCACCGCCCTTTATCTCGTATCGCTCAATCGCTTGTTCGATATCACGCAGGTACCGAACGACACGGTAGGAAACCGCGTGTTGAAAAAGACCGCTTCCATCTTTCGAAACACGATCAAGAAAAACGATTTCGTTGCCCGTATCGGCCCACGTGAGTTCGCCTTCCTGTTTGATAATGTCGGGCAGGAAAACGTTGGCGCCATCGCCGACCGGCTGAACAATTCGCTGATCAACGGGCTTCAGCTTATTCCTGAGGAAAACCGCCCGGCGACCCTGCCGATGGAACTGGCCATCGGCGTGGCACTGACCGACGACGCGCATTCACCGCACGAACTGCGCAGCCGTGCCGCCGTGGCATTGGACAGCGCGCTTGCCAATCCGCGCCAGCCGGTGGTGATCGGGGGCGGCAAGGCGGTCGCGCGCACGGCACGGGCCTGACAAACACTTTGTCATGACGTCTTGTCAGGACCGGTCGTTTGCGCCAAAACCGCCGCCATGATCACGATATCAGACCTTTCCGCCCGCATCGCCGGACGCCTTCTCCTCGACCACGCCAGCGTCACGCTTCCAGCGGGCTCCAAGGCGGGCCTTGTCGGCCGCAACGGTGCGGGCAAATCGACGCTGTTCAAGATCATCACCGGTGACATGGCATCGGAAAGCGGCTCGGTATCGATCCCGAAAAACGCGCGCATCGGCCAGGTGGCGCAGGAAGCGCCGGGCACGGAAGATTCGCTGATATCAATCGTCATGGCCGCCGACAAGGAGCGTACCGCGCTTCTGGCCGAGGCAGAGACAGCGACCGACCCGAACCGCATTGCAGACATCCAGATGCGGCTTGTCGATATCGACGCCCATTCGGCAGAAGCGCGTGCCGCCAGCATTCTGGCCGGCCTCGGCTTTAATGCCGAAGCGCAGCTGCGCCCCGCCTCCTCGTTTTCCGGTGGCTGGCGAATGCGCGTGGCGCTGGCGGCGGTTCTTTTTGCAGAGCCGGACCTGCTGCTGCTCGATGAACCGACCAACTATCTCGATCTCGAAGGCACGATGTGGCTGGAGGATTATGTGCGGCGTTATCCGCACACGGTCATCGTCATTTCCCACGATCGCGACATGCTGAACAATGCCGTCAACTCGATCGTGCATCTCGACCAGCAGAAGCTGACCTTCTATCGTGGCGGTTACGATCAGTTCGAACGCCAGAAGGCCGAGAACGACGAATTGCAGATGAAGGCGAAGGCGAAAAGCGACGCCGCCAGAAAGCATATCCAGAGCTATATCGACCGTTTCCGCTACAAGGCCTCCAAGGCCAAACAGGCACAAAGCCGTATCAAGGCGCTGGAGCGCATGGGCACGGTATCGGCCGTGGTCGAGGACCATGTGCAGCCGATCACCTTTCCGGAACCGGAAAAGCAGCCCGCTTCGCCGATCGTGGCGATCTCCAAGGGTGGCGTCGGTTATACGCCAGGCAAGCCGATCCTGAAAAACATCAGCCTGCGCATCGATGCCGACGACCGCATCGCGTTACTGGGGTCCAACGGTAACGGCAAGTCCACCTTCGCCAAGCTGATCTCCGGCCGCCTGAAGATCGATGGCGGCGAGATGAAGCTGGCGCCGTCTCTTTCGATCGGTTTTTTCGCGCAGCACCAGCTGGACGACCTCATTCCCAACGAATCTCCCGTCGACCACGTGCGCCGGCTGATGCCGGATGCGCCGGAAGCCAAGGTGCGCGCCCGCGTGGCGCAAATGGGCCTCGCCACGGAAAAGATGGCGACGGCCGCAAAGGATCTCTCCGGTGGCGAAAAAGCTCGCCTGCTGATGGGTCTTGCCGCCTTCCATGCGCCCAACCTTCTCATCCTCGACGAACCGACCAACCATCTCGACATCGACAGCCGCCGTGCGCTTATCGAGGCGCTTAACGATTACGATGGCGCCGTCATTCTGATCAGCCATGATCGCCATCTGATCGAGGCCACCGTCGATCGGCTGTGGCTGGTCAACGAGGGTACGGTCAAACCTTTCGAGGGCGATCTGGAAGAATACCGGGACCTGATCATCGCGGCCGGTCGCAAGAAGGACGACAAGGCGCAAATCGCCGACGAGCAGGTCAACAAGGCGGATCAGCGCAAGGCCAATGCGGAAAAGCGTGCGTCCTTTGCGCCGCTTAAGAAAAAAATCAACGAAATCGAGGCGTTGACGGCCAAGCTTGAGAAGCTGATCGCAGCCCTTGATAAAGAACTTGCGGATCCGGCGCTTTACGAAAAGGCACCGGCCAAGGCAGCGCAAAAGGCCAAGGAACGTGGCGAAGCTGCGGCCAAGCTGTCCAATGCCGAAGAAGAATGGCTGATGCTTTCCTCCGAATATGAAGAGGCGATGGCGGGCTGATCCACAATCGGTGATCGTCAAACGACGTTCGCCCGGTTGCCCCGCCTCTCCCACATGCCTAGGTAAGGGTCTCACACCAGAGGAGGCCTTTGATGGATCTGTATCTCGAAGACGACAACGACCCGAAGACGCTCGCCTTCGTCGCTGACCGCAACGAAAACTTCGACGCAAAATTCAGGACGCCCGAATTCGAGCAGGATCGTGATGCGCTCAAAGCGATGATCGAACGCGAGGACAGGTTGATCGTGCCGACACGGCGCGGCAAATGGCTGTTCGATTTCCATCGTTCCAAGGATAACCCGCTCGGCCTCTGGCGTCGTCTGCCCGTGGAACAGGAGCCGAAGCCGGAGGCTGCCTGGGAAACGGTGCTCGATTTTGACGCCTTCTGCGCCAAGGAAGGCAAGCGATGGATCTACTCTGGCTCCGTCACGTCACCTTACGAGCCGACACGCGTACTTCTGATCCTGTCCGACGGCGGTTCGGATCAGGTGCGCCTGCTGGAATTCGATGCAGAGAGCAAGGATTTCGTCGAGGGCGGTTTCGACACGCCGGCGACCCGCGCCCATGCAAGCTGGATTGCCCCGGATGAGATCGCCTATTTCGGCTCGATCGACGACAATTCCGCCACCCGTTCCGGCTGGCCGCGCGTGGCCCGGCGGCTGAAACGCGGTGTTGCGCCCAAGGATGCGCCTGTCCTGTTCGAGGCCGGCAAGGACGACATTACCGGCATGGTGGGTTTCATCGACCCCGCCTTCTGGGGCGGCAATCCGGATGAACGCGCCATCGAGATTTATTCCCGCATTCTCGACATCGGCAAGATCGGCATCGAAGTGCGCGACGCCGGCGGCAATTTACGCCGCCTCGACCTGCCGACCGAGGTGGATATCGACCTCAACCATACCCACGCTATCTGGCGGGCCAAGACCGACGAGCGCCACCCGACCGGTAGCCTGATCCTGCAGTCGTTTTCGCCGTTTGCGGCAGAGCCTCTGGGGAAAACCCGTGTGTTGTTTTCGCCCGAGGACGGACAGTCGGTCTCGCAGTTCTCCGTGTTGAAAACCTGGGCGGTTTTCGTGGTCAGCGACCGCATGTTGCCGAAGCTCTACCTGGTTGACCTCACCAAGCCGGATGCCGCGCCGAAAGAACTTCCTTTGCCTGAAGGTTTGCAGAGTATCGGTTATCGCCTGCTCGATGCCGACCTGACGCTCGGCGAGGAAATCCTCACCGTCATCGGACAGGGGTTTCTTCTCCCCTCCACCGCCTACCGGCTGGACCTGACAGACCATGCGGCAGAACCGGAACTGGTGCCGATCGGCTCCTCACCGGCCTTTTTCGATGCGGCTGGAATGCAGTCCGAGTTGCTGGAGGCGATCTCCGAAGACGGCACAAGGGTACCCTACCACATCGTGTTTCCGAAAAACTGGACGAAGGGCGAGTTACCCGTCCTGATGTATGCCTATGGCGGTTTCGAAGTGTCGTTGTCGCCGGTCTATTCCGGCGCCTATGGTCTCTGGCTTTCCGAAGGCGGCGGTTTCGTGCAGGCCTATATCCGTGGCGGCGGCGAACTGGGGCCTGATTGGCACAAGGTCGCCAAGGGCAAGGGGCGTCACAAGGCGTTTGAGGATTTCGTCGCCGTGGCGCGTGATCTCGTCAAACGCGGTTATTCGAAACCTTCGCGCATTGCCTGCAATGGCGGCAGCAACGGCGGCTTGCTGACCTCGGTCATGCTGACCCGTTATCCGCAGGATTTCGGCGCATTCTGGACTTCCGTGCCGGTGATCGACATGTCGCGTTTCCATCTCTTCCCGGCCGGCAAAGCGTGGATGGATGAATATGGAAACCCCGAAGTGCCGGAAGAGCTGGATGCCATGCTCACCTATTCGCCGCTGCATCAGGTCAAGCCGGCAGGCGAAATCGCCTATCCACCGGTCTACATCGAAAGCTCGAGCAACGACGACCGCGTACACCCCTCGCATGCTCGCCGTTTTGCGAGCCGGCTGATCACGTCGGGTCACAAACCGTTCTTCCGCGAATTTGGCTCCGGCGGCCATGGCGGTGCTGGCGACAGCGCGGAAATGGCGGCACGGCAGGCGCTGGGTCAAAGCTTTTTGCGCGAAACGATCAAGAAGGGCTGAGTACCCTGCAGTTGTCCGCCTCGTAGAGATACACTATCTTGATGGTGATCTCCACGAGGTGCTGGCATGAGTGACCATATCGAAGACCAACCTCTAACCTTGCATCTGCGCCCTGATGTTCGCGCACGTCTTGATGCGGAAGCCGATGTCAGCCATCAGCCTGCGGCAGAAATAGCAACCGCGGCCATTGAAAACTATATTGAAAGCCAGAACGAGAAGCGGGCGCAGCTGGTGAATGCTATGGCAGCTGCCGAAGAAGGCGTTTTCATCTCCGGTGAAAAAATGGCTGCCTGGATTTCGTCGTGGGGGACAGAAAACGAACTGCCTGAGCCTGAGCCGGATATCATTCTTGAACCCCGCCAGAGCCGCTCACCACAATGAAGATCATTTATCTGCCACAGACCCGAAATGATCTGCGGTGGATGAAAGACTATTACAGCAATGTGTTTCCGGAAGGCGCCCGGCATGCGCGCCTGCGTTTCCAGAAGGCAGAGCAAATACTGAAAGACAACCCGCAGGTCGGAAGGCCAAGGCGCGTTGTCTGGTACGCGCGAACTGGTGATTGCCAACACACCGTTTCTCATAATTTATCGGCTGCGAGCGGATCGAATAGAGGTATTAAGGGTCTGGGATGCGCGCGCTTTACGTTCGCCAGGTCAAGAATAAACCAGCCATTAACCATGTTCGACGAAAGATGACGGCACACTGATTCCCGTGTTCGTCCTTCTTCGAGATGTTTTTTATGCCCGTTCGCGCCCTTTGTGCTGCCGCAGCGTTTGCCTGCCTCCTGTCCTCCTGCGCCGGCAAAACGCCATCGGAAGGCGGATCGCTGAAGACAGCCTTTGCAGCCGGCAATGCCAATGGCTCACTCAAGACGAAGGACGATGCGACATCTCCCGTGGCGCTGACGCCCGCCGCCTGGGGAAGGATGAACAATCCGCGCGGGCTTGCGGGCCGCGAACTGACGGTCACATCGCTTTCCGATATCAAACTGCGCGAGAAGGAAGTCGTGCTGACTTTCGACGATGGCCCGGTGCCGAAAAAGACGGAGCGCATTCTGGCAGCGCTTGACGATTTCAAGGTCAAGGCCACATTCCTGATGGTCGGCGAGATGGCGCGTGCCTATCCGAAAATCGCCCGACAGGTCGTTGATGCCGGCCACACGATCGGCAGCCACACATTCCGGCATGCCGATCTTCGCAAGCTTGCCGTGGACGAGGCGATTGCCGAAATCAACCGCGGCCGTGATGCCGTGCGTGCCGCAACCCATACCGATGCGAACTTCTTCCGCTTCCCGTACCTCTCGGACAGTGGGACCTTGCGCCACTGGGTTTCCCAGAACCGCATGGTCGTGCTGGACGTTCAGGTCGATTCCAAGGATTATTTCGGCGTTTCGCCGGCGGCTGTCGCCACCCGTACAATGGCAGAACTGCGTCACCATGGGCGCGGGATCATTCTCATGCACGACATCCACAACCGTACTGCCGCCATGCTTCCTGCACTGCTGACGCAGCTGAAGGCAGATGGCTACAAGGTCGTCTCATTGCGGTATGGCGCGCCACGCGGCCCGCTTCTTTCCGCTTCGGTCGATGAGGATAAGCTATTCAACCGGTCGTAAAGACCGGGAGGATCAGGCCTTCTTGACCCAACGGCCTTCCTGCTGCTGCCAGTAGGTCAGCGCGTGGCCGGCGCCTTTCAGCTGTTTCCACTGAGCACGGGCACCTTCAAGCTGCTCGGCGTCATAACCGTCAAACATGAAGACGACGCGTTCATACGCACCGAGCGCCGGTGGCTCGGCACCATCGACGACAAAACGAACGGTCGCGCCATTGGCATTGCCGTCTTCCGCGGTGATCAGTACCGGCTGGGCTTCCGCCATTTCAGCCGCATCCGTTCCATGCGGCAAAAAGCTGTCGTCGCGAAAGGTCCATAGATGCGCGTCGAGAAAATCCCGACGCGCCTCGGCACGTGTCTGCACCACCACTTTCCAGCCGCGCTCGACACTCTTTTCCAGAAGAGACGGCAACGCCTCTTCCAGCTTCGAGTCGGTCAGGTGGTAGAACAGAACGTCGGTCATGGAATCAGGCTTCGAAATTGTCGCGGACGAGCTGGTCTAGCAGACGCACGCCATAACCCGAACCCCAGGATTGATTGATCTCGCTCGACGGCGACCCCATGGCGGTTCCGGCAATATCGAGATGCGCCCAGGGCGTATCGCCGACGAACCGGGCCAAGAACTGCGCCGCGGTGATCGAGCCGGCATGACGGCCGCCGCTGTTCTTCATGTCGGCAAAACGCGAATCGATGATCTTGTCGTAATCCTTCGACAGCGGCATGCGCCACAGCTTTTCCTGGCTCTCCTCACCGGCGGCGAGAAGCTGGCCGGCAAGCTCGTCATTGTTGGAGAACAGGCCGGCATGCAGATTGCCGAGCGCCACCAGGATCGCGCCGGTCAGCGTCGCCAGATTGATCATGAAACGCGGCTTGTAGGTTTCCTTCGTATACCAGAGCGCGTCGCACAGAACGAGACGGCCTTCGGCATCGGTGTTGATGATCTCGATCGTCTGCCCCGACATGGAGGTGACGATGTCACCCGGGCGCTGGGCATTGCCGTCAGGCATGTTTTCGACCAGGCCGATAATGCCGATGGCGTTGACCTTGGCCTTGCGGGCAGCGAGCGTATACATGAGGCCGGTGACGGCGGCAGCACCACCCATGTCACCCTTCATGTCCTCCATGCTGGCGCCCGGCTTGATGGAAATGCCACCGGTGTCGAAGGTGACGCCCTTGCCGACGAAGGCGACCGGCTGCTCCTTGGATTTTCCGCCCTTCCAGTGCATGACCGCGATGCGCGGCGGCTTGACCGAGCCCTGCGCCACGCCGAGCAGTGCGCCCATGCCGAGCTTTTTCATGTCCTTTTCTGTGAGGATTTCCACCTCGACGCCGAGCTTGGTCAATTCCTTCGCCTTGTCGGCAAATTCCACCGGGCCGAGCACGTTGGGTGGCAGGTTGACGAGTTCGCGCGCAAGATTGACGCCATCGGCAACCGCCTGCGCGGCGACGAAGGCAGCCTTGGCCGCCGCCGGATCGGCCGTGACGATGGTGACGTTCACCGTCTTGACGGTTTTGTCGTCATCGTCCTTCTTTTTTGTCTTGTAATTGTCGAAGCTGTAGGCGCGCAGCAACATGCCCAGCGCCACGTTTGCAGCCTTTTCGCCATCCATCACGATACCGGGTGCATCGACGTGGATCGCGACCTCCGATGCGGTCCTTACCGCGCCCGCAGCGACGCCACCGACGCGCAGCCAATCGTGAGAAACCAGCGCCGCCGGCTTGCCGAGACCGATCACTGCGATTCGATCAAAAGACGAACCGTGGGGCGCAACGATATCGAGAACGCTCATCGACTTGCCGGTGAATTCCGCGACGTTGGCCGCCTTGACCAGAACGCCCGCCGGATCAACTTCGGCAGCGCCTGCGGGTGGCTGATCGCCGGACAATTTCAGAAGAATGGCGAGGCCATCTTCGGCGCGGGCGGCTTTGGCAAACGATATCTGATATTTGGCGGACATATCTTCTCCGGTATGTAATCTTCCAACAGGCAATTCGGCGGCCACGATGCGGGCCGAGAAAGGCGCGATCATGGCCTTTTCACGAGGTGATGCAAGATGACCATTTGTGGAAGGTTCACAGTGGACATCGGTGCAATCGTCTCAATCTTGTCATCAACCGCTACTAGCAGTTAGGATGACTACAGGCGACCATATAAATAAGACCAGGGACACATGCAGCAGGCCCAGGCTAAGCGATTGGTGACTGTCTTTTCGGCTTCGGCGCGCTCCACAAACCCGTGGATGACAGGCGCCCGGGGCTGGCTTCTGCTTCTGTCGGTTCTGTGGATATGCCTGTTGGCGCTTTTTCACGCATTTCCGCAACTCGACGTCATGATTGCCGGCGCTTTCTTCAGCCAATCCGCCTGCCTGGCCGGCGATCTGCCCGGACGCATCTGCGGAGCGTTTTCTCTCTCATCGGACTACGCATTGCAGGCGCTGAGGCGCGTTCTTTTCTACATGCCGATCTTCTTTGCGGTCGTCTTGATCGTTGTTCTCATAAGGAACCTGGAGCATCACGGCGCAACTTATTGCGCTGAACGGACCCGCAAATGCTGGATCGCACTGGTTGCCCTGATCGCCGGACCTTATCTGCTCGTCAATCTGATCCTGAAAACGGTTTCCGGCCGGCCACGTCCTTATGAAACGGATATGTTCGGCGGCGAAAAGCTGTTTGCGGCAGCGGGATCCCTGGATGGCACCTGCTCCAACAATTGCTCGTTCATATCAGGCGAGGCTGCGGGCGCGGGCTGGGTGGCGTGCCTCATCGTTCTCGTGCCTGCACGCTACAGGCCCTTGGTCGCGCCCCCGCTCATCGCCTTCACACTCGTATCGCCTGCGCTTCGCATATCTTTCGGCGGACATTACCTGTCCGATGCCCTTCTTGGCTTCCTGTCGTCGGCGGTTGTCTATGCCGGTGTCACGGCCTATTTCGAAATGACACAGAACGAAAAAAAACGTGCTCATTCGACAGTTTTGTGAACGTATGGCTGTCGCCATGGACGCTCTTATCCCTTAGAGCTTGGCGACGCCGACGGGCGTATCGAGTCATCACCGGGTCGGCATGAAGCTTATCGAGTCCTACATATTGCGGCGTACGTTCCAGATGTTCCTGGCCACGCTGCTTCCGATCCTGGCGATCATCTGGACGATCCAGGTGCTGGGACGAATCAATCTTGTGACCGATACCGGCCAGTCGATGGGCTCGTTCGCCACCCTCGCCTCCTTCATCCTGCCGACGATCATTCCGGTGGTCATGCCCTTCGCTCTGGTGATCGGCATCACCCAGACGCTGAATGCAATGAACAACGATTCGGAGCTCGCGGTTATCGATGCCGCCGGTTCGCCACGAACGGTGCTTTACAAACCCGTATTGCTGCTGGCGATTCTGACCGCGCTGTTCTCCTTCGTCATCACCAATTTCATCGAACCACCGGCACGTGTGAAAGCGCGTGAAATGGTGGCAGAAGCCTATGCCGACCTCCTGGGCTCGGTCATCGAGGAAAAGACGTTCCGCAGCATCGAAAAAGATCTTTACGTCCAGATCTCGGAGCGCCATTCCGGCCGCATCCTGATGGGCCTGTTCCTGGTCGATTACCGCGACCCGAATTTCGAAATGATCTACTACGCGCGCGAAGGCTCGATCGACGAGGCCGGAACGACGCTGACCATGCGCAATGGCGAGGTTCACCGCAAGACGCCGGATGGCCGCGTCTCCGTCATCAAGTTCCTGTCCTACGCCTTCGATCTTTCCTCGATGGCTGAATCCACCGGTCGTGCGCCGGTCTATGCCGGAGATCGCAATCTCGATTTCCTCCTGAAACCCGACCCGACCGACAAATATTACATGGATTCACCCGGCAGCTTCCATGCCGAGCTGCATCGCCGCATGTCGGACTGGATCTATCCGCTTTCCTACGCGCTGATCGCGCTGGTCATCGTCGGCGGCGCGCGCTCGCATCGTCGCGCCCGGCTGCACCCGATGGTGCTGGCGCTGATCATCGCATTCACCATGCGCTGGCTCGGCTTCTCGCTGACCAACATGGCCAAGAATACGAACAGCAACATGTGGCTGGTCTACGTGCCACCTGTCGTGCCGGGTCTTCTTGCCATCTACATGCTGATGAGCCAGCGACAGATGAAACTGCCGAACTCCTGGAATGACGCAATCGCCAATCTCTACACCAAGCTGCAGCGCCAGATCACGGCGAAGCGCTCCAAGACGGGAGGCGCATGATGCTGTTCTCCACGCTCGGCCGTTATTTCTTCAAGCGCTACGTGATCACTGCCATGTGGTTCTTTCTCGGCGTTTCGGCAATCATCTTTCTCGCTGACTTCAGCGAAACCAATCGCCGCATGTCCGCGCTGGCCAGCTACACGCTTTATGGCGCGCTGGGCATCACCGCCATGCGTGTGCCGTCGATCCTGCAGCAGACCATCCCGACACTTTCGCTTTTCATCGGCATGACGACTCTGATCGCGCTTAATCGCCGCTCGGAACTCGTGGTCACGCGCGCAGCCGGGCTTTCCGTCTGGCAGTTCGTCATGCCGTTTGTGGCGGGCGCCTTTCTGCTTGGCGTGTTCACCATCGGCGTCATCAGCCCCCTCTCCGCCTGGGGCCTGAAACAATCGACCTCGCTCGAATCGACCTGGCGCGAAACCAGCGGCCAGGCGCGTGCTTCGAACTTCCTGCCGTGGATCCGCCAGATCAGCGACGGCGAGGACACGGTCATCGGCGCAAAGGGCTTCCAGCAGGATACGCTGACGATGTCCGACGTCGTCCTGTTTCATTTCGACAAGGACGCGCGCGTCATCCTGAGACAGGACGCCGCGACGGCTAAGTTGGAAAATGGTTACTGGCTTCTTAACAACGTGCTAGAAACTCGATCGGATGCGCCGCCGGCTCGTCTCGAGACAGCGCAGGTCCGTACCAATATCAAACAGGAATTTCTTCAGGAGAGCCTCGAAAAGCCCGAAAACGTTGCATTCTTTGATCTTTCGGAAAAGATCGAAGTGGCTCGCTCCTTCGGAATTTCGACCAAAGGTCTCGAAACTCAATTTCACTCCCTGTTGTCACTGCCGCTGCTTCTGGTAGCAATGACACTGATTGCCGCTACCGTTTCACTGAAATTCAGCCGTATCGCGCAGTCGCGCTCGGTGATTCTCGGTGGCATAGTTTGCGGCTTCGTGCTTTATGTCGTCACGGTACTCGTGAAGGCATTCGGTAGCAGCGGGGTGGTTCCTCCTTTCGTCGCTGTCTGGATCCCTGTGATCGTTGCCATGGCGTTGGGGGCTACAATTCTGCTTCATCAGGAGGATGGCTAGTGGCGGTAACAGACCGCGGGAATATCAGACGGCTTTGCATGGCCCTGCTGACAGGCGTGGCCGTGTGCGCAATTGCCATTGCTCCCCCGACTAATTCTTATGCACAGACCCCTGCTCTCGCCCCCGAGGCTGCCGACGGCGCAAAGATGCTGCTGCGGTCGAACGAGCTTACCTATAATAAAGACGCCCAGAAGGTTACGGCCACTGGCGGCGTCCAGATCTATTACAACCGTTACCGCATGGTGGCGCAGCGCGTCGAATACGACCAGGCGACCGGCCGGGTCATGGCCAATGGCGATATCGAGCTGATCGATCCCGATGGCAACCGCGTCTATGCCGAACAGCTGGACGTGACCGACGATTTCGGCCAGGGCTTCATCAATTCCCTGCGCGTTGAAACACCCGACAATACCCGCATGGCCGGCGAAAGCGCCGAGCGCCTGCCGGGCGAACTGATGGTTCTGCACAACGGCGTTTACACCGCCTGTCTGCCTTGCGTCGCCAAGCCCGGCAAGGCACCGTTGTGGCAGGTCAAGGCGCAGCGCGTTATCCAGAACGGCGAGAAAAAGACGATCCGGCTTGAAAACGCCCGTTTCGAGCTTTTCGGCATGCCGATCGGCTACCTGCCCTTCATCGAGGTTCCGGATCATACCGTCGAGCGCAAATCGGGCTTCCTGTTCCCGCGCATGAGCATGAAGGACAAGTTCGGCTTCGGCCTGACCGTGCCCTATTATCACGTGTTTTCGCCGAGCATGGATGCAACGCTTAGCCCGACCTACTACACGCGTCAGGGTCTACTGCTGCAAGGTGAAGTGCGCAATCGCTTCGAGACCGGCTCGCACATCCTGCGATTCGGCTGGATCGACCAGAAGGATTCCGCTGCTTTCCGGGCCGGCACCGCCGACAGCAACAATGACGAACGTTTCATGGTCGCCAGCAAAGGCGAGTTCCAGATCAATCCGCGCTGGACCTTTGGCTGGAAGGCCATGGCTCAGACGGACAACAACTTCTCCAATACATACGATCTGACTGGCGTGAACGAGGACGTTTACACCAACGAAGTTTACCTGCGCGGCCTTGGCGAGCGCAATTACTTCGACCTGAGCGCCTATTATTTCGACATTCAGGATCTGGCGGACAATTCCGACACCGAGCGCAAACAGGCGATCGTTTATCCCTCGCTCGATTACCAATACATCGCACCGGAACCGGTGGCTGGCGGTGAACTTTCGGTCAGGATGAACCTGACGAACATTTCGCGCCGCGCAAGCGACTTCTATCTGGAGCCCGGCAGCAACGTTCCACGCTTTCGTGGTCTGAATGGCAGCTACAGCCGCTTCACGACCGAAGCGGAATGGAAGCGCACATTTGCTCTCGATAATGGCCTGCTGTTGACGCCGCTCGCCGCTTTGCGTGGTGACATTGGTCGTCATACCGCGTCTTCGCCTAGTTTCGGCGGCGTTGATTATGCCGGTAATTTTGAGGAATCTGGCGGCGCCTCTCGTTACATGGCCACGCTCGGCATCGAAGCGCGTTATCCGATCCTGATGACGACGGAGACGAGCAGCCACGTGATCGAACCGATCGCCCAGCTTTTCGTCCGCAACAACGAGCAGAAGGCCGGTGGGCTTCCAAACGAAGATGCCCAGAGCATGGTGTACGACGCCAGCAACCTGTTCGAGCGCGACAAGTTCTCCGGCTACGATCGCATCGAAGGTGGCACCCGCGCCAATGTCGGTCTTCGTTATACCGGCACGTTCGACAACGGCATCGGCCTTCGCGGCATCGCCGGTCAGTCCTATCATCTGGCCGGCAAGAACTCTTATGCCAGCGCCGACCTCGTCAATGCCGGTGCCTATTCCGGCCTCGAGACGGATACGTCGGACTATGTAGCCATGGCCGCTATCGATCTGCCGCAGGGCCTGACCATTGCCGCCCAGGGCCGTTTCGACAATCGCGATTTCGACCTGCAGCGCACCGACGCTTCTGTGAGCTATTCGCAGCCGCGTTTTTCGGCCAGCATGATCTATACCCAGATCGAGCCGCAGCCGGATTACGGCGCGACCAAGTCGGGTGAATATCTGCAGTCGGCAGCCAGCGTCCGTGTCAACGAGAACTGGTCCATTGCCGGCACGGCCACCTGGGACCTGAAGGATGAAGAAGTCATCCGTCGCGCGCTGGGCTTCACCTACGCAGACGAATGCACCATCTTCACGCTTGCTTATAACGACGAGCCGAACAGCACGACGGCAAGCGACTGGGCAATCACCGCGCGTCTGACATTCAGAACGCTCGGCGATATCGAGATCGGCAACACGGATCTCGACGACACCAATTGATCGCTGAACATGTTCATGCGGCGGAACGTCATTGTTTCGCCGCATGCGTTGTACAATCGGGTGTTTGTTGTGATATGGGGTCGCGGACGGGTTTGCGGCCCGCATGAGCGTGAAAAGGATGGCAATATGATCGCTGGTCGAGCCTTGCGGACAACGATGACGGCATTTGCGGTACTGGCGGCATCAGTCGTTATTGAACCGGCGATGACGACTGCGCAGGCGGCGAGTGAAATTGCCGCCGTGGTCAATAAGGTGCCGATCACCTCCAACGACGTGGCGCGCCGCGCGGCCTTTCTCCGTCTTCAGCGCGCCAAAGGCGACCTGAAGAAACTGGCCCGCGAACAGTTGATCGATGAAAGCCTGAAGCGTGAAGAAGTCGCTCGCGTCAAGATGTCGGTCAGCACCGATGACGTCGACCGTTCGTTTGCGCGTTTTGCTGCCAGCAACAAGATGTCGCCGGATCAGATGGGCAAGGTCCTCAATCAGGCCGGCGTCGGCGTCGAACATTTCAAGTCGTTCATTGCCATTCAGATGAGCTGGCCACGTGTGGTCAACGCCCGTTTTTCCGGCGGCAGAAGCGGCCGCATGTCAAATGAGGAACTGGTCAAGCGCATGGCCGAGGGCGGCCAGAAGCCGGTAACCACGGAATATTTCCTGCAGCAGATCATTTTCGTGGTGCCGGAAGCCAAGCGCAAGTCGATCCTCAACAAGCGCATGGCAGAAGCCAAGGCTTCGCGTTCGAAATTCCCGGGCTGCGAACAGTCCAAGACCTTTGCGGCAACCATGCTGGACGTTTCGGTAAAGCCGCTCGGCCGCATCATGTTGCCGGAACTGCCGGCCGACTGGAAACCGCTGATCGAAAAGGCCTCTGGTGGCACGACCGAGCCGCGCATCACCGAAAAGGGTGTCGAGTTCCTGGCAATCTGCAACCAGCGTCAGGTATCTGACGACGTGGCCGCCGAAGTGGTGTTCCGCGCCGAAGACCTCGGCAAGGCAGAAAAGACCGGTGAAGATCCGAACGACAAGAAATATGTCGAAGAACTGCGCAGCAAGGCGCAGATTTCCTACCCCTGATCTCACGGCAGGCATGACATGATGCAGATCGATCGCCCTCTCGCACTGACACAGGGCGATCCCGCCGGCATCGGCCCGGATATCGCGCTTGCCGCATGGTCCGGCCGCCGTGCGAACGGCATCTCTCCTTTTATCTATATCGGCGATCCCGCCGTGCTATCCGCCCGGGCGCGCATGATCGATCTTGACGTGCCCGTGCGCGAGGTCGATGCGGCTTCCGCTCTTTCCGTTTTCGATGACGCCCTGCCCGTGTTGCCGACCCGCGTCGGCTTCGATGTTGCGGCCGGGCAGCCGCATGTGGCGACGGCCGCATCGACGATTTCCGCCATTGAGACAGCCGTCAGGCTGAGCCTGTCAGGCGAAACGGCAGCGGTGGTGACCAATCCGATCGCCAAATCGGTTCTGTACGAATCCGGCTTCAAGTTTCCCGGTCATACGGAGTTTCTGGCCGAGCTTGCTCATCGCGCCACCGGCCGTGACATTTTGCCGGTGATGATGTTGGCAGGGCCAAAACTGCGTGCAATTCCGGTCACCATCCATATTCCGGTAAAGGATGTGCCGACGGCACTGACCCATGACCTGATCGTGGAAACCTGCCGTGTCACCCATGCCGATCTCAAAAACCGCTTCGGCATAACAAGCCCGCGCCTTGCGATTGCCGGCCTCAACCCGCATGCGGGCGAGGATGGCACGATGGGCATCGAGGACCGCGATATCATCGCACCAGCAATCGTCGCCCTGCGCAATCAGGGTATCAACGCCTTCGGCCCCCTGCCCGCCGATACGATGTTCCATGACGAAGCGCGCAGCCGCTACGATGTGGCGATCTGCATGTATCACGATCAGGCACTGATCCCTGCAAAGGCGCTCGGCTTCGACGATTCGGTTAATGTCACGCTGGGCCTGCCCTTCATCCGCACCTCTCCCGACCATGGCACAGCCTTTGGCCTTGCCGGAAAGGGCATCGCCCGCGAGACCAGCCTGGTCGCCGCCCTCAAACTTGCCGGCGAACTTGCCTGTCAGCCGGCCCAGCATTCCGGAAACGTATCCTGATGGCCACACTCGACGGCCTGCCGCCTCTTCGCGACGTCATCCAGCGGTTCGATCTCGCCGCCAAGAAGTCGCTCGGCCAGAACTTTCTCTTCGATCTCAACCTCACCCAGAAGATCGCCCGTTCGGCCGGATCGCTGGACGGCGTTACCGTATTCGAGGTCGGTCCCGGCCCCGGTGGCCTCACGCGCTCCATCCTGGCGCTTGGAGCCAAGAAGGTGGTAGCGATCGAGCGCGACAGCCGCTGCCTGCCGGCACTTGCCGAGGTCGGCGATTTTTATCCAGGCAAGCTGGAGGTGATCGAAGGTGACGCGCTGCAGACCGACTTTGCCGCTCTCGCAGCCGAAAAAGCGGATGGCGGGCCGGTAAAGATCATCGCCAATCTGCCCTATAACGTCGGTACGCAATTGCTGGTCAACTGGCTGGTGCCCAATGAATGGCCGCCTTTCTGGCAATCCTTGACGCTGATGTTCCAGAAGGAAGTCGGCCAGCGCATCGTCGCGCAGGAAAACGACAATCATTATGGCCGCCTCGGCGTTCTGGCAGGCTGGCGGGCGGATTCGCATATGGTGTTCGATGTGCCGGCATCGGCCTTCTCGCCGCCTCCGAAGGTGACGTCCACCGTTGTCCACCTGACGCCGAAGTCTCAACCGCTGCCTTGCGATCTCGCCAGACTGGAGCGCGTCACCCAAGCCGCCTTCGGCCAGCGTCGCAAGATGTTGCGCCAGAGCGTCAAACCCCTTGGTGGTGAAGCACTGTTGGCGAAGGCGGGGATCGACCCGCAGCGACGTGCCGAAACGCTTTCGGTGGAAGAATTCGTGACCCTGGCGAACAGTCTCTGAGAGGAGACCGGCTTATGTCTCCGGTCCTCTTTCTAAAAAACACGGCGGTATTCTCAAAAAAATTCCGCTCGCATGTCACATCGGCAAAAGCCCGCTCGTCATGATGTCGTAACCCAACAGAAGGATACGATCCATGACTGCCAAGTTTGATGTTTTTGCCGCCGCCCCCGCCTTGATGAAGAAGTGGATGGCCGTGTCGCTCGATGCCGCCGCCAGCCTTGAGCCGACGCTCATCGAACTCGTGAAGATCCGCTCCTCGCAGATCAATGCCTGCGCCAACTGCATTAACATGCACACGGTGGAAGCCCGCGCCAAGGGCGAGACCGAGCAGCGCATCTACCTGCTTTCCGCGTGGCGGGAAGCCCGTTGCTATTCCGATCGCGAACGGGCTGCGCTAGGCTGGACAGAAGCGCTGACACGTCTTTCGCAAGGCCATTCCCATGCCGAGGCATATGCAGCGCTTGCCGCCCAGTTCACGGAGGAGGAACAGGTGAAACTGACCCTGATGATCAATGTCATCAATGGCTGGAACCGGCTGGCCGTCGGCTTCGACCTTTGGATTGAGCCTGCGGCACAGGCTGCCTGATGGAAACGCCCGGCCCTCATTCCACTCCAGACAACGCGGCAGCAAGTTTCGACCCGCTGCGGCCAAAACTCATCCGCGTCGCCTACCGCATGCTTGGTTCGGTGGCCGATGCAGAAGACATGGTGCAGGAGGCCTTCATCCGCTGGATGACGGCTGACCGCCGGGCGGTGCTCGAGCCGGAAGCCTTTCTGCGCCGGACGGTCACCCGGCTTTGCCTCGACCAGCTGAAATCGGCCCGCCACAGCCGTGAGACCTATGTCGGTCCCTGGCTGCCCGATCCGATTGTCGAGGAAGAAGAGGAGCCGGAGGACGTCACACTTCCGCTGATGCTGGCGCTGGAACGCCTCTCCCCGCTCGAGCGGGCAGCGTTCCTGCTGCACGATGTCTTCGGCCTGACTTTCGAGGAGGTCGCGGTCACGATCGAGCGGGACGCTGCCGCTTGCCGGCAACTGGCGACCCGCGCTCGCGCCCATGTGCGCGATGCCCGCAGCCGTTTTCAGGTGGATAAGGTTCGCGGCATGGAACTGGCTCAAGCCTTCTTTACCGCCTCGCGCACGGGAGACATGAAGGCGCTGGGCGCGATGCTTGCGGCGGATGTCAGCCTGCATTCGGATGGTGGCGGCAAGCGTCATGCGGCCCTCGCGCCCGTCATCGGTTTCGAGGACGTGTTTACGCTGCATCGCAACCTTTCGGCCCTGTTCGAGAAGCACGGCTCGACGCTCGTCCGCACCGGCCTCATCAATGGCCTGCCGGGTTTCGTTACCCGCGAGGCCGATGGCGTGTTGCAGACGACGGCGCTCGATATCAGCGACGGCAGGATCACCGCCATCTATGTGGTTCGCAATCCGGACAAGCTGCGGCATTTGAATTGAACGAAAAGGCCCGAAAACCAGCATGCGGTTTTCGGGCCTATTTTCAATCTGTAACGAAGCGCTGCAGCTTTTAGAGCACAGGCTCTTCCGTCAGCAGATCGCCGACGAAATCGAACAGGCCGTGGCGGCGGTCGCGGCGGACTCGTTCGGCATTGACGATGCAGCTGACATTGCGAAACGCTTCGTCGAGATCGTCGTTGACGATGACGTAATCATATTCCCGCCAGCGTTCGATTTCGGCGCGCGAATTGAGAAGGCGGGTGCGGATGACCTCTTCCGAATCCTCAGCCCGGCGGTGCAGGCGGGATTGCAGTTCGGTCATGCTCGGCGGCAGGACAAAGATCGAAACGATGTCCGCCTTCATCTTTTCCTGAAGCTGCAATGCGCCCTGCCAGTCGATGTCGAACAGCATGTCGCGCCCTTCACCCATGGCTTTTTCCACAGGCTCGCGCGGAGTTCCGTAGAAATTTCCGTGGACTTCCGCCCATTCCAGCAGTTCGCCATTGTCGCGCATGCGCTCGAACTGCGGGATCGTGATGAAATGATAGTGCTTGCCGGCAATCTCACTGGGGCGCTTGGCCCGCGTGGTCACGCTGATCGATATTTCGAGGCTGTGGTCATCGCGAAGCAGGTTGCCGGCGATGGTCGACTTGCCGGCACCTGACGGCGAAGACAGGACAAGCATAAGGCCACGTCGGGCGATTTTTGCGGGGTTGGACGGGGCCGGACTCATATCATCACTCCAGATTCTGAACCTGTTCGCGGAACTGGTCGATGACGACCTTCAACTCGATGCCGGCAGCCGTGACGGCGGCCGAATTCGATTTCGAACAGATGGTATTCGATTCCCGGTTAAATTCCTGTGCAAGGAAATCCAGGCGACGGCCGACAGGGCCGCCCTTGTTCAACAATTCGGTCGCTGCGACCACATGCGCATGCAGCCGGTCGATTTCCTCGCGCAGATCCGCCTTGGTGGCGAGGATCGCCGCTTCGGAATAAAGCCGGTCCCGATCCAGCGAGGATGCGCCTTCCATCAGCGTTGCAACCTGAAGAGCAAGCTTGCGGGCGATTTCGTCGGGGCTGCGCGACGGATCGGCTTCCACCGTCTTCGTCAGCGTCGATATGGTGTTGACGTGATCCTGCAGTACGCCACCGATGGAAGCTCCCTCGCTCACACGCATTGCAGTCAACGCATCGAGCGCGATATCGAGGCCCGCCATGATCTCGCGGTCGAGTGCCTCCGACGCATCGGCCCCCTCTTCCGCCTCGCGGATATCGACAAGACCGCGGATGGACATCAGCGTGTCGAGGCGCAGCGGCGACGGATCGACGAGGTCGCCGAGTTCGGCGCGCAGTCCCAGAATGGCGTTGAGCGCATCGCGGTTCAGCACCGCCTCCACCTTTGCCTCGGCGACGGTGATCGACAGATTGGCCTGGATGTTGCCACGGCTGAAGCGAACCGGCACAGCAGCCCGTACAGGCACTTCCAGACGCTCGAAACCTGCAGGCAGACGCAGGCGCAGATCGAGGCCCTTGCCGTTCACAGAGCGCAATTCCCAGGCCCAGCGGGTGCGACCGCTGGTGCCTTCGCTGCGTGCGAAACCCGTCATCGACTGCAGGCTCATGCTACGCCTGACCTTTCCTGAAGCGCCGGAAAACCGACCTTAGTTGTTTTTCGGCGCCTTTTCGGCATCGGATCCGTCCGGCTGACCATCGACAAGCTCGTCGGTCTGGGCGCCATTGGCGCGCTCCGCCCGGATCTGACGCCAGCGACGGACATTGGCGTTGTGATCTTCCAGCGTCTGGGCGAACACATGGCCACCGGTGCCATCGGCCACGAAATAAAGATCGCGGGTTCGCCACGGATTGGCGACGGCCTCAAGGGCGGCGCGCCCCGGATTGGCGATCGGCGTCGGCGGCAGGCCCTTGATGTGATAGGTGTTGTAAGGCGTTTCCTTGTCGATATCCGAACGGTAGATCGGACGATCGGCAGGCCGCCCGGCACCACCGAACAGACCGTAGAGGATGGTCGGATCGGACTGAAGGCGCATGCCACGATTGAGCCGGTTGATGAAGACCGAGGCAACATGGGCGCGCTCGTCATCCTTGCCGGTTTCCTTCTCGACGATCGAGGCGAGCGTCACGAATTCCTGCTTGGTCTTGACGGGCAGGTCGGCGTCACGCTTTTCCCAGATCTGGTCGATCAGACGTTCCTGCGCAACACGCATCTGCGACATGATCTCTGTACGCTTCGTACCGCGAGAGAACTTGTAGGTATCCGGGCGCAGCGAACCTTCCGGCGGCTGTTCCTGCGGCAGTTCGCCTTCGAGGATCTGGTCCTCCATCAGGCGCTTCATCATCTGCTGCACGGTCAAGCCTTCGGGCAGGGATACCGAATAAAGGATCGACTTGCCGGACTCCAAGATCTGCATGACGTCCTTCATGGACGCATTCGCCTTGATCTCGTATTCACCGGCTTTCAGCGTCTTGCCGCCTTCCAGATAGGTTGGCGTAACGTATTTGAAAATGCGGGCGTCGGAAATGATGCCGTTGCGCTCGAGACTATCGGCAATGGCGTTGACGCCGGAGCCTTCGCGCACGATGAAATGCGTGTTGGTTTCCAGCGGGCCCGGCTCGGAATAGCTGGTCATGACATAATAGAAGCCGCCGGCGCCGATGATGCAGGCTGCGACGACCATGGTCATGACGAAGTTGAGGAAGATCACCAGCTGGCTGCGCGCCTTCTTCGATCGCTTCGGCGGATCGGGCACACGTTCAGGCTTCAGCGCCTCGTTGGGCGACTTCGGAATGATCGGGCCTTTTCCAGTGCCATATGCTCCGCGATCGGAGGGCATTTCGCTGCTATTGTTGGTGTCGCTCACCGGCACTCCCTTCTGAGTTCAGAAACATTGCCGGGTGTGACCCGGCAATGCGGCAAAAACAGGTTCAGAAGACAAGCCCTGAGCAGTGGACCCGTCTAGTTGACAGCCTTGTTATCAGGCTTCGTAACGCTTCAATACCAGCGACGCATTGGTGCCGCCGAAACCGAAGGAATTGGACAGCGCCACGTTGATATCACGCTTGCGCGCCGTATGCGGAACGAGATCGATCTTGGTCTCGACATCGGGATTGTCGAGGTTGAGCGTCGGCGGCGCGATGTTGTCGCGGATCGCCAGGGCCGAGAAGATCGCTTCGATTGCACCGGCTGCACCGAGAAGATGTCCGGTCGCCGACTTGGTCGACGACATGGAGATCTTCGACGCGCTATCGCCGACCAGACGCTCGACAGCGCCGAGTTCGATCGTGTCGGCCATGGTCGAGGTGCCATGCGCGTTGATGTAGTCGATATCCGACGGCGACAGGCCGGCGCGCTTCAGCGCCATGGTCATGCAGCGGAACGCGCCATCGCCGTCTTCCGACGGCGCAGTGATATGGAACGCATCACCCGACATGCCGTAACCGACGACTTCGGCGTAGATCTTTGCGCCGCGCGCCTTGGCGTGTTCCAGTTCTTCGAGAACGACGATACCGGCGCCTTCGCCCATGACGAAACCGTCACGATCGCGGTCATAAGGGCGCGAGGCCTTCTGCGGATCATCGTTATACTGGGTGGACAACGCCTTGCAGGCTGCGAAACCGGCCAGCGAGATGCGGCAGATTGGTGATTCAGCGCCACCGGCAACCATCACGTCCGCATCGCCGAAAGCGATCATGCGGGCTGCATCGCCGATTGCATGCGCTCCGGTCGAGCAGGCGGTGACGACGGCATGGTTGGGGCCACGCAGCTTGTGCTTGATCGAAACCTGTCCGGAAACGAGGTTGATCAGACGGCCGGGAATGAAGAAGGGAGAAATGCGGCGCGGGCCCTTGTCGCGCAGCGTATAGCCGGCTTCGACAATGCCTTCGAGACCGCCGATACCCGAACCGATCAGAACGCCGGTGGCGATCTGGTCTTCGTCGGTCTGCGGATGCCAGCCGGCATCTGCAAGCGCCATGTCGGCGGCCGCGATGCCGTAGACGATAAAAGGATCGACCTTGCGCTGGTCCTTCGGTTCCATCCAGTCATCGGCATTATACGTGCCGTTGGAACCGTCGCCGACCGGAATGCGGCACGCGATCTTCGCGGGCAGGTCTTCGACTTCGAATTCGGTTACAAGGCGGGCCCCGTTCTGACCGGCAAGAATGGCCGACCAGCTGACTTCGGTTCCGCAACCAAGAGGAGATACCATGCCGGTACCGGTGATAACGACACGCCTCATGCCAGCGCCCCACCCTGTCTGTTTGCGGCATGCACCTGGAAACCACGAGGGTTTTCGACAGCGCGCCATGCCTCAGTTTAAGAACTCAGGATATCCGGCAAACCATCGAGGCTAAGCCGGATCGCCCGGTAGATAATACTGAAACGGCCCGAACATGCCGGGCCGCCATGGAAGATAGCCGTCGCCGGCTTCTCCCGAATATCACGTTATCGAATCAGGCCTGGGCCTTCTCGATGAACTTCACGGCGTCGCCGACGGTGAGGATCGAGTCAGCAGCGTCGTCCGGGATTTCAACGCCGAACTCTTCTTCGAAAGCCATGACCAGTTCGACGGTGTCGAGCGAGTCCGCGCCCAGATCGTCGATGAAGCTTGCGCCTTCGACAACCTTGTCGGCGTCGACGCCGAGATGATCAATAACAATTTTCTTTACGCGTTCTGCGATATCGCTCATGTCGGTTTCCTCGACCTTTATCTTAATCGGATGGCCATCAAGGCATCCGCACCCTGTTGAAAACCCGAGGCCGCCGTTTCAAGGACAGCGCCGAGGGCAAACTCGTTTCCCGCCGCAAGCTAGGCCCCCAGCCCGTGCAAAAGCACGTGTTGGCCGCCTACAATCCGGGAGGACTGTTCACAGTCATGGCCCGATTAACACGGTTTCCGCCCGCCGCAAAGCCAGAATTTCAACGGGATGTTACCCGTATACAGGCAATTTCGGCAATGGGCGGCTACCCATGCGAACCGGTTTAGATCATTGCCATGCCGCCGTTGACGTGCAGCGTCTGACCGGTGACGTAACCTGCCTCGTTCGAAGCAAGGTAGAGAACGGCAGCGGCAATGTCCGATCCGGCGCCCATGCGCTTCATCGGGATGGCGCCCATGATGGCGTCCTTCTGCTTGTCGTTCAGCTTGCCGGTCATCGCGCTTTCGATAAAGCCCGGAGCAACGCAGTTGACCGTAACGTTGCGCGTGGCGATTTCCTGCGCCAGCGACTTGGAAAATCCGATCATTCCAGCCTTGGAGGCACAGTAGTTTGCCTGGCCGGGATTGCCGGTCACGCCGACGATCGAGGTGATGTTGATGATGCGGCCATGGCGGCGGCGCATCATCGGATGCGTCAGCTCGCGCGTCAGGCGGAAGACCGAGGTCAGGTTGACTTCCAGAACCGCATCCCAGTCCTCGTCGGACATGCGCACGAACAGGCCGTCCTTGGTGATACCGGCATTGTTGACGAGGATATCGACGCCACCGAGAACCTCTTCGGCCTTTTCGCCGAGCGCCTTGACTTCAGCGCGGTCGGAAAGGTTGGCGGGGAAGATGTGGACGCGATCGCCGAGTTCGGCGGCCAGCGCTTCCAGCTTTTCGACGCGGGTGCCGTGCAGGCCGACGATGGCGCCCTGTGCGTGCAGCATGCGGGCGATCTCTTCGCCAAGACCACCGGTTGCACCGGTAACGAGAGCCTTGCGGCCGGTCAGATCAAACATTGTTCGTTCCTCTTTTGAGAGCGAATGGGGAGGTGCGATCAGCGGGTAGAAAGCGGCATCAGCGAGGCAAAAGATCACTCGCTGCTCGCCATCCCCTACTCGCTCGCAATATCAGCCGAGAATGGCGGCGATCGCCGCGTCGATATCGGCCGGTGCATTCACGGCAATGCCGGAAATATTCTTGTCGATGCGGCGGGCAAGGCCCGTCAGCACTTTTCCCGAACCGACTTCATAAAGCGTGGTGACGCCATTGGCGCCGAACCACTCGACCGTTTCGCGCCAGCGCACCTGGCCGGTGACCTGGGTAACCAGCAGGCTGGCGATTTCTTCCGCATCGTAAACCGGGGCGGCGCGCACATTGGCAATGACCGGCACGACCGGGTTGTGCTTTTCGACCTTGTCGAGCGCATGGCGCATGGCGACTGCGGCCGGCGCCATCAGGTCGCTGTGGAAAGGTGCGGAAACCGGAAGCATGATGGCGCGCTTGGCGCCCTTTTCCGTGGCCAGAGCCGCTGCCTTTTCGACAGCTGCCTTGGAGCCGGAAATGACCAGCTGGCCACCGCCATTGTCGTTGGCGATCTGGCAGATGCCGGTTTCACGAGCGGCAACGCAGATGGCTTCGACATCGCTGTGCTCAAGACCGATAATCGCCGCCATGGCGCCCTCGCCGACCGGAACGGCCGACTGCATGGCATCGCCACGGATGCGCAGAAGGCGGGCGGTGTCTGCCAGCGAAAAGGTGCCAGCGGCACAGAGAGCCGAATATTCGCCGAGCGAGTGGCCGGCAACAAAACCGACATGGCTCTTCAGATCGAGGCCTCGGGCTTCAAGAACACGCAAGGCTGCAATCGAAACGGCCATCAGCGCCGGCTGCGCATTGGCAGTCAGCGTCAGCGTGTCTTCCGGGCCGCTCCACATGATCTCGGAGAGTTTCTGGCCGAGTGCATCATCGACTTCCTGGAAAACCGCACGGGCTTCCGGAAAGGCGTTGGCCAGGTCCTTGCCCATGCCGACGGCCTGGCTGCCCTGGCCGGGGAATGTGAATGCGATGGTCGCAGAATTACGCTCTGAAGTGCTCATGGGGGTCGTTTCCTTTCCCTGAATTTGCCTCTCCATTCACATTCCGGCCTTGAGAGTCAAGGGTTTCGGGGTTTTGGCCACCCCTTACCCCCTGTTAACCGCCCGAAACCAGGCCCATCACCTCGTTGATGCACAGGACCACGAACAGCAGCGCGGCAGCACCAAGCAGTCCGTTCGACAGCCAGCCATTGCGCCATTCTTTTGGCACGCGTGAGGAGTTCAGCAGCCAGATGAGAGTAATGGCGAGGAACGGCATGAAGAAGGCCCCGAGCGCGCCATAAATGATGACGAGCGTGAACGGGCGGCCGAACCACAAAAGCGCCATCGGCGGAATGGTGAGCCAGAACAGGTAGAACTTGAAAGCCGGCGTCTTTTCCAGACCTTCGCGCGAACCGCTTTCGCCACCGCGCACGGTGCGGACGAAATCGGCGAACAGCAGCGACACGCCGTGCCAGACACCGAGAATGGAAGAGATGGTGGTGGCGAAGAAACCGACCAGGAAGGTTTTCGCGACGAACGGGCCAAAACGATCCTCAAGCACCTTGTCGAGATCGAGCAGGCCGCGGTCACCCGTCGAAAGGGCAATCTGCGCCGTATAGAGCAGTTCGGCACCGACGATCAGCATGGCAACGACAAAAATGCCGGTCATGATATAAGCGACGCGGTTGTCGAGACGCATGACGCCCATCCAAGCAGGCGTTCTCCAGCCCTTGGCATTCACCCAGTAACCGTAGGACGCCATGGTGATGGTACCGCCGACGCCGCCGATCAGGCCAAGCGTATAGATGGCGGATCCTTCCGGGATGCTTGGCACGAGACCGGCAAGTGCATTGCCGACATCCGGCACGACGAGAATGGCAATGCCGACAACGATGACGAACATGATGGCGATGAAGATCTTCATCACGTTCTCGAAGACTTCATAACGGTTGAAGGCGACGAAGGCGGCGCAGGTCAGGCCCGAGAGCATGGCCCAGGCCCAGAGCGGCAGGAAGGGGAAAAGGGCTGCGAGCGGCAGAGCCGTGGCGCTCATGGCGGTGGCGCCATACACAAAACCCCAGATCATGATGTAGATGCCGAAATACCAGCTCGTCCATTTGCCGAGCGACTTCCAGCCGTCCAACATGGTGGAGCCGGTGGCGAGGTGATAGCGGGCAGAACCTTCAGCCAGCGCGATCTTGACGATGCAGCCGATGACGGCTGCCCAGAGAAGCGCATAACCGAAACGCGAACCGGCGATCAGTGTCGCTACCAGATCGCCAGCGCCGACACCGGTCACGGCCACGACAATGCCGGGACCGATAAGCTTCCAACGCCCCGTCTTCGGCGGATCGCCGGCATCGGGAAAACCGCGTTCGTCAAATTGCGCCCGATTGTCTGCCATCCAGTTCCTCCGCAAAATTATTCTAAACCTGTTCGTTTTATGGAGCCAAAGCGCACCACTTTCGAATGAGTTAGAACTTTTCCTGCGTTTTCGACCCCGAAGACATAAAATTTTCGCGATCTTGCCGTGAAACCGCGGCATTCAGGCCTTGCGTGAGGTCAAATCCCGCTTAAATTTGTCCTCTTCAAAGACGGGACGATTTTTCCATGAAATTCAACAAACTCGGCCGGACGGATATTTCCGTTTCGGAAATCTGCCTCGGCACCATGACCTGGGGTACACAGAATACGGAAGCCGAAGCCCACGCACAGATGGATTATGCCGTCGAACATGGCGTCAATTTCTTCGATACCGCCGAGCTTTATCCCACCACACCCGTCAGCGGCGAAACCTATGGCCGCACCGAAGAACATATCGGCACGTGGCTGAAAAAGACCGGGCAGCGCGATAAAATCGTGCTCGCCACCAAGATCGCCGGTGGTGGACGGCCGCATATCCGCGAAGGCCGCCCGATCACGCCTCAGACGATCCGCGAGGCTGTCGATGCCAGCCTGAAGCGCCTGCAGACCGACCATATCGACCTCTATCAGATCCACTGGCCGAACCGCGATCATTATCATTTCCGTGGCGCATGGAATTTTGACGCTTCCAAACAGGACCGCGAAAAATCGGTGACCGGCATTGCCCAGAAGCTGGAAACGCTGAATGAACTGGTCAAGGCCGGCAAGATCCGCACGATCGGCCTTTCCAACGAAACCGCCTGGGGCACGATGCAATATCTGCGTCAGGCGGAAGACAAGGGTTTTCCGCGCGTCGTTTCCATCCAGAACGAATACAACCTTCTGTACCGCGCCTTCGATCTCGACATGGCGGAAGTGTCGCATCACGGCGATGTCGGCCTGCTTGCGTATTCGCCACTCGCGGCTGGCCTGCTCTCCGGCAAATATCTGGGCGGTGCGCGCCCGGCCGGATCACGCGCAACCATCAACGAAAATCTCGGCGGCCGATTGCAGCCGCATCAGGAACCTGCCGTTGCAGCCTATGTCGACCTTGCCAGGAAGTACGGCCTTGATCCGGCACAGCTTGCCATCGCCTTCTGCCTGACGCGCCCGTTCATGGCCTCGGTCATTATCGGGGCCACAAGCATGGAACAGTTGAAGGCGGATATCGGCGCCGCCGACCTCACTATCTCGGAAGAAATTCTGGCGGACATTGCCACGATCCACCGGCAGTATCCGGCGCCGATCTGAGGCGCTGCTCACGTTATCCATGCACGGCACGCGGGCGACCGCGTGCCGTTTTTCGTCTCGGGATTTCTCGCGGCAGGCTGGGTGATTCGCATCAAGCGCAACGGCCAACGCACTTAAGGGATCGCTAATTTCAGTGTGCAGCCTGTGGAATACGCCGCTTTGCGTGCCGCCGCGAGGCAGTTTCGATACTTGCGCATGCGTCGGTAATATCCTGTTAACGAACGCGCCAAGCGTTTTGTGCGTCGCACTTTTCGTCTGCGAAGCCCAACGCTAACTTTTCCGTCAATCAGTCACAAACCCGCTGCCGCCGGTCGCATCCTGCGTCCGATAGCTTTTTGCATCCAATCGGCAGCCTCAAGATCGCGGAAGAGAAAACCATGACGATCAACGCCATCAGTTCGCTCCAGCGCTCGCTTTATACCGGCAATGACGCAGCCCTTCTGGTTACGCCGGCCATGGGCTCGTCGGCGACGACAATCCTCAGCCAGCCCCTGATCCCTCAAAGCGAGCCGGAAACCGGCTTTCAGAACGAGACCGGCAATTCGGGCCAGCCGATGCTTGCAAGGATCGTGGAAATTCTCGACTTGATGCGCCCCTTGCAAAAGACCGCGTCCGAGGATGTCATGCAAAATCCGGCCCACGACGATAGCGTCAGGGCGGTTTCGGCCTTTCTCGATAGTATCGAAGAGGATGAAATCTTCTCGCAGCCGGTCGGGACCGACCCATCCGACCTGCAAAACCTCTACCGTCACTTCTGACGTTCCCACTCTGTCGAAACCGGTTGTCCGCCAGCCGGTTTTCCACTCCTGCATCACCCTCCCCTTGCCTTTGCCGCAAAAATCCGTATAAGCCGCCGTGTTCGACACATCCGGTCTTCTGGCTGGTGGCTGTACGGAGGGCGGGTTCCAGATCAGGAACCGCACGGACCGCAGGGTCCAAGCCTCCCGTGTCTCCGCTCTCGACCGTCTCGAAACAACAACTTTTCTTGCCGGCGTTTTCGCCTTCAGGAGCAGTCGTTGAGGCTTAGCCGCCGAGGTCCGGATGAAAACAAACGCAAGAAAAGGCAAAGTTACATGGCTCTTTACGAACACGTATTCCTTGCCCGACAGGATATGTCCGCACAGCAGGTCGACGCCCTCGTAGAACAGTACAAGGGTGTCCTCGAAGCTAACGGCGGCAAGGTCGGGCGCGTAGAAAACTGGGGCTTGAAGTCCCTGACCTACCGCATGAAGAAGAACCGCAAGGCTCACTACGCTCTGATGGACATCGATGCTCCGGCTGCTGCCGTGCACGAAATGGAACGTCAGATGCGCATCAACGAAGACGTTCTTCGCTACATGACGATCGCCGTCGAGAAGCACGAAGAAGGTCCGTCTGCCATGATGCAGAAGCGCGACCGTGACGACCGTCCGCGTCGTGACGGCGACGACCGTGGCCCGCGCCGCGAGTTCGGTGACCGCCCGCCGCGTCGTGACGGCGACTTCCAGCGCGCGCCGCGTCCGGCTCGCGAAGCTTAATCGGCTAGAAGGGATCAAACACAATGGCTGAATCTTCTCCGGCTCGCCGCCCGTTCCATCGTCGTCGCAAGACCTGCCCGTTCTCGGGTGCAAACGCGCCGAAGATCGACTACAAGGACGTTCGTCTTCTGCAGCGCTACATCTCTGAGCGCGGCAAGATCGTTCCTTCGCGTATCACTGCAGTTTCCCAGAAGAAGCAGCGCGAACTGGCCCAGGCCATCAAGCGCGCCCGTTTCCTCGGCCTGCTGCCGTACGTTGTTGCTTAATTGAACTACCGACCCTCAGATTGCTGATCTGAGGGTCGTTTCCCTTCCGCGTTGGGCGCGGATCGGGCCGAACTGCCGGCCAAAAGGCCAAAACCCATGTTGGGGATTTCAAGGCGACAAGCCCTCCCCTAACTGCTCGACACGCAGGACAGCGAAACCGTGAACGCACAGATAAAGACAGTATTGCCGACCGGCATCATCGCCGGCATTGCCGCGACCATGCTGGTGCTGGGCGCGTCTACGCAGTCGTTCCTGTCGACTTTCCTTTTTGCTTCCTCCGCTCTTCCCATTCTGATTGCAGGACTAGGCTGGGGCAATCGCGCGGCTGTTGTTGCCATCATCACGTCTGCGCTGCTCGGCTCGATCATGGTATCGCCGTGGTTTGCTCTGATGATCGGCATTTTCACGCTGGTTCCCGCAGGCTGGCTTTCGCATCTTGCCAATCTGGCACGTCCGGCATCCGAACTCGGCGGCCCCGACAATCTGATGGCCTGGTATCCGATCTCGGATATCCTCATGCACCTGTGCGGCCTTGTCGCAATCGCCCTGGTCATTCTCGGCGTGATGATCGGCTACGGCCCGGAATTGACCAATGCCGCCGTCGACGCCATGAGCGCGACGCTGAACGACCCGACTTCGGAATTTGCACGCGACCCGCAGGCGGCGGCGCAACTTCAGGCAAGCCTTGTGCAGACCAAGTCGATCATCGTGCTGCTGATGCCGATCGTTCAGGGTGCCGCATGGGTCATGCTGCTGTTCGCAGCGTTCTATTTCGCGGTGCGCATCGTTTCCCGTTCCGGCCGCGCGCTTCGTCCGCGCGAAGACATGCCGTCTGCGCTGCGCATGAACCGCCATGCCATCTTCATCTTCCTCGCCGGCATCCTGATGATGTTTGCCGGTGGAGTGCCGGCCATGATCGGCGCCACGATCTGCGGCGCTTTTGGTGGCGGCTTTATCATGGCGGGGTTCGCCTCGCTGCATTTCCGCAGTCTCGGCAAGGACTGGCGCATTCCGGCGCTGACCCTTTGCTACATTTCCTCGATGATGATGCTGCCGGTCTTTGCCGTGCTCATCCTCGGGCTTTTCGATACCCGCCGCACGATCGCACTGACACCGGTGCGCGCGCCCGACGGCAAACAGACACAAACCGATATCAACGAACAGAACTGACACCCGAAAGGATAATACAATGGACGTCATTCTTCTTGAACGCATCGCCAAGCTCGGCCAGATGGGCGAGACCGTAAAGGTCAAGGACGGCTTTGCCCGTAACTACCTTCTGCCGCAGGGCAAGGCGCTGCGCGCCAACGAAGGCAACAAGAAGCGCTTCGAAGCCGAACGCGCTACCCTTGAAGCCCGTAACCTCGAGCGTAAGGGCGAAGCTCAGACCGTTGCCGACGTTCTCGGCGGCAAGACCTTCCTCGTCGTCCGTTCGGCCGGCGAAACCGGTCAGCTCTACGGTTCCGTTGCTGCCCGCGACATCGTCGAAGTTCTGGCTGAAGAAGGCTTCAACATCGGCCGCAACCAGGTCGACCTGAACACCCCGATCAAGACCATCGGCCTGCACAGCGTTACGCTGCACCTGCATTCGGAAGTCGAAATCGAAATCCAGCTCAACGTTGCCCGTTCGGCTGAAGAAGCCGAGCGTCAGGCCAAGGGCGAAAGCCTCACCTCCGCCGACGCCATCTACGGCGTTGACGAAGACGCACTGCGTCCGGAAGACTTCTTCGATCCGGAAGCAGACCAGGACGGCGACGACGAATAATCGTCTTTTCGCAGAGCTTTCTGCGTCAGCGCCCGGGCTTCACGGCCCGGGCGTTTTTTTGTCCCTTTTCGCGTATAGTGAGTCTCGAACTGCCGAGTCGCATCCGCCGCACAGTCAATCGGATTTGCCACTTTTCTCGGTTTTTTGTTTGGGCTATCCGGATCGCTTGTGAACTGCTGTGGGAATCATCTTTCCCGCCGGGCCGGCGTTCCGTGGCGCGCCGTGAGCCCTTATAAGCAAGATTGAAAAAAGCCCGGAGGAATAAGAAGTCCGATGAACGAAGTCGCGCGCAAGATCACCAGTGCCCAGCCCGCGGAGCCGCATTACCGCGAAGCTCCGAACAATATCGAAGCGGAACAGGCCCTCCTCGGCGCGATCCTCGTCAATAACGACGCCTATTACCGCGTCTCGGACTTCCTGAAGCCACCGCATTTGCACGAACCGCTGCACCGCAAGATCTACGAGGTCGCCAGCGACATCATCCGCATGGGCAAGACCGCGACGCCGGTGACGCTGAAAAACTTCCTGCCCGCCGACCAGAAGGTCGGTGACATGACGGTGGCGCAATATCTCGCGCGCCTCGCCGCCGAAGCCGTGTCGATCATCAACGCCGAAGATTACGGCCGCGCCATCTACGATCTGGCGCTGCGCCGAGCGCTGATCACCATCGGCGAGGACATGGTCAACATCGCCTATGACGCGCCGCTCGACATGCCGCCGCAGGCGCAGATCGAAGACACCGAACGCCGCCTGTTCGAGCTTGCCGAAACCGGCCGTTACGATGGTGGTTTCCAGTCCTTCAACGACGCAGTGGCGCTTGCCATCGACATGGCCGGTCAGGCCTATGAACGCGACGGCCACCTGTCGGGCATTTCCACCGGCATCATGTCGCTCGACGGCAAGATGGGCGGCCTGCAGCGTTCCGACTTGATCGTGCTTGCCGGACGTCCGGGCATGGGTAAAACCTCTCTTGCCACCAATATCGCCTACAACATCGCCGCATCCTATGAGCCGGAAGTGCAGCCGGATGGCTCGTTCAAGGCCAAGAACGGCGGCGTCGTGGGCTTCTATTCGCTCGAAATGTCGTCCGAACAGCTGGCCACCCGTATCATTTCCGAGCAGACGGAAGTGTCGTCGTCAAAGATTCGCCGCGGTGACATTACCGAGGCCGATTTCGAAAAGCTGGTCGCCTGCTCTCAGATGATGCAGAAGGTTCCGCTGTTCATCGACCAGACCGGTGGTATTTCCATCGCCCAGCTATCCGCCCGCGCTCGTCGCCTTAAGCGCCAGCGCGGCCTCGATTGCCTCGTGGTGGACTATATTCAGCTGATGACGGGCTCCGGCAAATCCGGCGAAAACCGCGTTCAGGAAATTACCCAGATCACCACTGGCCTGAAATCGCTCGGCAAGGAACTGAACGTTCCGATCATCGCTCTGTCACAGCTGTCGCGTGGTGTCGAAAGCCGCGAAGACAAACGCCCGCAGCTCTCCGACCTTCGTGAATCCGGCTCCATCGAGCAGGACGCCGACGTGGTGCTCTTCGTGTTCCGTGAGGAATATTATGTGAAGAACATGGAACCGCGCGATATTTCGGATCCGAAATACCCGGAATGGGAAGCGCATATGGACAAGGTGAAGGGCACGGCGGACGTGATCATCGCCAAGCAGCGCCACGGACCGACCGGTACCGTCAAGCTCGCCTTCCAGTCGGAATTCACCCGCTTTGCGGATTTGGCCGAACCGAGCTTCACCCATTACGAAGAGCCGTGAATGATGCGAGGCCCGGAATTTTCCGGGCCTTTCTCCTGTCTCACCGCTGTACCGGAATTGTTCGAAGCGGCTTTCCTCGCGCTGGCGAAGCCTATAGGGTCGCCGCACAATCGACCCATCGCATGAGTGCCTCCCCATGATCCAGATGACCGACTTTTCCGAGACCGAAGATTTCGACGACGACGTTGCTTATGACCCGTTCGATAGCGCGCCGGTACGGCTCACCGTCGATCTGGGCGCTCTGGCCGAAAACTGGCGTGACATGGCGCGCCGTTCCGGCAATGCCCGCACCGCAGCCGTCGTCAAGGCGGATGCCTACGGGCTTGGTCTCGAGGACTGTGGCACCGCGCTTTACGAAGCGGGCGCGCGCGATTTCTTCGTCGCCGTGCCGCAGGAGGGCGCAACGTTGCGGACTTACGCACCGGACGCCCGCATCTATGTATTGTCCGGCATCTGGCCGGGTCAGGAAGCGCTTTTCTTCGATCATGATCTCGTGCCGGTCCTCGCTTCGGAAGACCAGCTTGCTTTCTGGATGTCGGTGATTGCCGATCGCGACGACCACCCCTGTGCCCTGCAGGTGGATACCGGTTTCAACCGCCTGGGTCTTCCCTTGGAAGACGCGCTGGCGCTGGCCGAAGATGTTTCGCGTCCGGCAAGTTTTTCGCCGGTTCTGGTGATGTCGCACCTGCATAGCGGCGACAACCCTTCTTCGCCGCTCAGCCGAGTCCAGCTTGAGGCTTTTCAAAAAGTTGTGGAAGCTTTCGAAGGCGTCGAGGCAAGCCTCTCGGCCTCCGCCGGGATCTTTCTCGGGCCGGAATACCACTTCGACCTTACCCGGCCCGGTATCGCCGTTTATGGCGGTGAAGCCGTTAACGGCATGCAGCCGCTGCGCCCGGTCGCCAAGGCGGAGGCGCGCATCATCCAGATCCGCGAAGCGGCTGCCGGCGCGACTGTCAGCTACGGCGCCACACACCAGCTGTCGCGCAACAGCCGTCTTGCCGTCGTCTCCGCCGGTTATGCCGACGGTTACTTGCGTTCGCTCTCCGGCTCGGGCGTACCCTTGCGCGCCGGCGGCACAGCGGGCGCCTTCGGTTTCGTCGGCAATACCCGCGTGCCGGTAATCGGCCGCGTGACCATGGACATGGTGATCTTCGACATTACCGACGTGCCTGAAGGCGACGTGCGTGTGGGCGATTACATCGAGATGTTCGGTCCCAATATTCCGCTCGATGAGGCGGCCCGTGCCGGCGGTACGATCGGTTACGAACTCCTGACCAGCCTCGGCCTGCGCCACGAGCGCCGCTACATCGACGCCAGCGACTGATCTCTTTATCGCTTCTTTTGCGGCCCCTCTTGGAAGCAGAGAGGGACCGTGCTAGAAGAGAACAAAAGGAGATCGAAATGACCGAGATCCATCTCAGTGATAGGCAAAAAGCGTTCATCGAAGAGCAGGTGAAGTCTGGCGCTTATGGTAGCGCTGAAGACGTCATCGCAGATGGCTTGTCTCGTATCGGAAGCGAGAATGAGGAGTTGCGGGCACTGATTGCGGAAGCGGATGCGCAACTGGAGCGGGGCGAATACGTTACCTATGCCAATGCAGATGCGCATGCCGATTCCATCATTGAGCGGGGGATGCGGTTATTAGATCGAAAGAGCTGATCTACACCCCTCTCGCCGATAACGATCTCCTCAGCATCTTCCTCTTTATTGCCGCCGATGATCCGGTGGCCGCATCGCACTTCGTTCGCGACCTGACAAAAAAGATCGAATGGATTGCTCTGAGCGGCTTTCCCGGCGCGTCGCGGGATAATATATCGCCCGGCCTTAAAGCCCTGCCCTATCGAAAGCGGTGCATCTACTTTCGTACCACCGATACTGCCGTGCGCATCCTTCGCGTTGTTCATAGCCACCAAAATCTGACAGCCGACTTCTTCAAAACAATAAAAGACTGACCCTTATCCAATGGCAAAACCCAAAACCCAATTCGTCTGCCAGAACTGCGGCACGGTGCATAATCGCTGGGCCGGCAAGTGCGAAGGCTGCGGTGAATGGAACACCATCGTCGAGGAAGATCCGATGGGGGGCATCGGCTCCGGCCCGGGCAAGGTGCCGAAAAAGGGGCGCCCCGTCACGCTTACCACGCTTTCGGGCGAAACCGAGGAGGCACCGCGGGTCCAGACCGGCATTTCCGAACTCGACCGCGCCACCGGCGGCGGTTTCGTGCGTGGCTCGGTCGTACTGGTGGGCGGCGATCCGGGCATCGGAAAATCGACACTGCTGATGCAGGCGGCCGCCGCCCTTTCGCGCCGCAAACAACGCATCATCTATGTCTCGGGCGAAGAAGCGGTGGCGCAGGTGCGTCTGCGCGCGCAACGTCTCGGTGCCGCCGATACCGATGTGCTTCTGGCCGCCGAAACCAATGTGGAAGACATTCTCGCAACGATTTCTGAAGGCAAGCGCCCCGATCTTGTCATTATCGACTCCATCCAGACACTCTGGAGCGACACGGCCGACAGCGCGCCCGGCACCGTCACGCAGGTGCGCACCGGCGTTCAGGCGATGATCCGGTTTGCCAAGCAGACGGGTGCCGCCATGGTTCTGGTCGGCCACGTCACCAAGGAAGGCCAGATTGCCGGTCCGCGCGTGGTCGAGCACATGGTCGATGCCGTCCTCTATTTCGAAGGCGACCGTGGCCACCATTACCGCGTTTTGCGGACGGTCAAAAACCGCTTTGGCCCGACCGACGAAATCGGCGTGTTCGAAATGTCGGATCGGGGCTTGCGTGAAGTCACCAATCCATCCGAACTGTTTCTCGGCGAACGCAACGCCAAATCGCCAGGCGCCGCCGTCTTTGCCGGCATGGAAGGCACACGTCCGGTTCTGGTCGAGGTGCAGGCGCTGGTGGCACCAACTTCCCTCGGCACGCCGCGTCGCGCCGTGGTCGGGTGGGATAGTTCGCGTCTTGCGATGATTCTTGCCGTGCTCGAAGCCCATTGCGGTGTGCGGCTCGGCCAGCATGATGTGTATCTCAACGTGGCCGGCGGTTATCGCATTTCCGAACCGGCGGCGGATATGGCGATTGCCTCCGCCCTCGTCTCGTCACTTGCGGATACCCCGCTGCCACCGGATTGCGTGTTTTTCGGTGAAATCAGCCTGTCGGGCGCAGTTCGCCCGGTATCGCAGACGGCGCAGCGCCTGAAGGAAGCCGAAAAGCTCGGCTTTGCCGGCGCCATGCTACCCGCCACCTCCGCCGAATTGCCGAAAGGCGGAAACGCACGCTGGACCAAGATCGAGGATCTGCCTGACCTCGTCTCACGCATCGCCGGATCGGCAAAGAAATTGGGGAAACAGGCGGATGATGATTGATCTTTCGTAAGCGAGACGACTGATGTAAGAGGGCATCGACAAGGGCGTCAGTGTCACTTCGGCACACGTCATGACAGGCGACCGGATCGCCTTTTGAATTCCGGCCCCGTCGTCGGTTAAGTTCTGGAGTAGGTAGTTTATGCCCATCACGATTTTCGACGGTATCGTCATCGGCGTCACGCTGTTTTCGGCCGTGCTCGCCATGGTACGCGGCTTTTCCCGCGAAGTGCTGTCGATCGCCAGCTGGATCGGCTCAGTCGCCGCCGCTTATTATCTTTATCCGCTGCTTCTGCCTTACGCGAAGAACTATACCGCCGACGACAAGATCGCGCTTGCCGCTTCCGTCGGCATCATCTTCCTTGTGGCCCTGATCATCATCACGCTGATCACCACCAAGATCGCCGACTTCATCATCGACAGCCGCATCGGCGCGCTGGACCGCACACTCGGCTTCCTGTTCGGCGCCGCTCGCGGCCTGCTGCTCCTGGTCGTGGCGCTGGCGTTCTGGAACTGGCTTGTTGGTGCACCGGCCCAGCCGGATTGGGTGAAGAATGCCAAGTCAAAACCGTTTCTGGATTCGCTGGTGGTTCGCCTTGTGTCCGCACTGCCTGAAAACGTCGAGGCCCGCGCCCGCGCCCGCCTGAGCGGAGAACCTGAACCGGGTGAAGCAGGCCAGGAGCAGGCTCCCTCCGACGAAGCACCGTCAACAAATAATTGACGCTATGTTGTGCTTGATCGGCAGTCAGACGTCACCATTTGTGCTATAAGCAACTGAACAGGATGAAGGCCGGATCTCGGGCAGACATAAAAGCCCGCCCGGCCTCTTCGTTTTTCCTATACGAAAGCAAGGGCCAGCAGAGATGAGTCAGCCGGTTTCGCAAGGCATTATCGATGATTTGGATGGTGACACGCTGCATGAGGAATGTGGCGTATTCGGCATTCTGGGGCATCCCGACGCGGCAACGCTGACGGCTCTCGGCCTGCACGCGCTGCAGCACCGCGGCCAGGAAGCCGCCGGCATCGTGACGTTCGATGGCATGCGCTTCCATTCGGAACGCCGCATGGGCCTCGTTGGCGACCATTATACGGATCCGGCGACGCTCGCGAAACTCCCGGGCGATATCTCGATCGGCCACGTGCGTTATTCCACCACCGGCGAAGTGGCACTTCGCAACGTGCAGCCGCTGTTTGCGGAACTGGAAGTCGGCGGCATCGCCATTGCCCATAACGGCAACTTCACCAACGGCCTGACATTGCGCCGCCAGCTGATTGCCGGTGGCGCCATCTGTCAGTCTACTTCGGATACCGAAGTGGTACTGCATCTCATTGCCCGCTCGCGTTATTCTTCCACGGCCGACCGCTTCATCGACGCGGTTCGCCAGATGGAAGGCGGTTATTCCATGTTGGCCATGACCCGCACCAAGCTGATCGCCGCCCGCGACCCCACCGGCATTCGTCCGCTGGTCATGGGTGAACTCGACGGCAAGCCGGTCTTCTGCTCGGAAACCTGCGCGCTCGATATCATCGGCGCAAAATACGTACGCGACGTTGAAAACGGCGAAGTCATCATCTGCGAAGTCCAGCCGGACGGCACGGTATCCATCGACGCCCGCAAGGCCGGCAATGGACAGCCGGAACGCCTCTGCCTGTTCGAATACGTTTATTTCGCCCGTCCCGATTCGGTCGTCGGCGGCCGCTCGGTTTATGTTGCCCGCAAGAACATGGGCATCAATCTTGCCAAGGAATCCCCCGTAGAAGCCGACGTCGTCGTGCCGGTGCCGGATGGCGGCACACCGGCAGCACTCGGTTATGCCCAGCAGAGCGGCATTCCGTTCGAATACGGCATCATCCGCAATCATTATGTCGGGCGCACCTTCATCGAGCCGACCCAGCAGATCCGTGCGCTGGGCGTCAAGCTGAAGCACTCGGCCAACCGCGCGATGATCGATGGCAAGCGCGTCGTGCTGGTCGATGACTCTGTCGTACGCGGCACCACGTCGCTGAAGATCGTGCAGATGATCCGCGATGCCGGCGCCAAGGAAGTGCATTTGCGTGTCGCCAGCCCGATGATCTATTACCCGGATTTCTACGGCATCGACACGCCCGACCGCGACAAGCTGCTCGCCAACCAGTACGAAGACCTGGAAGCGATGTGCAAATACATCGGCTGCGACAGCCTTGAATTCCTGTCGATCAACGGCCTTTACCGCGCCGTCGGCGGCGAGGATCGCAACGATGCGCGTCCGCAGTTTACCGATCACTATTTCACCGGTGACTACCCTACCCGTCTTCTCGACAAGGACGGCGAGGCGGTGGGCCGCAAGGTCTCGCTGCTGGCCAGCAACGGCTGATACGCGATCCCGGCGTTTTGGTGGGCGTCCGCTTCACGGCGGGCGCCCTTTTCGTATGGGCGACATTGGCCTCTGACAAAAGGCCGCACCCGCCGCCACAGGCGCATTGATCCGCGTCAAATCCCCGACCGCGCAATTTTGGCATATCACTCCGGCAACGGAGATGATGTGCCATGTCACTTTTGATGCACTTTTTCAGCCGACCGGCCGGCGGCCAACAGCCGACGCGACGGGGTATTCCCGTGCACCGTTATGCTGACGGGCGGGTGTCGAGGCCGCGTTATCCCGGTTGCGCGCAAGGTCTTGCGCATACCGGACGGCTGTGACAATCACGATAACCGAGAGGTCGCGCGGTGCTGCCGCGAAGTAATGCCTCTGTAACAGTGCGCCCCTTGAGGGCGCAGCAACCGGGGGCAAGACATGACGATCGACCTGAAGGACAGGATTGCACTGGTGACGGGCGCCTCACGCGGCATCGGTTATTTCATGGCACTCGAACTGGCCAAGGCCGGCGCACATGTGATTGCCTGTGCCCGCACGGTGGGCGGCCTGGAAGAGCTCGATGACGCGATCAAGGCCGGCGGCGGATCGGCCACGCTCGTGCCCTTCGACATCACCGACATGGCGGCGATCGACAAGCTGGGCGCCTCGATTTTCGAGCGCTGGGGCAAGCTCGACATCCTCGTCGCCAATGCCGGCATTCTGGGCGTCATTTCGCCGCTTGCCCATGTCGAGGCCAAGGTGTTCGAGCGGGTGATGAACACCAATGTCACCGCCATGTGGCGGCTGATCCGCTCGCTGGAACCGCTGCTGGTCAAATCCGATGCCGGCCGCGCGCTGTTGCTTTCCTCCGGCGTCGCCACCAATCCGCGCGCCTTCTGGGGCGCCTACGCCATGTCGAAGGCAGCGGTGGAAACCATGGGTCGTATCTGGGCGGAGGAGATGGCGCATACCTCGCTCAAGATCAATCTCGTCAACCCCGGCGCCACACGCACGTCGATGCGCGCGCAGGCCATGCCCGGCGAAGACCCGGAAACACTGCCGCACCCGTCTGAGATTGCGCAAAAGATCCTGCCGCTGATGTCGCCGGAACTGACGGAGAGCGGCAAGCTCTTCGTGGTGCGTGAAAACCGGTTCGTGGATTACCGCCTGCCGGAGTAAGGCCAGCCACTGCTTCGTGCAGCTGCGCAAGCGTTTCGCTTTGATGAGAGGCGGGACGCTCATCCTCTTGACCAAATCCCGCCCTCACGCCATAACCACATCCATGAACACGGCAATTTCCATTTGTGGGAATATCATTCACTAGCGCTTGGCGCTGGTCCGGCCGTTTTCGTCTCTCGAAAAGCCTTGAAGACAAACGCCCCGGTCCCGGCACCGGTCGCGGCATGTCTTGTCGACCTTGGGAGATTTTTTCAATGAGCGCCACGCTCAAGCTATACAATACCTTGATCCGCGAGAAGACGGCATTCCAGCCGATCGATGCCGACAACGTGCGCGTCTATGTCTGCGGCCCGACGGTCTATGACTTTGCGCATATCGGCAACGCCCGTCCGGTCATCGTGTTCGATGTGCTGTTCCGGCTGCTCAGGCATGTCTATGGCGATGCGCACGTCACCTATGCCCGCAACATCACCGACGTCGATGACAAGATCAACGCGCGGGCGCTGCGCGATTTTCCGCATCTGCCTCTGAACGACGGCATCCATGCGGTGACCGAAAAAACGGCGAAACAGTTCCATGAGGATGTCGCCGCTCTCGGCTGCCTCGAACCGACAGTCGAGCCGCGCGCCACCGACAACATTGCGCAGATGATCGAGATCATCGAAAAGCTGATCGGCAATGGCCATGCCTATGTCGCCCAAGGCGAAGTGTTGTTCGACACCAAGTCGATGACCGATTACGGACAGCTTTCCAAGCGCCCGCTGGACGAACAGCAGGCTGGCGTGCGCATTGCCGTCGATGCCCATAAAAAGAACCCCGGCGATTTCGTCTTGTGGAAACTTTCCTCCCATAACGAACCCGGCTGGGAAAGCCCGTGGGGCCGCGGCCGTCCGGGTTGGCATATCGAATGCTCGGCGATGAGTGGCCGTTATCTTGGCGAGGTCTTCGACATCCATGGCGGCGGGCTGGACCTGATCTTCCCGCACCACGAAAACGAGATCGCCCAGTCGCGCTGCGCCCATGGCACCGAGGTCATGGCGAATGTCTGGATGCACAACGGCTTCGTGCAGGTCGAAGGCCGCAAGATGTCGAAGTCCGACGGCAATTTCGTCACCATCAACCAGTTGCTGGCCACGCAAGATTTCGGCGCACGCCAGTGGCCAGGCGAGGTGCTGCGGCTGGCCATGCTGATGACGCATTATCGCGAACCCATCGATTTTTCGATAAAACGTCTCGAGGAAGCCGAGCGGCTGATCGCGAAATGGCCGGCAGTGGAAATTGCGGACGCGGCCCCCTGCCCGATCGTCATCGATGCGCTGGCCGACGATCTCAACACCGTGGCGGCAGTGCAGCGCCTGCATGCGCTGGCACAGGAAGCCAATGCGGATGCAACGCTTTTGCCGATGTTTGCGGCCAGTGCGGCGCTTCTCGGCATATTGCCGAAAAAGACCGAGGTCGACGAAGCCCTGGCCGGCGCCGTCGATGCGCTGGTGGCCATGCGTCTCGAAATGCTGAAGGCCAAGAACTTTGCCGAAGCCGACAAGATTCGCGACGAGTTGTCGGCCAAGGGCATCCAGCTGAAGGACGGCAAGGACGCGGCGACCGGCGAAAGGGTGACGACCTGGGAGGTCAAGCGGTAGGATGTTGACGGTGGCGGCACTTGTCGCCCCCCTCTGCCCTGCCGGGCATCTCCCCCCTTGTGGGGGAGATGCCCGGCAGGGCAGAGGGGGGTAAACACCGCAATTCGGCGGAACCAGAGGAGGAGCATGAAATGCCGCATGCCCCTGTTCCGCAAGTACGGCGAGCCAATGCCAAGCGAATGTGCAAGGCGATGACCGACGCAGAACTGAAACTGTGGAACGCCATTAGAGCACATCGCCTGATGGATCTCGGATTTCGTCGCCAGGTTCCAATCGCCGGATACATTGTTGACTTTGCTTGTCCTTCGCATCGATTGATCATCGAAGTTGACGGATCTCAGCATGCCGAACAGGATGATGCCCAGTACGACGCGATCCGCACAAAACGTCTCGAACAGGACGGTTGGACGGTCCTGCGATTCTGGAATGATGAGGTATTGCGAGACATCGATAATACCTGCCTGCATATATTGAAGATCGCCGGGAGGGCATGACGATGACTCGGGTCCACACAGGCGGCTGCCAATGCGGCGCCCTGCGCTTTCGAATAGATGGCAAGCCGGGGCAGTCATCCATCTGTCACTGCCGCATGTGCCAGAAAGCATTCGGCGCATATTATGCCCCATTTGTTTCCGTACGCGGCACGGTCTTCGAATGGACCCGCGGTGCGCCGAAATACTTTCAGTCGTCCAACCACGTCCGCCGCGGGTTTTGCAACAATTGCGGCACCCCAATGACCTATGAGGCGGCGGATGGCATTGCGGTGGCGGCAGGTGCCTTTGACGATCCCTCCAGCCTCCCGCCGGTCATTCAGTACGGAACCGAGGCGAAGATGCCTTTTGTGGATCACCTGCACGCCCTGCCCGGCCACGATACTATGGACGACATCGCCGACGCCACGTTTCTTTCCGATCTTGTTTCCAACCAGCATCCCGATCACGATACCGACACCTGGAACCCCGTACCCGCCACCGGCGGCAAGAAGGAAGATGACAGATGAGCGACAGCGTTAACAGCGAAGGCGCAAAGACCGGCGGTTGCCAGTGCGGCGCAGTGCGGTTCAGGATCAACGGCGAACTCGGCCGCGCATCGATCTGCCATTGCCGTATGTGCCAGAAGGCGTTTGGCGGATTTTTCGGGCCGCTTGTCGCGACACCTGAAGGCGGTGTCGAATGGACCCGCGGCGAACCGAAGTATTTTCAGTCCTCCGTTAATATCGACCGGGGTTTCTGCGAGAATTGCGGCACACCGCTGACCTATCGCACGCCTTCCAGCCTCGACATCGCCATTGGCGCCTTCGATGAACGTGAGGACCTTGCCCCGACCGTTCAGGTGAACCACGCGTTCAAGCTTTCCTGGGTGGAGAAAATCTTCGAAGCGCCGGTGCATGGCGATGCCGGCTATTATGCGCGGCAGGAGCAGATCATCTCCTTCCAGCATCCTGACCACGACACCGAAAACTGGCCTGAAAGGGGATTGCATCTGTGACCGAAATCCTGCGCACCTTCTACCCGGAGATCGAACCTTACGAGACCGGCCAACTCGATGTCGGCGACGGCCATGTGATCTATTGGGAACGTGTCGGCACCAGAGGCGCCAAGCCCGTTGTTTTCCTGCATGGCGGTCCCGGCGGCGGCTGCACGCCGACGCAACGCCGCCTCTTCGATCCGGCTCTTTACGATATTCTTTTGTTCGACCAGCGTGGTTGCGGCCGTTCGATACCGCATGCGAACCTGGAAGCGAACACGACCTGGCATCTGGTGGCCGACATTGAACGCCTGCGGGAAATGGTGGGCGTCGACACATGGCAGGTGTTTGGCGGCTCCTGGGGTTCGACACTGGCGCTCGCCTATGCGCAGACCCATCCCGAGCGTGTCAGCGAACTGGTTTTGCGCGGCGTCTATACGCTCACCGAGGCCGAGCTCAGCTGGTATTACCAGTTCGGCGTCTCGGAAATGTTTCCGGACAAATGGGAGGATTTTGTCGCACCCATTCCGGAAGGTGAACGCCATGAGATGATGGCGGCCTATCACCGCCGCCTCACCGGCCCCGATCGCGCCGAGCAGATCGCTTGCGCCAAGGCCTGGAGTGTCTGGGAAGGATCGACCATCACGCTGCTTCCCGACCCGCAGCTGGCCTCCAACCATGACGACGACCATTTCGCGCTGGCGTTTTCCCGCATCGAAAACCACTTCTTCATGAATGCCGGCTGGCTGGAGGAAGGGCAGCTTTTGCGCGATGCCACGAAACTGAAGGGCATTCCGGGCGTCATCGTGCATGGTCGCTACGACATGCCCTGCCCGCTGAAATATGCCTGGCAGCTTTCCAAGGTCTGGACAGATGCGGATTTCCACATCGTCGAGGGCGCGGGACACGCGGTATCCGAACCCGGAATTACCGACCGGCTGATCCGCGCGACGGATCGTTTTGCCGGCAAATCTGCCTGACGTTAAACATCCCTCCGGCTGACCGGCCGCAGGGATGACCAAAGCATAACCCTGCTCTGGGAGGAGCATCCATGATCCGCGACCGCATCCACCTCTTCGATACGACGCTGCGTGACGGCCAGCAGACGCCCGGCGTCGATTTTTCCGTCGAGGACAAGATCGCGATTTCGGCCATGCTGGATGAGTTCGGTTTCGATTACGTGGAGGGCGGCTATCCCGGCGCCAACCCGACCGACACCGCCTTCTTTGCGGAAAAGCGTACACGGAAAGCCAGGTTCGTCGCTTTCGGCATGACCAAACGCGCCGGCATTTCAACGTCCAACGATCCCGGCCTTGCCACTCTTCTGCAAGCGAAAAGCGATGCCGTCTGTTTCGTCGCCAAGAGCTGGGATTACCATGTCGCAGTCGCGCTCGGCTGCACCAACGAGGAAAACCTTCAGTCCATCCGTGACAGCGTCGAGGCAGCCAAGGCCGCCAGCAAGGAGCCGCTGGTCGATTGCGAGCATTTTTTCGATGGCTACAAGGCCAATCCGGATTACGCACTTGCCTGCGCCCGCACCGCTTATGACGCCGGCGCGCGCTGGATCGTACTCTGCGACACCAATGGCGGCACGCAGCCCAATGAGGTACGCGAGATTGTCTCTGCCGTCGTCGCGTCCGGCATTCCGGGCAACTCTCTCGGCATCCACGCGCATGACGATACCGGCCAGGCGGTCGCCAATTCGCTTGCCGCCATCGAGGCCGGTTGCCGGCAGGTGCAGGGCACGCTGAACGGCATCGGCGAGCGCTGCGGTAATGCCAACCTGATAACGCTGATTGCTACGCTCTGTCTCAAGGAGGCCTATGCCTCCCGCTTCGAGACCGCCATCGACCCGGAACGCTTGTCCGGCCTGACGCGCCTCAGCCACGCATTCGATGAACTCCTGAACCGCTCACCCAACCATCAGGCCCCTTATGTCGGCGCATCGGCCTTCGCCACCAAAGCCGGTATCCATGCCTCGGCGCTTTTGAAGGATCCGCGCACCTACGAACATGTGACGCCGGAAAGTGTCGGCAATTTCCGCAAGGTCATGGTGTCGGACCAGGGCGGCAAGTCGAATTTCATCAATGCGTTGAAGCGTCGTGGCATCGAAGTCGCCAAGGACGATCCGAAACTCGATCAGCTGATCTCGATCGTCAAGGATCGCGAGGCCTCCGGTTATGCCTATGAAGGAGCGGATGCGAGTTTCGAGCTTCTGGCCCGTCGCACGTTGGGGGTCATTCCGGATTTCTTCGCCGTCGACGGTTTTCGCGTGATGGTCGAGCGCCGTTTCGACAGTTTCGGGCGTGTCAAAACAGTGTCGGAAGCGGTGGTAAAACTGGTGATCGACGGCCATCCGCATATGTCAGTGGCGGAAGGCGATGGCCCGGTCAACGCACTCGACCTGGCTCTGCGCAAGGACTTCGGCAAATACCAGAACGAAATCGACGATCTCGTCCTCGCCGATTTCAAGGTGCGTATCCTGAACGACGGCACCGAGGCGATCACCCGCGTCCTCATCGAATCCACCGATGGCAGCGGTGTGCGCTGGTGGACGGTGGGCGTGTCGGAAAACATCATCGACGCCTCGTTCCAGGCATTGATGGATTCGGTCATCTACAAGCTGATGAAGAACCGCGAACTGGCGGGCAGGATCGCGGCGGAGTAACGCCGCGATCTCGTATTCTCAGCGCCCCTTGGCCGCCTTCAGCATGCCATAGGAATAAACCGCAAGCGCCGACCAGATAAACACGAACGATACCAGCTTCACCGTGCTCAGCGGCTCCTTGAAAGCGAAGATGGCGATCAGGAAGATCATCGTCGGTGCGATATACTGCATGATACCGATGGTGGAGAGGCGCAGGAGTTTTGCGCCATTGGCATAGATCATCAGCGGCAGGGCCGTGATCGGACCGGCCAGCATCAGGATGAACGTGTCATAGCTGGTGCCGTGGAACAGATGCCCCTGCCCCGTCCACTCCAGATAGATGATGTAGGGCAGGAACGGCACGCTGATCAAAAGAACTTCCAGAAAGAAGCCCTGGTTCGGGCCGATCGGCAGTGTCTTGCGAAACAGCGCATAACAGCCCCAGGAAACGGCAAGTCCGAGCGAGATCCATGGCAGGCCGCCGGAACCGACGGTGAGGATGACGACACCGATAGCCGCAAGGCCGATGGCTGCCAGTTGCAGCGGGCTGAGTTTTTCGCGCAGAACCACCGCTGCGAGGAAAAAGCTGAACAGCGGATTGATGAAATAACCGAGCGCACCTTCCAGCGTGTGGTTGTTGGCGATCGCCCAGACGTAGATGCCCCAGTTGACCGTGATGAAGGCGGCCGTGACACATGCCATGCCAAGCATGCTGGGCGTGCGGATTGCGACCTTCAGTTCATCGGTGCGCTTGAGCAAGACCAGAACGATACCCGCAACCGGCACCGACCAGATCGCCCGATGGGCCAGAACTTCCAGCGGCGGCAGATGCGCCACCGCCTTGAGGTAGAACGGCAGGAAACCCCACATCAGATAGGCCGTCAGCGCAAAAGCAAAACCGCGCGGCGTGTCTTCGTTCTTGACCGGCTGAGATACGCCCTCGTTCGCCATCGAATGATCCTTCCTGATGATCAGCGGCTTCTAGGCTTGTCCTGTCGATTGCGCCAATTCATTCGGTTGAAGCTTGCATTCAGAGAGGTCATGGATGGCGCTTTTAGCTTTCGCGGCAAGCCTTGATCTGCCGATCGGCCGGCGAAATCTTGGTTGCTATCGCGGCATCATCGGCAACCAGCCCCACCCGGACGAAACCGAGCCTTCGCAAATCATCCATCGCAGAGACTACCAGTGAAAAGTCGATGGAGCGATCGGCATGGAGAAAGATCGTGGTATCCTTGCCTTTTTCCAGCAAGGCCTCCAGGCCATCGAGCGTTTCAAGTGCTCGACCGCAAGTCCAGAACTGGCCGTCATTGCCGAGCGCCAGAATGATCGTCGCCGATGGCGACCTCGGCTTTCCCGTCGGTAGTTCGATGGGCATGTCGAAAAGGCTCTGCGCCTTCACGGTAAGAGGCGTCGTGGCGAGCAGAGCGATCGCCACGAGACGACAGACAAACATGGTGATCGTCGGCATGCCTCTCACCCCTCTCAATCCGCCAGAGGAAGATATTATCTCAAAGCTTTGAGATCACATCCTTTTCGCCATCAGACACACCCTCTTCCTCGGCTTTTTCCAGTATGGCCGGCACGATCTGCTCGACATCCGAGATGACCAGTGGCTGCACCAGGTGGGCGCGGTGAATGAAACCCTGGTCGCGCATGTGGCTGACGAGGTCGAGCATGGGTTTCCAGAAACCGCCGATATCGGCAAATACCATTGGTTTTTCATGACGGCCGAGCTGTGCCCAAGTCATGATCTCGACAATCTCTTCCAGCGTGCCGATGCCGCCCGGCAGCGTGACGAAGGCATCCGAACGCTCGAACATCTTGTGTTTGCGCTCGTGCATGTCCTTGGTGATGATCAGTTCGTCCAACTGGCCGAGCGAATGGCGGGTCGCCTCCATGTCGACAAGAAATTCGGGGATGATTCCGGTTACCTGACCGCCATTGGCCAGAACGCCGGCCGCAACCGCGCCCATGATGCCCTTGGTGCCGCCGCCATAAACGAGGCGCAGGCCGTGGGCGGCGATGGATTTCCCGAGCGCGCGGCCCGCAGCAAGGTAAGCAGGATCACGACCGGGCTGAGAGCCGCAATAAACGCAGATGGATTGGATAGGCACAGTTTTCTCCGGGGCATGCGGGTTTTCACGCGTCGCGACGCACAATCGTCAAAAGTGACCGGAAAGAACGGGAAGAGCAAGGCAGAAATCCTTGAAAAGCTTGTGAAGGTTGCATGAAACGGCTATTTCCCTAGTGTGCGGCGGGCGTTCCGTCGGGAGAAAACTGATGTTGAAAAATCCTGCCGGCTGGCTGGCCATTGGTGTCCTTGCTGTCGCGACCGTCGTGATGGTGTTTTTCGTCATGCCCCGCATTTCTGCAGACAAGCAACCGCTTGGCGCAGCGATCAACGAGGCCGGCAAACAGGTCGAGGCTGCGGTGACCGAAGGCGGCAAGGCCGCCCAGGACCTTGTCGAGCAGCCGAAACCGCGGGAACAGGCTTCCCCGGCAACATCGGCGCAGACCGCTCAAGGCGCTGCAGCAACCGCCACGGCTCCCGCTTCGGCACCTGAACAGGCCGCTGCCGGCAATGCCCCGACATTTGACGTGTTGCGTGTCGAGCCGGATGGCTCCACCGTCATCGCTGGTCGCGCCGAACCGGGCACCACGCTCGAAGTCGCAGACAAGACCTCCGTGCTCGCAAAGGCCAACGTTCAATCCGGCGGCGAATTTGCGGCCGTTCTCGACAACCCGCTGCCGCCGGGCGACCATGAACTGGTGTTGAAGGTAACCGGCAAGGACGGCAAGACCGTCGTTTCGCAGGAAGTCGCAACGATCTCGGTGCCGGCCGTCAAGGGTGGCGAACTGCTGGCCATGGTTACCAAGCCGGGTGAAGCCAGCCGCCTGATCGCAACCCCCAAGACGGGTGAACAGGCCCCGGCCAAAACGGAACGGGTTGCTCTGCCGACGGAAAACAAGACACCTGATGCAGCCAAACAACCGGCATCTCCGGAAGTTGTCGTTGCGACACCCGATGCCGGCAATGTCACCACCAAGACGGATGCCGCCGGCCAGAAAGCCGAAATTCAGGTGACCGCGGTCGAGATCGAAGGCGATCGGCTTTTTGTCGCCGGGATTGCCAAGCCGCAGGCGAAACTGCGCGGTTATGCCAACGACGCGGTGATCGGCAACGCCACGGCTGCCGCCAACGGACATTTCGTAATCGAGGGCCGGATGCCGCTTTCCGTCGGCGACCATCGCATTGCCGTCGATCAGATCGGCCCGGATGGCAAGGCAATGGTGCGTGTCACTGTTCCCTTCAACCGCCCGGCGGGCGAGCAGGTCGCCGCTGTTGCAAGCCCTTCGGCCTCCATGTCCAACAAATCGCTCGCACCGATCGATGGCGGCGCCTTCGACCGCTTGCGCAATCAGGTTGCCCGTGCCCATGAAATCCTGACCGGGCTTTATGCAGACGGGGCCGTGCCGACAGTTGAACAGCTGGCGGCGGCTCGTTCTGCCACGGCCATCGCACTCAATTCGATGACTCAGTATCGCCTGCCGGCCGGCGCAGGTGCGGAAGCTCGCCGCATCGCGGACATGACGATCGCGCAGGCGACGGTGGCACTGAAAGCGCTTGAAGCACTGCCGCGTGATGTTGCAGATTTCGGCAAGGGCCTCGGTGAGATCAACACGATCATTGCAGCGGCTGTCGGCCCGGTCGTCGATACGCCCCCGAGCCCGGAAGCCGTTGCGCCTGCCGAAGTTGCCGCATCGCCGGCAACGGGAGATGCCCGCACAATCGAGCAGGCTCCTCTGACCAAGAGCGAAAACGCATCCGTCATCATCCGTCGCGGCGATACGCTGTGGCAGATTTCCCGCCGCGTTTACGGCCAGGGCGTACGCTACACGACGATCTATCTCGCCAACGAGGACAAGATCACCAACCCGGACCTTATCCAGCCCGGCCAGGTATTCGGCGTGCCGGATGAGGCGCGCCCGGATGCGGAGGAACTGCACCGCAAGCGGATGCAGCACGACAAATCCTGAAACCTGATGGAAACAAACAAAATCCCCGCCCACCAAGGCGGGGATTTTGTTTGAGCAGCAAGCGCGGACAGCAGGTGACCGGCCGCTCCGCGAAACACGGTCCGAGCTGGCAAAAGCCAAGTTTCGTTTCACTGTCATTGCATCGACGCCGCTTCGCGCTTATGTCCGCGCCATAGCGCATCTGCGCGCCCTCGCCTCCAGGGACCAGCATTTCATGGCAGCCAAGAAAAAGACCGTCTCGGCGGATAGCGGCAATCCGCTCGGTACACTCGTCAACCTATGGCCCTATATGTGGCCGACGGGACGCGCCGACCTGAAGGCACGCGTGTTGTGGGCGACCTTCTATCTGGTGCTCGCAAAGATCATTCTTCTGTCGGTGCCCTATTTCTTCAAATGGGCGACGGATGCTCTGAACGGCAAGCTGGACATGGCGGGCATCCTGCCGGCCTTCCTGCTCGGCGCCGTCATTCTCGTCATACTCTACAATCTCACCCGCCTCATCCAGGTGGGTTTGAACCAGTTGCGTGATGCGCTGTTTGCTTCCGTCGGCCAGCACGCCGTGCGCCAGCTTGCCTACAAGACCTTCGTGCACATGCACCAGCTGTCGCTGCGCTTTCATCTGGAACGCAAGACCGGCGGCCTTTCGCGCATCATCGAGCGCGGCACCAAAGGCATCGAAACCATCGTGCGTTTCACCATCCTCAATTCGGTGCCGACGCTTCTCGAATTCGTGCTGACGGCGATCATCTTCTGGGCCGCCTACGGCTTCTGGTACGTGGTCGTCACCGCCCTCACCGTCTGGGCCTATATCTGGTTCACCATCAAGGCCAGCGACTGGCGCATCGCCATCCGCCGCTCGATGAACGACAGCGATACCGAGGCCAATACCAAGGCGATCGATTCGCTGCTCAATTTCGAAACCGTCAAATACTTTGGCAACGAGAAGATGGAAGCCGAACGTTTTGACGCCTCGATGGCGAAATACGAAAAATCGGCGACGGAAGTCTGGACCTCGCTCGGCTGGCTGAACTTTGGCCAGGGCGTCATTTTCGGTATCGGCCAGACGGTGATGATGGTGATGTCGGCGCTCGCCGTTCAGCGCGGCGAGCAGACGATCGGTGATTTCGTGTTCGTCAATGCGCTTTTGATGCAGCTGTCGATCCCGCTGAACTTCATCGGTTTTGTCTACCGCGAAATCCGTCAGGGCCTGACCGATATCGAGCAGATGTTCGATCTTCTCGAAGTCGAAGCCGAAGTCGTCGACTGTCCCGGCGCCAAGCCGCTGGCAGCAGGACCGGGTGCCATCGCCTTCAACAACGTGCATTTTTCCTACGATCCAGAACGGCCGATCCTCAAGGGCGTGTCCTTCGAAGTGCCGGCCGGCAAGACGGTGGCGATCGTCGGACCGTCGGGTGCGGGCAAATCCACCATTTCCCGCCTGCTGTACCGTTTTTACGATGTGCAGCAGGGGTCGGTGACAATCGATGGGCAGGATGTGCGCGAGGTGACGCAACAGTCTTTGCGCTCCGTCATCGGCATGGTGCCGCAAGATACGGTCCTGTTCAACGATACGATTGCCTACAATATCCGCTACGGCCGCCCAGCCGCCAGCACCGAAGAGGTGAAGGCCGCTGCCGACATCGCCCAGATCGGCACGTTCATCGGCCATCTGCCGGAAGGTTTCGACACCAAGGTCGGCGAGCGCGGCCTGAAACTCTCGGGCGGCGAAAAGCAGCGCGTGGCGATCGCCCGCACGGTGCTGAAAGGCCCGCCGATCCTCATTCTCGATGAGGCAACGTCGGCGCTCGACACCACGACCGAACACGAAATCCAGTCTGCCCTCGACATTGTTTCGAAAAACCGCACGACGCTGGTGATCGCGCATCGCCTGTCGACTGTCATCAATGCCGATGAGATAATCGTGCTCAGATCAGGTGAGATTGCCGAACGCGGCACGCATGCGGGCCTGATCGCACAGGGCGGTCTTTACGCCTCGATGTGGAACCGCCAGCGCGAAGCTACGCAGGCGGAAGAACATCTGCGCCAGGTCCGCGAGAGTGACGATCTGGGTGTCGTCACTCGTGGCCAACCGGCCGGCGAATAATCTTGGGGAATGGGGAAAAACATGAAACGCAACCGTAAAACTCGCCTGATCGTGCTCGGAGCCGTCGGCATCGCTTACGCGCTGGTGCTGATCTTCTGGGGCTCGCCGCTGCTGGCCTTCACGACATGGATGGGCTGGGTCGATCCGCAAGCGGCCCGGTAAGGCTTACAGGTGACGACGCACTGTTCACTGACCGAGCACTGTGAATGCGTTGGGCGAAATGCCATCTGTCGCTCAACGTTCATACGATGTGCTGCACGGCCTTGAGTATGGATTGGGAAATACATTCAGCCCAATCCGCCGTGTTTGCCAACATAAGGCAAAGTCATGAAAAAGATCGGCTTTCTTTCCTTCGGCCATTGGTCGCCCTCGCCGCAATCCGGCACCCGTTCGGCCGGTGATGCGCTGCTGCAATCGATCGATCTTGCGGTCGCCGCCGAAGAACTCGGCGCGGATGGCGCCTATTTCCGCGTCCACCATTTTGCCCGCCAGCTGGCCGCGCCTTTCCCGCTCCTCGCCGCCGTTGGTGCGAAGACGAAAAATATCGAGATCGGCACCGGCGTCATCGACATGCGCTATGAAAACCCGCTCTACATGGCGGAAGACGCCGCCGCTGCCGACCTGATTTCTGAGGGTCGTCTGCAGCTCGGCATCAGCCGTGGTTCGCCGGAACAGGTGATCGATGGCTGGCGGTATTTCGGTTACCAGCCGGGTGAAGGTGAAAGCGAAGCCGACATGGCCCGCCGCAACACCGAAATCCTGCTGGAAGTGCTGAAGGGCAACGGTTTTGCCCAGCCTAACCCGCGCCCTATGTTCCCCAACCCGCCCGGCATGCTGCGTCTTGAGCCGCATTCAGAAGGCTTGCGGGAACGCATCTGGTGGGGTGCCGGTTCCAACGCCACCGCAGAATGGGCAGCCAAGCTCGGCATGAACCTGCAAAGCTCGACGCTCAAGGACGACGAAACCGGCGAGGCTTTCCACATCCAGCAGGCCAAGCAAATTCGCGCCTACCGTGAAGCCTGGAAGGAAGCCGGTCACACGCGCACGCCGCGCGTATCGGTCAGCCGCAGCATCTTTGCTTTGGTGGATGACCGTGACCGTGCCTATTTCGGCAATGGCGGCAAGGAAGATGATTCGATCGGTTTCCTCGACGAAAAGACCCGCGCGATCTTTGGGCGCTCCTATGCCGGAGAGCCGGACAAGCTGGTCGAGGAATTGAAGAAGGACGAGGCGATTGCCGAAGCCGATACGCTGCTCCTCACCGTGCCGAACCAGCTCGGCGTCGAATACAATGCTCACGTGATCGAGGCGATCCTGAAACACGTGGCGCCTGCCATGGGCTGGCGCTAAGCTCGCAAGCCGAATGAGCAAGGCCCGGAAATCCTGATGGTTTCCGGGCCTTGTCGTTTAGCGTCACGGCGTCGGGCTTACCCGGAAATCAGATCGCCACGCTGCCATTCGTCCTTGCCCCAGTTGCGCACCCGCATGCGCGGCGCAATCATCCGGGCGATGAAAGGCGAAAGCGCAAAGCTTAGCACCACCACGGCCGGGATCAGATATTTGGCATGCTCGGTGAGCATCGGAACGGTCAGCACGGTAATGGTGCCGACACCGAAAAGAACGGCATTGACCATCATACCGCACATGATCGTCAGCCAGATGTTTGTATTGGTCATGTCAATTCTCCCTGGAGTGAGACTGACAAAATCCCCTTCCCGGCGAGAGGTTCCGACAAAACACGACGATTGATCGTATTTCCTGCCAATGTGGCTTGTTCTTAGGCTTTCGAAGTCTATCAACAAGGTGAATTGCGTGATTGCGGAACCACATTGCCGCAAAGAGGGTTTTTATGTAGTCAGAGTGCGCCGACAACGCAGGAGAACACGGTTGATCAACCTACTCGACACCATTCGCAACACGCTCGTCCCTATCCACAAGGAGGGCTACCTGTTCGTGGCCGCATTCTTCGTGGTGTCGCTGGTACTGGGCCTCATCGCCGAACCGCTGTTCTGGATCGGCCTTCTCCTGACAGCATGGTGTGCGTATTTCTTCCGTGATCCAGAACGCGTCGTGCCGCAGGATGAAGACCTCGTCATCAGCCCGGCAGATGGCCGCATCAGCCATGTCGCCATGGTCGTGCCGCCGGCGGAACTGGACCTTGGCTCGGAGCCGATGCTGCGCATTTCCGTGTTCATGAACGTGTTCGATTGCCACATCAACCGCGCACCCGTGCGTGGTCGTATCTCGCAGATCGCCTATCGTTCCGGCCAGTTCATCAATGCCGAACTCGACAAGGCGTCTTCCGACAACGAACGCAACGGCCTCGTCATCGAAAGCAAGCATGGCAAACTGGGCGTTGTTCAGATCGCCGGCCTGGTTGCCCGCCGCATTCTCTGCTTCGTACAGCCAAACGAGCCACTGGAAGCCGGCGAGCGTTTTGGCCTGATCCGTTTCGGTTCGCGCCTCGATGTTTATGTACCGGCCGGCGGCGAAGCTCGTGTATCGATTGGCCAGCGCGCCATCGGCGGCGAGACGGTTCTGGCTGAATTCGGCTCGGCCAAGGGTCCGGTCGTCAGCCGTCGCAACTGACGCCGACAAGCCTTGCTTAACGGAGAATGAGAATGGATCAGCCAGTCGAGCCGCACAAGGATGGACAGCCGGACGCGCATGAACATGCGTCGACCGTCCGGCAGGACAACAATAGCGGCCGCGGCCCCCGCCTGCGGGAAATTCCGCTGAGGCTGATGATCCCCAATGTCATCACCGTTCTCGCCATCTGCGCCGGCCTGACCGGCATTCGGCTTGCTTTCGAAGGTCGTTTCGAACTGGCTGTCGGCATGGTTCTGCTGGCCGCCTTTCTCGATGGCATCGACGGGCGCATTGCGCGCCTGTTGAAGGCGACATCGAAATTCGGCGTACAGATGGATAGTCTGGCCGACATCATCAACTTCGGCGTTGCCCCTGCCCTCGTGCTTTATGCCTATGTGCTGGATGGCGCCCGCTCGCTCGGCTGGATTGCTGCGCTGATCTATGCGATTGCCGCCGGCCTGCGTCTTGCCCGTTTCAACGTGATGGAAGAGCGGCAGGTGAAAGCCGCGTGGCAGTCGGAGTTTTTCGTCGGCGTACCTGCTCCAATGGGTGCCATGCTGGTTCTGTTGCCGGTTTATATCGGCTTCCTCGGCGTACCACTGGAAGGCTGGGTCGCTTATGCCGCCGGCGCCTATACGGTGCTCATTGGTTATCTTCTCGTCAGCCGCCTGCCGATATGGTCCGGCAAATCGGAAACCCGCATCCGTCGTGACCTGATGCTGCCGGTCATATTGGGTGTCGTCATCTATGTGGCGCTTTTGATGAGCTTCACCTGGGAAGTCCTGTCGATCACCGTGATCGCCTATCTGGCCATGCTGCCGTTCAGCGCCCGCGCCTGGCACCGCCGATACGGTACGTTGACGATCGAAGACGACCACGCCTCGCCGTAATATCGGCTTTCGTCAATCAGCGACGATTCGCGCTGCACTGCACATCCAGTCTGCGGCAAGATGACATCTGTATGAACAATCCTCAGGATCGCTATGACTTTACCGCATTTCCGCCCGGATTTGCGGTGAAAGCGGCGACGATAAAAAATCGCCCCAGAGGAACGACGATGACCAGCCACAACGCCCCGGCCAACACTGCCCCGGCAACCAAGAACCAGAACAGCCTGCACGCGCCGCTGCGCCCGCTCGGAATCAAGGCCGTGGTTGCCGCGACCATGATGCTGAAGCACAAGCCGTCCAAAAAATCCTGAAAGCGCGCCGGCTTATTGACCGGCGACAAAGCTGACGAGCAGGCCGGTGGCGAGCAGCGCCATGATCAGGCCGATCAGTACATCCAGCACGCGCCAGGCCGATGGCCTGGCAAACAGCGGCGCCAGAAACCGCGCGCCATAACCAAGCGCGAAAAACCAGGTGAAGGATGAGACTGCGGCGCCGATGCCGTAGGCCAGACGCGCCTTGCCCTCATGAGCGGCAGACAGGCTGCCGAGCAGCACGACCGTATCCAGATAGACATGCGGATTGAGGAAAGTGAAGGCAAGGCAGGCCATGACCGCCGCCTTCAAAGGCATCCCCTGCGGAGCGCCGGCAACCATGGCCGAGGGCGCCCATGCCCGCCTGAACGCCATGAAGGAATAGGTTGCGAGAAACAGAACGCCCCCGATGGTCACCACAGCGATCAACATCGGCGACTGTGAGACCAATGTGCCGAGGCCGGCAACGCCGGCGGCGATCAGCAGCGCGTCCGACAGTGCGCAGATCAGGCAAAGAATGAACACATGGCTGCGGATAAGCCCCTGCCGCAGGATGAAAGCGTTTTGCGCACCGATCGCGACAATCAGCGAGCCACCGAGCGCGAAGCCGGAAAGAGCGGCAGGAAAAAGGTCCATTACGGGGAAATCCAGTCTGGAAGATGAGGCCGAATAAGGATCAGTACATCAGGATCAGCAAAGGGAAATCAGAAAAGTGAAAGCTGGCTGTCGTCAGGCCTGGGCTTTTGCTTGATCGCGGTTAGCGGCGGCACGTCCTGCGCCGGCAACTGCAGATCGGCCCCCATGTTCGACACCTTGTTGACGCGGTCCGACACCGGAATTGCCTCGAAGAAATCATCATCCACCGCCTTCATCAGATCTTTCACCTCGCGCGGCTCCTGCGTGCGGCAATCCAGCCAGCGGGTAAAATCCTCCTGGCCGATGACGACCGGCATACGATGATGAATGCGCGACAGGGCACGATTGGCGCCGGTGGTAAGGATTGCGGCGGTATCGATTTCCGATCCGTCGGCTGAGGCATAGGTTTCCATCAGCCCGGCAAAGGCAATGAGCGAACCGTTTTTGGGGCGGATCCAGTAGGGCTGCGACTTCTCTTCCCCGGACTTTTCCGGCCGCCGCCATTCATAGAATCCGGAAGCCGGCACGAGAATGCGGCGATGGCGCATTGCAGCACGGAACGACGCCTTGCCGATGGCGGTCTCGGCGCGGGCATTGATCATCAGGCTCAGGTCTTTCGGATCCTTCGCCCAGCCCGGAATGAAACCCCAGCGGGCCAGGAAGGCGCGGCGGTCCGGCTCGTTGCTGCGGGGATCCGGTCTTTCCGCCTGCATGACGACGAGAATAGGCTGCGTCGGCGCGATATTGAAACGCGCCGGAAAAACGTCCAACGCTGCGACGCCGGTGAAATCCAGCACGTCATCGGGTTTCGAAGTCAGGGCGTAACGTCCGCACATTTTTCCGTCATCGCATCGGCACGTGGGAGGGTCAAGCAGATCAAATCAGGCGCTGCGTGGCCCAAATATGATCACGGCCGAGCCCACAAGGCAAAGCGCCGTACCCGCCAGATCCCAGCGATCCGGCATGCGCCCTTCCACCGCCAGCAGCCAGAGTATGGAGGCGAGAATATAGATGCCGCCATAGGCCGCATAGGTACGCCCAGCCGCTTCGCTTTCCACCAGCGCCAGAAGCCAGGCGAACAGAACGAGGCTCATCACACCCGGCACCAGCCACCAGACCGGCTTTTCCAATCTCAACCAGCCCCAGACGGCAAAACAGCCGGCGATCTCGAAAAGTGCGGCTAGGACGTAGAGGGTGTAGGTTTTGAGCATCCGAAATCCTGCTTCTGCATATCCTGCGCCGTGCAGAATCATGTTTCTGTCCGACGAGTCATTATAATAGACTGGTGCAGACAGCAGACAAAAGCGCACATGCTGCTCTTGACGGAATGTAAGCATAATGCTTACATTTAACCATGATAAAATCCTTCCGGAGCAAGGCGCTGGCTGCATTGTTTGAAACCGGCAAGACCGGGCGGATTGATGCAAAGATGCACAAACGGATTCTGTTGCGGCTGGATCGCCTCGATGTGGCCGAACGCCCCGAAGACATGAACCTTCCCGGCTTCGACTTCCACGCATTGCGCGGTTTGGATCCGACACGCTACACCGTGCACGTAAATGGTCCTTGGTGCATCACCTTCGAGTTCGACGGCAAGGATGCCGCCCGTGTCGATTTCGAGCAATACCATTGAGGCAAGAGCGATGATCGAACATGACGTAAAAAGACCTTTGGCTCGTTGTCCGTCTCATCCGGGCGCATTGCTGGGCGATATCATTCCCGAAACCGGCAAGACAAAGGTCGAAATAGCGCAACTGCTCGGCATTTCCCGCCAGCAACTCTATGACATCCTGCAAGAGCGCAAACCTATTTCGCCAAATGTCGCCGCCCGACTTGGAAAAATGTTTGGTGACGGGGCGGCAATCTGGCTGCGCATGCAGGCGGCTTATGATGCCTGGCATGCAGAGCGTGATGTCGACGTCAGCAATATTCCGACCTTGACCGCGGCATGAGTGGAACGACGCCCCGCCCCGCCTCTTCGGCCATTCTCGAGCGCAATGGCCGTTTCCTGCTGATTCGCCGGATCAACCCGCCGTCGGCCGATCTTTTTGCCTTTCCCGGCGGGCGCGGCGAGCCGGGGGAAACGCCGGCCGAAACCGCATTGCGGGAATTCCTGGAGGAAACCGGCATCGCCGTCACCGACCCGGAACTGTTTGCGACTTACGATCTCAAGACCGAATCAGATGTCGGAGAGGTGCTGAGCCATTTCTTCCTCTCCGTTTTTCTGGTGAAGGCTGACGAGACGTCAGAAGCGATCGCCGCCGATGATGCTGCCGATCCCGGCTGGTACACTGTGGATGAAATCCGCAGCCTGCCGGTGCCACCAAGCGTGCTCGAATGTGCCGAACGGCTGGCGGCGCGGCCTGCAAGAGGTTAAAAGACCCAAAACACGACCGTGGCAGATTCGCTTGCGGTTTTTCGGCTCCGGATCATCGATGACGCTACGCAAACGCCTTGTTACCGCATGTTTTCTGGCCATGAGTGTGCCGCTCGTGAGCTCGCCGGTGCTGGCGCAGAAGAAGACCGCAACACCCCCGCCCCCGGCTGCATCGACCGCACCGACGGAAAAATCCGCACCTTATGACGATCGGCTGGCGCGGCTTTCGGAAGTCCTTGGTTCGGTGCATTACCTGCGCACGCTTTGCGGAGAAAGCCGGTCGAACTGGCGTACATCCATGCAGAAACTGATTGATTCGGAGACGGCAAATGAGCCAAAACGCCGCGAGAAACTGACGGCCGCCTTCAACCGCGGTTACCGTTCGTTTGCGTCGGTGCACACGGCATGCACGCCCACTGCACGCTCCGCCGAAGAGGCATATCGTGCCGAAGGTGCAACACTTGCTGCGGAAATTGCCGCACGCTACGGAAATTAAGTGTTTATTTACCTCTTTCGCTCGCAACCCGTGTCGTTTTGATAAAAGGCTGGTAATCTTGTTAACGCACCGGTAACAACCAGGTGCCGGAAAGAGGATCATTATGCAGACAGCCCGCAACGACATCGACGAGATGATTGTTCACGAAAAGATGCAGGTGGCGCTCGAATATCAGAACGAGGCCTGGGCCGACGGCCGCGCTGACGGTATCGAACCGGAAATCATTGCTGATGCCGCCATCGCTCTTGCCATGCGCGAAACCATTCGCATGCACGGCGAAGCCGGTGCTGAGGCCATGCTGCAGTCGCTGCGCGAACGTATGCTGGCAGGCGAATTTTCTCCGCAGCGCATCATTCAGTAAGTGCGATTTTCAATAATCGTGTAAGATCGGGGCTTTCCCCAACAGGAACGCCATTAAAGCCATGCCCAATAGCCGCCACACCCGCATCCTGCTCGCCGCCGCGCTTTTGAGCGCAACGACGCTTACGCAGGCACCCGTTGCTTTTGCTCTCACGGGAGTGAAGCAAAGCGAGGCATTGGGCAATCTCGGCATACAGCCTGCTGCCAAAGACGGCGCAGCACAGAGCGGCACGGAAAACCAGCACAGCCAGGCCGCACCGCCCGCAGCAGCCAAGCCGACCGAAGAAAAGCCCGCTGCCGCACCTGCGGCGGAGGCGGAAGCCGAACCGGCGGTCAAGGCCGAGATCATCCATGACTTCAGCAAGCTGCCGGAACCGGTACGCAAGCTGCGTGAAGCAATCGTGGAGGCTGCCGCATCGGGCGATATCGAGCGCATGCGTCCGATCATGGATCCGGGCTCGAAGAAGACCGATGGTCCCGACCAGAACGAAGATCCTATCGAAACGCTGAAAAGCTTTTCCGGCGATACCGAGGGTCTGGAAATCCTGGCGATCATGCTCGATCTGATGCAGACGGGCGTTGCGCGTATCGAACCCGGTACACCGGATGAAGTTTACGTCTGGCCGTATTTCGTCGGCAAGGCGCTCAACGAGCTATCGCCGCCGGAAAAGGTGGATTTGCTGCGTATCGTCACCGCCGGCGATCTTGCCGCCATGGACGAAGCGGGCGGCTACAATTTCTATCGCATCGGCATTTCGCCCGATGGCAAGTGGAAGTTCATCGTCAGCGGCGATTGAACCGTCGCCGCAGGTCTGACCAACCTCGAATGCCGCGGCTTGCCGCGGCCGCTTCAAAACCTTACCTCTATGACATCCGCCGCTGCGCATTTATCCGCAGCGGTGATTTCCTGTTTTTGATCAGTGCGGGTGAACATCATGCCGTTATCCTTTCTTTCCGATCGCTCCCTCCTGTCCATCACCGGCAAGGATGCCGAGGATTTCCTGCACAACCTGATCACCACCGATATTGCCGGCATGCCTGAAAGCGAAGCACGCCCCGGCGCGCTTTTGACGCCACAGGGAAAGATCCTGTTCGATTTCGTGATCTGGCGCATCGAAGGTGGCTTTACGGTTGAGATCGATCAGCCTCAGCGCGAGGCTTTTGCGCGGCGATTGACCATGTATAAGCTGCGCGCTGCCGTCGATATCGCTGTGATCGAGGAGATTGGCGTAACGGTCGCATGGGGTGGCGAGGCATTGCAAGGCGGCGTGACCGATGCCGCCTTCGCCAAGGCGGGCATTGCTTTGCAGCGCGCGCCGGGCAGGCAGGCGGACGGCGGCGGAGCCGACTATCAGGCACTGCGGATTACCGCTGGCCTTGCCGTGTCAGGCCGTGATTTCCCGCTGCAGGACGCATTCCCTCATGATGTTCTCCTCGACAAGGATGGCGGTCTTTCGTTTCGCAAGGGATGTTATGTCGGCCAGGAAGTGGTCTCCCGCATGCAGCATCGCGGTACCGCGCGCCGGCGTGTGGTGATCGTTTCTGCCGAGCAGGATCTGCCGGCGGCGGGCACGGATATTCTGGCGGGCGCAAAACCGGTCGGCACAATGGGTTCGGCAGCAGGCGGCCAAGGCTTGGCCATCGTGCGTATCGACCGTGTGGGCGATGCGCTGGCAAACGGCACGGCCCTCACCGCCGCCGATATTCCCGTTTCGCTGACCTTGCCGGAATGGACCGGCCTCTCCTTCCCGACCGGCGCCGAAGAGGCGGAAACGTGAGCTCAGCGGGTACGACCACCAAGGCGACGCGTGCCTGGCAACGCATGTTGTCCGGTCGGCGGCTCGATTTGCTCGACCCCTCGCCCATGGATGTGGAAATCTCCGACATTGCCCACGGCCTGGCACGTGTCGCCCGCTGGAACGGCCAGACACGCGGCAACCACGCTTTTTCGGTGGCGCAGCATTCGCTGATCGTCGAACAGGTGTTTTCGTTGGCGCAACCTGCCGCAACGCCCGAGGAGCGGCTGATGACGCTGCTGCATGACGCACCGGAATATGTGATCGGCGACATGATCTCGCCGTTCAAGTCGGTTGTTGGCGGCGGCTACAAAACCGTGGAAGCGCGCCTTGAAGCCGCCATCCATCTGCGGTTCGGCCTGCCTGCTCATCCGACACGGGAGCTGAAAACCCGGATCAAGCGTGCCGATTCGGTCGCCGCCTTTTTCGAGGCGACCGAACTTGCAGGTTTTTCGCTGACCGAAGCGCGAAAATTCTTCGGCGTACCCAATGGCGTCACCCGCGACATGCTGGCCATGGAACCGCTTCCGGCAACCGAGGCGCAACGGCTTTTTCAGGAACGCTTTTCCGAAATCGAAACGTCGCGCGGAGCGGCGAGCCGATGACCGCCATCGTCGTCTGTCCGCTTGCCAAGATCGCCGAACTCGCCGTGCGTCACAAGGCGCGCGAAATGGTGAGCCTTATCGCCGAGAAGCAGGACTTTCATCGTCCGGCCGTGATCTCCGCCAACCGGCATTTGAAACTTGCGATGAACGACATTGCCTTTGCCGGCACCGGCAACCTGATTGCGCCAAGTGAAGCGCATGTGGAACGGCTGATTTCCTATATGAGCGAGTGGGATCGGCAATTTCCGCTGGTGGTGCATTGCTGGATGGGCGTGTCACGTTCGCCGGCGGCGGCGCTTATCGCGGCACTGGCCGTCTCGCCGGAAGAGGATGATTTCGAGCTTGCCGCACGCCTGAGAAAGGTTGCGCCACATGCCACGCCAAACACCCGTCTGGTGGAAATCGGCGACCGGCTTTTGAAGCGCGAGGGGCGCCTCGTTGCGGCCGTAAAAGGCATCGGCCGTGGGGCGGACACGGATGGAACCGCATCCTTCGTATTGCCGCTCAATCTTCATCAAGCATCGGCGTCAAAATCATAAAACCGAGTATTTATAAGGTTTTACGTAATATTACTAAAAACAGATAGAGCGGTTGACCTCAGCCTGTTTTGCTCCAATTAAGCTCATCACGGCGCTGCTGCGACATGGTTGCGCATTGCCGATCAGCGAACAAAAGGAGCATATCGCCGATATGGATCAGGCATCGGAATTCGTCGTCGCGACGCGGGCGGCACTCGCTCAGTTAAGCGCGCTTGCCGTGCAATATTCCTTCTCGGTGGTCGGCGCCATAATCCTGCTTATCATCGGCTGGCTGGCTGCCGGTCTGTTCAGCCGCTGGGCGCGCAACGGTCTTGGCCGCATTCACGGCATCGATGCCACGCTGGCGCAGTTCTTTTCCAACATTCTTCGCTACGCCATTCTCGTCATCGTCGTTGTCATGGTGCTTGGCCAGTTCGGCGTCCAGACAGCCTCGGTACTCGCCGCCCTCGGCGCAATCGGCCTTGCCGTGGGCCTTGCCCTTCAGGGCACGCTGCAGAATATCGCAGCCGGAATCATGCTGCTTGTACTGCGCCCCTTCCGCGTCGGCGAATCGATCGAGACCGGCAGCGTCAGCGGAACTGTCATCGATGTCGGCCTGTTTGCCACCGAGCTTCGCACCGCCGAAGGTGTCTATCGCCTCGCGCCGAACTCGACACTGTGGAACGTGCCGATCACGAACTACAGCCGGCTCGACAAGCGCCGCAACGATATCAGCGTTTCGACCAGCGAAAAGATCGACATCGCCCGCGCCGAAAAACTGCTGCACGATCTCGTCACCGCTGACGGTCGCGTGCTGAAGGCCCCTGCCCCCACCACATTCGTTTCCGATTTCAGCGATGGTTCGGCCACGGTGACGGTGCGTTATTGGGCAAAAAGCGGCGAATGGTTCAGTGTCAGCCGCGACCTTTCCAGAAAGGTGAAGCTGACCTTCGACGAACAAAAAAACAAAGACCTTCCTTCTCAGGCTGACAAACACGTGCCGGATGGCGAGAGCGGACCTTCGGCGGTCTGACCGCCGAATTCGCCCTCGGGCGCGCGCAGTCGAGGAAAGAAGCAAAGGGCGGGTTCTACGAGGGAACCCGCCCTTTGCCGTCACAGCGGTTGATAATTCGTAATTCCTTCACAATCCGGCAGCGGCCCGCTTGCTCATGCCGCAACATACGCGTTTAAAAGATCGCAGCGCTTTTGAGACGCGGCGCGATCCGTTTGAACGCATCGAGGTAACCGTATCGTGCTACCGTTGTTTCCCTTAGTGATTTTCGTTCTGATCATCATCGGCCTTGCTCTTCAGCGAAGCATGGCCAAGCGGGTCGACAGGCTGGAGAAGGAAATCAAGGCGCTGCAGGCACGCGTTACCGGCATGACGCTGGCTGCGACGCCCGCGCAGGCAGCGGAGACCGAGGCTGCCGAGCCTCTGGCGATAACGCAGACCGCGCCTGAAGAACTTCGGAGCGAAACATCTGAAGCAACTGCGGAGCCGCAGATCGCAGCAACAACGTCGGCAATCGACACTCCGGCTCTGCAGGACGTCTCCACACCTTCGCCGGAAACGCAGCCTGCCGGGTCTGATGTCACCTCGGCCCCCGAACAGGAAGAACGCGAAAGCTTCGAAAGCTGGCTCGGTGCCCGTTGGGCCGTCTGGGTTGGCGGACTGGCGCTGGCGCTCGGCGGCCTTTTCCTCGTGAAATACACGATCGAAGCGGGCCTGCTCGGCCCGGCCGCCCGCCTCAGCCTGGCTGCATTGTTCGGCCTCGTTCTGATCGCGGGCGGTGAGATCATCCGTCGCCGCGCCATGCCGGAACTTTCCGGCCGCTTTGGGAACGCGATGATTCCCGGAGCGCTTACGGCTGCCGGTACGGTAACATTGATGGGCGCCACCTTTGCCGCCTACGCCGTTTATGAATTTATCGACCCGACGACGGCCTTCGCGGTCCTGGCGTTGGTATCCTTCGCCACCATCGCATTATCGCTTCTGCACGGACAGGCACTGGCAGGTCTCGGCCTGCTTGCCTCTCTGGTAACTCCGGCACTGGTGGCCACGGACAACCCCAGCGCCAATGCACTGTTCGGCTTCCTTGCCATCGTCTGGTTCGCCGTGAACGCCGCCTCCCGCATCCGCCAGTGGACTGTCGTGCCGACGCTTGCCAATGTCGGGCTGGGTTTATGGTCCCTCGCGTATCTCGCAGGATCGGCGCACGATACCACGATGCTTCAGCCAACGCTGGCGCTGCTCGTCATGCTGGCTGCCACCTGCTTTTACTGGCCCGGCCGTTATGCCAGCCTGATCGGTCCGGAAAAAGCCGGCATATCCACCCTTCTCGGCCGCATGCCGTTGCAAACCACGCTTTCGGTATCGCTGGTCACGGCGCTATTTTCACTTGCCATGCTCGGATCGGAGCCAAAGGGCGCGTTCGATCTACTGGCTTGCGCGTTCGTGCTTCTTGCTGCACTGGCCGCAACGGGCGCAATCCGTACCTATGCGGTTTGGGCCGTGCTTCTTGCAGCAACGGGCGCGGTGCTGGGCATGACCATCGTGGCGTCCAGCTGGGCCGACATCGTTCCCGTCCTCCTTGACGGCCAGACCCCGGCCGTCACCACGATGGCAGAACCGCATGTGTGGGTCTATCTGCTGTTCGGTGCGGTTTTCCCTGCGCTCGGCTTCGTTTTCCTGAAGCGGTTCCGGCAAAGCGAACCGGATTTTTCCATCCTCTGGGCTTTCGTGATGCCGGCCGTGCCGGTGGCTATCGCCACGATCAGCTTCTTCAATTTCGGCAATCTCAACCGCGACTGGACACACGGGCTTTATGGCATTGGTCTCGGCCTGGTGTTTCTGGCAGGCGCCGACTGGCTGTTCCGCCGCAGCGAGGACACCCGCGAAGACAAGATCGACTGGCCGGCCAATCTGCTCGTTGCCGGTTCTTTCGCAGGCTTCACGCTGGCGCTGCACACGCTCACCAACGGCATCGTCACCACGATCGCGCTGTCTGTCCTCGGCTTCCTTTATGTGCTCATCATGCGCTTGCGCCCGTGGCCGTCGCTGCCGTGGATGATGGCCGCTGCCACTCTCATCGTCTTCGGCCGTATCGCCTGGGAGCCGACCGTTATCGGCGCCAACAGCCTGGGCACCACGCCGTTCTTCAACGCGCTGCTGCCGGGCTACGGCATCCCGGCGCTGCTGGCCGTTGCATCGGCGTGGATACTGCGCAATTCCAGCGATTTCCGCATCCGCAACATCATGCAGGCGCTGGCCTCGCTTTCGGCACTGATCACGGTTGCGGTCCTGGTGCGCCACGCCATGAATGGCGGCACGCTGGAAACCACCGTTCCGACACTCGGCGAACAGTCTATCTATACACTGATCACCGTCGGGTTCTCCGGCATACTGATGATGCTCGACCTGAAATCGCCAAGCCCGGTCTTCCGCTTCGGCTCGATGATTGCAGGCGTTCTCGCCACCGCAAACGTCCTCTCGCTGCATCTGATCGGCCTCAACCCCTACATCACCGGCGAAGGCACCGGCCCATGGCCGTTCGTCAACCTTCTGCTTCTCGGTTATCTCATGCCGGCGCTGGCCTATGGCCTCGTCGCCCATCTTGCGCGTGAACGCCGGCCCATGCCTTATGTGCTGATGCTGGCGATTGCCGGAGGCGTGCTGGGCTTCACCTGGGCCACGCTATCGGTACGGCGTTTCTGGCAGGGCGAGAACATCGCCGACTGGAAGGGGTTCATGGCGGCCGAAACCTACACCTATTCGGTGGTCTGGCTGCTGCTCGGCATCGCTCTGCTTATCCTCGGCTCGCGTTTCAACCAGCGCGCGCTGCGGCTTGCTTCGGCTGCTCTGGTGCTGGTCGCGGTCCTGAAAGTCTTCCTGATCGACATGTCGAACCTCGAAGGCATCCTGCGGGCGCTCTCCTTCATGGGACTTGGTGTGGTGTTGATCGGTATAGGGCTTTTCTACCAGCGCATTCTGGTGAAAAAAGACGGCAACAAACGCCCTGTCGATTCTGTCGGCGCCACTGAAGGACCGATCTTGTGACCCATTCGCTTGCGGCGGCATTTGCGCCCTACGAGGCGCTTGCCGCCCAGCTTATCCCGTTTGCCACGGAAGGCGACGACGGGTCGCATGACATTGCGCATATCCTGCGCGTGTTCAGAAACGCCATGCGCATCCATGCCAGGGAAGGTGGAAACGGTTCCGTGCTTGCCGCATCCGTGCTGCTGCACGATTGCGTGGCGGTAGAAAAGAACTCGCCGCTCAGGGCGCAGGCCTCCCGCCTTGCTGCGGAAAAGGCATCGATGATCCTGGCCGGGCTCGGCTGGAGCATTACAGAAACCGAGGCCGTTGCGCACGCCATTACCACCCACAGTTTTTCCGCCAATCTCGCGCCGGAAACAGTCGAGGCCAAAATTTTGCAGGATGCCGACCGGCTGGATGCGATCGGAATGGTTGGCGCTGCTCGCTGCTTTTATATTGCCGGGCGTCTGGCATCCGGCCTCTACGACCCGATCGATCCGCTGGCGAAGGAACGCGCACTCGATGACAAGAGCTATGCAATCGATCATTTCGAAGTCAAACTCTTCAAGCTCGCCGATGGTTTCCAGACCGAAGCGGGCCGTGAACTGGCAGCGGAACGGCATGCGCGACTGAAAACCATTCGCGACATGTTTCTGGATGAAATCGAGGGGTAAGACATGCGTATCACCGAGCTCCATCGCTACCCCCTGAAAAGCGGCAGAGGCATTGCGCTGACGGAGGCACAGATCACGGCGGCCGGCATTCCCGGGGACCGTGTGATGATGTTGACCGACCCTGACGGAAAGTTTTTCACCCAGCGGGAGCTTCAGGCTCTGGCCCAGGTGAAAGCGGCCCCGGTCGATGCTTCCGGTGCGACACGGCTTGCCATCGACGGCAAGGGCGAAATCGACATCGCCTTCAACGACCCCAACCGCCGCCTCGATGTTGTCGTTTGGAAATCGAATGTTTCCGCGGCACTTGCAGAGGATGCCGTCAACGCCACGTTATCCGGCTGGCTGGAGCGCGACGTGCGCCTTGTTTTCTTCGATGAACACGCCAACCGCGCCGCCTCGCCGGAATGGGCCGGCGACAACTCACCGGTCACCTTTGCGGATGGTTATCAGGTGTTGATCACAACAACCGGATCTCTGGCGGCTCTTAACGCGAACATGCTGGCGAATGGCGAAGAGCCGGTCGGCATGGAGCGCTTTCGGCCCAATATCGTCATCGACCATGACGAACCTTGGGCGGAAGACAATTGGGCGGCAATAGAAATAGGCGGAATCCGCTTCGATTTCGTCAAACCCTGCGCCCGCTGCATCATGACCACGCAGGATCAGCAGACCGGTTCGCGCGATGTGCCAAGCCCGATGCCCGCCATGGGGCGCATCCGCATGTCGGCTGACCGCCGTGTTCCCGGCCCGCTGTTCGGCTGGAATGCCGTGCCGCGCAGCGAGGGACATGTCAGCATCGGCGATACCGCCAGGATCGTGGAGAACCGCGCGGAAAGCTGGGCGATCAAACGCCGCGCCTGAACCGTTTTCCGAACCGATCAACGGATCGGATCCGCATTTCTGTCACAGCCGTACCGATAACAGGCAAGGTCCGCTTGACCTGAGGCTGTCATTGCTCGACACAGCAATGATCAGGCGAGGTGATCGACCGTCTGGCGCGGGAGGGGAAGATCTTCACCCTGCCCTTATGCCCGGACGTCAAGATTGTCCGCACCCCAGAGATTACGTCCCATGACACCTCGTACCACCGGCCTGCTCTTCGCTCTTATGGCTGTGAGCATCTTTGCGGTTCAGGATGGTATTTCCAAACATCTGGGCACGGCCTATCCGCCAATCTTCATCACCATGATCCGCTTCTGGGCGTTTGCCGGCTTCGCGCTGTTTCTGACCAGTCGCGCCACCGGCGGACTGAAACAGACCGTCAATGCCAAGCGGCCAGTGCTGCAGATCATCCGCGGCGTACTGCTCGTTTCGCAGATCGTCATTTCCGTCTTTGCGTTTTCACGCGTCGGCCTGGCGCAAAGCCACACGATCTTTGCCGCCGCCCCTCTCGTGGTTGCGTGCCTGTCGGTGCCCATCCTCGGTGAAAAGGTCGGCTGGCGACGCTGGACGGCGATCGGTGTCGGTTTCATCGGCATCCTGATGATCATCAACCCGTTGCATGCCAGCTTTGACATCAAGATCGTCATACCGATGATCAGCACCACGATGTTCGCGCTCTATTCTGTCCTGACACGGCTCGGCAGCCGTGCGGATACATCGGCCACCGCATTCTTCTACACCGGCGTTGCAGGCGCGGCCGCGATCACATTCATCGGGCCATTCTACTGGACACATATCACCCTCGGCGACTGGCTCTGGATGATCGTTTTGTGCATCACCGGCATAACCGGCCATTACCTGCTGATCCGTGCCTATTCCATGCTTGATGCTGTCGCCGTACAACCGATATTCTACGTCCAGACGGTCCTCGTTTGCCTGATCGGCGTGTTCATCTTCGACGAGGTGATGACGCTCAACATGGTTGCCGGCAGTTGCATCGTCATCGGCGCGGGTGGCTTTACGCTTTGGCGTGAAAGCCGGCTTGGCCGCAAGCAAGCCCAAGTGGACCCTCCGGGCTCACCTTAAGCAACTATCCATTAACCACGAAAAATAACCAATATTTCGATTTGGTTACGCGCAGTATTTCGCGTTAACTATAAATGTTACTTGCGTACTTAAGCACACGTTAAGGTTAGCGACCTATAAATCACAACGTCGCAAGCTGCTCTGCCGGTAACCATGCTTCGGTTGGCAGACATGTCTCGGCGGCGTGATTATCCGTTTCGTGTAGAGCGTAGTATGTATAGTATAATCACCAATTCAGCCGCTCAGGCGGCCCTCGGAACATTGCGGTCGATCAGTCACGAGCTGGACCAGAGCAGAGACCGTGTGACCACTGGTTATAGGGTCGGACAGGCCTCTGACGATGCCGCCTACTGGTCCATCGCCAGCACCATGAAATCCGACGACAAGGCGATGTCGGCCGTGCAGGACGCATTGAGCCTTGGCGCCGCCACCGTCGACATTGCCTATAACGGCCTCAACTCCTCCATTGACGTGGTGGATGAGATCAAGGCGAAACTGGTGGCAGCCAGCGAACCGGGCGTGGACAAGGACAAGGTCAACAAGGAGATCACCCAGCTGAAGGATCAGCTGGTGGCAATCGCCAAATCTTCGACCTTCAATAACGTCAACTGGCTGAATATCAGCGACAAAACGGAATCGACCGTGCAGGTGGTTGGATCATTTACCCGCGACACCAATCGCATCGTCACCATGCAGACCATCAATTTCGACATCTATGGCGGCGCGACCACCGGTGAGGTACTGGGTCTTGTCGACGGTCGGACCTCCTCTACAGGTGGAGGAGCCGGCATCCTGACCAGCACCCATTTTGCGCAAGCCGCCAGCGCCGGCAGCAACTGGGTTCTGCACGTGAACGACAGCAACGCAGCCAGTGCGACGGAAATCGAGCTCACGTCGTCCACCAGCAATGACGATCTCGACGAGATGATCAACGTGGTCGACAAGATGTTGCTGCAACTGACCAATGCCGGCGCGGATTACGGCGCGCTCAAGATGCGCATCGACCTGCAATCGGAATTTGTCGGGGCATTGCGTGACTGGACAAGCAAGGGTGTCAGCGCGCTCATCGATGCCGACATGGATGAGGAAGCCACCCGGCTGAAGGCATTGCAGGCGCGCGAGCAACTGACAACGCAGGCGCTTTCAATCGCCAACTCAACCCCGAGCACACTTCTGCAGCTATTCCGGTAATTCCCGGTCAGCGGCTACACATCATCAATAGCGGTGATGTGTAGCCTCAGCAAAACTCGCTTTTGCAAAGTCGCGACCGACGTTATTGTGTCCTCCTTACCCGGAGGACATTCCATGGCGCACGTCGCCCGCCCGCACCTGCCCCTTCTCATCATCACCGCCGGCTCGCTGATTGCCGTGCTGACCTTTGGCCCGCGCTCGGCCATGGGCTTTTTCCAGCTGCCCATGCTGACAGATACCGGCTGGGACCGCACGACCTTCGGCCTTGCCATGGCGCTGCAGAACCTTGCCTGGGGTTTGAGCCAGCCGTTTTTCGGCGCCGCCGCCGACAAATACGGCACCGGCCGTGTTCTCGTGCTTTCCGGCATCATCTATGCCGCCGGTCTTTTGATGATGTCGCATGCCGCCTCCCCCATGTGGCTGCATATCGGCGGTGGTATTCTGGTGGGGCTTGGCGTGGGCGCCGGTTCGTTCGGCACCATTCTTTCCGCCTTTGCCCGCAACGTCACACCGCAGCAGCGGTCGATGGCATTCGGCATCGGCACGGCGGCGGGCTCAGCGGGCATGTTCCTGTTTGCGCCGCTCAGCCAGGCGCTGATCACCAATTACGGCTGGTCCGACAGTCTGGTCATCATGGGGGCCTTGATGCTGCTGGTGCCGCTGCTGGCCTATCCGCTGCGGGGTAATTCCTCATCCGGCACCCAATCGCAGGTGCAGTTCAAGCAGAGCGCTGGCGAAGCGCTGCGGGAGGCTTTCGGTCACAAGAGCTATCTTCTGCTCACCAGCGGCTTTTTCGTCTGCGGTTTTCAGGTGGCCTTCATTACCGCGCATTTCCCCGCCTATCTCGGCGACATCGGCATCGATGCCAAATACGCCGTCATCGCCATGGCGCTGATCGGCTTCTTCAACATCGCCGGGTCGCTCGCCGCCGGCGTCATCGGCCAGCGTTATTCGAAACCGTATTTCCTGGCATATATCTATATCGGCCGGTCGATTGCCGTGACGGCGTTTCTGCTTCTGCCGCAGTCACCGACTTCGGTGATCATCTTCGCGATCGTCATGGGGCTTCTGTGGCTTTCGACCGTGCCGCCAACCAATGGTCTCGTCGCCATCATGTTCGGCACCCGCCATCTCGGCATGCTGGGCGGCATCGTGTTCCTATCGCACCAGGTCGGCTCATTCCTCGGCGTGTGGATGGGCGGCGCGCTCTACGACCGCTTCGGCTCCTACGACATCGTCTGGTGGCTGGGCGTGATCATGGGCTTAGCTGCCGCCGTCGTACACTGGCCGATCCGCGAAAAGCCGGTGGATCGACCCGAAATCGCCGCTCAGCCGGCCTGACGCTCACGCTCCTCGCGAGCCTTGGCAATCGCCTTCAACGCCGCCTGCACGAAACCGTCGCGGGCGGCGTTTTCCGTCAGCCCGCGTGGCTCATAGACATGGCGATGCAGGAAAAAGCCGGTCAGCCGAAAGGCTTCGGCCATCGTATCGCGATCGGCGGATTTGGCGGTCCCCTGCCCCAGAAATCCCGGCAGTGCCAACATGCGGTCGGCATAAGGCGCACCGGCATCGCGAGAAACGGCCTTGCCGCTTTTCGGCGAAACATAAACCAGTTCGTCACGGCGGCCGGTGGCAGCGCATTCGGAAAGATCCAGCCCGTAACCGAGGTCGTTCAGCACAGCCAGTTCGAAACGCACGAACAGTTCGCCAGCGTCGATTGGGTCTTCCATATGCTCGAGAATGATATCCAGCGCTTCATATAGATGCGGGTGCGGATCGCGCTCGGGCAGCAGACGCAGGAGCGCGCCCATGGCCTGCACGCCATAAACTGCGGTCGCGGTTTCCATCAGCCGGGCTGCACGCAGGCGCACAGGCTCCACCTTGAACTCACCGAGGTGTTCATCCAGCCGTGCGCGCCAGACCACCTCGACGCGATTGCCCGGCTGCAGCACCGGCTGCATGGTTCGCGAGCGGCCGCCGCGCACCATGCCGAGATGACGGCCGCGATCACGCGTCATCACCTCGACAAGGACGCTGCTCTCGCCGTGCCGCCTGACGCCTAATATGATCGCTTCGCTCTGCCACTGCATGAGATGTTGGTTCTGGTCCCTGAAATGCCGATTCCAGTTTAGGCGATAAGTGGTTCGGAATGAATTGTTTTCGGATGGCCCCGGCACTTCCGCCGGTTGGCGCAAAATGTTCCGGGCATCAGACGGAACCAATTGCCACGCTCGCGTGTTCCAGCGGAAACAGAATTTCCAAACAGAATTCCAGGGGAGATTTCATGAAATACGCTCTCGCCGCCGCCGCTCTCATGCTTGTTCCGTCCGTCACGCTGAAGGCGTCTCCCGCGCTTGCGCAATCCAAGGAACTGGAAAACGCCTGCATGACGGTTGCCAAGAATTTTCTGATGACGCCGGTCCTCAATACCGGGACGGTACAGTCTTTTCCGGAACTCGACCCGCCCGGCGCCCGGCTGACCTATTCGACCCGCGATAACCCCAAGCCTAACGATTTCACCAGCACGATCGATTGCGAATTCGACAAGGCAACCGCGCCTTTCGGCATCAAGAAGTTCTGCATCTCCGCCACATGTTATTCGGCAGACGAGCAGGACCAGGACAATCGCCGGCGTTATCTGGAAATCAAGGCGCTGATGGATAGGAAGAAGTAAAGGCGGAAGCGCCCTACACACCTCCGTGGTCCTCGGGCTTGCCCCGAGGATCTGCTGAGCGTCATTATCTGCGTGATTAGATCCTCGGGACAAGCCCGAGGATGACGGTCGGGGGCTTTGTGGCCCCACAAGCTTTTAAGACCGCGGGAACTCCAGCCCCATCTCGCGGAACCGCTCCGGGTCATCACCCCAGTTTTCACGCACCTTCACGAACAGGAAGAGATGCACCGTTTGCTCGAGGATTTCCGAGAGTTCCTTGCGGGATGCCGTGGAAATAGCCTTGATGGCTTCGCCGTTTTTGCCGAGCGCGATCTTCTTCTGGCTGTCGCGTTCCACATAGATGACCTGTTCGATACGCACCGAACCGTCCTTCTTTTCTTCCCACTTTTCCGTCTCGACGTGAGAAGCGTAAGGCAGCTCCTGGTGAAGACGCAGAAACAGCTTTTCGCGGGTGATTTCAGCCGCCAGCTGGCGCATCGGCAGGTCGGAAATCTGGTCTTCCGGGTAATACCACGGACCTTCCGGCAGGCGCTTGGCCAGGAAATTCATCAGGTCGTCGCAACCGGAGCCGGTCGTGGCCGAGACCATGAAGGTCTGCTCGAAGGCAACGGTTTCGTTCGCCCGTGCTGCAAGCTTCAGAAGGTCTTCCGGGCGAACGCGGTCGATCTTGTTGAGCACGAGGATCTTCGGCTGCTGAACATCCTTCAGGCCTTCGAGGATCGTCTCCGCATCACCACGAATGCCGCGCTCGCTATCGACCAGAAGCAGGATCAGGTCGGCATCCTTGGCGCCGCCCCATGCGGATGTCACCATGGCGCGGTCGAGCCTGCGGCGCGGCTTGAAGATGCCGGGCGTATCCATGAAGACGATCTGGGCGTTATCGTGGATGGCGATGCCGCGCACGATAGCGCGCGTCGTCTGCACCTTGTGGCTGACGATCGATACCTTTGCGCCGACGAGGCGGTTGAGCAGCGTCGACTTGCCGGCATTGGTGGCGCCGATCAGCGCGACAAAGCCGGAATGGGTCGGGCCAGCCTGCACGTCCTCGGAATGCGTTTCGGCTGCCGGCTCAGCGTTGTTGTCTTCGTGTTCGGTCATCGGTCGTCCTCAGCCTTCGGCAGGGTTCTTCTGCCAGACGCCTTCGCGTTCGAGCATTTTGGTGGCAGCTACCTGTTCGGCAGCGCGTTTGGAACGGTCTACGCCAGTTTCGGGCGCAACGCCATTCACTTCAACCGTCACGGTAAAGCGCGGGTCGTGATCCGGCCCGGAACGGTCGTCTATGCGGTAGGATGGGGTCAACGCAAATTTCGCGTGTGCCCATTCCTGCAATTCGGTCTTGGCATCGCGGCGGGCCGCTTCGGCGCGTGTAGCGCGCTCCCCCCAGTGACGCTCGATGAAATTGCGGGCCGCCTCCATCCCTCCATCGAGATAAAGAGCCGCAATCAGGCTTTCAACGACATCGGCGCGCACGTTGAGCATGCGCTTGCCGGTGAGCTTTTTCACATCGGCGCCGGTGCGCACGAAACGGTGCAGGTCCAGCTCATCAGCCACGGAAGCGCAGCTATCGGCGCTGACCAGCTGGTTAAGGCGCACGGAAAGCTCGCCTTCGGTTGCCGTCTTGAAGGTGCGAAACAGAAGCTCCGCCACACACAGGCCGAGAACGCGATCGCCCAGAAACTCCAGGCGCTCGTAATTGGCGGTCTTGGCCGTGCCGGTGCTGGCATGGGTCAGCGCCCGGTCCAGCCACTGTTTTTCCGTAAAGACGTGACCGACGATAGCTTCCAGCTTCGCGCGTTCATCTCCCGAAAGCGTCGCCGGCTTCATCAGTTGACGACCTTGAACAGGCGGTCCCAACGCATGTTGGCCGGCCATTTCCAGAACTCGCGGAACGAGGTGTCGTTGCCGAGCGAGAAGAAGATCACGCTGGCGCGACCGACAAGGTTTTCGGCCGGCACGTAACCGACGTCGAAACGGCTGTCGAGCGAGTTGTCGCGGTTGTCGCCCATGAAGAAATAATGGCCTGCCGGAACCACGAATTCGCGGGTGTTGTCACCGCGCGAAACCGGCGACTGGTCGAGCGTGTCGAAAGTCACGCCGTTGTCGAACGTCTCGCGGAAGACCGGAACGTCCGAACCCGGATCCTGGCGGTAATCGGAAGTGAAGGTGCCGTCCTGAACCTTCGGAACCGGCTGGCCGTTGATCAACAGCACACCGTTCGTCACCTGGACGCGGTCACCCGGCAGGCCGACGAGGCGCTTGATATAGTCGATCTCAGGCTGCTGCGGCAGGCGGAATACGATGACGTCGCCACGCTTCGGCTCGTTGAACTCGAGGATGCGGCCATCGAACAGGTCCGGCGAGAACGGCAGCGAATATTTCGAATAACCGTAAGCGAACTTGTTGACGAAGATATAGTCGCCCACCAGCAGCGTCGGCATCATCGAGCCGGAGGGGATGGTGAAAGGCTGGAACAGGACGGTCCGGATGACCATGGCGAGCAACAGGGCCTGGATGATGACCTTGATGTTTTCCCAAAGAGCATTCTGCGGCTTTGCTTCTGCGGTGTTCGACACGTGAGAACGTCTTTCTTTCTGTCTGTCCGGTCACGCCCGTCTGGGGCGGAGTGGGGATTTCTCTAAACCCTTCGCCAATCGGCGGCAATGGCTCAAATCGGGTTCAATCGGCTGCCGGCAAGGCTTCGATGATCACGAAGGCCTGAGCATAGGGATATTCGTCGGTAATGGTGATGTGGATGACGGGCTTGTGGCCGGCCGGGATCATCGAAGCCAGACGTTCGCCGGCACCGTTGGTAAGCTTCATGGTCGGCTTGCCGCCGGGCATGTTGATGACACCCATGTCCCGCCAGAAAACGCCGTAAGCGATGCCGGTGCCGAGCGCCTTGGAACAGGCCTCCTTGGCGGCAAAGCGCTTGGCATAGGAAGCGGCGCGGTTCTTGCGGCCATCGGATTTGGCACGTTCGACCTCGGTGAAAACCCGATGGGTAAAACGCTCGCCGAAACGCTCGATGGATTTTTCCACGCGCCTGATGTCGATGAGATCGCTTCCCATGCCGATGATCATGCCTTGTCGCCTCTTCTCAAATATCGTTTCCCGTCAAATACCGGCCCGGGCTGCGGCGTGCAGCTTTGCCGCCATGCGCTCGCGCCGGCGGGTGCGAAAACCTTTCACACCCATATAGGTCGCAGCGTAAACGACAACCCCACAGAAAAAAGCGGGCGGCAGACAGCCGATCAACATCGGCTTCAGCACCGGCTCCCATAGTTCGGAGAAATGGAGAGTGCGCACCAATTGCGCAAGATCCAGCTGGCTACCGGCAACCTCGCCCGGATGCCCGAGCATGAAATGGCCGATCTCCCAGCTGGCAGACCAGATGAGCGGGAAGGTCAAGGGATTGCTGGCAAGCGTGCCGATTGCCGCTGCGACGAGACTGCCGCGCAGGACAAAGGCAAGGGCGATGCCGAGGAAGACGTGAAAGCCCAGAAAAGGTGTCCAGCCGGCCATGACACCGGCGGCAATTCCAGCCGCGACCGCATGCGGCGAAGCGCTGATCCGCGCTGCGCGCAAACCGTAGTAGCGAAAGTTGCGCGTCACCCCCTTGCGGGGCCAGACGGCGTTACGGATCTTTTCGGCCCATCCGACAGGGCTTCGGCGACGAAACGGCATATATCAGCATCTAGGACGATCACTGACAAAAGCCAAGAGCGGCATCGAACGATGCCGCTGGCATATGGCAGATCAGAGGCCCTTACGGAACATGCCGCGATCGACCTGACGCATGCGATATTCGAGTTCGATCGCATCGTTGGATTCATTGAGGTATGCCATTTCACGCTCCTGTACCGACGGGGCGCGAAGGGCGCGGGCAAACTGGCGAATTGGCTTAAACATCTCTTGGTTTCCTTGGTTTGGATGACCAATAGATACGGCTTTTAAATCGATTTTACCAACGCTCAGCCGCTTCACCAGCCATGCACTTAACGCATATCGACTTGATGAGACATTTCCCGATGCGCACGAATTGGGCAAACATCAAGGCGGAAGCGGCAGTCGAAGGCAAAGCCTGCCGAAATATCAGTCATATAGCCGGCGCGCACTGGAAACGACGTCAAGGTCCTTCACCTGGATCAACAGCTGATTGAGCTGCCGCACATCCCAGACCTCGACCTCCATCTCGATTTCCGAAAAGTCGGAAGCGCGACTGTTGCCCATCTTCAGGGTACGGATGTTGATATCGAGCTTGGCAACCGTCTGCGCGACCGTTGCCAGCGTTCCCGGCTCGTTGATGGTGTTGAAGAACACGCGCGCAAGGAAACGCGACTTGTTCGCCTCATCGATATCCCAGCGCACATCGATCCAGCGCTCCGGCTGATCGTCGAAACGCTGCAACGCGGACGCCTGGATCGGGTAAATGGTGATCCCCTTGTCCTTCTCCAGGATGCCGACGATACGATCGCCGGGCACAGCGCCCGAAGGCGCGAACTGCACCGGAAGATTGCCGGAGAGGCCGCGGATCGGCAGCGGTTCGGGACCGGAACCATCCTGCACGCTTGCGGCGGCCACCTGCTCGGCCGTGCGCGTCACGCCGGGCAGCTTGAACATCATGCCTTGCGCGCTCTGCATGTTGAACCAGCCCTGATCGGGTGATGGCTTAACCGTGGTGCGCTCGTCCTTGTAATCCGGGAAGACTGCGCGCACGACATCGAGCGACGACAGTTCACCACGCCCGACCGCCGCGACGGCATCCTCGACATCCTTGTGGCCAAGCCTGAACAGCGCGGGCTTCAGCGCATCCTTGGAAAAGGCCTTGCCGGCGCGCTCGAAAGTGCGCTCCAGAATGCGGTGACCGAGACCGGAATATTGCTTGCGGATGGCCATGCGGGTGGCGCGACGGATGGCGGCGCGCGCCTTGCCGGTAACGACGATTTCTTCCCACGCGGCCGGAGGCACCTGTACGCCCGAACGAATGACCTCGACCTCATCCCCATTTGAAAGACGGGTGACGAGCGGCATGATGCGACCATTGATCTTGGCGCCGACCGTGGTGTCGCCGATATCGGTGTGTACCGCATAGGCGAAATCGATCGGTGTCGCGCCGCGTGGCAGCGCGATCAGCTTGCCCTTCGGCGTGAAGCAGAACACCTGGTCCTGAAAGAGTTCGAGCTTGGTGTGCTCGAGGAATTCTTCCGGGTTATCCCCTTCCGCCAGCTGCTCGATCGTGCGACGCAGCCACGAATAGGCATTGCTTTCCTTCGACAGCAATTCGCCTTCGCCGCCCTCACCGTCCTTGTAGAGAGAGTGTGCGGCAATACCGAATTCGGCGATTTCGTGCATGCGCCGCGTGCGGATCTGCAGTTCGATACGCTGACGCGACGGACCGACGATGGTGGTATGCAGCGAACGATAGTCGTTCTGCTTGGGTGTCGAGATATAATCCTTGAAACGCCCCGGCACGACGCGCCAGCGGATGTGAACGATGCCCAGCGCCCGATAACAATCCGGCAGTTCCGACACGAAAATGCGGAAACCATAGACATCCGAAAGCTGCTCGAAGGAAAGCGACTTGGACTGCATCTTGCGGAAGACGGAATACGGCTTCTTCTGCCGTCCCTTTACCGTGGCATCGGTCAGACCGCTTGCCACAAGAAGCTCGCGCAATTCGTCCTCGATCTTGGTGACGAGGCCTTCATTGCGGCTTGAGAGCTCGGCCAGCCGTTTGGTAACCGTTTCATAGGCCTCCGGATTGATGTGGCGGAAGGACAGGTCCTCCAGCTCCTCGCGCATGTCCTGCATGCCCATGCGGCCGGCAAGCGGCGCATAGATGTCCATCGTCTCTTCGGAAATACGGGCACGCTTGTCGGCGGCCATATGATCGAGCGTGCGCATGTTGTGCAGGCGGTCGGCCAGCTTGACGAGCAGCACGCGCACGTCGTCGGAAATGGCGAGCAGCAGCTTGCGCAGGTTCTCGGCCTGCTTGGCCTTCTTGGTCACGAGGTCGAGGCGCTTGAGCTTGGTCAGGCCTTCGACGAGACGGCCGATATCCTCGCCAAAAAGCTCATCGATCTCGGCACGGGTGGCCGTGGTGTCCTCGATCGTATCGTGCAGCAGAGCAACCGCGATAGTCGACTCGTCGAGGTGCATGTCGGTGAGGATGGCGGCAACTTCCAGCGGATGCGAGATATAGGGATCGCCGCTGGCGCGCTTCTGCAGGCCATGCTTCTGCATGGCATAAACATAGGCCTTGTTGAGAAGAGCTTCATTCGCATCGGGTTTGTATCTCTGGACCCGCTCGACGAGCTCGTATTGCCGCATCATCCTGAAACCGGTCCCTCGACATGCCCCTGAAAACGAATGGGGGGGAAACGAAAAATGGCGCGCCGATCAGGGGACCGGCGCAGCCATCACAAACAGATATTCAGATTGGGGCAAGAGGATGAACGCTTCCTGCCCTTCATCCGATAAATCTTAGTAATCGTCGCTCTTTTCCGGCGGCACGAGGCCTTCGATGCCGGCGAGCAGATCTTCTTCCGACATCTGGTCGAAGTTGACGGTTTCCGGAGCATCTTCTTCTTCGGTGCCATCGGTCAGTGCGCCGGCAGAAACGAAGCTTGCCGGATCGGGCTCGGGCTCGTCCACTTCAACATGCTTCTGCAGCGAATGGATCAGGTCTTCCTTCAGATCGTCCGGCGACAGGGTTTCGTCGGCGATTTCGCGCAGCGCGACCACCGGGTTCTTGTCGTTGTCGCGATCGATGGTGATCGAAGCGCCCTGCGAAATCTGGCGGGCGCGATGGCTGGCGAGCAGGACGAGCTCGAAGCGGTTGTCAACTTTGTCGATGCAATCTTCTACGGTGACGCGGGCCATTGCCTGTCCTTCTTGATTGGTCTTTCAGGGATTGACACGCCCGATACAGGCATTGCCGGCAAAATTCAAGTTTTTGTTGATGCGCCGTGCACCGGCATTTTCCGGAAGTCACGACAATTATCTTAGGACCACAAAAGGTGCTTGGATTTCAGGACGCGCTATCATAAATGACTTTTATATCAAAATAACGTAATGTAACGGTTATTCTTGGCGGTCCAGCTACAAATTGCGTGGCTTGGCTGTTTGGCTGGCTCGCCTGCGTATTTTTAAGGGAGTGGAGGATTAATGTTCGACCCTAGGGAGAAGATTGCGCTCTTTATAGATGGCGCAAATCTTTACGCGGCTTCAAAAAGCCTCGGCTTCGATATCGACTATCGCAAGCTGTTAAAGGCTTTTCAGAAGCGCGGCTATCTCCTGCGCGCCTATTATTACACAGCTCTGATTGAGGATCAGGAATACTCGTCCATCCGCCCGTTGATCGATTGGCTCGACTATAACGGCTACAAGGTCATCACCAAACCGGCCAAGGAATTCACGGATTCCATGGGCCGCCGCAAGGTGAAGGGCAATATGGACATCGAGCTGGCAATTGACGCCATGGAGCAATCGGAGACCGCTGACCATCTGGTCATATTCTCCGGAGACGGCGATTTCACGACTTTGGTTGAAGCCCTTCAGCGCAAGGGACGCAAGGTTTCCGTCGTATCCACGATGGCAACTCAGCCACCGATGATCGCCGACGACCTGCGCCGCCAGGCCGACCACTTCATCGACCTGTCGTCGCTGAAAGCCGAAATCGGACGCGACCCGTCCGAGCGACCACAGCGCCCGGTCGAACCGGTGGAAAGCGCCGACGTCTGAAAAATGAGAGCCGCGTCTTGATGAAGACGCGGCTTTTTTAATGCCTGCAGAAAATCTGCGCCTTACCCCGTCTTCAGCAGCCGCGATTTCTGACGGTTCCAGTCGCGTTCCTTCTCGGTCTCGCGCTTGTCGTGCAGCTTCTTGCCCTTGGCGAGCGCAAGCTCCATTTTCGCCCGACCCTTTTCATTGAAATAGATCTTGAGCGGTACCAGCGTCATGCCTTCGCGGTTGATACCGGCGCGCAGGCGGCTGATCTCGCGTTTCGAAAGAAGCAGCTTGCGGCGGCGGCGCGGCTCGTGGTTGAAGCGGTTCGCCTGCAGATATTCCGGCAGGTGGCTGTTGATCAGCCAGATCTCGTTACCCTCGTCGGACGCATAGGACTCGGCGATATTGGCCTTGCCTTCGCGCAACGATTTCACCTCGGTGCCGGTCAGCACCAGGCCCGCCTCATATGTATCGACGATCTCGTAGTTGAACCGCGCCTTGCGGTTCTCGGCCACGATCTTGTTGACTGTTCGCTGGCTGCCTCTGGGTGCCATGGGAGTTTTCCGTCTCGCCCTTATTCAAATAATAGTCCCCGGCCATGGCGGTGACCGGGGTTCTTGTTCTCATATCTAGTGCGTACCGATCCGAAAGTGAAGCACCACCGGGTGGCGATGCTTCGGCACGGCATCAGTTCAGCAGGCCGGCGTGGCGCAGGGCCGCGTCGATGGCGGCTTCCGTTGCCGGCTCCAACGTCGACATCAGGGGCGAACGCACCGTGCGGTTCATGCCGCGCGTACGGTTGAGACCATATTTGGCACCGCACAGGCCCGGCTCCATGAAGATCGCCTTATGCAGCGGCATCAGGCGATCCTGATAGTCCAGCGCCGTCTTGTAATCGCCAGCGGCAAGCGCCGTCTGGAATTCGGCGCACAGGCGCGGCGCGACGTTTGCCGTCACCGAGATGCAGCCGACGCCGCCATGGGCGTTGAAGCCGAGGGCCGTTGCGTCTTCACCCGACAGCTGGATGAAATCCTTGCCGCAGGCAATGCGCTGTTCGGAAACCCGCTCGATCTTGCCGGTGGCATCCTTGACGCCGACGATGTTCTTGTGCGCCTTCACCAGCGCACCCATGGTTTCCGGGCTCATGTCGATGACCGAGCGTGGCGGAATGTTATAGATGATGATCGGCAGCCTGGTGGCTTCGGCAATTGCCGAAAAATGTGCGAACAGGCCCTTCTGGGTGGGCTTGTTGTAATAAGGCGTGACGACGAGAACCGCATCCGCACCCGCCTTTTCGGCGTGGACGGCAAGCTCGATCGCCTCGCGCGTATTGTTGGATCCGGCGCCGGCGATGACGGGCGCGCGTTTGGCGGCGATTTCGATACAGAGCTCGACCACCCGGCGGTGTTCGGCATGGGAAAGTGTCGGCGATTCGCCTGTCGTGCCAACCGGCACGAGGCCGGAACTACCTTCGGTAAGCTGCCACTCCACGTGGTCCGCAAAGGCTTGCTCGTCGACCGCGCCCTCCGTTGTAAACGGGGTAACAAGAGCGGGCATCGATCCCTTGAACATGCAAAAACTCTCCTCGGCGGCCCCAAGATCTTTGGCGATCCACGCTTCAGCCGCAATCCATTTTTATAGGTCTAACCCTATTCGGCGGGCACCATAGATCGCCGTCGATCCGGCGACAAGCGCAGCCATGACGCTTTCGTGACGCAAGCGCGAGGGAAAAGCTCGTATTTGCTGAAATGCGGTAAGCATTCTTTAATCGGCGTGGCCGCTAATCGATGTTATATGGTCGTGCCTGACAGGCATTGGCCATTGAGGGAATGAGGATTTGTCGAAGGTGGCGGACAGGGCGTTCGCGTAAGGCTTCACTTTAGATTTCGTGGACGGTGAATGAAAAAGAATGTTCTGATCCTGGCAGGCCTCGGCCTCGGATTGACCGTGGGCCTTTTCGACCTGCGCATGAGCATTGCCGCCCCTCTGCCGGAGGGATCGGTGCCGTTGCCGTTCGTCAAGCCGAATGCGCCCAGACCGGCTGCGACCACGCCGTTTCCCGATATTACCGGATCGATCCCCTCCCCTTCGCAGCCACAGACACCTGGCAAGCCCGGCGTCGTCAGCCAGCTGAAAACCGGGCTCGATGCGCTGACGGCGCGCGATGCCGGCACGGCCATTGCCACCCGCGACAGCCTTCCGGCCGGTTCGCTCGATCGCCAGATCTTGACTTGGGCGATCGCGACCTCGGGCCAGAGCGGCGTGCCCTCCCACGAGATCGCCAGCGCCCAGCGCGAATTGCGCGGCTGGCCGGGCCTTACCCGCCTGCGCGCCAATTCCGAGCGCGCGCTTTACCGGGAAAACCCGGCGCCGGCCGCCGTGCTCGCGGCCTTCGGCAACAGCACGGCCGAAACGCCGGAAGGCGCGATCATCCTTGCCCGCGCCCTGGTTGCGACCGGCGACAACAAACGAGCCTCCGGCGTGTTGCGCTCGATCTGGACCGGCGAAGCACTGGACAAGGGCACCGAGGACCGGATCCTCAAGGAGTTTGCCGGACTGCTCACCACTGCGGAACACAAGGCCCGCATGGACTACCTGATGTATCGCAACCGCACGGCGCAGGCCGAGCGGTTTGGCGATCTGGGCAAGGCGCAATCGCTCTACAAGGCCTGGGCGGCCGTTGCGGCCAAGGCCAAAAATTCCGAGCAGCTTTTGCAGGCAGCGAGCGCCAGCTGGAGCAAGGACCCCGCCTATCTGTTCGCCACGATCGAAAACCTGCGCCATCAGGACCGTTACCGCGAAGCAGCATCCCTTCTCGACAAGGCGCCGCGCGATGCCACCCGCCTGGTGAATGGCGGCGAATGGTGGAACGAACGGCGCATCATTTCGCGCGGGCTGGCGGACAAGGGCGATTACGCCCAAGCGTATCGCGTGGCGGCCAATCACACCGCGACGGCGACGACGGATATCGTCGATGCGGAATTCCACGCGGGTTGGTATGCGCTGCGGGAACTCAAAAACCCGACGGTCGCCGAGAAACATTTTCGCGCCATCCTGAATGCCTCGACACGGCCGCTTTCGGCTTCGCGTGCGCTCTATTGGCTTGGCCGCGCCGCCGAGGCAGGTGGCCCGGGCAAATCCTCGGATTTCTACGGTCAGGCCGCGCAATATTCCGGCACGTTTTATGGTCAACTGGCGGCGGCAAGGCTTGGCACCAAGGTGCTGAACGTCGCTTATCCTTCGCCGAACGATGCCGACCGTCGAAATTTCGAAAACCGCGAAGTCGTGCGCGCCATCGACCGGCTGGATGCGGCCGGTCATGACAACCGCGCCAATGCGCTTTACCGTGCGCTCGCCGACGAAATCACCAGTCCCGGCGAATTGGCCATCCTCACCGCCCGCGCTGAAAAGAATGGCGATCATGCGCTGTCGTTGCAGATCGGCAAATCCGCCTTTGCCCGTGGCATCGAAGTGGCGGCGCTCGCCTATCCGACCGGCGTCATCCCCGCTTCCGCCAATATCGCCGGCTCCGGCAAGGCGTTGGCTTACGCGATTGCGCGTCAGGAAAGCGCCTTCAATCCATCGGCGATTTCGCCGGCCGACGCGCGAGGCCTGCTGCAGATCCTTCCCGGGACGGCAAAAGGCGTGGCCGGCCGCCACGGCATCACTTACGCCGCCGCCAAACTCACCACCGATGCCGGTTACAATGCCACCCTCGGCGCGCATTATCTCGGCGAGCAGATCGACAGTTTCGGCGGTTCCTACATCCTCACCTTCATCGCCTATAATGCGGGCCCACGCCGCGTACCGGACTGGATCGCCCGTTATGGCGATCCTCGCGGTAAATCTCTGGATGAGGTGGTGGACTGGATCGAGCGTATCCCCTTCCCCGAAACCCGCAATTACGTGCAGCGGGTGATGGAGAATTACCAGGTCTACAAGACCCGTCTCGGCCAGACGGCCGATATCGAGGATGACCTTCGGTTCGGGCGACGCTGAAAAAAGTCACGCCTCCCCCTCTCCATCAAAATGCCGAGCGGCCTTCACGTGAGTGACGGCCAAGAAAAAGCCCGCGGAATTGATCCGCGGGCTTTTCATTTCATTGCTTGGCGGCGTTTAGAAATCGCGCTGCAGACGCAGGAAACCGCTCCAATAGTCGCCGCCACCGAGGCCTGCATAGTCGATATCGACATCGGTGTAATTGACGGTTGCCTTGAGCTTCAGGTCCTTGACGATTTCATAATCGGCGGTGACGCCGAGACGCCAGGCGTTGCCGCCGGCATAATCGTCAAACGTCGGAACGATCTTGCTGAAATACTGCGCACCGGGCGTGATGTTCAGCTTGTCGGTGACCTTGATGGCGTATTCGGCACCGATGGTCCATTCGGAATAATCCCAGTAACGGGTGGGACCGAAGGAATAGACGCCGAAGACACCGAGAGTGCCCGGGCCGAGCTCGGCTGTCAGGGTCGATGCCAGAACACCGTCGTCATTGCTGAAATCGTAACCGCCGAACAGATCGACCGAGACCCCGCCGAATTTGGCGGCGATCAGGGCGTTGATGCCGATATCATCGTCATCACCGGCTGCATCGGTCTTCCAGCCATCCTGAGAATCGAAGAAGTCGGCCTGGACGTAAGCCTTGAAAGCGCCGCCCTCAAAGGTGTAACGAACGGAGTTGTTGAGCGTGTCGCCACCACGGTAATCGTAACCGAACAGGTTTTCGAAACCGGCGATCGGACCGGCATCGTGCAGGACGGTTTCGCCCGGCAGGCCAGTGTCAAAATAGTTGTAGAAGTAACCGACCCGCAGACCGCCGAGTTCGATATAGGTTTCGTCAAGCGTTAGCGCGTCGTTGGAGTTGCTGTTCGCCTCAACCGTGATAAGAGAAGCAAGCGTGCCAAGTTCGGTATCGGACTTGGCTTCGAATGTGAGGTGCGCGCGGGTATTGGTCTGGTAGCCGCCATCGACAGTATTGCCGAAGCCGCCGATATCGAGATCGCTGCGGCCATCTGCCTGCACACGAACATAACCACCGATCTTCAGGCAGGTTTCCGTTCCGGGAATGTAGAAATACCCCTCACCGAAGGCATCGCAGACGCGCACATATTCCATGGGTTCAGGTTCGGCCGCTACAATGGCGTCAGCGGCCTGGACGCCAGAAAAGGCCACCAGTGCTGCAGCAGAGCCGAAAAGGATGGCTTTGATGTTCATGAGACAATCCACGCTTGAGAGAACCAAATCACATACCCTGAATTTAAAGGGGTGTTTCGTCTTGCAACAAGCAGATAGCACCACAGCCACTCCCACAGAGGTGCGATGACAAACCGTCGTTGCCGAGGGGACACAAATCGGCCGCCATTGCGGACAATTGCCGACCACTGTCAATAAATCGGGTGGCATGAACACACTGCCATCGTCTCTGCCGGGCATCCACTGCCCCGGCCAGATGCCTTACATGCTGCGAAACAAAAGAACCCGGCCTTGCGGCCGGGTTCCAAAGGGAAATTATCCAATCATCCGTTGGCAGATCATGCCATCCGGATGGATGAGCTTATCAGAACGAACGCTGCAGACGCAGGAAACCTTCCCAACGATCACCGTCGCCGGCAACAAAGTTCGCCGGAGCAGCAGCCGTGCCGAGGTTTACGACAGTGCCATCAAGGTCGACGTCAGTGTAATTGACGGTTGCCTTGAGGTTGAGGTTGGTGGTGATTTCGTAATCGGCCGTTACGCCAACGCGCCAAGCGTCACCACCGGAGTAGTCGCTGGAGCCGTAAAGCGGAACGATGTTCGACCAGTACTGTGCACCGGGCGTGATCGACAGGCGGTCTGAAACCTTGATCGCGTATTCAGCACCAACGCTCCATTCGGAGAAGTCCCAGTAACGGGTCGGACCGAAGGAATAGACGCCAAAGATGCCGAGCGTACCGGGGCCGATTTCAGCAGCCAAGGTCGAAGCGATAACGCCGTCATCATAGTCGAAATCGTATGCACCGAACAAATCAACGGCGACGCCGCCGAATTTGCCGGCGATCATGGCGTTCAGGCCAAGTTCGTCGTCACCGGTGGTTTCCGTCTTCCAGTTGGTTGTGTAACCGTCGCCCTGAGCGTTGAAGAAATCGCCCTGGATGTAAGCCTGGAAAGCGCCGCCATCAAAGGTGTAGCGGATGGAGTTATTCAGCGTGTCGCCGCCGATATAGCCACCGAAGTCGCCGAGCGGACCACCGTCGGAGAGAACGGTCTCACCCGGAAGGCCGTTATCGAAGTAGTTGTAGAAGTAACCGACGCGAAGGCCGCCGAGTTCGATGAAGGTTTCATCAAGATAGAAGGCGTTGCCTACAGCGTTACTGTTGGCTTCCATGTTGATAACCGAAGTCAGGGTACCGAGTTCGGTATCGGACTTGGCGGAAATCTGAAGCTTGCCGCGGGTATTGGTCTTGTAACCACCTGCACGATCAACCGTCGTCGGAAGGCCGTCGATGTCGAAGTCAGAGCGGCCATCGATCTGCGCACGAACATATCCGCCGATCTTCAAGCAGGTTTCCGTGCCCGGAATATAGAAATAACCTGTGCCGAACGCGTCGCAGACGCGGACGTATTCCATGGGTTCCGGTTCAGCAGCGACGATAGCGTCAGCAGCCTGAGCACCGGAAACAGCTACGAGCGCAGCTGCGGAGCCGAGAAGAAGGCTTTTGATGTTCATTGGTCATTCCCCGATTGGCGATTCATTCTTACGGGACCAAGGTACATGCGCTTAACTTGCGTTCAAGCAAATCCGGCATTGCTAATGCGCCTCGCCACATAGTTGCGGCTATCGCGTCACTTTTATGTCACAACTTATTGCAGTGCAGCAGAACAAATGCTCGCAGACAAGACCACTCTTCGAATCCAAGCTTTCCTTCGAAAGATCGCCAGAAATCCTCGCATAAAACAGAAAAGCCCGGCCAAAGGCCGGGCTTCCCGATCAAACCTGAAAGGTCAGATTAGAACGAACGCTGCAGACGGAAGAAGCCGTCCCAACGGTCGCCAGAAGCGACGCCGTTGTCAACATCGGTGTAGTTTACGGTTGCCTTGGCGGTCAGGCCATCGGTGACCTTGTAGTCAGCCGTTACGCCAACGCGCCATGCGTCACCACCAACGTAGTCGCCGGTGCCGTAGTTGCGGACGATGTTATCCCAGTACTGAACGCCCGGGGTGATCGACAGCTTGTCGGAAACAGCGATCGCGTATTCAGCGCCGACAGTCCATTCTGCGAAGTCGTAGTACAGGCCAGGACCGGTCGAGTAGATGCCGAGAACGCCGAGCTTGCCCGGGCCGATTTCAGCCGACAGGGTCGAAGCGATAACGCCTTCTTCGTATGCGAAGTCGTATGCGCCGAACAGGTCGATCGAAACGCCGCCGAACTTGCCAGCGATCATGGCGTTAACGCCAAGCTCGTCCTGAGCGTTGTAGAACGGGCCAGCAACAGCCGAACCGCCAGGAACGACTACGAGCGAATCCGTCTTCCAACCCTTGGAAGCGTTGAAGGCGTCAGCCTGAACGTAGGCCTGGAACGCGCCACCGTCGAAGGTGTAACGGATCGAGTTGTTCAGAGTGTTCGTAACAGTGGTGCCTGCATCGCCGAACGGGCCGCCGTCAGACAGAACAGTTTCGCCCGGCAGGCCGGTGTCGAAGTAGTTGAAGAAGTAACCGACGCGCAGGCCGCCCAGCTCAATGTAGGTTTCCTTCAGAGTGAAGGCCTGAGCGGAGGAGTTGCTGTTGGCTTCCATGTTGATGACGGAAGACAGCGTGCCGAGTTCGGTGTCGGACTTGGCCGAAACCTGCAGCTTGCCACGGGTGTTGGTCTTGTAACCGCCGCCCAGCAGCTGAGCGCCGCCGATGTCGAAGTCCGAACGACCGTCGATCTGTGCACGAACGTAACCACCGATCTTGAGGCAGGTTTCGGTGCCCGGGATGTAGAAGTAGCCGGTGCCGAAAGCGTCGCAAACGCGGACGTATTCCATGGGCTCAGGCTCAGCAGCAACGATAGCGTCGGCAGCCTGTGCGCCAGATACAGCAGCGAGAGCTGCTGCGGAGCCGAGAAGAAGGCTCTTGATGTTCATGTTTGACCTCCAGTCAAAGTTACATAAGGGTCTGGGTTCTTATAGCTGAAGGACAGCATTCCCTGCCCCATCCCCGTCGGTATTCGAAAACGTGCGATCCACCGCCGCGCTTCCGAGAGTGAAAATACAAGACCGGGCGCGCCAAGCAATCTTGAACTGGGAGATTTGCGCTTCATTACCCCCGCTTCCGATTGTGCTGTTGCGCAAAGGACACAAAACGCCTGTTGAGGATCGTTCAATTTTTACAAATCCTTAACAATTGCCTTGGGAAGCAGGCACTTAGAGCCGGCAAACCAGGCTTTGCGCCTGTGGAAGAATGAGAGAATCGCCAAAGAGCAGCAGGAATCGCCGCGATTCTTGCTGCGCTGCAAGGCTTGTATCCGTGTGAAAGGCTGAACGTTCGGGGGAGCATCTTGCGCGCGATGGATGAGAAGCCCGAACCTGCGTTCGTTTCGATATCGCTGCGATCTTGAGATGAGGGTGTTGATGGCGGAGAGGATGGGATTCGAACCCACGATACCCTCTCGGGTATACTCCCTTAGCAGGGGAGCGCCTTCGACCACTCGGCCACCTCTCCGGTGCCGTGGTGATTATTCGGGAAGAATCGCGATTGCAAGGTCTTTTCGCGCCTTCGGTCACATTTCCTTATAATAGGGGCGCTTTTCCACGCCCCTACCGAGTGTCAGCCGAGCAGAAGCTTCAGGTCGGCGGTCGAATCGGCCAGCACGTCTCGATTCGGCTCACGCGCCTGATCGAGCAGCCGCTTGCCGGTGGCATAAGCCTTGGCATCGTTGATGGCATCGACAGCGACGAACCGTCCCTGACGGAAATACCAGACGGAAACACTGCCCGGCCGTGCGCCTTCGCGCACCAGCGTCTCATCAAAACCGAGATTGAAGCCGGCGATCTGCAGCTTCACATCATACTGATCCGACCAGAACCACGGTTTTGCATGATAAGGTGTCGCCTCCCCCGCCATGACGGTCGCTGCGGCTTCCGCCTGGTCGATGGCGTTCTGCACCGATTCGAGCCGGACGCGTTCGCCGCGCCATGGCAGGTTCGTGCAATCGCCGACCGCGAAGATCGAACTGTCGGAGGTCCGGGCAAATTCATCGACCATGATGCCGTTGCCGACATCCAGCCCGCAATCGCCGGCCAAACGGTCGTTGGCGGAAACGCCGATGCCGACGATCACCGCATCCGTATCGATCACCGTGCCGTCGGAAAGTTCTGCCGCGACAACCCGGCCTTCCTTGCCGATCAAACGCTTCAGGCCGGTATTTTCCAGAATGGCGACACCATGCTCCTTATGTATGTCGCGCATGATCGCCGCCGTCTTGGCAGAAGCCACGCGCTTCAGAATACGGTCGGCCATTTCGATCAACGTTACGTCGAGGCCGGCTTTGCGCGCAACGGCTGCCGCCTCCAGTCCGATATAACCGCCGCCGATCACCAGCAGGCGGCGCCCTTCCTTCATTTCCTTTTCCAGAAGATCGGCATCGCGCTTGGCACGCATGACATAAACGCCGTCCAAGTCGCCGCCGATCTCGGCCGGCAATGTGCGCGGCGTCGCACCCGTTGCCAGCACCAGTGTGTCGTAGGAGATTGTGGAACCGTCCTGCAGCTTCACTTCTTTCCTGCCACGGTCGATCTCTTCCACGAAGGCGGAGAGGTGCAGATCTATTGCGTTTTCAGCATACCATTCCGGCACCCGCAGAAGCAGTCGGTCGAATTCCATCTCGCCGGACAGGTATTTTTTGGAAAGCGGCGGACGCTGATAAGGCGCGACATCTTCGGCGCCGAGCATGGTGATCGGCCGCATGTCCTTCAGGGATCTCAGTTTGGCCGCAAGCGCCAGTCCTGCCTGCCCTGCCCCCACGATTACCAGCCCGCCTGCGCTCACGTCATGCCCTCATATATAATGTCGCCCGCGCCGCGGGCCTTCGATAGGGGTAAAGCCGCGCCGCAATGCCGTCAACCGACCTGCGGATATCCGTGATAACAAGCGACATCACTCTTCGCGGCAGAGCAGCCATTCGCGCCACTCATTCAAATTTTACCTATGCGTTTCAATATGCTTCAGCGGAAACGCCGTAAAATGCAGCCAGACAAAAGGCCCAGGGAGGGTCGCATGCCGCTGAGCGCGCCGAACATGATGAAGCCGGGGAACCCAAAAACGGACATTCCACGCGACAAGATCTACGAGCAGTTCGATATCGACCGCCCGGGAAAGATCATCTTCGTGGAGCACCACCTTTCCACCAAGCAGAACCTGCGCTGCCTTATCCGCAAGATGTCCATCCATGGCGCGGAGCTGGAAGTCAGCCCTTATCTCGCGGTGCCGGGTCACTTCTTCCTGGAAATCCTCGGCATCCGTGACGAGATCGGCTGCACACTCATTCGTCGAGAAGAGGAAAAGATTACGGTCGGCTTCAACATGCTGATCGATCCGGAATTCCTGCACCACGTCATCCGCCTGGGTTTTGACGCCGACCACTGACAATTCTTCCTGCCTTGCCGGTCAAGGTGGCGGGTGAATGACCTTGCACGGCGGTGAATTGCACCTATGGTGTGCCGGTTTTTGCCCAACCGGAATGCTGCCATGGCCGAGTCCACCTCCTTTTCCCGTTTCACACCGCTGATCCAGAGCCTGCCCGCCACCGTGCCTTTCGTTGGCCCGGAAGCCATCGAGCGCAATCGCGGCCTGATGGTGCAGGCACGCATCGGCGCCAACGAAAACGGTTTCGGCCCCTCGCCCGCCGTCATCGCCGCCATGGCCGCCGCCGCCACGGATACGTGGAAATACAATGACCCGGAAAATTTCGAGCTGAAGCAGGCACTGGCCGTGCATCTCGGCATCCAGTCGAACAATATCGCTATCGGCGAAGGCATCGACGATCTTTTGGGCCTGATCGTGCGCATGGTCATCGAGCCCGGTTTTCCGGTCGTCACTTCCTTCGGCGCCTATCCCACCTTCAATTTTCACGTCGCGGGATTTGGCGGACGGCTGGTGACGACACCTTATATCGACGACCGCGAGGACCTGAACGGTCTGCTCGACCTGGTTCGCCGCGAAAATGCGCCGCTGGTTTATTTCGCCAATCCGGACAACCCGATGGGCAGCTGGCACAAGGCCGACGATATCGTGGCCTTCGCCAAGGCCCTGCCGGAAACCTGCCTGATGATTCTCGACGAGGCCTATTGCGAAACCGGCCCGGCCGACGCCACGCCTGCCATGTCGGCGCTGATCGACATGCCCAACATCTTGCGCACACGCACGTTTTCCAAAGCCTATGGCTTGGCCGGCGCACGTATCGGTTACGCGATCTCGACGCCCGGCACCGCCCAGGCCTTCGACAAGATCCGCAACCATTTCGGCATGGCGCGGGTCAGCACGGCTGCGGCGCTCGCGGCGCTGAAGGATCAGGCCTATCTCACCAAGGTCATCGGCGATATCGCCACATCGCGTGAGCGCATCGGCCAGATCGCCCGCGATAACGGCCTGCTGCCGCTCGCATCCGCCACCAATTTCGTCGCCGTCGATTGCGGGCGCGATGGGGTTTACGCCCGCGCCATCGTCGATGGATTGATGGAACACGGCGTCTTCATCCGCATGCCGGGCGTGGCGCCGCTCAACCGCTGCATCCGCATCAGCGCCGGTACGGAAAAGGATATGGCATTGCTGGAGGCAGCATTGCCGCAGGTTCTGAAGACGCTGGCGTAACGCCAGATACAGAAAGACCGTGCCGGCCTTGTTCCTGCCGGTCACGGTCTTGAATGTTTGACGTCAATCGGCTCTTGGCGGCCGTTGGCGACGTCGACGTTTGTTATTCTCTATCGTTGATCGTGAAATGCCGTGCCCTGCGGCGTTCTTGCGCGTCCCTCATGGCGCGCAAGAACGCCGCAGCATTTCCAAGGCAGACACATCGTGCTTTCCAAAAACCTGCAGCGGTTTTCGGGTCGATGCGCATAACGGGTGCATCAATGCACGGTCATCCAGTCCCGAGCGGCGCGCAGGGCAAGCGCGATCTCGGTCTTGCTCATCTGGTGGGACAGGTCGGCGCGCAGTTCTGCGGCACGGTCGGAGCCCTTGATGGCGGCAATGTTGAGCCACTTGTGCGCGGCAACCAGATCTACCGGGCAACCCCGGCCGGTCGCATACATCAGGCCCATGTCGCAGAAGGTTTCGGCGCGGTCGGCTCCACCCATATGGGCGGCGCCGGCCAGTTCGGTTTCATACATTTCAAAACGTGCCATTTGCCTCAATCCCTGTTGAAGTCGTCGTTGTTGCAGTCCCTGTTTCATCTGCCCTCGTGGGGCCCCGACGATCACCGTTCGAGCGGCTTTTCGATCTCTCGGGCGGCAGGTTTTCCCTGCTCGTTTGATGAAGCCAATATGCCTGCAGGAATTCAAAATTCGCCTAAAATCCATGATTAATTCGATGCAAACAAAGTCCAAACGCTTGGTAAACTTGGTTTTTTGTTAAACATCGCATTGCCTGCCAGACAGGCGATTCCTCTCAAAATTTACGAAAATTTCACTCGGTAAAATTGACTCTTCATTCACCAAGGATTCCGTTGCGAAATGCGCCCCTTGTGGAAAACAACCCAGATCGACCGCGTTCCCGAGAGCGGTTTCGCCTCAAGAAACCCGTTGATCCTCACAGTTTACCTTTACGTACGCGTAAGCTAAATTGCCCGGGCTTGCGGTTCATCAATCGCCGGCAGGGAGGAACATGCCGCTTGCAGCCATCGCTTGCGCGGCCTTGAGGAGGAGATTTGAATGAAACGTTTCGTGTTTTTCGCCGCGGTTATGCTCGGCGCATCCGGTGCTCTTGCCGCCGAACCTATCGAGGGCAACTGGAAGACGGCAAGCGGCGAGACCGCGCAGATAGCCAAATGCGGCGGCGCATTCTGTGTAACGCTGAAGACGGGCAAACACGCCGGTAAGCAAATCGGCAAGATGGACGGCAAGGGCGAGGCTTATAGCGGTGAGATCACCGACCCGGCGAATGACAAGACCTATAGCGGCTCCGGCTCCGTCACCGGCAACTCGCTCAAGATGAAAGGCTGCGTGATGAAAATCCTCTGCAAGACGCAGACCTGGTCTCGCATCTGAGATTACAGTGCGTGCAGACGCTGTGGAGGCGGCGTCTGCCTGGTGCCCGTTAATGCTCCTGAACGCCGGATGAACCAGCATCTCAGAGAGCGTTCAGCCTGATGGCGACACTATGGCCCCATAGCGCCAAACAAGGGGTGACAAGATGACCATCATCGCAAGACGCATGACGATACTGGCTTTCATCATGGCCATTTTTGCCTTGTCCTTCTCGGCACTCGTCAGCAATTACGGCAAGGGTTCGATCTCGCGCCTCAACGCGCAGGCGCTCTGCACGCAGCAATATGGCTGCACGGTTTCGCTTTAAGCGCGATCGGCAACGTAAACGATACTGCCGCCATCTTCGACGTGATCGACGGCGACAACGTCTTCGGCGCGGATCGTCCGGTTGTGCAACGCCTTGGTCAGCGCAGCGTCATCGGCGATTTCCTTTTGCGCCGCCGCCATTTCCTCGGGCGTCTGGTCTGGAAAACGCGGCAGTTGCGGGTCCGCCACCGACGATAGAGATACATGCACAACGGTCACACCGTCATCCATGGGAGCAGCGCCCAGCGGCGACAATGCCTCGGCGGCGGCAGGTGCTGCAGGCGCGAGAGCAGCCATGGAAACGGAGGATACGAATTTCATGACGATGTTCCTTCCTGTTGCACGACAAAGGTCGTCGCGGTGCTGCAGATCGAACAGCCGGAACGCTCACCTGTTCCCCTTGTGATTGCCGGAAGTATCGCAATGACGCGGACTTGATGTTCCATCACTTCAGCGGCACAGCGCCGAAGCGGATAAAATCCGATGTCGCGGTCTGTCACAAACCATGAGCAAGGTGTCTTTCGCTTGTGATGCGCCACGTATTATAGTGCTGCATGAACAATCGGATAAAGATACTCCTGCCCATGACCTGCATTTCCCCAGCTGCTGCCGAACGGCAGGTTTTCGACGATGCCGAAAAGGCGGTCGATGCACTCATCGCCCTTTACGAACGCAATACGGCCTTCCTCATCGATGCCTTTCAGGCACTCGCCAAAGGCGCCGCCGTCGAAGGGCGTTACAGGGCCTGTTACCCGCAAGTCAGCATCGAGACGACCAGCTTCGGTCATGCCGATTCGCGTTTATCCTACGGACACGTGTCGTCGCCCGGCGTCTACACGACCACGATCACCCGTCCGAAACTGTTTCGCCGTTATCTGATCGAGCAGCTCGAGCTTCTGATGCGCAACCACCATGTGCCGGTGATCGTGTCGGAATCGACGACACCGATCCCGCTGCATTTCGCCTTCGGCGAAGGCGCGCATGTGGAAGCATCCAGCAATAGCGCGCTGGCGGATCACCCGCTGCGCGATCTCTTCGATACGCCGGATCTCAACAATACCGACGACCTCATTGCCAATGGCGAATACGAAGCACGGCCGGGCGAACCGGCACCGCTTGCTCCGTTCACCGCCCAGCGCATCGATTATTCGCTGGCGCGCCTCGCTCATTACACCGCGACCGGCGCCGATCATTTCCAGAACTTCGTGCTGTTCACCAACTACCAGTTCTATATCGACGAGTTCACCGCCTGGGCTCGCCAGATGATGGCGGATGGCGGCGAGGGTTACACAGCCTTTGTCGAGCCTGGTAACATCATCACGCCGGCGGGTGCCGCTTCCGCGCCCGAAGCCGTGGGACGCCTGCCGCAAATGCCGGCATATCATCTCAAGAAGGACGATCACTCCGGCATTACGCTGGTCAATATCGGTGTCGGCCCTTCCAACGCCAAAACGATCACCGATCATATCGCCGTGCTGCGCCCGCATGCCTGGCTGATGGTCGGTCACTGCGCGGGCCTGCGCAACAGTCAGCGTCTGGGCGATTATGTTCTGGCGCATGCCTATATGCGGGAAGATCACGTGCTGGACGATGACCTGCCGGTCTGGGTGCCGATCCCGGCGCTTGCGGAAGTGCAGCAGGCGCTGGAAGGCGCGGTGGAGGAAATCACCGGCTTTGAAGGCTTCGAGTTGAAGCGCATCATGCGCACAGGCACGGTCGCCACGATCGACAACCGCAACTGGGAGCTTCGCGATCAGGCCGGTCCGGTCAAGCGCCTGAGCCAAGCCCGCGCCATCGCGCTCGACATGGAATCGGCGACGATCGCCGCCAACGGTTTCCGCTTCCGCGTCCCCTATGGCACGCTGCTGTGCGTTTCCGACAAACCGCTGCACGGTGAACTGAAATTGCCGGGCATGGCCACGGCCTTCTACAAGACGCAGGTCAGCCAGCATCTGAAGATCGGGATTCGCGCCGTGCAGAAACTGGCGGAAATGCCCACCGAAACGCTGCATTCCCGCAAGCTGAGAAGCTTCTACGAGACTGCGTTCCAGTAAGTTTGGTGCGATCTGCGCGGCTTCGCGCAGAACCTAGCTTCGTCGCTGCCGGGCAAACGGCAGCGACAGGATCGTTCCTATGAGTGACGACACGACGACCAGAAGATGGGCGTTGACGGCCGCCTGCCCGAGCGCTTCCAATGCCGAAGCCTCGGTCGAAGCCCCGAAGGCGATGGCTCCAGCGGTAATACCGGCCGGATAGGTGCCGACACCCGCCGGCGCATGTAGCGGCAGCACAGAGGACAGCTCGCCACCCAGGCCGCCGCCAAATGCCGCACCAAGCCCGGGATTGCAAAGCAGAACCAGAACCCAGGCCAGCACCGCCACCTTGACGAACCAGTTGATAAGCGTTGCGCACCAGGCGCGGGCGAAGGCCGCGGTATCGCCCGGCAGGCCGGCGGCGGCTTCCTCGACCATCCGCCGTACCTTGACGCCCCCTGCTCCGGTCGGCAGTATGGCTGTCGCAAATTGAATCATCCGGCGCCGCAACAAAAAAGCGACCGCAGGTAAGGACAGAAAGACAAGCAAGGCCAGCCATAACCAGACATGGCGTACTTCCAGGGCTTTGCCGATAGCAGCCGTCGCAAGCAGTGCATGCAGATCCAGCAGTCGCATAACCAGTAATGCCGATGTGGAACGAGCAATTGGAACGCCGAATTCGCGGCGCATCAGCAGGGGAAAGCTCGCCTCTCCCGTTCGCAGCGGCATCATGACGTTCAGCAGATTGTGCATTTGAACCAGCCGCAGCAATCGTCCGAAACTGCCTTTCGTTTCGGACGGAAAATAGTCGTAGATACGCCAGGTACGCAGCACATACGTGGCCAGAAGCATTGCGATTGCCAGCATTGCCACCGGCCATCCCGCCTGTTTCCAGCGTTCAAGTACCTTGCCCCAGTTCCAGAACCATTGGATGAACAGTGCATAGGCAATAACGATGAAAAGCGTTGCGAGCCACATGACATTGCGAATGATCCAGCCAGACCGGCTGGAAATGGGGCCATTCTTCAATTGGAGAATTCTCCCTCACAACCACTTTCGAATTGCATGAACCGGCCGGATCGGTGCCGACCATACCGTGAAAAATAGTGCCTGACGAGCTTTTGGGAGGAAGACGTGATGGCGACGACGCTGGAACCCATTCGCCAACGCAACAGCTCAATCAGGCCTGTCGAACTTTCGCTGGTTGTGCCGATTTTCAACGAGGAAGAGAGTATCGGCCCGCTGATTTCGCGGGTGCGCGAAGCAATGGCCGCCTACCAGCAACCTTGGGAACTCATTCTCGTCGACGACGGCTCGACCGATTCGACCTTGGCAAGCGCGCGGCTGTTTGTCGGCGCGCGCGATCTCAATCTCAAGATCGTCGCCCTGCAGCGCAATTTCGGCCAGACTGCGGCCATGCAGGCCGGCATTCGTGAGGCCGCCGGTCGTTTGATCGCAACGCTCGACGGCGACCTGCAGAACGACCCCAAGGATATTCCGCAGATGGTGGCCGAACTCGAACGTCGTGAACTCGACCTTCTGGTCGGCTGGCGCAGAAATCGTCAGGACGGTCTGGTCCTTCGAAAAATTCCTTCGTGGATCGCCAATCGGCTGATTGGCCGCATTACCGGCGTACGCCTGCACGATTACGGCTGTTCTTTGAAAATCTATCGCGGCTCGATCATCAAGCAGGTTCAGTTGATGGGCGAGATGCACCGTTTCATTCCGGCGTGGGTGGCGGGCGTCGTTCCGAGTTCTCGCATCGGCGAAATGCCGGTAACCCACCATGCCCGCGCCCACGGCGCTTCGAAATACGGCATTTCCCGCACCTTTCGCGTGATCCTCGACCTTTTGTCGGTGATGTTCTTCATGCGCTTCAAGGCGCGTCCGGGCCATTTCTTCGGCTCGCTCGGCCTTGGTCTCGGTGCCATTTCGGCAATCATCCTCATTTATCTCGGCTTCGATAAATTCATTCTCGGCAACGATATCGGCACACGTCCGCTGTTCCTCATCGGTGTCATGCTGTTTTTGTCTTCCGTGCAGATGATAACCACCGGCATCCTCGCCGAGATGATGGCGCGGGTTTATTATCGCGACGAAAGCACGCTCAGTTACATTGTCAGGGAAGTGTATGGCAGCGACCAGCTTAACGGCTAAACCTGCGTCGGTTCTCACAAGATCGCAGGCGATACTGTGGCTGATCCTCGGTTATTTCGTTCTGTCGGTGATCCTTCGCCTGCTGCGTTCGGACGCATTGCAGGCCGATGAAGCGGAACAGATTTTCCAGTCGCAATATCTGCTGTTGGGCTACGGCCGTCAGCCACCCTTCTACAACTGGCTGCAAATCGGCGTATTCGAACTTCTTGGCCCATCCATTCTCGGCCTGTCGCTGCTCAAGAACCTGATCCTGGCCCTCACCTGCATCGTTTTCGGGCTTTCTGCCCGTTTGGTGATAAAGGATCGCGATATGGCGGCCGCCGCCATGCTGGGCGTGCTGACCATGCCGGCGACAATCGTGATGGTACAGCGCGATCTCACCCACGCAGTTGCCCTTTTCTGTTTCGTCGCGCTGTTCGTGCTGGCGCTCTTTCGCACGCTGACAAGGCCGAGCCTTTTCGCCTATCTGGCCACCGGCCTGATCGTCGGCCTGGGGATCATCACCAAATACAATTTCATCATCCTGCCCATCGCGGCCATCATCGCGGCGGCAGCGGATGCGGATTTTCGCAAACGTATCCTTGACTGGCGGCTGATACCGGCGCTGTTCGTCGCCGGCCTTGTCTGTCTGCCGCATATGCTTTGGGTGCTGAACAATCTCGATGTCGCGACTTCCGGCACGATCTCCGCCATGCGTGAAGATGGTTCGGGCCATGCCCTGTTTGACCGTATCGAGGGCCTGCTCTCGATCGTCATTTCGGCGCTCGAAGGCACCATTCCGACCCTGATCTTCTTTGCAATCGCCTTTCCCGGCAAGCTTCGCACCGCATGGCAGGCAGAAAGCCGCTGGACACGACTGGTTGGATTAACGCTTCTCACCTGCCTCGCCATTGTTGCCGTCATCGCGCTCGGTTTCGGTGCCAGCAGCATTCGACAGAAATGGCTGGCGCCCTTCCTCATGCTGTTTCCGCTCTATCTTTGCCTGAAACTCGACGCCGCAGGCATCGCAGCCCGCATAGGCCTGAAACGCCTGACGGTCGCGGTCCTGAGTGTCGCCGTGCTGTTCATCGCCTACCTGTACCTTGCCAATGCGCTTGGTCCCCAATTCGGCAAGCAGGGAAAGGAAACCGTGCCCTACCGCACTTTCGTAGAGCGGCTATTGGCAGACAATGGCAATGATCGGCCGGCCGTCATCGTCACCGACAACACGGCTCTTGGAAGTACCGCGCGCATACTGGCGCCGCAGGCACTGCTGCGGCTGCCGCGTGATGACGAACTCAGAAAAGATGCAGCACCCGTTTCTCCGGCCGGCAACACGATGGCGATCTGGATGGCCGAAGAGACGCATCCCGACGCTCGATCCGTGCCGCCGGAAGTGTCGGATATTCTCCGCCGAAGCGGCACGGCAACGGATCGCGCTGAAGTCAGGACGATGAGCGTACCTTACCAGTTCTCCAACGGCGCTCGTTCCGCGGAATTCGGCTATATGTGGTTGCCGGCTCGGTAACTTTCCCCCAGCCGGCCCCTCCTCAGACCTTCATCGTATCGCGAAGATGGTCCAGTCCGCCACGCAGTTTTTCGATCATCTCGTCCACTTCTGAATGGCTGATGACCAGCGGCGGCGAGGCCAGCATGCGGTCGGATGTGGCGCGCATCACAAGGCCGTTTTCCAGGCAGTGATTGCGAACCGCGACGCCCACATCGTCCGGCTTGGCGAAACGCGCGCGAGCGGCCCTATCGGGCGAAAGCTGCAAGCCGCCCATCAGGCCGACCACCTGCGCATCGCCCACCACCTCGTGATCTTCGAGGCTCTTCCAGGCTTTTGCAAAATACGGACCGATATCGTCGCGCACCCGCTCCACCAGCCCTTCGTTTTCGATGATCGTCAGATTGGCGAGTGCTGCTGCTGCCGCCACCGGATGGCCGGAATAGGTATAGCCGTGGTGGATTTCTTCTTGCGCCAACACATCGGCCACGCGATCGTTGATCAATACGCCACCGATCGGCAGGTAACCGGATGACAGGCCCTTTGCGATGGGCGCCATGTCCGGCTCGACACCGAAATGCTGATGGCCGAACCATTCACCCAGACGGCCGAAACCGCAGATCACTTCGTCAATGACGAGAAGAACATTGCGCGCCTTGCAGATACGGGCGATCTCCGGCCAATAGGTGCTTGGCGGCACGATGACGCCGCCCGCGCCCTGCACCGGCTCCGCCACGAAGGCGGCAACCTTGTCTTCGCCGAGTTCGTCGATCTTGGCTTCCAGTTCGCGCGCCATTTTCAGGCCGAATTCTTCCGGAGAAAGATCGCCACCCTCGACAAACCAGAACGGCTGGCCGATGTGGTGAATGCCCTCGATCGGCAGGTTGCCCTGTTCGTGCATCAGCTTCATGCCGCCGAGCGAAGCACCGGCAACGGTGGAGCCATGATATCCATTGCGCCGGGCGATGACCTGCGTTTTCTCAGTTTTCCCCTGCGCCTTCCAGTAGACGCGTGCGAGCCGGAACCAAGTATCCGTCGCCTCGGAGCCGGAATTGGTGAAGAAAACCCGATTGATATTGGGACCCGCATGCTCGGTCACCTTTTGCGCCAACAGGGTAGCCGGTTCCGTCGTGGTGCCGAAAAAGGTATTGTAATAAGGCAGTTCCTGCATCTGCCGCGCTACGGCATCCGTAATCTCCTGACGGCCGTAACCGACATTGACGCACCACAGGCCCGCAAAAGCATCGAGATATTTCTTGCCGGAACCGTCGAAGATGTAGACGCCTTCGCCGCGGGCAATCAGCCTTGCACCCTTTTCGTTCAGCTCCGTCATCTTGTTGAACGGATGTATGTGATGGGCGGCATCGATGGCGGCGAGATTGGAAAGTTTGGCGGTCACGGCATGCTCCGTCTCATGATTGTGCAGTCGATTCTTAATTGCTACCAACGGGTTTCCGCAACAGCATAACGACAGCAGCCAAAATGACGTCCGCCAAAATGATTTCCGACCCGAAGAAACCACGCATCGAGATTGTGATCGTCGGCATGAATGGCGATCTGCGCGGAAAACGCATTCCCTCGGACGCGGCCGACAAGGTCTGGGCCGGTGCCGTTCGTCTGCCCACATCGACGCAGTCGCTGGATATCTGGGGGGATGACAATGACGACATCACCCAGTTGTCGCTGGCTTTGGGCGATCCGGACGGAACCTGCGTTCCCGATCAACGCAGCCATGTGCCCATGCCCTGGGCGGCGGATGGTTCGACACAGGTTCTGGCGACGATGCACGAGCTCTCCGGTGAGCCGAGCTTCATGGATCCGCGCGCCATCCTCGCTTCCGTGGTTGCGAAATACGAAGCGCGCGGCCTGAAGCCGGTTGTCGCCACCGAGCTGGAATTTTACGTGGTGGAAGACGACTGGCGCGAGACGGGTAAACCGCAACCGCTGAAGAGACTTCAATATCGCGATGAGCCGAACGGCTATCAACTCTACGACATGCGCGCCACCGACGCGCTTGACGATTATCTCGAGACCGTTCGCACTTACCTCGACGCCATGGATCTGCCGGGCGATGCGACCACCGCCGAATTTGGCCCCGGCCAGTTCGAGATCAATCTGAAGCACCGCGCCGATGCGCTGGCAGCGGCCGACGATTGCCTTTACCTGAAACGGGTCGCCGAACAGGCCGCTAGAAAACACGGGCTGAAATCCACCTGCATGGCAAAGCCGTACAGCGATCACGCCGGTTCCGGCCTTCACGTGCATGCCAGCATTCTCGATGCGCAGGGCCGGAACATTCTGGATGCCGAAGGTGGCGATCCGACGTTGCTCAAATCCATCACCGCCGGCATGCTGCAGACCATGCGCGATGCGCAGCTGATCTTTGCACCTTTCGCCAATTCCTATCGTCGTTTCCAGCCGGGTTCATTCGCACCGGTGGATATCGACTGGGGCATCGGCCATCGCGGCACGGCGATCCGCCTGCCGGAAACCGATGGGCCGGGAGCACGCGTCGAACACCGCGTCGCCGGTGCCGATGCCAATCCCTATCTGCTTCTCGCAGCGATATTGGGCGGCATGCTGCTCGGACTGGACAACACGCTCGATCCCGGCCCGATGACCGAACCCGGCCAAGACGTTCCTCCGGGCACGAAAAAGCTGACGCATGATTTTCTGACGGCCGTCGATGATTTCTCCGTCTCGCCGTTTATTCGTGACGTTTTTGGCGCGCGCTATCAGAAGCTTTACGGCGATACCAAGCGCAAGGAGGCGATCGCCTATCTGCGCACGGTGAGCGATTTCGATTACCGGACATATCTGCCGAGGATTTGAGACTGGCGGCAGAAGAAAGTGCGTCAATCGTGCTCATTGCAAAGCACGAAAAGGATCTTCCGTGCATTTTTTGACAGCCGTCACGCTGTCGCAACCTTACCGACCCCATGCTTGATCGCTGAGTTTTCGGGTGCACCAGAAAGCCGCGCTTGAATACACCTCAAAATAGTGTAATTTACAAATACACTTTATGAGGGAGGATTAAATATGGCCTATTTGGTGACACTTGATGTATTTTCCGGGCGTGAAAACCCAACATGGGTAATTCCCGATAGTGAGGCGAACGATGTGAGAGCGCGGATACGCGAAACCGGAAAAGGTCTCGCCAGCGCAAGCCCTTCCGATATCCTGGGATATCGCGGAATTCGCATCACGCCGATCGAGCGACAGGATAGCGAAAAGGAACCGTTGCTGGAGAGCGGGGGAGAGGCTGACGGCTCGATTTACATTTCCAACATTCCCGAGCTCGAAGACTATCTGCTGGCCACGGGCGGCAGTCTGGTAGAAGACGTCGTAAGCCGGCATGTGAAGGAAATGTTGGCCCAACCGAATTTGCGCAATTCAAGCCCGCAAATGGCGGCAAGCTGCCCGCCATGCAATGCAGCGGATGCTCCGGCCTATGATCCGGGCTTCTGGAATATTCCGGCACGTCAGCCCTATAACAACTGCTACAACTACGCCAACAATCAAGCCACCAATACGTTTGCCCAGCCGGGCCGCGCGACAGGCAGGCCGATAACGGGGCTATCTTGCGGGGGAGTGCAGCCATCGGCGCAAAGTGACGGATTGATCCCTACGGCCAACTTTTCCGCGCCGTTGGCGCCGGGCAAGGGATGGTATGTTGCCTTGGTAATCTGGCCCGGCGTAGATTATCATTGGTATCGTCAGGACAACGTGGGCTGCTGGTCACACAAACCTGGCCAAACTGCTGTCCGGAATACGGATAATAGCGGCAACAGAATCACTGATCCAAGAACCTGCAATCGCGGCGGATATACCGATTTCTGCACATATATGAACACCGGCCGCTGGGCTCGCATCCGCTAAAGCCGGTTGAACGGAGTAAGAAGCAATCGTTGAATAACGAAAGGTGTTGAACTGTGCTCGCAACCGCTGTTTTGGATATATTGTCTGGATTGCCAAATCCCCAATGGGTGCTGGCTCCAGACGTGGCCAAACAGGTTTGCGATTTTATTCTGAGCACAGAACCGCTGACGGCTTTTCAGCAAGAAGCGCCCCCCGGTCTGGGTTACCGAGGTCTTCTGGTTGATTTGCCGGACTGCAGTGCGGCCGAGACTACCGTGCGCGTTTTCAACGGCTTGGTCAAAGTTGGCAACACCTTCTTCATGGACCGCGAACATCGTATCGAGCACCTCCTGCTGGACTCTGCAGGAGGTGCTGTCGATGCCAACCTGATCGAGTACGCGAGGAACTCGCTCAAATAGCGAGCGAACGAAAGCATTCGCATCGACATGTGGTCAGGATCAGTCGAATGATGGGAACGAGTAAGGGCCCTCGAGCCCTCAAGCTCACTCCCTGCCGAACAACAGCGCCGAAACGATCTGGCCATGCGCCCGAACGGTGAAGGCATCCGTTCTTGCCTCGCGTACGGCAAGACGTTCCGCGGTCTCCGCCGGCGTTTCCAGAAGCTCCGCCAGCATGCGTTTGGCGCGCTGCTTTTCAGCGGATGCAACCGTATCGATGGCAATTGCGCCATCGCCGATATCGGTCTGCAATACGAATTCCTGCGGTGGAAAGTCCTCGCGCGCTTCGGTGATCAGATCGATCAGCGCCATATGCCAGACCTGCCGTTTCGGCATTCGCGGGTTTCGACGCCGCAGGTCGCGCACCTGTTGTTCCAGACGGCGGCAAAGCTCGGGCCGAACGGAGAATACCGCAGCGATCCCGGCCTTGGCCTCTTCGCAACTCGCGGCAAATTCGGGAAGCTCGAAAATGAAATCGGGTTCGACCGCCGCCGCGCCCGTTGAAAAAGTCGGATTATACGCAATACCCATAATTCTGGCCCGTTACATTCGGACAGGAAAAAGAGGCTCTCATGCCTCCTGCCTGATAAAAAGCCCCGAAGGGATATCCGAACGCTAGGCCCCGTATGCTTAAGGCGGTCTTAAACGCGGCTACCAGTTATCATCTAGCGACTGGCGCCGAGCCATCTACACCATTGATCACGCCACCTGCGGGGCCACCAGAACCTTCAATTCACCGGCGTGGATGCGAAGATGCACGTCGCGCGCCATGGGCAGAAGTTCCCCGTCGATGACACAACGCACATCATGGCGTGTCTTTGGAAAATGAAGCTCGATCGATGTTGCGGTCATGGCCGTCACCGCCGGGTTTTCTTTCAGCCTGCCGCGCAGAATATCGAGAAACAGCTTCATTGCCGTCGGCGGCGTCAGCGGTTCGGCGATATAAAAGCCGAGCTTTCCGCCGGTCAGATCGTCGGCATACATCAGCGCATCGCGACCGAACTCATTGTTGGAAACGGAAATGGCGGAAACCTTGTGATGGCCTTCGTCATCGCCGGTGCGGAACTCCACTTCGAAGACAGGCGGATTGAACACCACGCCAAGCGCTGCACGGGTGCTTGCGCGTATCTTTCCCAGTCGCGAGGCAAAATTCATGCTGTTGCGATAACGCACCATGCGCGAGTGCATGCCGGCGGAAAACTGGTGAATGAACGTATGTTCGTTGGCGGTGGCGATATCGACCTCAATCACTTCACCCTTGGCCAGCACGTCCAGCACCTGAAAGATATCGAGCGGCAACTTCAGAGAGCGGGCAAACAGGTTCATCGTGCCGGCGGGAACCACGCCGAGCGCCAGTCCATGCCGCCAGGCAATCGCCGCGGCAGCGGAAATCGTGCCGTCGCCGCCACCGGCAATCAGGCCTTCGACCCCAGGTTCGTCGGCTGCCTTTTCCATGGCTTCGACCACCTGCTTGCCGGCGACCACACGGCAATCGATCTCATGGCCCGCATCGCGAAAAATCTTCTCGGCACGGTCGGCATAGGCCACCATGTCGGTGGTGCGGAATGTGCCGCCGTCGCGGTTGAAGATTGCTACGAGCTTCATCGGTCTCTTTCAGGTGGCGGATGGGATATTTCAGCGGTTGACGGCCCGCGCGATAACGCGGGAACAGGAAATTGGTTGCGAGGACTGCACTTAGCAAGATCGATGCTGACAAAAAGCTGACTGGCAAAGATGACACACAATTGCGTGATCGCAAAAACTCGATTCGTTCACCTCTACCGTGCTGCACAATCCTATGTTAGCATCGCGTCAAGATCATTTGATGATCTACACCTCCAGCGCGGGCAAGCCTCACGGCTTCGCCCGTTCTTTTTGCGCTCAGCAACCATCAAAATTATGACCGATATTTCCATGCACAAGTCTGCACCTGTTCGCGGCGAGGCTTTGGCCCTATCGCCGCTTGCCATCATTCTCATTGAAATTGCCCTTGCGGTCGGCGGCTTCGGCATCGGTACCGGCGAGTTCGTCATCATGGGTCTGTTGCCAGACGTGGCGAAAACCTATGGCGTCAGCGTTCCGACATCCGGCCATGTGATCAGCGCCTATGCCCTGGGCGTCGTGGTCGGCGCGCCGATCATCGCCGTACTTGCCGCCAAGATGACCCGCCGCAGCCTTCTCCTTTCATTGATGAGCGTTTTCGCCATCGGCAATATCCTGAGCGCCATGGCGCCCGATTTCTATACATTTACAGTGCTTCGCTTCATCACCGGCCTGCCGCATGGCGCCTATTTCGGCGTGGCCGCATTGGTTGCCGCCTCCATGGTGCCGCCCAACAAGCGCGCCCGTGCCGTCGGCCGCGTCATGCTCGGCCTCACCATCGCCACGCTGGTCGGCACACCGATCGCCAACCTTCTCGGTCAGTCACTGAACTGGCGTGCTGCGTTTTATCTGGTCGGCGGCATCGGTGCATTGACCGTGGCGCTGCTCTGGTATTTCCAGCCGCGCGACAGGGTGGCGGAAGGCGCCAGCATCAAGCGCGAACTCTCCGCCTTTGCTCGCGGTCAGGTCTGGCTGACGCTCGGTATCGCGGCTGTCGGGTTCGGCGGCATGTTCTCGGTGTTTTCCTATATCGCCCACACGACCACCCAGACCGCCGGCATGCCGGTCGCCATGGTCTCCGTCGTGCTGGCGCTGTTCGGCATCGGCATGAATGTCGGCAATATCGCCGGTTCGCGGCTGGCGGATATATCGCTGACCGGCACGATCGGCGGAACGATGATCTTCAATGTCATCGTCATGACCATCTTCGGTCTTGCCGCGCAATATCCGGTCATCCTGTGCCTCTGCGTTTTCCTGATCGGCTGCGGTTTTGCCGCCGGTCCCGCGCTGCAGACACGCCTGATGGATGTCGCGGCCGATGCGCAGACGCTGGCCGCCGCCTCCAATCACTCCGCCTTCAATATCGCCAATGCGCTCGGCGCATGGTTGGGCGGCCTGGTGATCGCCATGGGCTGGGGTTTTGCCGCCACCGGTTATGTAGGCGCCTTCCTGTCCGTCTGCGGTTTGCTGGTTTTCCTCGCATCGATGGCGCTTGAAAAGAAAAACGCCGCCGCTTGAGGCGAAAAGACCCGTGCGGCAGGGCCGATAGGTCTGCCGCACGCCTTGCACCCTCCCCGCCCACGCGCCATGTTCTCCCCAAGACAGATCGAGGAGACAAACATGCGCGCCGTCGGCTTCAATCGAAACCAGCCCATCACATCGGATACCGCCCTTGTCGACATCGATCTGCCGATGCCGGAACCGCAAAATCGTGACCTGCTGGTCGAGATCAGGGCCGTATCCGTCAATCCGGTCGATACCAAGACGCGCAAGAACGCCGTGGTCGAACCCGGCCAGTACAAGGTGCTGGGGTATGATGCGGCGGGCGTGGTGAAGGCGGTCGGCCCGGGCGTCAAACTGTTCAAGCCGGGTGACGAGGTCTATTACGCCGGGGCGATCAACCGCCAGGGCACCAATGCGGAATTCCATCTGGTCGATGAACGCATTGCCGGACCGAAGCCGCAGACGCTGAGCTTCGAGGAAGCCGCGGCGCTGCCGCTGACGGCAATCACCGCTTATGAAGCGCTGTTTCACCGTATGAAGGTGCAGGACAAGGTGCCCGGAGCATGGAATGCGGTCCTGTTGATCGGCGCGGCCGGCGGTGTCGGCTCGATTGCCATCCAGCTTCTGCGCGAATTGTCGGACGTGACGGTCATCGCCACCGCATCGCGCCCGGAGACGCAGGCCTGGGTGCGCGAACTCGGCGCACATCACGTCATCGATCATTCCAGACCGCTTGCACCCCAGATTGCGGAGATGGCGATCGGTCAGCCGGGTTTCGTGTTTTCGATCACGCAGACGGACAAGCACCTGCCCGACGTTCTGGAACTGATCGCACCGCAAGGCCGCTTTTCGCTGATCGACGACAGCGCTGAGGTCATCGACCTGCGCCCGTTCAAGCGCAAATGTCTGTCTGTGCATTGGGAAATGATGTTCGCGCGTGCAGTCTTCCAGACGGCGGACATGATCGAGCAGTATAAGCTGCTCACGCACGTTTCCGAACTGGTGGATGCCGGCAGGATCCGCACCACGCTTTCGGATGTGCTCGGCCCCATCAATGCGGAAAACCTGAAAAAGGCGCATGCGCTGATCGAAGGTGGCACGACCCGCGGCAAGCTGGTTCTGTCCGGCTTCTGACGCAGAAAGACCCGCCGTTATCGAACGGCGGGCCCCTGTCTCGAAAAGCAGGTAGGGATCAGGCTACTGCCTGAATGACCACGACCTTGGCGCCCGGCTTGACGCGATTATAAAGGTCGATGACGTCGTGGTTCATCATACGGATGCAGCCGCTGGACATGGCATGGCCGATAGACGACGGCTGGTTGGTGCCGTGGATGCGGAAATGCGTATCGTTGCCGCCGCGATAGAGATAGATGGCGCGAGCGCCGAGCGGGTTGTTGGGGCCGCCCGGCATGCCGCCGGCCAGCTTGCGGTAACGCTCTTCGCGACGCTGCATGTTGGCAGTCGGCGTCCATGTCGGCCATTCGGCCTTGCGGCCGACATAAGCGTCACCGGCAAGCGCCAGACCGGCGCGACCGACGCCGACACCATAACGGACCGCACGGCCACCGCCGAGAATGAAATAGGCGCGCCGCGCCGGCGTATCGACGACGATGGTGCCGGGCGCGTAACTGGACGCATAAGCGACTTCCTGACGGCGAAGATCCGGATCGATCTTGTCGATCGGCACCTGCTTCATCGGGAACTGCTCGTTCGGCAGCGCTGCGTAATTGGTCTGGTGATTGACTGTCGTGGCACTGCATCCGGCGAGGAACAGCGGCAGGCCGAACATCAGGCCGCGGCGGGAAATCGACATGAATTGTGTCCTTGGTGAGTCGAGAAGATGTCCAAGGATTAGGAATTCATGGTTAATGAACAGCTAAGGAAAACTACCCTGTGAGGGATTTGTTAAGGTGTGGGGCGGATCGCGACGCTCTCGATCAACGGCAAGCCCCTCACATCTGATCGGTGATGCGGCGCTCGCAAACCTGCGCCAAGATTTTCACTGCAATGAAAACACCACCGCACCGCCGATCATTGCTGATTGCGGCCTGCCGATCATCCTCACATATTCTGATACACCGGCCCTTCCGCGCCCTGCGGTGGTACCCAGTTGATGTTCTGGTTGGGGTCCTTGATGTCGCAGGTCTTGCAATGCACGCAGTTCTGCGCGTTGATCACGTAGACCTCCTCGCCGTCCTTCTCGACCCATTCATAAACCCCGGCCGGACAGTAACGTGTCGACGGGCCCGCATAAACGTCGTGTTCGGAGCGTTTCTGCAGGTCCATATCCTTCACGTGAAGATGAACCGGCTGGTCTTCCTCATGATTGGTGTTGGACAGGAATACCGACGAGAGCCGGTCAAACGTCAGCACGCCATCCGGCTTCGGGTAGTCGATCTTTTTATGAAGCTTGGCCGGCTCGAGCGACTGCGCATCGGTCTTGCCGTGTTTCAGCGTGCCGAAGAAGGAGAAACCGAACAGCTGGTTGGTCCACATGTCGAGACCGCCGAGGCCAACACCCAGAACCGTGCCGAGCTTCGACCACAGCGGCTTGACGTTGCGCACCCGCTTCAGATCCTTGCCGATGGCCGTGTCGCGCCACTCGTTTTCGATCTCGACCACTTCGTCATTGGCGCGGCCGCTCGCAATCGCCTCGGCCAGCTTGTCCGCCGCCAGCATGCCGGACAGGACCGCGTTATGGCTGCCCTTGATGCGCGGCACGTTGACGAGACCGGCGGAGCAACCGATCAGCGCGCCGCCCGGAAATGTGAGCTTCGGAACCGACTGATAACCGCCCTCGGTAATCGCGCGTGCGCCATAAGAAAGGCGTTTGCCACCTTCGAAAATCGGAGCGATGGCCGGATGTGTCTTGAACCGCTGGAATTCCTCGAACGGATAAAGATAGGGGTTCTTGTAATTGAGATGCACGACGAAACCGACCGCCACCTGATTGTCTTCCAGATGATAGAGGAAGGAACCGCCGCCGGTCTTCATGTCGAGCGGCCAGCCGAACGAGTGCTGCACGAGACCTTGTCTGTGGTTCTCCGGCTTGACCTGCCAGAGTTCCTTGATGCCGATGCCGAATTTCTGGACATCCCGATCCTTCGACAGATCGAATTTTGCGATCAGCTGTTTGGCGAGCGATCCGCGCACACCTTCGCCAATCAGCGTGTATTTGCCCAGAAGTTCCATGCCGCGGGTAAAGTTCGGGCCGGGTGTGCCGTCCTTCTCGATGCCCATGTCACCGGTCGCGACACCGCGCACGGCGCCATGTTCGTCATAGAGCACTTCCGCGGCCGCAAAGCCCGGGTAGATTTCGACGCCGAGACTTTCGGCTTTTTCGCCGAGCCAGCGACAGACGTTTCCGAGCGACACGATGTAGTTGCCGTGATTGCTCATCAGCGGCGGCATCAGCACATTGGGAAGGCGCACCGAGCCTGCCGGCCCGAGCAGCAGAAAATGGTCGGCGGTGACTTCCGTCTTGAAGGGGTGCCCCTCCTCCTCGCGCCAGCCGGGCAAAAGCGCATCGATCCCGGACGGATCGACCACGGCGCCCGATAGAATATGCGCACCGACTTCGGCGCCCTTTTCCAGAACGACCACCGAAAGATCGGGATTGACCTGCTTCAGCCGGATCGCCGCCGACAGGCCCGCAGGTCCCGCTCCGACGATCACCACGTCGAATTCCATCGATTCCCGCTCGGGAAGCTCTGTCGCTTCGGTCATTAGTCGCTCCCTTGCTGCGCCCTGGCATACCTTATGTAATCGTTTTTCTTAGACAAAAGCCGCCCGTCTTGTCGAGCAAGGAAAGCGACGCCGCCCATGCGTTTTCCGGCATGGGCATCATGTTTATTACGTTTACGTTCACGTAATATAAAACACAAGCCGATGCCGGCAAGTTCCCTTTCCGTCGTGGAAACCGCTCCCTATAACTAATGGCAACTCTCCCCACCGGGTGATCGACCAGAAAAGGAACAGAGAAATGGATCTCGGAATTTCCGGCAAGCGCGCCCTCGTACTCGCCTCATCGCGCGGGCTGGGCCTCGGCATCGCAACCGCCTTGGCGCGTGAAGGCGCAAACGTGCTTCTGGTCGGCCGCTCGGGCGAAAAGCTCGCAGAAAACTGCAAGGCCATCAACGCGGAAGGAAAAGGCAAGGCCGATTGGGTCTGGGGCGATCTCGCCGAGGAAAACTTCGTCGAGACCATGATCGCGGCGGTGAAGGAAAAACTCGGCAGCATCGACATTCTCGTCAACAATACCGGTGGCCCGACGCCCGGCGTGGCAACCGAAATGACAATCGACAAGCTCTCCACCTTCTTCGAGACCATGGTGCTGAAGGTGATCACGCTCACCAACGCGCTTCTGCCACAGATGCAGGAACAGGGCTGGGGGCGCATCCTCACCGTCGCGTCATCCGGCGTATTCGAGCCAATCCCCAACCTCGCGCTTTCGAACACGCTGCGTTCGGCCCTGGTCGGCTGGAACAAGACACTTGCAACTGAAGTCGCCAATTCCGGCGTTACCGTCAACATGCTGCTGCCGGGACGCATTCACACCGACCGTATCGATGAACTGGACGGCGCCAATGCAAAACGTCAGGGCAAGTCGATCGAGGAAATACGTGCCGCATCGCTGAAGACCATCCCGGCCGGCCGTCTCGGCAAGGTCGAGGAGTTTGCTGCCGCCGGCGCATTTCTGTGCTCGCATCCGGCCAGTTATATTACCGGTACGATGCTGCGTGTCGATGGTGGATCGGCAAAGTCGATCTAACCAGCATTCAAAGGTGAACATCTGTCACCTTAAGTTATCGGCAACGTTCCGAATGTTACAACGCCTGAACGAAACTTGCGGGCGTTGTAACGGCGATCCATTTCTCAAGTTTTACTTTAATTGCACTTCCCCGATTGAGAATAGCTAAATCCGCATAATCTATTGGCTTTCCGATTATTCCATCGGAGACGTTTATGCTCGAGAAAATCCTGGGAGGCGGATACACCCCTCCTGCCAACAACACCAATTCCACCCAGCCGGCGGCACCGCCGCCTCCGCCTCCCTCGCAGCCGGCGCCCGAAACGGCGGAAACGGACGAGGAGCAGGCGACGGACGACGGCACCTATTCGCCCGTGCCCGCCAATGACGATCACGGCACCCGACCGCAAGAGAGCACCGCCGCACAGCCGGCAGACCGTCCTGCACCTGCCGAACCGGTAACCTCCGACAAAAACGAACCGAACGCACCTGTGACCGGCACACCAACGCAACCCAAAGAAAACGAGAAACCGGCCGAGCATGCGGCCGCGCAGCAGCCTGTCGCCCCCGTGCCTTTCCGCCCTGCGCCTGCGGGTGACAGGCCTGCCCAGTCGTCAGAGCCGCGAAATGTCATCGATGAAACGGCGGCGGTGGCAGCAAACGGCACACTCAAAAACGATCACGTCGCGCGCATCACCAGCCTGATTGCCTGCTACGAAAAGCTGCTGTCAGAACCTGTCATGCAAAATACCGATGAAGCCCGTACGCGCGCGATGGAACTTGCGCAGAACCGTGTCCTTACCAGCCTCATCGGCAGCATGTCGACTTCGGACGCGCGCCTGACACAACTGGACGACCGCGAGGACCAACCCAAGCGGATGTCGCTGATCACCCAGTATTATGCCGAGGCGGGACGTTAAACCCGAGGCAATTTTGGGCATGACGAACACAAGGCCGTATCCTAGGATGCGGCCTTGTGCGTTTGGGAGGAAATCATGCGCCTTGCCAGAATTCTTCTGACGATTGTCGGCGTGGCTGCGGCATTGATCGGACTTGTCTGGATCGGCCAGGGAACGGGGCTCTTTCCCTATCCGGCATCGAGCTTCATGATCAATCAGTCACCCTGGATCCTTCGCGGCACCATACTTGCCGTGATTGGCGTGGTGATTGTTTGGGTCGCCCGGCGCTTTCGACGCTGACCTGAACTGCCGTCACTTTGTCCCGACAATCTCCGGCAGATCGGCGATCAGGCTGTCGCGCACAGTAAAGCTGATCGGCTTGTCGGCATGGCGTCTGGTATCCACCAGCAGCCGCGCAAAGATGACCTCGCGGTTTTCCCGTCGTGCCCAGCCGACGAACCAGCCGATCGGCCGGCTGTTGTCCGACTTTCCGGCCTTGTTGCGCATGCTGCCTGAGCCGGTCTTGCCTTGAATATGCCAGTCGGCATTGCCCTTGAAGGCGGGAACGATCTGCTTGGTTTTTTCCACCGCTTGCGCCGAAATCGGCAGCTTGCCGTCGAGGAAGCGTTTCAGGAACGCCACCTGCTCGTCCGGCGAAATCTTCAAGGACGACATCAGCCAGGATTCGGTCAGCCCATCCGTGTTGCCGGGGCCTCCGGACACATCGGCATTGCCGTAACCGAAGCCGCGCACATAGTCGCCAAACGCCTTTTTGCCGAGCTTGCGGGTCATTTCCTGCGAATACCAGACGATCGAGTCCCTTTCCCAGATGGTCGGGTCGGTATCCTGCTGCTCGCGCTTGGACCGGTTGAACTTTGCCTGATAGGGCCAGCGCGGGTTCTGCGCATCGGTCAGGATACCCGCATCATAGCCCATCATGGCCAAAGGCAGTTTGAAGGTCGATTGCGGATAAAAGCCCTGGTCGCAGGTTCCCTTGCGGTGGATCGTCTCGCCGGTCCTGGCATCGACGACGACGGTGCATTCCACCTTTCCGGCCGCCAGAGCTGCCGGAGCACTGACGGAAAGGGCTGCGACACCAAGGGATATGGCCACAAGACAGGATCGTTTGAAAATCGACATGGAAAAGTTCTCCGCGTTTGCTGGAAACACTTCTACGGCCGGTTGCGATCCCCGATCAAACGATGATATCTGCGGCGAGCCATAAATAAAACTAGGCCTTGTCATGGTCCGCCCGCATATACCGCTGAATGCCCTGCGCGCCTTCGAAGCGGCCGCCCGCCACCTCAGCTTTACCCGCGCGGCGATTGAGCTGCACGTCACTCAGGCCGCCGTCAGCCATCAGGTCAAATTGCTGGAGGAGCGTATCGGCGTGACGCTTTTCAGGCGCCTGCCGCGCGGGCTGATGATCACCGAGGAAGGGCTCGCCATGCTGCCCATTCTGCAGGAGTCCTTCGACCGGATGGCCGGCATGCTGGACCGGTTCGAAGGCGGCCACCTGCGCGAAGTGCTGACCGTCGGTGCCGTCGGCACGTTCACCACTGGCTGGCTTCTGACCAGGCTCGAAGATTTTGCCGAGCGCCATCCGTTCATCGACATCCGGCTGTCCACCAACAACAATCGCGTCGATATCGCCGCCGAGGGACTGGATTATTCGATCCGTTTCGGCAATGGCGCCTGGCACGATATCGACGCCGAACCGCTGTTCGAAACGCCGCTTTCGGCGCTCTGCCTGCCATCGGTCGCGCGCACGCTGAAGAGCCCGGAAGACATTATCCAGCAGCGCCTTCTGCGTTCCTACCGCGCGGATGAATGGCCAGGCTGGTTCGAACAGGCGGGCATTGCCGCCCCGCCCATTCGCGGCCCGGTCTTCGACAGTTCGGTTCTCATGGTGGATGCCGCCATGCAGGGTTTCGGCGTGGCTCTGGCGCCGCCGGTGATGTTTTCCCGCCAGATCGCTTCGGGCCATCTCGAACAACCGTTTCCCATCACCATATCTCGCGGCCGTTACTGGCTGACCCGGCTGAAATCCCGCATGGTGACGCCCGCCATGCAGGCATTTCGGTCGTGGCTTCTGGAACAGGCCGCTGCGACCAACTGACAACCGTCAATCTTGCCATCGCGGCTTGCCATCCGACTGCCCCTGTGGCATCAGGCGCGCTCTCGATTTCCGGGCGGCTTTGCGCGCCCCTTTCGTTCGGGGATATCCCCGTCCCATACATTTTTGACGGTTTAAGGAGCACGACCATGTCACGGGCGCTCGGGCTTGATTTCGGCACGACCAATACAGTTCTCGCATTGTCGGAAGACGGCAGCACCACCAACTCCATGTCGTTTACCAGCAGCGCCGGCACGACCGATTCCATGCGTACTGCGCTCTCCTTCATGAAGGATGCGCAGCTGGGCGCACAGGCGCTGAAGGTGGAGGCCGGACAGGCCGCCATCCGCCAGTTCATCGACAATCCCGGCGATGCGCGTTTCCTGCAGTCGATCAAGACCTTCGCCGCAAGCCCGCTTTTTCAGGGCACGCAGGTGTTTGCCCGCCGTCATTCCTTCGAAGACCTGATGGAAGTTTTCCTGAAGCGCCTGAAGAATTACGCGGAAGGCCAATGGCCAGCCGATGTCTCGCGCCTCGTCGCCGGCCGCCCGGTGCATTTTGCCGGCGCCAACCCGGATCCCGCACTTGCCACCGAACGTTATAACGAAGCGCTGACGCGCCTAGGTTTCCCGGAAATCCATTACGTCTACGAACCAGTCGCCGCCGCTTATTATTTTGCGCAGACGCTCAAGAGCGACGCCAACGTCCTCGTCGCCGACTTCGGCGGCGGCACGACCGACTATTCGCTGATCCGTTTCGAACGGGTTGCCGGCAAGCTCAAGGCGACGCCGATCGGCCATTCCGGCGTCGGCATCGCCGGCGATCATTTCGATGCGAAAATGGTCGATCAGCTGGTTGCGCCCGAAATCGGCAAGGGCACGCATTTCAGAAGCTTCGACAAGGTTCTCGACGTGCCGGCCGGTTATTACGCCAATTTCTCGCGCTGGAACCAGCTGTCGATCTTCAAGACCACCCGCGAATTCACCGATCTGAAATCGCTGGTGCGCTCGGCAACCGACCCCGACAAGCTCGAACTTTTCATCGAACTGGTCGAGCATGACGAAGGTTATCCGCTCTACCAGGCGATTTCAGCCACCAAGATGGCGTTGTCCGCCGCAGAAGAGGCCGAGTTCCATTTCTCTGCCCTCGGCAAGGCCGGCCGCAAGACGGTGAAGCGCACGGATTTCGAAAGCTGGATTGCCGGTGATCTGGAAAAGATCGAAGGCGCGCTCGACGACGTCCTGACCAAGACCAACACCTCGGCCGATCAGGTCGACAAGGTGTTCTTGACCGGCGGCACCTCCTTCGTGCCGGCGGTGCGCAGGATTTTCACCGAGCGCTTCGATGCGTCGAAAATCGAAACCGGCGGAGAACTCCTCTCGATCGCCCACGGTCTGGCGCTGATCGGCGAAAGCGGCGATGTGGCGGAATGGTCGGCGTAAGACCTTACCAATAGCCCCTCACCAACAAAATCTATGACTTAGCCTATTGGCTAAGATCATGATTTTGTGTCCTCTCCCGCAAGGGGAGAGGTAAAGCCGCTGCGGCCTTATCTCTCCCCTTGCGGGGGAGAAAGCGATTTCAACATCTTAGCTTCAGCTAAGTGTTGGAAATCGCAAGTGAGGGGTCGCGCTTCCCGGCACAAACCACAACACCCCATTTCCACCCACGGCCATCGTGCTATAGGGTAGCCCCATGAACCCCAGCGCCAGCCAACTCGATTCCGCCGAGCTTGCCGCCCTTCTGCATTTTTATGCGGATGCCGGTGTCGAGTGGCTGCTGGAAGACGAACCGGTGGATCGCATCGCCGAATTTGCGCAGCAGCAGGCGGCGCGGGCAAACCGCCAGCCGCAGCAGCAGGTGCCGGCGGCACAACAGCAAACACAAATTCAGGGCGACAGTGCCCCAGCCCAGCAGGCAAAGGTCGCGCCCGGCCGCGCGGCGCCGCCGCCACCGCGCCCTTCCAGCACACCAGTCGCCATTCCCGACGATCAGGCCATCGCCGCCGCCCGCTTTGCCGCCGACAGCGCCCGTTCGCTGGACGAGCTGAAAAGCGCGATGGAGGCGTTCGGCAGCTGCAATCTCAAGCACGGCGCCCGTTCCACCGTGTTTGCCAGCGGCAATGCCTCCTCCGGCATCATGGTCATCGGCCCGATGCCAAATGCCGACGATGACCGTGACGGCATGCCGTTTTCCGGTCGTCAGGGCCAGATGCTCGACCGTATGCTGGCCGCCATCGGCCTGTCGCGCGACACCGTTCTCTTGTCCAATGCCGTTCCGTGGCGCCCGCCGGGCAATCGCACACCATCGCCCGCCGAAATGGAAATCTGCCGGCCGTTCATTGAACGCCAGATCGCGCTCGTCGAACCTAAGCTGATGCTTTTGCTCGGCAACTTTACCGCTAAGTGTCTGATTGGCGGAGATGCCTCGATCTTTTCCATGCGAGGGTCCTGGCGCGATGTCACGGTTGGCAACACCACCGTCTCGACATTGGCCAGCCTGCACCCGCAGGATCTCATGGCTGCCCCTGCAAACAAGGCGCTTGCCTGGCAGGATCTGCTCGTTTTCAAGGCAAGACTGAGCGTTCTTTAGTCAAATATACAATCGATTAAAGAAATATGACAAAAGCCATGCAGGTTCCGCATGGCTGCACGGCTTTAACGTGCATTGCGAAATTTGCGCTGCACTGCGATATAAAGCCATGTCTTGGGAGGAATTCTGGTTTAAGGAACCAAGGCAATGACCACGAACACCCGCCCGATCCATTCGGGTTTTGAAAGCCTGCAGATCGCCGGCCTGTCCGCGCGCACCACCGAAGGTTACCACCATTTCGGTTCGGTGACGAACGAGCAGCTGACGTCAGCCGGTTTTGCCCGCCGCGGCATGCTGACCCGCCCCACTGCCGTTTTTGCGGATTTTCGCGAACGTTGATCCGCTGACGGCAGTCGCCGTCATCCGGTCGAAATGCGCATATACGGCGTCAGGTCCTTTCGGTCTGGCGCTTTTTGCGTTTGCAAGATCGCGCCATCGTCAGGCAGCGTCAAACTAATCCGCATGCTGGCCCCGCATCGAGGGAGTAACGATATGAAAATGAACATCCATCCCCTGCGCTCCTTGCGCGACAACCTGCGTGACATCGGCACGGCCATCAATGCGTCGCGCCAGTACACGCGTTCGACCCGCAGCAGAAAAGCCCCGCAGTCCGACGCAGGCATTCATTTCTAAGGCTTGAGGGGCACAATGCCTGGCGTTCAGCTTGGCGGCGTTGCCTTGCGGGCGGCCTTGCGCTCCAACCCCAATCTGTGTTCGCGGTAGATGATGAAGATGCCGGCGGAAACAGTGATCGCCGTGCCGATCAACATCGTCACCGTCGGAATGTCGCCGAACAGAATGAAGGCGATGACAATCCCGAGCAGGATCGACGTGTAGTCAAACGGCGCCACCGTCGAGACATCGGCATTGCGATAGGCTTCGGTCAGAAGCAATTGCCCTACCCCACCGCAGAAGCCGGATCCGATCAGGAAAAACGCCTGCCAGAAGGTCAGGGCAGACCAGCCGAACGGGATGCTCACCAGCGAAAAGATCGCGCCCGACAGCGAGAAATAGAGAACGATCGTCGCGGTCTTTTCGGTGCTGACCAATTGCCGCGTCTGGATCATTGCAAAACCGGCGAGGAAAGAAGACATCAGCACGGATGCGGCGCCTATCGCCTGCCCGTTGCCAAAGCCGCCGTCGTCGAACATCGTCAGTTTCGGCCATGAAATGATCATCACACCAAAAATGCCGATCGCCACGGCCGACCATCGATAGATACGCACTTTTTCCTTGAGGAAGATGGCGGCGCAGATGACGCCCATCAGCGGCGAGGCATAACCGATGGCAATCGCATCCGGCAGTGGCAGATGCACGAGGCCGTAAAAACCGAACCCCATCGAGGCTATGCCCAGAAAACCGCGCTTGAAATGACCGAAGAGGTTATTGGTGTGGAAGGCCGCGCCGAGATCGGTGCGGATGGCGAGGTACGCCATGATGGGAACGAGCGCGAAAGCGGAGCGGAAAAACGTCACCTGCCCCGCTTCGACGTCGGGGCCGGCTGCCTTGATGCAGGTCTGCATGCCAAGGAAGGCGACAACGGAGAAGAGTTTCAACGCGATCCCCTTGAGGGGATTGATCGCTTCGGGCGCCATCTCGGACTCGTTGTGAAGGCAGGTCGGAGAAACCATCCTGCAGGGAAATTGAAATATCAGTTGGTATGCCAATCAATGTGGCCAAAAAGAGTTCACATCTTCTTACGAATGCGTGATCGCTCGGGCTTCGCGCCAAATAATTCGAAATTGCTTGCGAACGCCAGCCGACGAGACATCACTCCCCCGCTGCTGGCGGCTGACGAACCAAGTATTAATGATAAAACTTCAAATCGAGTGCCGGATTGCAGCCATATAGGCGCCCATACGCCGAATTATGTGGTTCGCGCGCAAGCCGCTCCCCAAATTGGCACACATCAACTGGTACGTCTTGGCTGCTGATCGTCAACATCTGGAGTGTTGAAAAACGTGGCGTAGCACCAATTCCATCATAGATTAGCGCGACCTACAACATACACGCGACATGTAACATTTTGGCGCGATGTTCGAGAACTTTAGCAATCGTTCAGCTTTCGCTGCCATTATCCCGGCAACTCTTGGTCAAAATCAAGAAACCCGCCTTTAATATTTACTATTTCCAGGAAAGATCATGCGCACAGATACGGGTCAGATCGTCAATCTGGCAGACTACCGCCCCACTGACTTTGTTCTTGAACGCGTGGATCTGACTTTTGAACTGGATCCGACCAATACCAAGGTCGATGCCCGCCTGATTTTCCATCGCCGCGAAGGTGTCGATCCGAAGGCGCCGCTGGTTCTGGACGGTGACGAACTGAAACTCTCCGGCCTGCTGTTCGACCAGCGCGAAGTGCCGGCCAGCCAGTACGATGCCACGCCGGAACTGCTGACGATCCGTGACCTGCCGGCAGAAGCGCCGTTCGAGATCACCATCACCACCTATATCAACCCGGAAGCCAATACGCAGCTGATGGGCCTTTACCGCACCAACGGCATCTATTGCACCCAGTGCGAGGCCGAAGGTTTCCGCCGCATCACCTATTTCCCGGATCGCCCGGACGTTCTGGCGCCCTATACGATCACCATCATCGGTGACAAGGCGGCCAATCCGGTCATGCTGTCCAACGGCAACTTTCTGGGTGGCGCCGGTTATGACGAAGGCCGCGCTTTCGCCGCCTGGTTCGATCCGCATCCGAAGCCGAGCTATCTCTTTGCGCTCGTCGCCGGCGATCTTGGCGTCATCGAAGACAAGTTCACCACGATGTCCGAGCGTGAAGTCACGCTGAAGATCTATGTCGAACATGGCAAGGAAGACCGCGCCGCATACGCCATGGATGCCTTGAAGCGTTCCATGAAGTGGGACGAGGAGCGTTTTGGCCGCGAATACGATCTCGACATCTTCCAGATCGTCGCCGTTTCCGACTTCAACATGGGCGCCATGGAGAACAAGGGCCTCAACGTCTTCAACGACAAGTACGTTCTGGCCGACCCGGAAACCGCCACCGATCAGGATTACGCGAATATCGAGGCGATCATCGCCCACGAATATTTCCACAACTGGACCGGTAACCGCATCACCTGCCGCGACTGGTTCCAGCTGTGCCTGAAGGAAGGCCTGACGGTCTATCGCGACCACGAGTTTTCCGCAGACATGCGCTCGCGCGCCGTCAAGCGTATTGCCGAAGTGCGCCACCTGAAATCGGAACAGTTCCCGGAAGATGCAGGACCGCTTGCCCACCCGGTGCGCCCGACCGTCTATCGCGAGATCAACAATTTCTACACGACGACCGTCTACGAAAAGGGTTCGGAAGTCACCCGCATGATCGCCACGCTGCTCGGTCAGGATGGCTTCAAGAAGGGCATGGACCTCTATTTCGAACGTCATGACGGCGATGCCGCCACGGTCGAAGATTTTGTCAAATGTTTCGAGGATGCAACCGGCCGCGATCTGTCGCAGTTCTCCCGCTGGTATCATCAGGCCGGCACACCGCTGGTCTCGGTTTCCACCGCCTATGACGCCGGCACCTTCACGCTGACATTGGAACAGACGGTCCCGGCCACGCCCGGCCAGACGAACAAGGAGCCGATGCACATTCCGCTCTCGTTCGCGCTGATCCTCGACAACGGCTCGATTGCACAGCCCGCATCTGTCTCCGGCGGCGAAGTTTCCGGCGATGTCCTGCATCTCACCGAACGCAGCCAGACCTTTGTCTTTTCGGGCATCTCGTCGCGCCCGGTCCTGTCGCTCAACCGGTCGTTCTCGGCGCCGATCAACCTCGCCTTCGATCAGACGACCGAAGATCTGGTGCATATCGCCCGCCACGACACCGACCTGTTCTCGCGTTGGCAGGCACTGACCGATCTTGCGCTGCCCAACCTCATCCAGGCCAGCCGCGATGCCCGCGAAGGCAAGCCGGTCACGGTCGATCAGGCTTTTGTCGCGGCGCTTCTCGAAGCCGCGGCCGATGCCAAGCTTGAACCGGCCTTCCGCGCCCAGGCGCTGACGCTGCCAAGCGAATCCGATATCGCCCGCGAGCTTGGCGGTAATAACGATCCCGACGCCATCCATACCGGTCGTCAGGCCGTTCTGGCCGCAATCGCAGAGGCCGGTCGCGACACGTTCCTGTCTCTGACCGAAGAGATGCGCGTCGAAGGCGCGTTCACGCCGGATGCCGACAGCGCCGGCAAGCGCTCGCTGCGCAATGCCGCTCTCAGCTACCTGGCACTCGCCGAAAATACGCCCGCCCGCGCAGCGGAAGCTTTTGCCAAGGCCGACAACATGACGGACCTTGCCCAGGCGCTGACATTGCTCGCCCATCGTTTCCCGGCATCGACCGAGGCGAAGGACGCGCTCGCTACCTTCGCCAAGCGTTTTGCCGACAATCCTCTCGTTATCGACAAGTGGTTCCTGATCCAGGCGACCATTCCGGGTGAAGATGCGCTTGCCCGCGTCAAGGCGCTGATGGAAGACGAAAAGTTTAACGCGAACAACCCGAACCGCGTTCGCTCGCTGGTTGGAGCCTTCGCCTTCTCCAACGCCACCGGCTTCAATCGCGCCGATGGCGAAGGGTATCGTCTCCTCGCAGCCCAGATCCTTGCCATCGACCCGAAGAACCCGCAGCTGGCGGCCCGCATCCTCACCTCGATGCGCTCCTGGCGCTCGCTGGAATCGGCCCGTGCCGACCACGCCCGTGCGGCACTGATGGAGATCGAACGCGCACCGCAGCTCTCCACCGATGTCCGCGACATCGTCGAGCGCATGCTGAAGGCCTGATTGTTTTCGGATCAGAACGAACTCGACGCCGGGGCATGTCCCCGGCGTTGTTCGTTTGCGGAACGGCTTATGCCTCCAGCTCCGAATTCTTTCGAAACGCCTGCTCGAGCCTCTTTTCGGCCGCTGAACCGGATGCCGCCTTCAGCAATTGCGCCCAATCGTCCGGTGGATTTCCGTCATCGAGCATGGCCCTGAAAACCGCATAGGCATCCGTTTTCGAGCCATAGGTGCGCAGCGTGTTTTCGTCATTCACCCAGGCAAAAATGATCACCTTGGCTTGGCTGCTGTAGCGAAAGAACAACCGAAACCGCCCTGCTCCGAATTTGGCTCGAAACCAGTAGCGCCGGTCGGTCCCCAGCGTCTTGCCCTGAACATAGGCTACCGACGCCGGATCCTGCGGGATTTTTTCGAAGATCAACGTCACCAGTGCCGCCAGAAGCTTGGTGTTGGCGTTCTGGCGATAGCTGCCGGGTTTTGCCCTCGCCAATTGCTCCACGGTCGACGTCAACTTCTCCATCTGATCGAGCAAAAGGGGATGTGCAAGAATGGTCCAGCCGTGGATGACAAGCATCGGTCAGAGTGCCACATCACCTTCGATCGGATCATCAGGGTCCACACTCATGCCCTCGACAAGGGCATACATACGGTTACGCAGATCAACGGGGAAACCCGAAATGCGCTCAGGGTGCCGTTCCATGTCCTGTGCCAGAAACACCAGGAATTTATCGATCAACGGATCTTCGTCACCACTGTTGTCGCGCTCGACAGAGACATGGCGGTTTTCGTCGATACAGAACGCAACACGACCGCCATATTCCAAGCCAAGCGCATCCCGAACGGGCTTCGGGATCGTTACCTGCCCTTTTTCGGTAATCGTGCTGACTTTTCTCAAAAGCGCGGACATGCGGACCTCCCTTTGCTCGACATCAACGTAAGGAAAATCGCTTACTTCTGCAAGGGCGCGAGAAAAACACTCAGAATCACAACGGAATCAATTCGTTAAAATTTTATTACCGCTCCTCTGGACATGAAGAATCACTAATGATTCACTGCATGCTGTTCGCGAGCGGCATTGCGAATCACCACGAGGGATAAAACGGTCACCATGGCGAACGTGCAGCGGGCAACCGCGGCCGATGAACGGCTGCGTCTCAAAATTCCTGTCTTCACGGCTCTGCGCAGCGCCTTGTCCGGCAGTGCGGGTCTTTCCCTGCGCCCGATCCTGTCCAGCCGCATCCCGCGCGCCGAGCTTTTTCTCAAGCGCTCCATTCCGCTTCTGATCATGGCCTTCCTGATGGTCATCGCCGCCTCGCGCCTTCTGGCGCTGGTGTCGGAGCATGATCGCATGCAGGGCACATCGCGCGAAACGACGCGTCTTGTCGCCGCGACCGCCAGCGCCGCCTTTTCCGGCAATGCCGGCAGCTTTGCCGCCAATGACCGCGCCGCCGCCGAGGCCCGTCTGTTTGCCTTTCTGCCGAAGGACCGGTTCGAGCCGGGCGCTTTCGTGATGTTCGTCAACGCCGCCGGAAAGATCTTCGGCGGTTCGCCGGAAGCTGCGCCCTATATCGGCCGCCGCCTCGATTCCCTCCTGCCGGAAACCGCGACCGTGCGCCGTTTCGACGATCAGGACGGCATCATCGAAACCGTGTTCGACGAGATGCCCCTTTACGCCGCCATCCGCCCGGTCGGCACCGATGGCAGCCTCATCGTTTCCGCCCAGTCGCTGGTTGCCGCCAATGCGCTCTGGCGCCAGCAGGTCTCGCTCAACGTCACGCTGTTTGCCGGCATTTCCGCCATCCTGCTGGTCGTGCTTTACGCCTATTACATGCAGGTGAAGCGCGCGCGCGATGCTGACGAAATCTTCCTCGAATCCAACCTGCGTGTCGAAACGGCGCTTTCGCGCGGCCGCTGCGGTCTGTGGGATTTCGATCTGCCCAATCGCCGGCTCTACTGGTCGCGTTCGATGTATGAAATGCTCGGCCTGCCGCCGGGCGATAACATGCTGTCCTTCAGCGATGCCGCCCGGATGATGCACCCGGCGGACGGCAACCTGTTTTCGCTTGCCCGCGCCGTCGGTCGCGGCAATGCCAAGCAGATCGATCAGGTTTTTCGCATGCGCCATGCGGCCGGTCACTATGTCTGGATGCGCGCCCGCGCACAGGTGATGGAAACAGGCCAGGGCAAGACCCACGTCATCGGCATAGCCATGGATGTCACCGAACAGCACCGTCTCGCCCAACGTTATGCCGAAGCCGACCAGCGTCTCGCCGATGCCATCGAATGCACCTCGGAAGCCTTTGTGCTCTGGGACAAGAACGATCGTCTGGTGATGTGCAACGAGCACTATCAGCAGGCCTATGGTCTGCCCGACAACGTTCTCGTGCCCGGCACCGAGCGCAGCAAGCTGATGCTTGCCGCCGCCCGCCCGGTGGTGGAGCGCCGGGTTGCCGATCCCGATATCAGCGGCTTTTCGCGTACCACCGAAGTCCAGCTTGCCGATGGCCGCTGGCTGCAGATCAACGAACGCCGCACCCGCGATGGCGGCATGGTTTCGGTCGGCACGGATATTTCGCTTCTCAAACGCAACCAGGAACGTCTGCGCGAAAGCGAACGCCGCCTGATGGCGACCATTGGCGACCTGTCTTCCTCGCAAAAGAAGCTGGAGCGCCAGAAGGCCGAGCTTTCCATGGCCAACAGCAATTATCAGGCCGAGAAAGACCGCGCGGAGGCCGCCAACAAGGCGAAGTCGGAATTCCTCGCCAATATGAGCCACGAGCTGCGTACGCCGCTCAACGCCATTCTCGGTTTTTCCGAGGTTCTCGTGAACGGCATGTTCGGCCCTGTCGGCTCACCGAAATACAGCGAATATGCCCGCGACATCCACGACAGTGGCAAACATCTTCTGAACGTCATCAACGACATCCTCGACATGTCGAAGATCGAGGCCGGCCACATGATGGTGCAGGCGGAGCGCATGGATCTTGCGCCGCTGATCGAGGAAAGCCTGCGTCTCACCGCCATCCTCGCGCAGGAAAAGGGCGTCAGCTTCAACCATCGTCTCGCCGACAGCCTGTCCATGGTCGGCGACCGCCGCGCCATGAAGCAGATCCTGCTCAACCTTCTGTCCAATGCGGTAAAATTCACCGACAAGGGCGGCCATGTGGAACTGCGGGCCCATCGCGCGGAAAAAGGCCTGATGCTGACCATCGCCGATACCGGCATCGGCATCCCGAAGGCAGCCATGAGCAAGATCGGTCAGCCCTTCGAACAGGTTCAAAGCCAATACGCCAAGAGCAAGGGCGGCTCGGGTCTCGGGCTTGCCATCTCCCGCTCGCTGGTAGCGCTCCATGGCGGACGCATGCGCATCCGCTCGCGCATGGCCAAGGGCACGGTCGTCTCGCTGTTCATCCCCCACCGGAAACTGCCGGCGCTGACCATGCAGAAGCGCGCAGGGTAAGGCAACGCAACGTCGAACGGTCTGGGAAAGCGACGTCCTTTTACAGCCAAAATCTGCCGCTATCGCCTATGGAATTGAGGCATCGCCGCGAACTCCCTTCGATCTCCCCCCTTGTGGGGGGAGATGTCACCGCAAGGTGACAGAGGGGGGTATGCAACGGTGCCGCAGATGGTCCGACCGGATCTCCCGCATCATCCCACTCACAATACTCCCCGCTAAAGCGTTCCCGACTTCACCACCCGCCCAAAAATCTCCCGCCCCGCCTTGGAAAACCGCTTTACCTCGCCCTCCAGCATTTTAAGGTCGGCGCAGTCGCCCGCCCGGCACAGCTGTTCGATCAGCCCCTGAGGGGCCTCGCGCGGATTGAAATCGCCGTCGATGCACAGGCGCACCGTCTGCGACAACGCCGTGAACAGACCGAGCGCTTCCAGAGCAGTGTCGAGATCGCCCGGCGCCATCATCCGCTCGCCCAGCGCCTTCAAGGCTTCGGACGTGCTCAAACTGCCCGTATCGATAGCTTCCCCGCGCGCCGGCGCGATCAGCCGCAAATATTGCGCGATGAACTCGATATCGACGAGGCCGCCGGCAATCAGCTTGAAATCCCAGATGTCCTTCGGCGGTTTTTCCTGAGCGATCAGCGCCCGCATCTCGGCAACTTCGGCCGTCACCTTTGCAATATCGCGTTTCTGGCCCAACACCTCGTCGATGATTGCATCGGCCTCGCCGCGCAGGCTGTCGTCGCCGCAAATCACCCGCGCGCGCGTCAGCGCCAGATGTTCCCAGGTCCAGGCCTCTTCACGCTGGTATTTGCCAAATGCGTTGATCCGCGTCGCCACCGGCCCCTTGTTGCCGGAGGGGCGCAGGCGCAGATCGACCTCGAAGATCACACCCTCAGCCGTCGGCGCCGAAAGTGCTGCGATCAGCCGCTGCGTCAGCCGCGAGAAATAGCGCATGGAATCGAGCGGTTTCGGCCCTGAAGATTCGTCGACGGTGTCGTCGTAGTCGTAAAGCAGGATGATATCGACATCGGACCCGGCGCTCAGTTCGAAGCTGCCGAGCTTGCCCATGCCGAGCACGATCACCCGCCCGCCCGGATATTGTCCATGCGCCGCTTCCATTTCGCGGATAACGGCGGAAAGCGCCTGCTCGATCAGAAGATCGGCCAGTTCGGTAAAGCCGCGCGCCGCCACATCGGCCGAAATCGCCCCGGTCAAAAGCCGGATGCCGATCAGGAACCGTTGTTCGGCGGCAAAGATGCGCAACCGGTCGAGCACATCCTCATGGTGGCTGGCGTTCTGGAGAAAGGTTGAGAGCCGCGCGGCCATGTCCGCCCGCGTCGGCATTTCCGCCATCAGCCGCGGATCGAGCAGCCCGTCAAAGACATGCGGACGCGCCGCGATGATATCGGCCATTCTGGGGGCGGAAGACAGAATGGTGACCAGCAGCGACAGCACGGCCGGATTGTTGCCCAGAAGCGAAAAGAGCTGGATACCGGCCGGCAGACCGCTCAGAAAACTGTCGAAACGCAGAAGAACATCATCCGGTCTTTTGCCGTCCGCGAAGGCCTTCAACAGTTCGGGCATCAATGCGGTCAGCCGCTCGCGCGCCTTGCCCGATTGCATGGCTCGATACCGACCCGCATACCAGCCGCGGATTACGCCGGACATATCCGATGGGCGCTCGAAACCGGCATTTTTCAACCATTCCAGCGTTTTCGGATCATCCTGACCGCCGCCGAAACTCAGCGTGATCTTCTCTTCACCACCCTCCGCCTCCTTTTCGAACAGGCGCGCATAACACCGCTCGACGGTTCTCAGAACCGTATCGACGCGACCGGAAAAACCGGCAACATCGGCAAACCCCATCATCAGGGCGATGCGTTTCAGTTCGGCTTCCGTCGTCGGCAGTTTGTGGCTCTGTTCGTCGCGCACCATCTGGATGCGATGTTCCACATCGCGCAGGAACCAGTAGGCGGCGGTCAGCTCGCGTTCCACCACAGGCGTGATCCAGCGCGCCTCTGCAAGCGCCGCCAGCGTCTCGTCGGTGCGGCCCGAGCGCAGGGCAAGCATACGTCCACCGGCAATCAGTTGCTGCGTCTGCACGAAGAACTCGATCTCGCGAATGCCGCCACGTCCGAGTTTGACGTCATGGCCCTTCACGGCAATGTCGCCATAGCCCTTATGCGCATGGATCTGCCGCTTGATGCCATGGATATCGGCAATCGCCGCGTAGTCCAGATATTTGCGGAACACGAAGGGCTGCAACTGTTTCAGGAACAGCGTCCCGGCCGGGATATCGCCAGCCACCGGCCGCGCCTTTATATAGGCTGCGCGCTCCCAGTTCTGACCCCTGCCCTCGTAGTAGATCATCGCCGCATCCATGGAGACGGCAAGCGGCGTGGAGCCGGGGTCGGGCCGCAAACGCAGGTCAGTGCGAAACACATACCCTTCGCCGGTGCGCTCCTGCAGGATGCGCACCAGCCTGCGCATCATCCGCCCATAGGTTTCCGAAGCGTCCAGCGGATCCGGCAAGGTGGCGGAGGCCGTATCGTAAAACACGACGATATCGATATCGGAAGAATAGTTGAGCTCGCCGGCGCCATGCTTGCCCATGCCGATCACCGCAAGCCCGCTTGCCCGGCTCGGTTCATCGGCATCGACAAGTTTCAGCTTGCCCGCACCATGGGCGTTCAAAAGCAGATGATCGATCGCCGCCGCAACGGCTGCATCGGCCAGGGCCGTCAGCCAGCGTGTCGTGTCGAAAGCGGAAAACAGCCGCGCCAGATCGGCCATGGCGATCACGAAACTCGCCTCGCGTTTGGCGCGCCTCAAGGCCACCATCACCTCTGCTTCGGTGGGAATGGCGCCATCGTCACGCGGTCGCCAGCAATTGCGGGCTCGTGCCACCAGCCGCTCCAGCAGCGGCTCAAGCGGCTCGCTGATGGCGGCGGTCAGAATGGAAGGGGTAATCGTCGCCGTTTCGCGCAGGTAGGGCGACAGGCTGAAGGCGGAAACGACGAAATCCTTCACCGCAACGTCCCCTGCCAGAAGTGCGGCAATGGCTTGCTCGCTCGCAGCCATCTCCTTCAACGCCGCATTGGCCGTTTTGGCTTCCGTCTTGTTGAACGGCTGGATCACATCCGCCTTCACCGTATCAAGCCGGTTTTTGGTCTGCGACATGGGCACCTCCTGGTTACTCCCTGCCATCAGCCTATAACACCTGCCGCGCCACCCCTCATCCCCCTACCGCGACCTTCCCCGCGTTTTGAACGCAGGACTTGCATACGGGATCGGGGGAGTGCCGCTTGCTCCCTTCGATCTCCCCCCTTGTGGGGGAGATGTCAGCGAAGCTGACAGAGGGGGGTGGCGACGGTGCGGCAGAGAAAACGAAAGCAGCATGTGCGCCAGGATTACCCCCTCTGCCCTGCCGGGCATCTCCCCCACAAGGAGGGAGATCAGCTAGGCTCACCGTCGCGTTCAATGGGCGAACCCTGCCTCAAGCAGGAATTCCAAGTTATTTCACCAGCGGAAACACCATCGTCACCGTCAGCCCCGGCACGGCGGCGTCATCGCCATTGGTGGCGGAAAGCTCCAGCGTACCGCCATGCAGTTCCATCACGGCTTCCACCAGCGAAAGACCCAAACCCGTCCCCGGCTTCGAGCGGCTCTCGTCCAGACGCACGAAACGCTTCTTCACCGCCTCGCGTTTGGCGGCCGGAATGCCCGGCCCGTTGTCGCAAACGGAAAGCCGCAATCCGTCGCCGGCCTTCACCAGCTTCACCACGATCTTCGGCTCACCATCGGCGTCAGTCGCATATTTGATGGCATTGTCGATGAGGTTGAAAATCGCCTGGCCGATCAGTTCGCGATTGCCGTTGACGGTCAGATCCGGTTCGATCTCCGTCGTCAGCACCAGTCCCGCCTCGTCTGCCACCGGCTCGTAAAGTTCGGCGCTGTCGGCGGATATCGCGGACAGGTCGACAGGCGTCATCTCGGCGGCAATGGAGCCTGCCTCGACACGCGAAATCATCAAAAGCGCGTTGAAGGTGCGGATCAGCTGGTCGGATTCGCCGATGATCCCTTCCAGCGCATTGCGCCGCACGGTGTCGTCGTTTTCGCCCAGCGCATCGGCAGCCTTGTTGCGCAATCGCGTCAGCGGTGTCTTCAGGTCGTGGGCAATGTTGTCGGAAACCTGACGCAGCCCCTCGTTCAGCTTCTCGATCCGCCCCAGCATGGCGTTGAGCGAATCCGACAGCCGATCGAATTCGTCGCCCGAACGGCCCACCGGCAGGCGCTGCGACAGGTCGCCCGCCATGATCTTCTGGCTCGCCGCCGACATCCGGTCGATGCGTTTCAAGGCATTGCGGCCAATACCGAACCAGATGATCAGAGCCCCGACGCCCATGATCGTCAACGCCACCATCAGTGCCTGACGCACGATATATCGGAAGCGGCTCGGATCGCCGAGATCGCGCCCCACCATCATCCGCAATCCGTTATCCAGCTGCTGCACGTTGGCGATGGCCAGATGCCGTCCGGGCCGCGGTGATTCCGAATAGGGTTCGTAGGTGAAGGGCGTATCTGTCCAGCCCATCGTCTCCAGCACGCCTGGCTGCACGGAAGCGACATTGCCCGCCAGCATTTCACCATTCGGCCCGGCGATGACATAGAGATTGGCGCCCGGCTGGCGGGCGCGACGCTCCATGATGCGCAGGAGCAGATTCACCCCGCCACGATTATAGGCGCGCTGGATATCGTCGATTTCCTCCTGCACCGTCTGCCGCGTCTGCTGCACAAGCAGCCGTTCCGACATCGCCGTCACGTAAAAAACCAGAAAGGCGGCACAAAGCGCAAACAGGAGAATATAGAGGCCCGACAGACGCACGGCCGTCGAGCGGAACATCAGCCGAAGCCTCGTCAAAAAGCGTTTCACGCCTCGTCCTTGATCATGTAGCCGGCGCCGCGAATGGTTTTGAGCAGCGGCTTGTCGAAATCCTTCTCGATCTTCGAGCGCAGCCGCGAGACATGCACGTCGATGACATTCGTCTGAGGGTCAAAGTGATAATCCCAGACGTGTTCGAGAAGCATGGTGCGGGTCACCACCTGGCCGGCATTCTTCATCAGATATTCGAGCAGGCGGAATTCGCGCGGCTGCAGCAGGATTTCCTTGCCCGCCCGCTTCACCTCATGGGAGAGGCGGTCGAGTTCGAGGTCGCCGACCCGGTAGACCATGTCCTGTTCCGGCGTGCCCTTGCGGCGGCCCAGAACCTCGACGCGGGCCAGAAGCTCGGAGAAAGCGTAAGGTTTCGGCAGATAATCGTCGCCACCGGCGCGCAGGCCCGTCACACGGTCATCCACCTGCCCCAGAGCGGACAGGATCAGCACCGGCGTGTTGATACCGCGTTTCCTGAGTTCGGAAATCACCGAAAGCCCGTCGCGCCGTGGCAGCATGCGGTCGATGACCATCACGTCATAGGCGTTTTCCGTGCCCATGAACAAGCCGCTGTCGCCATCGCTGGCGTGGTCCGCCACAATGCCGGTTTCGCGAAAAGCCTTCGTCATATAGGCGGCGGCTTCGAGATCGTCTTCAATCACCAGAATCTTCATGTGCGGGACCATAGCCTCGGCCGGGCTTTCGGTAAAACCGGATTTCTCAGTCCCCACATCCTGATCGCGATTGATGTCCATCGACCCTGCTCCCTTAAACAAGAAAGGCGCCCGAACCATCTCCGTTCGGACGCCCCCGTTTCACGTCAAGACTGAGGAAATCAGCCTTCGTTGATCGGCAGCGCCACAAAGCGGCTCGATCCATTGGCTTCGATCTGGAACAGCGCACGGGTGCGGCCGTCCTTCTTGGCCTGGTCGATCACCTTGTTCAGCTCCGTGGCGGAAGAGACTTCCTGGTTGTTGACCGAGGTAATCGTCTCACCTTCCTTGACGCCGCGCGAGGCAGCCTCGGAGTCCGGATCGACATCGGTGATGGTGAGGCCCGTACCGCTCTCGGCAGGCTGGACGCTCATGCCGAGGGTTTCCAGGGCCTGTTCGGTCGAAGGTTTGGTGTCTTCCTCGCCGGAATTGTCTGCCTTGACGGCCTCATCGGCGGCCATGTTGCCAAGCGTCACCGGAACCGACTGCGACTTGCCGTTACGCCAGATCGAAAGCTCGACCTTGGTGTTCGGGGCAAAACCCGCAACCTTCTTGGCCAGATCGCGGGCATCGTTGATCGGGTCGCCATTGACGGCGGTGATCACGTCACCCTGCTTGATACCGGCCTTCAGGCCCGGAGAACCTTCCTGCGGGGCAACGACCAGCGCACCCTTCGGCTCGGTCAGGCCGAGGCTTTCGGCAATATCCTTGGTCACCGGCTGGATCTGCACACCGAGCCAGCCGCGCTCAACCTTGCCGTCCTTCATCAGGTCGGCCACGACGTCCTTGGCGGTCGAGGCGGGAATGGCAAATGCGATACCGACATTGCCACCCGATGGCGAGAAGATCGCGGTGTTGATGCCGACCACTTCGCCATTGAGGTTGAAGGTCGGGCCACCCGAATTGCCACGGTTGACGGCGGCATCCACCTGGATAAAGTCGTCATAGGGACCGGAGCCGATGTCGCGGCCACGCGCCGAAACGATACCGGCCGTCACCGTGCCACCGAGGCCGAACGGGTTACCGACAGCAACAACCCAGTCGCCAACGCGCGTCTTGTTGTCATCTGCGAAGTTGACATAGGTAAACTTGCGGCTGGAAGCATCGACCTTCAGGACGGCGAGATCGGTGCGGCTGTCCTTGCCGATCAGCTTGGCATCCAGTTCGGTGCCGTCGTTCAGCACCACCGTATAGGCCGAACCGTCGGAGACGACGTGATTGTTGGTGACCACATAACCGTCTTCGGAAATGAAGAAGCCGGAGCCCTGTGCGGTCGGACGCAGGTGATGCGGACGCGGACCGCCACGTTCGGCGCGATCACGACCGCGCGGACCAGCCTGCGGACCGTCCTGGCCACCGAATTCGCGGAAGAAACGCTTCAGCGGATGGTCTTCCGGAAGGTTTTCAAAACCACGGCCACCAAAGGAAAAACCGTTGCCGCCGCCGCGCTCATCATTGGAAGCGGTTTCGGTATCGGACTGGACACGAACCGAAACGACGGCGGGCGAAACGGCCGAAACGACGTCGGAAAAGCTCGGAACCTGCGGCGCAGTCACGGAGACCGGCGCGGCAAAGGAACTTACGACCTGGGCGGGAATACCGGTCGAAAGCATGACTGCGGCAAGTCCTGCAACAGTGGTGGTCTGGAGGACTGTCTTCAGCGACGGGCGGCCGATTTTGCTCTTGAGCATGGTGGTACCTTCTTCTCTTCAAATTGGTGCGCCGGAGGGGACGGCTGCGGTGGATGAGAAAAGATATAAGAGCCGCGACCTTAACTGCACGTGTCCGCCGCATGAATTGTTGGTAATGTTTTAATCTCTGCCAGATGCCTTCAGACGAAGAAAGGACAGGTCATGAATTTCGGAAAGGAACTTATACAGAGTGCCGAAGAGGCGCTTGCGATTGCAGAGGGGCGCGCAAAACCTGCCGCCGTTTTGATCCCTGAGACTATCGATGTTGCGGCCATCCGTCAGCGCGAGGAACTTTCGCAGGCCGCTTCTACAAAGCGGAAATGAAAAAGGGCGAGCCAATGGCCCGCCCCTTTCGCAAATCTTCCAGCGGCGCCTGAATTAGGCAGCAGCACCTTCTTCGTCGAACTGGCCGCACCAGTCATTGGCGGCAACGACCGGCCACAGGCCGCGGGCGTTGGCATCCGGCTGCGAAACCGGCGGGTTGAAACGACAGAGACCAGCGTCCTCGGCAGCAGCGCCGGCGTTTACGATGTGATCTTCATAAAAAGAGCAGGCCTTGCAAGCAGCAGTATTCGACATATCGCTTTTCCTCTTGGTTCGCGGGTTCAAACTTGAGGCCCGCATTCATAATATTAGAATTATTCTAAATCGATATGTCGTTGTTTGACAAGAGGGATTCGAAATTTTTTTGGCGCGCCGGCTTTTTGCCTCGAGCAGGCGGGCATCCAGCGAGGCCTATCCGATCAAGGATATGACAAGCGTCAAAAAGGCAGGGAAAGAAGCTGCGAAGAGAATGTCGTCGACAACCGCCGGCGTAGATACCGCTATACCTGATATCGAGACACGTTTTAACGATATAAGCTTTAGAAATATAACGATAAAATCGTCGTTTAATGAGCGAGTTCGTAACGTCGAATTAATTACTTTTCTAAATATTCTTGGAAAATTTTATTTGTCGGAGATTTTCGTGAGCTTCAGGTCTTTTCTTGGCGGTGATGCGTCGGATGTTCTGGACGCATTCAACCGTTCGCAAGCAATTATTTCCTTTAAACCGGATGGCACCATTATCGATGCCAACGCCAATTTCTGTTCGGCGGTCGGTTATTCCCGCGAGGAAATCGTCGGCAAGCATCACCGTATCTTTGTCGACCCGAAGGAAGCCCAGTCGCCGGCTTATGCAGCCTTCTGGAAGAAGCTCGCGGCCGGCAAGTTCGACCGCAGCCAGTACAAGCGGTTCTCCAAGACCGGGCAGGAAATCTGGATCGAGGCGTCCTATAATCCGGTGATGCGCGGCGACAAGGTGGTCAAGATCGTCAAGATCGCCACGGATATTACAGCCAGCAAGCTTCACAGCCTGGAAAGCGACGGGAAGCTTGTCGCTCTCGAGCGTGCCCAGGCGATGATCGAGTTCACGCCCGACGGCAAGATCCTCACCGCCAACTCCAATTTCCTTGGCGCTCTTGGTTATTCTCTGGATGAGATCGTCGGCAAACATCACAGCATGTTCTGCGAGCCGGCCTATGTCGGCACCCGCCAATATGCGGAATTCTGGCCGCGTCTGGCCGCTGGCGAGTTCTTCAACGACGAATTCAAGCGTTTCGACAAATCGGGCAACGCCATCTTCATTCAGGCAACCTACAATCCGATCCTCGATGACGACGGCAAGGTCTTCAAGGTCGTGAAGTTCGCAACCGATGTCACCGGCCGTGTGCGCGCCCTTCAGGAGATCGGCGCCGGCCTGCAGCGTCTGGCCGAATGCAACATCCGCTTCACCATCGATGATCCCTTCGTGCCGGAATTCGACCACCTGCGTCACGACTTCAACGAATCGCTGGCGAAGTTCCAGCAGACGCTCGAACAGGTTCTCGCGCAGACGACCATGCTGTCGACGAAGAGCGGCGAGATGAGCGAAAGCGCCGATGGCATCGCCCGCCGTTCCGAACAGCAGGCAGCGGCACTGGAACAGGCATCGGCCGCACTCGAAGAAATCACCGTCACCGTTGGCCAGTCGTCGGAACGCACTGCGGAAGCCCGCAAGCTCGTTATCGACGCCCGTTCTGCCGCCACCAAGTCGGTCGAAGTCGTCACCTCCACGGTCAACGCCATGGACCGCATCGAGGCGGCGTCGAAGGAAATCTCCAACATCATCGGCGTGATCGACGAGATCGCCTTCCAGACCAACCTGCTGGCTCTCAATGCCGGCGTCGAGGCAGCGCGCGCGGGTGAGGCAGGCAAGGGTTTTGCCGTCGTCGCACAGGAAGTCCGCGAACTCGCCCAGCGCTCGGCATCGGCCGCCAAGGAAATCTCGGGCCTCATCCTCAATTCCTCACGGGAAGTGCAGGAAGGCGTCCGCCTCGTCGGCGCGACCGGCGATGCCCTGAAGGATATCGAACGTTACGTCCAGTCGATCGACACCAACATCGAAGCGATCGCAGTCGCCGCCTCGGAACAGTCGACCAGCCTCGGCGAGATCAATTCGGCGGTCTCCTCGCTGGACAAGATGACCCAGGAAAATGCCGCCATGGTCTCCAACATGAGCGCCATCGCCGGCGCGCTGGCCAATGGCGCAACCGAACTGGAAACGCTCGTCAGGCGCTTCAAGCTCAACCGCCGCAAATGGGTGCGCGAACCCGGCTCGGACGCCGCCACCCGCGGCACGGATGCGCGTGGATACGGCCGCCAGTCGCTGTACCTGCCGCATACGGAAGTGCCGGGCGCTGCAGCCTCGATGCTGAAGGTCGCCTGACCGCCCTCAAATCCGCAAACGAATAAACAGAAACGCCGCGTGCATCAGCCACGCGGCGTTTCTGTTTCCAAAGCATGTCACGCAAAAGCGTATAGCGGTTCTGCCCGAGTTGAAGAATTATCCCTTCGACAACTCGTCGATCCGTGCCTTCTCCTCATCGGATAACGGCGTCACCGTCTTCAGCGGTGGACGGCTGCGCACGAACAGGATCATCGTCAGCGCACCGATCAACAGCAGTGCGACGGGCGCCGACCAGAGCGCGATCGTCTTGGCACTCAGACGTGGCTTCAACAGCACGAACTCGCCGTAACGCGACACCACGTAATCCAGCACCTGCTCGTCGCTGTCGCCATCGGTCAGCCGTTCGCGCACCAGCACACGCAGGTCCTTGGCAAGCTCGGCATTGCTGTCGTCGATAGACTGGTTCTGGCAGACCATGCAGCGCAGATGCGCCGAAAGGTTTCTCGCCCGCTCTTCCAGAACCGGATCCTTCAAAACCTCGTCGGGGTTGACGGCAAAGGCCGGCAGCGCGCTGAACAGCATGAAGGCGACAAGGAGAAACCGGCGCATCATTCGGCAGGCTCCATCACCGGCGTCACCGGCTTGGCAACCTTGGCCTTGCGGCTCGGCGCACCGACGCGCAGGCGGCGGTCGGAAAGCGAAACGAAGCCGCCGAGCATCATGATCAGACAACCGCCCCAGATGCACAGGATGAACGGCTTCCACCAGATGCGCACCACCATGCCGCCATCGGTCATCGCGTCGCCCAGCGAAACGTAAAGCTGGCTGAACCAGAAGGTGACGATACCGGCTTCGGTGGTCGGCATGCGGCGCGCGGTATAAAGCCGTTTGGAAGACCACGTGTCGGCCACAACGACGCCATCCTTGCTGATGGTGAAATGCCCCTGATCGTCGGTATAGTTCGGACCCGCCGCATGGCGCATGCCGTCGAAGACGAGGCTGTAGCCACCGGCTTCTGCTGTCGCGCCCTGCTTCATCTCGAGCACGGTTTCCGTCTCGTAGGTGGAAACGATAATGATGCCGAGCACCGTCACGCCAAGCCCGAAATGCGCCAGCGCCGTGCCGAAGGCCGAACGCGGCAGGCCGATCAGGCGACGCCACGCGACATTGAACGCCAGCTTGCCGAAATTGGCGCGGTACCAGAGATCGGCCAGCGCGCCGAGCATCAGGTAACAGGCCATGGCCAGACCCGCCGCCGCCATCACCGGCCCGCCGTTTTCGATATAGTAGAGAACGAGACCCGCCACGAAAGCGAAGCCGATCACCGCATAAAGCCGCTGCATCGCGCCCATCAGGTCCGCACGTTTCCATGCCAGAAGCGGGCCGAACGGCACTGCCAGCAAAAGCGGAACCATCAGCAGGCCGAACGTGAGATTGAAGAACGGCGCTCCGACGGAAATCTTTTCGCCGGTCATCGTTTCCAGCACCAGCGGATAAAGCGTGCCGGTCAGCACGGTCGCGCAGCAGACCGTCAGGATCAGGTTGTTGAGAACCAGCGCGCCCTCACGCGAGATCGGCTGGAACAGGCCGCCGCTTTTCAGCCGCGGCGCACGCCACGCAAACAGCATGAAGGCGCCACCGATGAACAGCGTCAGGATGCCGAGAATGAAGATACCGCGCGACGGGTCCGTGGCAAACGCATGCACCGAGGTGAGAACGCCCGAGCGAACGAGGAAGGTGCCGAGCAGCGACAGCGAAAACGTCATGATCGCCAGAAGCACGGTCCAGATCTTCAGCGCCTCGCGTTTTTCCATGACAAGCGCCGAATGCAGAAGCGCGGTCCCGGCCAGCCACGGCATGAAGGAGGCGTTTTCAACCGGATCCCAGAACCACCAGCCACCCCAGCCGAGTTCGTAATAGGCCCAGTATGAACCCATGGCGATGCCGGCGGTCAGGAACGTCCATGCGGCCAGCGTCCACGGCCGCACCCAGCGCGCCCAGGCAGCGTCGATGCGCCCCTCGATCAGCGCCGCAACGGCAAAGGAAAAACAGACGGAAAAGCCGACATACCCGAGATAGAGAAGCGGCGGATGGATGGCGAGCCCGAAATCCTGCAGGATCGGGTTGAGATCCTGCCCCTCGGCCGGCGCAGGGTTCAGGCGCAGGAACGGGTTGGAGGTCAGGAGGATGAAGAACAGGAAGGCCGAGGCGATCCATGCCTGCACGGCCAGAACATTGGACTTCAAGGTTTCCGGCAGGTTCTTGCCGAACATCACGACAAGGGCGCTGAACAGAACCACGATCAGCAGCCACAGCAGCATCGAGCCTTCGTGATTGCCCCAGACACCGGTGTATTTGTAGAGGAGCGGCATCATCGAGTGGGAATTTTCCCAGACGTTTTTGACCGAAAAATCGGAAACCACATAGGCCCAGGTCAGCACGCCGAATGAAAATGCCACCAGAGCGAACAGGACGAGCGAACCGGCCGGCGCCAGCGCCATCATCGCGCTATCGCGGCGGGCAGCGCCGATCAACGGCACCACGGACAGGATCAGTGCGACGGCCAGCGCCAGCACGAGAGCAAAATGACCGATCTCGATGATCATGGTTTTGTCGCTCCCGTGGTCTCGACCTTTGCCGGCTGTTCCTGTGATGACTTTTCCTTGGGCGCAGCCATGCCCTTGCCGCTGCCGTCTTCCCAGACACCGTCCTTCTTCAGGCGGTCGGCTACTTCCTTGGGCATGTAATTCTCGTCATGCTTGGCAAGAACGGAGTCCGCCACGAAAGCATGCGACGTGTCGAATGCGCCTTCCGTCACAACGCCCTGCCCCTCGCGAAACAGGTCGGGCAGAATGCCGGTATAGCTGACCGGCACGGTATTTTCACCATCCGTCACCACGAAGGAAACGGTCGAACCATTGCCGCGCTTCACCGATCCCTCTTCGACAAGCCCACCGAGACGGATGCGGGTGCCGGGGGAAATCTGCGCGGTCTTCAGGTCACCTGGCATGAAGAAATAGGCGACCGACTGGCTGAAGGCGAACATGACAAGCAGAACCGCCGCCATGATGAAGCCGACGCCACCGGCAATCACCGCCAGTCGTTTCTGTTTGCGGGTCATGGCTTGGCTCCTTCGCCGGCAGTGTTTTGCGCCTCGATACCGATCTCACGGCCAAGCGCCACCAGTTGTCCGCCTTCATTGCTGCTGGGTGGAAATGTCTTCAGGCCGTTGGCCAGCGCTTCGCCAGCCTTCTGGCGGTCGCCCAGCACGGCATAGGAGCGAACCAGCTGCATCCAGCCGGCAATATTGTTGGGCTCCTGGCTCATGCGGGTTGCCAGCGCCTCGACCATGCCCCTGATGGCTGCCTGCTGGTCGTCGGCGCCCATGGACTGGATGGCAGCAACCGCCTCGTCATTGTTGTCGAGCTGCGGGATGACCGTACCGCCCACCTTGGCGATATGCTCATTGACGAGAGCCGCCCATGGCGCGCCACGCGGCGCATCCTTGGCCAGGGCCTCGAAAGCGACCCGTGCCTCGTCGTTTTTGCCCGCCTGCTCCAGCGCCAGCGCCAGATAGAAACGCACACGTGCATCCTGCGGGCTAAGCTTTGCTGCCGCCTCGAAAGCCGAACGCGCGTCTTCGGTCACGATGCCGCCACTGGCGGCCACCAGCGTTTCCCCGAGGCCGGAAAGCCGCTCCGGGTTCTCGCCGATCAGCCGGATTGCATTGCGATAGGCCATTTCTGCATCGCCCATGCGCTGCGTGCGGAAATAGATCGGTGCCAGAAGATCCCAACCGCTGCCGTCATTGGGGTTCAGCGCCAGATGTCGCTCAGCCTTGGCAACCAGAAGATCGAGATTGTTGCCGGGGTTTTCCAGCCTGGCGGCCAGCGGCTGCGCCGGCAGCCACGGGCTGCCAAGCGCCAAGTAAAGACAGAGCCCGACGGCCGGCACGAAAACCGTGACCGCGAGCACGACGAGCGACGCCCGGCGCCTGGCCGGCGAAGCGGCGGCATTGGCGTCCTTGTCGGCGGTGGCGATCAGCCGGCGACCGATTTCGGCGCGGGCATATTCGGCCTCCTCGTCGCCGATCAGGCCGAGCCCCTTGTCGCGCTCCAGCTCACGCAGCTGGTCGCGATAAACGGCCGCTTCCCCTTCGGCGGAATCGGCAACCGGCTCGGCGCCACGCGCCAAAGGCAGGATAAGAAGGGCGGCCACGGCCGCCGTCAGACAGGCAAAAATAATCCAAAGCAACATAGGCGCCCATTACCGCAAGCGGCCAGGCATTCCAATTGCATGGCGCGCATTGACGCGAATTTGAGGCCTCACGCCCCGACTTCGCCCCACTTATAGAACGGTTCGAATATACCTGCCTTTGACTTGGGACAAACAAAATTGACAGGCGGCAATCCACACGGCCGCCATAGCCGGGTTTTACACAACAAAACCGGGCAAAGGAGGATGTCTCAAATAACCGTGATGTTTGGCCGAAAACGCAACGGAAGCCCGCGCCGGCCCCGCTCTACCCGGTGCCGATCCAGGAATTCCGCTCAGATCAGCGGCGTCCACGTGCCATCGGCATTGCGGCAGGCCGTGCCGCGCGCCTTCACCTCGGCGCGACCTTCCGGCGTAATCGTGTGCGTATACTGGCGGCAATTCTGCGCGCCCACCTGGAAGGGCGCGTTGGCCACAACCTGCCCCTTGATACCGTCACCGGTCCAGACCACAGGCTGCCCGCCCGGCGAACCTTCCAGCGCGCGATATTCCGCTTCGAGCGCCCGCTGCTTGTCGCTGTTGTCGATCTCCACGCCGCTGCGGGAAATCACACCGCCCTGCATGGCAGCAATGTAGGATGCCGAAGACACCCGCGCCTTGCCGCCCGCGGTCGTGCAGCCTGCCAGCAAGCCAGCCGATACAAGCGATAGAACGGCAGTTCGGGCAAAATGAAAGCGCATGCGTCTCCAACCGGTTAGGCAATCATCGAACGGTTTCGCACATGCCGGCCGAACGTTCCGGTGGACCTTGTGCGCTGCTTATCATTTAGCGCTTTATGCCCGCCGGTCGAGGTGCAAAATCAGAAGATTTACCCTTTTGCATCTCAATTTCATGACAGGCGCGGGTATCGCGCAACACTTGGCGGAGGCGATTTTCGTTTTGTCAGGTGGCATCCTTGGCAACGGCCGGCAAAACCAGCCGCGCCCGCAAGCCACCACGTTCACCGCGGGAAAGCTCGATCTGGCCCTGATATTCGGAGGTGATCTCCCGCACGATGGAAAGCCCGAGCCCCGTCCCCGGCTTGCTTTCATCCAGCCGCCGGCCACGCTTCATCGCTTCCTTGATCTCGTCCGGCTCCAGGCCCGGCCCGTCATCCTCGACAATGATCTCGATCCAGTTCTTTTTGGTTGGCTCTGCGCCTTCCGGCGCACCGCCGTAACTGGCTGTCAGGGTCACCGACCGTTCCGAATGGCGTGCGGCGTTTTCCAGAAGGTTGCCGATGGTTTCCTCGACATCCTGCTGCTCCATGGCAAGCGCCAGCCCGCTTTGCGCCACCGAAAGCTCGAAGAGTTTTTCCGGGTTGAGACGGCGCATCACGCGCACCAGCCGCTCCAGCACCGGCTCCACCTCGGTACGCGCCAGAAGCGATTCCCGCTGGGCCGCGATACGGGCGCGATTGAGATAGGATTGCACCTGCCCCTGCATGGCCTCCGCCTGCCCGCGAACCAGTTCGGAATGGCCCTTGTCCAGCAGTCGCGATTCGTTCAGCAGCACGGCGATCGGCGTCTTCAGCGAATGCGCCAGATTGCCCACCTGCATGCGCGCCCGCTCGACGATACGCCTGTTGCTTTCGATCAGCGCATTGGTTTCCACCGCCAGCGGCCGGATTTCGCGCGGAAAATCGCCCTCCAGCCGTTCCGCCTGTCCGCGCCGCACCTTTTCCAGCGCGCGCCTCGCCTGATCCAGCGGCCGCAGACCGAACAGGATGGCAACGCCGTTGACCAGCAGACTGCATACGCCGAAAATCACCAGCGCGATGTAGAGGCTGCGGTTGAAGGCTGCGGTATCGTCCTCGACCACGTTCAGGTTGCCGGATACGCGAAAGCGCGCCGCCCTGCCCTCGCCGTCGAGCACAACCTCGGTTTCCGCCACCAGCACATTGTTTCCATAGGCATCGGTGGTCGGGTAAAACCGTTCATAGCGATTGTTGAACGGCACTTTCAGGATCGTCGGCACCGCAATGTTCGAAGCCCCGAGCGAAGATGAGGAAAGCGGCTGCGAAGCGAATGTGCCGAGCGGCTCGATGATCCAGTACCAGCCGGTTTCCGGTTGCGAAAACCGCAGATCGCCCAGCTGCGGACTGCCGGTGATATTGTTGTCGTCGCCAATCGCGACCGAGTTGATGACGTTGTAAAGCTGCGCGCGCAACAGATCGGTAAAGGCGCGCTCCGAAGACTGCCGGTAGAGCGCGGTGATAACGATCGAGATCACCACAAGCGCAACCGCAGACCACGCAGTGGCGAGCAGAAGAACGCGGGCGGTGACAGATCTAATCAGCATCGGCGGGCGCTTGCATGCGGTAGCCAAGGCCACGCACGGTTTCGATCAGGTCGACGCCGATCTTCTTGCGAAGACGACCGACAAAAACCTCGATCGTGTTCGAATCGCGGTCGAAATCCTGGTCGTACATGTGTTCGATCAGCTCGGTGCGAGACACGACTTCACCCATGTGGTGCATGAGATAGGACAGCAGCCGGAATTCGTGCGAGGTCAGCTTCATCGCCACGCCGTTGACGGTCGCCTTCGAAGCCTTGGTATCCAGGCGAACCGGCCCGCAGGCGATCTCGGAAGAGGCATGCCCGGCCGCACGACGGATCAATGCCCGAACGCGCGCCAGCACTTCTTCGACATGAAACGGTTTGGCCACATAATCGTCGGCGCCGGCATCGATACCCGCCACCTTGTCGCTCCAGCGGTCGCGCGCCGTCAGCATCAGCACGGGCATTGCCTTGCCGTTGCTGCGCCACTTCTCGACAACGCTGATACCATCGAGTTCCGGCAGACCGATATCGAGGATAACCGCATCGTAAGGTTCGGTATCGCCAAGGAAATGACCTTCCTCGCCATCGAATGCCTGATCGACCACATACCCGACTTCCTTCAGCGCATCAGCCAGCTGCCGGTTGAGATTGACGTCGTCCTCGACCACGAGAATGCGCATGTCGGTCCTTTGAAAAATGCGTGAATATCCGGTGGCGAATGCCGCCGGGCAGAAACTTACATCGGTACCCTTACGGTAACCTTGCGCGGACGCTCGCCGCTGCCCTGCACCAGAACGGTGACGATGCAGGTGCGGCCGTCATTGGAAGGTTGCGCCGAAAGAAGCTGGCCGCCGGTATCGCGTACGACCTTCGTTGCGGCATCGCCGCAGTCGCTTGCAACCAGCAGCAAATAATCGCGCGCGGTCGCCTGCATCGGCACAAGACCGAACAGAAAGCAGGTTACAACAGCACCGATCATCGATTTCTTCATAGCCACCATTTCCACCCGCAAGAGGGACAGAGTGAGTTCCAATCGTCGAGGAACTATGTATCGAACAGCGGCTGAATGGCAAATGAATGGGGGCGACTGCAACCCGTCGCCCCACTTTTACACCGGATCGTGAGCGCTCAGACGCCGCCGATTTCCGTATCGGCGGTGATCCGCCCATAGATTGCGATCAGTCCGCCAATCGCGCCCACGGTTGTCACCGCCAGGTCGGCAAGCTCGGCCTGGGTGCCCGCATCCACCTCCGTTCCCATGATCTGCAGAAGCGAAGCGCCGACCGCAATCAACGCTCCCCACACGGTTTTCGACTGGTGCCATGCCTTCATGCCATCCATGACTTTCTCCTTCGTCACGTTTCGAAACTGAATTCTGCCGTCGTCGCCACTCCCAGCGGCACCGCCCGTCCAAGCTGGCGCAGCCGCACGGCAATCCGTGTCTGCAACATCCCGAAATCGGCCCGCTGCTCGGCCGCGCCATAAAGGCAAGCCGGTCCGGCCACATCGGTGCTGCGCACCACCGCAGCACCGTTCAGAACCTCCACCCGATAGCGCTCGTCCGGCTCGTCGAGTGGAATGTCGGTCGCCTCCCAGCTGTCGGCATCCGTCCGTCCGCGCCGCAGCCAGGAAAGGGCGATACCGCCGTCGCTGCGCCGGTCGGCCTGCAGGTGCGTGGGCGAAAGCGGCATCTCGGCGCGCATGCCGCCCGCAAACGCAAAAGGCCCAGCCCTTCCCCCCGCCGAACCACCGGCTTCCACCAGCCAGTTCAGCCCGATGCCACGCTCTTCCGATGCAATCCCCAGCGGCACCACTGCCGCATCCAGCACCACAACTGCCGCCCCGATGTCCGCGCCCGCCATCATGGCATCCTCTGAACCAGCCAATCCGCGCAACAACCCGGTCAACCGCCAGCGACCCGCCGCAATCTCCTGTGCTGTAGAAAAGCCGATCACTTCCCAGTTGCCCGCAGCGCTTTTCACCGCAAGCCGGTTGTCACCGTTCAGAACCGCCCGCTGTTCGGCAGAGGAAAGTCCGTCGAAAAACAGGTCGCATTCCAGAACATTGAACCGGTCGAACCGCCCGCTGATACCGGCGAAAAGGGGCGCAGTCAGCCTTCCCAGCCGCGCAGGCCGCTCGATCACGGTGCGTGTCCGAAACCCTTCATTCGAAACCGACGAAGACACCGCCATCCGCCGCCACGGACGGCAGAATGCCGCCACCCGCGCAAAGCTTTGGGCTTCCCCCGGCTCGAAGCGTGGCAGATCGAGAAAATGCACCACCGGCGCAAACGATGCCGAAGCCTGCCCGCCGATGGCACGTCCGCCGCCCTTCTGCAACGGAACGACAGTCGCCGCCGCCGGCATGAAACGCCGCGCCTCGATCCTGCGCACCGCGCCATCCTCGATACGCTCGATCAGAAATACGCCATCCGGCCCGCCTGCCATCCGCACGGCATCCCCGGTTTCCAGCGCCAGTTCCGCCGGCGAGAGCGCAAATGAGATGCTGCGCCGCGCCACCCGGTTATCCCGCAACAGATCGTCCGCGGCGCCTTGCGCCGTCTCCGCCGCCAGCACAGCGGGCAGGTCGTACCGCAGGATCCGCTGACTTTGCGCCCTTGCGCGACGTGAACGTACGCTCGCCTGCTCGTAATCCAGAACCGGATTGAACGACGTCATCATGGCTTCCGCCGCAAAATCGCTGTCATGCCCGCGCGTTTCCGACCAGAGCGGCTGATCGTCGAGATCCGCCAATACGCCGATCTGCGTGGCACCATGGCTCACCCGCCCCCGTGACCGGAACTTCAACCGTCCGTCCGTCTCGACGACATCGACCCGAAACGCCTGCAAAAGCGGCTCGATCAAGGCTCGCGCCGAAGCCAGCTCCCCCTGCACGTAACCGGTCAGGTCGCCGCTCACCTCGGAGACGTCGAAATCGTGAAAACCATGCTCGGTCAGAATGGCCGCAATCGCGTCGGCCAGGGTCGTCGCCCCCAGCCGCCCGTTCAGCCAGTGTCCGGTGCGCCAGTTTCCGCCATCGCTCCAGACGGAAAGATCGTTGGGAAAAGCCGGAAACGGTCGCGCATCCCAACTCCAGACAAACACATGGCCGGGGTCGACCATGCCTTTCGCCACCTGCTCGGGCGTCTGCCACCAACCGTGATGCGCTTCGAGAAACCGCCGCTGCATGCTGTCGGAGCGCGCACCGCTGGAATGATGCGGCACCTTACTCTCCGCGGATTTGGGATCGACAAACAGGTTCGGCGCATTGCCTCCCTTGTCGATCGCCGCACAACCGAGCTCGGTAAACCAGATGGGCTCTCCGCCCGGCACCCAGGCCGTCGGCTGTCCGCTTTCACGTCCGCCCACCCGGTCGAAATGCCGATTGCCCCACCAGCCCGCCAGATCCTTGTAACGAAACGTCCAGGGCTTTCCCGCCAAACCATCGTTGATTGGAGACCTTTTTCGCGCCGCCCGGTCAACCTCGCTGGCATAATACCAGTCAAACCCCTCGCCCGAGGTAATCGCCGCCCTCAGCGCCGCAACATCATCGCCCAGCCGCGCACCATCCGGATTGTCCGCGACCAGATCATCATCCCGCCAGTCGGACAGGGGCATATAATTGTCGATGCCGACAGCATCGATCGCCGCAGACGCCCACAACGGATCGAGATGAAAGAACACGTCCCCCGATCCATCCTGAGGATGATAGCCGAAATATTCGCTCCAATCCGCCCCATAGGTCAGCTTCGTCCGGGGCCCGACCACCGCCCGCACATCCTCAGCCAAACGAACCAGTTCACGCACGAACGGAAATCCGCCACCTTCATCCCGAACCTGCGTCAGCCCCCGCAACTCGGATCCGACGATCAGACCATCAACCCCTCCCGCCTCCGCACACAGATGCGCATAATGCAGCACCATCCGCCGATAACCATCCGCCCGGCCGGCAAAGGTCTCGACCTGCCCCCGCGCCACCGCGCTTTTATCCGGTGACCCCACCTGCCCCGGCGCCGGATGGCAGGAAATCCGCCCCCGCCACGGATAGGCCGCCTGCTCGGCCGCACCATGCGGATCGGCCAAACCATTGCCTTCAGGCACATCCATCATCACGAACGGGTAGAGATAAACCTTCAGACCCCGCGCCTTCAGGTCCGCGATCGCCTGGCGCAGATCGGCATCTCCCGGCGTGCCGCCATAAGCCGGTCCGCCACCATTCGTGCTGATCAGATGCGCCTCGGCACGCGACATCCCTGCAACCGACCAGGCCAGACTTTCATCCGCCCGGCTGCGCACCTCCGCACCCGGCAAAATCCGGCATTCCCCTGCCCGCAAATCCGTCCCGAACCACGAAACCACCAGCGCCACCCGCTCGAGGTTCGGGCACACCGACACCAGTTCGTCGATAGAGGCCTGCCAGTCCGTCACCGCCGTCAGCGTGTTGCGATTGAGAATACGCGCAGCGCCTTCGCCACCTGTCTCCTTCACCTGCACGGTGGCATAACCATGCTCGGTCGCACCGGGAATGATCGTCACCGCCCGGATCTGGCGCTCCAGCATGCCCACCGGCCGTAGCACCTCGAACTGTATCAGCGGCAGACGATTGCCGAACATATCGAGCGGCAGATGTTCGAACACCGCATAAGCCAGGCCGCGATAGGACGGTGCCTTGCCCTCGCCCTGCTTCGCCTCGATCAACGGATCCGGTAACTGGTTTTCCGAACCCGGATGCACACGCATCTCGATTGTGGTGAGATCCAGTTCCTTGCCATCCGCCCAGACCCGACGCACGCCTGCAATCGGCCCCTCGCAGATCCCCAGCGCCAGATTGCCGAAATAACGAAACGTCTCCACCGTCGGCCCACGCATGGATTTTGCCCCGGCCCGCTCCCGTGTCACCTCCTCCTCGAACCGCGTCGCCCAGATCAGCGTGCCGCCCACCCTTGCCGAGCCATAAACCCGGTTGACCGCCGTTCCCTCATCCGCCCCCGGTATGCGCGCCGTCGCCAGCCGGGCGCCTGAAATCGTACGGCCGCCATTGATCAGCGACCGGTCGAGCATGCTCCCGGCCAAAGCCCCGGCCGCCCGCCCAATGATCGCCCCCACAGGTCCAAAGACACCACCAAGCGCGGCCCCCGCCGCCTGAAACAGGATCGTGGCCAAGTGAATACCTCACGGATTTTGGAAAAATCGGACTTGGAAAGTGCTGCAATCGCACCGGTCAGGGCAGAAACATCAAGCCCCGCCAAAAACTCGCCGCTTTATCTCAGCGCGCGAACGGCGAAAAATCACGCCGCGCATCACACCTCACCGGCCGCAAACGCCTCTTACAGGCACCCGCAAGTCGGAGCCGTACAAAACCTTCTCCTCAGGCCGGGCATAAGCCCGAAAGCCGGCGACCACACCGACAACAGCGCCACAGACACAGAATTTACACGCGCAATAGTCGTGTTAACGTGTTTCCGTTCATGAGCGAAAGCAGTACGCGCCGCGCCAGCCGGCGCGCCGGTGAGGATAGGCCACACCGGCTCAGGCACAGGCCGTGCTCTCGAACATGGAGGTAGTGCTATGAAGCTTTGGCCGATTAGCGTTACGCTTACCCTGCGGATTACCCGGACGAGCTGGCAAGTCTCCGTCCGGATAAACATCCACAGATAAGTAAGTGCCGGGCGGACTCGCAACTCCGCCCGTCACTCCATAACCTACACCAGTCGACAGCACTTTTCAACCATTCCGCTTATCGCAAAGCCGGCGAGCGCAACAATCGTTTGGGTAAACGATCTGCCGTTCACCAGGCAACGCCCACAACCCACAACAAGCCGACACACTTCACGCAGCTAATGATTGTGATAATGTCTCGGCGTTCGTGGGCGAAAGCAGTACGCGCTGCGCCAGCCGGCGCGCCGGTGAGGATAGGCCACACCGGCCTAGGCACAGGCCGTGCTCTCGAACATGGAGGTAGTGCTATGAAGCCTTGGCCGATTAGCGTTACGCTTACCTTTCGGATTACCCGGACGGGCTGGTCAGCGGCCGTCCGGATAACGATCCGAAGATAAGTCCGTGGCAGGCGGCCACTACACCGCCTGCCACTCCATCAGTCTAAGCCATTTCCCACCAGTTTTCAACTATTCCGCTTATCGAAAGAAAAGCGGCCACTGCCGTCGGCAAGCTGGCGGCGCCTTTGCAGAAAAGCCTGCCGCCACGGAACCCGCCACACTTCACTCACCCATAGATTGTGATAATGTCTCGGCGTTCGTGGGCGAAAGCAGTACGCGTCGCGCCAGCCGGCGCGCCGGTGAGGATAGGCCACACCGGCTCAGGCACAGGCCGTGCTCTCGAACATGGAGGTAGTGCTATGAAGCTTTGGCCGATTAGCGTTACGCTTACCTTTCGGATTACCCGGACGAGCTGGCAAGCCACCGTCCAGGTAAAATTCCGAAGATAAGTCCGTGGCAGGCGGTATAGCACCCCGCCTGCCACTCCATATGTATACCTCAGTCGCGGGCGAAATTCAACCATTCCGCTTATCGGAAAACCGGTGCACCGCTGCGATCCGCCGTCGCCATGAGGGCACCAGAACCGAACGTGTCACCGCCACCTGCTCATAGGCGTGAACGAAATGATCCGGCCCGACCAGAATGCCTGCATGTTTGGCGGCGCAATCCGGTCGCCAGCGAAACAGCAGCACATCTCCCGGTATCATCTCGACCGACGGCACCGGCGTCCCGAACAGCCGCAGGCCTGCGACAAGCAAACGGTCGTCACCGCTGCGCTCGGCCCAGTCAGGCGCATAGGGTGGCACGGCTTCCGGTTCCTCGCCATAAAGCGCCCGCCACACGCCGCGGATCAAGCCTATGCAGTCGCAGCCCACACCCAATGTCGTGCCCTGATGCCGATAGGGCGTGCCGATCCATTGCTCTGCCAGCCTCACCACCCGCTCGCCGACGCCGTTCACGGGAAGATGGGGCCGCCGTCATGCAGCCGCTCCCCGTTTGCGAAGGAATAGGCGAAGTCGGATCCCGGCACATGCGGAAAGCCGCGAAAATTCAGCTGATTGGCGAATTTCGCACCGCAGGTCGCAAACGCCTTGTCGCACCCTGCCGTCACGGAAAACGCCTCGCCCACCGTGATCGCCCGCTCGCTCGGCAGCCAAAGCGTCAGCTCTGCCGTGCCATCGGTGTTCAGCACATGGGCGTCGATCTCAAGCTCGCGACCGGCCTCCAGCCGCAACGTGCCCTGCGTGAAAAAACCGCCTGCGAAAGCCTGAAGCCCCGCCACCACCAGCCGCGCCCGGTCGCGCACCGCAACCACCGTGCCATGCCCGCGATAGGCGGCAAGTTCCACCCGGCATCGTCCGTCGCCCAGGCTGGCATCACAACGCCGGCCATAAACCCGCCCCTGCGGTTGGTCGAGCCGGTGCGCCAGGCTGCGCAATTCTGCGGTAAACTGCCCGCCCGAACGGCTCACCTCGCCGATCTCGCGCACGCTCAGCCGCATCCTCTGTTGCGGCATCTGCCAGTTCACCGCCAGCAACTCCACGCGCGCTCCGTCATAAACGCCGGCCGCCAGGTCCGCCTCTGAAATCACCTCACTGGAAAACCCGCCCGCCACCGTGCCGGCGCTTGCGGAAAGCCCGCCTTGCGCCTCTTCCTCGCTTGCAGAAAATCCGCTCGAAGCGAGAAACCTCGTGCCATCCACCAGCAGATCACCGTCATGGTCGGTAAATCCCAGCACCACGCCATCGCCACGGAAAACCCGCCAGCAATGGCAGATGGTGGTGACATCGCCCTTCAGATGCGCAGCCAGCCCCGCCGGTATCGTTCTCATGGCAAGATCTCCGTCAATGGAATGGTCGGAATGCGGCCCGCATCGAAACCGGATAGGTTGACGTCGATCCGGTCGATGTCGAAACGCACCGGCACGTCGAATTCATAACCCGCCGTCACCGTGCTTGCGGCTGCGGGGGGAACGGCAAACGTCACGACCCCGGTCGCCGCATCCACCGTCCAGCCTTGCGACACACCCGCGCCGTCCACCGCAACGACGACAGACCCCGCCACCGGCTTGGCAATGACCCGCTCGAAACCACCGCCGGCATCCGCATAGGTTTTCACCAGCGCAAACGCCTTGCGCACACCGTCACCGGTGCCGATTGCCTGATCCGTCGCCGTCACCGAAACCAGAGGCCCGCAGGACTTCCAATCCACCGGATCGCGAAAACGAAAACCGTAAAGCTGGCCACCACGCGCCTCGAAAAACGCCATCACCTCATAAAGATCGGCCACCGACCTGACACCCGAACCGGCGTCATACCTGCGCCGCGAATTGCGCCAGCGCCCGTTACGCTGCTCGCGCCCGGTGGAAAGATTGACGATCTCCGTCCTGCGCATCGGTCCGCCGCTCACCCCCAGCGCCACCCGCAACGGAAACCGCACCTCGTGAAATCCGCTCATCGCAAAGCTCTCCCGCTCATCCACCCGGTTTCAGACACCCCGCTGACCCCGCGCCACGCTGCGCGCCAGCATCGCCGAAATCTGCCCCTCGCTCTTGCGAAAGCTTGCCGCATCCGTCGCCGTCACGTTGAACACGATCTGCGCCGCCTGCCCGCCACCGCCTCCCATGGCCACACCCAGCGCCCCATCCGGCCCGCGCCTCAGCGGCAATATCGCTTCCGCGCCCGCCTCACCCATCAGGCCCAGATCACCGCCCCCCATCGGGAAAAAGCTTGGGGCACGCACCACGCCGCCATCGGCAAACGGCGTCACGGAGCCGATCAGATTGCCGATCGCGCCCGAGAGCATCCCCTCCAGCGGCTTCAAACCGGCGGAAAGCGCAATATCCGTCAGCCGGTTGCCCAGCCCCTTCAGCACATCGTCGAGCCCACGTCCGCCAACCGTCGCGGATCTAAGCGCCGAGGACAGCGCCGCGCCAAATCGCTGCGACCGCCCCTCCAGATCGGCCATCACATCGGAGAGCGCTTCGGCGCCGCTCAGCGTCTGGGAAATGCTCTCGTCGTTTTCCATGGAAACCTCGATTAGTCGGCAGGCCAACAAAATCTGCATCGATACTGTGTATTGAAGAGAGAGCGGCTTGCTCCCTATGATCTCCCCCCATGTGGGGGAGATGTCACCGAAGGGGACAGAGGGGGGCAAGCAACGGTACGGCAGGTGTCTCGACCGCGAGTTTGCGCCAGCATCCCCCTCTGCCCTGCTGGGGTTGAGCCCCCACACGGGGGAGATCGGCAAGACGCACCGTCATCACGCCCTCTCACCCATCCGGGAACGCCGCCATCATCCCCTCCAGCCTGCTCCTCGAAAACCCGTCGCCTCGCCCCGCAAAACCACCCGCCACGCAGAAAAACTCCCGCGGCGTCATCCCCCAGAAAACCGCCGGCGCAAGCCGCAGCCGGCAAAGCCCGGCATGCAGCACCATCTCCCAGGGAAACGGCTGCACACCCGATGCCTTGCCCGCTGCGGCACTCAAGGGTTTGCCGCCACCGCCTTTTCCGTCGCATCGCCGCCGACGCCGAAAGTCGCCTCCAGCAGATCGCCCACAATCCGCGCATAACCGGTTATGCCACCGTCTATGCTCATCGCCGCCACATCCTCGTCGGACAAAAGGTTGCCGCCGCCACGAAGTCCCGCACCGATCACGGTGATCATGTCGCCCGCCTTCAACCGCCCGGACGAAAATCGCTCGGCCAGCCCCGAAAGGTCACCGACGGAAAACGCCGTCTCCAGCTCGGCAAGCGCGCCGAGCGTCAGGCACAGAATACGCCGCTCGCCATCCAGCACCGCCTCCACTTCGCCGCGCCGCCGATTGGCGCGCCCACAAACGCGCGCCTCCATCACAGCGCCCCAAAGGCAAGGCTGCCGGCCGATTCCAGCGCCAGTTCGAACCGCACTTCGCCGTCATGCTCGCCGGCATATTCCAGCGCGGAAATCTGGAACGGCCCGCTCACCGTGCCGAAATCGGGGATCACCACCTGCCACAGCAGAATGGCCCCGGCAAAATACGTCGAGCGCACCAGCGCGTCGGATGCCTGGTCCTTGAAAATCCCTGCGCCGGTCAGCGAAGCCCGCTGCACGCCTGCCCCACCCAGCAGTTCGCGCCAGCGTCCGGCGCTTTCCGCGTCGGTCACATCCACCGTCTGGGTGTTGAAAGCCAGCCGCTTGGATCGCAGCCCCGCCACTGTCTGAAACCCGTTACCGCCATCCAGCTTCAACAACAGGTCCTTGCCCTTTTGCGCCACCATGCTGCACTCCCTTGAGTTTGATGTTCCCGCAATTCTCGCGCTTCCCGCAGAAAGCGGGCCCGGCCCTCCGGTTGGGCTATCGGATTGGGAGTTGAGGTGGTGCCGCTTGCGCCCATCGATCTCCCCCCTTGTGGGGGAGATGTCACCGAATGGTGACAGAGGGGGGTGAACAACGGTGCAGCAGATGGGGCAAAAGCGGCCTTCTCGCCAGCCCCCCCTCTGTCCTGCCGTCTGGCCGCAACCTCGCAATTCCTTATGCAATACCGCTGCGTCCCTCCGAAATGGCTGAGACGCGCCACCAGACCATCCGGCTCTCATAAGCCAACACAACCGCTTCCCGCCGATAAAACCTCCTGCTAATCTCGCACTCCCACCCCATCCATTCGCGAAATCCCCGCCCGCCATGCCCGTTTCCGCCCGTTCGGCCCAGACCATCGGCGTCCTCGCCATCACGCAACTGATCGGCTGGGGCACGACCTTCGAATCCGTCGGAGTGCTCGGCCGTCGGCTGGCGCCCGATCTCGGCCTCGCCAACGAGATCGTTTATGCGGGTCTGTCGGTGATGATGATGGTCAGCGCGCTCGCCAGCCCGCTTGTCGGCAGGCTTCTCGATCGTCATGGTGCAGCCCGTGTCATGGCTGCAGGCTCGCTGTTTTTCGCCGCCGGCCTCTGCCTGCTCGCCGGTTCGGGCGGTATCGTCACCTATGCCGCTTCCTGGGTCATACTCGGCCTTGGCGGCGCATTCGTCCTGTCCGCGCCTGCCTTTACCGCGGTTGTCGAGCGCGAGGGCGCAGCCGGCCAGCGTAGCATCGCCATTCTCATGCTCTTCACCGGCCTGTCGGCAACCATCTTCTGGCCGCTGCTCAGCCTCATGTCGGATCTGGCGGGCTGGCGCAGCACGCTGCTCATGGCGGCCGCGCTCCACGCCTTCGTCTGCGCGCCGCTTTATCTGTTCGGCCTGCCCAAGCCGATCGTTTACGAAAAATCCGGCGCAAGCGCAGATCTCGCGCCCGTTCCGCTGACGGAAAACGACAGAAAAAACGCCTTTCTGCTGATGGCGATCACGGCATCCATCGCATCCTTCGTCACATTCGGCATGTCACCCTCGCTTCTGGAAGTGCTGCACCAGTTCGGCGCCACACCCGAATTTGCCCTGCAACTCGCCGCTGCCCGCGGCGTGCTCGGCATTTGCGCGCGCGGTGTCGATATGCTGCTCGGCAAGCGCGGCAATCCGTTCATCACGTCCGTCACCGGCTGCAGCCTCATGGTGGTGGCCTTTGCCAGCCTCCTTCTCCTGCCCGCATCGGCCGCAACACTGTGGCTTTTCATCGCGCTTTACGGTTTTGGCTCGGGCATCCTCGTGGTCGCCCCCGCGCTGTTGCCGCTGGCACTGTTTTCCCCGCGCGAATACGGCCGCCAGGCAACCCGTCTCGCCATGCCGCAAAACATCGCCAATGCGCTTGCACCGGTCATCTTCACCGCATTGATCGACCGTACCGGCGTTGCGACAGCCGTCGTTGCCGCCATCGCACTTGCCGGCGTTGCACTCACCGCCATCCTCATGCTGATCTCGCTGGTCCGTCGTGTCAGGGCGCTGGCGGCGCCTGTTCCGTCACCGCCCTGAACCGCATTTCCGCCAGGTGAAACCTCGTTTTCGCCTCGCGCCGCGTCCGCGTGTCCCGGTGAAGCAAACTCACCAGTAGCGCCCCCTCCAGCGCCAACGCCGCATCGTGCAGAAGTGCCCGCACCCGTCCCGCAATTGCCTGCGCTTCCCGCCGCCCGTCCGCCAGCGACCACACTTCCAGCGTGATCAGATGCACCTGCAGCGTCTCGCCATCCGCATCACGGCTGTCGAGTTCGCCGAACACGATGCAGGGAAGCTCGGTGCGTGCCAGCATACGGTCACGCACGCCATCCGCCCCCACCAGTGTGCGCAATTGCGCATCGCCGGTCAGCTTCGCATAAATCGCCTTCATCAGCGCATTGGCCACCATCACACGCGCTCCTCCTCGCAATGGCAGACGAGATAACGCCGCGTCTCGTCGGGATCGCGCACCGCTCTGATCGCGAACAGCCGTTCCCCCTTGCGCAACCGCTGCCCGCGCAGGATGCCGTCACGAAACCGCACCCAGATCCGGTGCGTCACCACGGGCGTCTCCACCGTAGCGCCCTTTTCGCGCACAACGAACGATACCGGCTCGATCCGCGCCCACATGGAAGACAAGACCGACCACGCCGGCACCGCCCCGCCCTGCCCATCCGGCTGCGGCTCGGCCGTCTCCAGATCCAGCCGCGCCGTCATCTGTCCAGGGTCGAAAAACGTCACCGGCATGGCTCACAGCCTCCGCAGCCGGTAAGATGCGATCAGCCGCTCATAACCGTCTGGAATACCCGCCGGCTGCTGTTCGATCGACACCACGCCGCGAAAGGCGAACATATGGGCCACATGCAGAAGCATCGCCCGTTTCAACCCGTCCGGCACATCGACGCCGGTCTCGCCGAAACCGGCAAGAAATTCGATCTCGATACCGTTCATCACCCGCCCGGGCGCCGGCTGATCGCGCAGCCACAACCGCGCCGGTCGCGCCTCGCCATCGAGCAGATGATCCTGAAGCGATACCTTGTGCGGCGTTCCGGCCTGATCGTAAACCGTCACGTCTTGAATGGCGCGCACCGGATATCTGACGATCTGCGAAATGCCCCCGCGCGGCCAGAAATCGAGGCATAACCGCCAGGTCTGCGAGATCAGGCAAAGCCCGGCCTCACGCTCCAGATGTTCGCGTGCAGTGGTAATAAGGGAGGCGAGAAACGCATCCTCGTTACCGTCGTCGAGGCGCAGATGCGCCTTCACCTCGGCAAGCGTGATCGGCTCCGCTGCGGGCGGATTGGTCAGGATATAGGTCATGGAAAATCCTTGGACTGTCGAATACAAGTCAGTCACGCGACGAGGGGATCCAATCGCCCCCTCTGCCCTGCCGGGCATCTCCCCCACAAGGGGGGAGATCGAACCGCTGCAATGTTCCGCCCTTCGCAAAGCTTCAATGTGGGGCGAAGGTCGTACTCCATCCGATCTCCCCACCTGTGGGGGAGATGCCCGGCAGGGCAGAGGGGGTAGCCCCAACCTCAGTTGGCCGAAAACTTCACCAACTTGATCGCCTCGAAGTTCTGCACCCCGCCGCCGACCCGTTTGGTGGTGTAGAACAGCACATAGGGCTTGGCCGAATACGGATCACGCAGGATACGCACCCCCGCCCGGTCCACCACGAGATAACCCGAACGGAAATCCCCGAAGGCGATGGCCGTCGCATTGGCGGCGATGTCCGGCATTTCCTCCGCCTCCGCCACCGGGAAACCGATCAGCGAAGCCGCCTGTCCAGCCGATGCCGGCGGGCGCCACAGGTAATTGCCATCGGCATCCTTGAATTTGCGCAGCTCCGCCTGGGTGCGCCGGTTCATCATGAACGTGGCATTCTGCCGGTGTTTGGCCTTCAGCGCATAAATTACGTCCACCAGCGTATCGGAAGGATTGGCCGGCTTGAAGCCGCCCGCCACGCCCGTCGCCACATGGCCGATACTGCCCCAGGTCCAATCCTTTTCCGCAACGGTCGGATAGGAAAGGAAACCCTTGGGCTTGTTGACGCCATCGCCGCGAATGAAGGCATCGCCCTCCTGCTCGGCAAACACCACATCCACCTCGCCGGCGATCCAGGCCTCGATATCGACCGCCGCATCGTCGAGCAGAGCCTGTGTTGCCGCCGGCATGGCGTAAAGCTCCATTGTGGGAAAAGTCAGTTCGGAAAGCTGCGGCGTATCCGTCTGCGGCCGTGCCGCCGTTTCCGATACCCATCCGGTCGACAGCCCTGCCGCCGCGAACGGCTTTTTCAGCACGGCGCCAGAGACGGTGCGCACCGTCGAAAGCGAGCGCATCGGCGAAACGACGGAAATCCGCCGGCCGATCTCGTTGTCGGTTTCCGGCGGCACCAGATAACCGCCATCCGCACCGGCCGATCCCGAAAACGCCTTGGCTTCCAGTTCGCGCAGGCCCTGCTCGTCGCCACGGCGGATATAGGCGTCGAATGCCGCCTTGTGCTCTGCCGCTTCCGGCCCGATCTCGCGGCCCGATCCATCGCGCCCGCAACCGAGCGCCGGACGCGCCTTTTTCAAGAGCAGCTGGTCGAGCGACTTTTTGTTGTCGTCGATGGCGCGGTTGATGCGGTCCATCTTGTCGCGCGTCACGACATCGGCCGACATCTTTTCCTCGATCTCGCCGAGCCTCTTGTCATTGACCTCCTTGAAGGCCTCGAACGCCTCCATGAAATCCTCGAAAGCCGCCGTCACCGTATCCGGCACGGCCTTCACTTCCGGCGCCACACGCATCTGTTCCGTCATCTTTTCATCCTCAATGGTTGGATTTTCAGGTTGGTTTGAAGGTTGAGGCAAACATCAGTTTCGCCGCCCGCCGCATCTGGCGCACCAGTTCGGTTTCCCGGTCGCGAAAGAACCGCGCATGTTTCACGTCGGAAACCCGCGCCGAAGGCAGCATCGGAAAGGTCACGACGGAAATCTCCCAAAGCTCGGCTTCGAGAATGCGCCGCACCCCGGTCTTGGCATCGGTACGCGCCTTGACCGAACGAAAGCCGATCGAAAGCCCGTCCAGCGCCCCCGTCTTCATCAGCGAAAACACTTCGCGCGCCCTTGCCACGCCGGGCGAAAGCACGCCCTCGACATAAAGTCCGCGCGCATCTTCGCGAATGGTCTTCCAGGCGCCGATGGGTTCTGCCGGGTCATGCTGGTAAAGCATGCGCACCTGCCCCGCCCCGCGCTCGGACAGCGACTGGCGAAATGCCCCGCGCTCGATGGTGTCTCGCCCCAGATCGATCTCGCCGAAGACGCTGGCATAACCGGAAAACACCCCGTCGCCCGTCACGCCCGCCAGTTCCAGATTGGCAAATTTGCGCGCATGAGGTCGTGGCCCGCGATAAGCGTGCATGAAAACTCTCCTCGATGTTTTTGATGAATGCTGCGTTGCCAGCCCCGCGAAGGGAGAGGTCAGCACGTCGGCGAGAGGCAAATCCGGGCGCTAAACGCGCGCGGTAAGTGCCATTGTCCTACCCCGATTTCTTCCCGTACCGCGCCGCAATCCGCGACAAGGCCCCCAGCACCCACCAGGCGCAAAGGCTTGCGGTTGCCGATCCGGTCAGCATCACGTCCGCACCGGAAACGGCCTCCGAGATGCCCAGTCGCTCGGCCATCCAGATGCCCGTCGGCCCGCCGAAGATCAGCCCGCAGCTGACACCGGTCACGAACCGGCTCACCGCCTCACGACGGTTTTTCGGCACCAGATAGATCAGCGAAACGCCGGCACCCGCCAGGGCTCCCAGAACATTGGCGATCCAGATCCCCAGGTCGTTTCCGAGACCTGTTCCGATTTCAGTCTCCAGGTGAGTCATTGTTAAGATTTCCCTGCTAGATTGACGATCACCACCGCTGGCCGCACATGCCGCCGCGGAGCCACGATAGCGCCGGGAAACCGGCACCATGAGCGCGCAAAAACGCTCTTTCGAGATGGCAAGGCGTAATGCCGCCGCCTCGAAACCGCTTTAAGTCGTGATGTTTTCCTGAATCGTCTGAACCGCTTGGCGGCAGATGTTGCGGAGTTGATTGCGCAACTTCACGAGTAGAATGAGCGTGTTCTCAAATCGGATGAAGATGAGAGCAAGCGCCCTCAGCTGTCCTCGTCCTTTTCCAGCTCGGGTGCCGGCTGCCGTCCATGGCGAATGTGCGAAACCGTAATTCCTTTTGGCCCGATGCGGTAATCGACAACATAATCGCCAGAGACAAAACGCCTCCGTCCCGACAGAAGTGAATATTCAGCGCCCGCCATGGGATGGTCCGCCAGGAGGCGAAACGCCCTGCGCAACTGCCTGATCACCACGTCCGCCGCGCGCGGATTGAAGCGCTCCAGGTAAGCGCGCTCCTGCCGTAAAAACCGGGTCGCATCTTTGGAGAGCGTAAGTTTCATTCGGCGGCGTCCTTACGCTCGTCAAGCAATTCGGCGAAAAACTCTTCCGCATCCATGCACTCGCCATTGGCGATCTGCTCTTCGCCCTTGAGGATCTGCAGAACGTCATTGCCCTCCGCCATGAGGTAATACTTCAACGCCCGCACGATCACCCAGCTTCTGCTGCGCTCGGTGGCCTCGGCAATCTTTTCGATGTCTTCGAGAATATCCTGCGGCACACGCAGCGTGATCGGATCGGACAGAACGGGTTTGTCGGTCATGAGACCCTCCATTTGTAATACGCCGTATTACAAAATACGCCTGTTTCCGGTTGCCCTCAATAGCCGACCGCTTCACGTTTCTCGTCGTCTGACAGGAACGTCGCTGCCCCCACCCGCGCCCACAGCGCCTCGCGTTCAGTGGCAAGACCGGCCACGCCGTCCAGATCCGGCTCCAGCCGCAATCGCTCGCCAAAGACCCCGCCCAGCCAGGCGGAAAAGCTCGCCGCCGTTCGAAAGATCATCGGCAGCACGGTCAGCCTGTAAAAGGCCCGGTGCGCTTCCTGATAATTGGCATAGGTATTGTCGCCGGGAATGCCGAGCAGCATCGGCGGCACCCCGAGACCGAGCGCGATGTCGCGCGCTGCCCCGTTTTTCGCCTCCATGAAATCCATGTCCTTGGGCGAAAGCGCCATGGCTTTCCAGTCCAGTCCGCCTTCCAGAACGAGCGGCCGTCCGGCATTCGCCGCCCCCGAATACCCCTCCTCAAGCTGTTCCTTCAGCCGATCATACTGGTTCGGCGAAAGATTGCCGCCATCCTTCGGCTGGTAGACAAGCGCGCCGGAAGGCCTTGCCGAATTGTCGAGCAGCGCCTTGTTCCAGCCGGAAGCCGCATTGGAAAGATCGAGCGCCGCACCGGCTGCCACCAGCGGCGAAAGGCCGGAATGGTCGTCCAGCGGATGAAACAGTTTTAAATGCAGAACGGCCAGACCCGCCCCGCTTTCGACCTCCGCCGGCAGCCGCCGCGTCACCCCGCCGGCGTGGTAATCATAGGCCAGCGGCCAGCCGTCCCGCCCCGCGATGATCGCCACACGGTCGGGCCGCAGAAGATGCAGTTCACGCACCGCACCGCCCACCATCAGCGGTTCCACATAGGCATTTCCGGAAAGCAGCAGATGGCCATAAAGCGCTTCCAGAAAATCCGCCCCGCCCTGACGTCCGTTCGGCCGCAGGAGCAGCGAAAGCGCGGCATGATCCGCCACCTCGGCCTTGCCCTCGTAAGCCAGCCAGGGCACGGCGGCCGCGGCTTCCGCGATCATCCGCACGGCCCGATGCGCCACCGGGTTCTTCATGAACCCCGCCCGCGAAAGCGCCGCATAATTGCGCCCCGACCAATGCGCCGACCCCTCACCGGAAATCACCGCAAAAGCCGAGCCCACACCGGCCACCGCCTTCGCCTCGGAAATTTCAGCCACGGCTCTGCCTTCCCCCGCGAAAAATCGCGGTAGGCGAAAAGGAGATTTCATCCTTGATGATCCTTGTTGCTTGGCCGCCCCTATCCGAAGCGGTCTACATGCCGATGTAAATGGCGCTGCACTCCCTCTGATCTCCCCCATTGAGAGCAGAGCTATCGCATATGGACGAGACGGAGCCGCGAACTCCCTCTGATCTCCCCCTATGTGGGGGAGATGTCACCGACAGGTGACAGAGGGGGGTATGCAACGGTGCGGCAAACAGGTTAGCAGCGCCATTGGCACCGCCCACCGCTACCCCAACGGCACCTTCACCGCCGTGCCCACATCGTAATCGGCGGCAATGCGCATTTCCCTTATCGGCTTCACCACATCGATCGACTGCTGGTAGATCGGATGCGCCTTGTAAGCCTTGAGCGCCGCCTCGTCCTCGAACTCGCCATAAACGACGAGATCGATCTCGGTGCCCCACTGGTCGGTCTTCACATTGGTGCCGATTTCCAGAAGCTGCGCATGCGGATTGGCGGTCAGCAACGAAAGACCTGCGCGCACCGCATCGACGTTTTCGGGCCTGGCCGTAAAAAACACGATATGGCGTATCATCGAAAAACTCCGAAAGCAGGCTGTTGGCAAGGAGAAGCCTCGCTAACATGCGCGCGTTGCGCGTTCAACGAACCGGGCATGGTTTCCATATGCCACCACACCCGCAATTCAGGGTATTTTTCCGCGCGTTTTGCACACTCGCGCTGGTTGACCGCAGGTCGGCCGCCCTTATATTCCCGCCTCTGAACGGACCGACAGACGAGGCAGAAGTGACCGAGATCCCAACCACCCGAACGGCACGATATCTGCCCCTGCTGTCCGTCGTCACCCTTCTTGCCGCGCCCCTTCCTGCGCTCGGCTCGGGCCTCGGCTGGTCGCTTATCTTCGGAGATTCCGGCAGCGCCGATCTTCTCGAAAAACTCGTCGAAACAGCCGATTTCCAGAAATCCCCCGCAGACAAGATCGAGACCTTAGGCCCGGATGGCCCGATGCCGGAAATCTCGCGCCAGATGGTCGGCGTCTCCGGCGATGCCCAGGCCGCCATTCCGGCTCTGAAAAAGGCCTGCACGGGCCTTGGCCTGGAAGCGCCGGATGCCGGTCAGGCCGCCACCGAACCCGACATGATCTGCACCGGAAAATTCAAAGAGGCCCGCGTCACCGTGCATGCCAGCCTGGTGTGCAGAAGTGCCTGCGAAGTCGCCATCGAAACCCGCGCGATTTCCTATTGATTGCCTGCCCATCCATTGATTGACCCATTGTACGACGGAGACCGCCATGAGTGGACGTGAAGACCTTTACCCCAGTGCAAAAACCGGCTGGCGCCGCCTCAGCTATACCCGCCGCTGCGGTTTCGTCGATTGGGGTCATGCCCTGCCGGATGGCCCCGCCTCGCTGAAGCGCCAGCTCGATCAGCAGGCGTCGGGCAATCGCAAGCTCGATGGTCTCTCCGTCACGCTCGAAGGCGCACCCGCATTTGTCGTCGAATACGGCCAGTCCATGGGCAGCGGCAGCCTGCGCGTCTCCACCGTCGCACACTGGATCGTCCGCAAGGGCCTCACCGCCGATCAGCGCAAGGCCGCAGCGCTGGGCATCTACATGACGGCATCGCATCGTTTCGAAGGCCTGCAGGCCGCGTTCCCGTTTTTCCTGGTCACCGATTCCGGTTACAGCGCCGAGGATCTGCTGTCGAACGTCATCGGTTTCCACCGCGCCTATAACAACGTGCCGGAAGCGCAGATGCGCACCATTTGCGGCGAAGTCAGCGTCGACGAAGGCGTGCGCATCTGGGACGAACATCTGCCCAACGGCCTCGGCGCCCTCAAGAACCGCACCACCAACCCGATGCTCTTTCCCACCAAGGAAGGCGTCACCTCGCCGTCGGATACGGAATTCCCGCTGGTGCTGAAAAACCTGCGCACCTCGCCCGCCGGCAACCAGTGGGTCGGCATCCGCGATCGTTTCATCGACAATATGCTGATCACCCGCAACCTTCCGCTCAACGTTTCCCGTTCGGGCATCGTAACCCCGGTCAGCCAGACCACCCGCCTCTCGGCCATCGGCCGCCGCTGATCGGCATTTCAGGAAGGCAAAGGCACCGGCGGCGTATAGGTCACCGCTCCCTTTGCCTGACCTGTTTGCCACGCCGCAGAAAGAAGCGCGGGCCACGAACGTCAAACGCTATATGCAATGCAGGCCCGAACAAAGGCGACCTTTGACGGGCAACGATTTCGGCTGTTTTGCGCCGGAAGCGGGTTGCTCTCTAGGGTGCCATTCGCCCTCAGGTTGGATCAGCCCAGCCCCATTAACGAAGCGGCAGATAGAACCGCAGAATATGACTCGCTACTGACACCATAGAACTCGTAAAACAAAAATTTGCTCCGACAGCAACGCCGACTTTCTAAAAATATCGGCGCAATGTGGAGGACGCATTCAGCATAGCTCGACGTTGTCGCACATTTTGTATTTATGCACAGAAGCTCGCAGGATTTTCATTTTCGCGCCTTATCTATATATTGAACATCAAAACTGAGCGGTAGGGATATCGTGAAATACCTCAAGCCCTTAATCCTTTCAGCAATCTTCTCACTTGGGGTGACTACCTCTCTAATTTATGGATTTGCTGGCTTAGCAGCCTTTGCGGATAGCTCCCAAGAATGCCCGTACGGCAATCAATGCAGTGATGCAGTGCGAATGGTATGGGTTAGCGCGATCGTCATCATCGTCAGCATTTCTATATGCTTCCTTTGCGCCCGAAGTTTTTTATTCTCGTTGAAACTCGACGCTGATTGAGTTGTGAAGCGATGTCACATCTTCCAACCGAACCAAGCGGTAGGCTTAATCCGTGCCAATGCCAGCAACACGCTCGCCGACAAGATGACGAGATCGTGGTAATGGCGTTAGTGGGCTGACTCCTGTCTTCCACCTCGCGCGATGAGCAGTCATTGCAGGGATTGCCATTCGTGGCCCTGTGGCTCACGAAGGAACCACAGCAGTTTGCAGCTCCGTTGAAAGGGAAACATTTGATTGAGACCATGGGTGTTATTCTACGGTTCCACGACATATCCATTCCACAGAGTTCTTTTGAAAAAAGATTAGGATGCCCTGTTCGCTGGGGCGGAGAAAGCCTTGACGGCTTACACTCGGCCCAAATCGACAAAACACCCGAGGATGACTGCATCCGTTGGGAAGAGATTGTCCTGTCGCTTCAGACGCTTGGTGACTCAGTGACCTTGCTTTTCGAAGACAACGTCATCTCAAAGGCCGAGCTTGATATTGGCCTTCCCTTTTATGACAGCAGCATGGGATCATCGATCACGATACCCGCTGACTTGTGCGAAGTCGCAGGTCGAAACCACATTGCTATGACCATCACCCACTACCTCACTACGACGGACTCCGAATGACCGGTCTAGGCCGAACGCCGCCATGGCGCGAAAGCGCCATTTGCGGACATAAATTTGCCAGTAGGGGCTACATAGAAATCCAGAGCAGCATCGGCTTTTGGCCATCGCGTGCCACTGCCGCAAGCGGCTGGATTTCCAACAGTAGGCGTTGAGCATCCTGCGCTGTAAGTCCCCTTGCGCTTGCTTCCTCCTTGTCAGCCCATACTTGAGCCACCTTGCCAAGATCACTTACATCGATGCTGGCAAGATGATCGCGCAGTTCGTTTGGGAGAACATACACCCATGGACCGTTGGCCTCGTCTGCAAAAGCGGACGGATCGAGGTTTTCAATTGATCTTGCTAGATTGACCTGACCCAACGCCTCCGCCAAGTCAGCGAGAACAAGCCCGTCAAGACCCGTAGTCTGAAGACCAGGCCACATCTTCGACCCAGGCCATTCGGCGATTATAGCAGGTGCGTCGTTTGCAGAGGCAATTACAATATCTGTCAGAACCGCCATCATCGCTCACCAGTTTGGATTAAGAGGAATTATATTGCTCAAGGTGCCTAACGGTTTTGCGTACATTGGCGCAGATAACAGCATTGCGGCCTATACCGCTTGTCCGCAAAGGGCCGATTTCAGCCGAGGCGGCTTCGCGGCAACCAATCGGAAGTGTTGCCCCTTCTCCCTTCTATCGCGCCGTCCTGCTGGGTTGTCGCTAGGGCTGAAAGCAATATGTAGACCCAGACTGTGATGGAGGCCGCATGACAACGATAGACAATCATGATGCTTACATAGCCGCTGCGCCGCAGGAATTTCGCGCGTCGTTGACCCGATTGCGAGAGAAGTTGTCTCAGACGCTCCCGGACGCCGAAGAAGTCATCAAGTACGATTTACCCGGTTTCCAGATCAAACAGACGATCATCGTGGGCTATGCCGCCTTCAGCAAACAGTGTGGTCTCTATGTCGATCCCGCCGCAATCGCCGCGCATGCCGATGAGATCTTGTCGTTGAAACTCAAGGCAACCAAGACCGGTGTGACGTTCTCGGTGAATAGACCCATATCCGATGAACTCGTCGAAAAACTGGCACTGAGTTCTCGGCGCGAAAAGGGTTTCTAGCGGCTGCCTTCCCCTGCACGACAAGTCTGCTCAGGGCCGATTGCGGTCTTCCGCTGCGCGCCAGAAGGAGACATCTGAGATCGATTTTCAAACGCTACCGTTGCGAGAACTAGCTTTCAAAGACGAAATCACGCATTCCGTGACTCCATCGCTTTTTTTTGGGTCTTCAATGTAGGCGACCAATTTTCCTCGAGCATCTTCGTCTAATCGCCCCATAAGAGCGCGAACATTTTCAAGCATCGCGGCTTCTATCGACGTCTTATTTTGAGGAGCGGTGATCCGGTCCAAAATCCCCCGCGCAACAACAGCGCGAAACTCAGCTGCGCCCTTCGCTTCGTGAAATCTGCTTTCCGCGCAGTTTGTGTAAGAGTCAGCCATCTTACGCAAAGTCATATCGGGCCCCTTTCGATAGTCAGCGTTGACGGCTTCTTGGGGCGAAATCCCATCGCGTTGGAATAGCGGTGTAACAATGAAGACGACAAAATTAGCAGCCATGATCAGCAGCGCGGTCATAACAAATAGGCGCATAGCATCCCCCACATCATGGTTGTGAAGTTAGTGCAAAGCAGTGGAGGAATTATCTCTTAAACATTCTCAATTTGAGCGGTTCCGGTTCCAGAATGTCTAAGACTATTCGTCCCCTTCGGGCCGAATGCCATCTGCCGATTCGATACAGCAGCAGTCGCTGCAGCACTCGCTGTTCTGATGTGCGGTATTGTAGCAGCCCATTACGACACTTATGTTGTTACGAGATTTGCAACCGAGGAGCTGTCGTTGATGGGTACGTTCGATGGAAGGCAGGCTGACTATATCGAGGGCGCTCGACGTAATGTGCCGGGGCTCGAAGGGCTTCACCGCATGACGGGACTGCTATTGGCCGAACGCGTGCCCCAAGACGGGCGAGTTCTTGTTGTCGGTGCGGGTGGAGGCCTTGAGCTAAAAGCACTGGCAGAACAGCATCCGGGTTGGAGATTTGATGGTGTCGATCCGTCATCCGACATGCTTGCATTGGCACGAGAAACAGTCGGAAGCATTGTTGAACGTGTCACTCTCCACAATGGCGACATATCTGTTGCACCAGATGGGCCTTTTGATGGTGCTGTTTGTCTGCTCGTATTCCACCATATCTCGCCCGAGAGTAGAAAGGTCACGCTTGATGGCGTACGCCGGCGTCTACGACCGGGCTCGCCGCTTATTCTGGCGCATGTCAGCTTCCCATTGTGCGAGCCGGATTACTCAACCTGGATCGAAAGGCATGTCGAATTCGGTGCAGCGCCGCAGATGGACGCCAATCGGCGTAACGCAGCCAGGATGGGTATGAGAGGAAAAACCTTCATCAGGTCGCCGGAAGAAGAGCAAGGATACCTGCAGGAAGCAGGTTTCACGGGCATCACACAGTTTTATCAGGCAATCAGTTTCCGCGGGTGGATCGCCTACGCGTGAGCGACCATAATTTCTAGTCAGTGACCACATCGAGCCGACCACAGACGCCGCCCCACCTCGGCTACCGATGACCTGACGCTGCCCGCCCTCACCGCAGCGCCGCCGCAAAGGCTCTGCCATAACGCGCCACCAGTGTCGCCCGGTCATGGCCGTTGACGATCTTTCGTGCGCCCACCCAGTCGGCGCTGCCGTGGGCGAAAAAGCTGTCCAGCCGCCAGCCGGTGAAGATGCCCAGCCGCATGCCGTCGATCAAAATCCTGGCGGCGATATCGATGCGCATCGCAAGCGCCGGTTCGGCGAGCAGGTCTGCGCCGACAAGGTCGGACATCGCTTCGTAATTGCGCTTGTGCGTCAGTTGCACAAAGCCGCGTCCCAGCCAGCTTTTGCCTTCGGCGTCCGGCCGCCAGTATGGCGTTTTCACGGAAGGCATGCGGCCTGCGGAAAACGCTTGCTCGAGCCGGGCAACCGCTTCCTCGTCGCTTTGCGCCAGCGTTTCGCGCACCGGCCGCATGGTGCCTGCCGTTTCGTGAAAGGCCGTCGCCAGCACGTAGGCCAGTTCGCAATCCGCTGCTTTCGAGCGCCTGCGCCAGCTGTCCAGAATGGCTTCCATGCCTTCCACCTGCACTTGAGAAAGCCTGCCGCGAAAGGGGTTTTCCCTTGCCCTGGCAAAAAAGACAGGCCTGTCCACAGTCATGCCGCACTCCGCCCAAAATTAAATGACAGATTTAAATCGGTTTAGAAAAACTAAATCGTTTTAACCACTTAGGGCCCGATTTACTTTTTGTTTGGGATATGGAACCAACAACACCACCGGGCGTTAGCCGTCGGTTTTGAACGAAGGAGATCATGATGATGCCCCAGCAAGCGTCTGCCGCAACTGTCAAGCAGCCGATCCCGCAGCATGTTGCCGAGCGTCTCGAATCCGAATGGCGCCAGGTCCGCGAAAGCGCACCGGCTTCCGTCGCCACCAAGCGCTAACAAGCTTCCCGTCCCGCTTCATCTTTGATGCGGGACGTTTCTGTGCCGGACGACAACACCCCAGCCGTCCAGCAGTGCCGAGAAGATCGGCGTCAAAGTCCCCGCACCCGCGGTTCCCCCTGTCCATCCAGAACCAGCGCCGTCAATGCCCATACCAGCGCATCGAGCCGGTCCGGCGAACGGCCGGACGTCAGCCCGTCCGGCCCGAAGTCGCACATCTGATCTTCCAGCGCGGGAAACCGGCCCGCATGCAGCACACGCCCCTGTTCGTAAAGCGCCGCCACCGGTTCGGCGCGCGTAAACTTGCCGCGCCGCGCCCGCACCATGGTCACCGGCAGCCCGGCATCGACGCTTTTCAGCATCGCCACCACCATGTCGCCGCCCTGATTGACCTCGGCCACCACCCGGTCGGCGGCGAACCGCGCATAGGCCTTTTTCACCGCCAGCGCCCATCCGGCCGGCGTCAGTCCCTCGACCGAACAATCGGCCAGAACAACCACCCGCCCATGCCCCCCGGCAGCGGCGGAATTTTCCTCGATCCCGGCCACCACGATGCCGCAGCACGAAGCCTCGCCGGAACCGGAAGGCGGGTCCACCGCCACCACGATCCGCCGCGGCGGCGCAAAGGCCCGTGTCACGCATCCTTCCAGGTCGGCGCGGTTCCAGAGCGCATCGGCGCGGTCCTCGATCAGTTCGCCGGCAATTTCCTGCCGCCCCAGCCGCGTGCCGCCATACCGGCTTTCCAGCACCGTCATGAAACCCGGCGCCAGATTGTCTGCATTGGCCGCCGTCGACATGCGCACCAGATGCGTTGCCGGATCGGCGATCAGGTTTTTAAGCACCGGCACCGGCCGTGGCGTCGTCGTCACCAGCTGGCGCGGGTCGCTGCCAAGCCGCAGACCGAACTGCAGCATGTCGAATGTCTCCTGCGCATGTTTCCACTTGGCCAGCTCGTCGCACCAGGCAAAATGAAACTGCGGCCCGCGCAGGCTCTCGGGGTCTTCCGAGGAAAATATCTGCGCCACTGCCCCGTTCGGCCACACCAGCCTGCGCCGCGTAACCTCGAAATCCGGCTGGTTGGTGCGGGCGATCCGGCAGATGCCGGATGCGCCATCCACCATCACTTCGCGCGCATCGCCCAGCGTTTCCGCCACCAGCGCGATCCTGATGTCGCAGCGTGGAGAAGCAGATGCCAGCGCATGCACCCATTCGGCTCCCGCCCGCGTCTTGCCCGATCCGCGCCCGCCCATGATCAACCACGTGCGCCAGTCGCCGCCCGGGGGCTTCTGGGCCTCGCGACCGTTCAGCCGCCACTCGCGCCCGATTGCGTGGATATGCGGCGTCACCAGCAAATTTTCGGAAAGTTCGGAATGCGCAGCCGCCGGTAAATCGCGAACGCCGTTCCCTACCCCACCAGGGGTGCCATCCGCTTTGATCTGCGCAAGAAGCTGATCGCCCGTGCCCAAAGCCGCCCGAGTTCGCGAAAGAACATCCCTGATCCCGCTCATCTCGTCCTCATGCAGATCAAGGATTGCGGAAAACTCCTCTTCAGCCCGTGTCGGGTGGAGGCGCTCCATCCCCAGCCGCACCGCCGGGCTCGTCCGGATCAACACCTGCCGCGATGCACCGCTCCCGGTATCGGTTCCTGGCAAGCTCGTTGGCGCGTTCATTGATGAGCCGGTCCACTTCACGCAGCGCCTCCTGATACTCGCCCTCGTCGGCCACCCGCTCGGCCTCGGCCTGCCGGTCGCGGGCAAACTGCCGCTGCAGCGTGTCGATCTTTTCCAGCGTGCGCACGATCAGCGACATCGCATCGGTCGCCGCCTTGATATCGGCGCGCGCCAGTTTCTGCGCCGCCTCGTCGCCAGCCGTCAGCATCGCATCGGCACTGGCGCGCAAGCCACGAAACGTCTCGAATTGCTGGCGCAGTTCCAGCGTCGCCTCGTTGAGGATCGGCCGCATGTCGCTCAGTCCCTCAACCTCGGCCTGCCGCGCGTCTGCCGATTTCACCTCGAGGATCACGCCCCGCGCGTCCTCCATCAGCGATGTTTCACCCACATCGCCCCAGCAGCCGAACAGGCTCACATCGAAATCCTGAAAATCATCGGACATGCCAAACGTCCTCCACGCCGGCCACGAGACCAGCGCTTGAAAAACCGAACAAGACCAGAAATTTCGCCCGGAGAGGCGTCAAACCCGCAACTCTCCGACTATGCCTGAACACTATCGAACAACCGTCACGCCGTCAAGGATTATTTTCCTATTCGTTCGATTGACGGTAAAATCGCCCGCTTGCACATCCCGCCCAATACCGCATAGTGGCGGCCCTTGCCCCGCATCGCCTCGCTTGCCAAAGGTCACCGCCATGCCAAAGCCGCTGCCCCAATTCGCTGGCCTGTTTACCGGTCTTTCCGCCTTCCCGCTCACACCGGCGGATGAGAACGGCCGCGTTGAAACCAATGCCCTACAGGCGTTGGTCGCCCGCATCGTCGATGGCAAGGCAGACAGCATCGGCGTGCTGGGCAGCACCGGCATTTATGCCTATCTGACCCGCGAGGAACGCCAGCGCGCCATCACCGCCGCCGTCGAGGCCGCCAACGGCCAAATCCCGGTCATCGCCGGCATCGGCGCCATCCGCACCGATCACGTACAGGCGCTTGCCCGCGATGCCGCAGCGGCCGGCGCAGATGCGCTGCTGCTCGCCCCGGTCTCCTACACGCCGCTGACGGAAGACGAGGTTTTCCAGCATTACGCCACGGTTGCCGCCACCACCGGCCTGCCGCTTTGCGTCTACAACAACCCGTCCACCACCCACTTTACCTTCAGCGAACACCTGCTCGCACGCCTGTCGAAGATCGACGCCATCCAAGCCGTCAAGATGCCGCTCGCCAAAGACCTCGATTTCACCGGCGAAATTCTGCGCCTGCGGGAAAAGACCCCGGAGAACTTTGCGATCGGCTATAGCGGCGACTGGCACTGCGCCGAAGCGCTGCTGGCCGGTGCCGATACCTGGTACAGCGTTGTCGGCGGCCTGTTTCCGCATGCTGCCGCTGCCCTCACCAAGGCCGCCCGCGAAAAGGATACAGCTGAAACCGCCCGTATCGACGCCATGTTCGAGCCGCTCTGGGCACTGTTCAAGGCGCATGGCAGCCTGCGCGTCATCTATGCCGCGGCAAGCCTCCTCGGCCTCACGAAAGCCCGGCCGCCGCGCCCGCTTCTGCCCTTGGCCGATACGCTCCTGCCGGAGATCGAAAAGGCCATCGCCGCCCTGCCGGAACGGTAGTCCATCCACCTTAACCCGTTGAGAAAACACGTTCATGCAAGCAAAAATCTACCACAACCCCGCCTGCGGAACCTCTCGCAACACGCTGGCGCTCATCCGCAATGCCGGCATCGAACCCGAGATCGTCGAATATCTGCAGACGACACCGAGCCGTGCCGAACTGATGGAGATGATCTGGAACGCCGGCCTGTCGGTGCGCGAAGCGATCCGCGAAAAGGGCACGCCCTACGCGGATCTCGGCCTGGACAATCCGGTACTCTCCGACGACGCCCTCATCGACGCGATGCTGGAAAACCCCATCCTCATCAACCGCCCCTTCGTGGTGACGGATCTTGGCACACGGCTGGCTCGTCCTTCAGAACGGGTGCTGGATATCTTGCCGGATACGCACAAGGGCCCGTTTGCCAAGGAAGACGGGGAGTTGGTGATCGATGCGGATGGACGGCGGATAGGGATTTAGAGCGACAATACTCCCTCACGTCCCGCAAAACGTCCGCAACACTCGCTGATCCACCGTCGGCGGCGCCATCAGGTCGGCAAACTCCGGCTGGTCCTCATAGGGCTTTTCCAGCGCCGTGGTCAGCCGCTCAAAAAAGCTGAAATCGCCGTAATTCGCGGCTGCAATCGCTTCCTCGATCCGGTGGTTGCGCGCAATGATCGCCGGGTTTTTGGCGCGCATCGCCGTCCGCTGCTCCTCGGCCTCACGCCCGTCGCGCTCCAGCCTCTGACGCCAGCCGACCAGCCATTCGGCCACCGCAGCCCGCGCGGTCACACCGGCCTCCAGCGGCGCTTCGGAGAACCCGTCCAGAAATGCCGCCTCACCCTCGGCCGTCACCGCATCGGCCAGCCGTCGAAACGAAAGCGTAAAATCCGCCTCGCCCTTGTGCATGGCCGCCAGCAGCCCCTGCACCAGGTCGCCATCGCCCTCCTCGCTGCCGGACAAACCGATCTTCTGCGAAAACTCGGTCAACCAGGCCGCCTGAAACCGCTCGCCAAATTCCTTCAGCACGCCATTGGCGGCCTCCACCGCCTTTTCCTCGTCCGCGTCCAGCAGCGGCAGCAGGCATTCCGCCAGTCGCGCAATGTTCCACTGGGCGATGCCCGGCTGGTTGCGATAGGCATAACGCCCCTGCGCATCGATGGAGGAAAACACTTTCATCGGATCGTATTCGTCGAGAAAGGCGCAAGGGCCGAAATCGATGGTTTCGCCCGAAATCGTCATGTTGTCGGTGTTCATCACCCCATGGATGAAGCCTGCGCCCAGCCACCGCGCCACAAGCTGCGCCTGCCGCCCGGCCACCGCCTGCAAAAGCGCAAGATACGGATTATCTTGCGTTTTCAGATCCGGATAATGCCGGTCGATCACATAATCGGCCAGAACTTTTATGCCGTCAGTGTCGCCGCGCGCCGCCAGAAACTGGAACGTACCGATGCGCACATGGCTTGCCGCCACACGCACGAAAACCGCACCCTGCTGCGGCGTTTCGCGATAGACCGCCTCGCCGGTCGAAACCGCAGCAAGCGCCCGCGTGGCCGGAATGCCGAGCGCCGCAAAAGCCTCGGAAACGATATATTCCCGCAACACCGGACCAAGTGCGGCGCGGCCGTCGCCCCGGCGTGAAAACGGCGTCGGCCCCGCGCCCTTCAGCTGGATATCACGGCGCTTGCCGTTCACGTCGATGACTTCGCCGAGCAAAATCGCCCGCCCGTCGCCCAGCTGCGGCACGAAATTGCCGAACTGGTGGCCGGCATAAGCCATGGCGATCGGCTCGGCACCGGCGGGCAGAACATTGCCGCCAAAGATCGCCGCAAGCCGGTTTTCATCGGCGCCGGGTCCGAAACTCTCGGCGTCCAACTGCAACTCGCGCGCCAGATCGGCATTGAACTTCAGAAGCTTCGGCCCTTCCACGGCCTCCGGGTAAACCGAGGCATAAAACCGCTCCGGCAGGCGGGTATAGCTGTTGTCGAAGTGAAACATAAAAACCTCCGGGCGTTGATAGGCTTCCCGAATATGGGAAACCTGCAGGCTTGCGCAACCATGCCCGCACACCGGCTTCCTCGCATTTTTCGTTTTGCCCGCAGCCCATCATCCCTATATGAAGCGGTCAAAAGCAGGAGCGCATATGGCCAGCCTCGAAACCATCATCGACGACTTTGCCTTTCTCGACGATTGGGAAGATCGCTATCGTTACGTCATCGAACTTGGCAAGGCGCTGCCGGAACTGCCTGAAGACAAGCGCGACGCCCGTTACAAGGTCAACGGCTGCGCCAGCCAGGTCTGGCTGGTCAGTCATGTGGCCGACGATGCCGCCGACCCGGTGATGACGTTCGAAGGCGATAGCGACGCCCATATCGTGCGTGGCCTCGTCGCCATCGTGCTGGCCGTCTATTCCGGCAAAAAGGCCTCCGACATCGCCAGAACCGATGCCATCGAAATCTTCGATCGTATTGGCCTTGTCGAAAACCTCTCCTCCCAGCGCGCCAACGGCCTGCGCTCCATGGTCAAGCGCATCCGCGAGGAAGCTTTGGCGCTGGCACCGGCATAAGGTTTTTGGCTGTGGGGGACGTTGCCCCTCACCAACGAAATCTATGACTTAGCTGACGCTAAGATCATGATTTTGTGTCCTCTCCCGCAAGGGGAGAGGCAGGGCCGCAGCGTCTTTTCCTCTCCCCTTGCGGGAGAGGATAGCAAGTCCGTGCGAGGCAAAGCCGAGCGCTGGACGCGCTTGGTGAGGGGCAACCTCCCCCTTACATCCGCGGCCGAAAATCCCCGTCACCCCAATGATGCCGCCGCCTGTTCTCTGCCACCGGCGGCGCATAATGACGGGCAAGCGCCAACAAGGCCGCCCGCAACATCAGTTTGGCAGATCGTGCCGGCCATAACCGCTCGCGCTCCACCGTCTCCAGCCCCTTGCCGAAGCAGCAGACATCCATCGCCACGCCCGCAAGTTCCGGTCCCATCGCCTCCACCGCGCGGGAAAAACGGTCCCGCGCCGCCATGGCGCTGTCGCTGATATCGCCTGCGCCGGCACCGTGCCTGCGGCCGCCCGTTTCCAACCGCGGCTCCCACGAGGCGGTGATGCGCGGCTGCATCTGCCCGCGGGTAAAATCGGCCGCCAGCCGCTCTCCGGCGTCAAAAGCCTCGACAGGCAGAAACGCTTCGCCGCCCCGGCCTTTCAGCCGCGCCAGCGGTGCCAGCGGCGATTCCGACAGGTTGCGGCGCACCGCCTGCCGCGCACCATCGACCAGCGCCTTGTCCTCCACCATATCGCGGTGCTGGTCGGCAAATTCGTCTTCGCCGCCCGCCAACGCGCGTCGCAGAAAGGCAAGGGCTGCCGGTGCGGCCACCACGATGGCACCCTTGCGATGGGCCAGGCCGCGCGAAACCGCAAGACCCAGCACTGCCGGCGCAATATCCGCCACCTCCGCCTGACGTTGCAGTCGCACCCTGGCAACATCCTCCGCCACGATCGCGCAATCGCCACGCAAAAGCATGCGCAACAACTTCAAAAGCATCTTGCGGCCAACGACGCCTTTGCCTTCTTCCTTGCGCTCAGTCATGGGCAACACCCTCCCAACGACCGAAGGCGGCCAGCGCCATGCGCTCCACAGAGGCGAGAAAGGCATCGAAATGCGGATCGTCGCGCCGGTCCTCGGTGATGTGGCAGGCATGGCGAACGGTGGTGCGATCGCGCCTGCACGCATCGCCAATGGTGGACATCGGCATGCGCAGCGCCACATGGCACACATACATGGCGATCTGCTGCACCTGGCAAACGATCTGCCGCCTGTCCCGCAACAGCGCCATCCGGCCGCTGGCCAGAACCATCGCTTCCCACACAAGCAGGCGCACACTGCGGCATGTGCGCGACATCGATACGCCGATCCAGCCGGTGGACGGCGGCGGAAACTCCGGCCGAACCGGACTGGTTCCGCTGATACGAATGGAAAATTCGGCCTGCATGAATGCCTCCCACATAAAAATAGGAATTTATTCATACCTCCATATCGCATTATCCGAAAAAGGCAAAATTCTCTGAAAAGAGGCGCCTGTTGATTTTGTTTGTCTTTTCAAAACAAGCCGAAAAATAAAGGATTATTTTCCTTGTGAACAGTAGAAAATAAAAAACCGGGCACGGATGTTTCGATCCGGCCCGGTGCATTTCATTCTGTCGGAACGCCAGGCGCAAACCGGTCCTGATCGCCTCAGGCGATGCAGACCGCTGCGCCTGCGGTTCTCACTTGCCGCGCTTGCGGCGCTGGCCGAGGCCCATTTCCTTTGCAAGGCGCGAACGCGCTTCGGCATAGGCAGGTGCGACCATCGGATAATCTGCCGGCAGGCCCCACTTCTCGCGGTATTCTTCCGGCGTCATGTTGTAATGGGTCATCAAGTGGCGCTTCAGCGACTTGAACTTCTGACCGTCTTCCAGGCAGATCAGGTAATCGTCTTCGATAGACTTCCTGATCGGAACCGGCGGCTTCGGCTTTTCAACGGCGGCCGCAACAGGGGCCGGCGAAGATGTGTTGCTCAAGGCGGAATGTACGTCCGTGATCAGACCGGTAAGATCACCGACCTGAACCACATGATTGCTGACATAGGCCGATACGATATCCGCGGTCAATTCCACGAGAAGATCCTGGCCCTTGTCGGATAGGGTTTCTGTCATACTAGTCTCCTGTTCCATCCATAGACAGCCGCTACCGGCGGCTGACCCAGCAGACGCGCAATGGCTGCTTGTCAACGCTCGCCGTGTCCGCAAGGACTGAGATCCACCCCTAGATCTCCGACAAGCACCGAAGCCATGCCACCTGAAATTGACAATAACTCACATTTCCCTTTTAGATAGAAGATCACCGACCCATCCAAGGAATGCAACGGTAATATTCACAATATAGTGAGGGTAAGCGGGAGTTAAAACAAAATCAGCGCTCTACTGAGGAAGGAATTAGCACTGTTTTCTGAGAAGTCCAATTGCATTTTGTGAATTTGGACTACAAAGCAAGTTAACTGTCGATTTTTTAGGCTTCCCTGAATGAATAGGCAAAGCGGCTAGTTTTGCAAATACAGAAATGCGGCGAAATTCCGCCCATTATCCATGCTTAATTCCGCTTAAGCTGCTTAATTCCGTGCTTAATCGAAATTCGATCTGAAAATCGTCCAGTAGTGACCCTATAACTCTCTGCGATGCGCCTGTGCAGCTCCATCGCCGCACGTCCGACGGTGGCAAGTCTTGCCTGATTCGCGCGGGCGATGCACTTCGTTTTCGATACATCGTCACAGTTCATGAGCAAATCGCGCCAATTTGGCACATGCGTCCCGCAAGGATGGTCAATAAAGTTTTAACCTCAGCTTGAGCGCAATTCTGCTCTGCTTCTTCAAATCGCTTGTCATTACAGACTTTGCGTCCGCTCGCCGCGCACCTATCTAAGGAAAAACAGAAAGGAACCGGTCATGTCCGATGTCAAAACTGCCAAGATCGAAAAAAGCGATGCCGAATGGCGCGAACAACTGACGCCGGAGCAATATTACATCCTGCGTCAGGCGGGAACCGAGCGGCCGTTTACCGGTCCCTATTGGGACAGCAAGGAAAAGGGTCTTTACCGCTGCGCCGCCTGCGATGAACCGCTGTTTGTGTCAGACACCAAATTCGACAGCGGTTGCGGCTGGCCGAGTTACTTTGCGCCGGTGAAGGAAGATGCGGTGATCGAACTGCGCGATACGTCGCATGGCATGGTGCGCACCGAAATCCGCTGCGCCAATTGTAACGGCCATCTCGGCCACGTTTTCCCGGACGGACCGCCGCCCACCGGCCTGCGCTACTGCATCAACGGCCACTCGATGGTTTTCGAGGCGATCTGAGGCTTGCCTACCGCATACGGAAACGGCTCCCGCGGGAGCCGTTTTTATTGAGCCTTATTCGACACCCAGCGCTTCGGCGGAAATCCAGAACACGGCATCCTGGGATTCCGCCGTTTCCACCCAGAAGAAATCCAGATGCGGATATTCTTCCTCGAGAATTTCCCGGCCCGAGCCGATCTCGCACAACATGCCGCCCTCGGGGTTGAGGTAATTCGCCGCGTCATCCAGGATCTTGCGCACCAGATCGAGGCCGTCCTCGCCGCCGTCATGCGCCATGGCCGGTTCCGCCTGATGTTCGGCCGGGAAACCCGCCATTGCGGCGTGATCCACATAGGGCGGGTTGGTGATGATCAGATCGTAGGTCCTGCCCGCCAGCGGCGCGAAAAGATCACCCTTGAACAGCGATACCTGCTCGGCAACCTCGTGGTCGGTCACGTTGATCTTGGCCACCTCAAGCGCATCGCCGGACAGGTCGACAGCGTCGATTTCCGCATTCGGGAAAAACTTCGCGGCAAGCACCGCAAGGCAGCCGGAACCGGTGCAGATATCGACGGCGCTCGTCACGGCAAACGGATCGGGCAGGAAAGAGGAGCCGTTTTCACCGAGATATTCGGAAAACAGGATCTCGCCGATATGCGAGCGCGGCACGATCACCCGCTCGTCGACAAAAAAGCGAACGCCCTGGATATAGGCGTGATTGGTGATGTAGGAGCTCGGCTTGCGGCTCGTCACGCGCAGATCGATGCGCTCTGCCAGAAGTTTGCGTTCGTGCGGCAGAAGGCGGGCATCGAGAAACGGATCGAGCGCGTCGATCGGCAGGTTCAGGCTGTCGAGCAAGAGGAAAGCCGCATCGTCGCCGGCCGTCGTCGTGCCGTGGCCGAAACCAAGGTCGGCGGCATTGAATCGGGAAATCGCGTAACGCCAGTAATCGCGCAATGTCACGAGTTCGCTGGTCACGAGTTCATGTGTAATGTCGGCCATGGTCGCTCGGTCTCTTTGTCGAAAAGGGAATGTTTTGCCGTCCCGGCCCATTGGAGGCTGGACGGAACCGGCATTAGAATGGCAAGGGCGGCAAGGTCAACCGAAACCGCCATGACAGGCCGAAGCAAAAGCAGTCCGCTGATCGGGATTCTGGATATAAGCGCATGAAAAAAAGCCGCCCTCCCGGCTCACGATCCGAAGCGAAAAGAGGTTCAGGCACGGGCCGGAATGCCGGTGCGAAACCGGCCACCGGCCAGCGCCCGGTAAAAGCGCATGCCCATCGCCCGAGCGCCAAACCGGCATTAAAACCCGCGCCGAAACCCGATGGCCAGCGTGTCACGCTGCCACGTGCGCTCTCCAAGCTAGGCTTCTGCTCCCGCACGCAGGCGGACGAGCTGATCCGCACCGGCCGCGTCTCCGTCGGCGGCAAGACCATCACGGAAACCGAAACCTGGATCGATCTTGCCACCGCACGGATCGCGGTGGACGGCAAGGCGGTGGCGGCGGAAAAATTCGTCTACCTGATGCTCAACAAACCGCGCGGCCTCGTCACCACACGCCACGATCCGCAGGGCCGCCCGACCGTCTATGATTGCCTCAAGGAATACGACAACGCCCACCTCTCTCCCGTCGGGCGTCTGGACAAGGCGAGCGAAGGCCTGCTCCTGTTTTCCAACGACACGCAGTTTGCCAACGCGCTGCTCGATCCGGAAACCCACGTGGCAAAGACCTATCACGTGCAGATCGATCGCCTGCCCGACCCCGCCATTCTGGAAAAGCTGCGCAGCGGCATCACCCATGACGGCGAATTCCTCTCCGCCCGCCGCGTCGAAATTCTGCGCCAGGGCGACAGGAACGCCTGGCTGGAGATCGAACTCGACGAAGGCAGGAACCGCCAGATCCGCCGCATGCTGGAAAGCCTGGAGATCACCACGCTGAGACTGGTGCGCGTGGCAATCGGCGATCTTCTTCTGGGCGAGTTGGAGAAAGGCGCAGTGCGGGCGCTGAGCGAAAAGGAATTATCGGGATTGAAGCAGTTGAGTGGCAGGATTTCCTGAAATTCCGCGCTTACGCTTACAATCGATCAATCTAATCAAGGTATAACGGCATCGTCATACTCCAATCCGGACAGCAAACCGGCTGATAGAAGGGTTATCAATCATGGCGGTTCTCGTTACCGGCGGGGCGGGATATATCGGCAGCCACATGGTCTGGTCGCTCCTCGATGCAGGCGAGGATGTGGTCGTGCTCGATCGCCTCTCCACCGGTTTTCGTTTTGCCCTCGCACCCGAGGCCAAATTCTACGAAGGCGATATCGCCGACCGCGCACTGCTGGAAAAAATCTTCAACACCCATGCCATCGATGCCATCATCCATTTTGCAGGCTCGGTCGTGGTGCCGGATTCGGTCCGCGATCCGCTTTCCTATTACGAAAACAACACGGTGAAATCGCAGGCGCTGATATCGGCCGCCGTCGAAGCCGGTGTACCGCATTTCGTGTTTTCATCGACAGCGGCCGTCTATGGCACACCGCAGAACGCTGCACCCGTTGTCGAAGACGCAGCGATGAAGCCCGAATCCCCCTATGGCTCATCCAAGCTGATGACCGAGATCATGCTGCGCGACACCGCTGCCGCCCGTCGTTTCACCTATACGGCGCTGCGATACTTCAACGTCGCAGGCGCAGATCCGCGCGGCCGCACCGGCCAGTCCACCGCCGGCGCCACCCATCTCATCAAGGTCGCCTGCGAAACGGCGCTGGGACGTCGCAAGGAACTGCATGTCTTCGGCAACGATTACCCGACGCCGGACGGCACCTGCATTCGTGACTACATCCATGTCAGCGATCTCACCGATGCCCACCTCAAGGCCCTGCAGCGCCTGCGCGCGGGCGGCAAATCGCTGGTGGCAAATTGCGGTTACGGTCGCGGTTTTTCGGTGCTTGACGTCATCGATTGCGTGCGTCGCGTGTCCGGCCGCGATTTTCCTGTCGAAACGGTTGGTCGACGCCTTGGCGATGCCGCCTTCGTGGTGGCCGATGCCGCGGTCGCGACAAGGGAACTCGGCTGGAAACCGGCGCATGACGACCTCGATTTCATCGTCCGCACCGCACTGGAATGGGAAGACCATCTGGGCAAGCGCAACCAGCGATAACTATCGCACCTTCAGCCCCAGTTCGGCCAGCAACAAACCCGCCTGATCCTTGGAAATCGTCGCGCCACGAAATTTCCTGGCATCGATCAGCCGCAAGCCGCCGAGGTCTGCGCCGCGCAGATCCGCGCCATCGAAACGGGCATCGACCAGCCCGGCATCCCGCAAGCTGCAGCCGGAAAAAACAGCCTTGCGGAAATCGCAGCCGGTCAGGTCGGCCATGCCGAAATCCAGCTTTTCCAGCCGCGTGTTATTGAAGGAAAGCCCGCGCAGGCGCGCCGCCGATAGCAGTGTTTCCGTGAACGCAATACCCAGCGAGCGAACGCGTGAAAAATCCGCGCCGGTCAGCTTGCAGCCTTCGAACCGGGTATCGCTGGCCTTGGCTTCGACAAACGAGGCATTGTTGAAATCGCAGCCGGAAAACTCGACATCGGCCAGATCCGCACCGGAAAAATCCGCATGCGCGCCACGGCAGCCGGCAAATCGTGCCCCCTCCAGCCCTGCGCTGCGAAAATCCACATGGGCAAGGCGGCAGTCATCGAACATCCAGCCGGGCATATCGAGGCTGGCGAGATCAGCACCATCGAGATTGCAGTTTTTCAGTGAAACGATGAGCCCATCCCGCGACCATGCCCGCATGTCAACGGCGGAAACGTCGCGATCGCTGATGTCGAGTGTGGATTGTCTTGCGGCCATGGCGGCTCCTGATGCGCTCGAATTGCCTGTCTGTCGAGACGGTCGGCGGGGTAATCCCATATGCACCTACCCGATTCCCTATCTGCCCTCCATGCCTCACCCCTCGCCCGCACCTGCGCCCCATGATAGAGGACCTGTCCATACAGCAAGGAGAACACCATGGCGGACGATACACGCGCGCAAGGCAAGGCCTCGTCAGACACCGACGACGTCACCTTCGATCGCGCGTTCATCCCCGCCCATGGCAAAGCCGTGACGGTGGCACCCGGCGTGCAGCGCATCACCTGCGGCAATGCCTCGCCCTTCACCTTCACCGGCACCAATTCCTATATCGTCGGCTCAGGCTCCACCGTCGCCATGATCGATCCCGGCCCGGAAAACGAGGCCCATTTCGACGCGCTGATGACGGCGCTCGGCGACCGAAAACTCTCCCACATTTTTGTCAGCCACACCCACCGCGATCACTCACCGCTTGCCGCCCGCGTCAAGGGCGCGACCGGCGCACTGACCGTGGCGGAAGGCCCGCATCGGGCGGCGCGTCCGCTGCATGCCGGCGAGGTCAACCCGTTTGCGGAAAGTGCCGATACCGATTTCATGCCCGATATCGCCCTTGCAGACGGGGCCGCTATCGAAGGCGACGGCTGGTCGCTTTCCGCCATTCACACGCCCGGCCATACCGCCAACCACTCAGCCTTTGCGCTCGACAATACCGGCATCCTGTTTTCCGCCGATCACGTCATGGCCTGGGCCACCACCATCGTCGCGCCGCCGGATGGGTCCATGGGCGATTTCATGACCTCGGTCGAAAAACTGCTTGGCCGCGACGACCGCATCTTCTTTCCCGGCCATGGCGGCCCGGTCACCGAGCCGCAATCCTTCCTGCGTGGGCTTCGCACCCACCGGCGCATGCGCGAACGGGCGATCCTGGAACGCATCCGCGGCGGCGACCGGCTGATCGCCGACATGGTCAAGGTGATCTATGCCCGCACCGATATCCGCCTGCATGGCGCAGCGGCGCTTTCGGTTCTGGCGCATCTGGAGGATCTGGTCGAAAAAGGCATGGTCACCACCGATGGCCCACCTTCGCTGCTGGGTGAATACCGTCCGGTGTGAGGCGCGCAATTGGCAGGGGCAAGCAACACAGACTTCCACAAACCGGATAAAATGCCCCCATAAATCCGGGATAGAGCACGGATCTGATCCCGGATAAAGACAGGGAAACGCCGTCATTGCGCGGTTTCTCTTGCTTTATGGGGCGAGGATGAGCATATTCGTGAGGCTACGGGTCACCACACGTCCGCAAGGAGTGCAACAGGGTGGCCCTTTTGCTTTTCAGGCTTTGTGATCCATGGCACTCAAGCCATACACCAAGCCTCCTCGAACACCGGCACAACTTGTGCAACATCTGGTGGATTGCGGCCTCCCGCTATCAGGGCGCACGCGCCGGTATGCGGAAAAGAAGATCGCCCAGATTGGCTACGAACGCCTTCGCATCTATTTCCGAAGCCGCCGCCAGTTGAACCTTCCCGGAAAACCTTTCATTGCCGGAACGAAATTTAAGGACATCGTCGCGCTTTACGAGTTCGATGAGGCGCTGAGAGCCTTTTGCTTTTTGCATCTCGGCAGGTTTGAAATCGTGCTCCGCAACCAGCTATCCGAAATCCTCTCGCATCGACATGGCTCGCATCCCTATTTCGACGATAGCGCCTATCGATCCCCCAAAACGCGGGCCAATACGCTGGGTCGTTTGTCGGACATATTCTACAAAAAGAACGACCAGCGAGCGCGACACTATTTCGACGAATACAACCCGCCGATGATACCGCCTATCTGGGTGATGAAGGAGTTTTTGACCTTCGGCAATCTGAGCCACGTTCTGGATCAACTATCCACTTCCATCCAGAACGACCTGACCGCAGCCTTCGGGATGCCGAACTATCCCGTCTTGGAAAACTGGATCAAGGCAATGATAGACCTCAGGAACGACTGCGCGCACCATGACCGGCTGTTTAATCGCAGTTTTCAGAAACAACCTCAGCGCTTCATCAAAGCCGGTGTTCCGGCAGCACCGCAAAACAAGCTCAAGGCTTTGCTGGAATGCCTTGAGTTCCTGCTAAAGTCGCAAGGTTACGATGATCAGATCGTTGCAACCGTTGCCAAGATGATCGACCGATGCCCGGCGGTCACGCCGGCCGAGGTCGGCTATTAGGTCGGTAGCCCCTCAATCCACCGCCAGTCCCAGCAGTTCGGAATCCAGTGCCCGCAGAAACCCTTGCGCGATATCGGCGCTCAGGCCCAGGTCGTGGCCGCCGTAACGCGAGGCGACGCGCATGTCGACCATGGTCGTTTCCGCCTCCTCGCGCAGCCGGATAACCACGTCGAAACGCAGGCCGAGAATGAACGTGCGCGTCTGCCCCTGCAGGATGACATCGCCCGGCCTGCCGATTTCCTCGACGAAGGATTTGCCCGGCCGCAACCCGTCCGGCCGCGGCAGCGGGATCGGAATATTGTCCGGCACCGCGCCGGTTTCTGCACGGGTTTTCGGCGCCGGTTTTTCGGTAATGTCCGGCTGTACCAGTTCCATGCCGTGTTTGTGGTCGAGCGAGATACGCGTCGATTTCGCCACCTTGGCAACCGCCTCATAGATACGGTCGGCAGCGCCTTCATAACGGCGGCCGGTGAGCTCGGGATAGGCGGTCAACTGCAATTGCCGGTCGGACGGTGTTACCAGCGCGGCGCGTTGCAGCCATTGCTGGTCGGCGCGCGGCTCGCGGATCCAGACCGGCGGATCGGCAATGTCGGTCGCCACGTCATAAAGCGGCGGCGTTGAAAAATAGAGCGATGCGGCAAAGGCCACCAGCGCCACCGGCGGTGCCGCATAGATCAAGGCGCGCGCCGATGCCACTCCGCCCGTTGCCCCCACCTGCCACAACCGCATGAGCCCGATCACCGCAAACAGCACGGCAACCATGGCAATGGCTGCGGAAAACAGCACGATCGCGACGAAATCGGGACCCTTCAGCGGGCCGAACCGATGTGCGGCAAGCGCAATCAGGAAAAGCACCAGCGCCGCAAGGCCGATACGCCGGGCAGCGAAGGCCGACTGGGAAACGGGACGGACGAAACGGACAGTCATGCGGGTTTTCCGGTTGCAGGCGCTTCGTCCTTATAGGCGATCCCGCGTCGGTGTGAAATCGCAAGCCTGCAACAGATGGCCTGCAACAGATGAGACGTCGTTTGGCTCAGCCGGAAAAACTGCGATGCGGCTGGCTGATGCCCTTGTGCCAGCTTTCGAGCGAACGCATGTGTTTCGCCTCCCGCAACATCGGGATCGAGCAGACCAGCATCACCAGAATGGCGACATAAACCATGCCGGGACGGGGTTTGAATGTATTCACCGGATGCCAACTCCTGCTTCGAGGTGACACAGATGGGCGGGAAAGCTGACAGCCACCTGAAGGAAGACTGATGCCTGGGTGTTTTATGACATTCAGGTGACTGTCAGGATCGGGTGCGATTTCGCCGGCATTGTAAACTGCCGGGAGCTTTCCCCTTGTCCTTGAACAACCTGTCGCATTCCGCCCGCCATCCGTCGCCTCGGCCGATATTCGGTTTCGCCCGCCCAGAAATCGGCAGCATGGCGCTGGCGACGTTGACCGCGCTTTATCTGATTGCCTTCACCAACCGCACATTCTTCACGCGGTCTTTCGAGTATTTCGACAATCACTTGTCGCTGGCTGCCTTCGCGTTGGGGCTGACCTGCCTGTTTGCTGCCTTCACCATCGCCATTTCGGTGAAATACCTGATGAAGCCTGTTCTCATCGTCATGATCCTCGCCGCCGCTTCGGCTTCGTGGTTCATGGACGGGTTCGGCACGATCATCGATGTCGACATGATCCGCAATGCCGCCACCACAACCACGTCGGAAGCCGGTCATCTGGTCACACCGGCCTATATCCTGCACATGACAGTGTTCGGTTTCCTGCCATCGTTGATGATTGCCTTCGTGCGGATCAAGCATCGAAACTTCCTCGCCAAACTGCGCTGGAACCTCACCGCCATCGTGCCGCTGCTTCTCCTGGCGCTGGCCTGCGGCGTCAGCAGCGCACGTTCGATCGCCGCCGTCACGCGGTTGCACAAGGATCTTATCCTGACGCTCAACCCGTTCGTGCCGGTCGGCAGCGCCATCGGTTTTGCGCTCGCCTCCGAAGCCGATAAAAACATCGTCGCCGCACCTCTTGGCACCGACGCCAGGGTGGCCGGTGCCACCAGATCCGGCAAACCGCGCGTGCTGATCATCGTCACGGGAGAAACGGCGCGTGCGGAAAACTTCTCGCTGAATGGTTATGCCCGCGAAACCAACCCGGAACTGAAAAAACGCGACATCACCTATTTCTCCGACACATCCAGCTGCGGCACCGCGACGGCCGTTTCCGTGCCCTGCATGTTCTCCAACCTGAAACGCAGCGGTTATTCCCACAGCGCCGGTCTCGCCAATGAAAACCTGCTCGATGTCTTCGGCCATGCCGGCATCAAAACCGAATGGTGGGAAAACAATACCGGCGCCAAGGGCGTGGCCGACCGCACCGTGATGCGCTCCTTCTCCGATGCCAACGACCCGCGTTTCTGCACCGCAAACGAATGTCTGGACGATGCCATGATCGACCAGCTCGATACCTGGCTTGCGGGCATCAAGGGCGACAGCGTGCTTGTTCTCCACCAGCTCGGCAGCCACGGTCCGGCCTATTACCAGCGTTACACGCCGGAATTTGCCCGCTTCACGCCCGAATGCAAAACCGGCGAGATCGGCACCTGCGAACGCCAAGCGGTGGTCAACACCTATGACAACACCATCCTTTACACCGACCACATCCTTTCGAGCGTCATCGACAAGTTGAAGGCGCGCGAAAACAGCATCGATCCGGCGATGATCTACATGTCGGACCATGGCGAGTCGCTCGGCGAAAACGGCCTCTACCTGCACGGTGCGCCCTATATCATCGCGCCTTCGCAGCAGACGCACGTGCCCTTCGTTTTATGGCAGGGCGAGGAAATGAAGGCCTCGGTCGATGCCGGCTGCCTGACAAAGCGCGCCGGTGAAGAGGCCTCGCATGACAACCTCTTCCACACGGCGCTTGGGCTGATGGCGGTAAAAACCTCGGTCTACACACCAAAGCTCGACGTGCTTTCCGCCTGCCGCACGCCGGTCACTGGATCAGGTTCATGACCCTTCACGATTGTGCACCGATCGGAAAGGGCAGGAAACCGGTCGAGCGGCCTTCGATCTCCCCCCTTGTGGGGGGCTCGAAGAGCGGGTTGAGACCCGTGGCTCAACCCTGGCAGTCGGCGAAGCTGACAGAGGGGGGCCAGCAACGGCGCGGCAGACCCATCGACAGCAGTATTTCCACCGAAAACGCCCCCCTCTGCCCTGCCGGGCATCTCCCCCACGAGGAGGGAGATCGGCTGGGCGCACCGCCCCCACAAAAAGTGACCGGCAGCCGGCACCTTGCGGCAGCACTCGGTTATTCGCTGGGTGGCGCCGCAAGGTTGCTCGGCGAAACCGCCTTCCGCCACGAGTTGCTCGCAGCGCTGGGTATTTTCGGCAGCTTCGCCCTCGTCGGTGCCGGCCTTTCCGATTACGTGTCGATGGCCGTGCTCTTTCTGGCGCTTGTTGCCGCCGAAGCCCTCAACACGGCAATCGAGGAAATCATCGACCATATCTCTCCCGAATGGTCGAAAACTGGCAAAAACGCCAAGGATCTCGGCTCGTTTGCCGTGTTCTGCCTCCTGGCCGCCAATGGATTGATGGCGGCTTTCGTCATCCTTTCCAGACTTCTGTGACCATGAACCACGCTCCTCCATCCCCACTCGAAATTTTGGCCCCATCTCTGCTAGATAGGGGGTACAAGGTGGCATCACGCCCGGACGGATGTTGGGATGGAGCAGGCACATTGAGGGTTCTTCTGATCGAGGACGATGCGACGCTCGGCGAGGCGGTACGTGACCATGTGGCCGCGGGAGACCATGCCGTCGACTGGATGAAAACCATCGACACCGGGACTGCCGCCCTTGCCACCACATCCTACGGCCTTGTGCTGCTCGACCTGCGCCTGCCGGATGGCAGCGGCATCGATCTTCTCAAAAAATTCCGCGGCCAGGGCGGCACGACGCCGGTGATCATCCTCACCGCCCATGACCAGATTTCCGACCGTATCGAGGGCCTGAACAGCGGTGCCGACGATTATCTGGTGAAACCCTTCAACCTCGGCGAACTGACGGCGCGCATGCTGGCCGTCAGCCGCCGATACAGCGGACGACCGGTAACGCTGGTGAAGGTCGGCGACCTGGAAATCGATGCCGCCGACCGGCGCGTGACGGCAGCGGGCGAAACCATCACCCTTTCGGGCCGCGAATGGGCGGTGCTGGATGCGCTGGCCGCTCGCCCGAACGCGGTCGTTTCCAAGGCCCAGATAGAAGAAGCGCTTTACGCTTTCGGTTCCGAAATCGAGAGCAATACGGTCGAGGTTTATGTCAGCCGCTTGCGCAAGAAACTCGGGCGCGACCATATCGCCACGCTGCGCGGCATCGGTTACCGGCTGGGACGCGAACAATGAACCCGGTCGCCCGTCGCTCCGGCCCTTCGATGACGCGCCGGCTGATCTTTTCCATCACCGCCATGATGGCGCTGCTCTGGCTGCTCGCCGTCGGCCTCGGCCTCGTGGTGATGGAGGAGGAATATGCGGAAATGTTCGACGGCACCCTGCAGGACACCGCCGAAAGGCTGGTGCCGCTGGTTGTCGACGATCTCGAGCACAGAGGCATGCTGGTCGGACCTTTGGACGCCATTGGCGACAACCGTCCGAGTGCCGCGCCACAACAATTGCAGACCGGTAATTCCAGCGGCGACCGCGAATATCTGATCTATCAGGTGCGCGATGCGAGCGGTCGCGTGCTGATCCGTTCGCATGATGCGCCGGAACAGGCATTTGAAACGCCCCTGAAACCCGGTTTCTGGAAAAACGCCACCTATCAGTTCTACACCGCCACCGACGAACGCGCGCAGATCTTCATTCAGGTGGCCGATGCCTTCGAAAACCGCGAGGAAGCCTTGCGCGAAGGGGCAATCGCGCTGTTTCTGCCGCTTGCGCTGCTGATCCCCGTCAGCGGTCTGGCGATCTGGCTCGTGGTGCGCCGCGCCTTGCAGCCCGTCGGCGATCTTCGCCGCGAGATCGAAACCAAGGACGGCGGCAACATGGAGCCGATCGAGGCCCAGACCCTGCCGCGCGAATTGCAGCCGATCGCCACCTCGGTCAATCTGCTGATGGGCCGGTTGCGCACCGCACTCGATGCCGAGCGCGAATTCACATCCAACAGCGCCCACGAATTGCGCACGCCGATTGCCGGGGCGCTCGCGCAGACACAGATGCTGATTTCCGAGTTGCGCGATCCGGCAAACCGCCACCGCGCCGCCCAGATCGAAGCCTCGCTTTCCCGCCTCAGCCACCTTGCCGAAAAGCTGCTGCAGCTATCGCGCGCCGAGGCCGGCATCGGGATTGCCGAAAAACCCGTGGACCTGACGCTGGTGCTCGACATGGTGCTCACCGATTTCTGGCGCAGCATGGCGCAGCCGCAGCGCCTCATCCTGCACCGTGCCGAGGGGGCAAAGCTCACCGGCCCGTTCAGCGAAGACGCCTTTGCCATCGTGCTGCGCAACCTCATCGAAAACGCGCTGGTGCATGGAAAGCCGGGCGAACCGGTGCAGGTGTTTCTGGATCATGGCGGCCATGTGCGCATCGTCAACGGTGCTGACGTAATGGGCGAAAGTGAGCTTGCCACCATCCGAAAACGGTTTTCGCGCGGGAGAACCGAGGCCGCCGGCTCGGGCCTCGGCCTCTCCATCGTCGAGCGGTTGCTGGGCCAGATGGGTGGCAAACTGGTGCTGCTGTCCCCGGCACAAGGGCAAAAGGACGGATTCGAGGCGCGGGTGGAACTGCCGGGATTGCGGTGAGGCAGATAACCACGGCAACACTCTGCATCAGGCTTGACCGTATCTCAGATGAGAGACATATTTGTATTAATTGATGCCACCGCAGGAGCCTGAGCCGATGGCTACGAAAATGCTGCATGTCCGCGTCGATGACGATGTTCGTGAAGATGCTTCCGACGTGCTGGATGCGCTCGGCATGACCATGTCGGATGCAGTTCGTATATTTTTGCATCGTGTCGCCGCCACCCAGAGCTTTCCGTTGGAACTGAAAGTCCCGAACGAAGAAACGCTTGCCGCCCTCAAGGAAGCGCGCGTTATCCGCAAGGCACGCAAGGCGCGTTTCGAAACACCGGAAGCGCTTTTCTCCGATCTGAACGCCAGGTAGATTTTACAACGGGCCGAAGCGCATGGCGAAGGACGGCAGAAAAGATAGCGATGCCCGTCGGGTGCCCCGGCCCCGCGCATGCGACTACACGCAGGCGTTTCGAAAAGACTGGGAGCGCTACAACAAGGCCGGCAAGACGAACATGAACCGCGCCATCGAATTGATGGTGCTGATCATTCTCAAAACGCCTCTCGGCCCCGAATGGCGCGACCATACCCTCTCCGGCAAGGATTGGCATGGTGCGCGCGAAGCGCATATCGGCGGCGATTTTCTACTCGTCTACACCTGCGACGACGATTATGTCGAATTCGTCCGGCTGGGCTCGCATTCGGAATTGTTTGGGCGTTGACTGCTCCCCCCTCACCGCGCCAGCCATTTCCCGATCACGCCCCGATCCGCTTCCACGACATCATGCCCGGCATCGACCGTCATCATCGTCACCTCCACCGAGCGCGCCGCCAGAATTTCCATCAGCTTCAGCGCATTGGCGGCATGGGCATCCTTGTCCCCGGCGACGATCAGCACCTGCGCTTCGGCGCTGGAAACGCCCACTGCCGGAAGTTCGCTCAACACCGGCACCGGCCGCATCAGCACGGCACGGCGGATGACACCCGGATGCAACAGCATCACTGCACCTAAAAAGTTCGCGCCGTTGGACTGTCCGACAAACGTGGTCTTCTCCAGATCCACGCCATAGGCCTGTTTCAACTGCCCGACCATCTCGACAAAGGCTTCCGCTTCGGAGGCGATATCCTTCTGGTCGAAGGAACCATCCTCGAACCGCCGGAAGAAACGCGGCACGCCTTCTTCGGTGGCACGGCCACGCAATGCCAAAAGCATCGTATCGGGTGCAACAATGCGGGCAAACGGCAAAAGGCTCGTTTCGTTTCCACCGCTGCCATGCAGCAGAACCAGCGTCTGGTCATCGGGCGTTTCGGGCATGAAGATGCGATGCACGAAGGGCATTTCCCGGTAGCGGATGCGCGGTTCTCCCGGCAGGCTGAACTGCGGCAGCATGGCGCGGCTATCTGCCTCGCGGTCCTGCCAATGCGGCGGAATGAACAGGGTCGTGCCGAGTTCCTCCTCGCTCTCATCGAGCATGAAGCCGGGTTCGTCCGTGGCGTATTCGATCAGCGAACCACCCGGCTCGCGCACATAGAGCGAGTAGAAATACTTGCGGTCATGGGCGTTGGAAGGCGAGCCATCGGCTGACTCGATGCTTTTGGCCACGTTGTGAACGGTATCGATATCCGGCGCGTTGAGCGCGATATGGTCCATGGTGCCGGTTCCCGGCGCTGCGGTCCAGAAGCCGGTCGCATCGCGCACATCCACCACGCCGCCGGTGGCAGAGGTCAGCCGCGTCTGGCTGCCTTCGACAGGGCCGGTTTCCAGCCCGAAATTTGTCGTCAGGAAAGCGACGGTTTCCGCCGGCTTTTCGGTGAGGATGGTGCCGCTGCGCAGCGCAACGATTGCATATTCCTCGGGGATGCCTTCTCCCGTCCACGGCCTCGTGCCGAAGATGCTCAGATCCTCGACGCCGATCAGCTTGACGATGATACCGTCCGGGTCCTTCAGGCGCAGCACCGGTTCGCCTAATTCCTGTGCCGGACCTTGCGTGGCAATGCCGAATTGCAACGCGCGCGTCAGCCAGAAGCCGATGGCATCGCAGGAAACGGCAAGGCCGATTTCATTCGGCGCGCCATGGCCGACACGTCCCGGAGAGCCGTCTTCCCAGGCCAGAAACGTCACGAGCGAGCCGGGAGAGGCAACGGCATCGCCATAAAACAGGTGCAGCTGCGTGGCATCCTCGAAACCGGCCGTACGTTTCACCAGCCGCAGGCCCAGAAAACCGACATAGAAATCGATATTGGCCTGAATGCTGCGGGTGATTGCCGTGATATGATGCAGTCCGTTTTTTGCGCTTTGCCCGGTCATGCTTGTCCGCCGTCCTGTGTACCTCTATTTGACAGTTGTTATAAACAATCGGAGCGAAGACGCATGGTCAAACTTGTCGGAATCTCGGGCAGTCTGAGAAACAGATCGTTCAACACTTCGCTCTTGAATGCCGCAGCCGACCATCTTCCGGGTGGCGTGACACTGACCACAGGCACGATTTCCGGCATCCCGCTTTATAACGCCGATGATGAAGCCGAAGGCATTCCCGAGGCGGTGACGGTGCTGAAGCGGCAGATCGCGGAAGCCGACGGTGTCATCCTGTTCACGCCCGAATACAACAACTCCATTCCCGGCGTGTTCAAGAACGCCATCGACTGGCTGTCCCGCCCGCATCCCGATATCCCCGATGTCTTCAAGGGCCGTCCGTTCGCCATCGCCGGTGCCTCGCCGGGCAATTACGGCACGCTGTTGTCGCAAAATGCCTGGCTCACCGTGCTGCACACGCTGGGAGCAGACACGTGGTCGGGCAAGCGGCTGATGGTGGGCAATGCCTGCAAGGTATTCGATGCGGATGGCCGCATCACCGACGAGGCGATCGCCAAGCGGCTTGGCGATTTCGTGGCCGGATTTGCGGCGGTCGTGGGCGCGAAGGGGTAGAGGTCAACAGCCGGCAATCTTGACTTTTGGCTCAAAATTCGGGTAGATTGCTGTCAGGCAGGCTGACTTCAATGTCGCTGTCAGGCCAACCAGAACGGAAACGATCTGGTCTCGTAAATCACGGTAATGGGCAATTGAATGCGAGGCCTGGCATCTTGTCAGGCCTCAATCCTTCCAAGGCACCCGCCTTTTTTCGAATAGGCATTTGCGTGCAAAATAGCTCAGCTGTTTGCGAGACATTTTCCGCTCGTCAATGACTTTGGGATAGGCTGACAGCACTTCCATTCTCACATCGTTTGTATCGTCCGGCTCAAAGCAGTACACAATTGACCACGTGCGTCCGTCAGCCATTTCGACAAAAATCAGGTTTTCGACCCCACCGAAACTCCGGGAAACATGGGTCAGGCTGTTGCTTTCAACCCTGTCCCTGATCTTTTCACAAAGCTGCTTCGACATCTCATATCGATCCGGATCGAATGCTCTTCTGATACCATGGTGATCAAGCATGTGGTGATCCTGGCCGTGCTTGGCCCGCACTGTGAAAACATGGCAGGAGAACACGACCATCATCATGAGGTCGGTGCCGGGATCCAGACCTTTTCCGGGAATTGAAGCCAGAAATGCGTTCAGGTGGGAAAGATCATGGCGATCCGACCCAACCTCTATCCGGAAATATGTCGAAGGAATTGCCATCACCTTGAATACACCTTATGCGTGTATCAATCTGTAACGTGCATGATCGGGCTATGCCAAGGGGGCGATCTTGCGATCGCGCGGCAAGATCATCGCTGTTCTGGAAGAACCAATTCCATTGCCAGCCGGAAATAGGCTAGGATCGGTCTTGAAGCGTCGCCCCCGACGACATCATCATGGAGTCCCCTCATGCGTCCCCACCAACTCGTCCTTTTCGCAGCCCTTGCCGGCATGCTCGCCTCCTGCCAGACGATGACACCGGAAGAGCGACGCGCGGCCGATGAGAGCAAATGTGTCGATTACGGCTTCAAGCCGCGCACCGAAAGCATGGCGCGCTGCCTGCTGGATATCGATCTCGACCGCCGCGCCGACATGCGTCAGTGGCAGGACGAGATCAACAACCGCCCACGCTTTTATGGTCCGGTGATCGTGCAGCAACCGGTTGTGGTGCGTCCGCGGTGAGCAGCAGCTTCAGGCGGTGATTTCGGACATTGCCCCTCATCCGCCTGTCGGCACCTTCTTTGCGCATACGGAGAGAAGGACACAACCCGCCCTCCCGACTTCCCTAACCTCCAGCCCCCACTCTGATTGCCGCCTGCGCCGCCGCAAGCCGGGCGATCGGCACGCGGAACGGTGAACACGACACGTAATCCAGACCGGCATCCTCGCAGAAGCTGATCGAGGCCGGGTCGCCGCCGTGTTCGCCGCAGATGCCGAGTTTCAGGTCGCTGCGGGTGCGACGCCCACGCTCCGCCGCCAGCTGGATCAGCTCGCCAACGCCTTCGAAATCGAGCGACACGAACGGGTCGTGTTCGATGATGCCCTTCTTCTGATAGGTCGGGATGAAGGTCGCGGCATCGTCTCGGGAAATGCCGAATGTCGTCTGCGTCAGGTCGTTGGTGCCGAACGAGAAGAATTCGGCGGTTTCCGCAATCACATGCGCGCGCAACGCCGCACGCGGCAGCTCGATCATCGTGCCGGCGAGATAACCGTGCCTGGTGCCCGTTTCCGTGGCCACATCCTCGGCAACGCGGTCGATCACGCCTTTCACATAATCCAGTTCGGCGCGAAGCCCCACCAGCGGCACCATGATTTCCAGCGCCACGGGCGCACCCGTTTCAGCGGCGGCAACCGCAGCCGCCTCGAAAATGGCGCGCGCCTGCATTTCGGCGATCTCGGGATATGAAATCGCCAGGCGACAGCCGCGATGACCCATCATCGGGTTGAATTCGTGGATGGCATCGATACGGCGGGCGAGAAAGCCCGGCTCCATGCCCATGGCGTCGGCCACATCGGCAATTTCGGCCTCGGTCTTGGGCAGGAATTCGTGCAGCGGCGGATCGAGCAGGCGGATCGTCACCGGCAGGCCGGACATGATCGAAAAAAGCTCGATGAAATCGGAGCGCTGCATCGGCAGCAGCTTGGCGAGCGCGGCGCGTCGCCCCGCCTCGTCCTCAGCCAGGATCATCTCGCGCATGACATGGATGCGCTCGCCTTCGAAGAACATGTGTTCGGTGCGGCAAAGGCCGATGCCTTCTGCACCGAATGCGCGGGCGGCGCGGGCATCCTGCGGCGTATCGGCATTGGTGCGCACGCTCATGCGGCGACATTGGTCAGCCCATAACATCAGCCGGCCGAAATCGCCCGAAAGTTCCGGCTGGAGCATCGGCACCATTCCGATCAGCACCTGGCCGGAGGACCCGTCGAGCGTGATGATGTCGCCGCGTTTCAACACCACGCCGGCAACGCCCAGCAGCTTGTCGTTGCGGGCATCGACACGGATGGACCCGGCCCCGACCACGCATGGAATGCCCATGCCGCGCGCAACCACCGCCGCATGGCTGGTCATGCCGCCGCGCGTGGTAAGAATGCCTTCGGCGGCGTGCATGCCGTGAATGTCTTCCGGGCTGGTTTCGGTGCGCACCAGAATGACCTTTCGGCCTTCCGCCTCGGCAGCGATCGCCTCTTCCGAAGAAAACACGATCTCGCCGCAGGCCGCACCGGGAGAAGCCGGCAGGCCGGAACCGAGAATATGGCGCTCGACGCGCGGATCGATGGTCGGGTGCAGCAACTGGTCGAGCGAGGGCGGCTCGATGCGACAGATGGCGTCCTTGTGGGAGATCACCCCCTCATCGACCATATCGACGGCGATCTTCATGGCGGCGCGGGTGGTGCGTTTGCCGTTGCGGGTCTGAAGCATGAAGAGCTTGCCGCGCTCCACCGTGAACTCGATATCCTGCATATCGCAGAAATGCGCTTCCAGCCTGTCGCAAACCGCCTTGAACTCGGCAAAAGCCTCCGGCATCAGCTTTTCCATCGAGGGCTTGTCGCCGCCGGTGGCGATGCGGCCCTCTTCGGTGATCGATTGCGGCGTCCGGATGCCGGCCACCACATCTTCCCCTTGAGCATTCACCAGAAACTCGCCGTAGAGCGATTTTTCGCCGGTCGAAGGGTTGCGGGTAAAGGCCACTCCGGTGGCGGAGGTGGAGCCGAGATTGCCGAACACCATGGCCTGCACGCTGACCGCCGTTCCCCATTCGGCAGGGATGTTGTGCAACGTGCGGAAGGTGACGGCGCGCGGGTTCATCCAGCTGGCAAACACCGCACCGATCGCCTTCCACAGCTGTTCGAACGGGTCCTGCGGAAAGATCTCGCCAAACTCTTCCTCGATCATCTGCTTGTAGAGCGACACGACATGCTGCCATTCCAGCGCACTCATCTCGGTATCGTATTCGTGGCCGTACTGCGCCTTCTGGTCTTCCAGAATTTCCTCGAAAATCTCGTGATCGACCCCCATCACCACATCCGCATACATCTGGATGAAGCGGCGATAGGTATCCCAGGCGAAACGGGCATCGCCGGCATCGTGGCCAAGCGCCTGCACGGTCTCGTCGTTGAGGCCCAGATTGAGCACGGTATCCATCATGCCCGGCATGGAAACGCGGGCGCCCGATCGAACGGACAACAACAGCGGACGCGTATCGCCACCGAATGTTCGGCCGGTTTCCTCCTCCATGGCGGCAAGGCCATCGAGCACCTGTTTGCGCAGGTCATCCGGCAGGATCCTGCCGTTGTCGTAATATCGTGAACAGACATCGGTAACGATGGTCAGCCCCGGCGGCACCGGCAGGCCAAGGTTCGCCATTTCGGCAAGGTTCGCGCCCTTGCCGCCCAGCAAAGCATTGTCGGCGGCTTTCCCTTCCGCCATGCCTCCGCCGAAGCGGTATACCCATTTCGCCATGCCTGCGCTCCCCGTCGTGCGGCCTGTTTTTGGCTTTTGACCAAAGGCTTACAGTATTTGCGCGATGAAGGAAACGTGATGGCGAAGATCAATGCTGCGACGCGGTAACGCTGTGGAGTTTCGCCGCAGTGCTGGGCCGCAAATCTTTCGAGGTGACCGATCCGTGGGGCACCGTCCTTCGGCTGATCAAGGCATAAGCCGGGAAGACGCTGGAGCGCGCCATCACCCGAATGGCATCGATGCCTCTGCGGGCAAGGCAACTGAACCTATCTGTAAAAACGGAAGATGGTGGGCCGCAACCGGCAATAAATTAGGCTTTGCGGGGCCGCCTGCTCCGGCCCCGCAAAGCCTTCCGACCAGGACAGGAAAACCCGGTCGGGGGGTTCCTCAGGCAATCCGGAAGCGTTCGATGCGCGGTCCGGTGGGCCTGCTGTCGTTGAAATCATTAATAAACTGCTAACGCGCGCTCGTCCTCCCACAAATGGGTGAAACGAGCAAAAACAAAAAACCTTTTTTGGCAACGTCCGAAAAAATAGGGTATTTTTCCCTTTTCGATTTATGCGCGCGCCCTAAGCAATGTCATGCTTGCGTCACAAAAACGGCGGCTTCAAATGCCCGGCGTCATCAGGGCCTGTAGCTGATCGGCGCTCGGTTGCCCCAAAATCTGTTGACCGTCCTTGGGATCGACAAGCCGTGCCCAAGCCTTTGCGCCATCGATGGAAAACAGGATGCGCATGTGGCTGTTCGGGCAATCGCGCGGATCGCAGGCGCCGAACAGTTCGAATTCGCCTTCCGGCAGGCTCACCACGCGCGAAACGGAGGTAACATAACGCGCATTGGTGATGATGCTGCGCGCCCATTCAGGCAGGTCCCTGCGGCCGCGCAAAAGCGCGACCAGCGTCTTCTGGTGCTCGGGAGACGTGGCGACGAGCTGATTGAGATAACGGTTGCCGGGAGATGCGGCTACCGGATTGCCCGATTGCGCGCCACCGGAAGCCGAGAGAGCAGACGAGGCCGGCGAAAGAACGCAAGCAGAGACAAACAGAAAGACTGCCGGAAACCGCCTCATGGACGCTCCACCACGTTCAGGCAAGATCCGAGATCAGCGAACCGGCGGGAATATTCCAGGCCTTGCTGAGCTTGCGGATCTGATCGAGATTGATCTCGCGTCTGCCATTCAAAAGATCCGCCGCGCGCGCCTTGGAACCGATGACTGCCACCAGATCGGCACGGCTGTAATTGTTGGCCTCCATGACCGACTTCACCACCTCGACGGGGCTTGCGGTCGGGACCGGGTAATGCCGTGCTTCATATTCCTCGATGAGAAGTGCAAGCGCATCGAAATGCGCTGTCGCATCGGTGCCTTCGTCCGGTTCATTCTCGAAGTAAGGGCGTATCGCCGTCAGCGCGGCCTGATATTCCTCTTCGTTCTGAAGGGTTCGAAACGCGGCCAAATTCAACATGTCGATCTCCTTCTTTCAGAGCTTTGCCACATCTATTGCGTCGTATTGCGCATGCGTTCCAACGAAGAGAACAAAAATCCGCTTCGTTCGAAATGCCACCAGCCCGACAATGCGGTACTTGTTGCCACCGACATCAAAGACCACCTTGTTGCCGGAAACCATGTCGGCCGAATTGAAGGTCTGCTTCAGCTCACTGAAATTACCCCAGCTCGCCGCGGATGCAGCAGCATGCCATTCCGTCATCGCAGCTTCGGCAATCTCTCTGGGCGCACCTTTCGGCAGAGAATTCCAGAAATTGACCAGAGCCGACTTTGCGATAACGTTCACAATTGCCCCCTATATAACAAATTCCCAAAATGGAAACAAGTCCAGTTTCCAGTTTGGAAACCGCAAAATTGGCATGCTCACACCGCCTCGGCCAGTTGCTCCGCTGCCTGCAGGTCCACCGACACCAGCTGGCTGACGCCCTGCTCGGCCATCGTCACGCCGAACAGGCGGTTCATGCGGGCCATGGTTATGGGGTTGTGGGTGATGATGACGAAGCGGGTCTGGGTCGAGGCCGCCATTTCGTCCATCAGGTTGCAATAACGCTCGACATTGTGGTCGTCGAGCGGGGCGTCCACTTCGTCCAGCACGCAGATCGGCGCGGGATTGGTGAGGAAGACGGCAAAGATCAGCGCCATCGCCGTCAGCGCCTGTTCGCCGCCCGAAAGCAGCGTCATCGTCTGCGGTTTCTTGCCCGGCGGGCGGGCGAGGATTTCCAGACCGGCTTCCAGCGGATCGTCGCTTTCGATCAGTTGCAGTTCCGCCGTGCCACCATTGAACAGATGGGTGAACAGCCGTTGGAACTGGGTATTGACCACGTCGAAGGCGGCGATCAGGCGTTCGCGGCCTTCGCGGTTGAGGCTCTGGATGGCGCCGCGCAGCTTCTTGATGGCGTCGATCACGTCATCCCGTTCGCGGGTCAGCGTCTCGAGCTTTTCGGAAAGCTCCTTCTGCTCCTCATCGGCGCGCAGGTTGACGGCGCCCAGACGTTCGCGCTCGATCTTCAGACGGTCAAGCTCGCGCTCCACCTGCGCGATATCCGGCGACGGTGCTTCGTGACCCAAACCGGTCAGGCGCCAAGCCTCGTGCGGTTCGCAGTTCAGCGCCTCGCGAATGCGGTTTTCCGTCTCGTTGCGGCGCTCGGCGGCGGAGACCAGACGTTCTTCGGCGCGACCGCGGCGTTCGCGGGTTTCGGCCAGTTCAGACAGCGCGATGGTGGCGATGCGGTCGGCCTCGCGCTGGCGGGTTTCCGCCTCGACCAGCACATCGGACGCGGCCTTACGGGCATCCTCGGCCTTCTGCAGTTCGGAAAGCAGCGCCCGGCGTTTGTCGTCGAATTCTTCGGGCGCGAGGTCGAGATCGACCATCTCTTCGCGCGCCTCTTCCTCGCGTTCGCGCAGCGAGGCGATATGGTCTTCGGCGCTTGCGGCACGGCCTTGCCATGTGGCGCGTTCCTGGCCGATGGCGGCGACACGGCGACGGCGGGCATCGGTTTCGCGCGAGAGCCCCTCGTAGCGCGCACGTGCTTCGGCCAATAGACCACGGTCGGTGGCGACGGTCGCCTGCTGCTCGCGCAGGCGGGCATCGACCTCGTCGACATTGGGGGCATCTTCAAGTTCGGTGCGGGCGGCTTCGTCCTGCTCCGACACTTCCTCGATCTGCTCGCGCAGCTGTTCGAGTGCGGCAGCAACAACATCGCGGCGGCGCATCAGGTCACCGGAGGCGCGCTCCGCTGCGGCCAGAGCTTCGCGAGCCTCTGCCAACTGGCGCTGGGCGATACGGCTGCGCTCACGCGCATCGTGCAGGCGCAGTTCTTCCGTCGCAATCGCATCGATGGCGGCAGCAGCCAGAGTTTCCGCTTCCGACAACGCAATCTGCGCCTCGTCGATTTCGGCTTGCAGTTCCGAAAGGCGGTTTTTCTGGGCAAGGCGCAGGGCAGCCGCACTTGGCGCTTCCGAACCGGTGACATGGCCATCCCAGCGAAACACCGCGCCTTCGCGCGTCACCAGCCGCTGGCCGGGTTTCAACTGCGCCATCAAGCGGTTGGCGGTTTCGAGATCGGTGACGCCGATCTGCGACAGACGGCGGGCAAGCTGCGGCGGCGCAATCACATGGGCGATCATCGCCTCGACGCCATCGGGCAGAGCCGGATCGGCAGCCGCATCACCGGTACCGGACCAATAGGAAGGCGCCGAAGAATCCAGCGCGCTTTCGAGATCATCACCCAGCACGGCGCCGACAGCGGTTTCATACCCACGGTCGACGCGGATGACCTCGGCCACCGGCGGATAGGTGCCGGACGTATCGCCTGCGGCCAGCATGCGGCGGATCGTCTTGCTTTCGGTTTCCAGCCCGTTCAGGTGCGAACGCGCAGCCACCACCGGAGCGCGCGCGTCTGTCTCCCTGCGGCGGGCAAGACCAAGCGCCTCCTCGACATCCTCGATCAGAACCGCGATATCTTCGACCGCAATCTCCGCCGCCTCGACCGCCTCGCGGCGCTCGGACGGATCGGCCAAGCCGGACAGGCGTTCGTCGATGCCCGTCAACTCCGCCTGCGCCTCGCCGAAAGACCGTTCCAGACGGCCACGACGGTCAGCCAGATCACGGATGACCCGTTCCAATTGCTGGCGACCGGCGGCGGCTTCGGCGCGCTCGGCGGTGATCTGGGCAAACACCCGTTCACTATCGGCAAGGCTCGCGGCGGCACCTTCAAAGGCCTCGCGCAATTCCTCGGCTTCAGAACCGCTTTCGGCAAGCAGTTCGGCAAGCTCGGCCTCTTCCGCATCGAGACGTGCCAGCACCTCGGCGTTTTCAGAAACCAGCCGCTCCTCGCGGCGAATATCCTCACCCAGCTGCGCCAGACGGCGGGTCAGCTCGTCGCGACGGCGCAGCAGACGGCCCGCTTCTTCTTCAAGCTGGCCACGGGCGATCTGCAGGCGCTGCAGGGCGGCACCGGCGGCGGCTTCCGCCTCGCGCAATTCCGGCAGCTTGTGGGATACGATGGCCTGGTTCTTGGCCGCCTCCATCTGCGCCTGCGCTTTTTCGGCGACAATGGCGGTTGCCTGGTTGAGCGTGCTGACCGCCTCGCCCTCGGCCTCCTTGGCCTGTACCCAGCGGATATGCAGAAGCATCGCTTCGCGGGCACGGATATCGGCGGACAGGCTCTTGAAGCGATTGGCCTGACGCGCCTGCCGTTTCAGGCTTTCGATCTGGCTTTCCAGCTGCGCCACAACGTCTTCAAGACGTTCGAGATTGGTTTCGGCGGCGCGCAGGCGCAGTTCCGCCTCATGGCGGCGCGAATGCAGACCGGAAATGCCGGCCGCCTCTTCCAGCAATTGCCGGCGGGCCTGCGGTTTGGCCGAGATCAGCTCGCCGATACGCCCCTGCCCCACCATGGAAGGCGAACGCGCGCCGGTGGAGGCGTCAGCGAACAGAAGCTGCACGTCCTTGGCGCGGGCTTCCTTGCCGTTGATGCGATAGACCGATCCCTGCTCACGCTCGATGCGGCGCGACACCTGGATCTCGTCGGCATCGTTGAAGGCGGCGGGCGCGGTGCGGTCGGAATTGTCGAGATAAAGGCCGACTTCGGCGGTGTTTCGGGCCGGGCGGTTGCCGGAACCGGAAAAGATCACGTCGTCCATGCCGGACGCGCGCATGTTCTTGTAGGAGTTTTCGCCCATCACCCAGCGCAGCGCCTCGACAAGATTGGACTTGCCGCAGCCGTTCGGACCGACAACGCCGGTGAGACCGGGTTCGATGACGAATTCGGTGGGTTCTACGAAGGATTTAAAACCGACGACGCGGAGGCGGTTGAACTTCAATGGTTCAGCCTCCCCGCCCCGGTATGTGAAGAAATCGCGGACACGCCAAAACGACCGTCCGCGATCGTCTCGCAGACAGTTTTACAGAAGGCCGTCGAAAAGGGCCGACATGTTCTCAACCGTCATGTCCCCAGAATAGCGCTCGCCATTGATGATGAAGGTCGGCGTCGAGTTGACCTGGAAGTCCTTGGCGCCGCGCTGCATCGTCGCGTTCACATCATCGAGAAGCTTCTGGTTGGTCAAGCAGGCGTTGAAGCTTTCCTGTGAAAAACCGGCAATCTTGACGGCCTGCATCAGCGCGTTGCGGACATTGCCGTCGCCGGGGGCCGCCCAGGCGCGCTGCTGCTTGAACAGCATCGAGATCATCGGGAAATATTGATCGGCGGTGGCAAGCTCGCCGGGCTTGGACGGGTTGCAGCGCGCCAGCATGAAGGCAGCGGTCGCGGCCGGATCGAACGGGAATTCGCGGATGATGAAACGCACCTTGCCGGTATCGACGTATTTTTCCTTGATCGGATCGAACGTCGTTGCGTGGAAATGAGCGCAATGCGGGCAGGTCATCGACATGTATTCGACAACGGTGATCGGCGCATCGTCCTTGCCTAGCTGCATTTCCGGCAGCGGGCCGGGCTTCAGCACTTCGGCCATATCGACCTTGCCGCCGGATTCCGGCTTTTCCTGTGCCTGTGCCGCGGTCATCGAGGCGGCAAGCGTGAGGCCCAGCGCGGTGGAAGCGGAGCCGGCGAGGACTGCGCGACGGCTGAGGCTCGCGGCAAAGGTCTCGTTGGTCATCGTCTGAATGGTCATGAAGACACCTGTTGAGAGGAATAAAAACTGTCGAGATTCCCGTAGCCTGCCGAATTGTGTCCGACAAGAGCGGCTTTCATTCCTCTTTTCAAACAATTGTGACGAGGAATGGACAAGGCGGGCAACGATGCCACCATGGGGCGAATGGGCGCAGGTCCGTCCAAGGCGATAATCAGCGCCGCAACGTCCGTTTCTTCTGCATCACGGCCGTGCCCAACCGCGTCACGGCATTGCGCAACGCATCGTTGTCGATGCCTTCCATCAGCTCGTCCAGTTTACGCGCCGCCTCGCCTTTCAGCGGCGGCGGCTTGGGGCGATGGCGCGGCGCCTGCACGACAGGTTTCTGCACGATGCGGATCTGGCGGATGGCCGGAAAACCGAAAAACGCGTTGATACGGCCGATCAGCTCTCCCTGCGCATGGGACAGGAAAAGCGCCCGCGCACCCTCACAGGCAATCGTCAGCGTGCCGGCCTGGTAACCGCTGTCCGTTCCGGGTTCGCGGCGCGGCCAGGCAATCTTTTCCGGCCGCGAGCAATCGGCAAAATCCTCGCCGGCGATTTCATCCCAGGAGCCGAGCAGCGCCGTGGAAATGCCGGCGCGCTTGGCCAGCACCGGATCGATGATGCCGTTCGCCACCTCGGCAATCTGATGCGCGCCGCGACGGCGAAATTCGCTTTTTTCGGTCGGGGCCATCAATCTGTCTCGTCACCCGGACCCGCCGCAACCCGGCCGGGCGGCAGCAGGATCACCTTTTGCGACAGCGGCATCGCCACGATCAGCATGAACCACAGGAAGACGCTATCATAGATATCCTGGAAGAAAAGAATATTGGTGCTGCCGGCAATAACGTATCCGCCGGGCAGCAGCAAAGCCATGAACAACCGCTTGCGGCGCGCCACCGTGGTCGGGTTTCGCAGCACGTTGAGAACCGGCGAAAACAGCATGAGAAGCGTTGCGAACAGGCCGACCAATCCGGCATCCACCGTGACGCTGAGAAACCCGTTGTGGAAATGGGTGTAGCCGTAGCCGATCTTTTCGATCAGTTCCGAGCGGTTCTGCACGCCATATCCCAGCCACGGGCTTTCGGCGATCAGGCCGCTTGCATATTTCCATAATGCGATCCGCGCCGAGTAGGATTCGTCGGCGCCGGTATCGTTGGAAAAATAACCGAGCATTTCGATCAGCCGCTGGGAATGCTTGAACCCCATGGCGACAACCACAACCGCGCCGATGGCGAGCAGCACGACACCCTTCCAGTTATAGAACCGGCGCAGTTTTTGCGGAAACAGCACAAAAAGCATGACCAGGGCGATGGCCGGAATGGGCAGCACACCACGCGATTGCGACAAAAGAACACACAGGATGCCAGCAACAAACCCTGCCCAGCCGAGCGCCTGCCGGCGTGGCCGCGGCGAAACGGTGTTGAGCAGCGATACCGAAGCCATCATGGAACAGACCATGCTGAACGGCAAAGCATTGCCCATGCCGCCAAAGGCGCGAATGCCGAGATACTCCACCTGAACGGCCGCCACGGGCAGGGCCAGAATGCCACAGAGCGCGGCACCGAAGATGAAGGCATCGATGAGTGCCGACGTGGACGCGACCCGAAGGCGCGGCAGCACGAGCGGGAAAAAGATGAACGGCAAAAGCGCCACGCCCCGGCTGAGCAACCGCTCCGCCGTCGCCGGATCATAATTGATGCCGGCGGCAAGAATGATCGCCGCCGCATAAAGCAGGGCCGGTCCGACGATATAAAGGTCGCTGCGCTGGAAGCGCGCCGGAAACCGCTTCAAGGCCAGCGAAACCAGCGCCCAGACCATGGACACGGCCAGCAGGATGGTGATGATCGAACCAGCGATACCGGCCGCGCCGCTGACCATGGCCAGACAGACCACATTGTTCCGTTGCATGGACGGCAGTTTCATTCCGGCTCTTTTCATTGACGCTGCTTATGCCGAAGACATAGTGGAGTGATTCTCGAATGAAAGCACATCTTGCATAGCAGCATGACAACATCCAATCCCTACAGTGTGGAACTGCTGCGTTGGTACGATCGCCACCACCGCGAACTTCCCTGGCGCATCAGCCCGGCAGCTTTCAGGGCGGGAAAACGCGCCGATCCCTATCATATCTGGCTTTCGGAAGTGATGCTGCAACAAACCACGGTTCAGGCGGTCAAACCCTATTTTGCAAAATTCCTGTCGCTCTGGCCAAAGGTCGAAGATCTGGCCGCCGCGCCGTCGGAAGACGTGATGGCCGCCTGGGCAGGGCTCGGTTATTACGCCCGCGCCCGCAACCTGAAAAAATGCGCCGAAGCGGTGGCGCGCGAGCATGGCGGCATCTTTCCCGATAGCGAAACGGGCCTGAAGGCGCTGCCGGGCATTGGCGATTATACCGCCGCCGCCGTGGTGGCCATTGCCTTCAACAGGCAGGCCGCCGTGATGGACGGCAATGTCGAGCGAGTGATCTCGCGTCTTTTTGCAATCGATGCCCCACTGCCCGGCTCGAAGCCGCTGATGAAGGCAAGGGTGACGGAACTGACGCCATCAGATCGTCCGGGCGACTTTGCCCAGGCGATGATGGATCTCGGCGCAACCATCTGCACACCCAAACGGCCCGCCTGCGCGCTCTGTCCGTTCAACAGCCACTGTCTGGCACTTGCCGATGACGAGCCTGAGCGTTTTCCCGTGAAGGCGCCGAAAAAGGCAAAACCCGTGCGCGTCGGCGCAGCCTTCGTGGCCGTTACTCCCGATGGCGAAATCCTGCTGCGCCGTCGCATCGAAACGGGGCTTCTTGGCGGCATGACGGAAGTGCCGACCACCGGCTGGACCGCGCGTATCGATGGCGTCACCACGCCGGATCACGCCCCCTTCCCCGGCGACTGGCAGGCTTGCGGGCAGATCGTCCACGTCTTTACGCATTTCGAATTGCGGCTTTCGGTCTATCGCTTGCAGCACGGCAGGATGGACGTCGAAGGCGGCGGCTGGTGGGAGCCGGTCAGCAATCTTGGCGCGCAGGCATTGCCCACCGTCATGAAAAAGGCAATCGTGCAGGCGATACCGCTCGCGTTTTCATAATCCCAGAACTGATATCAGGAATGTTTTCATGGCCGCTCCAATCGACCACATCGTCTTCGACATCGGCAAGGTGCTGATCCATTACGACCCGAACATTCCCTATGAGCGGATCATTCCCGACGTGGAGGAACGCAAATGGTTCTTCCTCAACGTCTGCACCCACGAATGGAACCTGGAACAGGATCGCGGCCGCAGCTGGGAAGAGGCGGAAAATCTGCTGATTTCCGAATATCCCGACCATACCAACGAAATCCGCGCCTTTCGCAAGCACTGGCACGAAATGGTGCCGCATGCCTATGAAACGGTCGCCATCATGGAAAGCCTTATCGAACAGGGACGCGACGTGACCATGCTCACGAACTTCGCATCGGATACGTTTCGCCATGCGCAGGAGCTGTTTCCATTTCTCACCAAACCGCGCGGCGTGACGGTTTCGGGCGATATCTTCATGATCAAGCCCGATGTGGCGATCTATGAAAAACACGCTTTCGATTTCGGCCTCAAACCGGAAGCGACACTTTTCATCGATGACAGCTACCCGAATGTCGAAGGTGCCCGCGCCGCCGGCTGGCAGGCGGTGCATTTCGTGGATGTGGAAACGCTGAAGAAGGATCTGACGGAACTGGGCGTGGTTTATTAGGCCAGCCAGTTTTCGACATCACGTGCACCATAAACGATGGCAGCGACAAATATGCCGTAAGGCATGGGTTCGTAGATGAAGATATAACGCCCTTCGATCAGAATACGAGCGGTGGGACTGAGCTCTGGCCGAGCCGGTCCCATTAACGGATGTTCTGCAGCCAGATCGGCCTTGTCGAGAATTCGGATAAGCAGCGCATCCGCCGCCCGCTCGTTGTCGGGCGCAATCGAGTACCAGATATCGCGCAGATCCTGCTCGGCGCGCGGGCTAAGAACAACTCTAGCTGCGCCCACGTCTTTCAGCCTTCAATTCGGCCAGAAGTGCATCTGCGCTGATTTCGCGTCCCTCGCCGCTCGCCATGCCCTCGTCGTAAGCTTTTTTCAGGCGAGCAATCTCCAACTGGCGCAGTTCCTCCCGTTGCTCCCACAAACGAAGAGCATCGCGGACGATTTCGCTATTGGAGGCATAACCGCCGCTATCGACGGCATTTTGCATCATCGCCGCCTGATGCGGCGTGAGCGATACGGTGAGAGTGCGCATAAGCCAGCCTTTCCTTTGTCGGAAACCGTAACACAGCTAACAAGAACCAACAAATATTGTTAGAACTCGGCCTCAATTAAAAACGCCCGGCCTCGTGAGCGAGACCGGGCGTCAATAGTCCTCTTCCGGGACTAGAGGTACAAAAACCGGAAGAGGAGTATAGTGATCAATAAGGCCGGTGGATCAGCCGATCTTTGCCATATCGGCCCTGATGACGGCCCGGAGATCGTCGATGGGTTTCAGAACGCCGTCTTCCTCGTAGTGCCAGAAGGTCCAGCCGTTGCAGGCATCGAACCCTTGCACCTTGGCGCCGAGGCGATGGATCGAGCCGGCGGAACCGCCGGATGCCAAAGTACCGTCGGCGCGCACGATGGCGCTCCATTTGCGCTTGGCGTCGGTCAGAACCTGGCCGGGACGGATGAGACCGCTTTCGACCAGCGTGTTGAAGGCAACGCGCGGTTCGGCCTTCTTGCCGGTCATGACGGTGAGTTCGGCGCCACCGAGCGGCTCGACGGCTTCGATACGGGCAGACGCCGCATCGATGTAATCCTGCTCGCGCTCGATGCCGACGAAGTTGCGGCCGAGGCGTTTTGCGACAGCGCCCGTCGTGCCCGAGCCGAAGAACGGATCGAGGATGATATCACCCGGCTTGGTGCAGGACATGATGATGCGGGCGAGCAGCGCTTCCGGCTTCTGGGTCGGATGCACCTTCTTGCCGTCATCACCCTTCAGGCGTTCGCCACCCGAGCAGATCGGGAACAGCCAGTCGGAGCGCATCTGCACGTCGTCGTTGGAAGCCTTCAGCGCATCGTAATTGAACGTGTAACCCTTGGACTTGGCATCGCGGCTGGCCCAGATCATCGTCTCATGGGCGTTCTGGAACCGACGACCCTTGAAGTTCGGCATCGGGTTGGTCTTGCGCCAGACGATGTCGTTGAGGAGCCAGAAATTCAGGTCCTGCATGATCGCGCCGACGCGAAAGATGTTGTGGTAGGAGCCGATCACCCAGATCGTGCCATTCGGCTTCAACACGCGGCGGCAGGCGAGCAGCCAGGCGCGGGTAAACGCGTCGTACATTTCAAACGAGGCGAACTGGTCCCATTCGTCATCGACGGCATCGACAACGGAATGATCCGGACGGTGCAGCGTGCCGCCGAGCTGCAGGTTATACGGCGGGTCGGCAAAGATCGCGTCGACCGAATGATCCGGCAGGGCATTGAGGGCTGCAACGCAATCGCCCTTGATGATGGAGTTAAGCCAGTTTTTCGGCTGATGGCGGGTCGATGTGATATCGGCCAGCGGGAATACAAACGCCATTTTGATACTCGCCTCTACGCTTACTCGAATACGTGTTTAGTGTCTGTTATGGTTACCTAGTTTGGTTACCAAACACTGAAGGCGTGGAGGATTTCGGGAAAAGATTTGGCGTGGTGGTGGATGGCGGGATGCTGTAGACTCTCTGCCATGAAGCGGAATGATGTGATCAAGAAGCTGATGGATCAGGCCGACGCAATCCGTGCGCTTGGTGCGACCTCGCTTTACCTTTTCGGCTCGGTCGCGCGTGACGAGGCAGGCCCGGAGAGCGATCTCGATCTGTTTATCGATTATGATCCAGCCAAGAAATTTTCCTTGGTGGATCTTTCAGGTTTGAAAATTTTTCTGGAAGAGGAATTGTCAGCTGACGTGGACGTCACCACACGGAATAGCCTTCATCCGCGCCTGAAAGACAAGATCGAAGCCTCAGCGATCAGAGTGTTCTGATGGGACGCGACATAACTCTGATTATTGATGATATTCTCGGCATGATCGAAGTCGTGGAGACAGCACTGGTCGGCAAAACACGGATCGATTTTGACAACGACTTCATGCTGAAGCTTGGCATCCAGCGCGCTATCGAAATCATTTCTGAAGCAAGCCGGCATCTTCCAGCTCCGCTAACACAGCAAATGACACAAATTCCTTGGAAATCGATCAGGGGAATGGGGAATATTCTTCGGCATGAATACCATCGCGTTGCCGATGACGTGATCTGGAGCGTGATCCAAGATGATCTGCCACCGCTTAAAGCCGCGATGAAGATGCTTAGATCGTCAATACCGAACACGGACGTTTAATACCGCCAGCCCACAACTCTTAAAGAAGGCCGTGTTTTTCTCGATATTTGAGATAAGCGATCAGAGCACCGACGATGACGATGCCGACGATCGGCGTGATCAGGTAAAGAAGTTCAAACGTCGACATCGATGTCATCATCTGCCCTGATCCTTTTCAATAAAAATGCGCCAAGCGAGTGTAGCATGATTGCAAGGGAAAGCCAAAAAAGCGCACTCACGGAAATGGCAAACGTCATCTGAAAGCTCAAGACGGCGGCCGTGAAAGGAACGATCGCGCCCGCCGCTCCTACTGCCGTCGCCAGTTGATTGCACCAGGCGGCGTGATGTTTGTTGAGTTCATTAAAAACTGCCACGTCACGCTTTGATCCGATTTTCATATCCGGCCCGCCCGTTTACTCCCGGCCCAAATACAATTATAAGTCGTGTCACATTGCAACCCCCTCAACCCGCATGCACCGCCCGGCTATCCTCCGGCACCTCCTCCCGCTCGTTCATCCCGTAATCGCGCAGCACATGCGCCACCCTCAGCCGGTAATCGGCAAAGATGCCGCCCCTGCCCGCCTTCTGGGCGGCGCGGTGGCTTTCGAGGTTGCGCCATTGTTTGACCGCCGCCTCGTCGCGCCAGAAGGACAAGGACAATATCTTGCCGCGGTTGGTGAGGCTTTCGAACCTTTCGATCGACACGAAACCGTCGATGGTTTCCAGTTCCTTGCGCAGTTCCCCCGCGATATCGAGATAATGGTGGCGTTCGCCCATGAAGGGCAAAACTTCAAAGATGACGGCGATCATGGCTTCTCCCCCAATCTATGCGGCAGCGACAGGTTTTTCAGAAAAATCCGGTCTTCCTTGAGGATAAACCGTTCGCGTTTGGCGAATTCGTAATTCTGCCGCCCCAGTGGGTCGGCCGCAAGGTTCTGGCGGTAGACCTCGTAAGCTGCGAGGTTTTGGATGTTGTAGACACCGTAAGCCGTGGTGGCCGATCCTTCGTGCGGGCCGAAATAGCCGATCAGGTCGGCGCCGTGGCGGGGGATGCACTGGCCCCACGTTTTCGAATATTCGGCGAATTCCTCGCGTTTGAACGGATCGATCTCGTAGCGGATGAAACAGGTGATCATGGTGCGTTTCCTTCTGTCGTCGCCTCCTTCTGACACGCCGGTTTCCGTCGATGCTTCGGTCCAGATCGAAGCATGAGCGGAAATTGTGTGCTACAAGACGATCATGAAAGAAGGACCGGATATTGCCCGCCTGGGCACGCTGATCGGCGACCCCGCCCGCGCCAACATGCTGACCGCGCTGATGGGCGGGCAGGCGTTGACTGCGAGCGAGCTGGCGCAGGCAGCCGGCGTATCCTTGCCGACCGCCAGTTCGCACCTCTCCAAGCTCGAGGATGGCGGGTTGCTGTCGCAACGCAAACAGGGCCGCCACCGCTATTTTGCGCTGGCCGATGCCGCCACCGGCGCGATGCTGGAAAGCCTGATGGGTTTTGCCGCCAGCCGCGGTCATCTGCGCCACAAGCCCGGCCCAAAGGACCCGGCATTGCGAAAAGCGCGCGTCTGCTACGACCATCTGGCCGGCGATTTTGGCGTGCGCATGTTCGACAGCTTTTTGTGCGAAGGCGTGATTGCGGTCGAGGGCGAGAAACTGACGCTGACCAAGGCCGGCCACGTTCGCGTGTCCGCGCTCGGCATCGATGTGGAAAGTCTGCATTCGCCGCGCCGCCCGCTTTGCAAATCCTGCCTGGACTGGAGCGAACGGCGCTCGCATCTGGCCGGTGCGCTCGGCAAGGCGCTGCTTGGCCATTTCATCGAACAGGGCTGGGCACGAAGAGTGGCGGATAGCCGCGTCATCAGCTTCTCACCCGAGGGCGAACGCCGTTTTATGGCCGCTTTTCCGGTCGAATGAGCCGTTTCGCATTGTTCGTCCGGCCTGCCTCGTGTAGAGCCGCCTTACCCAAACACACGTTTTAGAGAATTTTGCCTCATGAGCGGTTTCGACCTCATCATCTTCGACTGCGACGGCGTTCTGGTCGATTCGGAAATCATCGCGGCGCAAGTGGAATCGCACCTGCTCACCGAAGCCGGTTACCCGATCAGCGTCGAAGAAATGGGCGAGCGTTTCGCCGGCCTCACCTGGCGCGACATTCTTCTGCAGGTGGAACAGGAAGCCGATATCCCGCTTTCCGCCTCGCTGCTCGACAAGTCTGAAAAGCTGCTCGATGCCCGCCTGGCCCGCGATGTGAAGGTGATCGAGGGCGTGAAATTCGCGCTGGCGCGGCTCACCACGCAGCGCTGCATCTGCTCAAATTCCTCCTCCGCCCGTCTCGACATGATGCTGACCAAGGTGGGGCTGAAGCCATATTTCGATGGCCATATCTATTCGGCCAAGGATCTCGGTCCGGATCGGGTAAAACCCAAGCCGGACATATTTCTGCACGGCGCAAAACAGTTCAACGTCGCCCCGGAACGCTGCCTCGTGATCGAGGATTCCTCGCATGGCGTGCATGGCGCACGTGCGGCCGGCATGCGCGTCATCGGTTTTACCGGTGCCTCGCACACCTATCCCAGCCATGCCGACAAGCTGACCGATGCGGGTGCGGAAACGGTGATTTCCCGCATGGCCGATCTGCCCGCCATGGTGGCGGCGCTGGCGGAATGGGAAGTGGTGTAACAAACCGGTCGAAAATCACTGCAATACAAACGGTCACGCGATTTCGAGTGACCGTTTCATGCGCTCGGCACGTGGCGTATGCCAGTGGTCGTGGCCGCTCTCCTCATCGTCATCAAACAACATGCCCAGCAATGCGCTGAAGGATGAAGCCTGCGGGCAGAGATAGCCATTTTCAGGGCTGCCCCAGTTCCCCCAATTGCGTACCCAGCTATAGGTGGCACCATAATCCTCCGGTCGCAACGACAGGATGATCTCCAGCAGCCCCGGATCGCCGCCAATGGCCAGGCACCCCGCGGGCAAGCGATCACCCAGTTCCCTGCTCCAGGACATGACCCGATCGGCGGGATAGAAACATTCGAGGAAATGCTCGGTCGCATTGGGGCATCCGTCTTCTGGCAGAAGTGCGGTGTGCCTGAACATGTTGGGATAAGGCCTGCCGCCGTTAAAACTGATCAGGAAAGCGCGATAGTCGGCGGGCAGAGCGAGGCCACTTTCCTGTTCCCAGCCGGAAACAAGCTCGGCGATGCCCTCCGTCTGCCAATTGTCCTCGACAGGGCTGACCGATAGTTCCATGAACAGGCTCCGTTTTCCGAAAACCATGATCTGGTGTGCTGAAAGCAAAAAACCAGCCGAGGCGCGCCACGGCTGGCTTCTTTTCTCCGTCAGACTTCAAGCCACCTTGCCCAGCGCCCCATGCGGGTCGAGCACGAATTTCGTCGCCGCACCCTGGTCAAAACTCTCATAGCCCTGCGCTGCATCCTCCAGCGAGATCACCTTGGCATTGACGATATCGGCGATCGGCAGGCGATCGTGCAGGATGGCCTGCATGAGCTGGCGATTGTATTTCAGCACCGGAGTCTGGCCTGTGTGGAAAGACTGCGCCTTCGCCCAGCCCAGACCAAACCGCAGTGACAGACTGCCCTGCTTGGCCGCCGCATCCACCGCACCCGGATCCTCCGTCACGTAAAGCCCCGGAATGCCGATCGAGCCGGCAGCCCGGGTAATCTCCATCATCTGGTTAAGGACGATCGCCGGCTGTTCACCACCGGCATGACCACGCGCCTCGAAACCGACGGCATCGATGGCGCTGTCCACCTCGTCGGTGCCGACGACCTGCGCAATCATGTCAACCAGCCGGTCAGACTGCGAAAGATCGATCGGCTCGAAGCCGACCTTTCTGGCATGCTCCAGACGCTCCTTGTTGAAATCGCCGACCATCACCACGGCAGCACCAAGAATACGTGCCGAGGCCGCAGCCGCCATGCCCACCGGTCCTGCACCGGCGACATACACCGTCGAACCGACACCCACCCCTGCCCTCACCGCGCCGTGAAAGCCGGTGGGCAGGATGTCGGACAGCATGGTGAGGTCGCGGATCTTCGACATCGCCCGGTCGCGATCCGGGAATTTCAAGAGGTTGAAATCGGCGTAAGGGATGGTGACGTATTTCGCCTGCCCGCCGATCCAGCCGCCCATGTCGACATAACCGTAAGCGCCGCCGGCGCGCGACGGATTCACCGTCAGGCACACGCCGGTATCCTGGCTCTTGCAGCAACGGCAGCGGCCGCAGGCGACGTTGAAGGGAACCGAGACGATATCGCCGATCTCCAGCATCTCGACATCCACGCCCTTTTCGATCACCTCACCGGTGATTTCATGGCCGAGCACGAGGCCGGGCATGGCGGTGGTGCGGCCGCGCACCATGTGCTGGTCGGAGCCGCAGATATTTGTCGAAATGACTTTCAGGATGACGCCGTGCTCGATCCGCCGACCATCCGGCGCCTCCAGCTTCGGATCATCGATATCGCGGACTTCCACCTTGCCGGGTTTCAGATAAACGACGCCTCGGTTCCTGCTCATACCATTTCCTCCCTGGTTGAACTTTTCTGCACGGCCATCCCTCCTCGGACGGGCGCACAACCTTCCATGCGTTCTGCTGTTTCATGAGACCATGCGAGGGCGCATTCGAACGCCTGCGAAAACGACATGGCCGGTCGGCAAAGACGACATATGGTCTGGAATGTGGTGGAGGGAAGCGGGAGGGTGGAAAAGGCAGTGGTGCAAAGCGTTTGCAACAGGCCTGCCGCCAAATATTTCCGTCATCCTCGGGCTCGTCCCGAGGATCTAATCACGCCACCGATATCAGGCCGTTGCAGAGCCTCGGGACACGCCCGAGGATGACGGCGGAGAGGTTTACAGGCGAGTGGCACCCACCTCATCCGCGCACGGCAAGAAAAAGCCGCCCGCAATTTTCTCGCGGACGGCTCCAAATCTCTCGGTCGTCGAAACCTTAACTCCGGCGTGCTGCCTTCTTAGGCGCAGCCTTGCCGGTATCGAAACCGATGCGCACGGTGGTGAAGCGCGAGGCGCCACCGGCGGCGTTCGGGATCGCCACATCCGGCTTCTGGAAGATGAACTGGCCGCTGCCTTCCGGCGGGATATCCGTGTTGAAGGCGACCTTTTGCGAATAGATGACGTTATCGCCATCCACCACTTCGACCAGAACCGGCAGCGATACGCCGCCGGTCTTGCCGGCAGCACCCGCCACGATGCGGCCCTGCGCCATCACATTGATGGTCAGCGTGGATTCGTTCGCCGTGCAGGAGCGCGTCACATCGGCAAACGATGCCTGATAAAGCAGCTTGCTGTCGTCACCGTCTGTGGCCTTGCCGGCATAGGCGCGGTGGAAACCGGTATCGGTGCGGATCACCACCTGCGGGCAATAGGCCTGCACGACCGGCGTGACATTGGCCTGTGCGTCCGCGCGGTTGGCGCTCATCGTTTCGGTGGTATTGCAGCCTGCGAGCACGGCCACGGCAGAAATGCCTGCGACCGCGCGCAAAACCGTCTTGAAAGATGCCGTGGTCAGGGATGTTTTTCCAAACACGTTACTTAACCCTTTTGCATATCTGATCTGCTGCACGCTCGATCTATGGCGCGATACCTTGCGGCATCTCTTGATGCCAAGGTCTATAGCAGCGGCATTTTGAAAAATCGATCCGTTATAAGACGAAAATCATCTGCACGTTGAAAGACATGCAACTGCGGTGAAAATCGGGCCTGCGAACCGCCATTCTCAAGCCATGCGCGAGATTTCAGATCGGAGGCCGGGATCTCCTCCTCCCCCCTGATATCGAGGATAGATTGAAGCAAACGCGGCCTTATGATAGGTTAGACGCTGTTCACGAGGTGATCGAATGTTAGCTGCAACTTTGCGCGAAGTTCCTGCCGACACTCAGGAAGATACCGAAACTCACACTGATCGCCTTCTTCGCATCGCCAAGAGCGCCAAGGAAGCGAAGTCCGATGGCGGGATCGACGTGACGCGGATGACCAACGAAGAACGCAAAAAAGTTCTTTTCGGGCAGTAACGCGGTCAATGGATGAGGCCTTGAAGCTTTCCCGCGTACAGGGAAAGCCTTTGGATGTGATCGTGTCGCCTTTGTACAAGGCAAATTCCTATTACCGTGGCAAACCCCATCTCCAGCAGCATGTCCTCGACATTGTAGACGCTATCGCTGGCGGCGAAGCTTTGCCGCAATGGGCCTACAGGAGCGGCATAGACAGTGACGATCCGCCTGACAGGCTTCTCTCCCGCTACGGCATCATGCACCTGCATTTGGGCTCGAAAACGTCGAATGACCTGCTGTTCCTCATGCAGTTCGACGATCACGTCGTCATTCTGGCGATCGGCAATCACAAGCATTTTGCGGAAGACCCGCCCGGCAAGCTCCTTTATGAGTTTCATCGGGCGAAAGTGGCTGAGATAAACACGCTTCGCGACACGCAAAAGCTCGAGGCTGAAGCCGCTGCCGCGTTAAAGGCCTCCCTTGAACTGGAGAGCAAAAAGAGCGCCATCAAACGCGGTTTTCTGCCCCGCAAACGCTGACGGTCAATGCACCGCGCGTAATTTGACGGCCCGCCATCCCGCTTGGCTCTCTCGCAGAGGAAGGCCTTTGGTCAAATTTCCAGCGGTCGAACCGCTCGGGCGTAATCCGGGCTCGCATTCCCTTTTGGCTTTCTGTATTGAAGGCCGAACTTTTTTGCGCCTTCTTTCTTCTGGGGAATGAACTTCGTGGAATATATCTCGACACGCGGCGAAGCACCCGCGCTCAGCTTTCGCGACGCACTCATGGCAGGCCTTGCCCGCGACGGCGGCCTTTATGTTCCGCGCGAATGGCCGACCTTCTCCAAAAAAGACATCAAGGCCCTGCGCGGCAAGACCTATCAGGACATCGCATTCGCGGTGATCAGCCGCTTCGTCGGTGACGAGATCGCGGCCGATAAACTCAAGGCCATGATCGACGAGGCCTATGCCACCTTCCGCCATCCGGCCGTCGTGCCGCTGGTGCAGACCGGCCCCAACGATTTTGTGCTCGAGCTTTTCCACGGCACCACGCTTGCCTTCAAGGACGTGGCGATGCAGCTGCTCGCCCGCCTGATGGACCATGTTCTGGCCGAGCGCGGTCAGCGCGCAACAATCGTCGGCGCCACCTCGGGCGATACCGGCGGTGCCGCCATCGATGCCTTTGCCGGGCGCGAGCGTACCGACGTGTTCATCCTCTTCCCGCATGGCAAGGTGTCTCCGGTGCAGCAGCGCCAGATGACCTCTTCGGGTGCATCGAATGTTTACGCGGTTGCCGTGAAGGGCAATTTCGACGATTGCCAGAACCTCGTCAAAGAGATGTTCAACGACGTGGCTTTCCGCGAAAAGGTCGGCCTGTCGGGTGTGAATTCCATCAACTGGGCGCGCATCATGGCGCAGGTGGTCTATTATTTCACCTCCGCCCTTTCGCTCGGTGCGCCGGACAGAAAAGTCTCGTTCACGGTGCCGACCGGCAATTTCGGCGACATCTTTGCCGGTTACGTCGCCAAGAAGATGGGGCTACCGGTCGAGCGTCTGGCCATCTCCACCAACGACAACGACATTCTGGCGCGCACGCTGAAGACCGGCCGTTACGAGATGAAGGGCGTGCACGCCACCACCTCGCCGTCCATGGATATCCAGATCTCGTCCAATTTCGAGCGCCTTCTGTTCGAAGCTTATGGCCGCGATGCCGGTGCCGTGCGCAATGCCATGGCGAGCCTCAAACAGTCCGGTTCGTTCGAGATCCAGCCGGAAGCCTTGAAAACCATCCGCCGCGAGTTCCGTGCCGCCCGCGCCACCGAAAAGCAGGTTGCCGCGACCATCAAGGAGACGCTGGCGGAGACCGGTTACCTGATCGATCCGCATACCGCGACCGCTGTTTTTGCGGCGAAAAAGTTCGCAAAACCGGGCATTCCGATGGTGACGCTGTCGACTGCGCACCCGGCCAAGTTCCCGGCCGCCGTAGAATCCGCTTGCGGAATTTCGCCGGCGCTTCCACTATGGCTTGCTGATCTAATGACACGGGAGGAGCGTTTCGATCTCTTGGATGCCGACCTGAAAGCCGTCGAAGGCTTTATCGGCAAACACGCGCGGGCAACCGCGTAAGGGACCAGAAGACGCCGGAGTTACAGAATGAATGTTAATATCACCCGGCTCCCTTCCGGGTTGACCGTCGTCACCGAAAACATGCCGCATCTGGAAAGCGTTGCGCTGGGCGTCTGGATCAAATCCGGCTCGCGCAACGAGATGGAAGATGAGCACGGCATTGCCCACCTTCTCGAGCACATGGCCTTCAAGGGCACCGCGCGCCGCAGTGCCCGCGATATCGCCGAGGAAATCGAGAATGTCGGCGGCGAGCTGAACGCCGCCACCTCGACCGAAACCACATCCTATTACGCCCGCGTCCTGAAGGATCACGTGCCGCTGGCCGTCGATATCCTCGCCGACATCTTGACCGAAAGCGCCTTCGAGGAAGAAGAGCTGCAACGCGAAAAGAATGTCATCCTGCAGGAAATCGGCGCGGCCAACGATACGCCCGACGACATCGTGTTCGACCAGTTTTCCGAGGTTGCCTATCGCGGCCAGACGCTCGGCCGACCGATCCTCGGCACGCCGGACACGGTGCTGGCGTTTACGCCGGACAATATTCGCGGTTACCTTTCGCGCAATTACACCACCGATCGCATGTTCGTGGTCGCCGCCGGTGCCGTCGATCACGATGTGTTCGTCAAACAGGTGGAACAGCGTTTCGCCTCGCTGCCGCAGACCCCATCCGCACCGCCGGTCATGGAAGCCGCCAAATATATCGGCGGCGACGTGCGCCTGACCCGCGACCTGATGGATACGCAGGTTCTGCTCGGTTTCGAGGGCAAGGCCTATCACATGCGGGATTTCTATTGCTCGCAGATCCTTGCCAACATTCTGGGCGGCGGCATGTCCTCGCGTCTCTTCCAGGAAGTGCGGGAACATCGCGGCCTGTGTTATTCGGTCTATGCCTTCCATTGGGGTTTTTCCGATACCGGCATCTTCGGCATCCACGCCGCGACAGGCGCCAACGACCTGCCGCAGCTGGTTCCGGTCATTCTGGATGAGTTGCGCAAGTCGGCCGACGTCATGCACCAGGTGGAAATCGACCGTGCCCGCGCGCAGATCCGCGCCCAGCTTTTGATGGGCCAGGAAAGCCCCGGCGCTCGCGCCGGCCAGATTGCCCGCCAGATGCTGCTTTACGGTCGTCCGATCCCGAGCGCGGAAATGATGGAGCGCCTGGAAGGCATCACCACCCAGCGCCTGACCGATCTGGCCGGACGGCTGTTTTTCGATACGGTTCCGACATTGTCCGCCATCGGCCCGGTGGAAACGCTCGCGCCGTTCGAGGACATCACCACGGCGCTTTCTTCGCCGCAGACCAAGACACAACAGGCCACCGGCTGACCGGCCCGGCCGGCGCGGGATGACGCTCCGGCCATCGCTTTGCCGCCGATGTTCCCTGCCGACACAGGGCTATCGCATATGGATCCGAGACCGCGTGGCGAACTCCGTTTAAGGGCCCGGTTAAAAAAAGGGCCGTTGCTTGTGGGCAGTCGCGGTGCGGCGCGCTCCCTTCGATCTCCCCCCTTGAGGGGGAGATGTCACGAAGGTCCGCAGGACGAGGGGGGTATGCAACGGTGCAGCAAATGGATCGAAAGCGGAATTTGCGCCAGAAACACCCCCCTCTGCCCTGCCGGACTACCGGGGTTGAGCCACGGGTCTCAACCCGCTCTTCGAGCCCCCCTCAAGGGGGGAGATCGGCAGAACGGCACCCTCCGCACTCCCTACCTGATGCCCTTCCCTACGGAGCGCGCATGATATGACGAGATCGGTGTTTCGGTTCTTGTCGCGACAGCCGGAGACGCCGGAACTTTACGGCGATCATCATCTGCTGCGCCTGCCGCGTTTTGCCGATTACCGCCAATGGCATGCAGCGCGTGAGGAAAGCCGTGCCTTTCTGCAGCCCTGGGAGCCGACATGGCGGGCCGACGAGCTGACCGAAAGCGCGTTTCGGCTGCGTGTGCAGCGCAATACACAGGAATTCTCCTCCGGTATCGCGGTGCCGTTTTTTCTGTTCCGGCGTCAGGACATGGCGCTCCTGGGAGGATTGACGATCGGTTATATCCGCCGTGGAGCAGCGCAAAGCTGCATGGTCGGTTACTGGATGGGCGAAAAATATGCCGGCAATGGCCATATGTTCGCCGCACTCAAGCTCGCAGTACCTTACATCCACAACGGACTTCAGTTGCACCGTATCGAGGCAGCCTGTATTCCAGAGAACTGGAAAAGCGTGCGTCTTCTCGAGAAGGCCGGTTTCGAACGGGAAGGTCTCTTGCGAAAATACCTGAAGATAAACGGCGAGTGGCGTGACCACCTGATGTTTTCACGACTGGCCGGCGAGCCGGCAGAGTTTGCCAAAACCGAGTTCGCGATAACAGAGTTCGGGAAGACTGACGCATCATGACCAGCCAGACTGCACCCATATCGACCATGCAGCGCCTGGCTGCGGCGTTGGTTCTCGTCGTCACCGCCTTCATTTCGACGTCCGTTTTTGCCGCCGAACCGGTCAAGCTGTCGCGTGACGACACCGCGCTCGACCTGACGCCGACCACAGACATCTATGCCAATCAGGGTGAGGCTTTTCAGGTCTCGACTGCCGCCGGTGCCGATGGCATTCGCCGCCGTATCGAAGTACGCGCCTCCTCCCCCACCCACCAGGGCGACTGGGCGGTGTTTGCGCTTGCCAATGTGACCGACGAACAGCTGGAGCGCGTTATCGTCGCCCCGCATTTTCGTCTGGCGAAATCGCAGCTGTTCTGGCCCGATCTCGGTTCGCAGCGCATCATCTCGATCACGCCTTCGGAAGGTTTTGCGCTCGACCGTATCGCCAGCCCCGATGCCGACGTCTTTCGCATCACGCTGAACCCCGGCGCGGTGATCACCTTCGTGGCCGAGCTTTCGACGCCGCAACTGCCGCAGATCTATCTCTGGCAGCCCGATGCCTACAAGGATTCGATCAACTCGTTCACGCTCTACAAGGGCATCGTGCTCGGCATTGCCGGCCTGCTGGCCGTGTTCCTGACCATTCTTTTCGTGGTCAAGGGAACCTCCATGCTGCCGGCCGCCGCCGCCCTTGCATGGGCCGTGCTCGCCTATGTCTGCGTCGATTTCGGCTTCCTCGAAAAGCTGATATCGGTGACATCGAGCGACCAGCGAATATGGCGCGCCGGTGCGGAAGTGGCGCTGGCCTCCTCGCTGGTCATCTTCCTGTTCACCTATCTCAACCTCAACCGCTGGCACGTGCATCTGGGTTACGCCACCTTCGCCTGGATCATCGGCCTCGGCCTGCTGTTCGGCGTCGCCATCTATGACCCGTCGATTGCATCCGGCATCGCCCGCCTGTCCTTCGCGCTGACGGGCACAGCCGGCATCCTGCTGATCATCTACCTCGGCCTTAATCGCTTCGACCGCGCCATTCTTCTGGTGCCCACATGGGCGGTTCTGCTGGTGTGGCTGTTCGGCGGCTGGCTGACCGTCACCGGCCGGCTCGATAACGACATCATCCAGCCGGCATTGGGTGGAGGTCTCGTCCTCATCGTTCTTCTGATCGGCTTCACCGTCATGCAGCACGCCTTTGCCGGCGGCGCCTATCAGCAGGGGCTGTTTTCCGATCTGGAACGCCAGTCGCTGGCGCTCACCGGTTCCGGCGATACCGTCTGGGATTGGGACGTGGCGCGTGACCGCGTCATCACCACGCCTGATATTTCCCTGCCGCTCGGCCTTTCCACCGGCACCATGCACGGGCCGGTGCGCAACTGGATCCCACGGCTGCACCCGGATGACCGCGACCGCTTCAAGGCGACGCTGGACGTGCTTCTGGAACACCGCCGCGGCCGCCTCAACCACGAATTCCGCATCCGCGCCGAAGACGGTCATTTCCACTGGCTGCAGATCCGCGCCCGGCCGGTGCTCGGTTCGAACGGCGAGATCATTCGCTGCGTCGGCACCGTCGTCGATGTGACCGAGCAGAAAAACTCCGTCGAGCGTCTGCTGCAGGATGCCATGCACGACAACCTGACCGGCCTGCCGAACCGTCAGGTTTTCCTCGACCGACTGCAATCGGTGCTGACCATTGCCGCCGCCAGCGACGGCGTGCGCCCGACCGTGCTGTCCATCGATATCGACCGCTACAAGCAGGTGAACGACAGTCTCGGCATTGCTGCCGGCGACAATATCCTGATCGCGCTGACCCGCCGCCTGCGCCGCCTTTTGAAACCGCAGGATACGCTGGCTCGCCTTTCCGGCGACGAATTCGGCCTCATCCTCGTGTCCGAACGCGACCCGGCCAAGGTGGCGGATTTTGCCGATGCCGTTTCCAAGGCAATCATGGTGCCGATCAACTTTGCGCACCGCGAAATCATTCTCACCGCCTCGATCGGCCTCGCCTCATGGGTGGATCAGCAGGAAAATGCGCAAGGGCTGCTCAGCGATGCCGAGCTTGCCATGTACCGCGCCAAACGCGCCGGCGGCAACCGCGTCGAACCATTCCGCCCGGCCTTCCGCTCCACCGGCACCGACCGTCTGCAGCTGGAAACCGACCTGCGACGTGCGCTCGACCGCAAGGAACTGACCATGGCCTACCAGCCGATCATCCGGCTGGACAACGGCGAGATCGCCGGTTTCGAATCCCTGATGCGCTGGGAACATCCCAAGCGTGGCACCATTCCGCCGAGCGAATTCATCCCGATTGCGGAAATGTCGGATCTGATCGGCCCGCTTGGCCTGTTCGCGCTCGACCGCTCCGCCAACGACCTGAAGGACTGGGAAACCCAGACCGGTGTCTTGCCGATCTTCATGTCGGTCAACCTGTCGAGCGCGCAGCTGATCAACAACGATCTTTGCAACGACGTCCGCTCCATTCTCGCCCGGACCCATTGCGAACCGAGCCGGTTCAAGCTGGAACTGACCGAATCCGTGATGATGGAAAACCCGGAACAGGCCCGCCTCGTTCTCAACAAGCTGAAGGAAACGGGCTTGAGCCTCGCGCTCGACGATTTCGGCACCGGCCATTCATCGCTTGCCTATCTCACGCAGTTCCCGTTCGACACGATCAAGCTCGACAAGGCGCTGGTGGCGGGTGCCGCCGAAAAACGCGCGCTCCTCCTGCGCTCGGTCATCGCCATGGCCCGTTCGCTGGAAATGACTGTGGTGGCCGAGGGCGTGCAGACCGACGAGGATGCCGCCGATCTCGTCAAGATGGGTTGCCATTTCGGCCAGAGCTACCTTTTTGGCCCGCCGATGGATGCAGCTTCCGTGCAGCGGCTGTTGAAGGAACGTTTTCCGCTGACGAAGCGGGCGTGACAGCCGCCCATTGACGACAAAAAGAGCGGTTCATTCTTGAATGGACCGCTTTAGGCCTCAGACGTGAGGCCTCACCACCTCGGACCGGCTCAGATAAAAAATCCCCCTTGGCGGTGGCGGCGTATTGGCGAAAAGGAAAAGCAGCACGAACACGCCCCGCCAGAGCCATTGCAGCATCAGCAGCAAACCGGGATTTGCTGGGGCACCGTTCAACGCAAATGCGCAAGTCGGTCTCACGCCGCAACAGGCTGCGCACCGACCATGAAAAACCTCTTGGCCGAAAGTGCCGGTTTTTCCACGAACGTCCACGAGAGATAGGCGATCGGCAGCAGCAAGGCCATGGTGATCGCGAAATGCGCGGGGATGCCGGTGACGGGCTGGAAATACCAGTAGGACACGATGGTGACGACATATTGCACTGGAAATCCGAAGATATAGATGCCGTAGGACAGGTCCGATCTGAGGTCGATCAAGGGTCTCGTGTGATTTCCGAGAAAAATGCAGGTGACCGGAAGGGCGATGAGGTAAGGCACGGCGGCCACCCCATATTCTGCGGCGTGGGTCAGCGGCCCCGTCCATTCGCCGATGGCGGCGATAATAGTCTGGCGCGATGACGGGAGCAGGATGAGGGCGATGACGACCAGCGACAGCGGCCCTGCCACCTTGAAGGGGATGCGATCTTCAAAAAGCGCGATGACCGCTCCGCCCATGAAAAGCATGAGGAGCGGTACGACGTAACGGAAAACATAGCTGCTATCGTCGATGAACCAGACATAACCGATCCAGCTTGCGGCAACGAGAAACGGTATTGTCTGCCGCTTGAGCAACCCCAGCAGGCCAGCCAGTGCACAAAGGCAATAACACGCGGCTTCCCATTTCAGCGTCCACAAAGGCGCATTGTCCAGTTGCGGATCGTAGCGGAGGATGAGCCAGCTGGTGACCATGAAAATGCCGAGTGGTACAAGCGCCGGAACGATCCGCAACGCCCGGTGGCAGGCAAACTCCAGCAGGCTGCCCGCCCGCAGAAAACTCAAGACGATGAGATATCCGCTGATGGCGAAGAAAGCCTGAACCGCAAAATAGCCGACATTGATGCCCCAGCTTGTCGGAGATTGCCGGCCCGTGAAATCGTAAGTATGGGCAAATACGACCGAAATCGCCAGAAGGAGGCGGATCAGGTTGAAATTGTTCGTTTTGCTCGCGGATTTCATCGGCGCCCCCAACGTCACCGAATTGAAATCACACCGGCACTCCATCCGCAACCGCTAATGCAACCAAAAGGATGTATCGCTCGGTTTTTCAACAGGGTCATCGGCCTCCGAGATGCGGAGCACGTCTTGCAGAAAAGGGCACCCGAGGGTTCCGGACAAAAATAGATTTTCCCGTACAAACAATAAAAAACCTGCCACGACAAAGTCGAAGCAGGTTTTATAAAGTCTAAATTCGTTCGATCAAGCGCGATCGACGATATCCTTCAGGCCTTCCTTGGCCTTGCCCTTGGCCTGCTGCGCATGGCCCTTGGCTTCCTGTGCAGCGCCCTTGGCGCGCAGGGAATTGTTGTCGGTCGCCTTGCCGGCAGCCTGCTTTACCTTGCCTGCTACTTCATTGCCCTTACCGGCCATCTTGTCAGCGGTGCTTCCCATTGTCGTTCTCCTTGTTTGCCGGTGATTATTACTTGTCACCGTTTCCACAATCAGAACGACCGGCGCGATGTTTTGTTCCGCGCTGCAATACATCAAATGCGATCAGGCATGACCGGCATCGGGGGAAAGCATGGCCGGACTGACGCCCATAGAGGCGAGCGCCCGCTCGTATTTGCCTTCCAGGCGATGGTCGAAGATCATCTCCTCGGTGGCCGGGCAGTTCAGCCAGCCGTTATTGGCAATTTCCGCCTCCAGCTGGCCGGCGCCCCATCCGGCATAACCCAGCATCATCGTGGCGCGCGAAGGGCCGCGTTCCTCGCTGATGGCACGGATGACATCGAGCGTTGCGGTGAGCGAGATATCGTCGCTGATCGGAATGCTGCTGTCGCCGGTATAATCATCCGAATGCAGCACAAAGCCGCGACCGGTTTCCACCGGCCCGCCTGACAGGATCGGGAACGCGCGGGTCTTTTCAGGCAGGAGAATGGCGTCGTGCTCATCCAGCATCTTCAGGTGCAGCAGCACATCGACAAAGGAAATCTGCTGCGAGCGGTTGATGATGAAGCCCATCGCGCCATCGGCGGAATGGGCGCAGATATACACGACGGAACGGGCAAAATTCCCATCCTCCATACCCGGCATGGCAATCAGGAACTGGCCGTCGAGAAAGCCACGTTCGCGTTTGTCTCCTAAGGTCGGGAAATCCATCGTGCCTCCAGCCTGCTGCCGGCCGCATCTGCCGGCGGGCAGCATCAGTTTGCGATCATCAAGAGCAACATGGGTCAGGCTGCTTGTCAATCAACCGAAAATGATTGTGTTTTTGAGATGTTGACTGGCCTGCACCCGAAAGATGCAATAGGTGCTGGGCGATGAGGATTACCCTGCCCTATTCCGATACCTGCCGCCGTTCCCTGCTCGCTTCATTTGCCCTGGCGGCACTCGCCCTGGCCGCGCTGCTTTGCCTGCCATGCGCCGGCCGCGCCGAAACGACGCCATGGGCGCAGAACGAAGGCGGACGCATGCGCATCGTCACCCTGCCGCCGGATGCTGAGGGCCGGGTGCGTGGCGGGCTGGAGATCGAACCGAAACAGGGCTGGATCACCTATTGGCGCGAACCAGGCGAAGCCGGCATTCCGCCGAAACTGACACTGGCGGAAGACCAGCCGGCAAAGATCAGCGACATGTCCTACCCCGTGCCCAAGCGCGTCGGCGATGGCAAGCTGCTGGATATCGGCTACGACACGGCGGTCACGCTGCCCTTCGAAATGAAACTGAGCGCCCCTGAAACGCCCAGACCGATCACCGTCTCGAGCTTCATCGGCCTTTGTCGCGATATCTGCATTCCCTTCCAGGCGGATTTCGTTCTGCAACTGAAGCCGGAAAACATGACGCCGCCGCAGGAATTCATGATCCTTCAGAAAGCCGGCGCGCTTCTGCCCGATCCGCCATCCATGGATTTCGCCGTCACCCATTATTCGCTGACGGATGCGCAAAAAACATTGAAGCTTGCCCTGCGCCTGCCGCCCGGCACAAAAAACAAACCGCAGGTTCTGGTGACGGGGCCGGAAGGTTACGTGCTTTTCGACGATACGAACGGCCGCCGCGACGGCGACAGCTATCTGATCGACATGCCTATCGAAAAACTGCCGGTCAAATACGATTTCCGCGGCAAACGCTGGGAGCTTCTGGTGATCTCGGGCACGCGCGCTATGGAGACCTCGCTGGCATTCGAATGAGCCGGCAGGTTTCGACACGTCATCCCGCCTTGCCAACAACCTTGCGCCGCCTATAGTCGGCCGCGACCTGACAATCGTCAGGAATGGGTATCACGAGGAGACGGACATGACGATTGCGATCGGCGAGACGCTGCCGCAGGCGACCTTCAAGGAAAAGACGGCGGACGGCCCGACGGAGGTAAACACACAGGACCTGTTTGCCGGCAAGCGCGTCGTACTGTTTGCCGTGCCGGGCGCATTCACGCCCACCTGCACGCTCAACCACCTGCCCGGTTATCTCGAAAACCGCGAGGCGCTGATCGCCAAGGGCATCGATGACATCGCCGTCGTCGCCGTCAATGACTGGCACGTGATGGGCGCCTGGGCGCAACAATCCGGCGGGCTTGGCAAGATCCATTTCCTCGCCGATTTCGACGCCGCCTTCACCAAGGCGATGGGCCTCGATGCCGATCTTTCCGGCGGCGGTCTCGGCGTGCGCTCCAAGCGTTATGCCATGCTGGTGGAAGACGGCGTGGTCAAATCCCTCCATATCGAGGACAGCCCCGGCCAGGCCACCGTTTCCAGCGCACAGGCCATGCTGGAACGCCTGTAACTCCAAAACATGGAAGGGCGCTCATGGCGCCCTTTTTTATACTTCCAGATCGAAGACCAGCAGGCCGGCCAGCCCACCTTCGGCCGCGGCCACGATGCGTTCGCCCGCCGTCACATGGTCGGGATGGACGAGGTAGGCGTCACGCGCCTCGACCGTATCGAAGGTCACGACCAGCGCATCCTCGAAACCGCCGCCCAGCCCTTCCGGCGAAACGTTCGGCCCGTATTTGACATCGGAGATGCCGGATAACCTGTCCTTCAGCGCAAGGATCGCCTCGAAGATTTCCTTCTTCTGCGCCTTGTCGACCGAAGTTTTGAAACGGATCAGAACGGTATGCAGGATCATGCGACTTTGCCTCCCCGGAAAGATCTGAAGGTCCGGCAGCATTGCCAGGACCATTGTTTTCGTGCGGTTACTTTACCAGAAGCGAACGGCCGAGCAGCGGCTTGGCGGGAGCGGATTTCTTGAACGGCGCCATGCCGAGGCGGGCCAGTTCATCGGCACGTTCGTTTTCCGGGTGGCCGGCATGGCCCTTGACCCAGTGCCATTTCACCTTGTGACGCTGGTTGGCGAGATCGAGCTGCTGCCAGAGTTCGCCATTCTTGACCGGCTTTTTATCCGCGGTCTTCCAGCCGTTTTTCTTCCAGCCAAAGATCCACTTGGAAATCCCGTCCATGACATATTTGCTGTCGGTATAAAGCTCGACCTCGCATTCGCTTTTCAGGGCGTTCAAGGCAGAGATCGCCGCCAGCAACTCCATGCGGTTATTGGTGGTTTCCGCCTCGCCGCCGTTCAGTTCCTTGGTGGTTTCGCCGTAGCGCAAAATGGCGCCCCAGCCGCCGGGGCCGGGATTGCCGGAACACGCGCCATCGGTGAAAATCTCGACCTGCTTCATGCCGGCTCTCCCGAAATTCCGTAATCGGCCACGCTTGCCACCTTGGCATGGAAACGCAGCTTGCGCAGGTATTCGATCGGGTCCTTCTTGACGACCAGCGCACCTTCCGGCGTCGTTAGCCAATCATACAGGCGGGTCAGGAAAAACCGCAGCGCCGAACCGCGCGCAAGGACCGGCAGCGCTGCGAGTTCATCTGCACTGAGTGGCCGCACCGATTGGTAGCCTTCAAGGAGCGCCTTGCCCTTGGTGACATTGTAGGCGCCGTCCTTCTCGAAACACCAGGCATTGAGGCAGATCGAAACGTCATAAGCCAGCATGTCGTTGCAGGCGAAATAGAAATCGATCAGGCCGGACAGGGTGTCACCGAGGAAAAACACGTTGTCCTGAAACAGATCGGCATGGATGACGCCAGCAGGCAAATCTTTAGGCCAGTTGGCGGAGAGGAAATCCAGCTCGCCGGCGATCTCTTCCTGCAGGCCGGTCTCGACCTCATCGGCACGCTCGGCCGATTTTTGCCAGAGCGACACCCAGCCTTCCAGCGAAAGCGCGTTGGGCCGCTTGATCTCGAAACCCTCACCGGCAATGTGCATTTTGGCCAGCGCCGCACCCACTTCGCGGCAATGTTTGGCTTCCGGCTTGCGCAGCCACATGCCTTCCAGAAAGGAGATCAGCGCCGCCGGACGGCCCGAAAGTTCGCCCAGCAAGGCACCATCATTGCGCGGCAGCGGCAATGGGCAGGTCAGGCCGCGATCGGCCAGATGCTGCATCAGGCCTAAGAAAAACGGCAGGTCGGATTTTTCGACGCGCTTTTCATAAAGCGTCAGGATCAGCGGATCCTTCGTCGTGTGCAGCAGGAAGTTGGTGTTTTCGACACCCTCGGCGATGCCCTTGTAAGAGGTCAGCTCGCCAACGTCATATTGGCTGAGAAACTGCTTGAGGTCGATTTCGGTGATGTCGGTATAGACGGCCAAGGGAAACTCTCAGGGTGTCGCGTTAAGGGCAGAATCGTCTGCCGGGATTTTTTAATCCGTTTGGTGATGAACGCCACCGGATATCTAGTCCTATAACCAGATATCCGGGCAAAGGGACCTTATCCGCAAGATGCGCGAGCACTTGCAGGACAGCCGCCTCACACCGAAAGCGGCCGTTCGCCATTCACCCAAGCCATGTCTTCCTGCGTCAACGGCACTTCGCGCAGCTCGCGATTGACGAGGAAGTTTTCGGTTTCTTCCGTGGTGATCGCAAGCTCCACCTTGGCATCGAAACGTTCGCGGAATGCCTCGATGATTTCCGATACGATGACTTCCGGCGCGGATGCGCCGGCCGAGATGCCGAGCGTGCGGATATCGCCGATCTCGTCCCAGTTCAGCTCGGAAGCGCGCTGAACGAGGATCGAATGTTTGGCCCCTGCCCGAAGCGCCACTTCGACGAGGCGCTTGGAGTTGGATGAATTCGGCGCACCGACGGTGATGAACAGGTCGCAGCCATCGGCCGCCTGCTTCACCGCTTCCTGGCGGTTGGTGGTGGCGTAACAGATGCTGTCCGCCGCCGGCGCCTGCAGGTTGGGGAACCGCTCCTGAAGGCGGGCGATGACGCCGGCCGTGTCGTCCACGGACAGCGTCGTCTGGGTGACGAAACCGAGATTGTCGGCATCGATCGGCGTATAGACGTCGGCATCGGCGACGGTTTCGACCAGCGACACCGTGCCTTCCGGCAATTGCCCCATCGTGCCGATCACTTCCGGGTGGCCGGCATGGCCGATGAGGATGACATGGCGGCCGAGGCGCTGGTGGCGCATGGCCTGCTTATGCACCTTCGAGACCAGCGGGCATGTGGCGTCGAGATAGAAAAGATTGCGGGCCTGCGCATCTTCCGGCACCGATTTCGGCACGCCATGGGCGGAAAACACCACCGGCTGCTCGCGGTGTTCGGCGGGGATCTCGTTCAGTTCCTCGACGAAGATGGCGCCCTTGGCTTCCAGCCCCTCGACGACGTAACGGTTATGGACGATCTCGTGGCGAACATAGACCGGCGCGCCATAGGCTTTCAGCGCCAGAACGACGATCTGAATGGCACGATCGACACCGGCGCAGAAACCGCGCGGGCCGCACAGGCGGATCGTCAGTTCGGGTTTGGAGTCGAGTGGCCTTGCATCGGCCTGTTCAGTCACCTGAATATTCATTCCGTTCCACACGAAGGGGCGAGCCAAAAGACGGCACGCCGCGATAGAGGGCCTCTTGGCGTTTCATATAGGCGAGACAGCCGAAATGCGCCAAACAAAATTTGCTCAATGACAAAACGCAAGCCGATCAGGAGGCCGACCGGCGACGCTTCAGCCACATGGCCGCGACCACGCCGGAAAGCGCGAGCGCCAACCCGTACCATGTGACGGCATATTGAAGGTGATTGTTGGGCAGATCGAACTGGGTGACGCCACCCACGGGGAAACCGCCGGGATTTTTTACCGTCGCATCGGCATCCACAAAGAAGGGCAGGACGCGAGCGGGATCGAGCCCCGCGCTCGTGGTCATCGCCGCGATGTCCTTCCAGTAAAAGATGTTCTTGGGCAGATCGTTATCCGGCACCAGCGATGATGGTTTTGCTTCGAGTTTGGTGCGGGCATATCCGGTGAAATTTACCTCGCCTGTCACCTGTCCCTCACCGCGTTTCGCCGGTTCCTTCATCTCGTAAGGAATGAAACCGCGATTGACGAGCAGGGTGCGGCCATCGTCGAGCGTCAGCGGCGTATAGACATAAAAGCCGGTCTGGCCCTGATGGGTGGCGAAAAAATGCCGTTCCTTCGCATGGTCGAACCTGCCGGCGATTGTTACGCGGCGAAATTCGATATCCTCACCGTTGACCACTGCTGCCTCGATATCGGCAAGCGGCACGGGGGCGGCATCGCGGCGCTCGGTGATTTTGGCGATCAGCCCTTCCTTCCAGTGCAGGCGCTCCACCTGCCATGTGCCGAGCGACAGAAGGATGGCGAGACAGAGGAGAATGAGGCCGCCGGTCAGGATGGTGCGGGCGCGGCCTGCAGCCCGCGGGCCGCTCGCCTTCAACTCCGCGTTCAATATTGAACCGCTGCCCTGCTCGCTCATATCGGGTCTCCTCTCAACCGAAGAGGTTCTATCACGGCCTGATCTCGATGGGCGTGCCGTTTTTCACGAGATCCCAGATCTCGTCCATTTCGGCATTGGAAACGGCGATGCAGCCATTGGTCCAGTCGAACCACTGGGTGAGCGGCGAAAGCCAGCCGAGATAATTGCGCTGGCCATGGATCATGATCATGCCACCGGGATCTTCGCCTGCCTTTCCCGCGCGCTCGGTATCGGCCGCGTTGGGATAGGAAACATGGATGGAGCGGTGATAACCGCTGCCCGGATTGCGCCAGTCGAGCACGTAAGTACCTTCCGGCGTACGCTCGTCGCCTTCCTTCTGCTTGTGGCCGACCGGCGATCCGCCAAGCGCGATGGAATAGGTTTTGACCACCCTCTCGCCATCCATGATCGACATCAGGCGCTCGGCTTTCATGACGAGAACATGGGAGACCGGTTGGGCGGTGGCGGTGGATGCCGAGGAGAGGACAAGCGATGTCAGGACAAGCCAGCGAACGGACCGTTGCATGCGGGGCGGGTCTCCTGTTTCAACCGCGGACGAGATGATCGATTTCAGAGGAAAAAGGCGGGCGGATGTCGGTGTGGGCAGCTCACACCAGTTCGACACGCAATGACCGTCCAACGGCGGCGGCGGCACGACGCAAGGTCAAAAGCGTGACCGACGGATAGTTGGGATCAAGCAAGCGGTCGAGTTGCTGGCGGCTGGATTGCATGCGTTCCGCCATCGCCTTCTTGGTCAGCCCTTCTTCGGCCATGGCGGCACGCAACTGGTCGGCAATCACCTGCTTGAGCGCGACCGCTTCCGTCTCCTCCAGAAGACCGTCCTCCTCCAGAAAATCGTCGAAACTCTCGCTTCGATCAACATAACCCTTTGTTTCACTCATCCCTGCAATTCCCGTTTGCGCGCCAAAGCCAGATCCAGATCTTGCTGAGGCGTTTTCTGTGTTTTCTTTTCGAATCCGTGCAACAAGACCATTTCACCGTCATGGATGCAGAAGAGCACCCGTGCGATGCGCCCGCCCGCAAGACTGCTGCGAACTTCCCACAGACTTGAGCCAAGCGAGCGGCAATAGGGCATGCCCAGGGGCCAGCCGAACTCCACGCGCTGGATGTCGATGCCGATCTGGCGCCTGTCATCCCGTGACAAGTCCAGCAGCCAATCGCGCACGGGTTTTCGGCCGCTCGCCAGCGCATAAAACCTGCCGACAATCTTTTTCGGCGCCCCCACCATGGGAAAGCAATGTACCAAAATTGTTACATTTGTCCAGCGGAACCTTAAGGCTCTCGCTCACACCAGCCGCCGCAATTCCTCGCCCGCCAGCGTCATGTTCTTCTCCCATGAAGGCAGGGTGGCGGCAAAACCGGTGGCCTTTGTCCGCGCCGCTTCATAGGTGGCCCGATCGGCCATGATGCCCGCGATCTGCCGCGCCATTTCGCCGACATCCTCCGCATCCACCAGCGTTGCCGCCTCTCCCGCCCAGCTGGCAACGGCTCCCGAGGGCGTGGAGATGACGGGCACGCCGCGGCTGATCGCTTCTGAAATCGCCATGCCGTAACCCTCGTAGAGCGACGAGGCGATGTAGAGGTGGGTCTGGCCCCAGAGCGCATCGAGCGCCGGTGCCGGCAACTCGCCGGCAAACGTGATGTGGTTGCTCAGGCCAAGGGTTTCGACGCGGTTTTGGAGGCTGGAAACATAATCGGGATAACGTTCTGTATTGCCGGCAATGGCGAGGGACCAGTCGGAGCTTTCGACCTTCGCCAACGCCTCCACCAGAAATTCGTAGCGTTTGCGTGGAATGACGGCACCGACGGACAGCATGCGCCACCGCCCGCTGACATGGGCGGCACTTTGCGGCGCGGGATCGTTGCCCGGTTTGCCGGTGATGATCTTTTCCGGCGCGATGCCGTAATGGCCCGTCACGTAATTGCGGCTTTCATCCGAGGTGACGATGATGGCGTCGGCCAGTTGCAGCGCGGATTTTTCCGTCGCGTCGCGGCCGGTGGCGACATCCGCCGCTCCCCGCTCCTCCGTCATCGAGTGATGATAGATCAGCACAAGCCTCAGCAGCCGCCTCTGCAATATCGGCAGCAGCATGCAGCCGTAGATGTGGTCCATTACCAGAACTGAGCCGGGCTCTATCCGGGAAAGCATATGGTCGATTTCAGCCAGCACGGCTGCATCCGGCGTCGGAAAGCAGATCGGCACCGTCATCTCGCGCACGCTGCCCAAATGGCGGTCGAGCCAGGAGATCAGGTGGCGATTGTAGATCCAGCCGCCGGTCTTCTTTTCATAATCGGTGCTGTAGAAATGAAGGATCGGCATGGCGGGTTCTATGTCGAATTACGGCAGAACAAACTATGTCACCCGGCGCGATGATGCGTCCAGCCATGCCACGCCCGGAAAATCGTCAAAATAAGAAAAGGCGGGCGCCTCCCAACACCCGCCTTCCCTGTTGCCTGTTCGGTCTTCACCAGCTGACTTTTGAGTGCGCATCGTACTTTCCAAAAACCGGAACGGTTTTCGGGTCGATGCGGCTCAATGAGCCAGCGGCGCGCCCCAATCGCCCCAAATATAGATTGCGAAGAACAGGAACAGCCAGACGACGTCGACGAAGTGCCAGTACCAGGCAGCTGCCTCGAAGCCAAAATGCTTTTCCGGAGTGAACCCGCCATTGATCGCGCGGACCAGGCAGACAATCAGGAAAATGGTGCCGACCAGAACGTGGAAACCGTGGAAACCGGTCGACATGAAGAAGGTGGCGCCATAGATCGAATTCTTGAAGTCGAACGGCGCGTGCGCATATTCATAAGCCTGCACGCAGGAGAACAGCACGCCGAGCGCCACGGTCAGCGCCAGACCGTTGATCAGGCCCTTGCGGTCGCCATGCAGCAGCGCGTGATGCGCCCAGGTGACACAGGTGCCGGACAGAAGCAGGATCACGGTATTGTAGATCGGCAGGTGCCAGGGATCGAGAACCTCGATGCCCTTGGGCGGCCATTGTCCGCCGGTGAATTCCAGACGCGAGGCCTGGATGGCTTCATGCGGGTAAAGGCTGGCATCGAAGAATGCCCAGAACCACGCCACGAAAAACATCACTTCGGAGGCGATGAACATGATCATGCCGTAACGCAGATGCAGCGACACGACGCGGGTGTGGTGGCCTTCGCGGCCTTCCTTGATCGTATCGGCCCACCAGCCGACCATCGTGTAAAGAACGATGGCAAGACCGATAAAGAACAGCCACGGCGTGGCAAAGTTCAGCCCGAACAGCTTGAACTCGCTGCCATGCAGGTACCGCATGTAACCGACGCCGCCGAAGGTAAGGACGAAAGCCCCGATGGAGGCCAGAAAGGGCCAGGGGCTCGGGTCTATGATATGGTAATCGTGGTTCTTCTGATGCGTATCGGCCATTTCGTCTCTCCCTGACCTTAACCTCTTACCCGCCCGGAAGCGGAACCCTCTTACAGTTTCTTTTCGCCTGCACCCTTGTCCGGCAGCGCCGCGACGGGTTTTGCCGCCGGTGTGCTCGGGTAGAACGTGTAGGACAGCGTAATCGTGCGGATATGTTTTGTCTCTTCGGCAGTCGCCAGATCGGGATCGACGAAGAAGACCACAGGCATGTCCAGCGTTTCGCCCGGCTTCAGCGTCGTTTCTGTAAAACAGAAACATTGCACCTTGTTGAAATAGGCGCCCGCCTCCATCGGCGTGACGTTGAACACGGCCGTGCCTGTCACCTCATAGGGTGACCGATTGGTCGCCTTGTAGGAGATCTGAACCGTCTCGCCGAGTTTCGGTTCGATGGAGCGATCGACCGGGCGAAAATCCCAGTTGAGGCCATTGGACGTGTTGGCGTCGAAGGTGACGCGGACCGTCTGGTCGAGAATGCGGGTGGAATATTGTTCGACGCGCTGGGTGGTGCCGTTATAGCCGGTCACCTGGCAGAACAGCCGGTAGAGCGGCACGGACGCATAGGCCGCGCCGACCATGCCAAAGGCAAAAACGAAACAGAAGGCCATGATCGAGCCATTGCTCATCCGCTTTGGGCTCATCCGCTTGGCAGGCGTTTTCAGGTCAGCCGAAACCCCGCCATCAGATGGCGAACCCGGCTCTCTCCTCCCTGTCTCCTCCGTCAATCCTGCCTCCCGTCAGTTTGCGAAGCCGCCGATCTTGATCAGCGTCACGATGTAGAACAGCACGACCAAAGCCGCCAGAACCAGACCGAGCGCCACATTGCGCCCTCGTCTGGATTTCCTCTGTGCCTCGGTTACCTTGACCGTTTCGATCATCCATTCACTCCCAACATACCCCAGACACCGGCCAGCCAGTGGTCGGCCAGCAATGCGCTGAAAACGGCGAACAGATAGAAGATGGAATAAAAGAACATCTTTTTCGCGGGCACCATCTTTTCATCGCCATCCGGCATGCGCAGCACGAGGATGGAATAGAAGGTGAAGATGGCGCTGAGGATGAAGGCGAAGATGCCGTAACCGATGCTGGCGAGACCGGTGAAAGCCGGTGCCACCGCGACCGCCATGGTCAGCAGCGTGTAGACGAACATCTGGCGTTTGGTGGAGCGCTCGCCGACGACATTCGGCATCATCGGAATGCCGACCGAGCCGTAATCACGCATTTTGAAGAGCGCCAGCGCCCAGAAATGCGGCGGTGTCCACAGGAAGGTAATCATGAACAGGATGGTGCTGTCGAGCGAGATACCGCCGGTGACGCAGGCCCAGCCCAGCATGGGCGGAAAGGCGCCGGCCGCACCGCCGATGACGATGTTCTGCGGTGTCGAGCGCTTCAGCCACATCGTGTAGACGACGGCGTAGAAGAAGATGGTGAAGGCGAGCAGCCCGGCGGCGAACCAGTTGACCGCCAGACCGAGGATCGCGACCGAAAACACCGACAGCGTCAGGCCAAAAGCAAGTGCCTCGCGCGGCTGCACGCGGCCATCCGGGATCGGACGTTTGGCGGTGCGGGTCATCACCGCATCGATATCGGCGTCATACCACATGTTGAGCGCGCCGGACGCTCCAGCGCCGACGGCGATACAGAGTATGGCGATGGCGCCGAGGATCGGGTTGATATGGCCCGGTGCCAGAACCATGCCGACAAAACCGGTAAACACGACCAGCGACATGACGCGCGGCTTCAGGAGTTCGAAAAAATCGCGCGCATTGGCTTCCGACAGGCCAGAGCCCTGTTCGGTGCCGAATGTGTCGTGATCCTGAATGACTGTCATGCGGTAGTCCTGTTCTCGTATCGTATGGCGAAGGCGGCGCAATCGCTGCGCTGCCTCCCCCCATTTATTGTCGTGTGCTTACCTGATGCGCGGCAGCTGTTCCCACTGGTGGACCGGCGGCGGTGAAGACAGCTGCCATTCCAGCGTGGTTGCGCCCTCTCCCCACGGGTTGTCACCCGCGACGCGCTTCCTTGCGAAGGCTTCCCATACGCCGAAGAGGAAGATCAGTACACCCACAAATGAAATGTAGGAGCCGACGGAGGACACGTAGTTCCAGCCTGCGAACGCATCCGGGTAGTCGATATAACGGCGCGGCATGCCGGCGAGGCCCAAGAAATGCTGCGGGAAGAACACCAGGTTCACACCGATGAACATCACCCAGAAATGCAGCTTTCCGACGAACTCGTTATACATGTAGCCGGTCATTTTCGGGAACCAGTAATACCAGCCCGCGAAGATGGCGAAAACGGCGCCGAGCGACAGCACGTAATGGAAGTGCGCGACGACGTAATAGGTATCGTGCAGCGAGCGGTCGAGGCCGGCATTGGCCAGCTGCACGCCGGTGACGCCACCCACCGTGAACAGGAAGATGAAGCCGATCGCCCAGACCATCGGCGTCGCGAAGGTGATCGATCCACCCCACATCGTCGCGATCCAAGAGAAGATCTTGACCCCTGTCGGCACCGCGATGACCATCGTGGCGAACACGAAATAACGCTGCGCATCGAGCGACAGGCCGACCGTATACATGTGGTGGGCCCAGACGATGAAGCCGACCGCACCGATCGCCACCATGGCATAAGCCATGCCTAGATAACCGAAAACCGGCTTCTTGGAGAAGGTGGAGATGATGTGGCTGACGATGCCGAAACCGGGCAGGATGAGGATGTAGACTTCCGGGTGACCGAAGAACCAGAACAGGTGCTGGTAGAGGATCGGATCACCGCCGCCTTCCGGCGAAAAGAAGCTGGTGCCGAAATTGCGGTCGGTCAGAAGCATGGTGATGCCACCTGCCAGAACCGGCAGCGACAGAAGCAGCAGGAAGGCCGTGACCAGAACGGCCCATGCGAACAGCGGCATCTTGTGGATGGTCATGCCCGGTGCGCGCATGTTCAAGATCGTGGTGATGAAGTTGATGGCACCCAGAATGGACGAGGCACCGGCCACGTGCAGCGCAAAGATCGCCAGATCGACCGCCGGTCCCGGCTGGCCGGAGCTTGCGAGCGGCGGATACATGGTCCAGCCGCCACCTGCGCCATAAGCGCCTGCCGGGCCTTCGACGAACATCGACAGCATCAGCAGCAGGAAGGCCGGCACGATCAGCCAGAACGAGATGTTGTTGAGACGCGGGAACGCCATATCCGGCGCACCGATCATAATCGGGATCATCCAGTTGGCGAAACCGCCGATCATCGCCGGCATGACCATGAAGAAGATCATGATCAGCGCATGCGCTGTCGTAAACACGTTGAACATGTGCTTGCCGCCATCGAGTGCGGCATCGCCTTCGAAACCGTAGACCATCGACGCCAGACCGTGAAAGATCTGGATGCCCGGTTCCTGCAGTTCCATACGCATGGCGACCGACATCAGGCCGCCGATAATGCCCGCCATGATCGCGAAGATCAGGTAGAGCGTGCCGATATCCTTGTGGTTGGTCGACAGGAACCAGCGCGTGAAAAAGGACGGCTTGTGGTGATGATGTGCGTGATCGTCGTGCGAATGCCCGTGGTCATGGGAATGCCCATGATCAGAATGCGCGTGATCATGTGAATGATCGTTGTGTCCAGCCATGATGTGTCCCTATCCCTTACTTCGAAGCCACGGCAACGGATGCAGCAGGCGCATCGGTCGCGGCCATCAATGCCTTGTTTGCACCGGGAAGATCTCCCGCGGCGGCAGCCTTCCAGGTGTCGTATTTGTCTTGCGACACGACGCGGATGGCGATCGGCATGAAGGCGTGGTCCTTGCCGCAAAGCTCGGAACACTGGCCGTAATAAAGGCCTTCCTTTTCAGGTTTGAACCATGTTTCGTTCAGGCGGCCGGGAACGGCGTCGATCTTGACGCCGAAGGCGGGCATGGCAAAGGCGTGGATGACATCGGTCGGCGCCGCCGTCACCAGTACGCGAACGGTCTTGTTGACCGGCAGAACCACTTCGTTATCGACGGCGAGAAGGCGCGGATAGACCTTGACGTCTTCCTTGCCGGCCGCCGCGCGGTCGGGTTCCTTCAGCATGTAGCTGTCGAAAGCGAGCGGATTGTCGCCGCCTTCATATTCGTAATTCCACTGCCACTGGGTGGCCGTCGCCTTGAGCGTGATGTCCGGATTTTGCGGAATGGTCAGCTGCGCGGTCAAAAGATTGAACGAGGGAATGGCGAGAAACAGCAGGATCAGCACCGGGGCGACGGTCCAGACGATTTCGATCGCGGTATTGTGACTGGTGCGCGAGGCAACCGGATTTTTCGCGGCGCGGAATTTCACGGCCACGATGATGAGCAGCGCCAGCACGAACAGCGTGATCGGCACGATAAACCAGAGCGAGTAGTGATTGAACCACTTGATCTGGTGCATGATCGGCGTCACCGGCTCCTGGAGATCCAGTTGCCAGGGTTTTGGTTGGTCGGCGACGGCCACGGTCGCCAAGGGCAGACAGATCAGCGCACCGACCCCCGCAAAAGCCCTAGAAATCATCATGCACCTCCCTTACATTTTGATCCGGCTCAAATCGCAATGCAGTTTTCCCTGCTACACACCTCGGTTCAATCATAATTTGCGTTTTGCCGCAATATGCGCACCTTCGCCCTCCTGCGGCATTTTAGCCCGCCATCACACAATCTTTGCGCGCAGTTTCAAGCCCTTGCGACAAGTGCCTATCCCCGGTAGAGCAAGGCCCATGAGCTTGAAGCCCATAGTCCCACTTTCGCCGCACTCGGCTGGAAAGAGGCTGTGAGGCTTTTCATTCCTGGGGTCGGCGGCAACAATGGCGCCGTGATTCGATATCTTGAGGTTTCCATGGCGCTTCGCCTAATCCGCCACCATGTTCTTTCCGTCTGCGTTGCAGCATTGGCCACAGGCTTTGCCTTTTCGGCATCCGCCCAGCTGGCGCCGCCGTCGGCCAGCGAAAAGCAGCCGCGGACCGAAGCGACCACACCGCAGCAGCCGGGCAATGTTCGCGGCAGCCACGGCGCGTGGTCGGTTCTGTGCGACAAGCCGGCGGGTGCAGCCACCGAACAATGCGCGTTGATGCAGAACGTCATCGCCGACGACCGCCCGGAAGTCGGCCTTTCCGTTGTCGTCCTGAAGACCGCCGACCAGAAATCGAAGATCCTGCGCATCCTCGCACCGCTCGGCGTTCTCCTGAAGGACGGCATGGAGCTTTACGTCGATAACAACAATATCGGCCGTGCCTATTTTACCCGTTGTTTCAACGAGGGTTGCTACGTCGAGGTCGAGATCGACGACGAACTGATGCGCATCCTGCGCGCCGGCAAGAGCGCCGTGTTTGCACTGCGTGAATCGGTCGATCAGGATCGCGTCGGCATTCCGATCGAGCTGACCGGTTTTGGCCCCGGTTACGATGCCCTGCCCTGATGGCATCCTTCGAGGCCCAGCGGTTTACGCTCACCTACAATGACGGCGTCGTGAAGGACGCCGTTCGCACTTTCATCATGCGCCGCGCCTTCATCGAACAACGCATGATGTGGGTGATGGCCGCGCTGATGGCCGCGTTTTCCGTCTATCTGTTCGGCGCCGGCGGCAACGACATCTTTGCCGCCGTGCTGATTCTATTGGCCGTCGCGCCCTTCGTCTGCGTCTTCATCTTCCAGCGCATGCTCACTACCCGAACCCTGAAACGGCACCGCCGCACGGCTGATGTTACCGTGGATGCCGATGGCATTGCCGTGGTTTCGGAGATCGGCGAAGGCCGGATGCCGTGGCGCGATGTGACGGAAATCTGGGAACTGCAGAGCGCCTTTATGATCTTCACCGATACGACCGTGTTCGACACCTTTCCGAAGGTTGGCATGCCGGATGTGGTGCAGGCGCATCTGAAGGCGCGCGCGGCGCAGATGGTTGTGGGGCAAACGGCTTGAGGGCCTGCTCTGTGATGAAACGCTGCTTCGTCATCCTCGGGCTCGTCCCGAGGATCTAACCACGTCGACGATGTGAGACCGTTGCAGATCCTCGGGTTAAGCCTGAGGATTACGGTGGAGGGCGAGGATGATGGCGGAGGGTATGGCGCGACCTTCGTCAGCGCCGTGGAAGCCAAGGCTGGACTTGCGTCAGTTCGATGACGGTCCTACATCGGATTCCTGATATATTTCGGTTTGGCGCAACGATTTGCTCTTCATCCGAACCGGAAGGCGCGACCAGCCGCCAAGGAGCATTTATGAACACCGACCTTCTCAACCTGTTCGACGTCGATGAAACCAGACTGCGCGAAATCCTGGCGCAGACGCTGTCCGGCGCCGATGACGGCGAGCTTTACCTCGAACATGCGCAGGCGGAATCGCTGGCCTTCGACAATGGCCGTCTGAAGGGTGGTTCGTTCAACACCGATCAGGGTTTTGGCCTGCGCGCCGTGGCCGGTGAAGCGGTCGGTTATGCCCATTCCGGCGACATGTCGGAAGCGGCGCTGAAACGCGCAGCCGATGCCGTGCGCGCCGTCACCTCCGGTTATTCCGGCTCCTATGCGGCTGCTCCGCAGCGTACCAACAAGAAATATTACGGCGACGAAAACCCGATCGGCGAACCGAGCTTCGAAGCCAAGGCAAAGCTCTTGGCCGAAATCGACGCCTATCTGCGCGACAAGGACCCGAAGGTGCGGCAGGTTTCCGCCTCGATTGCCGCCTCATGGCAGGTGGTCGATATTCTGCGCGCCGATGGCCACCGGGTGCAGGATATCCGTCCGATGACGCGCATCAACATTTCCGTGGTCGTGGGTGAAGGCGACCGCCAGGAATCGGGTACGTTCGGCACCGGCGGCCGCGTCGGCTTCGGCGAGTTCGTGAGAGAAGGCAACTGGAAAAGCGGCGCCGACGATGCGCTGCGTCAGGCACTGGTCAATCTCGAGGCGATCGACGCACCGGCCGGCACGATGGATATCGTGCTTGGAAACGGCTGGCCGGGCGTGATGCTGCACGAGGCTGTCGGCCACGGTCTGGAAGGCGATTTCAACCGCAAGAAAACCTCGGCCTTTGCCGGTCTGCTTGGCGAAATGGTGGCCGCCCCCGGCGTCACCGTCGTTGATGACGGCACGATCGACAACCGCCGTGGTTCGATCACCGTCGATGACGAAGGTACACCGTCGGCCTATAACGTGCTGATCGAGAACGGCCGTCTGGTCGGTTACATGCAGGACCGCCAGAACGCACGCCTGATGGGCATGAAACCGACCGGCAACGGCCGCCGTCAGGGTTACGCGCATATTCCGATGCCGCGCATGACCAATACCTACATGCTGTCCGGCGACAAAACCCCGGAAGAGATCATCGCCTCCGTGAAGAAGGGCATCTATGCCGTCTCCTTCGGCGGCGGACAGGTGGATATCACCTCCGGAAAATTCGTGTTCGGCTGCACCGAGGCCTACATGATCGAGGATGGCAAGCTGGGCGCACCGGTGAAGGGCGCCATGCTGATCGGCAACGGCCCGGATGCGATGAAGCGCATTTCCATGGTCGGCAACGACAGCAAGCTCGATACCGGCGTGGGCAATTGCGGCAAGGCCGGCCAGTGGGTGCCGGTCGGCGTCGGCCAGCCGCATCTGCGCATGGATCAGGTGACGGTGGGCGGCACCAAGGCCTGAAGGTCTTTTTGATGAGCAGGATCACCGCCCGCCTTTTGAAAACCATGCGACGGGCAGTGACTTTGCAGGCTTTCTCCGCGTTGCGCGCCTGCGCGCAGAAAACAAACTTCATTACATCCGAGGCCTGAAACAGCATGAATACGGAACTGACAGTCATCCTCACCACCCTTGGCCTCTATGCGGCGGTGGTGGTCAGCCCGGGGCCGAACTTTGCCTTGATCAGCAGACTGGCGGTTTCGGGGTCTCGTCCCGCCGCTTTCGGCGCCACATTCGGCCTGGCGCTTGCCGCAACGTTTTACGCCGTTCTTTCGATGACCGGTCTTGCTCTGGTTCTGACCCGTGTGAGCTGGCTTGCCAGCCTCATCCAGATCGCCGGCGGCGCTTATCTCGTTTATCTCGGCGTGATGGCGTGGTTGTCCAGCGGCCCGGAAACGGCGGCACAACAGTCGCGCGGCACCTCTGCCGGCCTGCTCCACGGATTGCGCATGGGCGTGCTGGTAAACCTTTCCAACCCAAAGGGTATCGCGTTTTTCATCGGCCTTTATGCGGTGGCCGTCCCTCCCGAAACAGCACTCTGGGCAAAGCTGCTCATCCTGTGCGGCGGCTTTCTGCTCGAAATGGTGTGGTACGGTCTCGTGACGATTGTCCTGTCCGGCAAAAGAGCGCGTCAGGCCTACGAGCGGTTCGGCCGCTGGATCGAACGCGGCATCGGCACGTTGCTGGCCGGCTTCGGCATGCGCCTTATTGCCGAGAAGCTGTAAACGACCGGCAGCCGCCTTTCATCGCGGCCGCCCCTCCCTCAATCCTGTCCCGCATTCTTTAACAACGATTAAGACACCCGCGCTAGTTTCCCTCAAATGATTGGATCCGGGGCGGTGCGAACACGATGAAGGGCAGATTTGACGCAATCTGGCGTCGCGGCATCAAGCGCGCGCTGATCGCCGGCGGATTGGAGGCCTCGGCGCTTGCCGCTCGCGCCAACATCATGCCGTCGGCGCGAGGACGCGGCGCAATCTTCACACTCCACCATGTGCGCCCGCCGGAAGGACATCCGGCAGAACCGAATGCGCATCTCGATATCACGCCCGAATTTCTCGACTGCGCCATCCGCCAGCTGAAGGCCGATGGCTACGAGTTCCTGTCGCTTTGCGATGTGGCGGCGCGGATGAAACAGCCAATGGATGACCGGCGCTTTGCCGCCTTCACGCTGGATGACGGCTATCGCGACAATTTCGAATACGCGCTGCCCGTGTTCGAACGCCACGGTGTGCCCTTCACCATCTTCGTGGCCAAGGGCTTTGCCGAGCGCACCCACGGCATGTGGTGGGAAACCCTGGCCGCACTGCTCAACGTCCTGCCGGAAATTCGCTTCGATTTCGGTTCGGGCGAGATCAGGCTTCCGCTTGAAACCGGCACCGACAAGCTCGACGCCTTCGACCATTTTTCGCGTTTCATCGCATCCGGGCCGGAAACGGAACAGGTGGCGACCATCGACGCGCTGGCCGCCCGCCACGGGATCGACGCCCTTGGCCTGACCGCGCAGCTGACCATGAATGTCGAGGAACTGCAGGCGCTTGCGCGGCATCCACTCGCCTCGCTCGGCGCACATACCGTGAGCCACCGCTCAGTGGCGCAATTGAACAGGGCCGAAGCGCTGCAGGAAATGCTGGCCTGCGTGGAATGGATGGAGGAAACATTCGGGCAGCGGCCGAAAAGTTTCGCCTATCCCTATGGCACCGCCAATGCCGTTTCGGAACGGGACAAGGATCTGGCGCGCGAACTGGGTTTCGATGTGGCGGTGACAACCCGACCCGGCACGCTGAGACAAACCCTGCGCGACACCATGACCGGCCTGCCGCGCATTTCTCTGAACGGTTATTATCAGCTGCCGCGTTATGTTTCGGCGCTGGCCTCCGGCCTGCCCTTTGCACTTTCGAACAAGCCGCGGATTGCGGGTGACGGGCAGCTTTCTCCGGCAGGAGAAGTGGTGGGGTGACCGGCGTCGCCGCCGGTCGGCCCTATGTCACGCATCACGGATACATCCGCACTTTCGCCCAATCGCCCTCCGGCGTTTCGCGGCGGAATTCCACCCGGTCGTGCAGGCGGAACGGACGGTCGTGCCAGAACTCGATCGAAACCGGCTTGATGCGAAAACCCGACCAGTGCGGCGGGCGCGGAATGTTGCCGACCGCATAACGCGCCGTGTATTCCGCCACGGCCTTTTCCAGCGCGAAACGGCCTTCCAGCGGCCGCGACTGTTTTGACGCCCAGGCGCCGATACGGCTGCCGCGCGGACGGGTGGCGTAATATTCGTCGGCTTCCTGATCGGTCACGATCTCGACCTCGCCGCGCAGACGAACCTGCCGTCGCAGCGATTTCCAGTGGAAAACCATGGCCGCCTTTTGGCAAGCCAGCAGCTCACGGCCCTTCTGGCTTTCGAAATTCGTGTAGAACACGAAACCGCGTTCGTCATAGTCCTTCAACAGAACCATGCGCACATTCGGCAAGCCCTTTTCGTCCACGGTTGCAACCGCAACGGCGTTCGGATCGTTGATCTCCGCGGCCGTGGCATCCTTCAGCCAGGCGCCGAAGAGCGAAAACGGTTCATTTTCCTCGGTGAAGTCACCGGATGTTAACTCAACTTCTGTCATATTGACGAAAATGCTCCCGATATATGAAGTGCATCCGAAACGTATTCGAAGTGGACGCAAGTTGGCATTGATAGCAAAGACACATAGCCGCACAAGCCAGAGACGCCCGTTTGCGGCCAAAGGTCTTGCGATTATTGCCGTTGCCACCACGCTTTGCGGATGCACCAGTTCGCTCGATCTGTTCGGCGGCGACAAGGTCGACCGCATGTCCACAGGCACGATACAGGCCAAGCGCAATCCGACCACGACCTCCGACGAAGTGACGGTGCAGAACGCCGTGTCCTCGGCAGACCTTTCCAAGGTGTCGATGTCGCCGCTTCCCTGGGCCAACACGACCACCGGCAGCGCCGGCGTGGTTTCCTCCATTCGCGAGGCCCGTAACCAGGGCCATATCTGCCGCGACTTTACCACGACGCGCCATTCCTTTGAAGGCATTGCGCAATTTACCGGCCAGACCTGCCTTACCAATTCGGGCGACTGGATGCTGACGGCGTTCGACCGTCAGTAAAAATACCGCGTTTTACCCAGTAAAACCGGCCGGTAACCTTTTAAGGCCGTTGCCGTTTACCTTGATTTTCAACTTCTCCTTAGAGATTCCTCTGGTAGCGTCTTGGTCATTACGCAGACGCCTGAGCGGACATGAGGAACCGACGGCGCCCTGCAAGAGTTGTTGATGCTCGGGGGTCCAGGATGATCGCGGACCCGCCGCCCAAGAGTAACCGGTGGTGCAAGATGCGCGATCCCTATTCCGTCCTCGGCGTGAAACGCAACGCGGACGCCGACGAAATCAAGGCCGCATGGCGGACGAAGGCGAAATCCGTTCACCCGGACCATAATCTCGACGATCCGAGCGCGACAGGCCGTTTTGCCGAAGTCGGCCAGGCCTATGACCTCTTGAAGGATCCCGACAAGCGCCGCCGTTACGACAAGGCAGCCGACATGCACCAGACCATCATGCAGCAGCGCGAAGCCGCCAGACAGGCGGAAGAACGCGCAAAGGCTGCGCGTGCCAATGCGGAAAAGGTGATGGAAGAACTGGCGCGCGCCAATGCGCAGCGCGCCCAGAACCAATCGCAGGCACAAGCGAAAGCGCCCGGAAAGGCGCAAGCCCAGGCGCAGGCGCAGGCCAAATCTTCAGCGCAATCTCAAGGCGGCGCCAATGCGCAACCCGAGACGGAAGATGCGGAGGACATGATCGAGCGCATTTTCGGCTCCGGCGACGACGCCACCGACGCCGCCCGCGAAAAGGCTGCGGCACAGGCGAAAGCGCAGTCCCAGTCCCAGGCCCAGCAGCAGGCAAAGGCCAGAACCGAAGCCAAGGCCGAAACCCGGACGGAAACGAAACCCGAAGACGCCACCACAGCAACGGACGATGCGGCGGCCAGGGCGGACACGGCCCACAAACCGCCCCTCCCCCTGCAGGCGGTCGAACTGGTGGCATCGCTGGTGCGCCGCTGGCGCGGCATCCAGCCGCTGCCGGAAAAGGCGCCGGACCTGACGGCCGAAGTGATCGTGACGCTGGAAGACCTGATGGCGCAGAACACGGTGCCGATGCACCTGGCCGACGAGCGCGATGTGAAACTGCCGCTGGAAGCCGGCATGACCGATGGCCATGTGGTGCGCCTCAAGGGCCAAGGGCTGAAAATGCCGCCACCCATTGCCCGCGGCGATCTCGTCGTGACCGTACGCGTTGCCCGCCACGAGCGTTTTCGTCTCGAAGGGTTCGACCTGCACACCGTGCTGCCGATCTCGCTCGAGGATGCGGTTCTCGGCACCGAGACCGAAGTGGAAACGCCGGGCGGAAAGGTGCCGATCACCGTGCCTGCCTGGTCGGGTTCGGATCGCAGCATAACGCTCGACAATCTCGGCCTTGCGGATGGCGCGGGCGGACGTGGTGCGATGGTGGTCGAACTGCGCGTCGTGCTTTGGGAAAAGCCCGACGAAAAGGTGACCGACCTGATGAAACACATGCGTCACGGCCTTTATGTATGAAGGTTTCGCGACGGTTTTAACCGTTACGCACCCTTTGTTACGCTCCCTAACATGAGATGATCTTCCTCAAGCTTGAACCACAAGTCTGCCTATGCCATAGGCAAACGACTATTCGGGCGGGTATCCGCCGTTGCATTTCAGGGGACTATTCATGGTTCAGGCTACCGGCCTCATGGCAGGCAAACGTGGCGTCATCTTCGGCGTCGCCAATAACCGCTCGATCGCATGGGGCATTGCCAAGGCCATTCACGCACAGGGCGGCGAGATCGCTCTCACCTGGCAGGGCGATGCGCTGAAGAAGCGCGTCGAGCCGCTGGCAACCGAAATCGGCGCCTTCATGGCCGGCCACTGTGATGTCTCGGACGAAGCTTCGATCGACGAAGTCTTCGCCAATGTCGAGAAGAAGTGGGGCAAGATCGACTTCATCGTGCACGCCATCGGCTTTTCCGACAAGGACGAGCTCACCGGCCGTTACGTCGACACATCCGCCGACAACTTTGCCAAGACGATGCAGATCTCGGTCTATTCCTTCACCTCGATCGCACGTCGCGCCGAAAAGCTGATGACCGATGGCGGCTCGATGCTGACGCTGACCTATTACGGTGCGGAAAAGGTCATGCCGAACTACAACGTCATGGGCGTTGCCAAGGCGGCTCTCGAAGCCAGCGTGAAATATCTGGCGGTCGACCTCGGCCCGAAGAACATCCGCGTCAACGCCATTTCGGCCGGCCCGATCAAGACGCTGGCCGCTTCCGGCATCGGCGATTTCCGCTATATCCTCAAGTGGAACGAATACAACGCACCGCTGCGCCGCACCGTTACCATCGAGGAAGTGGGCGATGTCGGCCTTTACATGCTGTCCGACCTGTCTCGTTCGGTGACCGGCGAGACGCATCACGCCGACAGCGGTTACCATGTCGTCGGCATGAAGGCCGTCGATGCGCCGGACATTTCGGTCATCAAGGACTGACACAGAATATAAGGGCATGCCGCATTGCTGATATATATCGTTCGCCACGGCCAGACAGACTGGAACGCCGAGGGCCGGCTTCAGGGCCAGAAGGATATCGATCTCAATGATTACGGTCGCTCACAGGCGACCGCCAACGGCGAGGAACTCAGCGGCCTGATCGACGATCGGGTCGCCGAATTCGACTTCGTGTCGAGCCCGATGGCCCGCACGCGCGAGACCATGGAACTGGCTCGCAAGGCCATGGGCCTTCCCCCCAAAGACTACCGCACCGACGAGCGCCTTCGCGAACTTTCCTTCGGAGACTGGGAAGGGTTTACGCTGAAGGAGGTGCGGAAGCGCGAGCCGGAAAGGCTTGCCGCCCGCAAGGCCGAAAAATGGGGGTTCATCCCGCCCGGCGCCGATGCGGAAAGCTACGAAATTCTCTCATGGCGGATTGGCGCATGGCTGCAATCGGTGACGCAGCCGACCGTGTGCGTATGCCACGGTGGCGTCATCCGCACGCTTTTCCGCCTCGTGGGCGACATGCCGGAAGACGATGCGGCCGGCGTCCCTATCCCGCAGGACCGGATTTTGCTGATCAACCGCGATGAGAAGCGTATCGACTGGATTTGAGGGGTGTGGGCCTTGTTCTGAATTTGGGAACATGCTTATATCCAGAAGATGAGGATCATCGCTCAAAGCTCGATTGCGGCTTTCGTGCTGAGGCACCCTGATACGCGTTCCTCACTGGATTTCTGGGTGAAGGTTACGAAGGGATCGAATTGGGCGAGTATGGCCGACATACAGGCGACGTTTCCCAAAGCAAAAGTCTTGAATGGCGAGCGGGTCCGTTTCGAAGTGGCCGGCGGTCATTACCGCTTGATTGTCGCCTTCAAGTTCGCCAGCCGGATCGCATTCGTGAAGTTTCTGGGAACGCCTGCCGAATACGACCGGATCGACGCACTGACGGTATCGATGTTTTAGAGGCAGACCATGACCATTCGACCGATCCGAACCGATGAAGACCATGCCAAAGCCCTTCGTGAGATAGAGGCACTTTGGGATGCGCCCGAAGGATCGCCGGAAGCCGACAGTCTGGAGGTTCTGTCCGTTCTCGTCGAAGACTACGAGAGGCGTAATTTTGCCATCGATAGCGATCTGTCGCCCGTGGAAGTGCTCCGGCTGGCCATGACCGAAATGGGCCGCACACAAGCCGAACTGTCTGAAATCCTGGGATCGCGCTCGCGCACCTCGGAGGTGCTTTCCGGCAAGCGTGGCCTGACGACGGATGCCGTTTACCGCATCCACACGGCATGGGGAATTCCTGCAGAAATGCTGATCGGGCCGAAGTCGGCAAGGTCGGCGGCATAGGCGCCCCTTTTCGGGGGAGATGCTCGAATATGAAGGGGCAACCGTTGGACGCAGCTGAGAAAAAATGGTCTCCTCAGAGTGTCCGGCGATCATCAGCCCCCCATCGTTGACCTCGACATCCGCAAACCCCATCTAACCCGCATGCCGAAAATCGGAAAAACCGAAATCGAATTGCTGAAGACATGGACGCTTTCGCCGGCGGCCACCCTGGGGTCGTCCGTGCGGGCAAAGGGTATCCTGCAGGAAATCCAGGCCAGACTTCCGGCAATCTCGAAAAAATCCGTCGTCCTTGAAGGACGCGACCTTACGCTTGCGATGCCCGCCAGCCAGAAGGCGGCGTTTGCCGCAGCGGTCATCGTCATCTCCAGGGTGATGGACGAGGTCGAAACGTTGCCGGTCATCCCCCGCGAGATCGAGGATATCCTGACCATAAAGACAAGCGAGCGTCACCGATGGCTGGCCGACGGGCGGCTGCCCAGCGCCGGCACGCGAACGGTCCGCCTGAACGGTCGGGCGCGCAGCATCACCTTTCATGTCTTCGATCCGAAAGTGGTGGAAGACCTTCTCGACCGGGGCCTCGTCGACGAATGGCGGGAGGAAGACATCGAGGCCAAGGCGGAAAAAAGGCGCAAGGCCGCCTATCAGGCAAAACTGACGCGGTCGCTGAAGAAGGCTACGAAAACGCCGAAAAAATCGGAGCGCGATCCGGAGGAGACGCCACCGAAGCTGCGAGGCTGGGAAGAGTTCGATATCGACGGCCTTCTTCGATAAGGCCATGATGGATGGACGTGGAAGCCTGAAAAACGACTACCGGAAAATCCGTTACTGCACGATTTCCAGATCGTCGACCACGCGGTTGCCGTCCACCATCGTGTAGAACACCACAACCTTGACGCCGGCCTTCAGGCCTTCGAAGTTGAATTCCTCAGGGACCTTGTAGGATTTCCCGTCGTCCAGCGTCAGCATCAGCTTGTTCACATCCACCGCCTTGATCGTCGCTTCCACATCAACGCTCTGCGCCCAACCGTTGATGGGAGAGAGGATGCTGGCCGTTGCCAGAAGTGCGGCGATGAGAATGCGCATTGGAGGAGACCTGAAGGTACGGTTCGGTGACTTGGACTGGTACACAGATAGCCTCCTGATTGTGGCGGAATTTGCCCGGGATCGTGACATTTTTAGACTTAATGATGACCGGAAAATTAACTGTGATTCAATGGTTTCCGGCCAAATCCTGGCAAGCCCCGCAATGTATCGATCCACAACATATCGCGCCACACAATCAGGCTATATTCTTCAATGCTAGATTAACCTTGCGCGAATATGGTCTGCCTCAAGTTCAAGGTCGTGCGTAAGGATGAAAACGGCTTGGTGGTTCGAATTCCGTTTCATCGTGGTGTGGGCAGGCAGTTGAAGAACAGGCGCGCCGCACTGGCTGCGGCGCTGGCGATTTCCGGCGCCATCGTCATGGTCGGGGTCGCGGTCGATTACCGCAATACGCTCAATTATCGCGATCAGCTTCGCTACACGACCAATCGTGTCGCGTCGCTGCTCGGTGTGCGCATGTCCTTGCGGCTGCAGGCCGATCTGGATACGGCCGACAATCTGGTGCACGCCTTCGGACACGACCGAGCAGCGTCGGCGGAAAGCTTTCGCCCGGACGCCTTGCGCACCCTTGACAAGAACCGGCATTTCGCAGCCATCGCCACTGCCCCCAATTTCGAACTGGACCGGATCTTCACGCCCAACGGAGAGCCCGTTGACGAAAATGCGGTTCTGCGCGGCGGCGGCACGGCGGTGTTGCGCGAGGTGATCCGCAGCCACCGTTCGATCACCGAACCGGTGGTGGTGACATCTGACCGCAGCCGCGCCATCGTGGTGCTGCTGCCGGTCCGGCAGGAGGGAAATTCTTCAGGCCGCTGGGGCGCGATGGCGGTCGTCATCGACAAGCTTTACATCTTCCGGAGCGCCGGTATCTCGCTTTTGCCGCGCAAGCCGGACGCGCCGCCGATGATCGATCTCAGCTGGCTGCGGATTTCCATCAGCGACACGGCGCATGCCGATGGCACCAACTTCCTGGGCGTGAAGCTGGATAACCCGACATCCCATGCCATTCCCGTGGCCGGCGGGCAGTGGAAACTGCAGGCCATGCCGAAAGTGGGCTGGGATTCCGCGCCGGAAGACCAGAGGAATTTCCGTCTTCAGATCGGACTGGCGGGCCTTGCCATGATCATTCCGGTTTTCATTGCCAGCCTGCTGATCGGCGAGCGCAACCGCAACATCGTTGCGCTCAAATTGCGTGAAAGCACGCTTCTGCAGCTTTCGCAGCGTTTTGCACTGGCGATGGAAGCCTCCAACATGGGCGTGTGGGAGTTTTCCGGGGACGAAATGTTCTGGGATGGACGCGCCTCGGCGCTGCATGGCGGCGCGGACAAGGAAGGCAACAACCGTCTGGCGGAATGGCTGGCCTCGGTGCATCCGGAAGACCGGCCGGCCGTCGAGGCCTATTTCTTCAGCTGCGCCTGCGCCAATATCGCCGCCTCCGTCATCTACCGCGTCACGGCGGCCGATGGCAGCATTCGTCACTTGCGTTCCGCCGGCGCCAGCTACCGCAATCCGGATGGCAGCCATCGCGTCGCGGGCATCGTCTGGGATGTGTCCGCCGACATGACGGTTCACCAGTCGCTGCGCAGCGCCAAGGAAGTGAGCGACATCAAGAACGCCGAGCTGGAACTGGCGCTGGAGGAACTTTCCAGCCGCGAACACCAGCTGGAGGAATTGACGACAAAGCTCGGCATCGCGCTGGAAAGCTACCGTTGCGGCATCTGGGAATCGCTGCCCGACAGCAAGGTCGAGCGCTGGGATGCCCGCCTTTCGCAGTTGCACGGCATTCCCCATACGGATGGCCGTATCACCGCCGATCAGTGGATGGAGCTGATCCACCCGGAAGACCGCGAGGAAGCGCGCCGCGTCTCGGCGCATTTCGGCCCCGGCAGCGAGGAGCCGCTGGTGGTGCGTGTGCCACAGCCGGATGGCAGCGTGCGTTACATCCGCTCCGTCGGCAAGATCCACATGGGCCGCGATGGCCGCCGCAAGGTGGTGGGACTTGCCTTCGACGTGACCGACGACGCCGTTCTGACCGAGCAACTGCGCGCCGCCAAACAGGAGGCGGATGCCAGGAACCTCGAATTGCAGATGGCCAAGAACCGCATCGAGCACAACTCTCTGCACGACCCGCTGACCATGCTCGCCAATCGCCGCAGCCTGGACATCGCGCTGGACGGGCTTTCTCGCGCCAGTGCCGGCGAGCGCCAGAAGTTTTCCATCCTGCATCTCGATCTCGACCGTTTCAAACAGATCAACGATACGCTGGGCCATGCCGCGGGTGACGCGATGCTGGTTCATACGGCCGGCATTTTGCTGCGCAATGTCGATCCCGGCGATCTCGTTGCCCGAATTGGCGGCGATGAATTCGTCATCCTGGTGCGCGACAATTGCAGCGCCGCCCATACCGCCGCCCTTTCCAACCGCATCATCGCCGAAATTCGCCAGCCGGTGGATTTCGAAGGGTTTGCCTGTCGTTTCGGCGTCTCGATCGGCATCGCCCAGGCGAGCGGCCGGGAGATCGACGCACGACGCATGCTGGTCAATGCCGATATAGCGCTTTACCGCGCCAAGGCGCAGGGGCGTAACCGCTTCGAGTTTTTCACGCAGAACCTGCAGGCCGAAATCATCAGCCACAAGCGCACTGCCGACGAGGTGCTGTCCGGTATCGAAAACGATGAGTTCGTGGCCTGGTACCAGCCGCAATTCGATGCCCGCACCATGAAGCTGACCGGTGCAGAAGCCCTGGTGCGCTGGAAACATCCGCAGCACGGCATTCTGGCGCCCGACCGGTTTTTGAAGATTGCCGATGAACTGAATGTCACCGCAACGCTCGACCAGATCGTGCTGCAAAGCGTGCTGAAGGACAAGATGCGCTGGGCGGCACTTGGGCTCGACGTCCCGAAAGTTTCGGTCAACGTATCGTCCCGGCGTCTACATGACGATACGCTGATCGACACGCTGAAGACGCTCGCCATCACCCCCGGCCAGATTTCCTTCGAATTGGTGGAATCGATCTTCCTCGATGAAAGCGAGGATGCGGCGGCCTCCAACCTCGAGCGCATCAAGGCTCTCGGCATCGATATCGAAATCGACGATTTCGGCACCGGCCACACGTCCATCGTCAGCCTTTTGAAGCTGAAGCCGAAACGCCTGAAGATCGACCGCCAGCTGGTGATGCCGATCCTCAACTCGCCGCAGGAACGCACGCTGGTACGCTCGATCATCGATATCGCCCGGTCGCTTGGCGTGGAAACGGTGGCGGAAGGCGTGGAAAGCATGGCGCATGCCGCCATGTTGCGCGAGCTCGGCTGCGACCTGTTGCAGGGTTATGCCTTCGCCCGCCCCCTGCCCTTCGAGGCCTTCAACGAGGCGGCGGCACGCGGCTGGGACCTTGCCGCCAAGCAGGCGAACGGCACGGCGGCATAAAAGGCTTTCCCCTGACGGTGGATTTTAATATGACAAACCCGCTTCAAGGCGGGAACGGATCCCGCTTATCGGCGGGGTCCCATGTCGTATAATTCCTTCGGTCATCTTTTCCGTGTCACCACTTGGGGCGAAAGCCACGGGCCCGCGCTCGGCTGCGTCGTCGACGGCTGCCCTCCCGGCCTGCGCTTCACGCTTGCCGACATTCAGCAGTGGCTCGACAAGCGCAAACCCGGCCAGTCGCGTTTCGTGACGCAGCGCCGTGAGGCCGACGAGGTAAAAGTGCTTTCGGGCGTGATGCTGGACGCGGACGGCGAGACGATGATCTCGACCGGCACGCCGATTTCCATGCTGATCGAAAACACCGACCAGCGCTCCAAGGATTACGGCGAGATCGCCCGCCAGTATCGCCCCGGACACGCCGACTATACCTATGACACGAAATACGGCATCCGCGATTACCGCGGCGGTGGTCGTTCGTCCGCCCGCGAAACGGCAGCGCGCGTGGCAGCCGGCGGCATTGCCCGTCTCGTCGTGCCGGGTGTGAGCGTGCGCGGCGCTCTGGTGCAGATCGGCAAACATAAAATCAACCGTGAAAACTGGGACTGGGCACAGGTGAACGAAAACCCATTCTTCTGCCCGGACGCAGAAATGGTGCCGGTGTGGGAAGACTATCTCGACGGCATCCGCAAGGCCGGCTCCTCGATCGGCGCCGTGGTCGAAGTGGTGGCCGAAGGCGTACCGGCAGGTCTTGGCGCGCCGATCTATGCCAAGCTCGATCAGGATATCGCCTCACTGCTGATGTCGATCAACGCCGTCAAGGGCGTCGAGATCGGCGACGGTTTTGCCTCCGCCGAACTGACCGGCGAGGAAAATGCCGACCAGATGCGCATGGGCAATGACGGCGAACCGCTTTTCCTCTCCAACCACGCGGGCGGTATTCTCGGCGGCATTTCGACCGGCCAGCCGCTGGTTGCACGTTTCGCCATCAAGCCGACCTCCTCGATCCTCACCGAACGCCAGTCGATCGACGCCGACGGCAAGAACGTGGACGTGCGCACCAAGGGCCGCCACGACCCCTGCGTCGGCATCCGCGCCGTACCGATCGGCGAGGCCATGGTCGCCTGCGCCATCGCCGACCATTATCTGCGCGACCGTGGCCAGACGGGGCGGCTGGACTGAGCAGCCCCGATACCCCCTGATCCGCAGGATTGCGGAGCATGCCGACATGAGAGATCGTCGCTCGTTGCTGGGGGGCGATTTTTCGTGTACGAATAATGCGGATTATCTGGGACGAACGAAAACGGCAGGCCAACCTTCTCAAACACGGCCTCGACTTTGCCGATCTTGATCTTGAGTTTTTCGTATTGGCTGTCGCCAGCCCTGCGAAGGAAGGCCGTTCAAAGGCCGTTGGTCGTCTCCGAGACGGGACCATAGTCGTTATCTTTCTGGCGCTCGGTTCGGAAGCGATCTCGATCATTTCCATGCGGCCGGCCAGACGGGACGAAAGGAACGTGATCAGATGACTGTAAAGCGCAAAACCCTCGAGGAATTCCAACCCGGCCGCGGTTACACCAAGGAAGACTGGGATGCCGTGGATTCTCCGCCGCTGACCGAGGAAGAGTTGGCGAGCATGCGCCCCTTCCGTGAAGTCTTTCCCGAACTGGCCGAAAAGATCGAGAAAGAAATTGCCGCGCGCGGGCGTCCTCGCGTCGAGGCCCCGAAGGTGGCTGTCACCTTGCGGCTCGATCCCGATGTGCTGGAAAAATACAAGGCCGGCGGCAAGGATTGGCGGGCGATAATGGCAGCCGAACTGCGCAAGGCGGCGGGGCTTTAACTCCGCCCTCTATTCTCCCCGCCAACCATCGAGAAACCGCACGCTCTCCACACCGGCAAAGCGGGCCATGCGCATCAGCTCCGCCTCCAGCTTTTCCAGGCGACCCGCTGACGCCCGCACGCCGGGTTCCAGCCACAGGCGTTTGACATCCAGCGATCCGGCCTTGCGGTCGGCCTTCATGTCGATGCGGCCGATCATGCGGTCGCCTTCCATCAGCGGAAACACGTAATAGCCGTAGATGCGCTTCGGCTCCGGCACAAAGATCTCGATGCGATAGTTGAAGTTGAACAGCCGCTCTGCCCGGTCGCGATCACGCAGCAGCGGATCGAAGGGGCTGAGCACACGGATGCGATTGGGCGGTTCCGGTATCTCGCCGAGGTTTTTGGGAAAACCGGTGAAGGCAAACGATGGGCGCGGGCGGCCGCCGTTTGCCGGCGTCACCAGAATTTCGATAAGTTCGTCGCGATGGCTTTCGACCCATGTTTTTGCTTCCAGCGGTGTCACCAGCGCCCAGAAGGCGGCTATTTCGCCTGAAGTGGCAAAACCGAGCCGTGTCAGCGCGCTGCGGCAGGCCCAGTCGAGAAACACCTCTTCCGTCACCTCCGGTTCGTGGTGGTGCGAAGGCAGCACGCGCTCGGTGAGGTCGTAGATCTTTTGAAAATTGCGGCGACCGGCAATCGAGAGTTTGCCGATATGCCAGTAATATTCGAGCGCCGTCTTGTTGGGATGCCAGTTCCACCAGCCGCCGGATTTGTGGTCCTCGGCCTTCATGTCACGCGACATGATCGCGCCGTTTTCCTCGATATGGCGAAACGTATCCTCGAAGGCGGAATCGTAGTTTTCGCCCTGCCATTTTTTCCAACGCTCAGCCAGATGCGGTTCACGGCGGCGAAAGCGGTGTTTCCAGTAGCGGAAAAATTCCGACGGCAGGATGGAGGCATCATGCGTCCAGTGTTCGAAAAGTTCGCCATCCTTTTCCAGAAGCGTGGTCAGATGGTCGCGCCGATAGGTCTGGTTGCGCGAAAACAGGATCATGTGATGGGCACGCTCGACGGTGGCGATACTGTCCACCTGAACGAAGCCGATCGTCTGGATCAGCGACAAAAGCCCCGCCTTGTCGAGTGCCCGGTTGGGCGAGACGGACAGGCCCTGCCGCTCCAGAAAAATACGCCGTGCCTGTTCATTCGAGATCAGTGTAGCCATGCAGAAAAGACTATGGCCTTCCGTCGCGAAGTCAATGTTCTTTTTTTGTTCTTAATTCCCCTCAATCCCGATAGAGTTTATAGAGCCGGACGAAACTGAGGGACCGGCTTGGACATCCATTTCGAAGAGGCCAGCGTGCGTTATGAAGCCCGCACCGCGCTCGAACCGCTGACACTGCGGCTCACCGAGCGGCGCATCGGCGTGATCGGGCTGAACGGTTCCGGCAAGACCACGTTTGCGCGGCTGATCAACGGACTGGTGAAACCGTCTTCGGGAAAAGTTGTCGTCAACGGTTTCGATACGGTGAAAGATGCGGAGGCGGTGCGGGCCGAGGCCGGTTTCATTTTTCAGAACCCGCAGAACCAGATCATCCTGCCGATATTGAAGGAAGATATCGCGCTCGGGCTGAAACGCCGCAAATTGTCCGGCGCGGAGATTGACGCGGCCGTTTCGGCGGTGCTGGTCCGGTTTGGCATTCCGCATCTGGCCGACCGGCGCACGCACGAGCTTTCCGGCGGCGAATTGCAGCTTTCGGCGTTTGCCTCGGTTCTGGTGACGCAGCCCAAAATCCTGATCCTCGACGAACCGACCAACCAGCTGGATCTCAAAAACCGCAATCTTGTGGAACGCACCATGGCGGCGATGGACGAAAACCTGATCGTCATTTCCCATGACCTTGCGCTGGTCGAAGGCTTTGACAAGGTGCTGCTGTTTTCAGGTGGCAAACTGGTTGGCGATGGAAACCCCAGCGACGTGATCGCGCAGTACAAAAAACTGGCCGGCGCATGAACACGCTTTACCTCGACGGGCAAAGCCTGCTGCACCGGCTATCGACCAAGCCAAAGCTCGGCGGGCTGGCGGTGTTCAGCGTTTTCCTGTTTGCGGCCAGTCATCCGCTGGCGCTGGGCGTCTCAGCTTTGGTGGCCGCCCTCGCCTATGCCTCGACCGGCATAGGGTGGAAACCCGGCCTTGCCCGCCTGCGTCCGGCCTTCATCACCATCGCCGCCGTCACGCTGTTTGCGCTGCTGTTTCAGCCGCCCATCGAAGCGCTCGTCATCCTGTTTCGCCTCACCGCACTGATGCTGGCCGCCGCCGCGATCACCGCCACCACCTCGATTGGCGCGTTTATCGACACGATAACATGGGCGGCGACACCGCTGGAGCGGTTCGGGCTGGTGCGGGCCGCCGATATCGGCCTGTCGGTCGGCCTCGTCATCCGTTTCGTGCCGGAAGTGACCTTGCGTTACCGCAGCATCCGCGATGCCCATCAGGCGCGAGGCTTGAAGGTGCGGCCGGTGACGCTGATCGTGCCCCTGATCATCCAGACACTGAAGAATGCCGATGAAATTGCCGCAGCCATTGACGCGCGCGGCATTCGTTAGCAATTTGCTCCACCATCTCTCAAGGAAATCCACCGTCATGAGCACCAGAGACCTCGTTCTTGTCGCCCTGTTTGCCGCCATCATCGTGGCGCTGGGCCTGATCCCGCCTGTCAGCCTCGGGTTCATTCCGGTGCCGGTGCATGCACAATCGCTTGGCGTCATGCTGGCCGGCGTGGTGCTGGGTGCCAAACGCGGCACGCTGGCTGTGGCGCTGTTCATGCTCCTGGCCGCTATCGGCCTGCCGGTCCTATCCGGTGGTCGCGGCGGTCTCGGCGTGTTCATGGCACCGCCCTCGGGTTACCTCTATGGTTACCTCGCGGCCGCCTTCGTCACCGGCTATATTTCCGAGCGTTTTGTGACGCCACGCCAGACCGGTCTCGTGCAGGGCTCCGTCTTTTTCGTTGCCGCCCTCGCCGGTGGTGTGCTCACCTGCCATCTGCTCGGTGTGTTGTGGCTGGCTTTCGTCACCGGCCTTGGTCTGCAGGCAGCCTTTCTCGGCACGCTTGCCTTCATTCCGGGCGATGCCCTGAAGGCACTGATCGCCGCCTTTGCCGGCCGCGCCGTGATGGTGGGTTATCCGTTGCTGCCGCAGCGGGCGTGATTGGGTGGCGCAGCAGCGCCACTGGCTCCCCCTGGGCGTCCCTCCGCACCAAACCGGAGCGGGTATTTTCCCGCGCTTGAAAAGCGGACAGCCCGCGCCATCTGGAAAAAGCCCATCCTCGGGCGACAGGAACCCGCCATGACCACGCGCCTTTACGAACACGAGATCTTTCTCGAGCACAACACGCCGCCCGGCCACCCGGAGCGCGCCGACCGGCTGCGCTCGCTGGCGATTGCGCTCGAACATCCGAATTTTGCCGAACTGGACCGCAAGCCGGCACCGCAGGCAAATGAGGATGCGGTTCTGCTGGCCCACCCGGAAGAGCATCTGTTTTCCGTCATGCGGCAGGTGCCGGAGGAAGACGGTGCGATCAACCAGCTGGAATCCGATACCTATCTGAGCCCCAAAAGTCTGCAGGCGGCGCTGACCGGCATCGGCGGCGCGCTGGCGGCTGTCGATGACGTGATGACGGGCAAGGTGGATAACGCCTTCGTCGCCGCGCGTCCGCCCGGCCACCATGCGGAAAAATCGAAGGCGATGGGTTTCTGCCTGTTCAACAACGTGGCGATTGCCGCCCGCCATGCGCAAAAAACCTATGGTGTCGAACGCGTCGCCATCGTCGATTGGGACGTGCATCACGGCAACGGTACCCAGGACATCTTCTGGGACGATCCATCCGTCTTGTTCTGCTCCACCCACCAGATGCCGCTTTACCCGTTTACCGGCGCGCGCGACGAAACGGGCACGAAGAACAACATCGTCAACGCGCCTCTTGCCACCAACGATGGCAGCGAGCATTTTCGCGATGCCTTCAAAACCCGAGTCCTGCCGGCGCTCGAAAACTTTCGCCCGGATTTCATTCTGATCTCGGCCGGGTTCGATGCGCATCACCGCGATCCGCTGGCGCAGATCAATCTCGTCGGCAACGATTTCGACTGGGCGACCGGCCGGCTGATGGAGATCGCCGGCAAATATGCCGACAACCGGGTCGTCAGCCTGCTCGAAGGTGGCTATGATCTTGAGGGGCTGGCCGAATCGGCGGGCCTGCATATCTGCAGATTGATGAAGGGCTAAAATGTCGGACCAGGTCGAGATCAACGATGTGAACGCTTATTCCTTCGAGAAGGCCGTGGCCGAACTCGAAAGCATCGTCGCCCGACTGGAACGCGGCGACGTGGCACTGGACGAATCCATCGCCATCTACGAGCGCGGCGAAGCCCTGAAAAAGCATTGCGAAAAGCTGCTTTCCGCCGCCGAAAACCGCATCGAAAAGATCCGGCTGGATCGCGCCGGCAAACCGCAGGGTATAGAGGCGCTTGACGGCGAATAATCTCCCAGCGTCCAGCATGAAATCCCAGGTTGCATTTGACGCAAATTACTCGACCTTTCTGCGGGGTTTGACTATAGTGTCCCGCATGGACAAGGACGCGGTCATCGCCAAGCTGAGAGAACACGAGGCCGAACTGCGCGCGGCGGGCGCGGAGCATCTTTCGCTGTTCGGTTCGGTGGCGCGCGGGGATGCGACGTCGGATTCGGATCTGGATGTTCTGGTGAAACTGTCGGAACCGGTTATTCAATCCGGATTCGGTTATTTCAGTGCTCTGGCAATCCTGCAGGAGCGCATTACCGATATCACTGGCTATGATAATGTGGATGTGGTGGCCGAACCGCTCACCAAGGATAACGTGCGGCGTTCCGTAGAGAAGGACCGCGCCATTGCCTTCTAAGCGCCCGCTCACCCGCATGCGCGATATCGTCGAGAATGGCAAGGCCGTGCTCGACTACACAAACGGAATGACGTTCGAGACTTACGCGAGCAGCAACCTGATCAAGGATGCGACCGAACGTTGTTTTACGCGGATTTCGGAAGCAGCGGTCAAATTGGGGGTGATTGCTGAAGAACTTTTTCCCAACCAGGACTGGTTGGCCATGCGCCATCTGGGTAACGTGCTGCGCCATGATTATAACCGTGTGCTGGACACGGTAATCTGGACGATCCGCAACGATCGCCTCCCGCCCCTGCTCACCGAACTGCAAACCTTTCTCGCCCACTACCCGGAAGATCAGGAAACACTGTGACGGCCGCCGCGCCAGAACGGTGCTACGCGCAGCGAATAACGCCGATCCGCCCCGTAAAAAACCGGATCGTTCAAATCCAATCCATTATCTTGAACCGGTTTTCACCGGCCCCACCATATTCCTTTCGGTAGAAACGGCAGGCTTGTGTGGGAAGCAGGTCCGCCACGGGTGATGTGGGGCATTTGGGGTCATGGGGCAGATACGGCCTTTGGCGGCAACCGATATTCCATCGGTGGCTGTTCTCTTTCAACGCGCATTCAAGCGAACCGACGCAGCACCCGCCGACAATTTTGTCGCCTGCCTGCACGGTCTTTATGTCGACCATCCGCTGATCCACGACAGCTTGCCGAGCCTCGTACATGAAGGCAAGACCGGCATTTCCGGCTTCATCAGCCGCCACCGGCTGCCGATGCGCATCGATGGCCGCGATGTCAATGGCGCGCTGTTCGGCACCATCATGGCGGATAACCGCGCCGGCCATTCGCTGATCGGGCCAAAGCTGCTGAAAGCCGCACTGGCCGGGCCGCAGGATTTTTCCTTTGCCGATACGGCCAGCGACATTTCCCGCACACTTGGACAACGGCTGGGCTGCACGCCACTTGCAGGGCACAGCCTCAACTGGATGCGCATCATCCGCCCAAGCCGATGGCTGGCCGATCAGGTGGCGCAGCGGTTTCGCCCCTTCGGCCTGCTGGCGCCGATTGCCGGTGCTGCCGACGATCTGCTGCGCAACCGCCTTTGCCCGAACCGGCAACGCTGGTTTGCTTATGGCGACCGGAACGCGGCCAAGGGGGCGACAAAAGCGGCGAGCGCACAGGATATCGATGCCGAACGGTTTGCCTCTCTTTTCACCGAATTATCCGGCCGATTTGCCCTGCGCCCGCGCTGGAGCCGGACGGATGTCGCATTACTTTCCCACCAGGCGATGGAAAAGCAGCAATTCGGACCGGCATCTTTCGTGGCGGTGATCGATCATCGCGGAAATGCGGTAGGCTGTTTTCTCTACCATCTGAAAAAGGGATCGACGGCGCGGGTGCTGCAGGTCGTGGCAGCAGAAGGAGCCGAAGGTGCCGTGATCGATGCGCTGATCGGCCATGCGGCCGACAATGGCGCGAGTGCCGTGATCGGCCGCACGGAACCCTATCTGATGGACGCCATGCTGGGCCGCCGTATCGTTTTTACCAACACCGCCTCCAGCATGATCCATACCCGCGACACGGATATTCTTGCGGCAATCACCCGCAGCGACGCGTTGTTGAACGGGTTTGTGGGCGAACAGTGGAGCCCGATGATCGGCAACCGCTTCGATTGATTTCAGCACGCTGCGTTCACCGGAATTGTATGTCGTTTGCGGTCGGGCCGCGATAAGCTTCCTCCACCACCAGATGGAGACCGGCCCCCATGTCCTTTTTTCCCGGCACCGATCCCGCCCCCGGCGATGCGTTTGCCTGCGATGCGATCGAGAACCTGATCATTCCGCGCTCCAGCGATATCGGCGGTTTTTCCGTACGCCGTGCCTTGCCGACAAGACAGCGCCGACTGGTCGGCCCTTTCATCTTTTTCGACCGCATGGGACCGGCGGTGCTGCGCGCCGACGAAGCGCTCGATGTGAAGCCGCACCCGCATATCGGCCTGTCCACCGTCACCTATCTCTTCGATGGCGAAATCAAGCACCGCGACAGTCTCGGCACCGAACTGGTGATCAAACCTGGCGATATCAATCTGATGACGGCGGGGCGCGGTATCGTGCATTCCGAACGCACGCCCGAAAACCTGCGCGGCCATCCGCTGGCCATGTCCGGGCTGCAGACATGGCTGGCTTTGCCGGATAACAAGGAAGAAATCGATCCGGTCTTTGCCCATACGGCGCGCGAAAACATGCCGGTCATCGATTGGGAAGGTGCATCCGGCCGGGTGGTGATCGGCGCGCTCGATGGGCTTTCCTCCCCCGTATCCACCTTCACCGATACGCTTTACGTCGACCTTGCTCTTGAGCCGGGCAGAAAATTCCCTTTCTCCGCAGCGCATGAGGAACGGGCGATCTACATTCTTTCCGGCGAACTGGTGATATCGGGCGACCGTTTTGCCGCCGACCAGCTGCTGGCTTTTCGCGCCGGTGATGAGATCACGCTGGAAGCCGGCGCGACGGGCTGTCACATCATGCTGTTCGGCGGCGCGGCCATGACCTCGCGCCGCTACGTCTGGTGGAATTTCGTTTCCTCTTCCAAGGAGCGTATCGAGCAGGCCAAGGAAGAGTGGCGCACCGGCCGTTTCGACATCGTGCCGGGGGATGAGGAAGAGTTTGTGCCTTTGCCCTGAGCGCGAATTCCGATAGAAGCTGTCGCAATCGACTTGAAAAAGACCGGTTTCAACTCATCTTTGAAGGGTTGAAACCCCATTCGAATGCTTAAGAGAAGGCAGATTCCTTGACAGCAAAACCGATCACGCCCTTGCTCGACAAGATCAATCTGCCGGCTGACCTTCGCACAATCGAGGATCGCGACCTGCCGCAGGTGGCGCGCGAGTTGCGCGACGAGATGATCGATGCCGTTTCGAAGACCGGCGGGCATCTGGGCGCGGGTCTTGGCGTCGTGGAGTTGACGATTGCCATCCACAAGGTTTTCAACACGCCCGACGACCGCCTGATCTTCGACGTCGGCCACCAGTGTTATCCGCACAAAATCCTCACCGGCCGCCGCGACCGCATCCGCACGCTGCGCCAGGAAGACGGGCTTTCCGGTTTTACCCGCCGTGCCGAAAGCGAATACGACCCGTTTGGCGCCGCACATTCCTCCACCTCGATTTCCGCCGGTCTCGGCATGGCGGTCGGCGCGCAGTTGTCCGGTCAGAAGCGCAATGTCATCTCCATCATCGGCGATGGCTCGATGTCGGCCGGTATGGCGTACGAAGCGCTCAACAATGCCGGTGCGCTGGATGCGCGGCTGATCGTCATCCTCAACGACAACGACATGTCGATCGCGCCGCCGACCGGCGCCATGAGCGCTTATCTCGCGCGCCTCGCTTCCGGCCGCACCTATATGGGCATGCGCGAAGTGGGCAAGAAGCTGACCGGTTATCTCGGCAAGTCTATCGACCGGGCGATTACCCGCGCCGTCGAACATGCGCGCGGTTACGTGACCGGCGGCACCATGTTCGAGGAAATGGGGTTTTACCATATCGGCCCGATCGACGGCCATTCGTTCGAACATCTTCTGCCGGTGTTGCGCAATGTTCGCGACCATGCGCAGGGCCCGGTGCTGATCCATGTGGTGACGCAGAAGGGCAAGGGTTATCCGCCTGCCGAAGCCGCCGCCGACAAATACCATGGCGTCAACAAGTTCGACGTCATCACCGGCGCGCAGGCCAAGGCCAAGCCGAATGCGCCGAGCTACACCAGCGTCTTCGGTGAAGCCCTCGTGCAGGAAGCCGGTTTCGACGACAAGATCGTCGGCATCACCGCCGCCATGCCGGATGGCACGGGGCTGGGTAAACTGCTGGAAGCGTTTCCGACCCGCACGTTCGATGTCGGCATTGCCGAACAGCATGCCGTGACTTTTGCCGCAGGCCTTGCAACGGAAGGGTTCAAACCCTTCTGCGCCATCTATTCCACCTTCCTGCAGCGCGGTTACGACCAGGTCGTGCATGACGTGGCGATCCAGGGTCTGCCGGTGCGTTTCCCGATCGACCGCGCCGGGTTTGTCGGTGCCGATGGCCCGACTCATGCCGGTTCGTTCGACACGACATTCCTCGCCACCCTGCCGGGCATGGTGGTGATGGCCGCTTCCGACGAGGCGGAACTGAAACACATGGTGCGCACCGCCGCCGCCTATGACGAGGGCCCGATTTCCTTCCGTTATCCGCGCGGCGAAGGCGTGGGCGTGGAAATGCCGGCACGTGGCGAAATCCTGCAGATCGGCAAGGGCCGCATCGTGAAGGAAGGCTCCAAGGTCGCCCTCCTCTCCTTCGGCACGCGCCTGAAGGACTGTCTGCTGGCCGCCGAAGACCTCGACGCAGCCGGCCTTTCGACGACGGTGGCAGATGCGCGTTTTGCAAAACCGCTGGACCACGACCTGATCCGCCAGCTGGCGCGTCACCATGAGGTGCTGATCACCATCGAAGAAGGCGCTGTCGGCGGTTTCGGCAGCCATGTGCTGCAGTTCATGAGCGGCGAAGGCCTGCTCGACAATGGCCTGAAGATCCGCTCGCTGGTTCTGCCGGATATCTGGATGGAACAGGCAAGCCCGGATGCGATGTATGCCAAGGCGGGGCTGGACCGTGCGGGGATTGTTGGGACGGTGTTTAGGGCACTCGGGAAGCCGGTTGTGGGGGTTGGCGCTGCGGGGTGAGATTGCCTATTTTATTCACACTCCCAAGTGAATAATCTTCTCAAAAATGGCTGTATCTATCGCGCGAGTTAATATTGGAGGTATCAACTGAATCGTGTAGCTCATAAGCGAAAGTTTCGTGCAAGAAACCAACGTTAAGAGGGCATATGACTTTTTCTATTGTGAGACTTCGCCAGAATGACGGCACATGGGACGCTTTCCGTGCCGATTGGGAAGCGCAATGCGCAACATATGAGGAAGACTTTTCAACCTATGCCGAAGGAACCTTTTCCGTTGTAAAAGGGTTGCTTGACACAGAAGGAGAAGCCGCTGGTCTATATGCTGTCAAAGTTGATGACGTGCATGTGTCAATGTGTCAGTTGAACAAAGCATCCATACCAGGTTATTCTAGCCCTGTCTTACGGGTGCGTTTCATGACATTATCGCCGGAGTACGATTTTGGCGACAAATCGGTGGAAGATTATGCAAGCATTCTAGTTGCTACATTTGCAACGGTTTTGGCCCTGTCGAACAAAACCATGCAAGCGAAACATATTAAATTTCATCTCCGCAGCCCTGCCGATAGACAATTTTTCGCCATGCTAGGCAAAGGCTTGAACGAAACCAACGTATTCCACTCTGTACAGGTACGTGGTGCATGGCTATATGTAACGAAAACGTAACTCGTACCTGTCAGGATTGCAGGAAGTTAAGGGAGATCCGCAATGGAAGCTATGCTTAAAGCGTGCATCGAAAAAACCATCAGGGAATTCGGCGTTGAGCAGTTCAAACGAACCTCCCTTTTTCTCAGTAATGAGCGAGTACAGCAGGATTTGAAAAAGGCTGCTTAAGCCTTATTTGATACGAAGAACCCCGCGACGAGCGGGGTTTTTTGTTTTTGAAAACACGCCTCCCTCACTCCCCCGCCACCAGAAACAGCACATCCATCTCCCGCTCCGGCGTAAAATCCTGCGCTTCCATCACGAATGTCGTCGGCCCCACCTTCTTCACGCCCTTGCCGCAGAAGCTGACGAAGTCCTTCGCATTTCCCTTGTCGATGGTCAGGCGAAAGCGCTTGATCGGGCCGGCCCAGTTGCCGCCTGTCGTCAGGATGTAGGAGAGCCATTGTTCGGTGTAATGCGGGCCGGTGGATTTTGTGGCGGCCGCCTCCAGCTTCGCTGCCGTCTTCATGAAATCGGCGTCGATACAGTAACGTTTGGCGTAATCCTCGTGGGAATAGGCGGGCTTTCCGTCCTGGATAAAACTCATCGCCACCGTGCCGCCTACGCTTGGGGTGTAGCGGTGCGCCACCTTGATTTTCTGCCCGGCCGGGAATTTCGTTTTCCACCAATAGGCTGAGGTGAGCGTCCATACCGGGGTCACCTCCGCGCCTGCGCCAAAATCGTCGTTGCGGATGAGGCCGAGCGCTGCCCATTCGGTCTTTTCTGCGGAGGAAAGTTTGTTGAGGGCAGCGGCGGTCTTTTCGCTATAGGGCAGAAACGGTACGCCGGCCGCCTTCAGCCGTTCGGTCTGGTCGATGCCGACAGCCGTGACGCGCTGCTGCAGCTGCGGCGTGATGGTCTTTCCGTCCTGAACCACGGAGAAGCCGAGGAAATTGTCGCTTTCCGCATCGCCGTAAGCCATGTCGCTTTCCGTTCCGCCGACGATATCCGGCATCGGGAAGGCGATCAGGCTTTCGACGTCCTCACTGCCGGGATTGCTGAAGACGTAATCGACGCGAATTTCCTTGCGCGACAGAAACAGGTCTTCCTCTTCCATGGCGATCATGTCGTTCTGTACGTAAGCGAGGCCGCCGGTCTTCAGCTCGGCCGTGGTGTCGTTGGCAATAGCCGCACCGGTGGCAGCTACGCTTGCAACAAAAGCCAGCGCAAGCACCGGGGCCAGTATGCGGGCATGCTTCATCGTCGGGTGTCTCATTCGTCTCTCCCTGTCGTGGCCGCATCATAGGTGGCGGATGTGACGGGCGGAAGCGGCAAAGCGCGGATCATGGACCGCTTTACAGCAGCGAACAGAGCCGCAGCGCATCATAGATCGCCGCGTGGATATTGCGGCTCGATATGGCATCGCCGATGCGGATGAGATCGAAAGCCGCTTCCGGCATGGTTAGCGGCAAGGGTGCCCGCCGGTCGATCAGTGCCGGATAATCCACCGCCCCGAGATTGCGCGACAAGGGTTTCAGCGCGCGGTACAGTTCGTCATTGGCCATGGTGCCGTGTTCGGCCACCACCTGCGCCACCCGCCGTTCGACCCTGACATCGGGTGCAAAATCCGACGACAGCACCGCCACCAGAACATTGCCATCGCGCCGCACCGAATGCAGGCGGGTGTTGATCGTTACCCGCACGTCCTTTTCGGCAAAGATGCGGGCATAAGGCACATGGTTCATGCCGCCCATTTCCGGTGCGAAAAACCGCTCCGGCGACACGACCTCCAGTTCCGAACCGGCGCGGGCGATCACTTCCGCAGCACTCATGCCCTGATGGCCGCCATTGTCGTCGAACAGGAGCACGGTTTCCGCGGGGCGCACGGAGCCTGCGAGAATATCCCAGCTGGAGGTCAAAAGCTCCTCGCCCGCCTCGATTTCCGGAAACTGGGCCAAACCGCCGGTGGCGACGATCACGAGGTCCGCGCCAAGCGCCAGCACGTCATCCGCTTCGGCATAGGTATCGTAAGAGATCGTCACGCCAAGCCGGTCCAGTTCGGAAAGTCGCCAGTCGATGATGCCGACCATTTCGCGGCGGCGTGGGTTGCGGGTCAAAAGGTTCACCTGACCGCCCGCCGCCCCCGTCGCCTCCAGCACGGTCACGGCATGTCCACGTTCGGCCAAAACCCTTGCCGCCTCCAGCCCGGCCGGACCGGCGCCGATGACCACCGCCTTGCGGGATGCCGCCGCCTTCGCGATCCGGTGCGGCATGACAGCCTCGCGGCCCGTCGCGGCATTGTGGATGCACAGCGCCTCGCCGCCTTCATAAATCCGGTCAAGACAGTAGGTGGCACCGACGCAGGGGCGGATGCGCGCCTCCTCCCCCGCCATCACCTTGGCGACGATATGCGGATCGGCGATATGGGCGCGGGTCATGCCGACCATATCGAGCTTGCCCTCGGCAATGGCATGGCGGGCGGTCGCGACATCGGCGATACGGGCGGCGTGGAAGACGGGGAATTTTGTGGCGGCCCTGACCTCACCGGCGAAATCCAGATGCGGCGAGGCCCGCATGCCCTGGATGGGAATGACCTCGTTCAGCGCCGCATCGTGTTCCAGATGACCGCGGATGAGATTGAGGAAATCGATCTTTCCGGTGTCGACAAGACATCGGGCGATGGAAACGCCTTCTTCCTTCGAAAGCCCCTTGTCCCAATCCTCATCGGCCACCATGCGGATGCCGACGATGAAATCCGGGCCGACCACCTTGCGCACGGCATCGATGATCAGATGCGTGAAACGCAGCCGGTTTTCCAGCGAACCACCATATTCGTCCTGCCGCCGGTTGGTCGCCGGGGACCAGAAATGGTCGGTGAGGTGGCCGTAAGCTTCGAGTTCGATCCCATCCAGACCCGCCGCCTGCATGCGCTGTGCCGCATCGGCATAATCGGAGACGATACGGGCAATATCCCAATCCTCGATCTCCTTGGGAAAGGAGCGATGGGCCGGCTCGCGGATCGGCGATGGCGCCAGCACCGGCAGCCAGTCGCCTTTGTTCCAGTTGGTGCGGCGGCCGAGGTGGGTCAGCTGGATCATGACAGCCGTGCCGTATTCGTGACAGTCGTCGGCAAGCTTTTTCATCCAAGGCACGATCTCGTCGCGATAGGCATGCAGGTTGCCGAAGGCGGGCGGGCTGTCGCGCGAGACGATGGCGGAACCGGCGGTCATGGTGAGCGCGATGCCGCCCCTGGCCTTCTCGCGGTGATAAAGCCGGTAACGATCGGTCGGCAAACCACCTTCGGAATAGGCCGGCTCATGCGCGGTCGACATGACCCGGTTCTTGAGGGTCAGGTGTTTCAGGTAAAAAGGCTGCAGCAGCGGATCGTTGGACACAGGCATGCCATTCTCCCTCACCGTCACCTCTCGGACGATAATCTCGGAGAGCGATGCCGATGGCGAGTGTCACGCGCGGCGCGCACTGTTCTCACAGCGTCAGATTGTGATGGAAAGGCGAAACGTATCAGGCGGTGATGCGTTCGATACGGGCGAATTCGCGGTAATGCGATTCGAGATATCGGAGCGTTGCCATGCTGTCTGCCGGCTTGCCGTAATAATAACCCTGGCCCATGCCGCAGCCGAGGCCTTTAAGCTTTTCCGCTTCGCCGATCTGCTCGATGCCTTCTGCCACAACCTGCAGGTCGAGACCGTCACACATGGCAACGATTGCCTTGATGATGTGTTCGGAGGCCCGGTCGGTGGTGATGCGCGAAACGAAGGCGCGGTCGATCTTGACCTTGTCGAAGGTGAAATCGCGAAGCCGCCCGAGGCTGGACTGGCCGGTGCCGAAATCATCCAGCGAGATGCGAACGCCGGCCTGGCGCAGTTCCGTGATGATGCGGTGAGCGGTATCGGCCGAGGTCATCACCGCGGTTTCGGTGATTTCCAGCTCGACGCGGTTGGGATCGAGACCGACGCGGGCAAGCGTCGACAGGATCGTCTGTGCCGTGCCGGGATCCATCAGCTGCGCCGAGGAAAGATTGAAGGACAAAAACAGTTCGCGCGGCCATGAAAGCGCGGCTTCCGCCGCCTTGCGCAAAAGCGTTTCCGAAAGCGCATCGATGAAACCGCGTTCTTCGGCCAGCGGCACGAAAGCGGCGGGCGACACGAAACCGAGATCGGGATCGATCCAGCGGGCGAGCGCCTCGAAACCCAGCACCGCGCCATCGCGCAGGCGCACGATCGGCTGGAAATGAACATCGACCGCATCGGCGATGATGGCGTTGCGCAGCGCCTGTTCCAGCTGCGTGGCGCGCTTCATCTCCTGGGCGATTTCCTGGGAATAAACGGTGATCTGGCCCCGACCACGGCGCTTCGAGCGATAAAGCGCTGTCTCGGCGCTTTTCAGAAGGTCCTCGAATTCCTCGCCGGCAAAGGGATAGATGGCAAAACCGAAGGAGGAGGAGAGCCGCACATTGCGGTCGCCGAGATCGTAAGGGGCCGACAGCACGTCCTTGATCATCTGGCCGATGCGCTCTGCACCGTTCTTTTCGAAGACCAGCGGCAACACGAAGGCAAACTCGTCGCCATCGTGTCGGGTGACGGTGGCGCCGTCGGGAATGCAGGCTTTCAGTCGGTGCCCGACCTGACAAAGGATCTCGTCGCCCGCTTCGGCGCCGAACAGATCGTTGATGGGTTTGAAACCGTCGAGATTGGCGATGCAGATGGCAAAGGGGGCAGGATCGTCGGCGCGTTCGGCCGCCAGCATGCGCACCTTGTCGCGAAGCCGGTAGCGATTGCCAAGCCCGGTCAGCGGATCGCTGTAGGCCATGGCCTGCAACTCGTTCTGGCTGACATGAGGCAACTGCGCGCCTGCCAATTTCATTTCATGATCCCGTATCACCTTATGGCTGAAAGGAGGATGAGATGAAAAGATTAAGAAAACTACAGCGTGCGGATGCACACGTGATCAAACAGCGAGAACCGCTGCTTTTTCTTCTTCGCTGCCAAACCCGAAGGCTTTCAAAACCGCTTCCACCGCATCGCTGCTGACCGGTTTGACGATGATTGCATCCATGCCGGCGTCGGAACACTGTTCGCGGTCGTTTTCGAAGGCGGGTTGCAACACGCCGATAATGGCGGTGGCACCGCTCCCCGCTTCCAGTTCGCGAATGCGGCGTGTCGCTTCCAGACCGTTCAGCTTCGGCAGGGTGATATCCATCAGCACCGCACGCGGCGACTGCTCCTGCCAGATGCGCACGGCTTCCTCGCCGTCCGTGGCAAGCGCGTAGGTATAACCGAGGCCTTCAAGGATCTGCGAAAAGACGATCTGGTTGACGGCATTGTCCTCGGCAATCAGAACGTCGATCTGAGGCTTGTTGGAAATCTGCCAGTCGCCCTCGTCTTGCACCTGTTCGTCCGGCACCTGTCTGGCTTGCGTTTCACCGAGATGACGTTCGATCGCAGCAATCATGTCGCCACGCATCTGGAACGGTTCGAGCGCCAGCACATCGATGCCATATTGGCCGGCTGCCTCTATGCAGCGGATATCCATGGTGGAATCGACCAGAACGAGGTCGATGGCGACCTTGGCCTCGGCGGCGATATCGAGAAAGATTTCAAGCTCGGCCGGGCTCGTCACCCGCGAACAATCGACATTCGCCTCGAGCAGGTTGGCAAGCGCAAAACTTGCAACTTCGTCGCTCTCGGTGGCCAGCAATATTTTGCAATTGTCGGGAATAGGCCGGCAAGGCGGCGGTGCGCGGCGGCCGCTGGCATAGGAGGCGATGACACCGGCCTCGGAAAAATCGAGGCCGGGAATGGCATCGACGGGGGGCGGCGCAAACTCGGTATCGGCAAGCGCCGAAATATCGTGAATGACGGCAACGACGAAATAACGGCCCGGCTTGCCGATCCGGTAACGGCTGACCACGACGGCGGCCTCGCGGCCATCGGCGCGGATCATCTGCTCGGGCGTGACGATCGGGAAACCGGCTTCCATTACCTGACGGGCGGTATCGTCCAGCCGTTCAACGAGATCCGACTTGTGCAGGTCCGACAGGCGGCGGCCGAGAATGGCGGCGGGCGGCAGTCCATAAAGGTCGCAGGCCGCCTTGTTGACGGCGACGAACTGGAAATTGCGATCCTTGACGAGGATCGGCACCGGCAGATTGTCGAGAATATCCTCGGTGACCTGTACGCGTTCCATATCGGCGCGCCACTGGTCCTCGCGTTTCTTGGTTTCGGATACATCACGCAGCACGCAGACGCCGTAACCGGAAGACAGACGACGTTTGGTATAGGAAACCCATCGTTCAGGCCCGAAGCGCTCCACCGTTTCGGACCGCTCCTTCCACAGGGTGGCGATCTGGTCGGCGATCCAGTCTTCGCGGCGCAGCGGCGAACGGTGCGGCCGCGCCAGCGCATCCCGCCCGGAAAGCTTGCCGTTATCGTGGATCAGCCCGAAGAAATCACGCATGCGGCTGCGCGGGGCGGGCGTGATGGAGGGGAAAAAATTGCGCAGTTGCGGGCTGGCGAAAACGATCAGGTCATCGCGGTCATAGACCAGAAACGCCCCCGAAATGGCTTCGGAAACGACATCCAGAACGGCAGATTGAATGTTTGCGTCCGCGGACGTCAAATCATTCATCAAAACGACTCCTGCACCCCACATGGCGGCCCGGCGACAAGCCGGATCGCGGAACCTGTCGATCTGCCCCAGCATTCGGGAAAGATCGTCAGGCATGATACCCGTGTGCAGGTCTAGCCGTTTTGTCTTAAAGTCGAATTAATCGTCGCATTTCGGACAGCTGCCTGCGCTTGCCCCTATGCAGAGCCCTCCGAATCCGGGAAAATGGCGGCATGCCAGTCAAACTTCTTTCAGAAACGCTGATCAACCAGATCGCCGCCGGCGAGGTGATCGAGCGCCCCGCCAGCGCCGCCAAGGAGCTGATCGAAAACGCCATCGATGCCGGTGCGACCCGGATCGAGATCGCCACGGCCGGTGGCGGCAAAAGCCTGATGCGCATTACCGACAACGGATCGGGCATGAATGCGGCCGATCTGGAGCTTGCCGTGCGCCGCCACTGCACGTCGAAGATCGACGTCCATCTCGACGATATCCGCACGCTCGGTTTCCGTGGCGAGGCACTGCCTTCCATCGGCTCGGTGGCGCGGCTGACCATCACCAGCCGCCAGCAGGGTGCTTCGGAAGGGTATGAGGTCAGCGTTGTCGGCGGCAAGACGTCCCAAGTCAAACCGGCGGCCGCGAACCCCGGCACGGTGGTCGAAGTGCGCGACATCTTTTTCGCCACCCCTGCCCGCCTGAAATTCCTCAAGACCGAAAAGGCCGAGGCCGGCGCGATCACCGAAGTGGTGAAGCGCATGGCGATCGCCTTCCCGAAAGTTCGTTTCGTGCTGTCCGGCCCCGACCGTTCGACACTGGAACTGCCGGCCACCGGCGACGATCATCTTGCCCGCATGGCGCAGATATTGGGTGCGGAATTCAAGGACAACGCCATCGAGATCGATGCGGCGCGCGAGGATGTGACGCTGACCGGCTTTGCCGGCGTGCCGACCTTCAACCGCGGCAATTCCGGCCATCAATACATGTTCGTCAACGGCCGCCCGGTGCAGGACAAGCTGCTGCTCTCGGCCATTCGCGGCGCCTATGCCGAAACCATTCCTTCGGGGCGTTATCCGATTGCGGTTCTGTCCATCGGACTCGATCCGGCGCTGGTGGATGTCAACGTGCATCCGGCCAAGTCCGATGTGCGCTTCCGCGATCCCGGCCTTGTGCGCGGGTTGATCGTCGGCGCGATCCGGCAGGCTTTGGCACGCGAAGGCGACCGTGCTGCGACCACAGGCGCCAGCGGATTGCTGCGGGCATTTCGACCGGAAGCGCCAGGTGGCTATGCGCCGCAGGGTTTCGGTGGACAGGCGGATGGCGGTTCCGCCGGCTATGGTGGCTCGGCTATGAGCGGGTCGGGAAGCGGTTTTGGCAGTGGCTGGGCAGCGTCGCGTTATGCCAACACCCCAAGCCAGCCGTGGAGCGCCGCCACCTCGCCGTCACGACCGTTCCAGCAGACCGGGTTTGCCGAACGCCAGACCGGTTTCGACGCGATGACCATGCCGAGCGCGCGTGCGGACCGGTTCGATGCGCCTTCGGTGACGGAAGAACCGGTGCGGCATCGGCTGGGTGCGGCGCGGGCGCAGCTGCACGAAAACTACATCGTCGCGCAGACTGAAAACGGACTTGTGATCGTCGACCAGCATGCGGCGCATGAACGACTGGTGTTCGAAGCGATGCGCAAGGCGCTCGACGCGGATCGCCTCGCCTCGCAGGTTCTGCTCATTCCCGAAATCATCGACCTGCCGGAAGAAGACTGTGACCGGCTGATGGTGCATGTCGATGGGCTGGACCGGCTGGGGCTGGCCATCGAACGTTTCGGCCCCGGTGCGATCGCGGTCCGCGAAACCCCGGCCATGCTGGGCGAAGTCGACGCCTCCGACCTGATCCGCGACCTTGCCGACGAAGTGGCGGAATGGAACACGGCGGGTGGCCTGAAGGGCCGGCTGGAGCATGTTGCGGCAACCATGGCCTGCCACGGCTCGGTGCGCTCGGGACGGCGCCTGAAGCCGGAAGAGATGAATGCGCTGCTGCGCGAAATGGAAGCGACGCCGGGATCAGGCCAATGCAACCATGGACGCCCGACCTATATCGAGTTGAAGCTGACGGATATCGAGAGATTGTTCGGGCGCAGCTGAGGAAGGTGACGGAACCCGATCAGCGATTATCGGGTTCAGCATCCGCCGCATCCATGCGGGCGATTTCGACGATTTTCAGCAGACGTCGATGCAGATCGATGTCGCCGTCATATTCCCGAATGATCAATTCGCGCCCCACTTCGAAGAGATAGAGCGGTTCCCTCCTGGAATTGTCGATGATGACGGCTTCATCGGCCAGTTTCAGTGCCAAGGGAAGATTTTTCAGGGAATTTTCGTAGCGTCTGACGACATCGGCATCAGGAATGTGATGGCCGCCCGTCCTGACGCGAAAATCGACGCGCTCAAGATTGCGCTGCGAGGAATCGAGGATCACATAAACCAGGCCGACATCGAAGCCCGATAGTCTGGCACGTCGCATGACGCCAAGCGAATGGCGGCTGCTCAGTGTCGTTTCAAATACAAAATCACGCTTCGCTGCGATATGCCGATTGACCTGCTCTATGGCGATGCGGCCGGCCCTGACCCTATGGGTGGCGACATCGAATGCCGTGCCATCCTGGGAGCGGAGACTTAAAGCGATCTGGTCGGCATTGATAAATACGCCCGGAACATCGTTCCGCATCTTGTCGTATATGGCGGATTTTCCCGAACCGTTTGGCCCCGCGAAAATGGTGCATTGGGGCTTTCGCATGACGACCTAGATTTTGCGTCTGGCGCGAACACCGGCCATTGGCAGATCATCATTCCGATCCGTACTGCCGACGGCGTCTCGCCGCCCTTGCGGCATATCCCTGGCAGGATTGCGACGTGGCGGCTCATCATCGGCCCAGGAAGGTTCTATCGCGAGTGGTCGACCTTTTTCGGCCGCATCCCTGCCGATTTCCCTGATCGCGTCCCTGTTTTTTTTGAATTGATCGAGCAACATTTGAGCCTCCGGCAATGAACTGCCATTGATCAACCTGGGCATAGCCTTACATTTATAACACTCAAGTTTATTCACCGCGAGGTTGAATGCTGAGAAAATACCGTGCCGGCTCCAAGACCCGCGACGACGTCGTCATCACTCAGCCCCTTCCCATCCCCTCACCTTCGCGGTAATCACCTCACATGATTTTCGGATCGAAGATTTTCGGCAGGAGACGCAGGATGAACCGTTTTGAAGGCGCTGGCTTCCGTGAGGCAAAGCTTCGTTATCTCGACGGCGATTACCAGATCGTCACATCCGGCTCCTTCGTCATCTGCGCCATGACCGGTGCGAACATTCCGCTCGACGAGCTGCGCTACTGGAGCGTCGCCCGCCAGGAACCCTATGCCGATTGCGCAGCCTCGCTGGAAGCCGACAAACGCGCCGGCATTCTGCCAAACCAGAAACGCGCCTGATCTGCCTGATCTTTTCTATCTGGCCTTCAGCAACCGCTGGCGGCAGTGGGCGATGGCCGCATCGATGATGTGATGGGCCGCGTGCGGATCGTCGAACACCATGTCGATCTCCACCACCGTGGTTTTCTCGGCAAGCTCCTGCGCCTTGCCGCCATGTCCGGCCAGCCGAACGGCATCCTTCGATGTCGTGACCGGCAGAAGATCCTGTTTCGCCGCATCCTTCAGCAGATCGGAAATCTCGTCCTCGGTGAAATAGTGATGATCCGGGAAGGCTCGGCGCTCGACGATGGCGGCACCGAGGCTGACCACCGTACGATAGAATTTTTCCGGATCGGCAATGCCGACATAGGCAAAGACGTGACGGTTCACCAATGACGGGTCCGGTCGCGGCACGACGGATGCCACATGCACCTGCTTGCCCGCACGGGCCGCCTGCCGCACGAGCGCATCGGCCGCAGGGCCATTGCCGACCTTGAGGATGGCAGAAAGCTGGTGCATCTGTTCCGATATCGGCGCGCGAACCGGCCCGCCCGGCACCAGATGGCCGTTGCCGATGCCGCGATTGCTGTCGATCACCACGAGCGCAAAATCCAGCTCCAGCCGGGCGCTCTGGAAACCGTCATCCATGATGATGAGATCGGCGCCTTCCGAGACCAGCCTTTTGGCGCCATCGACACGGCGGCGGGAAATCACCGTCATCGCCTCGCGCGCCAGAAGCAGCGCTTCGTCACCGACAGCATCGGCGCGGTGGTGATGCGGATCGACCATGGTGACGACATCGAGCGAGCCGCCGTAACCGCGGCTCAGGAAACCCGGCTTCAGGCCCCGAGCAATGGCTGCGCGGGCAATGGCGATGGCGGTCGGGGTTTTTCCCGCGCCACCGACGGTGAAATTGCCGATGCAGATGACGGGAATGGGAACGCTGCCACGCTGCGCCTTGCGCATGCGGCGACCGGCAATACGGCCGTAAAGGAAAGAAATCGGGGAGAGACCCCAGGCGCGCCAGTCGGCCTTTGTCCACCAGAAGGGCGGCGCTTCGGAAACCATTGTTATTCTCTGCTCGTGTCTATCTGGCGTTACAAACGGCAGAACTGCCCAAAAGGCAAGTTTTACGGCAAAAGATCTTCAATCAGGGTAATATCCGCAAGAACTATATCGGCCAGCGGAGACAGTGTTTCGCTCGTGCCCGTGCCCGTCAGCACCGCGATCTTCATGCCCGCGCCTGCCGACTGGCCGACGTGCATATCGTGATTGTTATCGCCCACCATGGCGACCTGGCGTGGTTCCATGCCGATGGCGCGGGCAAAGGCGAGCAACATGCCCGGCTCCGGCTTGACGCCGTGGCCGGTGTCATAACCGGTGACGAAATCGAGATATTGGGCAAAACCGAACCGCGCCGCCGTGGCGCGGATGGCGGCTTCGTTATCGCTCGAGGCAACGCCGAGCTTGAAGCCACGCGCCTTGAGACGTTTGAAAAAGCCGGCAAGATCGGTGGCAGGCACAGAATATTCGGCGCCGCGCAAGAACAGCGCATCGAGCTTTTCGGTCAGATCGGCCACGGCGAGCGGGGAACCGGCGGCGACCAGACCCCGTGCGATATCGGCGGCGCTGCCGGCGGCAAACAGGCTGTCGGCGCTGGTGTGGCCGGTAACATCGTCCATGCCGCCAGTGGACAGAAGCCGGGCTTCGAGCTCGCTATCGCCGTCGGCCGCGATACGCGCTGCCTCGCGGTTAACCGGCCCCCAGCTTTCGTCATAGCGCAGAAGCGTGCCGTCCTTGTCGAACAGGATGGCCTTGATGGCGGAGAAATCGGGACCCATCATTATTGGGCTGCTGTCTTGGGATGCAGGGCGGCGGATACGGCGAGCGGATTGATGTAGGGCTCCAGCGCCTTGACCGTGGCCGACAACGCGCCGCGCATGTCCTGAATGGCCTCCTGGCCGGCATCGATCATGTTGCGGCGGGCGATATCGTTGGTGAGCAGATAATGCACGGCCTTGGCCAGCATTTCCGTATCGCGGATCATGCGCGCGCCACCCTTGCGGATAAGCTGCTGGTAGGTCTCGCGGAAATTCTGGACATTGCTGCCGGAAAGAACGGCGCAGCCGAGCATGGCCGATTCAATCGGGTTCTGGCCGCCTTCGGCGGTCAATGAGCGGCCGACGAAGGAGACTTCGGTGAGGCGCAGATACATGCCCATCTCGCCGATACTGTCGCCGAGGAAGATATCCGTATCGGATGTGATGGCATCGTTGCGCGAGCGGCGGGCAACGTTCAGCCCCTGTTCCGTCAGCATCGCCTCGATGGCATCACCGCGTTCGGGATGGCGCGGCACGATGATCGTCAACTGGCCGTTGCGCGGCTTCAACGCCTTGTGCACGGTGGCGGCCGCCACTTCCTCACCGTCGAAGGTGCAGATGGCAGCCCATGTCTTGCGGTTGCCGATCTGGCTCCGGTAGGTTTCAACGAGTGCGGGATCGGCCGGCGGCGGATCGGTATCACCCTTGAGGTTGCCCGAGACGGTAACCGGCCATGCGCCGAGATCGCGGAAACGTTCGGCATCGACATCGGAACGGGCGACGACCAGTGCCATCTTGCCGAAAAGCTGCTCGGCAATGCCGCCGAAACCCTTCCAGCGATCGAAAGAGCGATCGGAAATGCGGGCATTGACGCGGATCTGCGGAATATGGCGGCGTGTCAGTTCGGCAATCGTTGTCGGCCAGATTTCCGACTCGGCTGTAATCGCCGCGTCCGGGCGCCAGTAACGGATAAAACGCTTGATGGCGAATTTGACGTCGAGCGGCACGTATTGATGAATGACCTCGTTGCCGAGGCGATTTTCAACCAGCGCTGCGGAAGTGACGGTGCCGGTGGTGAGAAGAACATGAATGCCGCGGCGGCCGAATTCGCGGATCAACGGAATGACGGCAAGCGTTTCGCCGACACTGGCGGCATGAACCCACACGAGCGGTCCGCGCGGGCGCGGCTGGCTGGCGTAACCGAAACGTTCCAGGCGGCGCTGGCGGTCTTCCTTGCCCTTGACGGTGCGATAGGCGAGGTAACTGCCGGTGAACGGATAGGCAAGGATGCCGACAACGCGGTATCCGGTCAAAGCAATGCGCGCCAAGCCCTTGCTCATCGCATCGCTCCCCGATCCGTCGCCACGAAAATCAATTGAATAGCCCCTACCATATACCGCTTATAGCGTGCCGCGTTGTGCTTCACAAATACGTCAAAAAAAGGGGTAGCTGCGGCAGTCGTGGAGCCTGTGCATAAGCTTGAGGCTCCACCGCGGCCCCGTTTCAGACGCCGGTGGCCTTCGGGTCCAGCAGGCGGTGCATATGCACGATGAAATAACGCATGTGGGCATTATCGACGGTCTGCTGCGCCTTCGCCTTCCAGGCCGTCAGCGCCGTGGCGTAATCCGGGTAGATGCCGACGATATCGAGTGCGGACAGATCGCGGAACTGTACGTCGGTCAGGTCGGAAAGTTCACCTCCGAAAACGAGATGCAGAAGCTGTTTCTTTTCGGTGGTTTCGGTCATGTCGATCTCTCAGGGACGTGTACGGCAGAAAGCCTGCCTTATTTGCCTGTCATTGCGGGATTTCACCCCAAAGGTCAACCCGAATGGGCTTGACGCAACAGGCTTTTGATAACCGATTCGCCGCCCGCAAAGAGCGTGCCGTGCTTCACGGTTTCGCGATTGTAAACGAGGCGTGCGCCATCCGTATCGACAAGGCTGCCACCTGCCCGGGAAAGGATCAGATCGGCAGCCGCCAGATCCCAGTCATGCGAGTTGCGCGCCACCAGCGTTCCGTCGATGCGGCCATCGGCCACCATGGCAAGACGGTAGGCCAGCGACGGCACATGTTTTACGCGGCTGAGCAGCTTGCGGTATTCCGGTTCGAACCTGTTGACCATCTCCGCCGAGGCGGCAATGTTCAGCACATCGTCCGGGCGGTGTTCGGCAACGGAAATGACCTCGCCATTCTTGTATGCCGGGCCATCGACAACAGCGGAAAACTCTTCCTCCAACGCCGGCGCGAACAACACGCCCGCCACCGGCAAGCCCTGATGCACCACAGCAACGCTGACACACCAGTTGGTGGCGCCCTGGATGAAACCGCGCGTACCGTCGATCGGATCGACCACGAAGACGGTTTGCGCCGAGAGCCGTGCCGGATCGTCGTCGTTTTCCTCCGACAGCCAGCCGTAATCCGGCCGGGCTGCCCGCAGCACGCTCAGGAGGCGGTCGTTGGCGGCAAAATCGGCGGCGCTGACGGGCGATGCGCCCTCGTTTTTCCACCAGACTTCCGGCGACTGGCCGAAGAAACCGAGCGCCACCTCGCCCGCCTGCCTTGCGGCTTCACGGATGAGTTCGAGATCGGCACTCCAGCGGTCGCTTTCCATCATGTCAACGTCCAGCCAGCGTCATGCCCTCGATGGCGATGGTCGGCGAAGCGACACCGAACTTGCGGTCGATATCGTTGGCCGGCGTCAGCCGCATGAACATGTCCTTGAGATTGGAAGCGATGGTGACTTCCGAGACGGCGAAGGAAAGTTCGCCATTCTCGATCCAGAAACCGGTGGCGCCGCGCGAATATTCGCCGGTGATCATGTTGGTGCCCTGCCCGATCAGTTCCGTCACGTAAAAACCGTTGCCGATCTGGCGGATCAGGTCTTCCGGCGCAATATCGCCCGGTTCCAGCGCCAGATTGGTGGAGGCCGGCGACACCGACGTGCCGCCACGCACACCGCGTCCGTTGGTGGCAAGGCCCAGTTCACGGCCGGTGGAGGTGGAGAGGAACCAGTGTTTCAGCACACCGTCCTCGATCATCACCATGCGCTCGCCCCTGACACCTTCGCCATCGAAGGGACGCGACGAGCCGCCGCGCACGATCAGCGGATCGTCGGTGATGTTGAGGCCGGATTTCAGCACCTGCTGGCCCATTTTGTCGCGCAGGAAACTGGTCTTGCGGGCAACGGAGGCACCGTTGATGGCGCCGGCAATGGTGCCGACAAAACCGCGGGCAATGCGCGGATCGAAAACGACGGTGACATTGCTGCCGGTATCGACCTGGCGCGGATTGATGCGCTTGACCACCCGTTCGCCGGCACGGCGGCCGACCAGTGCCGGATCGTCGAGATCGGCGTAATAGAGGCGGCTGTCGAAATCGTAGTCGCGCTCCATCTTCGTGCCTTCGCCGGCAATGACGCTGACGGAATGACCGAAACGGCTGCCCATGTAGGAGCCGGAAAAACCGTGCGAGGTGACGAGCACCAGACCGCCCGCACCGGCAGACGCACCGGCACCCGATGAATTGGTAACGCCCGACACCTCGAGTGCGGCCTGTTCGGCGGCAAGGGCAGCATCGCGCAGCCGGTCGGTTGAGACTTCGGTTGCGTCATAAAGTTCGAGATCCGGGTAGGAATGCGCCAGATTGGCCTCGTCGGCGAGGCAGGCATAGGGGTCTTCCGGCGAGACCTTTGCCATCGACACGGCGCGTTCCGCCAGAAGCTTGATATCGAAACCCGGATTGGCGGAGACGCTGGCGACCCTGTTGCCGACGAAAACGCGCAGCGCAAAATCGTCGCTTTCGGAGGCTTCCGTCCCCTCTACCTTACCGAGACGGACACTCACGGAGCGCGAACTGGAACGGATAACGACGGCATCGGCCTTGTCCGCACCCGCCTTGATGGCGAGGTCGATCAGTTCGGAAGCGCGGGAGGTGAGAGTTTCGGAATCGATTTCAGCGGACATGTGGAGGCCTTTCGTTCCGAATCCATTTATTGTGCACTACATGACGCATCAAGGGCGTGCCACCGATTCTTAAAGGCCGCCCCTTCACTCCTGCATGATGAGCTTGTTCCATGGCCGCGCCCGAAACGCTTTTTACCGAAACCCTGCTGCTGCTCGGCGGCGCCGTGCTGGCCGCGCCGCTGTTCCGCAAGCTGGGGCTGGGCACGGTTCTGGGATATCTTGCCGCCGGCATCGTCATCGGCCCGATCCTGCATACGATCACCGATGCCGGTGAGGTTCTGCATGTGTCGGAACTCGGCGTGGTGTTCCTGCTGTTCATCATCGGGCTGGAACTGAAACCCTCGCGCCTGTGGCAGATGCGCGGCGATGTGTTTGTGCTCGGCACGGCGCAGGTCATGGTGAGCGGGCTGGTGCTTTCCGGTCTCGCCTATCTTACCGGCATGGCAGGCTGGCGCGGCGGGCTGATTGCCGGCTTCGGGCTGGCGCTCTCCTCCACGGCGTTTGCGCTGCAGATCCTTGCCGACAATGGCGATACCAATACGCGATATGGCCAGCGCGCCTTTTCCATCCTGCTGTTTCAGGATCTCGCCATCGTGCCGCTCCTGGCGCTGGTCACCATTCTGGGGTCGGGACCGGGAGAAGACACGACACCGCTTTGGCAGGATTTTGCCGTGGCGATCGGCGCAATCGGCGCCGTCATCCTTGCCGGGCGTTACCTGCTGACGCCGATGTTCCAGATCATCGCCCGAACCGGTGCGCGCGAGGTGATGATCGCCGCCGCCCTTCTCGTGGTGCTTGGATCGGCGGCCGCCATGCAGGCGGTCGGCCTTTCCATGGCGATGGGCGCGTTTCTGGCCGGTGTCATGCTGTCGGAATCCTCCTACCGGCACGAACTGGAAGCGGATGTCGAACCTTTCCGCGGTCTTCTTCTGGCGCTGTTCTTCATGGCGGTCGGTCTGTCGCTCGATCTTTCTGCCATTTTCAACAACCTGGCGATCATCCTGCCCGCCGTACCGCTGTTCATGCTCACCAAGGCAGCGGTGCTTTATGGCATCTCGCGGCTCTGGGGCTCATCGCATGCGGACGCGGTGCGCATCGCCTTCCTTCTGCCGCAAGGCGGCGAATTCGGTTTTGTGCTGTTCACCACCGCGACCGCTGCGGGCCTGCTTTCCCCCGGCGCCGCATCTCTGCTGATTGCCAGCGTGACGATTTCCATGGCGCTGACGCCGCTCGGTTCGCTTTTAGGCAAAAGGCTGATCGGCAAGGAAGAAGGACAACGCGAGGAACTGGAGGAAGATTTCGAGGGTGCGGGTGCCGACGTGCTGATCATCGGCTTTTCGCGTTTCGGGCAAATTGCCTCGCAAATCCTGCTTGCCGGCGGCCGCTCGGTCACCGTCATCGACGACAGCCCGGACCGTATCCGTCAGGCCGCCCTGTTCGGTTTCCGCATCTATTTCGGCGATGGCACCCGCCGCGACGTGCTGCAATCGGCCGGCATCGAAAAAGCCAAGATCGTGGCGGTGCTCACCCAGAAACGCGAGACCACCGACCGCATCGTGGACCTGATCGCCAAGGAATTTCCCAATACCCGCCTGTTCGTGCGCTCCTATGATCGCATCCACACGATAGAGCTGCGCGGCAAGGGCGTCGAATACGAACTGCGCGAGACGCTGGAATCCGGCCTGCTGTTCGGCCGCCGCACGCTGGAGGCGCTGGGCATGCCGGAGACGGACGCCGAGGCGATCAGCGACGACATTCGCAAGCGCGACGAACAGCGGCTGCAGCTACAGGCCGTCGAAGGCATTTCCGCCGGCCGCGACATGCTGCACAACCAGCCGGTCAGGCCCGAACCGCTGATGAAACCGAAACGCGGCAGCGTGGGGGAAGAAATGACGGAAGAGGATGCGAAAAAGGTGGCGATCGGGAAGTGGTGAAGCGGCTATCGCGGAGCCCGTGATGAAGCAGCCGGAACCTTGTCGTTCTCGGTCAGGCCAACACCAAAGTGAGCAGCGACTTCGTTTAATAGCTGCTTTATCGTTTCCATTGCCGCACCGAGTTCAGCCTGATCCGCCTTTGTCGGGAGACGACCGGCATCCTTCGGGTAACGATACGTGGTGGCGTAGATCGTCAGGAACAGAACACTCGAAAAACGCTGCTTGAACGGATTGGCATCGGGCAGAAGCCCTTGCAGAACATCCAACCGGTGCGCGTCTTTGCGATCAGCGCGAATACTTTCAGACATCAGAAGGGCGATGAGGATTTTCTCTGCGGCCTGTTGGGCATGATAAGCATCGTTGCGGTTTCCGATGGCCGAAAGCGCGTCTGCGGCTTCGATATCCTCATGGGCCAGTCTCAACGCATTTGCGATGTGAAGATCAGCGGACATCGAGAACGACGCCCTCGTCTATCAAGTGGCTGGCCGCGGAGTTTGCGACGCTGATATCCGCACGAAAATCCGAGAGGCGCGTGCATGACACATCGGCATACACACCGGAGCCTTCCTGGACACGCCAACCTAGCATGGGTGATAAAAGTTTCTCGGGAGCATCGTCCGACACGATGACCTTCAGATCCCAATCGCTTTGCGCCGTTGCCTCGCCGCGCGCTTGGCTACCGTAGAGGATTACATCGATAGGATCGTATGTTGCCTTGATACGCGCAAGCAGATTGCGCAGCTCCGGGTATCGTTCCAGTGAAGCAACAGGTCTGTTGATAATTTCTGCAACGACGCTCATGCAGCGTGCCCCGAACGATGGTGGTTAAACGGAATATAACCGCTCTCCGGTTCGTTTTCCATACGAACCTCCGAGCCGCCCCCTACCCGCTCGCCGCCACCTTCCACAGGGCGTCCACCGACCGCTTCAACTCGTCCTTGATCTCCTGCGCTTCATCGAGAATCTCGCCGACCTTGTGAAAGTCGAGAATGCCGAAACGGGCGACGCGGGGGCGCAGGAAGATGTGGGGCGGGTGGAGTTTCAGTTTCAGCGCGATACAACCCTGCATCATCAGCTGGCTGGAGCCGAACAGGCTGTCGATGCGGTTGGGCATATGCGTGCCGTCGCCTTCCGGGCCGCCGACGACATCGACGCCGATGACGATATCGGCGAGATCGAGCAGGTGATCGTAAGGGATCGGGTTCAGAATGCCGCCATCGACCATGATACGGCCGTTGACGCGCACCGGCATGAACAGCGCCGGAATGGCGGCGGAGGCGGCAATGGCGGGCAGAAGCTCGCCCTCTTCCAGAATGACTTCCTTCTGGCCGTAATAATCCGTCGCGGTGACTTTCAGCGGGATATGCAGGGCATCGAAATTTTCCGGCACGGCCGCGGGAAGAAACGCGCCGAGGATCGGCTCGAGATTGAAATGGCCGAGCTTGAAGCCGCCGATACGGTCGCGCATGCTGGCGGGACCGAGGCTCCACAGGCGGTTGGCGATGAGGCGGCGGTTGCCGACCGTCGCCTTGGTATAATCGCGGATTTCACGGCCGCGCATGCCGGCCGCCATGCCCGCGCCCATGATGGCGCCGATAGAGGAGCCGGCAATCGCCACCGGGCGTATGCCAAGCTCGTCCAGCGCCTCGATGATCGGGATATGCGCGATGCCGCGCGCGCCGCCGCCGCCAAAGGCAATCGCCACCCGCGGCTCGCCACCCTTGTCCAACCTCTGGCCCGCCTTTTGGCCATCCGGCTGAAATGCCGGAGCATGCGGGATGGAGAGGCGGGTATTCATCGCAAGATATGTCCTCAGGCCGGCTGATAACGGAAAAATTCGATCCGCGTATCGCCGAAAGTGCGGCTTTCGAGCGGCCTGAAACAGGGATCCATCGCCGCCACCGTTACATCGGCACGCTCTTCCAGAATTGCAAGCGCGCCGGGTGCGATCCAGCCGCCTTCGTGTGCCGAAAGCAACGCCGCCTCGCCGAGACCCTTGCCATAAGGCGGATCGGCGAAGACGAACTGGAACGGTTCGATATTGTTGGCGGTGCCGAGCTTGGTGGCATCACGACGCAGGATGCGGGCGCGACCGTGCAGGCCCAGGCTCTCGATGTTTTCCCAGAGCAGGCCACGGCCTTCGACGCCGTTCTCGACAAACAGCGCCGCACGGCAGCCGCGCGACAGGGCCTCTAACCCTACCGCGCCGGTGCCGGCGAAAAGATCGAGAACGCGAGCCTGATCGACCGCTTCCGGATAGACGTGGCCGATGATGTTGAACAGGCTTTCGCGCGTCCGGTCGATGGTCGGCCGGATGTCGTTCGATTTCGGAGCAGCCAATGCGCGGCCACGGAATTCACCACCTACAATGCGCACCTGGCCTTACCCTCTCGGCGTGCGCGGTTTGCCGCCACCCGGGCGACCGCCGGAACGCGGAGCACCACCGGGTCTGCCGCCGCTCGGCTTGCCGCCAAACGATTTTCCGCCGCCTGGCTTGCCGCCACCGGGTTTGCCACGGCCACCGGCAGGCTTGCCGCCGAAACCGGGCTTGCCGCCGCCGAACCCACCGGGCTTGCCGCTGCGCGGACGATCACCCTGCGGGCGGTCGCCATAAGGGCGGTCACCGGCCGGACGCTCGGAGCGGCCTTCGCCACCAAAGGCGCGGGCGGGACGGTCACCACGATCCGGGCGATCACCGCGCGGGCGGTCGCCCTCTTCGCGCGGCTTGCGATCGAAGCGAGGCTTGTCACCGAAGGAACGTTCGCCGCGGGGCTTGTCACCATACGGACGATCACCGCGAGGACGATCTCCTGCGGGGCGCTCGCCACGTGGGCGATCGCTGAACGGCCGGTCACCACGCGGGCGGTCGCCTTCTTCACGCGGTTTGCGGTCGAAGCGAGGCTTGTCGCCGAAGGAACGCTCGCCGTCACGCGCCGGACGGTCGCCACGCGGGCGATCACTGAAAGGACGGTCACCACGAGGCTTGTCACCAAAGCTGCGTTCACCACGCGGCTTGTCGCCGAAGGAACGTTCACCACGGGGTTTATCGCCAAAAGAACGCTCGCCACGCGGCTTGTCGCCGAAACCACGCTCGCCGCGATCACCAAAACCGCCGCGCTTGTCGCCGCGTTCCGGCTCCGGCGGGCTGTCGGCGCGGATCCAGTCGCTATCGCCTTCGACGCGCTTGACGACAATCGGGCGGTCATTCTGCGGAGCCGGCTTCTTGAACAACTGCTCGGCTTCGGAACGTGCGGAAATCTTGCGGCCGCGCTCATCGGTGGTCGGACGGGCGCCGGGCGCCATCCAGACATTGGCGGTGCGGCTGGTGCCGAGCGCCGGGCGCTTCTTGGGACGTTCTTCGCCTTCGCCATCACGGCCGCGATCGGCAAAACCGCCGCGCGCCGGGCCCTTGTTGCCAAAGCTTTTCGGGCCACGGTCGCCGCCGGCCTTGGGGCCACGCGGCTTGTCGCCGAAACGGTCGTCGGAGCGGCGTTCGTCACGGCGTTCAGTCGGCTTTTCCTGACCCCAGCCGCCACGGTCGGAGCGTTCAGCCCGTTCCGGACGCTCATTGCGCTCAGGGCGGTCGTTGCGCTCAGGACGGGCGCCACGGGCCGGAGCCGGTGCCTCTTCGGCATCGACGGCGTTGCCATAGATCGGCGCGTCGAAATTGGCCTTGGAATCGGCAATGAGGCGCGGACCGAGCTGATCGCGCAACATGCGGCCCTTGACCTCGATAACGCGGCCTTCTTCCAGATCGCCCAGCTGGAACGGACCATAGGAAACGCGGATCAGACGGTTGACGTCCAGACCCAGCGCGCCGAGCACGTTCTTGATTTCGCGGTTCTTGCCTTCGCGCAGACCCATGGTGATCCACACATTTCGGCCCTGTGTGCGGTCGAGCGTGGCATCGATCGAACCGTAGAGAACGCCATCGACGGCGATGCCGTCCTTCAGCGTGTCGAGCTTTGCCTGATCGATTTCGCCATGGGCGCGCACGCGGTAACGGCGCAGCCAGCCGGTGGTCGGCAATTCGAGCACACGCGACAGGCCGCCGTCATTGGTCAGCAGCAGCAGGCCTTCGGTATTGATATCGAGGCGGCCGATGGACAGCACGCGCGGCAGATCGTCCGGCAGGTTTTCGAATACGGTCGGGCGGCCTTCCGGATCGGAATTGGTGGTCACCAGGCCGGCCGGCTTGTGGTAAAGCCACAGGCGGGTGCGCTCGACGCCACGGATCGGCACGCCATCCACTTCGATCTTGTCTTCGAAGGTGACGTTGACCACCGGGGTTTCCAGAAGCTTGCCGTTCAGCGTGACGCGGCCTTCCATGATCATGCGCTCGATATCGCGGCGCGATGCCACGCCGACGCGGGCAAGGATCTTGGAAATGCGCTCGGGCTTGCCTTCGGCTTCGACCGTCGCCGGTGCCGCCGGCAGCTTGCGGGGGGCTTTTTTCACCGGTGCTTCCTCGGCCGCTTTCGGCTTCGGGTTGGACCGGGGCTTGATTTCGCGCTCGAACGGTTTTGGCCCGCCGCGCTTCGGCTTGTCTTTAAAGCTCATTTGTTGTTTGCCTGAAGCGTGATGTGTCTCCGGCTTTTGACCGGACAGATCATGTTGAGTTAGTTCGCATCTTGCCCGTTGCCTTCTGCTTCGGGTGACGCAGGTTGAACCCGTCCTACCAGTTCGAGCGGATCGGGTTAAGAGGAAATCGCCGCATGACGGGGACAAATCGTTTCATGGACGAGGCTTTGGTCGAGGCAAAAGCCGCCGGAGAGCACGGCGAAGTGCCGATCGGCGCCGTTGTCGTCCTCGACGGGCACATCATTTCACGCGGCGGAAACCGCACCCGCGAGCTGAACGACGTGACGGCGCATGCCGAAATCGTCGCCATCCGCAGGGCCTGCGAGGCACTTGGACAGGAGCGGCTGACCGGCGCGGATCTTTATGTGACGCTGGAACCCTGCACCATGTGTGCGGCGGCGATTTCGTTCGCGCGCATCCGCCGACTTTATTACGGCGCGCATGACCCCAAGGGCGGCGCGGTGGAAAGCGGCGTGCAGTTTTATGCGGCCCCTACCTGCCACCATGTGCCGGATGTCTATGCGGGTTTGAGCGAGACGGCTTCGGCTGAAATTCTCACCGATTTTTTCCGGGCGCGGCGGGACTGAAAACCTTCCCTCCCGTCATCCTCGGGCTTGTCCCGAGGATCTGCTGCGTTTCGTTGTCGCGCGTGGTTAGATCCTCGGGACAAGCCCGAGGATGACGACGGTAGGGGTCTTCGCCCTTGCGTGTAAAAGAAAAGGCCGGGAGAAATCCCGGCCATCAAACTGTTACTGGAAAGGCTTCCACCAGGAAGAATTCTGCTTGCCGTTGGAAGCGGCTTCCTTCTTGCGGCGACGTTCCTTGACGCGTTCCGGTTCGCCGAGGTCTTCCAGATTGCTGGCCTGACGGTATTCGGTCGGCGGATCGGTCAGGAAACGGCGCTCGCCGGAACCGACCGTGTTGCCGGCCTTGGCTTCTTCCTTGGCCTTGCGGAAGGCTTCCCACTTCTGGCTTTCGGTCAACTGACCGCCCTGCCCCTTGCCGACGGTGAGCGGCGAGACATAACGCGGGTTGTTTTCGTTGGCGGCAGCTTCCTCACGCAGACGCTGACGGGTCTCTTCGGGCGATTCAGTCCAGTTCGGATTGTTTTCGCGGTTGGCCATGGATTGCTGCGGCGCCGGCAGATCGGCTCCACCCTTGCCGGCCACGACCAGACCCGGACGCGGATTGTAACGCACGTCCTTCTTCTTGTCGCCACCACCGATGGAAACCGCGCTGCCAAGGTCGTCGGCAAGCTGTTCGGCAGCACTCTTGCTGGTTCCGTAGGTCGGGCTCTGGCATCCCGAAAGACCTGCAAGCACCGCGACGATGGCCGTTACACCAAGGCCGGAACGAAACACCCGTGACGTCTTCATCAAAACCCTTCCAGCCGCGCCCGTCCTCGACGCCAAACTATACCGTTCTCGGCCTGACGGAAAAATCCGGCCAATTTCAGGCAGGATTAACGGATGATGCGCAGATGCGCAATCATCCGTTACCTTTCAACATCAACCAAGTCTACCGAGCTTGGCCAGTTCATGCAGCGCTTCGGCATCACGCGCCGAAACATCCGGATAGGTGGCATCCGAACCGACATCCGTCGTCACCCGCCACGAACGGGCGCATTTGGTGCCTTCAGCCAGCTTCGGCTCGACAGAAACGCCCGCCACTTCGGCCAGACGGAACGCGTCAGCCGGGCCTTCGCCCGACGTGATCGTGATGGCCGAGGTGATGCAGGTTTCCTCGAATTCGAGACCTTCCAGCGCCTTCAACAATTCGGCATCGGCAACATAAACGACCGGGGCCGCTTCCAGCGACGAGCCGATGCGCTTGTCCTTGCGCTCGATTTCGAGAGCGCCTGTCACAACCGAACGCACCTTGCGGATCTTTGCCCACTTTTCGGCAACGGCTTCGTTTTTCCACTCGGCCGGCACATCCGGGAACTGTTCGAGGTGAACAGACACCGCATCCGGCTTCAAGGACAGCCATGCTTCTTCGGTGGTGAACGGCAGCATCGGCGCAAGCCACGTCACCGTGCATTCGAAGATCTTGCGGATGACGGCGAGAGCCGCACGGCGACGCAGAGACGACGGGGCGTCGCAATAGAGCGCGTCCTTGCGGATGTCGAAATAGAAGGCCGACAGTTCGATGTTGGAAAAATCGATCAGCGCGCGGGCGATCTTCTTGAACTCGAACGCGTCATACCCTTCGCGCACCAGCTTATCCAGCTCGGACAGACGGTGCAGCATCAGCTTTTCGAGCTCAGGCAGTTCCGCGTAAGTGATCTCTTCGCCATCGTCATGCGCCAGCGTGCCGAGCATCCAGCGGATGGTGTTGCGCAGCTTGCGATAGGCGTCGACATTGGTCTGGATGATCGTCTTGCCGAGGCGCTGATCCTCCCAGTAATCCGTGGTCATGACCCAGAGGCGCAGGATGTCGGCGCCGGCATCTTTCATTACGTCCTGCGGCGACACGACGTTGCCGAGCGACTTCGACATCTTCTGGCCCTTTTCATCCATGGTGAAACCATGGGTGACGACCGTATCGTAAGGGGCGCGGCCGCGGGTGGCAGCCGATTCCAGCAGCGAAGAATGGAACCAGCCACGATGCTGGTCGGAACCTTCGAGATAGACGTCGGCCGGCCATTTCAGGTCGGGGCGATCTTCCAGCGTAAAGGTGTGGGTGGAGCCACTGTCGAACCAGACATCGAGGATGTCCATGACCTGGGTCCACTTGGCGTGATCGTGCTCGGACCCAAGGAAACGATCCTTGGCGCCGGCTGCAAACCATGCGTCCGCACCTTCGGCATCGAAAGCCTCGAGGATGCGGGCGTTGACGGCCTCGTCCTGCAGGACATTGCCCTCTTCATCGGCAAACACGCAGATCGGGACGCCCCATGCGCGCTGACGCGACAGAACCCAATCCGGGCGCTGTTCGATCATGGCACGCAGGCGGTTCTGGCCGCCGGCCGGGACGAAACGTGTGTCGTCGATGGCCGACAGGGCGCGGGTGCGCAGCGTCGTGCCGTCATCTAAGTCCTTGTCCATATAGACGAACCACTGCGGCGTGTTGCGGAAGATGATCGGCTTCTTGGAGCGCCAGGAATGCGGATACTGATGCTTCAGGCGGCCACGGGCAAACAGCGCGTTGCGTTCGATCAGCGCCTTGATGACGCGGTCGTTGGCATCACCCTTCTTGCCATTGTCATCCATGACGCGGGCGCCTTCGAAACCGGGGGCGTCGGAGGTGTAGGTGCCGCTATCATCGACCGGGAACGGGATGCGCGGATCGACGCCACGGGCTTCGAGTTCCTTGACGGAGGACATCCATGCGTCAAAGTCTTCGCGACCGTGCGACGGTGCGGTGTGGACGAAACCAGTACCGGCATCGTCGGTGACGTGATCGCCGGCGAGAAGCGGTACGACAAAATCGTAGCCGAGGTCCTTCAACGGATGCGCAGCATTGATGGCGCCGAGTTCTTCGGCGGAAACGTCACGCAGACGCTTGAAGGCGAGCTTTGCCTTGGCGGCGGATTCTTCCGACAGGCCATCGGCGAAGATCAGCTTTTCACCCGGCTGCGGGCCAAAATCGTTGGCAGCCTCGGTGACCTCGTAAAGGCCATAGGCGACGCGCGGCGAAAACGCGATGGCGCGGTTACCGGGGATGGTCCATGGCGTGGTCGTCCAGATGACGACGGACGCTTCCGCAGCCAACAAATCAGGGTACTCGAAATTGCCGTCAACGACGTTTGCTGGACGCACTGCAGAGACCACCGGGAACTTCACCCAGATCGTGTCGCTCTCGTAATCGTGGTATTCGACCTCGGCTTCCGCCAGCGCCGTGCGCTCGACAACCGACCACATGATCGGCTTCGACCCGCGATAAAGCTGGCCGCTCATGGCGATTTTCAAGAGTTCGCCGGCGATGCGGCTTTCCGCGTGAAAATTCATCGTCAGATACGGATTGTCGAAATCGCCGACGATGCCGAGGCGCTTGAATTCTTCGCCCTGGATCTTGATCCACTTTTCAGCATAGGCGCGGCATTCCTTGCGGAATTCGATCATCGCGTCTGGCTGTTTCAGGTCCGGCTTTGCCTTGCCCTTGGCGCGGTAGTTTTCTTCCTCGATCTTCCACTCGATCGGCAGACCGTGGCAATCCCAGCCCGGGACGTAGTTCGAGTCAAAGCCGCGCATCTGGAACGAGCGGGTGATGACATCCTTGAGGATCTTGTTGAGCGCGTGGCCGATATGGATGTTGCCGTTGGCATAGGGAGGGCCATCGTGCAGCACGAATTTTGTCCGGCCGGCGGCGGAGGCGCGCAGCTTTTTGTAAAGATCCATCTCGCGCCAGCGGGCAACGGTTTCCGGTTCCTTCTGCGGCAGACCGGCGCGCATCGGGAATTCGGTTTCCGGCAGATAGAGGGTTTTCGAGTAATCGAGCTTTTCTGCGTTATCGGTCATGTCTGGCAATCGTCTCTTGGCGCCGGCAAGGGGCGCATGCGGGAAAATGTCGGTGGCGAAGGCGCATCAACAAGCGCCAAAATCCCGGACCTTCCGGCCGCTGCTTACAGCGCGCGGAAAGCCGGGCCGATAATTCGTATGATCATCTTGATCTGAGCCGACCGGAAATCTGTCATGACCGCGGTTATTACGGGGTTTTATGGCGGAAAGGAAGGGGGAATTGGGCGACGGTACGAGATGATTGCCTCACGACCAAGGCCGCGTATACTCTCAAGGCAATCGCACCGAAACAACGTCTGGGTCATGGTTATGAAAAGAACGTTTTTCGTCCGGGCCATCTGGGACGATGAGGCGAAGGTCTTTTATTCCGAAAGCGATATAGATGGCCTGCATATCGAGGCCGCTACTGTGGACGCCTTCGAGGACGTGTTGTTTGACGCAGCCATAGACCTGATCGTCGCCAACCACATGTCGGCATCGGATCTCGCGGACACCCCGATCAGGGATCTCATTCCGGCAATTCTCTGGGAAAGACCCGTCAGTGTTCCGGCTGCCGCCTGATGGTCGACGGTTTTTACAAAACCGTCCGCGGCATCATTTCGGAATTAGGCTATGAATACCTGACCAACGCAAAAGGCTCGCACGAGAAATGGCGCTCGCGTGAAACAGGAAAAATCATATTGCTTCCGCGCCATCTGTTCAGCCGTCACACAGCCAACGCCATTCTGAAAGATGCCGGCTCAGACAAGCGCCTGTGAAAGACGCTTGCAGCCTCAATCCTTCGGATTCTCTGCCATCACAGCGCGCAGCGCATCGTTGATGCGATCCTGCCAGCCCGGTCCATCTTCCTGAAAATACTCGATCACGGCGCTGTCGAGCTTGATCGTCACCTGTTCCTTCACCGAGGGCGGAGCGCGCTTTTCAACGGCGGGTGCGGCGGTCTTCTTGACGGGTGCAAACAGGGCTTCGGCGGCATCCTTAAGGTTTGCCGGGCGGCGCGGGGTGGTGGCCATTGAACTAATCTCCGTTTTTCGCAGTCTGCGCGAAAGCGATGTCCATATCCAGAGGGCCCAGCGGCTGAACGCCGGACAGAAGCGCCCTTGCCTCTTCCTCGTCGCGCTTGATCTGGGCGACCAGCGGGTCCAGCCCGTCGAATTTCAGCTCGTCGCGCAGGAAACCGAAAAAGGACACGGCGCAGACCTCGCCGTAGAGATCGCCGGAAAAATCGAAGAGATAGGTTTCGAGAAGCGCTGCACCGTTTTCCGTCACCGTCGGGCGGCGGCCGTAACTGGCGACGCCGTCGTAAAGCTCGCCATTGGGGCGACGGAAACGCACGGCGTAAATGCCGTTGCGCAACTCCGCCTCGCCCGGCAGCGACATGTTGGCGGTCGGAAAACCGATCTGGCGGCCAAGCTTCTGGCCGTCGATGACTTCCGCTTCCACCGTATATCGATAACCGAGCAGACCCGCGGCGCCGACCATATCCCCTTGCGCGATCAGTTCGCGGATGCGGCTCGACGACACGACGTCGGCGTTTTCATCGCGAAACGCATCGACCAGCGAGACGGTGAAACCGTGGCGTTCGCCCGATGCCATGAGGAAAGCCGGACCACCTTCGCGGCCCTTGCCGAAATGGAAATCGAAACCGGTGACGACGGCGCTTGCGCTCAGCCAGTCGATCAGGATCGTCTGGATGAATTCTTCCGCCGAACGGCCGGCAAATTCCTTGTCGAACGGATATTCGATGACGGCGGAAAAACCCATGGCTTCGAGAATGCGGGCTTTCAGCGGTGCGGCCGTCAGGCGGCAGACCGGCTGATCCGGTTTGAAAACGGTGCGCGGATGCGGCTCGAACGTCAGCACAAGGGCGGGCACGCCGCGCTCGGCCGCAAGTTCCAGCGCCCGCTCCAGCACGCTGCGATGGCCGCGATGCACACCATCGAAATTGCCGATGGCAATCACGCCGCCCTTCAAGGTTTCGGGCAGCGGGTCTTTTTTCTCATTGCGATGGAAAACGGTCATTCCGAAAACATTCCGTTCAGGCCAGCCGTGGCATCCAGAATTTTGGCGTGGCATTTTCTCCGGCAAGCCAGGCTTTCAGGATCGCTTCGTCCGTCTGGCCGCCCACCGTGTATTCTGCAGCATGGATGCCGCCGCTGATATAAAGCAGGTCGAGCTTTTGCGAAAGCGCACCACGCACATCGGTCGGCATGCCATCACCGATGGCGAGGATTTTCGAACGCTCGACCGGACCGCGCGCCTGTTCGGCCTGCGCAATTGCCGCCTCGTAGATCGGGTGATGCGGTTTGCCGGCGATCTGGCTTTTGCCGCCCAGCTGTTCGTAATAGGCGGCAACGGCACCGGCGCAGGGGATCATCTTGTGACCACGCTCGACGATCAGGTCCGGGTTGGCGCAGATGAACGGCAGGTCGCGCGCCACCCATGCCTTCAGCATGTCGGTATAATCTTCCGGCACTTCCTTTTCGTCATCGAAAAAGCCGGTGCAGACGATGCTTTCCGCCTCTTCCGCAGATGTGACGGTGACGCCGAGATCGTCGAGCAGATTGAGGTCACGCTCGGGGCCGAGCAGAAACACCTTCTTCGGGCCTTCGGCGATCAGTTTGCGGGTAACGTCACCCGAGGTGACGATGCGGTCATAGGTTTCGTCGGCAACGTTCAAGGCGCGCATCTGGATGATGACATCGGCGGAGCGGCGCGGAGAATTGGTGATCAGAACAACGGTGGCACCCGATGCACGGGCACCGGCCAGGGCCTCGCAGGACTGCGGAAAGGCTTCGACGCCGTTATGCACGACACCCCAGACATCGGAAAGAACGACGTCATAACCGCCGGTCACTTCGCTCAAGCTCTGGATACGCTGTGTCATGCCTGTCTGCCTGCCATATGAGAAAAATCAGGCGTTCATGTCGCAAAGCACAATGACGATGGCAAGGGCATTTGCGGTTTCAGCCGATATTTCACGCTGGCGTCACATGCCGGCGGAGATGCCAGGTTGAGGCTTATACGCTGCCGGACAGCCGCAGCGCGAGACCGGCAATGGCGCAGAAACCAAGGACCGGCACGAGCCCCAGCCTGAAGCGGAACAGCAGCACAGCGGCCACGAAAAACAGCGCAACGGCGGCAAGATCGATGCTGGAAAACACCGGCACCGATACGGTGAGGCCGAGCGATGGCGCCAGCGCATGTTTTTTGACCTCCGCGAAGAGGACATGCAGGCCGAACCACAAAGCCAGATTGAGAATGACGCCGACGACCGCCGCAGTGATGGCCGACAGCGCCGCCGACATGACCGCATGGCCGCGCAGCCGCTCGATGAAAGGTGCGCCGGCAAAGATGAAGATAAAACTCGGAACGAACGTGGCCCATGCCACGAGCACCGCACCAAGCGCGCCACCGGCGATGACGCCGAGCCCCGAGGCCTCGCGGAAACCGACGAGGAAACCGACAAAGGACAGCACGAGCACCAGCGGACCGGGCGTGGTTTCGGCGAGTGCCAGACCATCGACCATTTCGCCGGCACGCAGCCAGCCGTAATCTTCCACCGCGACCTGCGCCACATAGGCCAGAACCGCATAGGCCCCACCAAAAGTGACCAGCGCCATGCGCGAAAAGAACGAAAACATCGCCGAAAGGCTTTCAGGTGCAGAAAGCGCCCAAAGCAGAAGCAACGGCGCTTGCCAGACCGCGATCCACAACAGCAGCGAGGCGATGGCGCGCATTGGCCGGCGTTTCTGCGGCAGGTCGGCGGTTTGGGCGAGCGGCATGTTTGGCGTATCGCCCAGTTTCGCCACGAGGAACCCGGCAAAACCTGCGCCAAGCACGACAAGGGGAAATGGCAGGCCGAAAAAGAACAGCGCGACGAAGGCCGATGCGGCGATGGCGCGCAAGAAGCCGGTTTTCAGGGTTTTGCGGCCAAGCCGGATCACCGCTTCCAGGACGATCACCAGCACCCCCGCCTTCAGCCCGAAGAACAGGCCGTTCAGCCATGTCGTATCCTGAAACACCGCATAAGCGGCAGAAAGGCCGATCATCACGAACAGGCCCGGCAGGATGAACAGAAGACCGGCAATGATGCCGCCTCTTATGCCGCAGACCAGCCAGCCGATATAGGTGGCAAGCTGCTGTGCTTCCGGCCCCGGCAAAAGCATGCAGTAATTCAGCGCATGCAGAAAACGCTCTTCCGAGATCCAGCGTTTTTCTTCCACCAGACTGCGGTGCATCATGCCGATCTGCCCGGCCGGGCCACCGAAGCTCAAGACCCCGATGCGGGCAAAGGCGGCAGTAAGCTGTGAAAGCGTGGGCTGCGTACCGCTCTGCTGTTCCATGCCACCATCGATCGCCGTCATATGTGCCCTCTGCCTGCGGCACTATGACCGGAAAGCATCTTCTAAAAATGTCATGCAAAAGCTGTATGACGGCTGATGTGGAGTTGTGACCAGCTTGCAGCCACACCCGCTGGCTTCTGTTCATATACAAGAGTTACGACCATATTGCCGGCTCACAGTCTTAAACGCATTCGGACAAGTAAACATATGAATAAATCGGCCAAGGCAGCCCTGAGTTTCTCACTATTTCTCGCACTCGGAGCGGCGCAAGCCGAAGCAAATTCCGGCTTTTGCGCCAGCAAGATAAGCGATCTGCAGCTGGATGCTTCGGTGATGGGCGCGGGATTTACCGTCGAATACATGGATGACGGCGCTGCCCAGATTTCCTGCGTCGATTGCGAGGATATCCGCACCATTACGATCTTCATGGGTATGAACGACGACCGGGAAAAAGGCCTGAGAGACGGCACCATGACCTCGGAAGAGCTGACGAAGAACTGCCTGAAGTCGGATCCAAACTGCACGGCAAAGACGTTTGTCGAGGGACCTTCCGTCGGTTACGTGCTCGACAACAAGATTGCCACCAAGGCGCAGCGCAAATACGTTTTGTATAACGGCGGCCGGGTGGTGACATTGCGGGGAACGGCTGCGGAAGCCGATCGCGCCAAGATTTCGGCAAACACCGATACCGTGTTCCGCTCCATTCTGCCGAAGCTGCATTGCGGGGCCTAAACCCTTCGACCATGGCGCCGTTAACGCTGTTTGAGATGGCCCGGCGCCATGTGGCGAAATTTTACGGGTCTTCCTTGACTCGGGTCTGACCCGGTCTTATCTCGGTTGCGCTGGCACTCACATATGGGGAGTGCTAACACCTATCACGCGAGCCTCACCGGCTCGTCCATGTCATTTGATCGAGGGATTAGACAATGGCAAGCACAACTTTCCGCCCCCTGCACGATCGCGTTGTCGTCAAGCGCGTCGAGTCTGAAGAAAAGACCAAGGGTGGCATCATCATCCCTGACACCGCCAAGGAAAAGCCGGCTGAAGGCGAAATCATCGCTGTTGGCCCGGGCGCACGCGACGACAAGGGCACGCTCAACGCTCTCGACGTCAAGGTTGGCGACCGCGTTCTGTTCGGCAAGTGGTCGGGCACCGAAGTCAAGCTCGATGGCGTAGACCTTCTGATCATGAAGGAATCCGACATCATGGGCATCATCGGCTGATTTTTTCAGACCGATCTTCTCCATCCGATAATCAGAAATCACCATTGAGCCTTAAGCTCTAGGAGTTCTCAAAATGGCAGCTAAAGAAGTAAAATTCGGCCGCTCTGCGCGCGAAAAGATGCTGCGCGGCGTCGACATCCTCGCTGACGCAGTGCAGGTAACGCTCGGCCCGAAGGGTCGTAACGTCGTTATCGACAAGTCCTTCGGCGCTCCGCGCATCACCAAGGACGGTGTATCGGTCGCCAAGGAAATCGAACTGGAAGACAAGTTCGAGAACATGGGCGCCCAGATGGTCCGCGAAGTTGCTTCGAAGACCAACGACATCGCCGGCGACGGCACCACGACTGCAACCGTTCTGGCCCGCGCGATCGTTCGCGAAGGTGCAAAGGCCGTTGCTGCCGGCATGAACCCGATGGACCTGAAGCGCGGTATCGACCTCGCCGTTCTGGAAGTCGTCAAGGACCTGCAGGCAAAGGCAAAGAAGATCTCCACCTCGGCTGAAGTTGCCCAGGTCGGCACGATCTCCGCAAACGGCGACACGCAGGTCGGTAACGACATTGCTGAAGCCATGCAGAAGGTTGGCAACGAAGGCGTCATCACCGTCGAAGAAGCCAAGACCGCTGAAACCGAACTCGAAGTCGTCGAAGGCATGCAGTTCGACCGCGGCTACCTGTCGCCTTACTTCGTGACCAACCCGGAAAAGATGATCGCGGACCTCGAAGACGCATTCATCCTCCTGCACGAAAAGAAGCTTTCGAACCTCCAGGCCATGCTGCCGGTTCTGGAAGCCGTCGTTCAGACCGGCAAGCCGCTCGTCATCATCGCTGAAGACGTTGAAGGCGAAGCTCTTGCTACCCTCGTCGTCAACAAGCTGCGTGGCGGCCTGAAGATCGCTGCCGTCAAGGCTCCGGGCTTCGGCGATCGCCGCAAGGCCATGCTGGAAGACATCGCCATCCTCACGGGCGGCACCGTCATCTCCGAAGACCTCGGCATCAAGCTCGAAAACGTCACCCTCGACATGCTCGGCCGTTCCAAGAAGGTTTCGATCTCCAAGGAAAACACGACGATCGTCGACGGCGCCGGCCAGAAGGCTGACATCGAAGGCCGCGTAGCCCAGATCAAGGCGCAGATCGAAGAAACCACTTCGGACTACGACCGCGAAAAGCTGCAGGAACGTCTTGCCAAGCTCGCTGGTGGCGTTGCCGTCATCCGCGTTGGTGGCTCGACCGAAATCGAAGTCAAGGAACGCAAGGACCGCATCGACGACGCTCTGAACGCGACCCGCGCGGCCGTTCAGGAAGGCATCGTACCGGGCGGCGGCGTAGCCCTGCTCCGTTCGGCTTCCAAGATCACCGTCAAGGGTGCGAACGACGACCAGGAAGCTGGCGTCAACATCGTTCGCCGCGCTCTGCAGGCTCTGGTTCGCCAGATCTCTGAAAACGCCGGTGACGAAGCCTCCATCGTTGTCGGCAAGATCCTCGAGAAGAACGAAGACAACTACGGCTACAACGCCCAGACGTCTGAATATGGCGACATGATCGCCATGGGCATCGTCGACCCGGTCAAGGTTGTTCGCACGGCTCTGCAGAACGCAGCTTCGGTTGCTTCGCTGCTGATCACCACCGAAGCCATGATCGCCGAACTTCCGAAGAAGGAAGCAGCTGGCGGCGGCATGCCTGGCGGCATGGGCGGCATGGGCGGTATGGACATGATGTAAGACTGAAAGGTCTTATGTCTGAGCCAACCGGTTCAGGTTACGGAAAGGGCGGTCGCAAGGCCGCCCTTTTTCGTGTTGTGCCGACGGTAAAAACCGCCATTCTCCGTTCCGAACATTGTCCCGCCAAAACAACGCATTAGTTATGCAGCGGGGAAAAATGACAGGACTTGTTCATGGCCAGCACCGCGACTGCGGATCCATCGGAAAACACGGCGCGCGCTCCATTCTGGGTTTCGACCGCTTCAGCGGCAGCGGCCGTGCTTGGCGTGCATGCGGGACAGATCATCCCGCTCTCCCCGCCTCTGCCGGAGAACACGTGGGACATGCTGACTCCGGTCGTCTTCAACTGGCAGAGTTTTTTCTGGTTCCTCTCCACATTTGCGGCCATCGTCGGTTTTCAGTGGCTGGCGGCGGGACCGACACATGAAACACCAGTCCAGTATTTTCGCTGGCATTTTTCGCGACTTCGCGCCGGCGACCTAATTCCAGCCGGCGCCATCATCATCGTTGCCGTGCTGACCTTTCCGATCTGGGCGATCCTCGGCCCGTCGGCAACAGCTGCACTTTTTCTCGGCTTCCTGCTGATTTTCACCAAGCCGCTGCTTCTTAATACCGGCATTGCCGGACGTATCGGCCTTGTCGTGCTGTGGTTTGCCACAGGCTGGATAGGCTCCGACTATTTCAGTGAAGCAAAAGATGTTTCGCTGCTTTGCAAACCGAATGCGCAGATCAAGCTGGTGTCTGGAGAGACGCTGACCTGCGAAACGGTGGACGCCTTCCAGCATTACGGCATCCTTCTGTTCCGCACGCCGGACAAATCCATCTACCTGCCCGTCACGAGCGTTGATGAAACGTCGTTCGTGGCTGCCACGCAGGAGCGGGCCATTCTGCTGTTTCCGCTTCGCTAGGCCTGACCGGAAGCCATCACCTGTTCCTGAACACCGTGCACGGCACCGCCGCCGCCCTGATTGCCGCACAGAGCCTGTTCGCCTCCTCTCGGGTCTCGCGGCCGATCCTTGCCGCATAACGCGGACGGTAACCGAAATTGCCGCCGCGCTGGCGCACGACCAATGCGCGTTCGGCATTGAGCGGCGCGGGAAGCCGGAGGATGGCGCGGGTGAACAGCCGGTCGACGACGGCCGGACGATAATGCGCTGCCAGTTGTACGCCCCAGGGCGCCCAATCGGCCGAGCCGGCAAAGACGGGCTCATTCATCCGGCGCGTATCGGCCAGAACCGTGCAGGCCTCCTGAAACGGCTGCTCTTCATCCAGTTCCGGTGCTGCGGTTTGCGGCGGTGTGTCCCGCCACATCTCGATTGTCGCTCCGGTGATGGCAAACACGTAATCGCGGGTTTCGATGGGCAGGCGGTCGTTGGAAAGAAACCGGGCAAGACCGTTTTCACCGGCATTATAGGCGGCGGCGGCATAACCGAAATTGCCGAAACGGGTATTCATCTCGCCAAGATATTGTGCCGAGGCATCCAGTGCATCGATCACGTCAAAACTGTTGGAAAGCCCGCGCATGCGGGCCGTGCCCGGCATGAACTGGGCAATGCCTTCGGCCCCTTTCGGGCTTACCGCTTCCGGGCGAAACAGGCTTTCACGCCAGATCAGACGGGCAAAAAAGGCCGGCGGGATTTTGTGCGCCAAGGCAAAATGTTCGAGGGTGCGGCAAAGATCGGCGTTGAATGTTTCGCGTCCGATGCAGAGCTTCGGCGTGGCATCGCTGCGCTGATAGAGACATTGCGGTTTATCGCGATCTTCGTCGGCGCTTGCATCGCGCGAAAAGCAGGCGCCGGCCAGCATCAGCAGAAAGCTGACGGCTCCGCACAGGGTTCGCCGCGTGATGCCCATCGTTCGGATCGCGCCCCAGGATTGATCGGCCAGGATTGTTCGGTGAGGCGATCCTAACCGCTTTCGGCGGCGGCGCAATGCAACAAAAAAACCGCCCGGTCCTTTCCAGAACCGGGCGGCTGACTGCGCCGTGGCGCGGATCAATAATAACCGCGGTGATTATTGCTCTTGCGGTAGATGTTTTTCGAGGCGCGGTTCTGCATGCGCTCAATCTGGCGGCGTTCGCGCGGGGAAACATAACCATCGCGGCCCGCATGACGCTTGGCGCGGTCGATACGGTGCTGCTGGCGCTGCAGCTGGCGATATTCGCGCGGTGTCAGGTCGCCACGGCGAGCATTGCGGTGAATGCGGTATTCCTGGCGGGATTCGCGCGCCTCGCTACGCCACGTCTGCGCCTGCGCTGCCGGCACAGCGGCAAACGAAATGGTCAGCAGGGCAAGAGCGCTGAGAATGATCTTTTTCATGGCTTTACTCCTATTTGGCGCAATATGTCTTCGTGTGTTCGATGGGACCAAACTGGCGCTTCAACCCTGAACCCCGGATGAAGGTTCCGTTCATAAAGAGGTGGTTCACAACGACGTGATGTTCATAAAACGAAGACAATCCGTCAATGATCGTTCATCTATCGAAGACGCAGGATTTGGAGCACATAGGTTGCCAGACAAACACGCAAGCCAAATCGGCTGCACTCTGGAGAGCCCATATGTCCGCCAACACTCAGACCGGCAACATCGTCATCCTCGTTGCCCGCATTCTTCTGTCCTTCATGTTCATCTATGCCGGTTTCGGCAAGCTGACCGATCCTTCCGGCACCGCCGGCATGATTTCCGGCGCCGGCATGCCGGCCGCGACCGCCCTTGCCTATCTTGCCGGCCTGTTTGAATTCGTCACCGGTCTTGCTGTTCTCGTCGGCTTCCAGACCCGCATCATCGGCTGGGCACTGGCGCTGTTCTGCATCTTCACCGGCGTGATGTTCCACTCCGGCACCGTCGCCGTTCCCGGCTGGCCGGATGCCGCTCTCGGCTGGATCAATGCGCTGAACGGCATCATGCTGATGAAGAATTTCACGCTGGCCGGCGCCTATATCCTGCTCGCCACATTCGGCCCGGGTCTCTACTCCATCGACGCCCGCCGCGGTTCTGTCGCAATCGCCGCGTAATATTCGGTCATTCCCTGCCCGAACAGATCAGCCCGCCGGATTGTCATCCGGCGGGCATTTGTTTGTTCTGCAGGACTTTTTCAGGCACTTCGCCGGCGCGCCAGCCATACGGTGGCGCCACCGCATTGCGGATCCTGCGCGGTGTGGCCCACCAACTCGAAGCGGTTCTTGCCGAGCAGCTCGGCATATTCCCGCGCCGAAAGCGAGGCGTGATACAGCGGTTCACCGCCGAATTCGCCCATGGCCTCACCTTCGAAATGGCCCGACGTGAACATCAGCGCCGCGCCCGGTGCGGTCATGACCGCAAAGCGCCGGAACATTTCCCGCTGGTCGTTCGGGTTCAGGTGAAAGAAGCTGTGCCAGGCAATGATGCCATCAAACTTGGTCGGGATGTAAAACGCGCGCATATCGGCATGATACCAGCCGACACCGGGAAACCGTTCGCGGCACAAGCCGATCAGGGTCTGCGAACTGTCGACACCGGTCAGGCGAAAGCCGTCGCGGATCAGGTTCGAGGCAATCGGCTCGGCGCTGCCGCAGCCGAGATCGAGCACATGGCCACGCGGCGGCACCATTGCCTTGAAGCGATCCAGCCACGGCTTTTCAAACAACGTGCGACCACGCAGCTTGTCGAAACCCAGCGCATGCCGCTCGTAGAGATCGATGATATTGGCGTCTTCGCCAGCCATTAGAGTGACACCATCAGAGAACGGAACGAACCGCTTCGACGATCCGCTTCACGCGTGGGTCGTTTTCATGTTCCGCCTTTCGGGCGCGCATCAGGCAGGCTTCCGATTTCAGGATCACGCCATCCGACAGGATTTTCAGGTGGTTGGCCTTGAGCGTCGAGCCGGTGGAGGTGATATCGACGATGATATCCGCCTGCCCCGCTGCCGGTGCGCCTTCGGTTGCCCCCAAACTTTCGACGATGCGGTAAAGCTGGATGCCGTGGCTTCCCGAAAAATGCTGCTGCGTCAGCCGCCAGTATTTGGTGGCGATCTGCAGTCGGCGGCCGTGGCGGGCACGAAAATCGGCGGCGACATCACCCAGATCGGCCATCGTATCGACATCGAGCCAGATTTCCGGCACGGCGACCACCACATCCGCACGGCCGAAACCGAGGCGGGCGGCGATTTCCATCTTGGCGTCGGCATCGATCAGGCCTTCGCGGATCAGGTCTTCACCGGTGACGCCGAAATCGACCGTACCGGCCCCGATTTCGCGGGCGATTTCCGAGGCCGACAAGAAGGCGATCTCGATATCATCGTGACCTTCGATCTTGCCGCGATAAGAGCGCTCGTTGCCGACGGCGACGATGGGCAGGCCCGCACGCTCGAATATGGCCGACGCATCTTCCTTCATGCGGCCCTTGGAGGGCAGAGCAATGGTAATGGTGGACATCAGCGCGCCCTCGCCTGTTCGATGCGGTCCAGCCAGAGCGAAAAGCCGACGGCGGGAATATCTTCGGTGGCGCCGAGCAGCGTCAGCAGCCGGTCGAAACGACCGCCACCGGCCAGAACCGCATTGTCGCGGCTGACCTCGAACACGAGGCCGGTGTAATAATCGAGCGGACGCCCGAAGGCGGCGCGATAGGTGACCTTGTCAAGATCGAGACCAAGATCTTCCATGGCCGCCGTGCGTGCCTCGAAGGTGACAAGCGCTGCACCGAGCGCCAGACCCGCCGCATCGGCAAAACCGGCCAGCGCCGCCGGCGCCTGCGAAAGCGGCATTTCCAGCGACAGGAATTCGGTCAGAAGCGCCAGCGCCGAGCCATCCAGCCGTGTTTCGGTGAGCGACTGCTTTTCCTTCAGCCGGGCGGCGATTTCACGCGGCGAACGGCTGGCATTGGTGGAATAGCCGGTTTCCTGCATGGTCCGGTCGATATGGGCGATCAATGCCGCATCGTCCTGCCCCAGAAGCTCGCAAAGCTGCGGCGAAAGGCCGGAAGGCGCCTGCGGACTTGCCAGCGTCATCAGCAATTGCGCCAGATGCGCATTGTTGCCGAAGGACTGGATCAGCCGCTTCTGCCAGCCGCCGGGAAGGCCGAGCGCCTTGACCACCGCTTCGAACACCGCCTGATCGCCAAGCGTCACATCCAGTTTACGGCCGGGAATGAGGTTTTCGAGGATCTGCACGGCATCGTTGACGGCGCGGGCATCGGCCGAAGCGATACTGGTTTCGCCAAGGTCTTCGATACCGGCCTGATAGAACTCGTTATCCCCCTCGCGGCGCTGGCGAAACACTTCACCGAGATAACCATAACGGCGCGGCGTGCCGGTGGCGCTTTCGATATGGCGCAGGCAGACGGGAATGGTGAATTCCGGGCGCAGGCACAGGCTCTCGCCGGTCTCGCTTTCGGTGAGAAAGATGCGGCGGCGCAGATCTTCGCCCGCCATGTCGAGAAAGGGCGCTGCCGGCTGAATGACAGGCGTATCGATGCGCGCCGTGCCACGGGCAGCAAATTCATCGAGCAGACGGCCGGAAAATTCCGGCATGTTGATCAGAGGCATGGGAAGGCTCCCGGAGTGCGAAGATACCCCCCTCTGCCCTGCCGGGCATCTCCCCCACATGTGGGGAGATCGAAGGAGGAGAGTTGGTCACTCCATTGATATGGCTGCGATACAGGCAAGGTTGGATTGAGAGCAAGACGTTCGCGCCCAGCCGATCTTCCCACCTGTGGGGGGCTCGAAGAGCGGGCGGAGACACGTGGCTCTGCCCCGGCAATTCGGCAGGACAGAGGGGACCAAAACCCCGCCAACGCTGACGGATCAACCATCCTTCGACCGCCTGCGGTCTTCCGCCTGCGCGGCCAGGATTTCCTTCACCTTGGCGACCAGATCGGCCTCGGCCACGGTTTCCTGCGCAACGCGGGCTTCACGCCAGGACGCATTGTCCTCGATCTCGCCGGAAAGACGCTTGCCCTCGATCAGGTCCTTGATCTGCACGACACCGGTTTCGCGCTCGTCACCACCCTGAATGATGGCGATGGGGCAGCCGCGACGGTCGGCATATTTCAGCTGGTTGCCGAACTTTTTCCAGTTGCCCTGATACATTTCGGCGCGGATGCCGGCGTTACGCAGGTCCTGAGTGAACTTCTGATATTGACCAAGATGCGCAGGATCGTTGCCATCCATGACGGTGACGAGAACGGGAGCGACAACGTCATCCTGACCGAGCTTGCCAAGGTTTTTCAGCGCCGTCATCAGGCGCGACACGCCGATGGAAAAGCCCGTTGCCGGAACCGGCTGGCCCATGAAACGCGACACCAGACCATCATAACGACCACCGCCGCCGACCGAGCCAAATCGAACAATCTCACCCTTATCGTTCGGAATAGGTTTAGTAAGTTCGGCTTCGAAAACTGGGCCAGTGTAATATTCCAAACCACGCACGACAGAAGGAGTAATACGAATTTGTTTTGTGCCATATCCAGCAGCCCGAACCAAAGAACTGATTTGGCGCAGTTCATTTAATCCCTCTTTAAACAGCTCCGCATTAGGAAAGTGCTGCTCAAAGACATCCAAAAATTTTGGATTAGCAATGACCAAAGGCCATTTGCTCTTACCACCTTCCAATAAAGCATCAGACGGCAGTACTTCTGAAGGATCCATCTGAGAGAAGTAATCCGCAGGCTCATCACTGTTATGCGTAAACAGCAACATTAATTTTTCACGCGAACTATCGTCTAGCTCAGCGCCTTTGGTAAAGTCACCAGATTCATCCTTGCGTCCTTCACCAAGCAGAAGACGAACACCGTCAGGCCCAAATTTATCGAGTTTGTCGATGGCGCGCAGCACGGTCAGGCGACGATTGAAGTTCTCCTCACCACCCAGACCGATGGCTTCCATCACGCCATCCAGAACCTTGCGGTTGTTCACCCGGATCACGTAATCGCCGCGCTTGATGCCAAGCGCTTCCATCGTGTCGGCCATCATCATGCACATTTCGGCATCGGCCTGAACGCCCGGTGCGCCGACCGTATCGGCATCGAACTGCATGAACTGGCGGAAACGGCCCGGACCCGGCTTTTCGTTGCGGAACACATAACCGGCGCGGTAGGTGCGGAACGGCAGCTGGATCTCGTTGAAGTTTTCCGCGACATGGCGGGCCAGCGGCGCCGTCAGGTCGTAACGCAGCGACATCCACTGGTCATCGTCGTCCTGCAGCGAAAACACGCCTTCGTTGGGGCGGTCGCTGTCGGGCAGGAATTTTCCGAGCGCATCGGTATATTCGAACAGCGGCGTTTCCACCGGATCGAAACCGTAACGTTCATAGACCTCGCGGATCTTTGCCGTCATCTCGTTGGTGGCATGGATATCGGCAGCCGAGCGATCGACAAAACCGCGCGGCAGGCGGGCTTTGAGTTTCTGGGGCTTCTTCTGCTTGTCGCTCATGATCGGATATCCATTGCCTGCGGGCCTCTTTGGAAAGGCCGGATTTGTGAGCGGTTTCTTAGAGGATGAAGCGTTTGGCGGCAAGGGCGGCATACTGGAACGACATCTCGGAAAGTGCTATATCGGACCGACGTTCCGATAAAGGATCATACCGTGGGCAAGCACGCAGCCATCAAACTCCCTGACGAAACAATCGAACGGCTGGAAGCCTTGGCGGAACGAACCGGCAGGGATCCGTCCGAGTATGTTGTGGAAGCGGTAGAGCAACTGCTTGAGGACATGGAAGACTTGCGCCTCGCAGAAGAGGCCATGCAGCGGATTGAACGGGGCGAATCCCAGATTATTAGCGGCGAGGAATTCTGGCGTGGTCTGGTCGATTGAATACGACAAACTGGTCCGTAAACAGATCGAAAAGCTCGACCCTCAAATCCAAAAACGTATCCATTCCTTTCTTTATGAACGCCTTCTAAAACTCGATGATCCACGCCAAACGGGCGAAGCAATGCAGGGGTCGAGATTCGGCAAGTTTTGGCGCTACAAGGTTGGCGCCTATCGCATCATCTGCGACATACAGGATCACCGGCTTGTGGTTCTCGTTGTCGAGGTGGATCACCGCAAACAGGTCTACCGCTAATTCATGATCCTCGAAGCCATTCAATACACCTCCACCCTCCCCGTCACGCCCAAACCGTTTCGCCCTCACATCCGATCCTCCGTCAACCTTTGGGCACGCGCCGGACGTTGCGCAAAAGACTGGGCGTCGCATGAGGCGCAGTGCCAGACTTTTATCCGCGAAACGGTTTCGGGCATGAAGGAACGCCGCACTGCCGTGGTGCTCGGTTCCGGCCTGTTGCGCGATGTGCCTGTGGAGTTTTTGAGCCGGGCTTTCGATACGGTCGTGCTGGTCGATCTCGTGCATCTGGCAAGCGTCAGGCTGTGGCTTTCGGCCAAACGCATCCGCAATGTAACGCTGATTTCGCGCGATCTTTCCGGTTATGACGATGTGCTTGCCGGTCGCGAAACGGAACCGCTCGGTTTCCTGCGGCAGGTGCCATGGCTCGATCTCGTCATTTCCGCCAACATCCTGTCGCAGATCGGTGTCGGCGCGGCGCGCAGGCTGGAGGCATCGGAGGCTGCAGACGCTGCGGATGTGGTGCCGAAACTGGTGGCGGCGCATCTCGACGGTCTGGCGGGCCTGCCCTGCAAGACGGTGCTTTTGACCGACACCCGTTACCGGGTGAGCGATCGCAGCGGCGCGGTGCTGGAGGACAGCGACCTCATGGGCGGAAAGACCACGCCTGCTGCCGCCCGGTCATGGCCCTGGACAGTTGCGCCGTTTGGCGAGGAGAGCCGGGATTACCAGATCGTCCACGATGTGATCGCCCACGCCCGCTGAACGCCGCGGGGTTGCCGAAACACCTTTCCGCCTTGCCGGAATTTGACGGCCTCTCCATATTCCGGCTGGAGGATTTTTGTCATGACCATGCGCCCGATTACCGCAATCGGCTTCGATGCCGACGATACGCTGTGGCAGAACGAGCAGTTCTTCCGGACCACCGAAAGCCATTTCACCGGCCTGCTCAAGGAATTTGCCGAGCACGATGTCGTATCCGAAAAGCTGCTCGCGGCGGAAAAGCGCAATCTCGATTTCTACGGTTACGGCATCAAGGGTTTCATGCTGTCGATGATCGAGACGGCCATCGAGGTGACGGACGGCAAGGTCGAAGCGCGTACGATCGGCGAGATCCTCGATGTCGGGCGGGAGATGCTGCGCCATCCGGTGGAAACACTGCCGCATGTGCGCGAGACGCTTGAGGCGCTCAGCGGCCATTACATGCTGGTGCTGATCACCAAGGGCGATCTGTTCGATCAGGAACGCAAGCTGGCGCAATCGGGCCTTGGCGATTTTTTCGATGCGGTGGAGATCGTTTCGGAAAAGACCGCCACCACTTATCGGCGCGTATTTTCACGGGTGGCGGATGGGCCGGAACGGGCGATGATGATCGGCAACTCGCTGAAATCCGATATCGTGCCGGCCATTGCCGCCGGCGCTTACGGCGTGTTCGTGCCGCATGAACTGACCTGGATCCTCGAACATGTGGAGCCGCCCACCGATGCGCCGCGTTTCCGGCAGATCGCCCATCTGGGAGAACTGCCGGCAATTCTCGACGGCATCATGGACGCTTGAAATCTTTCCGCAGCCGGTCGATCTGCGGCTGGCAGAAGCACCCGTAGAGATGGTCGTTGACCATGCCCATGGCCTGCATGAACGCATAGACGGTGGTGGGGCCGACAAAGGTCCAGCCGCGTTTCTTCAGATCTTTCGAAAGACGCGTGGACACCGGCGTGGTGGGGTTGGCGCGCAAGGTTTCGTGATCCATCACCAGCGGGCGCTCGTGCGCTTGCGGTTCATAACTCCAGAAGAATTTGGCAAGCGAGCCGAATTCTTCCCGTAATGCAACCGCGCGGCGGGCATTGTTGATGGTGGAAACGATCTTGCCGCGGTGGCGGATGATGCCGGCATTGCCAAGGCAGCGGGCGATATCGTCCTCGCCGAAATCGGCGACCTTGGTAAAATCGAAACCGGCAAAGGCTGCGCGAAAATTCTCACGCTTGCGCAGGATGGTCAGCCACGAGAGGCCGGACTGAAACCCTTCAAGGCAGACCTTTTCGAACAGCCTCATATCGTCGGTTACCGGACGGCCCCACTCCTCGTCGTGATAGCGGCGGTAATCTTCCAGACCGCCATGCCAGGCGCAGCGGAATTTTCCGTCTTCGCCTTCGATAATGCCTGTCATGCCTGATTTTCCCACTGTTAACGCCTGGTCGGCCGTCTTCATAACACGTCAACCATGTCTTCCAACCACCCGGTAACCCTGCTGAAAGCTTTACGCAAAACGAAGCCTTCAACCGAGTGCGAATTTACCATTCGCTTGTGAATTGCCGCTCAAGGTTTTTTCCAGATCAAAGCCGGACGCGGATGACAATTCCCGCAAACGGTCAAGTAAAAGCGTTGGAGCCGATGACGATGAAGAAGAGCCTGCCTTCCGCGAAAATTCTCGGGCTTGTCGCCCTCGGCTTCACGACGGCTTTGTTTGCTGCACCGGCAAGCGCGCAGGATCGTTATCGTCAGCGCCCTCCGGTCATGGTCAGCCCCGACCTGACGGCACCCTGGCTGATGCAGCTGGGTGAAGCGCCGCGCCAGCAGGCGCCGCGTTACCGCACGGCCGCCCCGCGCCCGCAATACGAACAGCCGCGTTATTACCGGCCGCAAGCGCAGCAGCAGCGCGCGCAGCAGAGCCGCCAGTACCTGTTTCCGCCGGCCCCATCGCGCGCTGCCCGCCCTGCCCGTTCCCAGCAGGGCGCGCAGCAGGTGGCCATGCGCCGCGCCGACCTGCCGGTCATCCAGGGCAAGGTCGAACCGCAATTCCTGCCGCAGACGGTTTCCTACGAAACGCAATACCCGGCCGGCACAATCGTGATCGATACCAACAACCGCTTCCTTTATCTCGTGGAGGGCAATGGCCAGGCGATGCGTTACGGCGTCGGCGTCGGCAAGCCCGGTTTCGAATGGGCCGGCGAACACAAGGTGACCCGCAAGGCGGAATGGCCGAGCTGGGTGCCGCCGCAGGAAATGATCAGCCGCGAAGCCGCCAAGGGCCATTACCTGCCGGCGCGCATGGATGGCGGACCGGAAAACCCGCTCGGCGCGCGCGCCATGTATCTGGGTTCGACGCTCTACCGCATCCACGGCACCAACGCTCCCTGGACGATCGGCAGCGCCGTTTCCTCCGGCTGCATCCGCATGCGCAACGAGGATGTCACCGACCTTTACGAGCGTGTGAATGTGGGCACCCGGGTGATCGTGATCTGACGACGGTTATGTAATGCGGTATTTTTGCCTGAATGATGTGACCAGATAGACACGATGACCAAGGTATATCGTCGTATGACTGTTCACATTCGTCATGCCTGATCTTGCCGAAGCCAGTATGCCGGGACATTTTGTCCCGGCTTTTTTTATTGAAGGGGACCCTGAATGAAGTCGGGAAAAATCTTGCTCACCATCGCTGCGATGGGTTTGAGCATGTCACTGGCATTGCCGGTCGGCCAGGCATCGGCGCAGTCTCGCCAGCCGCAGACGACGGCAAGCGATGTCGCTCCCTCGGTGCGCAACAAGCCGGTGCCGGAAAAGTTCAAGCGCCGCATGGTGCGCTTTGCCACCAATGAAGCGCCGGGCACGATCATCGTCGATACCAACAACAAGTTTCTCTACCTCGTCGAAGGCGGCAACCGCGCCACGCGTTACGGCATCGGCGTCGGCCGCGAAGGTTTCGGCTGGTCGGGCGAAGTGAAGATCGGTCGCAAGGCCGAATGGCCGACATGGACGCCGCCGGCCGAAATGCGCGCCCGCGAAGCCCGCCGCGGCATCAAGCTGCCGGTGGTCATGAAGGGCGGACCTGAAAACCCGCTCGGTGCCCGCGCCATGTATCTCTACAAGGGCGGCCGCGACACGATCTTCCGTATTCACGGCACCAACCAGCCGTGGTCTATCGGCCTCAACCTGTCGTCCGGCTGCATCCGCCTGATGAACAAGGATATCGAACACCTTTACGCCCGCGCCAGCGTCGGCGCAAAGGTTGTCGTCATCGGACCCGGCTCCAAGCCCGGCGATGTCGCCTTCAAGGATCGCGGCGTCGATATTTTCCGAACCATTTTTGGTGGCTAATCGACATTACCGGCAGCGCCACCGCGCTGCCGGCCCGCATTGTTTCGTACGGTTTCAGACGAACCGTGCAGCAAAAATCAGCCAGCTGTCACAATGCCCCACCGATTCCGACATTTCCGTCGTATTGAAGACAGAATTCGACGTATTATCTGAATAAGTGAACAGCTGTGCAAAGCGCCGCTTGACGCGGATTTTCCCGCATTCACAATGATCGAATCCACGCTCGATTGAGTGATTCTCTTTTACCAAATGAGAATATACTCTCGATTGTGACAGTCGATGCGTTTATTAGTACTGAATCATATAGGAGACCGGCAGAAATTGGGCTTTATCGATCGCGTTACTACAAATGTTCGTCTTATGCTGCAGCGACCACCGCGCCAGCAATATGCGGCGTTGTGTTACCGTGCTCGAAAAAAGCAGTCGGATCAGCTGGAAGTGCTGGTCATGACCAGCCGCGATACCGGCCGCTGGGTCATTCCCAAGGGATGGCCGATGGAAGGCAAGAAGGCGCATGCGGTTGCCGAACGCGAGGCTTATGAAGAAGCCGGCGTGAAGGGCAAGGTCGCCAAGGAACCGCTCGGCTCCTTCCATTATCGCAAGACACTGTCGAACGGCGTGAAAGTGCCGGTTCTGGTGCAGGTGCATGCGCTCGAAGTGGAAGAGATGCTCAAGACATTTCCCGAAAAGGGCAGCCGTCGCTATGAGTGGGTGAGTTGCGAGGAAGCTGCTGCCCGCGTCAACGAGCCGGAACTGAAGGTGCTGTTCATGCAGTTTGCCGGCCGGATGTATCCCAACCCCCGCGAAGCATCGGCTGCGCCCTTTTCCTCCAAGCTCGCCGGTGCCTGAGCAATCTCTTTTTCCGTCACATTCCGTCCGTAAGATGAGCCTGGAAGGGCGCCGTTACCGGCTGCCTTCGACATTGATCGGCCTTGCGGTCGGCACATCGGGATAGACCGGCATGCCCATCAAGAAGCCGCGTCTGGCCAAGCCGACGCTCGACAAGGATCTGGCAAAGATATCCCGCCTCGAGGAAGCCACCCGCTATCTCGGGCGCGGTGTGGCTATTCATGGCACGGCGCTGATCTTCCTGATCCTGATGGCGGTTTTGGCCGGTACTTTCGTCACCAGCCGGGCCGATGTCGTTCTCATCGTCTGCGCCGCCGCCATCGCCGCCTATATGGCGATGAACATCGGCGCCAATGACGTCACCAACAATATCGGCGCAGCCGTCGGTGCGCGCGCCATGACCATGGGTTTCGGTCTTGCGCTGGCCGCCGTGTTCGAGATTGCAGGCGCCATTATCGGCGGCGGGCACGTGGCCGACACGATTGCCAACGGCATCATGCGCGAAGGCGTGATCACCGGATCGGAAGTGATGATCTGGGCGATGATGGCAGCACTTCTGTCCGCCGCCATTTTCATCAACCTCGCCACATGGCTGGGCTGGCCGATTTCCACCACCCATTCGATTGTCGGCAGTGTCATGGGATCAGGCATTGCCGCCGCAGGGCTTTCCGCCGTCGAATGGGGCACCGTTGGCCGCATTACCGCAAGCTGGATGATTTCGCCCCTGCTGGGCGCCGTGTTCGCGGCGGCTTTCCTGTATGTGATCAAGGAAACCATCATCTATCGCACCGACAAGATCGCCGGTGCGAAACGCTGGGTGCCGGTGCTGATCGGCATCATGACAGGCGCGTTTTCCGGCTATCTGGCATTGGTGGGCCTTGGCCAGATGGTCGAGGTTTCAGCCCTGACGGCCACCATCATCACGGTTGTCAGCGGCGTTGTGTCATGGCGCGTTCTGGTGCCGGTCATTGCAAGGCAAGCGGCGGGGCTGGAAAATCGCAACCAGTCGCTGCGCAAGCTTTTCCGCATTCCGCTGGTATTTGCCGCAGCACTGATGTCGTTTGCGCATGGCGCCAACGACGTGTCGAACGCCATCGGGCCTCTGGCCGCCATCGTATCGGCCTCTCAGCATGGCGTGCTCGGGCATGTGCATGTGCCGCTCTGGTCGCTGGTGATCGGCGGCCTCGGCATTTCCCTCGGCCTGCTTCTTTACGGCCCCAAGCTGGTCAAGCTCGTCGGCTCGGAAATCACCAAGCTCAACCCGATGCGCGCATATTGCGTATCGCTCTCGACGGCGCTGACGGTCATCACGGCATCCTGGGTCGGCCTGCCGGTATCCTCGACCCATATCGCCGTGGGCGCCGTGTTCGGGGTCGGCTTCTTCCGCGAATGGTATACCCGCCATTCCCGCCGCCGGTATGAATATGTTCGCGTTCGCGCCGGCGACGAACTGGATACGGTGGAGCCGTTCGAGCGCAACGACTACGAATTCCGCCACCGTTATCTGGTGCGGCGCTCGCATTTCCTCAGCATCATTGCAGCCTGGATGATCACTCTTCCTTGCGCGGCGGCCCTTTCGGTCGTTATGAGCCTGATCATGTTCGCGATCTTCCTCTGATCGCCAAAACGGGATTTTAGACCATGCGCGCCAATTTCCGGATGCAGCGGCTTTTTGTCGAAAACGATATCGCACTCGGCACACCGATCGAGGCCGGCTCGGAACAGTTCAACTATCTCGTCAACGTGCTGCGCATGGCGGCCGACGCGGAAGTGCTGATCTTCAACGGCCGCCACGGTGAATGGCGTGCCCGGCTTGTCTTCCCCAGCCGCAAGAAACTGCTGCTGGAACCGGTGGAACAGACACGGGCGCAGCCGCAACCATCCGACCTGCATTATCTGTTCGCGCCCCTGAAGACGGGACGGCTGGATTATCTGGTGCAGAAGGCGGTGGAAATGGGCGCGGGTTTGCTGCAACCGGTGATGACCCAGCATGTGCAGGGCAAGATCACCAGCATGGACCGCCTGGCTGCCAACGTCATCGAAGCGGCCGAACAGTGCGGCATGTTGTCGATCCCTGAAGTAACGCCGCCAAAAAAGCTGGCCGATATTCTTGAACGCTGGCCGGCGGAACGCCGCATCATTTTCTGTGATGAAGGCGATGAGGGGCAGAACCCGTTGCCGATCCTTTCCGCCATCACGGAAACCAAACTGGCGCTACTGGTTGGGCCGGAAGGCGGGTTTTCAGAGGAAGAACGGCAGCTTTTGCGTAAGTTGCCCTTCGTTACCGCCATCCCGCTTGGTCCCCGGATCCTGAGAGCAGACACCGCGGCGGTGGCGGCGCTGACGGTGATACAGGCCAGCATCGGCGACTGGCGCTGAAACGACCGCGGCAGAATTGACACACAATCGCCTGATTTTCTGAAAGTCCGTTGAAACAAATTCACTTGCACCGCACATGAAACCGGTTCAAGCAGCCGGACGTTCGTCAAAAAACGGCACTCCAAAAGGTATTCTACATGGCCCGTGACACCACCGATCACACTCCCCTCACTTCGGTGTCCGAATTGTCCGCCTATCTGGCCGGTGGGGCCAAGCCGAAGGAGAATTTTCGCCTCGGCACGGAGCACGAGAAATTCGGCTTCTTCACCGCCAATCTGGAACCCGTTCCCTATGAAGGCGAAGCCAGCATTTCCGCTCTCCTGAACGGCATGCAGCAAAAGCTCGGCTGGGAACCGATCATCGATGCCGGCAACATTATCGGCCTTGGCGAAAAGAACGGCATGGGCGCGATTTCCATCGAGCCGGGCGGCCAGTTCGAACTTTCCGGCGCGCCGCTGAAAACGCTGCATGAAACGCAGGCCGAGACCGAACACCATCTGGCGGTGCTGAAGGAAGTTGCCGACCCGATGGGCATCCGTTTCCTCGGCATCGGCGGCAGCCCCAAATGGACGCTTGCCGAAACACCGCGCATGCCGAAATCGCGCTACGACATCATGACCCGTTACATGCCGAAGGTCGGCACGCGCGGTCTCGACATGATGTACCGCACCTGCACGATCCAGGTGAACCTCGACTTCGCTTCCGAACTCGACATGGCGCGAAAACTGTCGCTGTCGATGAAGCTGCAGCCGCTGGCGACCGCGCTGTTTGCGGCCTCGCCCTTCACCGAAAACCGCCCGAATGGTTTTCTCTCCTGGCGCGGCAATATCTGGGGTGACACCGACAACCAGCGCTCCGGCCTGCTGCGCGCCGCCTTCGAACCCGGTTTCGGTTTCGACGCTTACGTGGAATGGGCGCTCGACGTGCCGATGTATTTCATCGTCCGCGACGGCCGTTACCGCGACTGTACCGACATCACCTTCCGCCAGTTCATGGACGGCGCGCTGAAGGGCAAGATAGAGGATTGGGAACCGACGCTCGGCGACTGGACCAACCACCTCTCCACCCTCTTCCCCGATGTGCGCCTGAAGCGTTACCTCGAAATGCGCGGTGCCGATGGTGGCCCGCTGTCGCATATTGCCGCCCTGCCCGCCTTCTGGGTCGGCCTGCTTTACGATGATGCGGCATTTGATGCGGCGCAAGCGATGACGGCCAACTGGACGTTTGAGGAAGTGCAGTCGATGCGCGACGCCGTGCCGACGGTCGGCCTTTCGGCAGAACTGCGCGGCATGCCGCTGTTCGACGTCGCCCGCGATATCCTCGACATTTCGTCCGCCGGCCTCAAGGCCCGCGATTGTCGCAATGCCGAGGGTGCCGACGAAAGCATATATCTCGCGCCGCTGGATGGCATCCTGAAGAACAAGGCGACATTGGCCCAGGAACTGCTGACCCAATATAACGGCAGCTGGCTGAACAGCGTCGATCCCGTTTTCGAACACTACCAGTACTAAATCCGAAAACAGCCTTTGCGCGACCACGGAACCAAGTTTCGCGCAAAGTCTTTCCCGATGTAATCTTCAACTTCCCGGCCGCCGGCGAGATGATCGCCGGGCGGCGGGATATTGGTTTCGGGGAAGTTCGAAAAAATGCTGCCGCTGTTCGATATGATGCTGAAAGCCCAGAACGGCGCCGTTACCGAGGCGCTGGCAAAACAATTCGGGCTGGCGCAGGATCAGGCCGCGGAGGCGATTGCGGCACTGATGCCGGCCTTCTCATCAGGTCTGAAACGCACGACCACAAATCCGTACGATCTCGCGCCGTTGATGGCGGCGATGTTTTCCGGCGCATACGGCAAATATTTCGAGGATGTCGGCAAGGCCTTTACCGCGCAGGGCAAGACGGACGGCAATATCGTTCTGGAGCGCCTGTTCGGCTCCAAGGAGGTTTCCCGCGCAATCGCTGCCCAGGCCGAGCAATTTACCGGCATCGGCCAGGATGTATTCAGGCGGATGATGCCGGCGCTGGCGGGGACGCTGATGGGCGGTTTGTTCAAGCAGGCAACCGGGCAACTTGGCAGCACGGAAATATATCCCATGGCGGCCATCGGTCAGAACTGGATGAAACTGATGGGTTTCGGCACGGTCGCATCCAGAACTGCGGCCGATGGCGAGAACGTTTTTCAATCCGCCTTCGACACGCCTTATGCCAAGGCGATGCAGGCTATGTGGGGTCTGGACGGGGCGCAGAAGGGCACACCCGATGCCTTTGCGGACAGCCCCTTTGCCGCAAGTTTTCGCGACATCATGACCGGCGGGGCAGCAAAGGCGGGCGAACCGCCGGCGGCGACTGCCAATCCTTTGGTGGATGCGCTGAACGACATGTTCGACACCGGACTGACTTTGCAGAATAGCTACGTGCGGAACATGGAGGCCATTTTCGACCGCTATCTTGGACCGGCCGGGAAAAGCTGAAAAGAAAAAGCCCGGCACGGGGCGGACCGGGCCGGGCAAGAGGCAGGGCTATTGGCATGACCCTGCGGGGAAAACCGTCTCATCTCTCGAGTGAGAGGAAATAGGCACGGCGACCGCGCTGGCGGGCGGCGTTGAGCTTGCTGTAAGGGTCTTCCAGCACGCCCGAACGATTGAGCGCCTGCTCGACATCGCCGCGCGTCAGGCCCAGATCCGCAAGCTGGTGCTCTTCCATGTCCAGCAGCGGATTGAGCGCAATGCGATTTTTCAAGCCGTGCCACAGGTCGGCAAATCGCACATTGAGACGGGCAAAAAACGTGGTGTTGCGGGTTGCGCCAGCCAGTCCGAGTTCTGTCATCCGTTCGTTCGCGCTCATGGCCTTATCCTCTCTGAAGGCACGGGAAAGACCGCTCCGACCGTTATCGTGGTCAGCCAGCGGTCAGGGAAACTTCGCTTTTTCGAAGCGTTGTTGCTCTGGAATTGGCTTTGGTTATGCGAGATCACTATTGATCAGTCCAACGAATGTTTCTAATGGTTATCATCAACCAACCTTATGGATGATCGCCATGTCCGCGCCTCTCGATATTGACCAGCTGCATACATTCGTCGCCATCGTCGATACCGGCAGTTTCACCAAGGCGGCGGAGCGGGTGTTCAAGACGCAATCGGCGGTTTCCATGCAGATGCGGCGCCTGGAAGAGCGGGTCGGCAAGCAGCTGTTCATGAAGGACGGGCGCGGCAACAAGCTGACCGCCGAGGGCGACAAGCTCTTGAACTATGCCCGCCGCATCATCCGCCTCAACAACGAAGCCATGGCGGCATTCGACGACAACCGGCTGGAAGGCACGCTGCGCATCGGCACGCCGGACGATTACGCCGATCGCTACATGCCTGAGATCATAGGCCGTTTTGCCAAGACGCACCCGAATGTCGAGCTTTACATCGTCTGCGAACCGTCTCCGAGCCTTGCAGAAAAGATGGCGCGCGGCGAACTGGATATTGCGCTCGTGACCCACAATCCGCGCCTGCGCGTTTCCGACGTGGTGCGCACGGAGCCGCTGTGCTGGGTGGCATCCGCCAATCATCCGCTGAAGGACGACGCGCCGGTGCCGCTTGCCGTCGGGCGGCGTGACTGTTTGTGGCGTCAGCTTGCCTGTTCGGCACTCGATGCGGATGGCCGCGATTATCAGGTGCTTTTCACCAGCTGGTCGGCAACCGTTGTTGCGGCCGCCGTGCTGACCGGCATGGCGGTATCCGTGCTGCCGGAATCGACACTGCGGCCGGGCATGAAAGTGCTGAGCGCCGCCGACGGTTTTCCGCCATTGCCACCGGTGCAGATCGGCCTGATGAAACGCCCCGGCCTGTCGCCATCGCTGCTCAACGCCATTACCGACCATATCACCGCCTGCCTCGACAACATTTCCCCCGCCCCGGTTTCCGACGATATAGACGGCGACATGAAAACGGTGACGAGACTGGTTCGGCCGCGGATGGCGCAGGTAATGCCGGGCTGGTGATGTCGTCGTTGACTTCTTGTTGCATCGAGCGCAGCGTGGACGTGTAACGGCTGAGGATTTTTTGCCCGTGGCGACGAAAAAACTGCAAATCGAACTGGATTTACCCGAGGAGCTATTCGAGGTTCTCGACCGCATCGCTACGGCAGTGAAAGAAGACCGCGCGACGGTGATGCGCTGGGCGCTGGACTATTATGTCGAGCAGGAAGGCGAGATCATTCTGGACGAGGCAGCGGGAATAGCGGAGCTGGATGCGGGCCTGTCCGTCGATTTTGATGATGTGCTGAAGGAATCCTATGCGATCATCAAAGCCGCCGAGGCCAGACGGGCGAAACGAGCGGTCTGACACATGGCAAAGAGGCACGTCAAACTGTCGCCGCGTGCCCGACGCTTTTGGCTTCACTTCATCACCGAACTGGCAGAGCAGAACCCGACAGCCGCAGAGAAGATTGCGATCCGCTTCGAAATCCTGCGCGACAAACTTGCCGATTTTCCCAACATGGCGCAGCGCGGAAAAATCCCTTATACGCGCCGTATGGTCATGCGTCCGCTGATCCTGACCGTTCGTGTCAACGGCAATCTGGCGGAAATCGCGCTCATTCGACACGAGCGGCAGGCAGAACCGGACAGCTTTTGAAATGCCGGCTCAGGTCAGTCCCGCCATTGCAGCAAACCCCTCCATCCGATAATTTTCACCACACCTTACGACAAAACACAATCGGAAAACCCTATCATGCTGACATTGCGCCAGATGCGCTATTTCGAGGCGCTGGCCACGGCGCGCCACTTCGGCAAGGCGGCCGCCATGGTGAATGTCAGCCAGCCGGCACTTTCGGCGCAGATCATGGAAATGGAAGAACATCTGGGTCTGCTGCTGGTGGAGCGGCATCGTTCCGGTGTGTTGCTGACGCCAAAAGGCGAAGCGGTGTTAAAGCGGGTGCGGCGTATTCTCGAAGACGTGGCGGGGTTGGAAGAGTTTTCGCGCGATAGCGGCGGCGTCTTGCAGGGGCTGACGCGGATCGGCATCATTCCAACAGTCGCGCCCTATCTGGTGCCGGCGCTGGTGCCGCACTTACGAAAAGATTACCCCGAAGTCGAGATCGAGTTGCGCGAGGCGGTGACCGACCGGTTGATCGCCGATCTTACCGAAGGACGCATCGATGCGGTGATCGCGGCTTTGCCTATCGACGGCGACGGGCTGGAAAGCCGGCCGCTGTTCGCCGACCGGTTTTTCATGGCCATGGCCAACAACGACAGCGACGTGCTGACCTCGCCGCTTACGGAAACGCAGGTGGATGCCGAACGGCTGCTGCTGCTGGAGGAAGGTCATTGCCTGCGCGATCAGGCGCTTGCCGTGTGCGGCACGGCGGGCAAACGCAGCCTCGTCAATTTCGGCGCCACCTCGATGACCACGCTTTTGCAGATGGTGTCGCACGACATGGGCATGACGCTGATCCCGGAAATGGCCATCGCCACAGAAGCGGCCCGCAACGACCTGCGCATCGTGCCCTTCGCCGAACCGATGCCATCACGGCAGATCGGCCTGATCTGGCGCCGCTCCAGCGGGCGGGGCAAGGACATGGAGGCGCTGGCGGCAGCGATTTTGGCTTGTGGGCGGGGGTGACGCCGGGCGCGCTCCGTCGAGGTCAAAAAACACCCCTCACCAAGCGCGTCCAGCGCTCGGCTTCGCCTCACGCGGACTTGCTATCCTCTCCCGCAGGGGGAGAGGTAGGCGTCGATGGTGCCGCACCGTTATCTCTCCCCTTTTGGGAGAGATAACGGTGCGGTGGCCATAGGCCGGAAATCAATAAAATTGATTTCAGCGAAGAAGGCCTGAGCGCATCCCTGCGCGAAGGCTACGAGACATCTTAGCTTCAGCTAAGTGTTAGAAATCGCAAGTGAGGGGCTCGCCGCAATCACGTGGTGAAAAGGAGATCACGAAAGCCCGGCAGTACCGACCCTGCCCCATCCAGCCTTGGCGCCGTGATGCCCTGCGCCTAAACTCCACGCTCCCGAAAAGCCTGCCGAGCATCCTCATGACAGACCCAACCACCGCCCCTGCCGGTTCCATCCACTGGAAACGCAACCTTTTCGTCTGCCTTGCCGGATCGTTCACCACCATCGTGGCGATGACGCTGCTCCTTCCTTTCCTGCCGCTTTATGTCGAGGAACTCGGCCTCACCGACCATGCGGCCATCGTGCAATGGTCCGGCATCGCCTATGGCGCCACATTCTTTGCCGCCGCCATCGTTGCGCCGCTCTGGGGCCGGCTCGGCGACATTTATGGGCGAAAACTGATGCTGGTGCGCGCCGCGATCGGCATGACGATCGCCATCTCGCTGATGGGCATGGCCACCACCGTGTGGCAGCTGGTGGCGCTCAGGCTCGTGGTCGGGCTGGCCGGTGGGTATGCCTCGGGCTCGATGGTGCTGGTGGCCGCGCAGACGCCAAAGGATCGCTCCGCATGGGCGCTCGGCACGCTGTCGGCCGGCATCATGGCCGGCAATCTGGTCGGACCGCTGATCGGCGGGGTTATGCCGCAATTGATCGGCATTCGCGCCACGTTTCTGTGTGCCGGCGGCGCCATTTTCCTTGCTTTCCTCGCCACGCTGTTTCTGATCCGCGAAGAAAAATCGCCGGCGCGAAAACAGGCGGCCAAAGGTGGTGGCGGATGGCGCTCACTGCCGGACAAGGGACCGGTTCTCGCCATGCTGTTTACCGGCATGCTCTTGATGTTCGCCAACATGTCGATCGAGCCGATCATCACCGTTTATGTGGCGCAGCTGGTGGCCGATCCGGCGCATGTGACGATCACCGCCGGCATCGTCATGTCGGCGGCCGCACTCGGCAGCGTGCTCTCCGCCTCACGGCTGGGAAAGCTCGCCGACCGCATCGGTTACTGGCAGGTCATCACCGGCACGCTGGCGGTGGCGGCGGTGCTCTTGATCCCACAGGCGTTTGTCACCGAAAGCTGGCAGCTGATTGCGCTTCGTTTTCTGATGGGGCTGGCGCTGGGCGGGCTTCTGCCGTGCATCACCGCCGTCATCCGCCACAATGTTCCCGACAGCGCCACGGGCGCCATTCTCGGCCTGTCGATCTCGGCGCAATATGTCGGTCAGGTGGCGGGGCCGGTCTCGGGCGGGTTTGTCGGCGGGCATATCGGCATGCCGGCCGTGTTTATCGGCACCGCCGTTCTTTTGGCCGGCGGTGCGCTGTTCTGCCATCTGGTGCGGCCGGTGGAGAAGCGAGGCGCTGCGTCCACCTGATCCCGTTCAGGCGAGGTTCTTCTTGAAGAACTCGGTCGTGCGGCTCCAGGCGAGATCGGCGGCCGCCTTGTCGTAACGGGCGGACGACGTATCGTTGTTGAAGGCGTGGTTGACGCCTTCGTAAACAAAGATCTCGAATGTCTTGCCGTCCTTTTCCAGCGCCTCGCGATAGGCGGGGATGCCGGCATTGATGCGTTCGTCGAGACCACCGTAATGCAGCATCAGCGGCGCCTTGATCTTTGGCACGTCCGCGGCCGGCGCCTGCTGGCCGTAATAGGCGACGCCGGCATTCAGCTCCGGTGAGTTGACCGCCATGCGGTTGACCAGCCCGCCGCCCCAGCAGAAGCCGACTGCACCAACCTTGCCGTTGGCGCCTTCGTGTTTGGCAAGCCAGGCACGCGCCGCTTCACCATCGGCGGCGGTCTTGGCCGGATCAAGCGTCGAAAACATTTCGCGCGCCTTATCCTCATCCGGCGGCGTGCCACCCAGCGGCGACAGAAAATCGACCGCGAGCGCGTTAAAACCTTCCAGCGCGGCGCGGCGGGCAACATCGCGGATATGTTCGTTGAGGCCACGGTTTTCGTGGATGACGATAATGGAACCGAGCGGGCCGGTCGCCGATTTCGGACGCGCCCAATAGCCCTTCATCTCACCGGTCGCACCGGGGAACACGACACTCTTGGTGGTGAGGCGGTCATCATCGACGGCAATGACGGCGGCCTGTGCTCCGCTGGCGGCCAGCATGGGGGCGATGGCAGCGGCCGCCGCACCGGAACCGGCAAGCGCGGTCAGCCGCTCCATGAACTTGCGGCGATCAAGATGAAGATGGGTATATTCGTCATAGGCGGTAATCATCGCCTGCGTGACTTTGGGCTTGTCTGCCATGGCTGCGGCTCCTCCCGTTATCGGTAGAGCGAAGGTAGGGCAGATCGCGAGACGTGGCGATGAAGGGCGACGCCGGTCGCCCTACACATATGCGTGAGAGGAAGACGTTCAGGAGGTCGCGAGCCAGATCGCCAGCCAGAGCCACATCAGTGCGGTGGCACCGAAGCCGACCATGAACAGCGGACGGCGCAGAAGCAGCCGGTTGCTGGTGACGTGCACATAGGAATGCGCATACCGCGACAACACAAAGATCCAGGCCAGCGCAATCGTTGCGATGTTGTCGGCATTACAGATGAAAATCGCCACAACGCCGGCATGAAACAGCATCGGCAGTTCGAACTGGTTCTTCAGATTGTTGTGCACCAGCAGGCTTTCCGCCGGCTCGGACAGGTTTTCCTTGAACTGGCGCGCATCGAAACCACCTTGGCGAATGGCAGACATCCGGCGCTTCGACAGCATGTAGTAAAGAATGAAGACGAGGAACGCGTGCGCGATCATCGGCCAGAACATGGCGGTGGTATCGGTCAGCAGAAGGTCTGATGTCATCGTGCAGGTCTCCTCGATTGTCAGACCTTCTGACACGAAAACGGGCCGGGCAAAATGCCCGGCCCGCCCGAAATCGGTGGAGAGTTCCGTGTCGAATTACGAGCTGACGCCCGGATAGTTCGGGCTTTCGCGGGTGATCGTCACGCCATGCGGATGGCTTTCGCGAAGACCGGCGCCGGAAATGCGCACAAACGTCGCCTTTTCCTGAAAGTCCTTGATGTCCTTGCCGCCGACATAACCCATGGCAGCCTTGAGGCCACCGGCGAGCTGGTGCAGCACGGCCGAAACCGGGCCCTTGTAGGGAACCTGGCCTTCGATACCTTCCGGAACCAGCTTCAGCGTGTCGCGCACTTCCGCCTGGAAATAACGGTCTGCCGAGCCGCGCGCCATGGCGCCGACGGAACCCATGCCGCGATAGGCTTTGAACGAACGGCCCTGGTAGAGGTAAACTTCACCCGGGCTTTCGTCCGTGCCGGCCAGCAGCGAACCGATCATGACGGCGGATGCGCCGGCAGCGATGGCCTTCGCGACGTCGCCCGAAAACTTCAGGCCACCATCGGCGATGACCGGAATGCCGTGCTTGTTGCCTTCCTCGACGGCCGCCATGACGGCTGCAAGCTGCGGCACGCCGACGCCGGCAACGATACGGGTGGTGCAGATCGAACCCGGGCCGATACCGACCTTGATGCAATCAGCACCGGCATCGATCAGCGCCTTGGTGCCTTCCGAGGTGGCGACATTGCCGGCGATGATGCGAATGGCGTTCGACATCTTCTTGACGTGGGCAACGGCATCCAGAACCTTCTGGGAATGACCGTGGGCCGTATCGACGACGATAACGTCGACGCCGGCATCGATCAGGCGCTCGGCGCGCTCGACGCCATCATCACCGGTGGAGATGGCGGCGGCGACGCGAAGACGGCCCTGTGCATCCTTGGCGGCGTTCGGGTTAAGCTGCGACTTTTCGATATCCTTGACGGTGATGAGACCGACGCAGCGGCCTTCATTGTCCACCACCAGCAGCTTTTCGATGCGGTTGGTGTGCAGCAGGCGCTTGGCTTCTGCCTGATCGACGCCGTCCTTGACGGTGATCAGGTTGTCGCGCGTCATCAGTTCAAAGATCTTCTGGGTCGGGTCGGAGGCGAAACGGACGTCGCGGTTGGTGAGGATACCGACCAGACGGCCCGGGCGGCCACCGTTTTCAACGACCGGAATACCGGAAATGCCATGCGCCTTCATCAGTGCGTGGGCATCGGCAAGCGTGGCGTCGGGGCCGATCGTCACCGGGTTGACGACCATGCCGCTTTCGAATTTCTTGACCTGACGGACTTCTTCGGCCTGTTCGACCGGTGTCAGGTTGCGGTGGATGACGCCCATGCCGCCCGACTGCGCCATGGCAATGGCCAGACGGCTTTCGGTGACAGTGTCCATGGCCGACGACAGGATCGGCAGCGACAGATCGATATCCTTGGCGATGCGGGTGGCGATATTGGTCTGGCCCGGCATGACTTCCGAGTGCCCCGGCTGCAGGAGCACATCGTCGAAGGTAAGCGCTTCCGCGCCGGTTGCCGAGATTACGATGCGTGCCATTGCCAGTTCCTTCAGTTGGATAGGCAGAATCCTCCGGAAAAGGGAAAATCCCTGTCCGGCTTCTTCTGCATGAAATACATGGAAGTTGGCGAGGGCTGGTAACACGTTCATGACAGATTGGGAACAGAAAAAACCCGGAGGGGAGACCCACCGGGTTTGCATAGCTTGTCTGGATCACGAGATCGACGTGTATGACACCGTCATCCTCGGGCCTGTCCCGAGGATCTAACCACCTCGCCGATATCGGGCCGCAGCAGATCCTCGGCACAAGGCCAAGGATGACGGCGGAGAGGTTCGTGAAAGGTTAGCAATTAAAGTTCGAACTGATAGCTCTTCGGGACGAAGCGATAACCGTCCTCGAATTTTTCGGCATAACCGACGGCCGGGAACGGCATGTGGTAACCGAGGAAAGGCACCTTGTCGGCCGCGATCATCTCGAACACCTTGCGGCGGCTTTCCGCGGCCTTGGCCTTGTCCATGTCGAAACGCACCTGCCAGTCCGGCTTCTGCAGCGACAGAACGTAATGGTTGGCGGTATCGGCAGTCAGCACGAGGCGTTTGCCAGAGGATTCGACGTTGAACACCATGTGGCCCGGCGAATGGCCGAAAGCGGCCATGCTGGTGATGCCGGTGACGACATCGGTGCCGTCGCCGATAAACGTGGTCTTTTCGGCGAGCGGTTTGACATTGGCGAGCACGCCCTTGTGGCCACCTTCCGCCGGTGTGCCGACGCGGGCGGTATCGGTCCAGAAATCATATTCGACCTGACCGGCGACATAACGGGCATTCGGAAATGCGGGGGCGCCCTTTTCCATCAGGCCGCCGATATGATCGCCGTGCATGTGGGTGAGAACGACGATGGTAACGTCTTCGCGTTTGTAACCGGCGGCAGCCAGCCCCTCGATCAGACGGCCATTGCCCTTGGCGCGGCCTGCCTCGCCGAACCCGGTATCGAACAGCACGAGATCGCTGCCGGTGTTGATGGCGACAGGTGCATAGCTGTTGACGAACTGGTCGGCGGGAAGAAAGTTCTTCTCCAGCAGCGCCGCCACCGCATCCGGCGCCTGATCGGTGCCAAAGGTTTCATTGGGCTTGGGCACGGCGCCGAAACCATCGCGAATGGCGAGGACTTCGAAATCACCGAGCTTGAAGCGGTTCACTTCCGGCGGCATGGCATGGTCCATGGGTAATCCCTTGTTGGCGTCGGCACCCGTCTTCACGCCCTGCGCTGTCTGCGCGTGAGCCTGCCCCGACAGAATGGCCGGTGCGGCAAGCACACCGAGACCGGCGGTACCAAGCATCGTCCTGCGGCCGATCGTAAAGCGCGTCATGCTGATCTCCATCGTTTTATCTACCGGCCAAGCGAAGGCAGGACCGTCCCGTTGGAAAAGATAGAAATGCGCACGGACGAGCAAGCGGGCGTCACGCAGTCGTGATGCGAAATGACAAATGTTAGCCTCAGATGATTGGCATGTCATCGAATGAGGAATAGAGATTTCCGGCCGCCTGCCAAAGGCCACAGCATCATTTCTGCAAAGCGTCCCCGATGAACCGCGCAGTGCCTCTCATTCTTGCCGTCGCCCTTTTCATGGAGCAGATGGATTCCACCGTCATCGCCACCGCCCTGCCGACGATTGCCGCCGACCTCGGTGTTGGGCCGATCACGCTGAAACTGGCGCTGACGTCCTATATGGTGGCGCTTGCGGTGTTCATTCCGATCAGCGGCTGGATGGCAGACAAGTTCGGGGCGAAAAAGGTGTTTCGCTCGGCCATTCTGGTGTTCATGATCGGCTCGATCTTCTGCGCCGTCTCCTCGAACCTCATCGAATTCGTGATGGCGCGTTTTCTGCAGGGCATGGGCGGTGCGATGATGACGCCGGTCGGGCGTCTGGTCCTGCTTCGAACCACCAAGCGCAGCGACCTCGTGTCCGCCATGGCGCTTTTGACCATCCCGGCGCTTGTCGGGCCCCTCACCGGCCCGCCGATCGGCGGTTTTATCACCACCTATTTTTCGTGGCACTGGATTTTCATCATCAACATCCCGGTCGGCATTCTGGGCCTGATCATGACCGGCATCTACCTGCCGGAAATCGAAAAGCGGGAATCGCCGCGCATCGATTTTCTCGGTTTCCTGCTGACGGCATTTGCGGCGGCCGGCGTGGTGTTCGGCCTTTCCGTCATCGGCCTGCCCGCCCTGCCGCCTGCCGTCGGCATATCAGCGACGCTCATCGGCATTGCCTGCGCCGTGGCTTACGTTTTCCACGCCCGCCGGCATCCGTTCCCGATCCTCAACCTGCGGATTTTCGAGAATGCCGCCTTCCGGGCGGCAACAATCGGCGGCACGATCTTTCGCATCTCGACCGGCGCCATCCCCTTCCTGATGCCGCTGATGCTGCAGCTTGCCTTCGGGCTGAACCCGTTTCAGTCGGGCCTGATCACCTTTGCCGGCGCCGGCGGTGCGCTGACGGTAAAATTCATCGCCAAACGGGTCTATCGCGCCGTCGGCTTCAAGACGACGCTGATCTGCGCCGGCGTGGTCGGGGCATGTACCACCGTCGTCAACGGCTTCTTCACGCCGCAGACACCACATGCGGCGATCATCCTGTTCCTGTTCATCTCGGGGCTTGCGCGTTCGTTTTTCTTCACCGGCGCCAATGCGCTGAGTTATGCCGAAATCGAGGATGCGCAGGCCAGCCAGGCAACCTCGATGTCCTCAGTGTTCCAGCAGGTGAGTTTGGCGCTCGGGGTGGCCTTTGCCGCCTCCATTCTGGAAGCGGCCTCGGCGATCTCAGGTACACATCTGCAACTCGCGGATTTTCATCTCGCCTTCTACGCGGTGTCGGTGATGTCGCTCCTGGCCATCATTCCGCTGCTGCCGCTCGACAGATATGCGGGTGCGGTGGCGTCCGGCCATGGCCCCGGCCTGCGCGCAAAGCCCGCCGGGGAGTGACGGCAACCGATCAGTTGCCGTGATCTTCTTTCCAGTTTTCGCGCTCGTCGACATATTCGCCGGTTTCATCGCGCGGATCCGAAACATCGGCCTGACGGCCCTTGAACCCCTTGGCGAGCAGGAACATTTCCACCGATTCCTGACGCGATGCGCCCGGCTTGACGTGGATGACCTGCTTGAAATGCCTCTTCAGCATGTCCAGCAGGTCCTTTTCCGTGCCGCCCTGGAAGGTCTTGGCCAGAAAATGGCCGCCCGGACCAAGTACTTCGATGGCGAAATAGGCTGCAACTTCGCACAGGTGCATGGTGCGCAGGTGGTCGGTGCGGTGATGGCCGGTGGTCGGCGCCGCCATGTCGGAGACGACGAGATCCGGTGTGCCGCCGATCGCTTCGATCAGCAGGCGTGGCGCATCGTCATCGAGAAAATCGAGCTGCAGGATTTTGACACCCGGCAGCGGCGCCATTTCCAGAAAATCGATGGCGGCGACGCGGACATCCTCATCGGTCGAATTGGTGACCTTGGCGGCGATCTGCGACCAGCTGCCCGGGGCTGCACCCAGATCGATGATGCGCCGCGCGCCCTTGAGGATCTGATGTTTTTCATCGATTTCCAAAAGCTTGAAGGCCGCGCGGGCGCGATATCCTTCCAGCTTTGCACGCTGCACATAAGGATCGTTGATATGGCGCTCCAGCCAACGGCGCGAGGACGCCTTCAGCTTGCCGCTCTTGACCTTCTGGCCGAGCTTGCGGCCGATGGGCGGTTTCGTCATCGCCTTGCTCCTGAAGATTGCGGTGCCTGCTGCGTCTGGCGCGCAGGCTTTGTGCCGATATCGCCGTCGCGGCCGGCGTCCTTGCGAACACGGTGCCTGCGCCAGACGCCGTCATCGGCCATCATTTCGGTCAATATGCCTTCACGCAAGCCGCGATCGGCAACGCGCATGCGGGTGCTCGGCCAGCGGCGGCGGATGGCTTCGAGAATGGCGCAGCCGGCCAGAACCAGATCGGCGCGATCCGGCCCGATGCAAGGGTTTGCGGCGCGGCCGGCAAAATCCCAGGACAACAGCTTGTGCTGCATGGCATCGACTTCGCTGTTGGACAACCAGACACCATCGACCCGGCGGCGATCATACCGCGGCAGATCGAGATGCACGCCGGCCAGCGTGGTCACGGTGCCCGAGGTGCCGATCAGGTAAAAATCCTCAGGCCCTGCGCCGACATAATTCATGTCGATCGGCGGGCAATGGAATTTCTTCAGCATGCCTTCGACTTCGGTGACCATGGCCGAAAACACGTCCGGCGTGACATCGCGGCCGCCATGGCGTTCCGACAGCGTCACAACGCCGACCGGCAGCGAGGTCCAGTCGGTGATGTGGCTGGCAAGGCGCGAGGAACGCTGATCTCCGATGCGGATGACGGCGATTTCCGACGATCCGCCGCCGATATCGAACAGCACGACGGAGCGCGCTTCACGCCCGACCAGCGACGAGCAACCCGATACGGCAAGCCGTGCTTCGGTTTCGCGATCGATGATTTCCAGATCCAGACCGGTTTCCGCCGTCACGCGCGACAAAAACAGTTCACCGTTTTCGGCGGCGCGGCAGGCTTCGGTGGCAATCAGCCGCATGCGCTTGATCGGCCGGTTGGCGAGTTTCGACGCGCAGACGCGCAGTGCATCCACCGCGCGATCCATCGCATCTTCCGACAGGCGGCCGGTGGCGCCAAGCCCCTCGCCCAGACGCACGATACGCGAAAACGCGTCGACGACACGAAAATGGCCAGGCCGCGTCGGCTGGGCGATCAGCAGGCGGCAATTGTTTGTGCCGAGATCGAGCGCTGCATAAAGATCGTCGGGATGAGACAGGTTTTCCCGGCCGCGATCCGCGTTGCGATCATGCGCTCCACGCTCATGCGGCCTGTCCTGCGACCGATCGTTGCGGCCGCTGCGCGGCTCGAAGGCCGGATGCTGGCCATGGCGCAGCTTTGCCTCGCGCGCCATGTCGGGAAGGATCGCGCCGCCATCGCGCGCATCGGCCTTGCCGCCGCGGTTGTCGCGCTGCTTTTCCGCCTGCTTTCCGGCCGGCGCCAGTGGGCGCACCTGCGGGCTGCGGGTATTGCGGTTCTTGTTGCGACGGCGATTTCGACCCTTGCCGGGGCCTTGCCCCTGCCCCGGGTTCTCGCCCTGGTGGTGAGTTTGGTTCTGGCCCTGATTTTGGCCGGAAACCTGAACACCGCTTGGCGAACCATGGCCACGCCCTTCGCCCGGCTGACCGGCACCATGCGTGGCATGCTCGCTACCATGGGCCTGGCTGCGCGAAGCCGCATCGCCCTGTTCATGACGAGAGGTATTGTTGCCATGCGCAGCTTGAGAGGCCGCACCACCACGCGAACGACGGCGCTTGCGCTTGCGCACAGGCATGCCGTCATCGTTCGTTTCGGGACGTCGGGCTTCACCGGTCACGCCGGTTTCGCCGCCACGCGCAGGTAGGGCCGCGGAACGGGGCTTGCCGTTCTGCTTTGCCTTTCGGCGCCTGCGGTTCTTTCCGCTGCGCCCTGCCGTCGACGCCCCGCCATCTGGCGGCTCTTTGCCGCTGTCGGGGTCCATCACTGATCTTTTCCGTCTCGCCGCGCACGAACCCCGTGAAATGGGACTGCTGCAGGCATCTGGTGTTTCGTTGGCGTTAGGATAACAGCGACGGGCACATTCGCCAACGCCTTTTTGGCCGCACATGACGATGGCCCGAGCAAGACGCGCGTGTGTCATCCACAGCAATGAAAATTGGGATGAAAGTTTTTTGAAAACGGTATTTGCAATCTCGAAAACTTTGGTTATAAGCGCCGCACACCGATGAGCCGGCCACAAGCCGCTCCCTGCTGGGGAATAGTTCAACGGTAGAACGACGGACTCTGACTCCGTTAATCTTGGTTCGAATCCAGGTTCCCCAGCCAATCTCTCTTTTTCTATATTTATCAATAACTTGCTCACCAAACCGGTAGGCCGACCGGAACAGTTTGCCGCTCCAGCATTCCGGTTCATTACGCTTCGAGAACGCGTTGAGTGTCTAGGACGTCAAGACCGCTTTGGCTGCCCCTTAGGCGCCTCTAGCGCTCGAGTTGTGGTGGCCGTTTTTTGCGCCAGGCGGAATGGGCAGAGGTCGAGGGCTAGCTCTTGCAATACGGGGAGAAGCTCGGGGTCGCTTTTGGCTAATATATCGAGGAGGTCTTCTTGGTTCGGCTGGCCGAGCGCCAACCGATATAGAAAGCGCTGCTCGCGAAGCACTTGGTAGCGATGAATGTCACGGCCAAAGGGGCGCTCAAATACCTCACGCGTCACTCGTGCCTCGGGTAAAATCCACCATGGGCTCAGCCCACCCTTCTCAGCCAGTTGCTCCTCAGCGAGGCGGGCGAGGCGACGCCAGGGAGAGGCGGCGGCTGTAGAATCAGCGAACACACCCTCCCTCATTACCAACCCAAGTCGGCGCCGAATGGAGAGGCCGCCATAACGCTGGATGCGCCCTTCTCGCTGCTCTAGGTCAAGCGGATTAGACGGTAAATCCCAATGAACGATTCGCGAACACCAAGTGTGGAAATCCAACCCCTCCTGGCCGACTGACGTGGTCGCTAGCACATGCGGCCAGAATGGTGAATTAAAGCTCTGGCGGATTTCGTCAGGTCGGACAGGACCTATATCTTCCTCAATCTCTGAGGCTGGTGCGCCAGCCTTAAGAGGCGGAGCCGCCTCGGTGTCACCAAACGGCATCGCGGCATGGCAGCGAAGGCGCAACCGCTCCTTTTCGCCAAGCGCATGGAAACTGAACCCGCCGCTGATGAGACGAAGCGACGATTGCAGGTCTTTGGCTAAAGCCTCCACGCCTTCGTGGGAGGCGCTCCGGATCCAGAGGTGCTCGTCCAGCACGCTCTCCAAATTCCCAGCAAAGGTCGCCGCCAAGATACCATCGACGGCGCTGGCGCCACTGATCGCAGACAGTATTACCGGATTGTCGAGGTAACGGCGCAAGCCTTGCCAACTCAGTCGGACCACATAGGGGTAGGTCTCGACGTTGAGCGTGTCTGCAGCGTGACGCAACAGCGCTCGCCCGACAATGACGCCAGGCGCAGCAATGGCATAAGTGACGAGATCCTCGAGTTCACGAGGCGATATCCAGCTCAGGGGCTCCGCCTCGCGCCAAGCTTGGACCGAAGCTTTGGCCATTCGGTCATTCTCCACAACCACGGCCCATGCGTTTGCGGAGCGCTCGCTCAAACCGGCCTGTTGCTCGATCCCGGATAGAACACGGCCGATCGACCGACGCCGCTCACGTTTTTTTGCGCTCGAGCGCACGACTTCTATCTTGAGTTCACGCAGCGCAACTTTTAACGCCTTACGTACCCAGCGACGCACGCCCGCACCAGACAGATCGGGAGCGGTCGCCGGATCAGTGTTTCGAATAAGCCAGATAGAGGGGTGGAAGGCGGCCATAACAGGACCAGGAGAGCCCGACAGTTTAATTTTTCTTCGGGCGTAAGCCTTCTCATAACCTCCGCGCCGATCCATCCAGCGCGCTTCCACACCGAAGCTCAATAAGCTGGTTACGGCTGGCGGTGTCGCCTTGAATCGGCTGAACATCAGAAGCTTTGCTTCTGTACTTTGGTCAGCCCAGGCGCCGCTCAAATCCCACCACGGGAGGGAGGGCGCTATCCACGGCAGGGCGAGCTTCTCGGCAGGCGCAGTAGCCGCCAAAGCCCTCAATTTCGCATCCGGCCATTTTACAGGGGCTAAGTCGTCACGCCGCCGTCGTGTCAATGCCGTCAGGCCGCGCATGGGTTTGAAGATGCGATCCCGAGAAATTGCATACCGCTGACCGAGGGCCTGTGCCGGTAGCGGCACGGAGGACCAGTATGCTAAGGCATCCGCTTTGCGCTTCGGCTCGCTCGAGCGAACAAGGTGGCGATAAACTGCAACGTCAGCGACCTCTGAAGTGGCGGATAGGCGACGAAGGTTAGGTTCAAGGTTGCCGTGAGCACGCGTGAAGCCGTCGCGTTCGGTCCGCCCTATCACTGGCGAGAGAAGCGCCTGAAGTTGATTTCGTAAAGCGGCCGCCTCTTTGACTAACGGCAAGCGATCCGCTGGCGGGGCCTGCGCAAGAAGCCGGAGCTTATCACCGAATGCTTTGAAGTGCGTCTGCGCCTCGACCTTGACCTTGTCCCCCGCCAAGAAATCGATCAGTTCGAAAAGCTCCTGATGGGCTTGGACACCCTGGCTTTCTTCCCAACGCGACGCAAACAGTTTGTAGGGCGTCGCCGACAATAACAGGAGCGCGGGCGGCCTCTTACCATTGCCCTTTAGCAGCTGCGCCATCAGCGGATCGACGGCCCCTTCGCGCTCTAATAGATCGCGATACTTCTGGAACTCGTCCAAAATGATGATGTCTGGCGGCTGATGTATCAAACACGCTAGGCATAACGCCCGACGAAGACGACCTATAAAAGCGCGTTGATTGAGCAAAGCCATATCGATAAGACAGGCGGCAAACGACTGCGTTGCTCCCGACATCTTCAGTTCCGCGAACTCTCGTTGGAGCGCGTCCCGATACCGGGCGACGAGGCCTGGAGGCGCATCGTTCATCCGTTTGCGCGCTATAGCTAAAGCGCCATGCCATCCGGAGGTCGCTTGCAGTTGAAGAAAGTTGTCCGGGAGCTTGGGAAGCACGGACGGGTAAGCTTTTAGAAGCAACAAACCGACAAACGCACGCTCGACCGCCTTTCCTCCACTTAGACTCGACCGACTAGTTCTCGGAAACGAAGTATCGGGCGACAAGGCGTAAATGGCGACAGATGCGTCAGGCGGGGTACTAACCGCGACAAGCGAAAGGCGGTCTGGCGTTCGAACAGCCTTCTTCATCTCCGTTTTCTCGAGAAATTCAACAACGCGAGGCTTGTTCTGGTGAGCAATCGCTGAGCCGTTAGCAACATAATAGACAACCAGCGGGCGACCAGCTTTACGACTTAAGGCTTCAACCACATCGCGCGCGACAACGGTTTTCCCCAAGCCGACCTCATCGGCAACCAAATACCGGCGACGGCTCCCTTTGGTAGCGAAGGCGGTAAGTGCAGCGTTCACGGTCGCAGTCTGAAACTCCCGCGCCAACCTCACAGCGGAGCCCCTAAACCCTGTTCGCAGACCGCCCACATCTGGGCGAACAGCAGCAGTTGTGTGTGGCCATCAGGGTCCATTGTTCGCGTATGCTCGAGAAGCGCCGGTAGATACGTGCTGATCCGGTGCTGAATGGTTTTGTAGATAGTGGGTGACCGAGACCAGATGCCCAAAACCTCTTCTTGGGTCGGTAAGTCAGCCGTCCAAGTCGCCGCCGCATTATTAGACCGACCTCGCGAGGGATTATCGTCTGTCCAATCCGGTTCATTTGGGGGAGCAGATGCGCCGCGCATGGTGTCAGCGACCCAGAACAAGAACTCACGCGCGCCCATTGAACTCATGAAGGCCGCTCGGTCTCGCTCGGTGCCAAACGGAGGCGTGGCCGGCGCTTGCATGATCCACTCGCAGCTCACGCTGCCCAATGTCAGCCTCAGCTGGACAAGTTCGGTCAGGTCCGCCGTCTGGTAGGGTCCAAGATTGAGTTCGGTTTCACCGGCAGGCCATATTTCTAAACCGCCAGTGATTAGCCCGGCCTCGAGGTTGATGCGGGTGTCTGAAGGGTGAAGAGTGGATGAATGGCGCAATCGAATGCTTTCTTTATCCCACACGATCTCCCCCTTCCAACGAGCGGAAACTTCGGCGCGTGCACGTTCAAGCTCGTCCTTATCGGCCTCGACATCGTTCAGCGCGGCACCGTCTTCCCACCGGATCGGCCGCGCTTCAGCAACGAGGCTCATGAGGCCGGCCTCGACCGACTTATCGATGGAAAGCTCGGCTATGATCTCGACGTTACGCCCGGACCAAGCGCGTTGAGTAGCGTTCGCGCTGCCCATCCAGAGGCGTCGCCTATCGCCTTGGCGGATGTGTAGGATTTTGGCGTGAAGGCCCCGGCCGAGTTCCTCGCCCTCCTCAGCGGCTGATGCGGGATTTGAATGGACGAGATCTGAGACATCAAAGGCAGTCGGTGGATAGTCAGGCGCATCTAACGCCAATGAGTCTCCGAATAGTCGGCAAGTTGCCGCAAGCCGTTCGATTTCAAAACGAGTCGATAGAAGTTGGCGCCCGCTGCCTGAGGCGGTCTTGGCTAAATGGCGAAGAAAACCGGCATCCAAGAAGGGGCTTACGACAGTGAGAGCATCGACTTTCTTGGGCAAGCTCGGCAAATCCCACTCACTTTTCCCTGTGCTAATTTGAAGACGCTCTACCCGGACGCCAGCTGGAGCCTTCCACTTGAGTGTAGCAACCTCAGTGACTAGTCGACGCGCTGATACGCCAGGAAGATCTGCGCGTTCGGCTAGGGCGGCAACGATGTTTTCGATGCCGGGGATCCGGCGCCCCTGCTCGCCAGGCCGTGCGACTAGCACAAGGCCGAGATCACGGTTCTCCTGGGCCGTGAGGTTTCGACTGCCGATCCACAAGCGCCACTCTACATTCTTATCTGAAGCGACCTTCACCAAAGCCGCTTTAGGGTGCCAGCTTTGGTGGCGCTCGTCGAAAGCCACGTCTCGCAAAAACTGGTCTAAGACCCCCGTTAGACGTGGGGTTCGCGCCATTTTCGCGAGCCTCCCCCTTTGAATAACAACTCTGAATTTGTCCCTTGCTGCCTCGATCGCATCGGCGAGATCACGACGAGCGGCCGGACGATCCTCATCATCGCGTCCTACAAGAGCGAGCAGAGCCGCGACGATTGAAATTGGATCCGCTGAATACGAGGCTATGATGGCTAAGTCCGCCCTCCAACTCGGTTGCGGACGCAGGGCATCCAGAATGCTTATCATCTGCCAGGGCACCTCTCCGCTCATGGTCGCTGCCCTCGGAGATCAGACAGAAGCCCGCTCACGGTGCCCCAACGATAATGGAGTGGGTAGCCGACGGGATGATCATGGGGCTCCCACTCGGCGCGTCGGGTTCGCGCGCTGGCGGTGTCGGGTAGCCTTGAGCGCAAGCCCTTGCGGCCCTCAGCCGCTTCATAGACTTGAACCAATATAGACGGATCAGTCGAGCCTTCGTAGACCCAATCCAACGTCTCTCTGAGTAAGGCCCGAAGTCGAAGCGGCAAGGGGCCGATATCATCCTCGACGAGATGCAGATTAGCGCTGTTCAGCTCAGAGGTTGCGTGTGGGCCATACTCTTTGAGCAGCCGCTCAAGTTGCGCGCGGTGCAGCCGCGGCGTCTCACGACGATCCAGACGCTCACGGCGATCCTCGACAAGGGCCGCATATACACCGCGACCAATCGCGGCCAGGGCGGCGATCGCCCGCGCGCGCCTGAGAGGCGCAGCGTCCGGGCCGGCAAGTTTGATGATTGTCTTATGCCACGGAGACGCGGGGGGATCGATTTGGTGGTGGGCCAGCTGACTGAAAAGGGACATGTGTTTGAAAGGCTCAGGCGCAGGAATGTTAACTAACCGACTGCGGAGAAACTCACGCTCGACGTCTGTCAAATTGAAGGATAGGGACGCATCGGTCCGCCAGTTCATGGGAGGGGACGGCAGAGCAACAAACGGTGCCTCGACGTCGATGAGTGGGCGCTGCTCGTCATCCAGTACGGGCCGCGCGACGGAGAGGCGAGCGTGAACGGCTCCACGACCCGGAACGCGGTTGTGTCCGTCACGCCGCAAAATGCCCCAAGCACCCAAAGCGGACCAATAAGTGCTGGAAGGAGGTTGATCCGCCAAGCGAGGCCACGTGAGGCCACCGATGACGCCATGTTCCCCGCTGTCCTTCAGCCGCTTCGCAAGGTCGATTTCAGCCCGCTTCATTGCATCTTGCGCATTCGATGAAGATTTTCCAGATTGGTCCAGAAACAGCCAGGGTACGAAAAGCGCATATCTTAGGCGGGTGTGTAGCACCGAGGTACCCGGAAAGAAGCGGTCAGCGTATTGCTGATGGAGATGAAGAAAACCCACTTCATCCCTTACGCCTTGACCTTTTTCGTTTAACTGCGCGCGGGCCCGAGCTAAGGCCCTAGGCGTAAGGCTTACCCAACCGAATACTGGCTCCAATCCTCTCCACTCCCCGAAGCAGTAGCGCTATTGATTCGTATGCTCGATTCCTACGGTGTACAGTCTAAAGCCTGAATGACAATATTTGCCGGAGCGCATCTGGGCTGGACACTTGCCCGTTATCATATTGAGCGCTGCAGGTCGGGTGGCCTCGCGTTAGGCCAGCACCGGCGTGACACCTGGAGATCGTCAGGTTTCTGCAACTATTTGGTGGACGAGACTTTCTCAAGCTCAGCAAAGTCATTGATCGACGCCTTGCCAGTAACGCGTCCACTAAGGACCTCAGTCATGACGCTCTCGAAGACCTGCACGACCTTGCCCGGGGTCTCCGCGAACCTGTGCTCGAAGAGGAGCGCGTCGTGCATTGGTAAGATCAACCTCACATCGTCGACGGAGGCGGCGGCGAGCAGCGCTTGCTTGAATATCAAAGAGGCCGTCCCTTGAACAATCTGGCTGACGGCCGATCGCTGCTCTTTACCTGTAAGCTGCCCCCGGCCGCTCCTTCTGTAGTGATTGCCAAACACGGTGGTCACGCGACCGTTGCGCTGGAAATCATCCCATACTGACTTTTTCCATTCCTCATACTTTTGAAAGAGCCGGAACGCCTCTTTCGCCTTCTGTCGGTCCACCCCGAGTGAGTATGCCGCGTCGACTAGAGCTTTTCGACTCATCCCATATGCGTAGGAAAGAAACAGCTGTTTGGCGGCTTTCCGGTTGCCCACGAGACCGAGATGCGTGGTCGAAAAAAGGTCGTACATGTCGCCTGCCGCGTAGAGGCGCTTAAGTTCCTCGTCGCCAGAGAGAGCTGCCATGATGCCCACCTCAAATTGGTCGAAGTCGACATAGCTAAGTTGGGCGCCGACGTGCGCACTGATGATCGACCGGAACCGTTTCGGTATATTCTGTAGGCTAGGACTGCGCAGGTGGATGCGCGATGTGCGCGATCCGAACACGTCAACGATCGGCCGAATGTTGCTACTGTTCAAAGTAAGGGAACCGAGCACACGACGGACTGTATCCAAGGCAAGAAGTGCCCTGGTATCGTCACCGAAGTCACGCTCGTGCGGTACGAATTCAAGAAGGTATTCGACGGAAACCTCGTTTAGTTCGAAGCCCTCCAGAAGCAGTTTAGCCTCGATCGCGCGCTTGCTCGGAGTCTCGAGCGGCATATCGTGTTTTGCGGAGTAGTTCTTCAAAGATAGAAAATAATCATGCTCGGCCTGCGATCGCATCTCCGAAAGTCCGGTCGCGTTAATCGGAATTCCAGCTGCCATGGTGAGCTGAAGAATATGGTATACAGGGACCTCGACAGAGAAAAATCGTTCAAACTCACCATTGGCAGATGCCTGCGTGCAGAGATCGAGATACATTGCTGCGATTGCTGTCGCTGCTTTAGTGGCTACGCTTAAATCGAAGGCCACGCCCTTGTTGAACATCTTCCGATATGCGTTGCAGACTTCCTCGTCGGCTCCATAACGTCCGAGCTGCGTAGTCAAGTCGCGCTTCTCGCGGGCGGTTCGGTCCCCGGGGTCTCCGCTGATTGAGATACGGAGCTCATCCAGATCAACGATCTTGCTTGGCAATGTCCCCGTCTTGTCAAACAAAGCGTCACGGATCATCCAGAAATCGTGGCACACTACGATCCCAGCGAAATCAATGATGCCAATGGCGTCAGTTTCCTGAAGTTGGCCGTCTTGGAACCAGTAGAATGAGTCAGCCCCTCTGCCGGTGAAATCTCGGACGAAAAGCATCAACCTGTAGCTTATTTCAATCATAGCCACTGACCTCGTCGACAAGGTTCAGAAGATCTGTGGTGTCGCGTACGGCGAACGGTAGACCGTCTTCATTAATGTGACGCTCGGCTCTGCCGCTGGTCCCCTTGAGCCCGATCGGGACCGTGCCATAGAGGGATCTTAACGCGTCTTTTTCGAGTATAGACGTGGCAATCAAGAGGTAGCGGGCGTTCTGGAACGGCAGAGAGTGAAATTCCTCAACGCACTTCTCAAGAAGATTTTTTTCGTCCACGCAACGCAGCCAGATAAGAATGGCTGCCGCCTCCCCAGACTTCACTTCCTGCTGCAACTTCCGTCCTGCTAAGGCCACGAGCTCATCGGAGCGGTATCTCCTCGTCGCGAGCAGCATCCATATATTGTAGTTCTGCCAGTCGTGGATAGCTCTGTCTTCTGCGAGCAGGAATGTCTCCAACGCTGGAAGGCATCGCCCATCTTGGTCCAAAACAGCGATCAGCCGGCAATACTGGTCGGTGGTGACCGCATGCTCAGAGAGCGAGCGCATTAAGGTTTCGAGCAGGTTGACCGATAGTGCATCGCCTATATCAAAGAGACCGGACTCGACAATCTTTGACACCCGGTTCACTGCGAAGCGGAAAGTACGGGTCTGCGAGTCACCCGCCGCAATGCATTTGCTCAAAATGTCGAAGATATAGGTGACCGACTTGGTGACGACGCGACGGCTGCGCGACTGCCACATCTGATTAATAGCAATGGTAGAGCTGTCCTGAGAGGGAAAGTGCTTCGCGACTTCCGTACTTGAAACATCCGGGGCGAGAATTGCCGTTTTGTTTGCGTTGATGTTGAGACCGACTGTCCGGAGTTGCCTTATCAAATCCTGCAGCGCACGTCGGGCGTGAAGCTCGGTGTCGGCGATGATACGAATGTCATCAACGTAGCGATAATAATCATAGCCCTTGTTCGTCATTTCCCTGTCCACTGGTGAAAGCAGTATGTTGGACAGGAAGGAGGAGGCGTCGCGGTTCTGTGGCAGGCCGTGATCCTGGCTGAACATCCATTTAGTAAGTAGTCGGTCGAGTGTAGCGATTGCGTTGCGTATCTGTAGCTTTTCCGAGCCGGTTGCCACGAGATCGGGAATCGACCTTTCGAGCGTATCCACGATCTGTGTACGCGACACGTTTTCAAAGAAGTTGCTTAGGTCGGTGATAAGAAGATGATGTCCTGACCTACGGAACGTCAGGGTTACGCCCTCGAAAGTAAACCAGCGATCAATCTTATTCTTGAAGAGATACTTCTGGTCCAACGGCGCTGGCTCGTAACGGTAGCTCAACACTCGGTGCCCCAGAAGCGGATCGTAAAACGGTATCAGGAAACTGCAGATAGCCTGATAGATAAAGCGGTCGAAGAAGTCAGTCTCCAACCCATAACGCTCCCCATATCCCTTCTTCGGTATGTTCCGGACAATGCTCCGATTGCCGACATACACACCGTTCCATTCGTGCAGTAGCGAAACAATGATGCGCTTCGCCTCGGCGGGATCTTTGAAAAGATCATCATACTGCAGGCAATCGAAATACCAGTCATCTCGCATATCCTGGCGGAGATGCTTCAATACAAGGTCGAAATTTACGGGAAATCCTAGGGCTTGGCCATTTAGCCAAAACGCAGGATTTAGAACATATTCAACGTTATCAATGCTTTCCACTCTGGCGCGACTCCTCCGTTGCGCACCATCCCAGCGTGTCCTAATCGGATCGTCAGCAACGGACACTTGGGTGATGCCCTCACTTATCGATATCCTGCCATAGACTTACGAGTAAAGGTGCTTGCCTACCATGTCAGCGGATGCTGGCAGTCACCTTGTGGACTAAACTATCAGCGGGGATGAATTCGGTCGCCCTGACTTGTTGAAGGTCTCGCATGAAACGGGCCGCGGAAGCAGCCCGAGAAATTGTTTTTGCGAATTGATGCGTCTATGACGAGCATTCATTTCGTGGAAAATCTCTGTCGCCCTGGCCTACGATATTGGAAAGTTGGCTTTCATAATGACACGCATGCCGATGATTACCGTCAAGCCGATCCACTTCGAAGACTATGATGGGTTAGAGTTCGAACGGCTTGTCTTCGCCTATCTGCTTCGAGCCGGATGGCGTGACGTCGCATGGTATGGCCAGACCGGGAGCGACCTCGGCCGCGATATTATTGCAACAGAATTGTTCGATGATGTTCCTGATCGGCGGACAGTGGTTCAGTGCGTCAACCGCAAAGTACTGACGCTTGAGAAGGCGAAGCGTGACATGACACGCGCAGCGGCAGCTGACGCTGGTGCCCTTGATGCATTTCTGTTGGTCTGCCGAGCCAAAGTATCAGCTGAACAGCGCGACAAAGTGGCAAGGGTGGGAAAGAACTTAGGGATTTCGCATGTGACAATTTGGTCAGGTGTAGAGTTTGAGGAGCACCTCCGACTGCACGGCGAATTCCTGCTTAGGCGGTTTGTTGATGGCGAAATCTTTCCAGACGATGGAACCGGTCTTCTCGCCTTCGTGAATGAATTCGCCGAGCTGAGCGATCAGGAGGCGCTGGCTCTGCTTCGCCTCCCATTTGATCGTCCCGCCTTCCGGACTCCCTTTCACGCAGAAACACGACTGTTCGATTTTCAAGACGCAATTTCGAACACAATTAGCGCACTCAACACCGGGGTTTGGAAAACACGTGACGGTGTAACCATCCGTCGTCTTCCATCGATTCAACATATCAGCGCCCCCAAAACGCGTGAGGCACTTCAACGGATTGTACGTGATCTTGACAGGCTTCGCCGGCTTTTTAGGCTACGCATGGAAGATGGCTCGATCCAGCATTGCGATTGCAATGATCCCAGCTGCGGCATGTTCAAACTTGGTGAAGGCGTCGCCGAAGAGCTGGACGCTGTTAGGAATCAAATGCTCGATCGCGCCCGCCAAATCATACCAAATTTCGATGTCGACTTAGCATAATAAGGATCTGTTCGCCGGGCCTTCGTCCGAACGGCAACAGCCGACTATTGCCGACAACGCGCTGAGAAGAACAGCCTCGAGATCTTTTTTGTTAAAGCCTGCAGAAATCGTGCAGCTGGTGGAAAGCCCGGCATGAACTCTAGCCCTTGCAGCCTCCCACCAGAGCCGCAACTAAGCGACGCGCAAAACGGTTCGGCGGTTCAAGCTCCTCACCCGCCGCCTGCCGAATGAGGCTGAGCCAAGCCACTTCAGCAGCATTCATCTCCGGCGGAGCAAGCATGCGCTCCAGGAGATGAATGGTGTCGCTGTTGTAAAACTGCGCGAGCGCTAAGCGAAACAGATCCCGAGCATCGCATCCGACAAAGGTAGCCACATCGCTCACCCTGTCGAGCGGCAACTTTGCATTGCTGTGGAAGACTAGGTAAAGCAGGTGCCCGGTTGTTCCGGAAGGACCATCGGCGCTCTCAAGGTTGACACCGGCCGCCGCGGCACGCTCGGAAAGGTAGTTGAGGATTGGCAAGTCATTCATTTCATCTGCTCGCTTGTTGATGCTGATGATTTATTTATAGCGAAGGGTCACGTGGGAATGTCGCAGGGAGTTCGACGCGAGCGACACCCCTGTAGAACGGCGCGGACGTGACACCGCAGCAGGCGCGTTTAGCTCCGGGCCAATCTGCACCCATGGCGCAACGGGGAATGGCTACAGTTTGGGACCCGTCAACGGGCTGAGTGCCTAGCATGGGCACGGAGCTTGGACGCCGTCGGACGGCATTTCAGCTCTGCTTTCTTTTCTTCTTTTTTTTGCGCACCTTCAGGCGCTGGAAATATTTTCTGAAATAGACGGCATCTTCGACTTCGAGCATCCCCTCCAACGCGGTCCAGAAAAGCTGGTCTTCATCCAACTCGAGCGCCTGCGCTATGGGTTGCACATATTCAAATTTCAGCTTTGCTCTGCCAGTGAGCAGGAAAGTTATGTAGGTCCCGCTCGGACGCTCCATGAGCTCATCCAGCGGCAAGCCGCGGTATCCGAGCTCCTGGATCCGAGCGCACAAGAAACTCCCGAGATGCTGCCAGTTGCGATGATTAGGTGTCATTGTTGGCTGAACCTTCTTGACGACCTTCCGACTGCACCGTCGTCTCCTCCACCATTACGCTGTGCCGGCTCCAGCTCAGGATCATTGCGGTGATCCGTGGCTGGACGCGTTTTCGTGCCTCCCGCCGACCGATCCCGCATAGTAAAAGAGTGTCATAGTCAGTGTGATTGTGACGCAGGTGGGTCTGCATGGTGATACCGACAGCCTTGCCTAAGGTGACGCGCCTCCAGTTTTTCGCCGAGATTTCCGCAGCGAACCATTCTACAGCGAATTCTGGGCATCCAGGATGCATCCGCCTGATGTGCGCACTTACTGTCTCAATGCTATATTTGGTCATGGTGGGCTCCGCACAAATGGAGCCCACTAACGATCACAAAAACCCCAGTGTAAGCAAATGCTTATCAATGCACATTCTGTGGATAACGATTGAAGCTGGCCGCCTGCAACGCTGATGGAATCACGAGGCGTGTTCCTGAGCCGACATGTCGAAAGATCGAAGTCCTAGGGATCCAGAGGAACATCGATCGGGATGCCTTTTGCGTGGGCAGCATAGGGTGGCGCCTAACCTCCCATAATGACAAATACAACCAGGGCGGGATTTTGAAAGTTTACATTCCCGTTGACAACATCAAGCTTTACGTAACATTTTCCGAAAATTCGTGCGCCCACCGTCAACTTATCATGCCGTGACGTTGACACTCTGAGATCGAAAAACCTTCGAAACGCACCCGTACGTTGACAGAGCTTTCCCAAAAGTTGTCGCTTTTAATCGAAAAACGGCTTTTTCGTTGTTCTGTCAATCTATGGCGTTAAAACGACATGCGCGGCAACGCTGGTCCACATCGCATGATCCGCCAACAGCCGAAAAACAACCGGGGATCGTATTTGGCCATGACTTTCCGCATGACCACGCGATGCGATCTCCTTGTTAGCCAGTGGCGAAAACATATTCTGCTCGGCTTTCCCCAAGATCAATCAGACACCTTCTGATCCTGAAATTGATGCAATATGCATTTCGATTACATGCCGGGGATCAAATGTTGTCCTGCGACCGTGGATATATTTCAACTGCCATAGAGGAGCACCTGGTTGCCGCCCGGATCACAGTGGCTCTGCGGTAACGGCGCCTAACCTCCTGTGAAGGATCAATGCAACGAGACCAAAGCGCGGCAGGTTTCCTGCCGCGCTCACTTCGGTCAAGTCATGGACAGAGGCTCAACGATGTCGTTAAGCGCACGGCGGATGGTGTCGACCTCGTCCTTGAGCTCAACCTCGTCCTCCATCATCTCCAGGTGGAAGCGGAGCCGATCCAGGACCGCGATCGCAGCATTGCGGTTCCCGCGGAGCAAGCGCTGCTCATCAGTCAACTCGTCCCAGTCATCGAAATCGACAAGGATCCTCCGGTTTCCGTCGCGATCAACCTCGTATCCATGACCGTCACAGTCGGGAAAATGCGAGGCAGCCTCACGATAAAATGCTGCGCGCTCAGGTGCATCAATTTCGACATCACGGGCGAGCATGAGATAGAACTCACGCTTCGGCAGCGTCAGGCCGCTGATCCCCGTCTTCACATCGATTTCCGGCGGATACTCGAACGAGAAACACGAATCGTTTCCGCCGACAGTTTCAATATTGAACATGTTTTTCTCCTTGTGACCAAGGTCCGGCGACCAACCGGACCTATTTCATTTGGAGCATTGCTGAATATGCGCTCATCTGCGGCGATCCTGTTCCCTTGGTTTCTTTATAGCAAAGCTTGGCTGCGATGCAGACGAATGTCCGCACCGCGCCTGATTTTCTGCCAGACACATGGCAGCTCTTCGAGAGGCTTCGCTAAAGGGGAACCCTCCATTCCAGGCTCCTACGACAGCGCTAGCTTTTCCGATGTACTTGATCACCACCATCCCGGCCCGGCGTGCTTGTCCATAAGCGCAATCACCCGACGTGAAGCCTCCTCGTCCGCTTCGGCTACATATCCATCCATAAGGTATTCGAGGTAGCCGATTGATAACGTAGCGGACCCAAGGCCAAGGCGGGCTGCAGCCTCGGGCGTGAACTGCACCATATAGTCGCTCATATCGATGCTGTCCGTTTCACATTCCCAATTATCGCCGCAGGGCGGATTGTTGTCATTGGCCGCAGAAATGACGGGGGCTTCAATTGAATTCACGTACATGCCTATCCTCTGATGTTACGGACTGCCGGATCGGTCAGTCGATGGACGTGATCCACAAGATGATGGCAGCATGTTATGGTCGTATCGGATGGTCATGTGCGTTTCCTTGTCTGGCTCTTTGAGTATAGCCAAAACCGGGGTGGCGGCGCACATTTTCCTGTTGCGTATCCGCAACACAAGGACACCTTCCTGTTCATAGCGCTGGATCGACCGCAGGTTGCCGCCTATCGGAACGGCTTAGCAAAAGCCGGACACCCCTTATGATTCCAACCCGCACAGTAATCCTTCATCGCGACAAAGCGCTCGATGCGCCCGTCGAACTCGAGTACGCCGAGGAGACTCTCAGGAGCGCACAGAAACGATTTCAGGGCCGAGCAGCACTCCGGCCACGGATTGATCTCGACGCCTACAGGTGGGCCTCTGTGGTCGATTGGATCGAAGTCGAGTTCGGACTCGGCCGACCTTCCCAGCACTGGCAGCTGAACAAGCGCATCGAGAGCCTGACCGGACGCAAGGAGTACCCAAAAGCGCTGGATGTCGGCCCAGGCGGAACCAGCAGCAGGTATCGGCTTCGCGTCCAGGAGCCTGATTTCAGGGTCGTCCGGGAGATCCTTGCGGATATTGAAGGAGAATATGGTTTCGCTTCACCGGCATGCGTAGTGGGAATTGAGGTCTGTATCGACGCTTATCCGAGGGATCCCGGAGAGGAAGCCAGAGCGCGCCTGCACGGTGTGCTCGTCCGGCACTTCTTCCCGACCACAACGGTTCTGACCCGAGGACGAACATGGCCCAGGTTCGTGCCGGGTCGCGTCAATACCACCGACTATATCGTTTCTCGAAACCAAGCTGATCCACGGCTTGATATAATCGTCCGCATGACGCCAAGCTCTGACAGATCCCCGACCTACACATCTACGTTCTATGTCGGCGAAGAGAACGATCCTCGAGCGATGTGGCGTATCCAGAACAAGGTGCTCGACAAGCAGAACAAGGCGGCCGGAACTCATCAAGAGCTGGCAGAAGAGGAAAAACGGATCCGGATTGAGGTGACTTTGGGTCCGGTCGGTTGTCGTGACACCGGGATCAACGATCTTGATCTGATCCGCGAGTTCAAATTCACGGAGCTGCAGAAAGGCTTCTTTCAGTTCATGCTGCCGACATTCGGCGTCCATACTCCGACACGACGTGGCTCCTCGATAATGTCGCGCTCTGCGGTCAAAAACGCCTTAGAGGAAACGAGACGCCAAAGGTTTCTCAACGCGGGTGTTCTCGCGCTCCAGATCCGGGAAGATGCAAGACTGGATCACATGCGGCTCAACAAGGGTTACTTTCTAAGCTGGCACAAGGCGCGGGGAAGCAAGATGCCAAAGAGGAGCAGGGTTGGCGCCGGACCATATGGAACCCACATCGCCTACAAGGAAATGGCCCGCGTCATCGAACGGGCGCTTGCCAGCCTACAGAGGAAGGTACGAAGGGAGATGGAAGGATAGGTACGTATGTCCGCTCTGCCTCTGAAAAGACATTGCTGAAATGCTGCGTATATAAAACAAGTTATTAGGTGAGCTACGGGCTCGTAGAGCAGGTTCGTTGCGGGCCAGGGCAGTTAGCGCAGAGATGTGTGGTATACCTTCGGGAAAAACCTGTTTTGATCATCGGCTTCGGCAACCGATTCACTCGCACCTCTTGCTTCCTGTAAATATCATTCCTCGCCGAAGAAGTCCTCGTCCAAGCGCTTGAATTCGACGGTTCGATAGTTGCGAACGCCCACTCCATGCTCGATCATTAGATCGGACAGTTCTCGGCCGTCGATGAGGATGACCCGCTGAGCGAGGTGTTTAACGTAATCACGTGCCGGCTGGCTAAATGTGGAGGTGGTAACGAATACCCCCTTGTTGGCACCGAGGCCAACGAGACTTCCGACGAACCCATTTACATCCGGTCGACCAACTGGATTATCAGGCGCGTAGCGTTTGGCCTGGACGTAAATGCGGTCGAGGCCGAGCCGATCCTCGTTTACGATGCCATCGACACCACCGTCGCCGGAGCGACCGAGTTGGGCAGCCGCATCCCTGTGGCTGCCGCCGTAACCCATGGCAACCAAGAGATCAACGATTAGCTGCTCGAAAAAGGCGGGGCTATTCGCAAGGATGCGCTGTAGGAGTTCGTCACGTAAGGCTGCCTGGAGGGTGGCATGGGCGCCATCGATCTGCTCCTCCGGCGTCGTCCGAGATAACGTACCGTCAAGTGGTTCTACGATGAGGGATCCCTGCCCTGCCTCCTCACCTTCATTCCTGTAGAACTCGCGGAACTCGGGCTCTTTCATAAGGACAGCAACGTCGATGCGTTCCGGCGATGACCTTAAAAGAGCCTTTCCTTTTTCTGTCGCAGTAAACAGTCCCCGCGCTGGTGAGACGATCAGTCCCGCCTTGCTCATATAAAACTTTGCCCAATGGATGCGATTGTGAAGCACGCGCTGGCGGCCACTTGGCAACAATTCGTCCCGCTCCTCCAGGGTCAAACCCATGTCATCAGCAAGGCGCTCTGCAACGTGAGGAACGCGGGTTTCACCAACTGCAGCAAGACGTAGCACAGGTAGCATTAGGCTCTGGTAATCCGGTATCATCGGCCGATTTCCATAATGCGATTTAGATCGAGCGTCATGCGCGCCTCACAACGTCCATAAGCCTTGAGTAATCGGTCACCACATCATAGGTCACCCTGTCAGTTGTGGCAGAGCTTCCGATTTTCTCGAAAAACCGACGGGCGCACTCGATCTTCGTGCTCTCGAACTCGCGCAGCTTAAGGGATGACAAATTGCCCTTCGTCTCGGCGACGAAGTAGATGTGTCGGACCGAGCCCTCCTTAAACGAAATGGCCCAGTCCGGATTGTAATCGCCAACGGGGGTCGGGATCGCGAAGCCCTTCGGAAGCTTGGCGTAGACGACGATCTCGTTGCTGTTGTCCAATTGCTCGACAAACTTGCGTTCAACGTCGGAATCAAGAAGCGCATAGTCGTAGACGTGCTTCTTGAGTTTCTCGCTCGCCCTGGAGAAGTCCTGAACAGCTTGGTTGGCCGTGAATATGTCTGCCTCATAGCGTTCAGCAACAGCATCGTAGGTCAAGCGTTCGATGACCATCGACGCCTTCTGCTCGACAATCAGACGGGACGCTTCACTGATGAAGTGCTCGGGGTTCTGCTTGAACTGGGCGAACACGCTCGCATGGATTCCTGACAGAATCTCCGCTATGGTGTTCCGGGTAAGCTGGGTAGCCTCCGCCAGCTTTGCCAGAAGGTCATACTTGACGAGCGAAACGACAGTTTCTGCTTGGTACGTCTCCTGCTCGTTCTCGCGGAAGCTCTTCCCATCGTCAACAGCGTCATAGGTAAGGCCATCTCGTTGGATCCCGGCGGTAACCGTATATTGAAGCGGCGTCACATGAAGATGGCTATCGAGTGCGCTGACACTCTTACGGACCAGTTCATCCGGCTCGAACTCCACCTTGAAGACTGCCTTCTGGTTGATCCGGCTCCAGAGTTCCTGAAATTCCTTACGGTGAAAATTGTCGTTCAGCGGATTGCGCTTCGAGCGACGATCGTCTTGCATCGCCGGCAACTGTCGCTCATTGAATACACCGTCAATCAGTTCGACGACCTGATCGGTGTAGGCCTTCAGATCTTCCGGCAACTCGGCCAGAACCCCGCTCTCACGGGCAACTTGATATTTTTCCGTTATGTTTTTCTGCCGATCAACATAGCCGTTTTGCACGAGATAAAACTCGATGCCAGCGGCCATATCAGACGATATCTCAACCGGCATGCCATCTACCTGGATGATCTTACCCTTGAAATACTCCTCGTTCGCTTGTCGCGGCCGCGCCGTCAGCGCCTCGACCATTTCCTTTTGAAGCGCGTCCACGAAGTTTTTATAGCTCTCGCTAGCGACAACGGTCAGAACATTGATGTCGTGAACAGTGACCGGGTTATCCATACGATCACCGTTTTGATCGACGCTCAAACGCAGGCCGCGGCCGACCTCCTGTCGTCGGGAAATCTGGTTGTCACTGTGCTTCAACATGCACATAACGAAGACGTTCGGATTGTCCCAGCCTTCTCGCAGCGCCGAATGGGAAAAGATGAAACGTGTCGGCTCACTGAACGACAGCAGCCGTTCTTTGTCTTTTAAAATGAGGTCGTAGGCATCTGGGTCCTCGGACTGCCCTTTGTTATCTCCGGTTTTGGCGATATCCGGATCCTTCAAACGATTGGTCTTTTTGTCGATCGAGAAGTAGCCATTGTGGGTTTTCGAGGAATCGATGCCGGCCAGATATTCTCGGTAGGCCTCGTTATCGATCGCCAGTTCCGACAAATATTCGTCCTTTAGAAGCTTGTATTCCTCCTCGAAGACACGGGCATATTCACCCTTTTCATCTGCCTGGGCGTAGTCACGGTATTTCGCCACCTCATCGATAAAGAACAACGAAAGCACCTTGATCCCACGGGCGAAGAGCTGCTTCTCCTTGTCTAGATGGGCCTTGATCGTCTCACGGATCTGGATACGTCGTATATCGCGTTCCGATACATCGCCATTGGGCTCACCCGCCTTGAGTATGAGGCCATTCGTAAATTCAACGGATTCGCTCACAGCGTCGATCTGGCTGACAGTAAAACCCTGATACTGATCGAGGCCGCCGGACAGGGAGAAGAGGTCATCTTTGAACTCCAGACGCCGAAGCTGACGTTTGATATCACCCGAAGCCAGTTGCACTTCCATTTCAATGCGAGCGACCGGTGCTCTCTTCGAAATCTCGATGCCTTCGAGATAGAGATAAGCGTTGGTGCCTGCTAATCCGCGAGCCTGAATGCCCCGTACAGCGATCTTTTTCACCAATTTCTGATTATAAGCGTCGAGCGCATCGAGGCGGTGAATACGGCTGTGCTGGGTTTTATGCGTGGCCGAATAGCGCAGGATCATGAGTGGCTTGAACTTCGGCAAGGCTTCCGTGGTCGCTGCGCCCTCCATCTTCTGAGGCTCGTCGAGAATCAGGATCGGTCGGTTCGAGGCGATGACGTCGATCGGCTTCCTAGACTGGAAGTCGTCAAGCTCGTCGTAGATACGGCGATTGTCAGCTCCACGCGCATTGAACGCCTGGATGTTGATGATCATCACATTGATGCCGGCGTCGGACGAGAAGCTCTCGATCTCATGCAGACGCTTCGAATTGTAGATGAAGAACCGCGCCTTCTTTCCATAACCTTCAGTGAAATGATCGGCGGTAATCTGTAGCGACTTGGCTACACCTTCGCGGATGGCGATCGAAGGCACCATGATGATGAACTTCGACCAGCCATACCGCTTGTTCATCTCAAAGATGGTCTTGATGTAACAGTAGGTCTTGCCCGTGCCGGTCTCCATCTCGACGTCGAGATGTACACGGGTCGCGGCAACAGCGTCCCTCTTGTAGCCGGCAGCAACAGCCGTGCGTTCGCCACGGGCGTTCAAAGTGGTAAATTCGGTCAGCGATTGTGATGGCGGCAGGTTCTGAAGTCGCTGCACCTTCTGAATGTTCTCGAGGATCTGCGTCTCACCGATCGTAAAATCGGCATTCTTGAAGCCTTCCTCAAAAGCACTTGTCTGTGCCTTCCGGCCCGGATCGATCCGGTAACTCAGAACATCGGTTTTAAGTTGGCCCTCAAAGCAATCGACGACCGCATTGACGGCGTTGGTCTGGTATGGCTGGACCTTAAATTTGAGCTTCATCGGGCGTCGGCTTTCTTAAATTTCTTTCGTAGCTCTCGTAGAGCTTTCGTAGGATGTTCGCGCTTTATTCCGCGAGCCGCCACTCAGGGGCAGCGGTTGAGCCAAAGTTGCGAATTCGCCCTTTACGTCTTAAGGCACTCAAAAGATTGCCAATTTTGTGCGTCTTCTGTGTCTCATCCAATACATCGCTGAGTTTGGCCCTCAGAAGTTCGTCTAATTCCTTACGTGAGGCATGCCCAAACTCTCGTAAATATCCAACGATCATTTCTTCATAATGGAAGTCATCGAACGCTCGCGTTTTTATGTACCGCGCCTTCTGAGACGTCGCATCGGCAACTCTGGCCGATATGAAGAAATTCGGCTTCCGACCTTCGATCAGGCGCGCATGTCGTAAGTGTCGGACGGCGTCATCCGTGATCGGCAGATGTTTCTGGATCCGATCGAGGGCAAGCACATCAGCCAGCGGCAGCCCGGTTCGCTGCATGAGCAATTGGCTATAAGCTTCATCGACAATTCGACCATGAATGGTCAAGCGCACCACCTCAGGTTCGCTCAAGTCATAGTCCGGCAGAGGGAAGAAGCGTTGTCGTTGCCGCCTATAAATGTCCTGAATGCCGTAGCCCATGTGATCGATCATGTTCAGTTCGGTCATGGCCTGGGTGAGAAACGGGTTTCGATAACGCCGAGGCATACGGTCACGCAGTACGTAATCGTCAGGTTCCCCTTCGAAGAAACCGCCTTCATTGACGAGGATCAGCCGATCGGGTCGCTCTGTCACAATGATACGCGCCAAGCGCGCATAATCCTGATGTGCGATGCAGTTGTGGAGAGCTTCCAAGACGACTTTCTGATCGTATTTCGCCACCTCGTGCGCCAGCAGTTCGTTTTCCGGTAACAAGCGAAGTTGGATATTCCGGATCCGGGCAAAAACCTGTGACGACGTTAACAGGAAGGGTGGACCGAAATGCTCGTACGCGCGCTCTTCTCCCTCAAGCTTCCAAGTAATCTCAACAGGATTAGGATTGAGCCTCCAGGCAGATTCGGATTTTCCCAGCAGTATAAGAGCGGCGCGCGTAACCGCGCCGTCCTGCGTCAGCTTCGCTCTGTTGAGAAACGTGGCGTCACTCCAGCTGGCGATTTCGCCTGCATTGAAGCGGTTCGCATGCTTGGCAGCAAAACGCTCCCGCGCAACTCTCATCGCTTGGGGATCGAGATCATCGAGACTGGCCCCTTCGACAACCTGAGCCGTCCAATCACTTGCAAGCGTCTGAGACCGTATCTCATCCAGCTTGTCCTGCCCTAAAGCAACAAGGCTCTCACCGGCGCGACCATAATAGTGACCATTCCAGTTAATCGGCATACCACGCGGCGCTGCCGGGATTTCGAAAAGAACAACCCGGCCATCCGAATGGTTGAGCACATGGATGTCACGGACCGTGAAACTACCCGTGCCGTTAATGAGCTGCATCTTGTCAGCTTGGAGCTGTGCCGGGCTCTCTTTGTACGACGTACCAACGACAACCCGTTTCTTGTCGTCAACGCCGAACACGAGCCACGCACGATCACGACCTCGCAGATTGGCCTCATTTGCCAATGCCGTGACATATCTGCCGAGATCACTGCTTTGAAAGCCATCTTTACCGCGCTTGAACTCGACAACCTCGCTCTCCCAATTGGAAATGAGTTCGGTCACCAAGGCGGCGAGCACAGCTTGATCCATGATGCGACCTCAGATCGACTTCACTTCGGTCGTCGGTGAAAGCTGTCGGAAAATCTGCTCAACGTTGATTTTCACCGCATCCGAAGCAAAACCGCTGTCGCGGAAGACGACGCGCAGCGGCTCTTGTTTCACCAGCTCCTTGACCAAGTCCTCGGAAACGCCTTTATCAAAGCAGGCAACAAGGGCATTTTCATCCACGAAGAACACTGTCTTTCCCTGCACCGTCTCACGACGGATCGGCAGCGTCAGATCCACCCCCCAATCAACGAGCACCTGGAACAGCAGGTCCTCGGCTGTCCGGTCTTCCTTCACGCTGTCGACCATGCTGAGCAAGTCGCCTTGTCTGAGTTCGCCTGGCCGGTAGTGGACATCCTTCATGTTCGAAGTGTCAACCTTGAGCACTCGGAAGCCGACATCGCGGTTCCAATCGGGGTGGCATTCACCTTCCAAGATTCTCTGACCAGCGCGGCGGACGCGTTCCTTACAAATCTCCGCAATTGTCGAAAACCCCGCTTTTGCAGGCTCTGATCCCTGTAGAGTGGGCTCTGGCATTTGTACAAGCAGGACACTAACGTTCTTTTGAAAATTGAAGCACGCCTCCATCGTGGACCCTGACCCTGCAAAGAAATCAAGGACCACGTCTTCATGATCAACGCCAGCCACAGTCATCATTCTCTCGATGAGTCGCGGCGGCTTCGGCGTTTCAAAAATCGAAGCATTTCCAAAATATTTTGTGATTAGCTTTTTACCCTCTTGAGTATCTCCAACATCTTTTCGTTCCCAGATCGTTTGCGGCGTAATGCCTTGCTTAACATCCGACAAATAACGCTTCATTCTTGGGAAGTTATTTCCGTCCTCCCCGAACCACACTCTGGCGTCATCGATCAGAGACTGCATGACATCTGGAGGGCGTCTCCAGCTATTTCCTTCAGGAGGGTAGAACTCTTTACCAGTCTTGGGAGAAACAACCGGATAGAAGTCTCTCGGACGATACTCCGCGCGCGTCAAGTCTCCTGACGCCCAACGACCTCTCGGATCATTGTCGGGGTTTTTGTACCGATCATCAGCTTCTTCAGTTCTAGGAAGCATCCCAACCTTATATGCACTAGATTGGCGCGCGTAGAGAAGTACATGATCGTGACTTTCAGATAGAAACTTGGCATCATTTTGCGGTGCAAATTTCTTCTGCCAAATAATATTTGCGATGAAATTATCTTCACCAAACACATCATCGCATAGTTTCTTCAAAGCGGCATGTTCACCGTCATCGATGGATATGAAAATCACGCCATCAGCGCGCAATAAGTTGCGAGCTAGCTTTAGCCGCGGATACATCATGGACAACCAATCCGAATGAAACCGCCCGTTGGATTCTGTATTCGTGACCAACCGATTGCCAGAGCTGTCAGTTTGGTTGGATTTCGCCAGGAACTTCTCCACGCTTTCTGCAAAATCGTCGTCATATACGAAGTCGTTCCCCGTATTATACGGAGGATCGATATAAATCATTTTGATTTTGCCTAGATATGTCTCTTGAAGTAGCTTCAGCGCCTCTAGATTGTCTCCTTCGATAAACAGATTCCTCGTTGAACCGAACTCGACGCTTTCTGCTCCAATCGGACGTAACGTTTTTGCAACCGGCAAATTGGTTGTGACTTGAGCCTCCCGTTTTCCTGGCCAGTCCAACCGATACCGCTCCTGTGGCCCCTCCACGATGCTTTCGCTCAATTCCTGGCGAAGCTGATCAAAGTCTACTGCCAGACGCAGTTTACCGCTCACCTCGTCACGCGCCTCAGTTACGCAGCCCGGAAACATGTCGCGGATCTTCGCAATGTTGTCCTGGGTCAGGTCCGGGCTGTGCATCTTCAGCTTATCCATTTCATCCTCTTATTCCTGATCGGTGCTCACCAGCCGCTCCAGCTCCCGCTTCGCGACGCGGAGTTCCGCATTGATGGCCACACGTTTATTGAATTGTTTCTCACGGGCCAAGCGGGACTTAATCCGCTCTATGTCTCGCGTCTTTGACTTGATCGCCTCTGCACGAGCAATTCTTACCTCGAGAGAAAAAGGCTCTTCGGACCCTTCTGCATTAAAGGGTGACTGCGGATCTTCAGCAAAACCCGACGCAGGATGGGGCAGCAACCTCGCCGCTTGTTGCTCTACCAAAGGGCTTAGAAGTCGCTCATACAATGCGCCCATGTTCAGCGCCACAGGCAGCGACATTCGCGGCGTATCCTCCGCCAGCCATTGCGCCTCGAAATAGTCGCCGAGGACCCATTTCGAGCTATCGATCTCGTTCGGCCGCTTGTAGGCTGCCGTAAGCTTCACCTTCGCGTCGTGAACCAGCTCGAATAACAAAGGGAATGGTATTGCGCGATCGATGGCACGCAACGCGTCCAGATTGAGGTTAGGCTCTCTTTGCGTGATACGGAAGACCTGGATCTCACCCACCGATTTCGATGCTGGCAGGTTGATCGTCTCAGGCGCCAGTTTCTGCGCCCAGACAATTTGGTCAACCTCGCGCACGAAAAGATCCTTGAGCGTAGTGCTAGCCCCCGCGTGCTCATAGATCTTGTTCTTCGGGACCACCCGCCCGAAAGCGCTCGCCTTGGGCCAATCGTAAAGCGTCACGAGACGCCTCCTTCAACGCGAAGAAAGGCGATCAACTCGAAATCATCCAGCCCCTTGATTGTATTTGTCAATGCTGTCGTGCGGCCACCGCTGAACAGGCTGTCGATGTCTTTCTCTTCCTTCACTTCGATCATGGAACGGATCGCCTGGCTGAGCAGATTGGAATAACTCCCCATCTGGCGACCATCCTCAGTGCGCTCATTGAAGAGCCGGCAGACATCGGAAATTGGTTCGGCGCGTCCCTTGCAACTGCTCCGGATCAGGTCGAGCAAACGCTTCACCTCGGTATGGTCCGCTACAATCTTTCCGTCGTCGTCAATGTACACAAGATAGAAGGGATGGAGGCGGTTCTGCTGGTTTACGTTGATGCTGTGATGCAGATTCTTCAGGGCGAAGATCACGCCTGGACGCAACCCAAGCTCGTCAGCCGCGGGCACGACGGCATGCATGCCGAATGGTGCAGTCTCCAGATCGCCGTGTTCCTTGACGTAGTTGAGCAGATCCATGCGGAAATCATTGAGCCCAAGATCGGTGATCGAAATTCCGGCTTTCACGTCCTCCAGCTCGATCACTTCTTCCTGCATCCGCTTAAGCTGCTCCTTGCGGTAAGCAATATCGCTGGATTTGGCGGTCAGCACATTATCATCGCCGGTCGCGGTCACGTCGGCTATCACCATCCGGTTTTCGACGCGCTCCTTAAGATTGATATATTCGTCGAGCGTAATATCCGGCCAATAATTGACGAGCTGGATCTGGTCATTAGGAGAGCCGATACGGTCGATGCGGCCGAAGCGCTGGATGATCCGGACCGGGTTCCAGTGAATGTCGTAGTTCACCAGGAAATCGCAGTCCTGAAGGTTCTGACCTTCAGATATGCAGTCCGTGCCGATCAAGACATCCAGCTCGGCCGTCTCGTGAGGCAAAACGACGGCCTTTTCTTTTGAACGGGGGGAGAAGAGTGTTAGCACGCTCTGGAAGTCATAGGCTTTCTTGAGCGTGGTTTTCGGAGCACTTGAGCCCGTGACCTGGCCTACATGCAGACCTAGACCCCCAGCGAACGGGGCGAGGTTCTCGTAGAGATAGTTGGCAGTGTCGGCGAAAGCCGTGAACACGATAACCTTGCGATTGCCGTGATTGATCGGCTCTTCGATTTTTTGCTTGAGCAACGAAAGCAGATGCTGGAGCTTGGCATCATCCGCAGGCACCACCTTGTCCATCGAGAGTATCAATGCGTCGATCAGAGCATGGTCCGCAGCAAGATCGTGCTTCCACGACGGTAGGTCCATGTCCGCGAGGCTGATCTGCACCTTTTTGCCGACGGTAAACTCGTCCAGTCCGGAGAGGTCATCGTCTTCAGGGTCTAAATCCCCCAGGTCCTCAAGGTGGTCGCTGATGCCGTCACTACGGCCGGTTCTCTCATACTCAGCAATGGCGTCGAGCGCTCGAGTGATATTCCCATCCAAGGCGCGCAAGGTGAGACGGAAGGCTTCGACGGAGCTTTCGAGACGTTTGAGGAGGTTGGTTGTCATCAGCGCCTGGAGGCTGCGCTCCCGGTCGGCTTGTCGCAATTTTCCTCGCCCGCCCTCAACCTGGGTATCGTAGATTTCTTCGTACTTCGCGAGCCGGCTTTTCAAAATGTAGCTGATTGGCGCATAGACCGCGAGCTTCAGCACCGACAACTGACCAAAGATCTCGTTCAGCCCCATTACATCCGGTCTCTGGGTGATCGGGCAATGGAACGACATCGGCTTACGGCGCTGAGGGAACTTGCCGATGTCCTTCGTGTCGTAGAAGGTTTCGATGTGCTTGCGAGACCGAGCGATCGTCACGGCATCCAGGAGCTCAAAGAAGTCGAAATCGAGCGTCTTTAGGATCGTTGCCGCCGTACGTTCATCAGGCGGCAACGCCGACCATTCGTTGAACGCCTTTTGCGCTCGCCTGAAAATCTCTTCAATGCTGGTTTGCGATTTGAGGCTCTTGCTCAGCGCGTCCGACTGCCCTTCATAGGCGAGAGCGAGCTGATTGCGCAGATCGTTGAAACGGTTGTTCACCGGCGTTGCAGAAAGCATTAGCACTTTGGTCTTCACGCCAGCGCGGATAACTTTGTTCATCAACTTCTGATAGCGCGTCTCGCGGTCTTTGAAGACATCATTATTTCGGAAGTTATGGGATTCATCGATCACCACGAGATCGTAATTTCCCCAGTTCACCCGGTTCAACGGAATGCCGAACGACTCGCCCGAGGTGCGCGACAGGTCGGTGTGGCAGAGCACGTCGTAATTAAAGCGGTCCTTCGCGAATATGTTGGTGGTGAGATTGGTATTGTAGTTCCGCCAGTTGTCGGCCAACTTCTTTGGGCAAAGCACCAAAACCGACTTGTTGCGAAGCTCGTAATATTTGACAACCGCAAGGGCCGTGAATGTCTTTCCGAGACCAACCGAGTCCGCAAGGATGCAACCATTATAGGTCTCGAGTTTGTTGATAATCCCGGTCGCCGCGTCCCGCTGATAATTGAACAGCTTGTTCCAGACGATGCTCTCCTGATAGCCGGTCAGGTCATTTGGCAGGACATCCTCGTTGATATCCTCAAGGAATTCTCGAAAAATGTTATAAAGCATCAGGAAGTAGACGCGTTCGGGAGCATTTTCCTGGTAGACGGACTCAATGTGATCGCAGACGGCGTCCGTTACATCCTTCAGCTTCTCACCATCGTTCCAGATCTGGTTGAAGAGCTGGAGGTAGAGGCCGGTATGGGACTGGTCGTCCATCCGCGTCACAAAATTAGAGACCGCATTGCCCTTCTGATATCCGAGATCCACGGCAGTAAAGCCGCTGATCGGCATGTAGGCGACCGCTGCTCCGCCCCCCTCCACGTGAGCAAATGGCTGCATTGCAGCCTGGGTGGAATTGGACTTGAACCGAGCCTTCTTGCGGATCCAATCGGCGCACTCCCTCGCCACAGCGCGCTGCGTTAGTTTATTCCGGAGCTGTATCTCGAATTCGGTGCCATAGAGACTGCTTTCACGCCCCGCCTTAGGGATGAAGAACTCGCGCTTCTCCTTCCTGAGCCTATCAGTCACCTCAGTCGGTACGAAAGTTGGCGACGTGAAGATGAACTGCAGGCTCTCGATTTTCGAAAGCTCAGACTTTAAAGCTTCGAAGGCGTAGATTGAGAAACATGATGCCGCGATCTTAACACGCGAACCTCGAGTGAGTGTTTCTTTAAGATCGTCGCCGAGAAGTTGAGATGTATTGTCAATAATCTTCATGGTGTAAGATTCTCTCGGATCGAGATCGATCCCTTGCGACTATCTGACAACTGGATCCCCCTCATTATCTCGATGGCTTGCAGCGTTAATCCGCTACATTTCCAAATAGTTGTTGGCGAAAGGTTTGAACCAGTTCAGATGAATGTTCAACCGTTCCTTCCTAGTGTCATCCAACAATCACAGGCTGCGCGCCATCCGAGCCGGGAAAGTACCTTGAGTAGAGCACGACATCGCCAAACTATGGCTGCAGATGATCGAGGCCTAGCCCAGGATATGCGATAGCGTTGACCAGTTCAGACCGCTGTTCGAGCATCCCCTGCGTTAGCACACCGTATCCCTTGGTCACGCGGTTACCCCCGCTTACATGCCCAAAGATGAAATTGAATTGCTCATCAAGGTAGCCAGCCCGTCTCATTGCATCGAAGGCACCATGACGGAACGAGTAAAGTGACAAGCCTCGCCCATTCTTTAGACCCACCTTCTCCAGATAGCGCCCAAAGTCCCGGCTGAAATCGGATAACATCTGGCCGCGATCGTTGCGAATTGCGAGTGGGAAAACGCGCGTATACCCGCCATCTCGAATTGTTGTCAGGTACTCGAGAAAGCCGAGATCAATCAGCTCCCGGTGGACAGGCACGACGCGACGAGAACCGTCGTTTTTCAGCCTCTTGATGTCCTCATCGCCATCGTCCGTGGTTTCAGTGATGTCGAATATCCAAGTCTGCTGCTCCTCCCGAACGTCCGAAAGGGCCAGCTGAGCAATCTCCCCGGGTCGGGCGCCTGAGTAGAGCATGATCAGTGGTATCCAGTAGCGATGGTCACGAATCCTGACATCGCCAGCCTTGTTCCAGAAGCGAGGCGCATCATCGCTCGCACAGCCGATAAACAACGGCGACCGGAAAAGGGAATTCATCTGATCAACGGTAAACGGATAGACCTTTTTTCGTTTATCCTTTGCCAAGAACATCCCTTCGGTGGGATTATCATCAATGTATCCATGCCCAACGAGCCAGCTGCAAAAAGCCGCGAGGTTGGAAAGATAACGATTCACGGTGTTCACACTTAGAACCGGCTTGCAGACCGTTTCATTGTGCGCAACGATTTGGGCGATCTTCATGCCCTTAAAAGCTTTTGTCTCTGTCGCCTTGACAGGGTAAAGCATCAAAAGCGCTTTCCACCCTCGAACAGCTTTCTTGTCGATTTTTGACGCAGGAAATGTCGAGCCGACATGATCCACGAACAACCCGATATCGCGGCGTGCCTGAACCAGTGTGTCGGCTGTGACGCCACGAGGGTTTTCTCGAGCGTAAACCTCAAAGAGTTCCATGATCGACTGCCCTGGTGGCGCCGTCTCGCGTGGCCTGGCGAAGGCTGGCTTCACGATTGGGTCCCTGGGCCTCCCGGAGTAGTCGCCGACATCCCGCTCAACTGTTCGCTCGAGCGCCTCGATGTCAGCGCGCATCATCAGGGCACCAAGTTCGCGAAACTGTTCGGATCCTTCGTCTACCAGCAAGGAATGCCGCTCTATGAACTGACGCACCTCGTGATCGACCAGCATATATCTCCCGGTAGCCAGATCGCGCCTCAGGGCCGCCAACCGACGGGCACGGAGATTAGCATCATCCTGTCGGGCACGCTTCAACAGCTCAAGGTCCGCATACCCGTTGATCATTCCGACAATGTCATCGGATCGTATTTCGCCGCGATCGATGCGCTGCCAGACCCGAGCGACTTCCGTCTCGAGGTCAGCATCCGTTGGCATGGCCCGACGCTTCTCCACATCTTGATTTAGCCGCGCTTCATAATGCTCCCAGACGGCCACTGCCCTATCCTCGTCGGTGAGATGGCGACGAGCGCGCATGTCTTCAAATTCGGCGTCCCATTTCTGGAGTTCAAAGTTGAGCCGCCGCTTAGCGACGGCTTCGTCCTTGGTCCGCAACGAAACCTTTTTATCCTCACTCGGAAACTGATCTCGCAGATCCGAGGGGATGTAGATGCGGGCGTAATATGTTCCGCCATCACGGCGGATAAGGTTTGAACGTCTGGTCATTTAGGGCTCCCGGAGCAGCTTACCGGAACAGTAAACCGGAACACCTCTAGACGAATAAGCTATTACGTGGCAATATCTTATGAATAATCAATGCTCTCGGCATAGTTGGATTATCGTCCAGGTTCCCCAGCCAATTCTCCCCTTCCGTGCGAAAATACCTTCCTCCATGCCTCACGGCATATCGCCTCACCGCCTCGCCTTCGGCCGTGTCGCCAGCACATTTCTGATCGAAAAGCTGGAATGGATGCGCAAGACTCCCGGAAGCGCCGACAGGATTTCCTTGTGGATGCGCTCGAATTCCAGTGCGCTCTCAACCTCCACCCGCAGCAGATAGTCGGAATCACCCGTCATCAGGAAACATTCGCGAATTTCCGGGTGTTTGCGGATCGCCGCCTCGAAGCGGTTGAGGTGATCCTCGGTCTGGCGTTCCAGCGTGATGTTGATGATGACCGCGATCGTGTTGCCGCCGGCGCTTTCGATCAGCGCCGTATACCCCTTGATCACCCCCGCCTTTTCCAGAAGCCCGATGCGGCGCAGGCAGGCAGACGGCGACAGGCCGACCTCGGCCGCAATCTTGGCGTTGCTCATACGGGCATTCAGGCGAAGCAGGCGGATGATATCGCGGTCGATGGCGTCTATGGCGGACATGACGATTGTTCCATAAGTTCGGCGTTTATTCCGAAAATCATTCATCCATGAAATTATCAAGCAATAAGCGGCGAGATATTGCGTGATCGTTTCAATAATCTCTTTCGATAAGTCAATAATGACGGGAACGGGTGGTGCATAGTGGCTTTATGGCGTTTCGGAACGCCTTGCTGCGAGGCGGACTCGGCCAAAACTGTCTTTCGCAGTATAATGGCCTTTCCGGCATGAAACACTGAGGACAGAATGAAAGTCTCCATTCTCGGCGCCGGCGTCATCGGCGTCACATCCGCCTATCAGCTGGCCAAGGCCGGCCATGAGGTCACCGTCATCGACCGTCAGCCGGGTCCGGCGCTGGAAACCAGCTTCGCCAATGCCGGAGAGGTTTCGTTCGGTTATTGCTCCCCATGGGCCGCCCCCGGCATTCCGCACAAGGCGATGAAATGGCTGTTCATGAAACATGCACCGCTCATCCTGCGTCCGAAAATGGACGCGGCGATGCTGTCGTGGATGCTGAAAATGCTGATGAACTGCACGTCGGATCGATATGCCATCAACAAGAGCCGGATGTTGCGACTGGCGGATTACGCCCGCATCGCGCTCGCCGACGTTCGCGAAGAGACGGGCATCGCCTATGATGAGCGCATGCAGGGCACGTTGCAGCTTTTCCGCACGCAGGAACAGCTGGATGCTTCGGCAAAAGACGTAAAGGCGCTGGCCGCCGATGGCGTGCCTTATGAGGTGCTGGACCGCGACGGTTGCGTACGCGTCGAGCCGGCGCTTTCGCATGTGCGCCACAAGGTCGTCGGCGGCCTTCTGACGCCCAAGGACGAAACCGGCGACTGCTTCAAGTTCACCAATGCGCTGGCGGCAAAAGCCGAGGCGATGGGCGTGAAGTTTCTCTGGGGCCACACGATCAAGGCGGTGGATATTTCCGGCGGCGCCGTGTCCGGCGTTCATACCGACAAGGGAGACATCAAGTCGGATGCCGTCGTGGTGGCGCTCGGCTCCTATTCGCCGCTTCTGGTCAAATCCTTCGGCATCAACCTGCCGGTCTATCCGGTCAAAGGGTATTCGCTGACCATTCCGATCACCGATCCGTCCCGTGCGCCGGAATCCACCGTGATGGACGAGACCTACAAGATCGCCATCACGCGACTTGGCGACCGTATCCGCGTCGGCGGCATGGCGGAGATTTCCGGCTATACCAACGATCTGGGCCTTGCCCGCCGCCGCACGCTGGAACATTCGGTGATGGACCTGTTTCCGGGCGGCGAAGCCGGCAAGGGCGAGTTCTGGTCAGGCCTTCGCCCGATGACGCCGGACGGCACACCGATCATCGGCAAGACCCATATCAGCGGTCTTTACCTCAATACCGGTCACGGCACGCTGGGCTGGACGATGAGCACGGGCTCTGCCCGCGTCATTGCCGATCTGGTCAGCGGCCGCGTGCCGGAGATCGATGCAAGCGACCTTTCCGTCAGCCGCTACGCCTGAAGTCGAACTGCTGCGGCGGATCACCGTATCCGCCGCATTTAACCGCGCTCAGGCGAAGGGATCGTAACCGGGCTTCCTGTAGATGAGGTCCGGCTTGCCGGCGATTTCCGGCACATAGACCTTATCCGTCCAGTCCGCCGGATCGACATCCTCGATCGCGACCGAGATCGACTTTTCTGTCGAGCCTATCGCCGTCATCAGCGCTTTGGCGATTTCGTCGGTCAGCGCCTGTTTCTGCTCTTCCGTCTTGCCGGCAAACATTTTCACGATCACGTGCGGCATGGGTGCTCCTTCGCGTTCTATCCCGGCATTGTTTACAGCAATGGCAGACACCGGCAACCAAAAGCGCCCGTTGCGGGAACCGTCCGCGAAAACATGCGTTGCCCTGCAACGAACAGGGATATGGCCCGCAGGCCCAAGGCAGGGGCGGCAGCCGGGTCGCGAGCCGTGCGTCTTGAAAAACAATCGGCTCCATAAGCGGAGAGGCACCATGTCATTTGCGTCCAACGATATCATAGACAGCAAAGACCTGACGTTTCTGCAGGCGGTGCTGGCGGAAGTCTGTCTTGAGCGCGAGATTGCGCCGGGCAGCGAGGCCGAAAAGGCGGTGGCCGATCAGTTGATCAACTGGTTCCTGTTCGGCATCCGCGAAAAGCAGGAACTGAAATCCATGCTGGATCCGATGACCGATGCGGGCTCTGCGGCAACGGCGGGGTGAGAGCCCTCGCCTCACCCACCGGAACCGTTGGAGGGATTGGCATTTTTCGGCACGTCGCCGGGTTTGATTACCCGCGAATTGCCGGTTTCCGGCGCCGGTGTCACCATGCCCTTGTCGCCGGCATCGGGTGCTTTCAGAACGCCGTTGCAGTCATCGAGCTTTTTCGACAGGTTTTCATTGCCCTTCGGCACGCGGTCACCCTTTTGCGAAGGGTCGGCCTTCGTGGTGCAATCGGTCGTATCGGCCGGTGCCGCAGGTCTGGCAGGTTCATCTGCAAACGCTGCTCCCGACAAAAACAGGGCGCCAACCAGGGTTCCGGCGGTTAAAAGCAAATTCGTCTGGATTGCGGTCATGATCATTCTCCTCTGTCGTTTCCAACAGATGCCGGCTCTCTCCGTTCCATCACGTCTCTTCTCGTGAGCCGCTTGTCGGTGCCGGATCGGCCTGTAAGATGAAACGGTATCGTCGCGCCCTTTTCATCAGACAGGTTCAGCATGACAGCGGATGTTATCGTTCTCGGAGCCGGCATTATCGGCGTTTCGACCGCCATTAATCTGGCGCGGCGCGGCAAATCCGTGGTGCTGGTGGACCGTCGCGATCCGGGGCTGGAAACCTCCTATGGCAATGCCGGGCTGATACAGCGCGAGGGCGTGGTGCCCTATGGTTTTCCGCAGCAGGTCGGCATGCTGCTGCGTTATGCGCTCAACGACCGCGTCGATGCCTATTATCACGCCCGCGCAATACCCAAGGTCGCACCTTTCCTGCTGCGTTACTGGTGGCATTCCAATGCCGGGCGCCACAAGCTGATCGCAAAAGCCTATGCACCGCTCATCGAGCATTCGATTACGGAACACGCCGACCTGATCGAAGCGGCCGGTGCGGGCCATCTCATCCGCAAGGAGGGTTGGACAGAGGTGTTTCGCACCGACGCGACGCTGGACAAGGAATTGCAGGCAGCCCGCGCCCTGCAGGGAGAATACGGGCTAACGTTCGATGCCCTGGACAAGGCGGACCTTGCCCGACGCGAGCCGCATCTCAGCGGCGATTTCGCAGGCGGGCTGACATGGCGCGATCCCTGGTCGGTGCTGGACCCGCTGGCATTGACGCAATCCTATGTGGCGCTGTTCGAAAAGCTGGGCGGACGGTTTGTTCATGGTGATGCCGCCACGCTGAAACCCGTTGCCAATGGCTGGCAGGTTTCGACTGCCGATGGCCAGGTGCAGGGCGAGAGCGTGGTTGTCGCGCTGGGGCCATGGTCGGAGACGGTAACGCAGCCGCTCGGCTACCGTTATCTGGTCGGCGTCAAGCGCGGTTACCATATGCACTACGCGGCGAAGAACGATGCGAAGCTGAACGGCTGGCTGATGGATGCCGAACGCGGATACCTGCTGGCGCCTATGAGCCAGGGTATAAGGCTGACGACGGGCGCGGAATTTGCGCTTCGCGATGCGCCGAAAACGCCGGTGCAGCTGACACGGGCCGAGGCAATCGCGCGCCGGGCTTTTCCCTTGGGAGAACGGCTCGACAAGGAGCCCTGGATGGGGGCTCGCCCCTGCACGCCGGATATGATGCCGGTTATCGGCAAGGCGCCCCGGCATCGCGGCCTGTGGTTCGCCTTCGGCCATGCCCATCACGGGCTGACGCTCGGCCCGGTGACCGGACGTGTGCTGGCGGAGACCATGACCGGAGAAAAGCCGCTGATCGACATTGCGGCATACAGGCCCGAAAGGTTTCGGGCCTGACCGTATCAAACTGTCGCGTGACGCGCGGTCACCTTACATCGAGGCCGGGAACTTGCCTTCGAAATAATAGCTGGCCTGAGCGCGGGTGATGGCCTTGAACTGGGCGACGAGAACCTCGCCTTCCTTTTCCGGAACCATCAGGGCCAGGCGAAGGGTTGCCGACGCCATATGGAACATCAGGAACAACGTGCGGCGATAACTGTCGCGCAGTTGCTCGGGAATGAAGCGTTCGGTCGCCTCGTAGAAATTCTCCGCCTGATAACGGGTTTCTTCGATATCGCGATCGGCCAGGCCCTTGTCGGCCTGGATCGCATTCAGCAGATCCTGCGTCGACGGGTTCTGCCGCAGATTGTTGTAATAGGAATCGAACATCGTGTCGGTGGCATCGAGCGCATCGGCAGCCGTTGCGATATTGCCGACGGTCTTGCTGATGATGACGCGGATCTGGTCCACATACCGATCATACAGCATGGCGATGATCGCCGACTTGTTGGGAAAGTACTGATAGACCGATGCGATCGGCCCGCCCGAAAGAGCGGCAATTTCCTTCATCGTGACGGCATCGATGCCCTTTTCACCAATCAGGTGCATTGAAACCTTCAGAATTTCATCGATGCGGTCACGGCTTCTTCCCTGCTTGGGAACGCGACGGAGCGACGATGAACTTCCACTGTCATGACCCAGACCTGCCATAATATTCCTCAACCCGTTATTCGACGCAGCGGTGAGCGTCACCTTTCCGGTGAACACAGGAACCCGCCACGAATTCCTCAAATCTGACTACTTGTACGGAAGTGATCCGCGAACGGATCACCTTTTCCCGTTTTTATTTCTCTTCATGCAGTGGGGCTGCTTGAAGTTGATATGTTGCCGGCTGTGCATTCCTTTCGACACACTGCATGGCGTGCCGCCGGAACACCCGACCGGGTTTCCCCACATCTCATCGACTAGACGAGACGCAGCGAAAATAGTTTCACCGACCTGACAGATTATCTCGTTTGCGTTTTCAGCAAAGCGGAGCCCTAAAACTGCTCTACGCTTTCGATAGCTAAACCCGAATAAACCCGCCGAACTTTGAAAATGTGCAAAGATGAAGCTTTTCGATGGCTTGCAAATCAAAGGCAGACAAACCGATAGCGCGACATGTAACCCCAGAGGAAACTACACCGTAGCCATGGTCACTGCACCGTGAAATTGTAGACACCCCTCAACCAATAAATGCAACCACTTCCTTTATGAGTAATATGTACTTCATAGATTTAAATGGTTCAATCACATTGGCTAAATATACATCGATTAACATATTTTTTACGCTAAAAAGACGCGTATCGCGCGAAACTCAACTGTCGCCACCGCCCTCAGTTGGTGCAACCTAGCCTGCGGTGCCTTGGCACCTCATTATGAGGCCGCGAATCGCCCTTTTTTTAGACGCGCAACAAACAAAAAAGCCGCGGAACCATCCGCGGCTTTTTTCGGTAATCGCATTTGTGTTTTGCGCCTTGCCGGCGCGCCCCGCATCAAGCGGCGGGAGCGCGAAGCTCCGGCGACGTCGCCGGCGGAAACTCATCGAGACCAAGCAGGAAGTTGATCTGCGGTCGCGCCTTGACGAGATCGTCGATCGTGTAGCCGGCCAGCACATCGAAGAAGGCGTTAAGGGCCTTGCGAAGCGCAGCGTTGAGGCCGCAGCTATCGACCAGCGGACATTCGGCAACACCGTCTTCGAAACATTCCGCCATTGCAAAGCTGTCTTCGGTCACCTTGACGACGTCGAACAGCGTGATCTTGGCGGCATCGCGGCCGAGCTTCACACCGCCGTTGCGGCCACGCACCGTTTCAACCAAGCCAGCCTTGGTCAGCGGCTGCAGGATCTTGAACAGAAACAGTTCGGATACGCCATAAGCCCGGGCGATCTCGGGAATGCGGCTCAAATGGCCCTCATTCGCGGCGCAGTACATCAGCATGCGAACGGCATAATTGGTCTGTTTGGTCAGGCGCATCTTCGTCTCCAGAGACTCTTGAAGTCCTATATAGGGGCTTTGCTAGTTTTGAACAATTCCAAAAAACAAATTTGTCTTTGGACTGACAGGAATGTGTTGGCGCCGAAAAGCCCGCAACGGCGGCCATTTTCCTTTTTATGACCGCCTTACTCCAGTTTTTCCTTATATGCCCGATAGTGCCGTCTTCACAAGCCCGGATTGTCGCGTCTTTTGGACGCGTTGCAGAAATTGCCCGTCAGAATGTGGAAAACAACCAGAAGATGGCGGCGACCAGTCCGCCGGCTGCAATAAACGCGAAGCCGATCTTGCCCAATTGCGCACGGCGTGCGCGCTTGGCATCCCACTCATATACCATGACGCAGAACTCCCCCACTCGGTACTTGCCCGCTAAATTAGTTCCATGTCCGGGATGGTCAATGTATCAACACCGTACATTGTCACTAATCCTTAACGGTCCCCTCAATTTGCTGAGCATATTCGCGAATGTAACGTTGCCTTGTCGGCGTGCCCGGATGGGTGGACAGCATGCTGGTTTCGCTGCGATCGTTGATCTTTTCCTCAAGGATGGCGAAGAAGCGCGCGAGCGCGGCCGGCTCGTAACCTGCAGCCTTCATCAGTTCGACCGAACGGCGGTCTGCTTCCTCCTCTGCGCCGCGTGAATAAGAAAGCGCGACCAGGGCACCGCCCTGCGAGAGGATATCCTCGACACCCGATCCGACGTCGCCGGCGATCAGCATGACCAGCGCCGCAAAACCTGCAACCCGGTAGATCTGCCGCAAGCTGTGCTCGCCTTCCACATGGGCGATCTCGTGGCCGAGGACACCCAGAACCATCTGGCGGTCACCCTTGGCAAGCTGCACCAGATCGTCGGTCAGCACCAGCGTGCCGTCGGGCAGCGCAAAGGCATTCGGCCCCATCAGCCGGGCATTGCGAAACAGAAGTGTGTAGGCAGGCTCACCGCCTTTGGCGTTTTTTGCCAGGGGTGCAAATTCGGCGCGGATGGCATCCTGCTCCTGCTGCGAAAGTGCGCTCGGGCGCAGGAACGTCTTGTCGAGCGAGGCAAGCGTGCTTGCGGCGATCATCTCCGGCACGACCGGCGGCGTGACCAGGAGCGCCACTTCCACCATGACCGGCAGCGCATACCGATAGATACCGACAGCCAGCAGAATGACGGCAAGCGTGAAGGCGATCAGGCGCGGATGAAACTGTTCCAGCCGGTGAACGAGACCGCTGCGCCCTCCGCGATTGCGGGAAACAAAGGCATCGATTGCGTCATTGTCGCGGGTTTCGAACACCGAGCCATCGATAAAGGTCAGGCGACGCGGGATCGCACCGACCCGCGGCGTGATCTCGATATCCTTGTGAGGGCCGCAGGCCAGCATGGCGCCGTCGGAGACGGCGGCCAGCTGGCCTGCGATTTCACGCAGATCGGCGGTGACCGCGCGACTGGAATGCGCAGGATGCCATTCGCCGCGCGCGATCATTGTGCCGTCAGAAACCAAAATCGAAACCTTCCAGATCGAGATATTCGGCGCTGACCGCAGAGCCGCTTGCTTCCATCGAAGACAATACCTCACCCAGATCGCCGACAACAATGACGCCGGTGTGAATGGCCATGAAGCGCGCCATGCGAACGGCTGCCCAGGGACGCATCAGGCTGAGCGTGAGGACGGTGACGATGACGTTGGAAATGGCGATCCAGGCATACTGGAAGCGCGGCGCATCGCTGACCAGCTGATGTTTGCCATCCAGCGTGGTGGCGGAGAATACAACGTTGCGAACGCCGATGCGGTAAAGCAGGCCGGCGAGGCCGTAGGCGACGAAAACGAACAAAATGCCCCAATGGATCGAGCTGAAGCCCGCCATGCTGTCGAGCATTTCGGTCTCGCTCATTGCCTGCGTTGCAGCGGCAGCCGCAAAACCGATACCGACGATCAGCAGGGTGCCGATGACGATCAGCGCGGCCGGCAAAATCCAGACGCGATATAGCGAACCGATTTTCGGATCGGTCGCGAACGGGCGATCACCGTAATGCAGATTGTTGAAGACATAACGCCAGACCCAGCGGCTGGAAAGCGGCGCCAGAATACCGAAGGAAATCGACGCAACCATGCTGCCGAGCAGAACCGACACAAACGCACCGCCGGTCGAACCGGTGAAGTTGAAACGGACGTTGCGATAGCTGGTGACGCGGGCACTGAAGCGCAGGCTGCGCTGGATCAGCCAGGGCAGAGCGAAGAGGATGACGAAAAACAAGATCAGGCCGAAGGGCGGAAAGATGGTCGTCAGGATGTTGGTGACGATGAAGAAACCGACGACGATGACGCGACCGAGAAAAATCTGCCTGCCCTCGGCGTGATAGTCGAAGGCACGATCGGCAATAACGGTATTTCCATAGAAGTAACGGTTGCGACGCACCTTCGCCCAGGCCGAATAAATGCCGAGCGTTACGATCGTCAGCAGAACGTTGACGATCCAAATTCCAAAATATTCCCGCGCGTTTCCAGTGAAAGACGCACGTTCAAGCTTGCCGGACGCACGAGGCGCCAAGTCAGAAAAAGCCATTATATTTCCCCAATCCCTTCAAATGCCGCAGAAAACGGCAACCGCTGATCGGGTGCGGCAAATAGAGCAGTGCAAATACATTTCAATTGTATTTTGAAGAAAGGGGAGTTTTACCCTCCACTTCTCAACAGGCTCTCAGTAACGCCTGCGCAGGCCTCACCCTGCCAAAGAAAAAGGGGCAGCTTTCGCCACCCCTTTTTGGGAGCCTGTCCGGGCCAGATTGCAGCATGCCGGCCAGACAGCCCCCCGACCGCTTGGGCCGGTCACTTCATTGTTTATTTCATGGTCGGCATGACGAATTCCGCACCGTCCTTGATGCCGGAGGGCCAGCGGGCGGTGATCGTCTTCGTTTTCGTCCAGAACTTGATCGAGTCGGTGCCGTGCTGGTTGAGGTCGCCGAAGGAAGATGCCTTCCAGCCGCCGAAGGAATGGTAGGCCAGCGGCACCGGGATCGGAACGTTGACACCGATCATGCCGATATTGATGCGGGAGGCGAAATCGCGGGCCGCATCGCCGTCACGGGTGTAGATGGCGACGCCGTTGCCGTATTCGTGCTTCATCGGCAGATCGAGGGCTTCCTCGTAATTGGAAGCACGAACGACCGAAAGAACCGGACCGAAGATCTCCTGCTTGTAGATATCCATATCGGGCGTGACGTGGTCAAACAGGGTGCCGCCGACGAAATAGCCGTCTTCATATCCCTGCAGCTTGAAGCCACGGCCATCGACGAGGAGCTTTGCCCCCTCTTCCACGCCGCGATCGATCAGGCCTTCGATGCGCGCCTTGGCTTCCTTGGTAACCACCGGGCCCATATCGGCCTTGTCGTCGGTATAAGGACCGACCCGCAGAGCCTCGATTTTCGGCACGAGCTTTTCAACGAGACGGTTGGCGGTTTCCTCGCCCACCGGCACGGCAACCGATACCGCCATGCAGCGTTCGCCGGCAGAACCGTAACCCGCGCCCATCAGCGCATTCACGGCCTGATCGAGATCGGCATCCGGCATGATGATCATGTGGTTCTTGGCGCCGCCGAAGCATTGGGCGCGCTTGCCGTTCATCGCCGCCGTGCCATAGACATAACGGGCGATCGGCGTGGAACCGACGAAAGAAATCGCACCGATATCAGGATCGGTCAGAAGCGCGTCGACGGCTTCCTTGTCGCCATTGATGACATTGAGGATACCGGCAGGCAGGCCCGCCTCGATCATCAGTTCGGCAAGGCGCAGCGGCAACGAAGGGTCACGCTCCGATGGCTTGAGGATGAAGGCATTGCCGCAGGCGATGGCCGGCGCGAACATCCACATCGGGATCATGCCAGGGAAGTTGAACGGCGTAATGCCTGCACCGATGCCGACCGGCTGGCGGATCGAATACATGTCGATGGCCGGGCCTGCGCCTTCGGTGAACTCGCCCTTGGACAGGTGCGGAATGCCGATCACGAATTCGCAGACCTCAAGGCCGCGGATGACATCGCCCTTGGAATCCTCGACGGTCTTGCCGTGCTCCTTGGAGAGCATCAGCGCCAGCTCATCCATGTTCTGGTTGAGCAGATCGACAAATTTCATGAACACACGGGCGCGGCGCTGAGGATTGGTGGCTGCCCATTTCGGCTGCGCCTGCTTGGCATTTTCCACGGCGGCACGAATTTCCGCGGGGCTTGCCAGCGCGACTTTTGCCTGAACTTCTCCCGTGGCCGGATTGAAGACGTCTGCCGTGCGGCCGCTTGTGCCGGCGACGTGTTTGCCGCCGATGAAGTGTCCGAGTGTGTTCATCATGTCCTCCATATCGTTGAGGCGAGGATGACATTCAGATTTGCACAAGGCAACGCCGTAGTTTACGCATCCGTTGTGCAAATTTCGACATCAACGGAATGAGTGAGGCACCCTGATGAACTGGGATGACGTTCGCATGTTTCTGGCCGTGGCCCGCACGGGCCAGATCCTTTCCGCCTCGCGGCGGCTGGGCATCAACCACGCCACACTGGGACGCAGGATCACCGCCCTTGAGGCAGCCATGCAGGCACAGCTGCTGATCCGCCGCACCACGGGCTGCGAACTGACACCGGAAGGCCACGCGCTATACGCTTCGGCCGAGCGGATGGAGGCGGAAATGCTGGCCATGCAGGCAGTGACAGGTCCGCGAGATGCAGCGATTGCCGGCACGGTGCGCATCGGCGCACCCGATGGGCTCGGCGTTTCCGTTCTGGCGCCGCGCCTGGGCGACCTGACCATGCGGCATCCGCAGCTGAAACTGCAGCTCGTGCCGGTGCCGCGTTCGTTTTCGCTGTCGCAACGCGAGGCCGATATCGCCATCACCATCGAGCGCCCGGAACAGGGAAGGCTGATGTCCGCCAAGCTCACGGATTACACGCTCGGCCTTTACGCTTCGCGCGATTACCTGAACAGGCAAGGCAGACCGCAGGCGGTGGAGGATCTGCGAGCGCATGCGCGAATTGGGTATGTGGAAGACCTGATCTTTTCGCCGTCGCTCAACTTCACCGGAGAAGTGATGCGCGACTGGGACGCCGGGTTCGAGATTTCAAGCGCGATCGGACAGGTGGAGGCAGTACGTGCCGGTGCCGGCATTGCCATCCTGCATGACTATATTGCCCGCGACGACCACGAGCTCGAACGCATCCTGCCGGAAATATCCATTCGGCGGTCCTATTGGACGACCTACCATGAAAGCCTGCGCGACTTGCCACGCATCCGCACCGTCATCGCCTTCCTGCAGGAAATCGTCGCGGCGGGCAGCGCGGGTTTTCGCGCCTGAATTGGTTTTCGTGCCCGAATTCATGCCGCCGCGCGTTTGCCGCGGCGGTTCGCCGCGGCACATATCGAAACCGCTCAATCGCGGTGGATTTCCATCTCCGGCGTAACGTGGCCAAGTCGCTGCGCCATCAGCATGGCAGTCAGCTGCACGAGATTTCGCGCGCCCATCCGGTCCTTCATTCGCTCCAGACGATGTTCGACGGTACGCGGCGATACGTTGATCTCGGCGGCGATTTCCTTGGCGGTGGCACCTTCGACCAGCAACTGTACGATGGATTCATCAGTCAGATCCAGCTCGGCGGCTTTTTGCGGCGCCACGAACATGAAACGCCCCATCGTACAGGTGATCACCCATTCCGGAGCGGCCGTGTTCTTCTGTGCCAGCATGATGCGGTCGTAACCGACACTGAGGCCCAGCACCTTGGTTTTCACAACCTCCATGACGGGCTGCTGCGTGCGGATGACTTCCTGCATGCGCGGCACGACCGCCTGCTCCATGTACTGGCGGTCGGTGACATTGCCCAACGGCCCGTCCGGCAGGAATTTTGCCATGTCCAGAAGGCGCGATGCAAAGCCATAGGTTCGAATGGCGCGCATCTGCCATTGCCATGGATCGCCGTCATCTACCTTGATGAGCGTCAAACGCATGCGCACGGAAAGAAGATCGACCGCACCACGATAAATATCGATAGCATCGGCGGGGCGATCAGGATCGGATGCGAGCCAGGCATCAAGAAGCTTGCGGCTCACTACTGCAAAAGGTGTTTCTTTAGGCATAAGATAAGTTGTAGTACCCAGCTAAAAACTGTGGTCATACCAGCCGAATATTTCCGCCCGCACAAGGAGAAAATTCTTTTAAACGCAACTACTTATTTAGTTTTCCCGAACTTTTGCCACGATAGCGTGAAAATGGCAACCATTGGCTGCTAAATTCCCGAAATGACGCATCGGAGTATCAAAATGGCTATACTTTATTCACAACGATATGTCGCGAGAACAGTTCAAACAACGCCTTTTTCGGCCCAGCAAATCGACTGCCGCCACAGTTCTGCCTCAAATAAAGACGGCGAGCAAGCATGAAGTTGGAAACATAACAGCTTAATACGTTGCCGATAGACATCGTGTGGAAGCGATACTTGCTGCGTCCATGTCCCTGACGGGCTCAACCCGACAAAAAGCGACACGACAATTGCGACATCCCTATGCGCGCAAGTCAAAAGCAGGCACCACCATGGGGCGACCCTGAAGATTGGCGCTGTGGCGAGGCTACGCCGCCGGATACCCGCCGGTGGAACCATGAAGCCCGCGTCCCGTTCAGCCTTCGTTATCGCTTTCGAGACGGCAGTCGGCCGTATCGATGATTCTGTCCGGCGTTTTCGAACGACCGAATATCAGCAGACAAGGGAGAAAGAGGATGGCAATCCAAAAGAACGGCTCCGCTCACTGGACCGGCGGCCTGAAGGACGGCAAAGGCGAAATCACCACCGAGAGCGGCGCGTTGTCTGCCCACCCCTATGGCTTCAACACCCGCTTCGAGGGCGTGAAGGGCACCAATCCCGAAGAACTGATCGGTGCGGCCCATGCAGCTTGCTTTACCATGGCGCTTTCGAAGTTGCTGGGCGAAGCCGGATTGACCGCAACCAGCCTCGATACGAAAGCGGTTGTGAGCCTCGACAAGGTCGGCGACGGTTTCGGCATTACCGCAATCGAGCTTAACCTTCGCGGAACAGTGCCGGGCACCGACGAGCAGTCCTTCACCGAAATCGCCGCCAAGGCGAAAGAGGGATGCCCGGTTTCCAAGGCTCTTTCGGCGGTACCGATCAGCTTGAACGTGACCTTTTCATAACGTCTACACGGCGGGCCAAATCACGGCTTCGAACTGGAAAAGGCTGCCCGTAACAAGGGTGGCCTTTTCTGATGAAGGTCAGGTCGGATTTGCGTTCGCGCGCGATGGCGCGTCGTGCGTCTCATGGAAGCGCGACGATCCTTCTGCCGTACCCTCCAGGCCTCCCCCACCGACACAAATATAAGCGATGCCGTGGCTGCAGACAGATCAAAGCGAAGATCGGCTTTTGGCATGGTGATGGTATGGGGGGAGACAAACAGACGAGAACCTAGGGGCCGGTGGCTTCCCTAGGTTCTCGTGGATGTCTGTTTTCACAGAAGAAAAATGGTACGGTTGAGTGGGGTCGAACCACCGACCTCAGGTGCCACAAACCTGCGCTCTAACCAACTGAGCTACAACCGCACATGAGACGTTTTGGGCGTCTGCGGCTCACATACGAGGTACGAACTCGTTTTGCAAGCCCCTAACATCGACACATATCATAAAGACCGGATGACAACATCCAGCTTTGTGAATTATCGGCTCTCATCGGCCGCCTTGAAACCCGCCATGGCACGTTCCGCCGCATCACGGCCCGGCTTTGTCACGTCCTCCGCAAATTTTCGGGTCGCCTCTTGCAGGCCGCGCGTCTGCTCCACCGCCAGTTCCGCCTGCCGGCGCATGAAGCCGGACTGCAGCTCGACGAATTCCGAAAAGGACCGAACACCCATCAGCGCACCGAGATGGGAAATCGACATTTCCGTGCCGGTGCGCATCGCCTCCGCGGCCTTCAGCCCGAGATCGAGAGATCCGGCATGGGCACGGTGCAGCGTGTCTTCCACAGTTTTTGTCGCACCGGCCGTCGCTTCCCGCATGCGGGCATAGGCCTCGCGGGATTGCTCTGCACCCATATGCGCGGCCTCGCGAAAACCCTGCCCGAGGCGGGTAGGATCGAATGTTGAAAACGCAAAGAAATCATCGGCTTTATAGGCCATTGCATGTCCTCCTCGACTTGCTGTGTGCAGGCTTGCCAGCCTCCTCCCGTTTATATTTACATCGCCTAATTGTGCATCGCAACATGATTGTGGCGAGCGATTTCCGGCGTTAACCCTTTTGCCCGATAGACGGGTGCGAAAGGTGGACCCGAAGCGGCTGTGAAGTTACTAACAATATGTTAACTTGGCATATCGCCGCGTATCTGGCGAAGGTGCTCCCAGGGTTCGTTCATGTCCGCTGTACAGTATCCGTTCATAGACATTGCCGTGCATCCGCGCATTCGCATGCGCCTGGCCGGCGGCGAGGCGATCGTCATCTTTTCGCCGGACATGCGTCATGCGTTGTGGGCCAATGGCCGCGGCGCGGAGCTTTTCGGGCACGATTCCATCTATGATTTTCTCGACCACGGCACGGCCCCCGTGGACGTTTCCTTCCGCCAGGCGGAGGCGGCCGCACGCGGGCTGAAAACCGATGGCGACAGCCGGTCCTTCATGATGCGCGTGACCAACGGTTTTCAGCGCACTGCCGTGCAGGCAAACTGCGAAATGATCACCATCGGCGCCGACAGCGCGATCATGGTGGCCGCACCGGCCACCGGCGGATCGATGACCGTCGCCCAATGCGCCGCCCGCATGATCGAAGGTTTCGACGATACCGATACCCACCGCGCCGTATTCGACCAGAACGGTCAGATCCTTGCCGCATCGCCACGATTCGCGACGCTGGACCTGACGCCTCATACCGCCCGCATGCTGGTCAACATGGTGGCAAGCCACGGCGATGGACTGGTGAAGCGGCCCGTGCCGACGAGGATCGGTTACCTGCCCGCCGCCATGGGCAAGGTTTCCGACACGCCGGCCATGCACCTTCTTTTCATCGTGGAGCCGGAAAGCGCTTCGGGCGAGATCATTCCGATGGAAAGCCGACAGGAGGCTTCCGAGCCGGAGGTTTCGAGCCCCGACATCGCGCTGGAAACGGCTGATGTGACACCCGTGGAAGCGCCGCCCGAACAGGCTGCGACGGCCGACGGTTATGCGGCTGCGCTCGATGCGCTGGCGGATATTTCCGAGGTGGACGACGAACCGACCGAGGAAAGCGAATTCGAACCTTCGGAGACGTCATCAGGCGATATCAGCGAAACCGAACAGGCAATGGCCGAGGTTCAGCGGGTTATCGAAGAAAGCCTTGCGCCCGAACCGGTGGCGCAGATTGACGACGAAGCCGAAACCGTGGCGCCGCAGGCCCCGGCCGTTTCCGACTTTCTGGCGGATGACGAAATCATCGGCGCCGATGACGATCAGCCGACAAGCGAATTCATGCCCGAACAGGCGCAGGATACGATTGCGGACGATACACAGCACAATGCGCCAACGGAAAAGCCTGAGATCATCAATACGCCAGTGGCGCTGTTCGGCACCAGCAGAATAGCCGATGGCGCCGCTCCCTTCGTATTCTCGTCGGATATGCGCGCCACGCGCTTTGTCTGGAAGATCGATGCCGAAGGTCATTTCAGCGAAGTCTCCAGCGAGTTTTCGAGAGTAGTCGGGCCGCATGCGGCCGATATCAACGGACTTGCCTTTTCCGACCTTGCCGCGCTTTTCAATTTCGATCCGGACGGCAAGATTACCGAACTCCTGCGCAAACGCGATACCTGGTCCGGCAAGACGATATGGTGGCCGATCGAGGGAACGACACTGAAGGTGCCGGTCGATCTTGCCGCATTGCCGACCTATACACGCGCCCGCGAATTCGACGGTTTCCGTGGTTTCGGCATCGTGCGTGTTGCCGATGTGGTGGAAGACCCGCTGGCGATCGGCATTACGCTGGTGCCGACGCCGGAAGCCGACATGGCAGACGTTTCGCAGGAACAGGAAGAAGCCGCAGCCGACACCGATGAGATCGGGACGCTGAGCGACGCCGGCGACGACGAGATGCTGTTCGTCGAAGAAGAGGTCGAGGCCACCGATCTGGCAGAGCATGCCGGTTTTGCCGGTGTTCGCGAAGAGGACGAAATCGTCCTCGAGGAATTGCCAGAGGAAGAGGAAGAGGAAGNNAAGAGGAAGAGGAAGAGAGCATCGACCCGCGGCCTCTTCCACAAGAGGAAGAGGAAGAGAGCATCGTGGAAACACCGGCGCGCCGCCATTCCGACAAGGTCATCCAGTTCGAGGAGCGACGTTTTCGCAAGGACGGATTGACGCCTGGCGAGCAGGCTGCATTCCTTGAGATCGGCCGTCGCCTGGAGCCGCAGACAGAGGACGGCGAAGAAGACGCTTTTTCCCCTCATGCCAACGAAAATGCCCATGCCGGTTTCCAGGATATATCCGACGAGGAAGTCTCCGATGCGGCGGCAGCCTTCGAAGCTGCCGATTGGGTGAACGATGCCCCTTCTGGCGAGGGCATCGAAACACCGGCAAACGATGACAGGGATATGGGTTTGCAGCCGCGGCCGCTGCTCGACCAGGCCGAAGCCGAGGCTGACGCTGGCGAAGAAGCCGGCCTGACCGCTGTGGCAGCAGAAGAAGAAGAGCGCGAACCGGAAGCCGCGGAACCGGTACCTTATGGCATTCCGATGCGCGCGCGCCCCGCACTGACGCCTGACATCCTCGATCAGATGCCGGTGGCGCTGATTGTGCATGCGGGCGACACGCTGTTTCACGCCAATCCGGAATTCCTGCGCCTGACCGGCTACCAGTCGCTCGAACAGCTTCATGACGTCGGCGGCCTGGATGCGCTTCTGCAGCGCGATGAACTGGAAGCCAAGACCTCGGAAGCCGGCGGCATGGTGGTGGTACGGGCCGATGATACGCTGGTTCCGGTGAGCGCCCGCCTGCAATCGGTGGGCTGGGAACAATCGACCGCGCTGATGCTGGCCCTGATGCCGGTTGCCGCCGAACAGCCAGTCGCTGCCGACGAAGAGGCGGCGGAAGCTCTTGAGGACGCCGATCTGCCCGCGGTCGCCGCAGAAATCTCCCGCCTGCAGGTGGAAGTGGATGAATTGCGCTCGATCCTCGAGACCGCCACGGATGGTGTCGTGATCATCGGTGCCGATGGAGACGTGCGCTCGATGAACCGTGCCGCCAGCGCGCTGTTCAACTACGACAATGACGAGACGTCCGGCAAACCGTTCGTGATGCTGTTTGCCCATGAAAGCCAAAGATCGGTCATCGATTATCTCGGCGGACTTTCCGGCCATGGTGTCGCCAGCGTCCTCAACGACGGGCGCGAGGTGATCGGCCGCGAATCCGGCGGCGGTTTCCTGCCGCTGTTCATGACCATCGGTAGCCTGACCTCTTCGAACGGATATTGCGCCGTCATCCGCGACATTACCCAGTGGAAGCGCACCGAAGACGAATTGCGCAACGCCAAGCGCGCCGCCGAAACCGCCAATGGCCACAAGAGCGAGTTTCTTGCGCATGTGAGCCATGAGATCCGGACGCCGCTCAACGCGATCATCGGCTTTGCCGACATGATGGCAACCGAGCGGTTCGGCCCGATCGGCCATCCGCGTTATGTCGAATATGCCAATGACATCGGCCGTTCCGGCCGCCATGTTCTCGATATCGTCAACGACCTGCTCGACATTTCCAAGATCGAGGCGGGCGAGATGGATCTCGAGTTCGAGGCCGTCGGCTTGAACGAGACCGTGTCGGAAGCCGTATCGATCATCCAGCCACAGGCAAACGGCCAGCGGGTGATCATCCGCACCGCACTTTCGCAGGCCGTGCCACAGGTGGTGGCCGATCTGCGCTCGATCAAGCAGATCGTGCTCAACATCCTGTCCAACGCCATCCGGTTCACGCCGTCGGGCGGGCAGATCGTTGTGTCGACCGCCTTCGAGGCGAACGGCAGCGTCATTCTGCGCATTCGCGATACCGGCGTGGGCATGACGCGTTCGGAACTGGAACTGGCGATGAAACCTTTCCGCCAGGTGACGGGCGCCGCCCGCAAGCGTGGTGACGGCACCGGTCTCGGCCTGCCGCTGACCAAGGCGATGGTGGACGCGAACCGGGCATCCTTCGCCATTTCGTCCGCACCGAACGAAGGCACGCTGGTGGAGATCACCTTCCCCTCGCCGCGCGTGCTTGCCAACTGATCGCCGGCGATCATCGCAAAAGCGGGCAAAAAAGAAGGCAGCCGAAGCTGCCTTTTTATAAGTTGATGCTGCTGTCCCAACGACGGGAAAAAGTGTCAGACGGTGAAAGAGAGCGCCGAACCCGGCAACATTCCGCTTTTCCGTTCGGTGTTAACCTTGCACCAACGGGTCTTAACAACTGGTAAAAATTCCCATTATCCGCCAGGTAAAAAGCGCAATTTACGATAATCGCTCATCTATCTCCCGCAAAGAGACAATGATTTATGTATCCCACAGGCGCGACGCGCCAAACCGGGACATTTCGACGATCACGCACGGAGTTCCTCAAGGCCGGCAAAAAGCTGAAGCGCTTCCGGATTGGCCAGAGCCTCCTTGTTCTTCACGTCCCGACCGTGCACGACCTCGCGCACCGCAAGTTCGACGATCTTGCCGGACTTGGTGCGGGGAATATCGGTGACGGCGATGATCCGCGCCGGCACATGCCGCGGCGAGGCCCCTGAGCGGATGACGAACCTGATCTTCGCCTGCAGCGCATCATCGAGCACCACCCCCGGCGACAGGCGAACGAACAGCACGACCCGGACATCGTCGTCGAAATCCTGGCCGATGCAGATCGCCTCGACGATCTCCTCCATCGTCTCGACCTGATTGTAGATTTCCGCCGTGCCGATGCGCACCCCGCCCGGATTGAGCGTCGCATCGGAGCGTCCGTGAATGATGAGACCACCATGCTCGGTCCACTCGGCAAAATCGCCATGGCACCAGATATTGTCGAACCGCTCGAAATAGGCGGCGCGGTATTTTGCGCCGCCCGGATCGTTCCAGAACATGATGGGCATGGAGGGGAAGGCCCGGGTGCAGACCAGTTCGCCCTTTTCGCCACGCACCGGGTGGCCTTCCTCATCGAACACATCGATGGCGAGGCCAAGACCCGGCCCCTGTATCTCCCCGCGCCAGACCGGTTTCAGCGGATGCCCCAGCACGAAGCAGGAAACGATATCGGTGCCGCCGGAAATCGAGGCCAGATGCACATCCGGCTTGATGCCTTCGTAGACGAAGGAAAACCCCTCGGGCGAAAGCGGCGATCCGGTGGAGGTGATCATGCGCAGGCGCGAGAGATCGTGCGTTTCCTTCGGCACGAGGCCGGCCTTGCGCACCGCATCGATATATTTGGCCGATGTGCCGAAGATCGCGAAACGCTCGGCCTGCGCAAAATCGAAAAGCACATTGCCATCGGGCGCGAAAGGCGATCCGTCGTAAAGGCAAAGTGTCGCGCCGGAAGCAAGACCGGACACCAGCCAGTTCCACATCATCCAGCCGCAGGTGGTGAAATAGAACAGCCTCTCGCCGGGCTGCACGCCGCAATGCAGTTGCTGCTCCTTCAGATGTTGCAACAACGTGCCGCCGGCGGAATGCACGATACATTTGGGTACGCCGGTCGTGCCGGAGGAAAAGAGGATGTAAAGCGGATGCGAGAACGGCAGCGGTTCGAACTGCGGCTCTTTTGCTTCGAACGAAGCAGTGAAGGCGGCAAGCGTGTGGCCATCGGCAAGCGAGGCAGCCAGCGCATCGGCATCGCCGGCATAAGGCACGACGAGAACCGGCACACCGAGTTCTTCGGCCACCGCCCGCACCTTGTCCGAAACATCCTGTAGCTTGCCATTATACCAGTAGCCATCGCAAGCGATGAACACCTTGGGTTCTATCTGGCCGAACCGGTCCAGCACACCCTGCACCCCGAAATCGGGCGAGCAGGATGACCAGATGGCGCCGATCGAGGCCGCGGCCAGCATGCAGGCGACGGTCTCCGGCATGTTGGGCATCATGGCGGCGATGCGATCGCCCTTGCCTATGCCCAGCCCGCGAAAAGCCTGCTGAAGGCGCGACACCGCACCGGCAAGATCATCCCATGACCATCGCGTTTCGACCTTGTTTTCACCGCGAAAGATCAGCGCCTCATCGGGACCGCTTCGCGACAGCAGGTTTTCGGCAAAGTTGAGAGTGGTTTCGGGAAAAAACCGCGCCTCGGTCATATGACCTTCGTCCACCAGAACCGGGCCACGCCGTTCACCGCGCACGCCGCAGAAATCCCAGATCGCCAGCCAGAAATCCTCCCGTTCGGTGAACGACCAGGCATGGAAATCGTCGAGACTTTCGAAACTGCGCCCATGGCGCTGCGCGCACCAGCGAATAAAGCGGGTGAGCGGTGCGTCGGCAAGCATTTCGGGTGAAGGCATCCACAACGGTTGCTGCGTTTGCGGCATGAACGAAGTCCTCCCTCTTCTTCTCATGTATAACATAAGTCAAATTGCGGAAAAGGCGCGCCCGCCGATAGTCTTAAGTCGCGGATTTGCATGGCTGCGGGATTTCCGATAACGAAGGCCGCAACATCACCGAGGCCCCGAGATTGCGAAGCCATGGGCGCTTCGAGGAAAGCATGTTCCAGTCGCTGATCCATACGCTCAGAACACGCAAGCGATACCGGCGGGCCGCCATGGTGGTGGCCAGCGGCGCCATTGCGCTGGTTCTGGTTTCGCAGGTGGCCGCGCCATACCTGATTTCCACCGCGCTGGTGCGCAACGGCATGGAAAGCGCGGTCGAACAATGGTTCGGGCATGAGGCAACCATCGGCGGCGACCCGGAGCTGCATTTCTGGCCGCGCCCGCATATCATCCTCAAGGATGTTTCCATTCGCGAAAACGAGGAACCGAATTCCCGCCTGATCGCCCATGTCGACGGATTGTCCGCCTCGTTCCAGCTCTTCCAGGCACTGCGCGGACAATTGGTCTTCGAGGATTTCGACCTTGTCCGGCCAAGGCTCTTCCCCATACGCCAGGCATCGGGCGATATCGACTGGTCGATGGACGGACTTCTCAACGACGCGGTGAAGGAAGTCAGGCGCAATGCCGGCAACCCGGCGGTGGATGACGAGCTCGATGCCGCCATCGGCGAAGTGACGATCAGGGACGGCACGATTGAAATCGCCGCCACCGACAGTGGGCAAAAAACCGCGATCACGGCTGTGAACGGAACGGTGGAATGGCCGCGGCTTTCGTCGTCGATCTCTGCGCAATTGGGCGGCACGATCAAAGGCAAGACATTCACCATTGCCATGTCCGCCGCACAACCACTGACGCTTCTTGCCGGCCGCAATGGCGACGCGGAGCTTTCCGTCAGTTCCGATCTTCTTTCCGGGCAGTTCAGCGGCATTGCCAATCTCGCAAACTACACATTCCTCACGGGCTCCTTCAGTCTCGGCATGCCGAACGTGCCGGAGATTCTCGATTGGCTGGATGTCCGTGTCACGGGCCTCGACCGGTTGCAGCAACTGTCCCTCAACGCGAAGCTGACGACGACCGGCAATGCCATGCGTTTCGAGCAGGTATCGCTGCAGGCCAACGAAGCATCGGCAACCGGGATCATGGATCTTCTGGCGCCCGAAGGCGGACGGCCGCGGTTGACTGGCACGCTTGCCTTCGACCGGCTGAACTTTTCTGCAATCGTTTCTGCACTTTCGCCGCAACGCCAGACCGACGATCAGCGAGACCTGACGCCTGCCGCCCTGCTCGGCGACCTTCTCGATCTCGACCTGCGCCTTTCTTCCGCCGAAGCTCAACTCGGGCCGCTGCCGCTGCGCGACGCCGCCGTCAGCATGATCAACACCCGCAGCATGGCACGCGTCGATCTGGTCGACAGTTCGATCGATGGCGGCCGCCTGACCGGACAGATCAGCGCGCCGGACGGCCGCATCATCGACAGCGCCGACCTGCGGCTTTCGCTGCGCGATGTCGATCTCGCCAGCGTTTCACGCCGGTTCGGCATCGAGGCTATCGTCCCCGAGGCCAATGGTTCCGCCGAATTGACCTTGCATCTGAACAAGCCGCTCGGCATCGCAACCGCGCAGGATGTTTCCGGCTCGTTGCGCCTGTCGGCGCGCAATGGACGATTGAACGGGGTCGATATCGCTTCGATCCGCCGGCAGGCTGGCCAAGCGGCTTATTTTTCCCTGAAAGACGTCAGCGAGGGTAGCCTCTTTTTCGACCGCCTTGATGCCGCTGCGACCATTTCCGAGGGCGTGGCCGAACTTGGAGAAGTACGGCTGGACGGTCAGAACGACCTGATCGTGCTGAGCGGGCTTGTGCCGCTGGAAACGCAGGGACTGGCGCTTTCCGCCAATATCTATGCAAAGACCGCCGGCGAACCTTCCAGCGATCCGCTAATGATGTTCATCGGCGGCGCCTGGCCGGTGCCGGTTTTCTGGCCCATGACGCCGCAGCAGCAGGCGCCGCAAGAGCCATAAAGACTATCCCGCAGCGGCCGCCTGTTCGTCGCGCTGGCGACGGACTTCGTTGCGTTTGGTGGCAATCGATGCTGCGATGACGCCTAAAGCCACAAGCCCGATCAGGATGGTGCAGATGGCGTTGATCTCAGGTGTCACGCCCAAACGAACCTGCGAATAGATCTTGATCGGCAGCGTGGTTGCACCCGGGCCGGTGTTGAAGCTGGCAATGACCAGATCATCGAGCGACAGGGTGAAGGCCAGCATCCAGCCCGCCAGAACCGCCGGCAGGATGAGCGGCAGCGTGATGCGGAAAAACGTCTTGACCGGTGGGCAACCGAGATCGAGCGCCGCCTCTTCCAGCGAACGGTCGAAGGTCAAAAGCCGCGACTGCACGACGATTGCCACATAACACATGGAAAACGTCGTGTGAGCGATGATGACGGTCCAGAAACCGCGGTCGACATTCAGCGAGACGAACAACAGCAGCAGCGACAGGCCGGTGATGACTTCCGGCATGACGAGCGGCGCATAGATCATGCCGGAAAATAACAAGCGACCGGGGATCTTGCGGAAACGCACCAGCGTGAGCGCGGCCAGTGTGCCAAGCACCGTGGCGATGGTGGCGCTGATGACGGCGACGCGCGCAGTCACCCAGGCGGCATCCATCAGCCCCTGGTTCGACCACATCTCACGGTACCAGGTCAGCGAAAACCCACCCCAGACCGTGACAAGGCGTGAGGCGTTGAAGGAATAGATCACCAGAATGATGATCGGGATGTAGAGGAAGGCGAAACCGAGGGTCAGAACGGTCGCATCGAAACGGGAATTCTTCATGGTCTCATCCCGCCTTCTGCTGCTGGTTCTGGAAATAGACGATGGGGATCACCAGCACACCCAAAAGAATGACGGCGATCGAGGATGCGAGCGGCCAGTCGCGGCTGCTGAAGAACTCGGTCCACAAGGTCTTGCCGATCATCAATGTATCTGCGCCGCCGAGCAGGTCGGGAATGACGAATTCGCCGGTGATCGGGATGAAGCAGATCAACGACCCGGCAATCACACCCGGCAAGGACAGCGGGAACGTGATGCGCCAGAAGGCTTTCCACGGCGGGCAACCGAGATCGCTCGCCGCTTCCAGAAGCGTGTGATCCATCTTTTCCAACGCCGCATAAAGCGGCAGCACCATGAACGGCAGGTAGGAATAAACGATGCCGATGAAGACGGCATAATCGGTGCGGAAAATCTGCACCTGTTCGCCCTCGCCCAGCAGACCGACGGTCTGGAACAGCAGGGTCAAAAGACCTTCCGGCTTCAAGATGCCGATCCAGGCGTAAACGCGGATAAGGAACGAGGTCCAGAACGGCAGGATGACCATCATCACCAGGATGGGGCGAAGGCTGGTTTTGGCACGCGCCATGGCCAGCGCCATCGGATAACCGACCAGCAGAAGCAGGAAGGTGGAAATGGCGGCGATGCGCAGCGAGTTGAGATAGGATTTGATATAGAGGCTGTCGCTCGCCAGAAATTCGTAGTTTTCGAAATCGAGCTGCGAGAAGAACTCACCGAACTTTCCGAAACCTTCGAAGACCGGCGTGTAGGGCGGCATGGCGATGGCCGTGTCCGACAGCGAGATCTTGAAGATGATGATGAAGGGCGCGGCAAAAAACAGCAGAAGCCAGAGATATGGGGTGGCAACGACGAGCCAGCGCGCCGGGTTGCGGCGGCTGGGATCGGCAATGACCGGTTCCGGTTTTGACGGCGGTTGCGGGGAAAGCGTATCGATCGCCATGACGCCCTCCTTCAGCGGGTCAGAACGAGGCCGGCATCGCGCGACCAGTTGACCCAGACACGATCGCCGAACGTCAGCGGGCGATCGACGAGACGCTGGATATTGGCCTGCGCTGCGCGGACGATACGGCCATCATCGAGCTTGACGAGGAAGAGCGAAAAGTCGCCGAGATAACCGATATCGTAAACTTCACCGGCACCGGCATTCACCGCGGTTTCGGTGGGCGGGTCGATGTTGAGGCGCACCTTTTCCGGTCGGATGGCAAAGGCAACGCGGTCGCCGGTCGATGCCGGGCACTCCTGATCGACAACGATCTTCAGGCCATCACAATCCAGCATGACGCCACCGGTAGCAGCGCCCTGATTGGACACGACATTGCCTTCGATGATGTTGATGTCGCCGATGAAGTCGGCCACGTAGCGGCTGTTGGGTGCCTCGTAGATTTCAGCCGGTGTCGCCACCTGCATGATGACGCCCTTGTCCATCACCGCGATACGGTCGGACACGGTCATCGCCTCTTCCTGATCGTGGGTGACGATGAGGAAGGTGAGACCCAGCGTGTGCTGCAGGTCGGTCAGTTCGAACTGGGTTTCCTCGCGCAGCTTCTTGTCGAGCGCGCCGAGCGGTTCATCCAGCAGCAGAACCTTCGGACGCTTGGCAAGCGAACGGGCCAGCGCCACGCGCTGGCGCTGGCCGCCGGACAGTTGCGACGGCTTGCGTTTGGCGAACTGTTCCAGCTTCACCAGCTTCAGCATTTCCTGCACGCGGGCTTCGATCTCGCCCTTGGGCAGCTTGTCCTGTTCCAGGCCGAAGGCGATGTTCTTTTCGACCGTCATGTGCGGGAAAAGCGCGTAGGACTGGAACATCATGTTGGTGGGGCGGCGATAGGGCGGCACACCGGCCAGATCCTTGCCCTGCAGCAAGATGCGGCCTTCGGTCGGCTCCTCGAAACCGGCCAGCATGCGCATCAGTGTGGTCTTGCCGCAGCCGGACGGCCCGAGCAGCGCAAAAAACTCGCGCTCGTAAATATCCAGCGTCAGATTGTCGACGGCGGTGAAATTGCCGAACTTCTTGGTGATGTTTTCAAAACGGATGAAAGGAACCGATGCGGGATCGGTCCAGGGAGAAAATTTGCGTTTAACCGGTCCGAGTGATTTTGCCATGCCTGTCCCCATTCGCCCCGTGTTCGTTTGCCGTTCGTCAGGCATTTTTCGGGAACGGACTTTTGCCCGTTCCCGGTATTGGTCTTATCAGTTGCCGGTCTTGATCTCGGTCCAGACGCGGTTGAGGACGCGCTGTTCCTTCGGGCCATAAGGCGAGATCGCGAACAGTTTCTTCATGACATCTTCCGACGGGTATACCGCAGGATTTTCAAGCACTTCCTTGTCCACGAACTTTTGCGAAGCAAGGTTGCCGTTGGCATATTGTACGACATTCGATGACTTGGCGATGACTTCCGGCTTCATCATGAAGTTGATGAATTCGTGCGCTTCGGCAACGTTCTTGGCATCGGCCGGAATGGCGAGGTTGTCGAACCAGACATAGGTGCCTTCCTTGGGGATGACATATTCGACATTGACGCCATTCTTGGCTTCTTCGGCACGGTCCTTGGCCTGCAGGATATCGCCCGACCAGCCGATGGTGATGCAGGTATCGCCGTTGGCCAGTTCATCGATATAGGCCGAGGCATTGAAGGTGCGCACGGACGGGCGGATCGCCTTGTAGACATCGCCACCGGCCTGCAGATCAGCGGTCTGTTTGCTGTCCGGATCCTTGCCGATGTAGTTCATGGCAATCGCGAAGGTCTCGTCGGACGCATCGAGAATGTTGATGCCGCAGGATTTCAGCTTTGCGGCGTTTTCCGGCTTGAACAGGATATCCCAGCTATCGACCGGCACGTCGCCCAGCGCTGCCTTCACCTTGTCGACGTTATAGCCGATGCCGGTGGTGCCCCACATGTAGTTGACGGCATATTCGTTGCCGGGATCATACTTGGCGAGCCGCTCGGAAACTTCCGGCCACAGGTTGGTGAGGTTCGGCAGCTTCGACTTGTCGAGCTTCTGGAACACACCAGCCTGGATCTGGCGGGCAAGGAACGGACCTGTCGGGGCAACGACATCGTAACCCGAACCACCGGCAAGCAGCTTGGTTTCGACCACGTCATTGTTGTCGAACACGTCGTAAACGACCTTGATGCCGGTTTCCTTGGTGAAATCGGCCAGAACCGATTCATCGATGTAATCGGACCAGTTGTAGACGTGGACGGTGCGTTCCTGCGCGAAGGCGGTGCCCGCCATCAGCGCGGTTGCGGCAGCGGCGGTCAGAAGACGAAGCAGATTCGTTCTCATGATTTCTCCTGTTTTCTTAAAGGTCACCCGCACGAAGCGCCGCGCCTTTGTCCCTCTTTATTGACGTATTTTGCGTTAGAGTATGAAGGAACAACCCCACCCACAAGAAAAAAGCTTCGGCGCAGCAAAGACTTCGATCCCGATCATCGAAAATCGAACGCGCTGAGGCCGGTTGCCATTTCATCCAGCCCCAAAGGCCGCGTGATCGGCGGCTCGGCACGGGAAAGACAGCCGCGCCGTTCGCACAGGCGGCAGGCGGCGCCTGCAAGCACCGTGGCACCCGGAACGACCGCCGCCTCGCCATAAACGGTGTCATGCGCCGCCTCGAAATCGCAGCCGATCAGTATCGCGGTTCGGCGCACGCGCTCGTTGAACCCGGCCTGCGGTCCTTCAAGCGTACGGCATAACGTGAGATAACCACCACCGTCGGGCATTTCGACACGATCGACCAGGATCTGACCCGGCTGAGCGAAGGCCGCATGCACACCGAGCCTTGGACAGAGCCCACCGAATTTTGCATGCGGATATCCTTGTGCGCCTGCGCGGCGAAGACGGTTTCCCGCATTGTCGATCTCGAAGAAGAAAAACGGCAGGCCGCAAGCGCCCGGTCGGGCAAGCGTCGCCAGCCGGTTCGCCGCCTGCTCGAAAGACACATCGAAGCGAGCACGCAGCACGTCGATATCGTAACGGGCGCGCTGGGCGGCGGCGAGGAAAACACCGTAAGGCATCATCAGGGCATGGGCGGCATAACGCGCCAGCTCGAACCGGGCGATACGTTTGGCCTCGCCGCTGGAAAAGGACAGGTCTTCCAGCTCGGCGGCAATCGCCTCCCCCAAGGCCAGCAGCGCCACTTCCATGGCGATTTCGCGCAGGCGGTCGCTGGCGGACAGTCGCTCGGACAGAAACAGGCGCAGCGAATGCCGGTCGTAACGGCGTTTCAGATCCGGCATGACATGCACCGGCAAGGACCGCACGACGATGCCATGGCGGATCTTCAGCCAGCCCCTCAGCGCAGCCGCCAGATCTTCACCGGGCGCCAGTTCGGCAACGAACGCCTCTGCTGCATCTTCGATACGGGCAAAGAAATTCGGGCGATGTTCGAGCCGATCACGCACTTCGTCGGCCGGCAGGCGGGTGGCGGCCATGCCCGTTTCGTGGCCTTCGCGCGCCAGCAGTTCAGCGAGATCGGAGAGACGTGCGGCCTGTTCGCGATAGGCCCGGTAAAGCTTCAAGATACCGCCGGCGGTGTTGGGCGCAGCATCGGCAACCTCCACCAGTTCCTGATCGCCCGGCAGTTCGCCGGACAGAAGCGGATCGCGAAACACGTCTCTCAGTTCGCCGACAACAGCCCCGCCATCGCTTTGCAGCGCCTCCAGATCTACCTTGTAGGTAGAAGCGAGCCGCAACAGCAGTTGCACCGTGAGAGGCCGCTGGTTGCGCTCGATGAGGTTGAGATAGGACGGAGAAATCTCCAGTCCTTCCGCCATCGCCGCTTGCGTCAGTTCAAGCCCCAGCCGGATGCGCCGAACCCTCGGCCCGGCAAAGATCTTTCGTTCCGCCATTCGCTCTCCTCCCAAAGAAGCAACCAGCACAACATTTACAAAAATTGACAAATCTTCTCTGCACTTTGTCAACAACAGTACATCTCGACCCTTTTACTGCCGAAACACTGCGGATTTGATTAGATACAATTATGAATCCAATGTAAATTCCTTGACATCGGACAAGTCACCGAAGCCTAAAGGGAGTATGGCATGACTGATTTTTACAATATCGTTCCGACTGCACCGGAAGGCCGTTACGACGGTATCGAGCGCCCCTATTCCGCGGAGGATGTGAAGCGGCTGCGCGGGTCGGTATCGATCCGCCATTCGCTGGCGGAAGCCGGAGCAAACCGGCTCTGGTCGCTGCTGCACACGGAAGATTTCGTCAATTCGTTGGGTGCGATGACCGGCAATCAGGCCATGCAGCAGGTGCGCGCCGGTTTGAAGGCGATCTACCTCTCCGGCTGGCAGGTGGCGGCGGACAGCAATACTGCATCCTCCATGTATCCGGACCAGTCGCTTTACCCGGCCAATGCAGCGCCTGAACTGGCGCGCCGCATCAATCGCACGCTTCAGCGCGCCGACCAGATCGAGACGGCTGAGGGCAAGGGCCTGTCCGTCGACACATGGTTTGCGCCCATCGTTGCCGATGCCGAGGCCGGATTTGGCGGTTTGCTCAACGCTTTCGAGATCATGAAGGCCTTTATCGAGGCGGGCGTGGCCGGTGTGCATTACGAAGACCAACTGGCATCGGAAAAGAAATGCGGCCATCTGGGCGGCAAGGTGTTGATCCCGACGGCAGCCCATATCCGCAACCTTACCGCCGCACGCCTTGCCGCCGACGTGATGGGCACGCCAACGCTGGTGATTGCCCGCACCGATGCGGAGGCGGCCAAGCTTCTGACCTCGGATATCGACGAGCGCGACCAGCCGTTTGTCGATTACGATGCCGGCCGCACCGTCGAGGGCTTTTACCGGGTGCGCAACGGGCTGGAGCCGTGCATTGCCCGTGCGGTTGCCTACGCCCCCTATTGCGATCTGATCTGGTGCGAGACTTCCAAGCCCGATCTGGAGCAGGCGCGAAAATTCGCCGAAGGGGTGCACAAGGTCCATCCGGGCAAGATGCTGGCCTATAATTGCTCGCCGTCGTTCAACTGGAAAAAGAACCTCGATGACGCGACGATCGCAAAGTTCCAGCGGGAACTGGGGGCGATGGGCTACAAGTTCCAGTTCATCACGCTCGCCGGTTTCCACCAGCTGAATTTTGGCATGTTCGAACTGGCGCGCGGCTACAAGGATCGGCAGATGGCCGCCTATTCGGAGCTTCAGGAAGCCGAGTTCGCCGCCGAGATTCACGGTTATACCGCCACCAAACACCAGCGCGAAGTCGGCACCGGGTATTTCGATGCCGTGTCGGTCGCGATCAGCGGTGGACAGTCATCGACAACCGCGATGGACGAGTCGACCGAGCATGCGCAGTTCCGGCCGGCGGCGGAGTAGCTGCCACTGCAGAGTCAAAAATCACAGAGAGGAGATTATCATGAACATGCACAACCCCATTCCGCAGCCGCAAACCATCCAGACCCACGTCAAGGAACGTGCCGAGGAACAGGCATCCGCAATGAGCGTCGAGCAACAGGCGGCAATCCGCTCGCTGGCAAACGACCTGCACCGGCTCAACCATTCGGTCATGAAGGCGGTCGAGGCCGGTGTTTCGGTCGAACTCGTCCGCTCCGCCCGCCATCACGGCGGGGACGGACAGTGGGGTGATCTGCTGATCCCGGTCGTTGTTGCCCGCAGCAATTGAGGCGTAGCCGACCCGTAACGCAAAAGGCCGGACTGCTCTCGCGATCCGGCCTTCTTCATTTTTCCAGGCGAAAAACCTTAAGCGGCGTAACGCTTGTGGCCGGCGCCGCGGTCGGATTCGATGCGGAACTGCTGCACCAGCATCATCAGCTGGTTGGCTTCTTCCGCCAGCGTACGGCTGGCTTCGCTGGTTTCCTCCACCATCGCGCCGTTCTGCTGGGTCATCTGGTCCATGCGATTGACCGACTGGTTGATGTCCTGCAGGGCGGCAGACTGGTCGCGAGCGGCGGTGGCGATGGTTTCCACGTGCTTGCTGATTCCGGTGATCTGCTGGCTGATGGTCGATAGAACTTCACCCGTCTGCTGAACGAGACCGGCACCGTTGCTGACTTCGTTGCTGGACTGATTGATCAGCGTCTTGATCTCGCGGGCGGCATCGGCGGAACGCTGGGCCAGTTCGCGCACTTCCTGGGCAACGACCGCGAACCCCTTGCCGGCTTCACCGGCACGTGCCGCTTCGATACCGGCGTTCAGCGCCAAAAGGTTGGTCTGGAAAGCGATGTCGTCGATCACCTCGATGATCTGTTCGATCTTCTTGGAGGCTTCCTCGATGCGATCCATGGCCTCTACGGCATTGTTGACGACGGTGCCCGAGCTGTCGGCGTTCTGCTTTGTCTTGGCGACGGCATCGTTGGCTTCACGGGCACGTTCCGCGGATGAGCGAACGGTGGCGGTGATTTCCTCGACGGCGGCAGCGGTTTCCTCGAGCGAAGCAGCCTGGCTTTCCGTGCGCTTGGCAAGGTCAGCAGACGACTGGCTGAGTTCACCACTGTTGCGCTGGATGGCCAGCGTGCTTTCCCGGATGCGCGACAGCGTATCGCGCAGACGCTCGATCGAGCCGTTGAAATCGACGCGGAGCTGTTCGAGACGGCCGGTGAAGGCGCGGTCGATCTTGACCGACAGATCACCCTGCGACAGGCGGGCAAGTGCGGCGCCAAGCTCGGTGACGGCAGTGTTGATCTGGTTGTCGACTTCCAGCTTCTCGGCATCGTTGCGACGGCGGTCGGCATCGGCGCTTGCACGGTCGTCGGCGCTGCGGGCTTCGATCAGGCGCTTCTGGCGGGCGTTATCGCGGAAGATTTCCAGCGCGCGGGCAATATTGCCGAACTCGTTGCGGCGGTCGAGATAAGGCACATCGGTATCGGTGCCTTCGGCCATGGTGCGGATCGTGCCGGTCAGAACGCTGAGCGGCTTGACCAGATGGCGGATGGCGACGAAGCCGATGAGGCCCATGGCGATCAGGGCCAGAAGGCTGGTCACGGCCATCTGGGTAACGGCGGCCGAAAGCTGGGCGAAATAGACTTCCATCGGAATGCCGATGAACAATACACCGGTCACCGCATTGGACTTGTCCTTGATCGGGTAATAACCGGTCATGAAATCGCGACCGAACAGAGCGGCCTGGCCGAAATAGGCCTCACCCTTGGCAAGCGTCTTCTGGGCCGGATGTTCGGCGGCCAGCTTGGTGCCGACGGCCCGCTCGCCCTTCTCGGTCTTCACATTGGTGGAGATGCGCACGTATTCGCTGCCATCCTTGCGGAATACGGTGGCAACGCCATCGATCGACTGAGCCGTGCGGTCGACAAGGTTATGACCGTTCAGCTCGATCGCGCCGGCATGGGCGACGCCGGTGATGACACCGTCCTTGAGCGCGATATCGGTACCTTCGGACTCGACCTGATAAAGAACACTCATCGCACGAACGGCATTATGCGCGTCTTCGACGGCATTGCCCATGATATCCGAGCGAAGATTAAGATAGGTCATTCCTGAAAGTGCCGAGATCGAAACAAACACCAGGAAAAGACAAAGAGATACAATGCGCGCGACGACAGACGACGGCAAAAACCCCAACATAAAGCGGCCCCCATTTCAAAAACCAGTAGTAATTGGGGGGAACATTACGCGAGATGCGTAAAAAACTTCCTAAATATGCGCTTTGTCATTAATCGTACAGAAAGGACTTGCGCAAGTGCTTACATGGCATGCTTCGCAAGGCAAAAGTTATATAAGTAACTAACCGATATGTTTTTCAGAACATTACGGCAGACTTCAAGCAACGTTACCAGACTGTGGTAAGCGCCATCAAGGCAGCGGTTGCGCATACAGCAACGGCGAACAGTTTAAGCTTGAGGCTTGCAGCAGCTTCAGTCTTTGCGATGGCAATGGCACGAGCACGACGACGGTTCTGCATCAGTATATTCCCGGACGGAGGGTTTTTGATCGGCGACAGGCGACCGACCAGCGCTTGGCACAGGATAAAAGTCCATGACTGTGCGCGCATTAAGGCAGGATGCCTCCGTTGCATTAAAAAGTGCTAAAAGATACCGGCCGCATCATAGCGATTGCGACAGCGCCTCACCGCAGGCATGGCCGGATGCCCAGGCCCACTGGAAATTATAGCCGCCGAGCCAGCCGGTGACATCGACGCATTCACCGATGAAATAAAGACCGGGCACGGTTTTCGCCTGCATCGTCTTGGAATCGATCTGCGACGTATCGATGCCGCCGATCGTCACTTCCGCCGTGCGATACCCTTCGGAACCGGCCGGCACGATCGTCCAATCCTGTGCGGACGCCGCCAGCGCTTCCAGCTTGCGGTCACCCTGATCGGCCATCTGGCCACTCATCCCGGCATTTTCGGTGAGGAATTGCGCCAGCCGTTTCGGCAGGATTTCGCCAAGCACGGTCTGCGCCGCCTGTTTGCCATTGGCTTTTCGCCCGTCCTTTAGGCGGTTGGCGATATCGATATCCGGCTCGATCGACAGTTTGATCGCATCCCCTTCCCTCCAATAGGACGAGATCTGCAGGATGGAGGGACCGCTGATGCCGCGATGGGTGAAGAGCAGAGCCTCACGAAACGACGTCTTGCCGTGTTTGACTTCAGCATCGACAGCAATGCCGGAGAGCGGCGACAGTTTTCCGAGAAGAGCCGGATCAAGCGTCAGCGGCACGAGGCCCGGACGTGTCTCGGTGACCTTCAGGCCGAATTCGTCAGCGATGCGATAGGCAAAACCCGTCGCCCCCATTTTCGGGATCGACTTGCCGCCGGTGGCGATCACGACGTTATCCGCCTCGACCATGCCGTTCGATGTCATCACGCGAAAACCGTCAGGCCCTTTTTCAACGGCGGAAATCTCGGTGCGTAGTTCGAGCGCGGCGCCAACGGCCTGCATCTCGTCCAGCAGCATGCGGATGATATCCTTGGCGCTGTCATCGCAGAACAATTGCCCCAGCGTCTTTTCATGAAAGGCGATGCGGTGATTTTCGACCATATCGACAAAGTCGCGCGGCGTGTAACGCGCCAGCGCCGATTTGGCGAAATGCGGATTGGCCGACAGATAGTTTTTCGGACCGGCATGGATATTGGTGAAGTTGCAGCGGCCGCCGCCGGAAATGCGGATCTTTTCGGCCGGGTTTTTGGCGTGATCGAGCACGAGAACGCGGCGACCGCCTTGGCCAGCGCGGATCGCGCACATCAACCCGGCCGCACCTGCGCCCAATATCACCACGTCAAATCTGCGGGCCAAACGAAAAACTCCTGGAAACGAGCGGCGTTTCTGTTGGGATCATGCGTCCATGTCAATGGCGACAAAGACATGAAACATAAGATCCTGCCTATCGCCAATTGCCATAAGACGACTATTATAGGGTTCCCGACCAACGCTTCCGGTGAGCCATGCCGCCCAAGAAAAAGCCGACGCCTTCCGCCCCCAAGCCAAAAATCCCGGCCTCCGTTCTGGAATCCCGACGCGGGGTGAAATCCTGGCAAGAAGCCGCAGCGTGGCTGAAAGTGCGCGGTATCGAGGATGTCGAATGTATCACGCCGGACCTTGCCGGCGTGCCGCGCGGCAAGATGATGCCGGCATCGAAATTCACCAGCAACACGTCGCTGGCGTTGCCCTCGGCGCTCTACCGCCACACGATTTCGGGCGAATACCCGGACGAGACCGGCAACTTCCGTTATGACAGCCGCGACAGCGACATCAAACTGGTGCCGGACCTTTCGACGCTTTCCGTGGTGCCCTGGGAAAGCGACCCGACGGCGCAGGTGATCTGCGATATCGTCGGCGCCGACGGCAAGAATGTGCCTTATACGCCACGCAACGTCTTGAAAAACGTGGTAAAACTCTATTCGGATCGCGGCTGGAAACCGGTCGTCGCGCCGGAAATCGAGTTCTATCTCGTCGCCGTCAACGAAGACCCGGATTACCCGCTGCATCCGCCGAAAGGCCGCTCGGGCCGTTCGATTTCCGGTGGCCAGAGCTATTCGATCGCCGGCATAAACGAATTCGACGAGTTGATCGACGACATCTACCACTTTTCCGAAAAGCAGGGCCTGGAGATCGACACGCTGATCCATGAAGAGGGTCCGGCGCAGCTGGAAATCAACCTGCGTCATGGCGATCCGATCCAGCTGGCCGATCAGGTATTTCTGTTCAAGCGCACCATTCGCGAGGCGGCGCTGAAACACGGCATCTATGCCACTTTCATGGCCAAGCCGATGCAGGGCCAGCCGGGCTCGGCCATGCACGTGCACCAGTCCGTGGTGGATATCGCTTCCGGCCGCAACATCTTCTCCAACGAGGATGGCACGCCGTCGAAGGAGTTTTTCCACTTCATCGGCGGCATGCAGAAATTCGTGCCGAGTTCGCTGGTCATGCTGGCACCATACGTGAATTCCTATCGCCGCCTGACGCCGGATATGGCCTGCCCGGTCAACAATGCCTGGGGTTACGACAATCGCACCACGGCTTTCCGGGTGCCGGTGTCCGATCCTTCCGCCCGACGCGTCGAAAACCGCCTGCCGAGTTCGGATGCCAATCCATATCTGGCTCTGGCTGCCTCACTCGGCTGCGGGCTGCTTGGCATCGCCAAGGAAATCCAGCCGACCGAACCGACCTCGGACACCGCCAACGAAGGCTCCATCGAACTGCCGCGCGGTCTTCTTGAGGCTGTCGCACTGCTGGAGGGCGAACCGGCATTCGAGGAAGTGTTCGGCTCCGAATTCATCAATATTTACGCCGGGGTGAAACGCGGCGAATTCGAAACATTCATGCAGGTGATCAGTCCCTGGGAACGTGAATTCCTGTTGCTGAACGTTTGAAGGAGACCGCATGACCGCATGGCAGAGCCCGATCGCGCCTGGAATTTCATGGTATCAGGCGTCTGCTGGCGAGCGCCCCACCTACCCGGCGCTCGATGGTTCCAGAACCACGGACGTCGCGATCATCGGCGGCGGTTTTACCGGCCTGCAGGCCGCCTATTGCCTTGCATCGGCCGGCGTGTCCGTCACCCTGATCGAGGCCTGCCATTTCGGTGATGGCGCTTCGGGCCGCAATGGCGGCCAGCTTGGCACCGGGCAGCGCTGGTGGCCGGAAGAGCAGGAAGAGGCGCTCGGGCTGGAACGCTCGCGTGCCCTGTTCGACATGGCCGAACATGCCAAGCGTTACCTGCTGGATTTTGCCGACAAGCACGGCATCGACATGGAATATGTGCAGGGCCATATGTGCGTGGCGCACAAGCCGGGGCATGACAAGGAATACCGCGCCAATGCCGAGATTGCGGCAACACGTTACGACTACCCGTACATTACTTACATGGACAAGGTCGAGACCACTGAGCGGCTAGGTTCCAGCCATTACCACTGTGGCGTTTATGACGGCGGAACAGGGCATATCCATCCGCTGAAACTGCTGATCGGCCTTGCCCGTACCGCGGCGGCGGCCGGCGCTGCCATTTTTGAAAACACACCCGCGAAATCGATCTCGCAAGCCGGTGGAAAGACGCTGATCGAAACACCGACCGGCACGATCACCGCCAATCGCGTTCTGATCGCCACAAACGCCTATATCGGCAATCTGGAACCGGTGACGGCGGCGCATGTCATGCCGATCCGCTCCTTCATCGGCGCGACCGAACCGCTGGATGCGCATCCGACCATTCTGGCCGGCAACGAATCGGTGGCGGATTCGCGTTTCGTCGTGCGTTATTTCCGCAAGTCGAAGGATGGGCGGCTGCTGTTCGGCGGCCGCGAGGCCTATACCGCCGACAGTCCGCGCGATATTTCCAGCCATATCCGCCGGCAGATCGCCGAGATTTATCCGGCGCTGAACAATATCGAGATCACCCATTCCTGGGGCGGTTCCGTGGGGATCACCCTCACGCGCCAGCCTTTTGTGAGAGAAGTGATGCCCGGCGTCATGTCGGTCGGCGGTTATTCCGGCCATGGCGTCATGCTGTCAAATTATTGTGGCAAGCTTTATGCTGATATGACACTCGGCAAATCAACGGAGCTTTCCTATCTTGCCGAACTGGACGTTCCGGCTTTTCCGGGAGGGACGCGCCTGCGTGCTCCGCTCCTCTTCCTCGCCCTGACCTGGTACGCGTTGCGCGACCGGTTCTGAGGTAAAAATCCACTGCCACCCGTTTTCGGGCTGGCGCTTTTAAATCGATTAGATTATGACCCTCATCAACAACGCGACTTCGAGAGAACAAGGCATGAGCAGCCAGATCATCCCAGTTGAGCCATTCGATTGCATCGTCTTCGGCGGCAGTGGCGACCTTGCGGAACGAAAGCTTCTTCCGGCGCTCTATCACCGCCAGATCGAGGGGCAGTTTACCGAGCCGACGCGCATCATCGGCGCATCGCGCAGCGCGCTTTCTCACGACGATTACCGCAAGTTTGCCCAGGATGCTCTCAAGGAGCACCTCAAGCAGGGCGAATATGACGAGGCCGAAGTGCAGAAATTCTGCGCTCGCCTGTTTTACGTATCCGTCGACGCGAAGTCCGACCAGGGTTGGGACGAGCTGAAGAAGCTCCTCGACGAAGGCACCGGCAAGGAACGCATTCGCGCCTTCTACCTGGCTGTCGCACCCGGCATTTTCGGTGCGATTTCCGAAAAGATCCGCGATCACAAGCTGATCACGCCCAAGACGCGCATCGTCGTCGAAAAGCCGATCGGCCGCGACCTTGCGTCGGCTCTCGTGCTGAACGACACGATCGGCAAAGTCTTCAAGGAAGAGCAGATCTACCGCATCGACCATTATCTGGGCAAGGAAACCGTCCAGAACCTGATGGCGCTGCGTTTTGCCAACGCGCTTTACGAGCCGCTGTGGAACGCCAACTATATCGACCACGTGCAGATCACGGTTGCCGAGGCCGTCGGTCTTGAAGGTCGCGCCGGTTATTACGACACGGCCGGTGCGCTGCGCGACATGGTGCAGAACCACATCATGCAGCTGCTTTGCCTGGTTGCCATGGAAACCCCGTCCTCGATGAATTCGGAAGCCGTGCGCGACGAAAAGCTGAAGGTGCTGCGTGCGCTTAAACCCATCAATGCCGACAATGTCGAGCAGATGACGGTGCGCGGACAGTATCGTGCAGGCGCTTCCGCCGGTGGCCCGGTCAAGGGTTATCTGGAGGAGCTGGAAGGCGGCGTTTCCAACACCGAAACCTTCGTCGCCATCAAGGCCGAGATCGGCAACTGGCGCTGGGCCGGCGTTCCTTTCTACATCCGCACGGGCAAGCGCCTGACGCAGCGCATGTCGGAAATCGTCATCACCTTCAAGCCGGTGCCGCACAACATTTTCGACACCGCAGCAGGCCGCATTTCGGCCAACCAGCTGATCATCCGCCTGCAGCCGGATGAAGGCGTCAAGCAATCGCTGATGATCAAGGATCCGGGCCCGGGCGGCATGCGCCTGCGCAACGTTTCGCTCGACATGAGCTTTGCCGAGGCTTTCCATGTTCGCAGCCCGGACGCCTACGAGCGCCTGCTGATGGACACGATCCGCGCCAACCAGACGCTGTTCATGCGACGCGACGAAGTGGAAGCGGCATGGGAATGGGTCGATCCGATCCTCAAGGGCTGGGATGAAACCGGACAGGTGGCACAGGGTTACACCGCCGGCACCTGGGGTCCGAGCCAGGCAATCGCGCTGATCGAGCGTGACGGCCGCACATGGCACGAGGGCTGATCGATGGCCGGTAACCTGCACGAATTTCCCGATCCCGAAACGCTGGCGGAAGAGCTTGCCATCGACGTGGCGGCGCAGCTGACGGCGGCGATTGCCGTTCGCGGTTCGGCCTCCATCGCCGTCTCCGGCGGTTCGACGCCGAAGCGGTTCTTCGAGGCGCTGTCGGCACAGGATATCAACTGGGCGAAGGTGACGATCACGCTGGTGGACGAACGTTTCGTGCCCGCCGATGACGAACGCTCCAACCACCGGCTGGTGGCAACACACCTGCTGAAGGGCAATGCTGAAGCGGCGACATTCGTACCGCTTTACCAGCCTTCCGCGTCCGTCGAGGAAGCCGCAAAGATCGCGACAGAAAAGACGGCCGGTTTCGGCAAGCCTTTCGATGTCGTCATTCTCGGCATGGGCGGAGACGGTCACACCGCCTCCTTCTTCCCGAAGGGCAACAATCTGGCGAAGGCCATCGACCCGGAAGGCCCGCGTGGAGTTCTGACCATGCAGGCCGAAGGTGCCGGTGAAGAGCGCCTGACGCTGTCCTTTACCAGCCTTGCCGATGCGCGCCTGCTGGTGCTGCATATCGAGGGTGATGCCAAGATGATCGTCTTGGAGAAGGCGGAAGATGGCGACGACGAGATGGACATGCCCATCCGCGCCGTTCTGAACCGCGCCGCTTCACCGCTCCAGATCTACTGGGCGCCGTAACAGGCGCCCTCCCCGGCGCCGCGGCTTAATGTTCGCGCGCGCCGGCATATTTCAAGCACAGCAATCCCGGTGGCTTCGGCCTCTCCCAAACCGGGAATGACCGAAGGAGGATTGCACATGGCCGCCCATTCCAGCATCGAGGCGATTACCGCGCGTATCGTCGAGAGATCGAAACCGCATCGTGAAGCCTATCTCGACCGATTGAACCGCGCCGTGAAGCGCGGCACGCATCGTTCGGTTCTTTCCTGCGGTAACCTTGCGCATGGATTTGCGGTCTGTTCCCCCGCCGAGAAGAGCGCGCTCGCTGGCGACGTCGTTCCGAACCTCGGCATCATCACCTCCTATAATGACATGCTTTCGGCGCACCAGCCGTTCGAAACCTATCCGGACCTGATCCGCGATGCGGCCCGCGAGGCCGGCGGCGTGGCGCAGGTGGCAGGCGGCGTGCCGGCCATGTGCGATGGCGTGACGCAAGGGCAGCCGGGCATGGAACTGTCGCTGTTTTCGCGCGACCTGATCGCCATGTCGGCCGCCGTCGGCCTCAGCCACAACATGTTCGACAGCTCCGTCTATCTCGGCGTCTGCGACAAGATCGTCCCCGGCCTCGTCATCGCCGCCCTCTCCTTCGGCCACCTGCCGGCCGTGTTCATTCCCGCCGGTCCGATGACATCAGGCCTGCCGAACGACGAAAAGTCGCGCATCCGCCAGCTTTACGCAGAAGGCAAGGTCGGCCGCGCCGAACTGCTGGAATCGGAATCCAAATCCTACCACGGCCCCGGCACCTGCACGTTCTACGGCACCGCGAACTCAAACCAGATGCTGATGGAAATCATGGGCTTTCACATGCCCGGTTCGTCCTTCATCAATCCGGGCACACCGCTGCGCGACGCACTGACCAAGGAAGCCGCCAAGCGCGCGCTGGCGATTACCGCTCTCGGCAACGAATTCACGCCGGCCGGCGAAATGATCGATGAACGCTCTGTCGTCAACGGCGTTGTCGGCCTGCATGCCACGGGTGGCTCCACCAACCACACGATGCACCTTGTCGCCATGGCGCGTGCCGCCGGCATCCATCTCACATGGGCGGATATTTCCGAGCTTTCCGACATCGTGCCGCTTCTGACCCGCGTCTACCCGAACGGTCTTGCCGACGTGAACCATTTTGCCGCTGCCGGCGGCATGGGCTTTTTGATCAAGCAGCTGCTCGCAGGCGGCCTCGTTCATGACGACGTGCGCACCGTGTTCGGGCAGGGTCTGGAGGCCTACACGATCGAAGCCAAGCTCGGCGACAATGGCGGCGTTGCCCGCGCGCCGATCCCGGAGGTTAGCGGCGATCCAAAAGTTCTGACGACGATCGACAAGCCTTTCCAGGCCAATGGCGGCCTGAAGATGCTGCATGGCAATCTCGGCAAGGCCGTCATCAAGATCTCTGCCGTCAAGCCGGAACGTCACATCATCGAGGCACCGGCCATCGTCTTCCATACCCAGAAGGAATTGCAGGACGCCTTCAAGCGCGGCGATCTCAACAACCGCGATTTCATCGCCGTCGTGCGTTTCCAGGGCCCGAAGGCCAACGGCATGCCGGAACTGCACCAGCTGACACCGCCGCTCGGCGTGTTGCAGGATCGCGGCTTCAAGGTGGCTCTGGTCACCGACGGCCGCATGTCGGGCGCGTCCGGCAAGGTGCCGGCGGCGATCCACATCACGCCTGAGGCCTCCGATGGCGGCCCTATCGCCAGGATCAGGGACGGCGATATCGTCCGCCTCGATGCCACGACCGGAACGCTGGAAGTGCTGGTGGATGCGACCGAGTTTGCCGCCCGCCCTGCCGCGACCGCCGATCTGTCGGAAAACGAATTCGGCATGGGCCGCGAACTGTTCGGCGCCTTCCGCCGCAATGTCGGCCATGCCGATCAGGGCGCCAGCGTGTTTGCATAAAGCAGCCGGGGCGGCTTCAGCGCCGCCCTCGCAATCTCTTGGTGACATGCTATCTATGGTGGCATGAGCAAGAAAATCAAAACCACGGAAATGACGATGACCGACCCGAAAACGGGTAAGGTGCTTGTCGTGCGCGGTGCCGGCTCGATGAAGGATCATCCCTTCAAGCTCGATCCGAGGATCGACCTGACCAAGCCGATCTATGAACAGGTTCTGGCACTTGAGGATGCAGACAGGGAGCGCGAACAGCTTTCCTCCACAGCAACGGTGCAATAGCAGGAAATCTGCTGTTTCGGAGTTCTGCCGATGATCAATCTTGCGCTCTACAGCGATCAGATCATCCCCGCCAATTCCGCGATAGATACGCGATTGCTCACCATTCTCCGAGCTCGCGGGCCTGGAACACGAATAGGTTATATTCCATCGGGTCCCGATCCTGCCCACCACTTCTTCAATGATCGCAAAAGCTATTATTCGCGTGTGGGCCTCGATCTGTGCCTGTCTTATGCGCTCGAGGACAATCATAAACCTGAAGACACGGATGCGCTTTTTGCCTGTGATGCGATCCATATATCAGGCGGGCAGACTGCGGACTTTCTAAACCGGCTGCAGCTTGCTGATATGGTCAGCCGATTGCGGGACTGGGCGCTATCCGGTGGTGTTTTGATCGGTACGAGTGCAGGCGCTATTCTCATGACGCCAACCATCGCGCTGGACGCACTTTTTACAGGCGGCAGGCCGGAAGATTTACAGGCTGGAGATGCGTTGGGTCTGCTGCCGTTCGAATTCTTTCCTCACCTTAACGCCAACCCGAACTATCTCTCCGAACTGGTGCGCTACAGCAAGATTTCGTCATCATCGATCGTGGCCTGCAATGACGGCGATGGCTTGGTGGTCTGCAACGGAAAGATCGAATTCATCGGCGATCCTCTGTGGATTGCCGGAGGCCAGATCAAGAAGGCACGGAATAGTCAGCCGTGCCTCAGCATGCCGACTTAAATCCGAATATTACCAGGTCCGCACATCCAGCTTGCGATCGCGATGCGCAGGGTGCGTGGAGAAGATGAAAATACGGTCGAGTTCCTTCTGCGTCATCAGGCGCAGAAAACGCACGTCGATCGTGTTGTTGGCGTTCTGACGCATCAGCAGGCAGCCGATCTTGCTGATGCGGGCGTCCGGGATGTCGAGATAGAACTGCTTTGGCAGATTGTACTGGGTGAGGATGCCGAGCACGGCGCCGCTCATCGAAATGCGCAGCACATCGCAACGGCGGGCGGCGAGGTTCATCACCGCTTTTTCGGTATACTCGATGCGGGCGGCATTCATCGTGTCTTCCATGCGGTACCGCGTTTCGCGGTCGTACATGAAGGACTCTTCCTTGCTCAGATAACTTGGTCGGCCCCCGGCAATCGCACCCACGTCCATTCTCCTGTTCTCAGAAGGAAAATCTACCGCGCGAAACTTAATAGACCGTGTGAAGCCGAGGCCGGATCACCTTGCGAAACGCTTTCTCTGTGGATGACAATAACAGTTTGCCAATCCCCTCAGTCTATTGGCGCAGACTGAGACCGTCCGCATCGAAAAGGTGCATCTTTTCCGGCTTGGCGGTGAAGCGCACACTGTCACCCTTGTTCACCGGCAGGATGCCCGGGATTTTTGCGATGATCGGTTCGTCCCTGGTGAGCCCCTCGATGTAAAGAAGCGTCACTTCGCCAAGCGCCTCGACGATGCCGATCTTGCCTTCGAACAGGAAAGGGGCGCCATCTTCCGCGACGGCCAGATCTTCCGGGCGAATGCCGAAACTCGCCTGTTTGCCCTGCTGGTCAGCATCGCTCGGAATATCCAGGGTGACGGACTTGCCGCCGGAAAGCTCGACCACCGTTTGTGTGCCGGCCGTCGTTATCTTTGCCGGGATGATGTTCATGGCCGGTGAACCGATGAAGCGGGCGACGAACAGGTTCTTTGGGCGCTCATAAAGTTCCAGCGGCGGGCCGACCTGCTCGATACGCCCTGCCGACAGCACGACGATGCGATCCGCCAGTGTCATCGCCTCGACCTGATCGTGGGTGACATAGATCATCGTCGTGTCCGGCATGGACTCTTTCAGCCTGGCGATCTCGATGCGGGTGGCGACGCGCAGCGCCGCATCGAGATTGGACAGAGGCTCATCGAACAGAAAGACTTTTGGATCGCGGCAGATGGCGCGACCGATGGCGACGCGCTGGCGCTGGCCACCGGACAGCGCTTTCGGCAGGCGTTCCAGATATTGCGTGAGCTGGAGGATTTCGGCCGCCGCCTTCACACGGCGATCGACTTCCTGCTTGCTCTCCTTGGCGATACGCATGCCGAAGGCCATGTTGTCGTAAACGGTCATATGCGGATAAAGCGCATAGGACTGGAACACCATGGCGATGCCGCGCCGTGACGGCGGCACCTCGTTGACGACATGACCGTCGATCGACATCTCGCCGCCGGTAATGTCTTCCAGACCGGCAATCATGCGCAGCAACGTCGATTTTCCGCAGCCGGAAGGGCCGACGAACACGACGAACTCACCCTGCTCGATCTCCAGGTCGATGCCGTGCAACACCTGCACCTGGCCGTAAGACTTGCGGATATCCTTGAGGATTACGCCGGTCATGTTCATCCCTCCCCTTGTTATCAGCCGAGCCGGGCGAAAAATGCGCCCCAGGCCGGCAGTTCGACGTTTCTGTTTTCGACCGTGCTTTCAAAGCCATGGCCTTCAAGCGCCTGCCAATCGCCTTCCGGCAGCGGCATGGTTTTCGGCTCCGGGCCCATGTTGAAGACGCAGAGAAGCGTTTCGTTGCCAAAGCTGCGCTCATAGGCAAGCGAGGTGCCCTCTGCCGTCAGGAAGCGGATTTCGCCCTTGGCCAGCGCCGGGTGCTGTTTGCGGAAGGCGAGGAAACGACGATACTGTTCCAGCATCGAATCCGGATCGCCGTGCTGGGCGCTGACGGCGCGGATCTGGTGCTCCACCGGGATTGGCAGCCATGTCTTTTCAGCCGTCGAGAAACCTGCCTGAAGCGCCTGTGCATCCCATACCATCGGCGTGCGGCAACCGTCGCGGCCCTTGAATTCCGGCCAGAACTGGATGCCGTAAGGATCCTGCAGATCCGCATAGGCGATATCGGCCTCGGTAAGACCAAGCTCTTCGCCCTGATAGATGCAGACGGAGCCGCGCTGGGTGAGAAGAAGCGCCGCCAGCATTTTTGCAAATGCGTCGCGGTCGAGAACGTCCGCACCCCAGCGGCTGACATGGCGCACGACATCATGGTTTGAGAAGGCCCAGCAGGCCCAGCCTTCGGGGGCTGCAGCGGAAAAGGCGTTCTGCACTTCGCCGACGCGCGGTGCGGTCGGATAATCCGGCGCCAGGAATTCGAAGGCGTAGCACATCTGCATCTTGTCGTTGCCGGATGTGTACTGGCCGACGATCTCCAGCCCATACTGGCTGTCGCCGACCTCACCCACGGCGGCAATGGCCGGAAACTCGTCCAGCACCGCACGGAAACGCTTGAGGAATTCGAGGTTTTCCGGGCGGTTCTTGTCGTAGAGGTGTTCCTGGAAATTATAGGGGTTCACCGCAGGAGCCGTGGAGGCATTGCGGCGCGACGGATCGAGCGCCGGGTTGTTGCGCAATTCCTTGTCGTGGAAATAGAAGTTGATCGTATCGAGGCGGAAACCATCGACACCGCGCTGCAGCCAGAAGCGGGTGACATCCAGAAGCGCATCCTGAACCTCGGGATTATGCAGATTGAGGTCGGGCTGAGAGGTGAGGAAATTGTGCATGTAATATTGCATGCGGGTCGGGTCCCAATGCCATGCGGACCCGCCGAAGATGGACAACCAGTTGTTGGGCGGTGAGCCATCCGGCTTGGCATCGGCCCACACGTACCAGTCGGCCTTTGGGTTGAAGCGCGACGAGCGGCTTTCGATGAACCAGTGGTGCTGGTCAGACGAATGCGACATGACGAGATCGATCATCACGCGGATATGGAGGCGGTGCGCCTCGGCAATCAGGCCGTCGAAATCCGACAACGATCCGAACATCGGATCGACATCGGTATAGTTCGAGACGTCGTAACCGAAATCGCGCATCGGCGACGGGAAGAATGGAGAAATCCAGATCGCATCGGCACCGAGGGCCGCGATATGCGGCAGGCGCGCGGTGATGCCCTTGAGGTCACCGATGCCGTCACCGTTACTGTCCTGATAGGAACGCGGATAAATCTGATAGATGACCGCGCCGCGCCACCAGTCCTTGTCGAGCGGCGTTTCGGTCAGCTGCGTTACATTGCTCATGCAAAAATCCTGTCAGATGGAAATGCTGTCTGGTGTGATGTTTCGATGGGCGTCAACCGCCCTTCACCGAACCGGCGAGAAGACCCCGCACGAGGTAACGCTGCAGGGCAAAAAAGACGAGAATCGGGACGATGATGGTGATGAAGGCCGATGCCGTGAGAATTTCCCACTTGCCGCCCATCGAACCCAGAAGCGCATTGAGCGCGCCGGTCAGCACCAGCTGATCCTTGCCGGTGCCGAGGAAGACCATGGCAACCAGCAGGTCGTTCCACGTCCACAGAAACTGGAAGATGGAGAAGGAAGCGAGCGCCGGAAAGGACAGAGGCAGCACGATTTTCATGAAAATTTCGAAATCGCTGGCGCCGTCGACGCGGGCGGATTCGATGATTTCCTTGGGCAGGCCGGAAATGTAGTTGCGAAGCAAATAGATGGCGAGCGGCATGCCGAAGGCCGAGTGCGCCAACCACACGCCGGCATAGGAGCGCGATGGAAGGCCGAAGAAGGAGCCGATATCGTTGTAAAGCGTCAGCAGCGGGATCAGCGCCATCTGCAGCGGCACGACGATAAGACCGACGATGACGGCGATCAGCAGCGCTCGCCCCGGAAAATTCATCCACGACAGCGCGTAGGCCGCAAAGGCTGCGATGAGGATGGGGATAATGGTGGCCGGAACGGCGACGGTGAGTGAATTGACAAACGCCTGACCGATGCCCGCGGAAGTCAGCACGTCACGATAATTCTGGGTGGTGAATTCCGGCGCCGTGGCGACCGACACGTAGACGCGCTTGGGGCGTTTGTCGTCGAAAGCCGCACCCTTGCTGTAGACGTAGGAACCATCCTGATTGATCTGCAGCGTTTCGCCATCGCCGATATCGGCCGGTTTGCCGATCTCAAAGGCCGAAGGATCCTGCACGCGCACACCGAAGGCGCTGACGCTGCCGGTGGCATTGCCTTCGAAGACGGAACCGGAAATGACGAAGCGGCCACCTTCCTGCTTCTGTGTCGACGGGTCGGCGAGCCGCACGGCCTGCATCTGCGTGGAGCCGCTGAATGCCGTCCACCAGCCGGATGCGGTGATCTGCTCCTTGTCACGCACCGAGGTGACGAGAATGCCGAGCGTGGGGATCAGCCAGAGGATGACGAGGGCGAGCACGGCTATATGCACGAACAGACGCGGCAGGCCGACGCGACGCAGGCGCGTCATCATCGATGGCGAAGAGGAGGAGACGTTTGCATTTGCGGTTGCGGTTGCGGTTGCTGTCGCCATGTCAGTGTCCTTCCGCATCGCGATGCGCCTGGCGGATGTTCCAGATCATGATCGGGGTGACGGCTGCCATCAGGACGAGGGCGATGACCGCACTTCGGCCGCTATCGCCACCGCCTCGGAACATCCAGTCGAACATCAGGTTTGCGAGAACCATCGTGTTCCATTGGCCGTTGGTCATGGTCAGCACGATATCGAAGACCTTCAGCACGAGAATGGTGATGGTCGTCCAGACGACGGCGATCGTGCCCCAGATCTGCGGCACCATGATCTTCCAGAAGATCTGCCAGCCATTGGCGCCGTCGATGACGGCAGCCTCGATGGTTTCCTCCGGAATGCCGCGCAGCGCCGCCGACAGGATGACCATGGCAAAACCTGTCTGGATCCAGATGAGGATCAGCATCAGGAAAAAGTTGTTCCAGAAGGGCAACGAAATCCAGATCTGCGGGTCGCCGCCGATTGCCTTGACGATGGCATTGAGCAGGCCGATCTGTGTTTCGTTGCCGCCACGAAATTCATAGATGAACTTCCAGATGACCGAGGCACCGACAAACGAGATCGCCATCGGCATGAAAATGATACTCTTGGCGATATTGCCCCACCAGATGCGGTCGGTCAGCACGGCAATGACGAGGCCGAAAAACGTGCAGGCGGCCGGCACGACGGCAAGCCAGAGGATGTTGTTGAAGATCGACTGGCGGAACTGCTGGTCGAAAAAGGCCCAGCGATAATTGGCAAGGCCGACATATTGATCACCGGAGCGATCGTAGAACGACAGGATGAAGGTGGCGATGACAGGATAGACCAGATAGACGGCAATCAGGATCAGCGCCGGACCGAGAAACAGCCAGGGGCGAACGGTGGCGCGGCGGTTGAGATTGACCGAGGCCTGACGGACATTGCCCTCGGGCACCGGCAGCGCAAGCGACAGCAGCCTGTCGGACAGCCAGTAATACAGCGCGCAGGCAAACACGCCGGCGACCATGATGCCGATGGCCGAAACGATCTGCGATATCATTGTTCCCTCCCCTTTGTGCCGCCTGCTTTTTGTGTTGATTGCAGCAACGTTATTCCCGGTATGCAGCTTCCAAGTCCGGCTTGTGGTTGAATCCCCGGGCCAAGCCCGAGGATCCACAACCAGGCGCGCCGCCTTTCACCGAAGCAAGGCGCTCCTCACTTCAACCCATCCCAGGCCTTCTGGATGTCGCCAGCCGCAGTCTTGGCATCCTTGCCGCCGACATAATCGACCATGCCGGTCCAGAAGGCGCCGGCACCGATCTTGCCCGGCATCATGTCGGAAGCATCGAAACGGAAGGTCGTGGCCGTGGTCAGCAACTCGCCCTGCTTGCGCAGGACGTCATTGGCATAGGCTTCCGGCTTCACGCTCTTGTACGGGGTGAGGAAGGAGGATTGCGCCATCCACACCTCATGGGCGATCGGCGTCTTCAGGAATTCGATGAAGGCCTTTGCCGCCGGCGAATCCTTGGTGATGGCAAACATCGTGCCGGCACCCAGAACCGGCTTGCCGAGTTCAGGCTTCGACGCATAGGTCGGCAGGTAAAAGAAATCCGCATCCTCGCCCAGTTTCTTGTCCGGCGGGAAGAAGGACGGCACGAACGACGCCTGATGGTGCAGGTAGCACTTTGGCGGAATATCGAAGAGGCCCTTGGGGCTATCGCGGAAGTCTGTCGTTGCGACAGCAGCAGCACCGCCCGAGACGTATTTGTCGTTCTTGGCAAACTTGCCGAATTCCTCGATGGCGCCGACCACGGCCGGATCATCGAACTTGATCTCGTTCGACACCCACTTGTCGTAGGTTTCCGGCGACTGGGTGCGCAGCATCATGTCTTCTACCCAGTCGGTGGCCGGCCAGCCGGTGGCACCACCCGAACCGAGACCGATGCACCACGGCACGCCGCCATCCTCTACGATCTGGTCGGACAGCTTGATCAGGTCCTCCATCGTCTCGGGGACTTCGTAACCGGCTTCCTCGAAGTTTTCCGGCACGTACCAGACCATTGATTTCAGATCGACCTTGAACGGGAAGCCGAAATAGGCCTCCTTGCCGTCCTTGCCTTTGTAGGTGCCGTATTTGATCCAGTCTTCGCCGGAGCCGTAATTGGTTTTCACCCACTCGTCGGTGCCTTGCGCCAGCGGCGTCAGAAAACCCTTGGTGGCGAGATCGGCCAGAAGGCCGGGCTGCGGGATGATGGCGATGTTCGGAGGCGAACCGGCCTGCGTATCGATGACGATCTGCTGCTCGTAATTTTCCGAGGACGAATATTTGCCGTTGATGCCTGTCGCGGCGTTGAAATAGGCAAGCACGCTGTTGAACAGCACTTCGTCCTCGCCGCGCCACGGACCGAACAGCGTCAGCGACTGACCTTTCAGGTCACCATGCGCCGCCTTGAAATCCTCAAAGCTCTTCCAGTTGAACTTGGCATCCTCACCCGGTGCGAATTTCAGTTCCTGTGCAACGGCACCCGTTGCCAGAACCGCAGCCAGTGCCGTTCCCATCAGATAAGACAGTTTCATCGTCAGCCTCCCGCCTTTGATGCGCAGGCTTGCCGCCGCGCTTGTCTCCAAAGCGATACGAAATCCGTATCGTTACAGAAAACATAAGGCGCTATCCGAGGAGTCAACCCCCGGTGAAGACTTAGAATTTCGGGATAGCCACTCCGAGCGCGCGGCTGGCGGCAACAACGGTATTGGCCATCAGCATGGCGATCGTCATCGGGCCGACGCCGCCCGGCACCGGCGTGATCGAGCCGGCCACGTTCGCGCATTCTTCGAAAGCCACATCACCCACAAGGCGGGTCTTGCCCTCTCCCTTTTCAGGAGCCGGTATCCGGTTGATGCCGACATCGATCACGGTGGCGCCAGGCTTCACCCATTCCGCCTTGACCATTTCGCTGCGCCCCACGGCCGCGACCAGGATGTCTGCATTCCTGCAGATGCCCGGCAAATCCTTGCTGCGCGAATGCGCCATGGTGACGGTCGCATTGGCGGCGAGCAGCAGCAGCGCCATCGGCTTGCCGAACAGGTTGGAACGGCCGATGACGACGGCATTGAGGCCGGAAAGGTCATCGCCCAGAGCCTGCTTCACCAGAAGCATCGAACCGGCCGGTGTGCACGAAACGAGTCCGGTTTCGAAATCGCCCGTAGCGATCTTGCCGGCATTGACGACATGAAGGCCGTCGACGTCTTTTTCCGGCGCGACCATCTGCGTCACGCGTTCGCTATCGAGATTTTTGGGCAGCGGCAGCTGCACGAGGATGCCGTGAATGGCCGGATCGGCGTTCAATTGCTGAACCAGAGCCTCGAGCGCTTCCTGAGACGTATCGCCCGGCAGGCTGTGCTGGATGGAGTTGAAACCGCATTGTTTTGCCATACGGCTCTTGGCGGCGACATAGGTGTGGCTGGCGGCATCATCACCGACGATGACGACGGCGAGGCCTGGTCGCACGCCCTTTTGACCTTCCAGCGCGGCAGAGGCTTGCGTGACCGTGGCGATGACCTTCTCAGCCGCCAGTTTGCCGTCGATTACCGTTGCCATGCGCGCCTCGCCTCCAAAATGTCAGTGAACATTGCCTGAGCACAAGGCCTATGCTGGGAAATGGCGCCGATGGCAAGCTTCGCGACGGACAATCGGTACGCCGTCCGCGACGTCGTGAGCGGAAGATCAGCGTTGCCCGGCGGTGCGGCGCTCATTGAATTCGACGACACGTTCCCTGAGCGACATGATGTCCTGGCGCAGTGCTGCGGTTTTGCGCGCGTCTTCTTCGGCCTCGCCATCATAATGCGGCGCGACGGCAATGCCACCACCCATCACGGCAGCCACCAGCGGCGGGAGGTGTGCTTCCGCTTCTTCTTCCCGCATGCGGTTGGCAAGCAGCAGTTCACGCACACGATCGGCGAGCGGCGTGACGCTGTTGGCGGCAAGCGGGTAATCGTCGAACTGTTCCTGCACGTCGTCTTCGAGATGCGGTTCGGCTGCGGCCTCGTATATGCGCGTCGGGCGAGTGGCGGCGGCAAAGGCCGGTTGATCCGGCAGCTCCTGTGAAACTGCGACGTCCAGCGGCTCCAGAAGATCGATTTCTCCGTCTTCGAACAGATCGATCTCGTGATCCGCTGCCAAAGCCGCCTCACCCAGAGCATCCTCTTCAGGGCGTCGCATCATGACAAGCGCCAGGGTCAAACCGAAGCCGAGCCCGAGCAAGGCCCCGACGCCCGACAACATCCACATCGGCCAGCCGACGGCCTTTGCGGAGGTGGGGCTTGCCGCATTGACGGTGGTCGCGGTGATCGGGCCGGAAACGGCGGCGGCATCCAGACGCTGGGCGGCGCTCAGATAATCCTGCTTTGCCTTGTCAGCCTTCGCCTGCAGATCGGAAAGCGCCTTGGCTTCCGGCGATGCCGGGGCTGCAGCGATCTTCTGCTGGCGGGCCTTGAGTTCGGCCAGCTCCTTGGTGGCGGTGGCTTCCTGCTGTTTCAGCGAGGCGGAAAGGCGCATCAGCGCCGCATCGATCTTGCCGCGTGTCTCGGCCAGAGCTGCCTGTGCGGCCAGAAGCCGTGGATGGCGGGGACCAAGGCTGGCAGACAACTGATCCACCAGCATTTTTGCATCCACATGCACCTGACGCATCTGGTCAATGCCGGAAAAATCGAAGGCGGATGACAAAGGTTTGCTCAACACCTCGGCGGGCGATGTTTCGGACACTGTTTTCACGTCGTCGCGCAGCCGTGCGGCGGACGCTTCCAGCATCGAGATTTCCTGCGCCAGCATCTGGCGCTCTTCCTCTGAGCGGCGCAATGCGCCCTGATTGCCGCTTTTGGCAAGCGCGTGGGATACGGCATTTTCAGCGTCCTGCATGGCGCGTTCGAGACCGCTTGCCTGTGTGCGGGCGGACCGCACCGCTGCGCCCGACAGTTCGCGCTGATAGCTTTCTGCGACCGCGCGGGCGATACGTGTCGATCTCCCGGCATCTTCGGTGACAACCGATATGGCCACGCGTTTTCCGGCCGCGTCGGGATTTGTGGTGAAAGCGCCGGACAACCGCTCGCGCAATCTGGCATCGGCCACGGATACCGTCATCGCCTTGCCGGTCACGATATCGGCAACCACACCGAGAGCACTGGGGGCCGCGACGCCGAACTCTTCATCGCGCGCAAGATCCAGCATGCGGACCATGTCATCGAGATTGGATGTGGAACGCAGCGCCTTGCCGGCATCCAGCAGGGCCTGATGTCTTTCCCCGCTCGAAAGACCGGGAGCATCGATGCGGAGCGTCGTTTCGACGGAATGACGGAGCGTATAAGCGGTGCCGAAAAACAACGGTGCCGTCGCGCCGGCCACCACGAATGCCGATGTCGTCAGCGTCAGAAGCAGTTTGCGTGCCTTGCCGCCACCCGTTTCTCTGAAAGGCTGCGATTGCTCGATATGTTCCGGTGCAAACATTGTGCAGAACCGCGCTTGTCTATGATTAAGACATGCTAAAGTTTTCTGGCAAACAAATGGTTAACACCGCTAAAGGGTCACCGAAAGACGGATCAGGAATTGCGCTCGTTGAATGCCGCACCCGCCATGACGATCAGCCCGTTATGGCGCAGGCCGACGGCTTTTTCGTAACGAGTTTCCTCGTCATAGCCATGGGCATCGACAATCACCAGGTCCGGCACAGTGCCTACAAACCCGGCGACGGCCGAATTGGCCGCAATCCCGTTACCGATATCTGCCGCCTTGGTGACGGATAGCATGTGCCAGGGTGCATGCTGCGACAGATGCTCACGCATGGCCTCCAGCCGCGGAAGGTGGGCGCCGACAAGGGCGATATGGCAGCGCGGCATGAACGTCAGCGAGGCATCGACAAAGCTTGCGGGATCGAAGCGGGTTTTCAGCGCGCCGCCGCCCCGCCAGCGTGCCGTCAATCCGAGCGCGCGGCTTGTCGGCAAAAGAATGCGGGCGCCGAGAACAGCACGGCAATCGGCGTCGATCGCCAGCCGCAGCACCGTCCTGCGGTCCAGGAAGGACAGTGTTCGCGGGCTTTGACGCAGGTTGGAGATGAGTTCCACATAGGTCAGCGTTTCGGTCCAGCCCATGTCGCAGACCTGTACGCCGAACAGGTTGCGGGAACCTTCCGGCTGGCCTGTAGCGATCCATTCTTCGCGCTGTTCGAGACGAGCGAAGACATCGGAATGCGCAGGTCGGGAAATCGGAAGGGAAGCGGGTCGCATTGTCGCCATTTCAGCTGGGTGGAAGCATGCGACAACGTGTATCACGCGATGATGAAATCGCGTTTAAGCGGATCATTCCAATCCGAAACCGGGCTTTAAGGAAACGTTAACCGGAACCGGACGGCGGCATCGGGGAGCCAGCCGCCCGGGCGGTTTATCAATGGCCGCCGCTTGCCGGAGCGGCAACGGGCGCTCCCTCGACGATCTTCGTTGGGGCAACCTGGTTCTTGGCCGAACGCGACGTATTTTCGCGGATGTCTTCCTTGCCGAGATAATCGATCTGCTCGACCATCACGTCGGTAACCGTGCCCTCTCCCATCTTCTGGTTCAGGCCTTCCTTGATCTTCTGCTTGAAGGCTTCGAGCTTGAAAGCCTTCGTATTGGACAGATCGATCATCTTGTTGCCGACGAGCAACGTATAAAGCTCGTCGGTCATCATTTCCGTCAGCGGCATCTGGGCGACGACGTGCATCTTTTCCTTCGCCATCAGGAAGGAAATGCGGGTGATGAAATAGCCGTTGACCGAGCCGTTGGCGAGCAACGGCACGTTGATCACTTCGCCCTTCACGACCTGCATGTTGGCAAGGCGTTGCGCCTCTTCATCCAGTGGCGCAGACGGAGCCGACGCCTTGACGGAGAAGTAGACGGCGCCGAGCGTGACGACGCAGACCCAGAGACCGGTGAGGATGAGCTTGACCATCAGGCCTCGCTATAAAGGAACTGTTCCTGCGTGTAGGTGCCGTCACCGTCGGCATCCCGCACGGCGTTTTTCAGAAGATCGGCAACCGTACGCACGGCATTGAGATGGGCTTCGACGCGACGGGCATTGACCTTGAGCTTGCCCTTGAGGGCGTGCAGCTGTTCGACGTGGTTTGCCGCCAGGTCCTTGGGGTCGGCGCTGCGGAACAGCATGGTCAGTTCGTAAAGGCAGCGGCTCTTGTGAGCATTCGATACCTTGAAGTCGAACTCCGGATCGTGACCGATCCGCTGGTTTTCGTTTTCGATAATCATGTCCAGGCGGCCAAGGACCGTCTTGATGCGATAATCACTGGAAACCACTTCCATATGTTCCATTCCTGCTGCTGTCATATCAAACCTCCCCCTGCTTCATTTCTTCCGTTCTCAACGTGCGACGCTGAAAATCCTCGATCATGCTGGTCGCACGTGCACGGGCGTTTTCATCTGTTTCGGCGTTAAGCGCCTTCTTGGAATCGAGGCGATCGAGCGCCTGCGAATACATCTGCTCGGCAATGCCGATGCCGCCGTTCTTCGACATGGCGTCGGCAATCTGCTCCGACATCATGCTTTTCCAGAACTCGCCCGCAGAACCCTTGCCGTAGACGTTTTCGCTATCGCTCGGCATCATCGTGTTGACGAAACTCTGAAGGACCGACGCCTCGAACTTGCGGTATTCCTCCGGCATTCCCGCGCTCTTGACGGACTTGTCGGCGCGGCCGAGGCCCGCCTTGAAGGCCGAGGTATCGAGAGCGGCGCCAAAACCGGCACCGGCTTCCGCAAGGCTGTTGGCCGCAAAAGCCGCCTTGTTGGCCTTGAGCTTTGCCTGCGCTGCCTGGACATCCGTCGGATCAGCGGCGCGAACCACGTCAAGCACGAGGTCGCTTGGAGGAGATATAGCCACGTCAGCTCCTGATTTAAGAAAACTTGGAGCGGACTATGCCGGGCGAAGCTTGCTGCAGGCTGGCGCGAAATCCGAAAAAGGGAAAGCGGGAGGGAATATTCCGCAAAAGCTGACAGATGTCAGGTATTTAGAGCACCTCCGGTCAGTGGGACCGGTTGTCCCCCTGGGCAAGCGTGATCTCCAGAAGATCATAGATCGCGTTGTCATCCTTCTCGCGATCTTCCAGTTCGCGCGCTTCCTTCATCTGATCCTCCAGCCTGTCGCCCTTGGTGCGTTCCTTGATAACCCGCACTTCCTGCGCCTTCTGGATGTCGCTGAGCTGCTTTTCCCGCACCATCAACCTGCCGAAACGGCTGGAATAATTGTGCGAGAACTGCATGTGAACCGGGGTCATGGACCCGATCGCCTCAATGACGCTTTCCTTGGACTGGTTGACCTCGACGATCTGACGGCCGGTCGCCGCCAATTCGTTTTCGGCCATCTTTTCGAGATGGCGCTGCAGGTTGACGAGGCGTTTCAGCTTTTTCGATCGGGTCAGTTCGCCGCCGGCCATGGCCCGCTCCTCAGAATGACGTGAAAACCGGCACGAAACCGTCGGCGAACTGCCGCACCATCGCGCCGATGGAAAGATAAAGCAGGAACAGGCCGCCGCACAAAAGGAACGGGGCCGAGATGAACGATACCGGCACCTGCGGCGCCAGCTTGTTGATGAGGCCGATGGCGATGTTGAAGATCATGCCGAACAGCAGAAACGGACCGGCCAGACGCAGCATGATCATCGTCGAGGCACGCAGCGTGTCGGTCAGGGTGATCAGCATTTTTTGCGGCTCGATGATCGCGCCGACCGGCGTGACGCCATAGGAATCGACCAGCGCACGAAACATCACGTGGTGAAAATCCAGCATGAACAGCAGCATCAAGCCGCCGAAGCTGATCAGGTTGATCAGCTGGTTTTCGGGAAAATCCTCAAGGATATCGCTGCCGCCAGGTCCGTTGAAACCGATCGACAGGCTGATGATCGTACCGGCGAACTGCAACCCGATCACGTAGATGCGGGCGATCAGACCGTAGATGACACCGACAAACGCTTCCGACACGATGAGGCCGACATAGGCCGGCCCCGGATTTGCGACGCGCGGATAGATCGTGTCCCACAGGACCGGCATGATGGCCATGGAGACGGCAACCGCCACCAGCAGGCGGACCTGCAACGGCAGACGGGCGCTTGAAAAGGCCGGCATGACCATGATGCAGGCGCCCATGCGGCAAAAGCAGAGGAACAGCGTCAGTATGATGCCTTGCGCGTCTATCGGGCCGCTGAACATGATCGAATTCCTTGATGACGGTATCAGGCGCGGTCCAGTGCCGCGCCCGGCCGTCACGAGATGGCGCCGAGGATCTTGATCTCCAGCCCCTTGGCCAGTTCCACATGGGAAAGGACCGGAAGCGTTGCGAACAGTCGCTCGATGATCATGCGCACATAGGAGCGTGTTTCCGGCGACGTGACAAGAACGAATGGCAGGCCGCGATCCATGAATTCACGGATTGTTTGGCTGGCCTGCTCGGAAAATTCTTCCAGCGCGCGCGGATCGATATCGAATTCGATGACTTCGCCCTTGGCATCGCGCTTGAGCGCCTGATGGAAGATCATGTCCCACTTGCTGCCGAGACGCAGCACGCGCAACACGCCATTGTCTGCCAGGTCGCCGCAAAGTTGCTGCGACATGCGAACGCGAACATGTTCGACGATCTGCTCGGTCTTGCGGACATGCGGGGCAAGTTCGGCCACGGCTTCGAGGATGAGATGCAGGTTGCGGATCGAGACACGCTCGGCAAGCAGGAGCTTCAACACCGCCTGCAGGCCCGAATAGGACATGTGCGACGAGCAGATCTCGTCGGCCAGCTTCTTGTATTCCGGGTCCATGCGATCGATGAGGATCTTCAGGTCCTTGTAGGACAAAAGCTGCGGCAGATTGTTGCGGATGACTTCGGAGAGATGGGTCAGGACAACCGAGACGTTGTCGATCGGGTGAAAACCCTCGCGCTTCAGGTCTTCGGCAAAGTTTTCCAGGATCGCCACCGCCGGCATGCCGAAGGCGGGTTCGCGGATGTCGTCGCCCGGGATGGAAGGCTTGCGGCCGGAACCGGTGACCACGATGACATCGCCGACGCGCAGCGTGTTGGACGCGATGGTCGTACCGTGGATACGGATCTGGTAGGATTTTTCGGGGATGGAGATATCGTCGGCGACCTTGATCTCCGGCACGACGAAACCGTACTGGCTGGCGAATTTCTTTCGCATCTTGCCGACGCGGAAGGCCAGTTCCTGATGGGCTCCGAGCAGACGGGTGGAGACCTGCTTGCCGAGTGCGAGTTCGATTTCAGCCGTCTTCAGCGCCGACTTGACCGAATCTCTTTCGGCTTCCTTGGTCTGGACGACCTTCTTTTCCTCGCTTTCGCGCAGAAGCTGATTTTCCGCCTCTGCCTGACGCGGAATGTACCAGGCGCCAAAGCCCATCGCAGTGCCAAGCGCCAGGAAGGGCAGCATCGGCAGGCCCGGCACGAGCGCCAGAACCGCCATCAGACCGGCCGACATGGCAAGCGCGCGCGGATAACCGCCGAGCTGTTCGGCCAGCGCCTTGTCCGTCGGACCCGAAGTGCCGCCGCGCGACACCAGAAGGCCGGCTGCGAGCGATACGATCAGCGCCGGGATCTGCGAAACGATACCGTCGCCGACGGAAAGCTTCACGAACACGTCGGCTGCTTCGGTGATTTCCATGCCGTGGCGGAAATAACCGATGATGATGCCGCCGAAGATGTTGATGGCGGTGATGATCAGGCCGGCGATCGCATCGCCGCGTACGAATTTCGAGGCACCGTCCATGGCGCCGAAGAACATGCTTTCTTCTTCGAGCTCGGAACGGCGGCGCTGCGCTTCCTTCTCGTCGATCGTGCCGGCGGCAAGGTCGGCGTCGATCGACATCTGCTTGCCGGGAATACCGTCGAGGGTGAAGCGGGCGCCGACTTCCGCGATACGGGTGGCGCCCTTGGTGATGACGATGAAGTTGACGGTCACGAGGATCAGGAAGACGATCAGACCGATCAGGAAGTCGCCCGACATCACAAGGTTGGCGAAGCCGGCGATAACACCGCCGGCAGCATCATGCCCTTGGTGACCATGCGAGAGAATGACACGCGTCGTCGCAATGTTGAGCGACAGGCGCACCATGGTCGAAATCAGCAGAATGGTCGGGAAGGACGAGAAATCCAGCGGTTTCTGGATCCACAGGGCCACCATCAGGATCAGCACCGAAAAGGCGATCGAGAAAGCCAGGCCGAGGTCGATCAGAAAGGTCGGGATCGGCAGGAAAAGGATGCACAGGATCGCGATGATACCGAGCGCGAGGCCGATATCGCGGCCGTTAGGAGCCACTTTCGGAATGGAGAGTGCAGGTGGTTGCGCCATGGGTCTTCCGTCTCTTCATGAGAAGGCGACAGGGTACACAACCCTGCCAGTTCACCATGCGTATTAGAGAGCGAAGCTTGCGCGAGGATGGCCCGCGCGACAACGCCGGATCAGAAACCCGACTGGACGCGCGAGAATACCATTTCTGCGAAGAGATAGACCTGACCACCGATAAAGGGTGCCGAAATGGCGATGGTCAGCAGGATGGCGACGATCTTCGGAACGAAGGTCAGCGTCATTTCCTGGATCTGCGTCAGTGCCTGCAGGAAGGCGATGCCGACGCCGACGACCATCGCCGCAAGAACGGCGGGGCCGGAAGCGAGCAGGACCGTCCTGATCGCTGCCTGCAGGATCTCCAGGGCGTCGGCTTCATTCATCGGAGCTCTCCGAGCCGCGAATCATCCGCGACCGTATTATCAGCCCGTTGTACCTTGGGTGTCTTGGCCCGTCGAGGCCTCCTGCTGGTCCTGGGTGGTCGTTTCCGGCTTCTTTATCTCGGTGTCTGAAACAACCACGCCGGCCTGCCACAGAACCTTGTCGCCCTTTTCGGTGACGGCAATGACGCCATCGGCATAGACCTGGACTTCCTTGACCTTGCCCATGGTCTTGTCGTCGGCGCTCATGACGTATTTGCCCACGAGATCACCGGCCTTGGTCAGCGCTTCCGCCTGAAGCATGCTCTTCAGATGCTTGTTGGTCTGGATCGTCTGCTCGACCTGGGAGAACGACGCCAGCTGCGAAAGCTGCTCCGTTGCATCCATGGGCTTCGTCGGATCCTGATTTTTCATCTGGGCGACCAGCAGCTTGAGAAAGCTGTCGTAGTTCAGGCTGGCCTTGTTGGAGTCGGTATTGGAGGCACCGGCATTCGCCCAGGGGTTGGATGCCGTGGCGGTATCGACTTTGGAAGTCGTCGACGTCGTGCTGGCAGTGGGGTCTACCGCCATGGCGCGATTTCCTTGCGAATGTTCTCGACCATCGCCGGCGCAATCTCGTGATTGTTGAGGATGCGGTCTTCGGTCGGATAGAGGTTGCGGATGGCCTTCAATGCGTCGAAGGCGCGGCCGGAAGCGACCATGGCGTCGATGCGCTTGAGTTCAGCCAGCACGTCGGCGTCCTGGAAGCAGGTCAACAGCATGGCGATCGACTTCTTGAACATCGCCGTCGACTGATCCTTGCCTTCCGGGTTGATCAGGATCATCTGGGCGATGAAGTAAAGCTGACGCAGCGGCGTGGTGGCGTCCTGCGGCTGCAGAACGTGGTTTTCGAGAAGGAACGTGACGTCGTTCAGGAATTCCAGAGCAACCTTACGATCGACGCGCAGAACCGCACCATTGATGAAGATTCGTTCGCCGGACTTGAGCGAGATGCGCAGAGTGCTTTTCATTTAATGCCATCCCTGATGATGGTGGTTACGTCGATAATGCCTTGGAAATTCTGAGACTCGCGTCTTCTGATCTTCTCGCATTCCTTCAAGATCCAGATCGCGATGGAGATAAGATTTGCACGCAGCTCGGTGTTCAGTTCGTTTTCCGGCTGCCGGAGGTCTTCGATGAACCGGATCCATACGCGCCGCGTGTAGAACAGGGCCTCGATCGTGGCCCGAGAGTAATCATTTTCAGCGAGAGCGGCCTGAAGGAGTTCGATCGAGCGATCGAGCGTCTGCCGTTCACGCGCTTTGGCGTCGGCGACATCATCCTTCATGATCTCGGCATATGAAAATTGGAACATTCATGTACCCTTTATTTTCAATTACTTACCTTTTCTCATGAAAGGTAGTTAACTAGGCTTAGCTTCTGGATCCTCGAGGTCAGGGTGTAAGATGCTTCCAAGAGTGATTGCAGCGCGCTGACCCGGGTAGATGCCTCATAGGCATCGACACCCTGCAGTTCATTGATATGAGTTTCGATGATCACCTTCTGGTCGGAGAGCGATTCCGTCGCCTTTTTGACGCGCTCGGTGGAGAGGCCAATGCTTGAGCGCTGGTCGTTGATGCCGGAAATTGCCTGGCCGATCGCCGCAGTGGCGCTGTCGGTCACTGCCTTGCGGGTCTGCTCCGGAACATCATTGGTCAGGAATTTCGTCGAAACCACCGAAGCGAAAACAAACGCCCGGAAACCCTTGCTGTTGGCATTGGTCGAGGTATCGATCACTTCCGTGGCGCTGATGCGCGAGGTGATGTTGGAATCGCTGGCTTTCGAAACGTTGGCAGACCAGAAAGCGTCGTCGGCGAACTTTACCTGAAGGTCGCCCAGGAAGTTCGTCATCTGCGTCGGCGTCATGTTGGCCGGGGTTGGATAACCCTGGGCAACACGAAAGTCATCGACTGCCTGGCCGAGACCCGCCGTCTGCTCATAGGGCAGCATTGGCCGGACATCGCTGTTGGTGCCGGAGAACAGATATTCGCCGCTGACCGAGGTATTGGCCACATCCACGAAGGAATTGAGTGCCGAAGTGATCGTCGAGCGCGCCACGTCGAGCGTTGTCGAGCTACCGCTCAGGCCGACCAGCGAGTCCATGACGGACTGGCCGATTTTGGAGAGCTGGCCAAGCGCTTCTTCCGACGACGTCAGACGCTGCGTTGCGATGGAATTGGTGGTCATCTGCGATTCGATGCGCAGCATGTCACGGCTGAGATCGAGGCTGCGAGACGTCTTTGCACCGAGTTCGACGCCGAGGTCGGCGTGGACACCGGTGGTGACCTCTTTATTGGCCTTCGCCAGGTCGTTCTGCGCTTTTGCCATGGTTTGCAAAAGCGTGGTCTGGACGGAATGCGTGGAGCTAAAGGTGGTCTTCATGATCAACCCGCTGCGTTCAGAAGCGCACTCATCATCTCATCGATGGTGCTTACGAGCTTCGTTGCTGCCTTGTAAGATTGCTCGATGTCGAGAAGCAGCGAAAGCTCTTCATCGAGGCTGACGCCCGTCTCGCTGGACAGGGCTTCCGCAGAGCGAGCCTGCATTGCGGATTTGACTTCCGTGGCCGCGGCCGAGGAACTGCGCAGGCTTTCCAGCCAGCCGGTCGAATCCGAGGCGTAGGACATCAGGTCCTTTTGGGTACCACCTGAGATTTCATCAAAGCCCTGCTTAGCCTGCATCATCACGACATATCTGTCGAGGAGCGCGGAGTAGCTAGAGTCGTTATTGGTATTCCATTTGTAACCAGGGCCGTTCATCCCGCCGTCGCGGATCAAAGTTGGCACACCTGTCGGAGGAACAAGTGCAGAATTGACCATGATCCTGGCACCAAGATTCGTGAAACCAGGCTTATCTACGTCCGGGATACCGTCTCCATTGATGTCGACCTTGACGATGCCTGGAGGAACGTTGAACTGCTCGACGCCAGAAGCATCTTTGTGCGTGAAAAGCCCCGCAACCGCGCCGAACGTGCCCTTGGGATCGGACGGCAGGGTTTCGGCAAACGACTTGATGAGGCCGCGCGCCATCTCGTCCAGCTGGGCCTGATATTGCGGAGCGACACCATCCCGGATCTGGCGAAGTGCCTGCAGCGAACCGCTGGCATTGGTATCGCCACCCACGCCTGCCTTCAGCTCGACACCGTCGATCGTGATCGGCTGGCCTTCGATGTCTGCGGTATAGGTGGTGGTTGGAACAAAACCGACCTTGCGCGGAATGGTCTCGAACAGCGTCGTGCCATCGGTCGTGTAGAGCGCCATGTCGTTGCCGGTGCGGATCGTCGAGGAAACGCCGACGATTTCGGACATCTGCTTGACGAGCATGTCGCGCTTGTCGAGCGCGTCATTGTCCTGCTTGCCGAGCGCCGCTGCCTGCACGACTGCAGTATTGGCGGTATCGAATTCGCTGAGCAGGCCGTTGAGCTTATCGACCTGGGTCTTGATTTCGGCATCCGCACGGGAACGGATCGCCTGAACTTCGTTGGACGTCGTGTTCAGCGTGTTGACGACATCCTGGGCCGACGAGACCACGGTTGCCGCCAGCGTCGATTCGCTCGGCTTGGCGGCATAAGCGCCGATATTGTTGAGCAAGGTCGTCATTTTCTTGCTCATCGACGTTTCGTAACCGTTGCCGCCCAGCAGGCTGCGGATCTCTTCGAGACCCTTGGCAAGCGTCGACTGGCCGCTGGCCAGCGACGTGCTGGTGATCGACTGTCTCAGCAAAGGTTCGTTTTGCTCGCGCGATATCGTGGCGATCAGCGCCCCATTACCAGAGCTTGCCAGTACCGCAGTGCGCTTCGCATAGTTGGCGTTCTGGGTATTGGCAATGTTCGTCGACGTCACCGACGTTTGTGTGCCGGTGTTGCTGAAGATCTGCTTGGTGGTGGAAAGCGCTGAACTTATCGACATCTATCTAACCTTTGCGGAGATCATGTCCGCGGTTTATCTCTTCAGGTTGACCAGGGTTTCGAGAAGTTCGGAACCGGTCTGGAAGACCTTGGAGTTGGCGGTGTAATTACGTTGCGCTTCAATCATGCCGGTCAGTTCCTGACCGATATCGACGTTGGAGTCTTCGAGGGCGCTGGACAGGATCGAGCCGTAGCCGCTGTTGCCTGCGTACCCCATGACGATGACGCCCGAGTCGTTGCTCTGCGAATAGACGTTGCCTTCGCGCGGCGTCAGGTTGTTGGGGCTCTGCACGTTCGCCATGGCGATACGATAGGCCGGCATCGACTTGCCGTTCTTGTAGAGAATGGAAACGACGCCGTCCTTGCTGATCGCAACCTTGTCGACCGCGCTTGCGCCCTGGCCGTTGATGTTGCCCTTGATCGAATAGGCCGCACCGAGCTGGGACATGTCACGGACATCGACGCTCAGCGGGTTCAGCTGTGCGCCTGCAATGGTCAGGCCGGTGCTGGCGACGAGGCCGCTGGCAGGCGTGGTCAGCTTGCCGTTTGCATCGAATCTGAGTGCATGCGAACCGAGCGCGTGAACCGTGCCCACGTCGTCCTTGTAGCTGATGTCCAGCGTCCAGTCGTTGTCGGCATTCTTGGTGTATTTCAGATCCAGCAGACGCGAATTGCCCTGGCTGTCGTAAGCCACGAGCGAAGACGACTTGCTGTAGCCAATCGCTTCGCCGGACGGCAGGTTGCCGGAGACGACACCGGTCGTCGAAGGCGTCGAGCTCATGCCGCCAGCCTGGACGTTGACTTCAGCCAGACCATCGAAACCGTTGATGACGATCGTCGGATCTGTCGTCGACGAGTAGGGATAACCCATCAGCGTAAAGCCGGCCGCATTCTTCAGCGTGCCGTCGGGCTGAACTTCGAAATTGCCGGCGCGTGTCAGGTAGTTCGACTTGTCGGCGCCGCTGACGATGAAGAAACCTTCGCCGTTGATGGCAAGATCCGTCGAGGAGGTCGTGTAGGTAAACGCGCCCTGGCTGTTGATCGAATAACGCACCGTGGTGTTGACGCCACCCGAATTGTACGAGCCGTTCGAAGACGGCAGGATCATCGACGAGAACTGCGTCGAAGCCTTTTTGTAGCCGACGGTGCTCGAGTTGGCGATGTTGTCACCGACCGTGCTCAGTCGGTTCGCCTGCGCGTTCATCCCGGACACACCCGTCCGCATTGTTCCGTAAAGGCTCATCTCAAATCCTCGTTTTGCCTATGCTGGTGACCCTAGATGACGGGCCTTGCGTGAAGCTGTCTGTTTTGGGCTTTGCGGTGGGTTTCGATCAGCGCCCGCTACATTTCCAAAAACGAAAAAAGCCGGCATCCAATTTTGGACACCGGCTCTTTTAATTCATTAAATTCAGTAATTTAGTTCCAGTCGATGCAATAGCCCAGGAAGCGCTTGGAATCGACCGGGTCGAAGCCGAGCTTCTTGCGCAGCTTCTTGCGAAGCTTGCTGATGTGGCTCTCGACGACGTTCTCTTCGACCTCTTCGTCGAAGATGCCGTAGATGGCGTTGAAGATCTGGGTCTTCGAAACGCGACGGCCACGGTTGGCAATCAGATATTCGAGGATGCGGCGCTCGCGGCGCGGCAATGCGAATATTTCACCGTTGATTTCCGGGTCACGACCATCCGAGAAGACGCGGATCGCGCCGACATCCGTATGGGTGGACAGTGCCTTCAGACGGCGACGGATCGCCGCTGCGCGAGCCAAAATCTCGCGCGGGTGGACAGGCTTGCGCACCACGTCGTCGACGCCGCTGTCGAACAACGCCAGTGTTGCTTCCAGCGAATGCTGGTCGCTGACTGCGATGACCGGAGCCTGCGAACGATCGCGGATAGCCCGCGGCAGTTCGAGCGCCCGTTCGCTCTGTCCAATCAAAAATGCTTCCACCGCCGCTATGTCGGTATCCGCTGCTGTGTTGACCCACTCACCGAACTCGCTCGGGTCGAAACCCGTAGAGGGCACACCCTCACGTCCAAAAAGGGAAGTGTACCCTTCTTTCACCAGTTCACGTTCATCAACCACTACGATCATTCGTCCGCCTCCGAATCACTGTGGCACCTCGATGTGGCAATGGATACGAATCGAGCGAATCTCGAACAACTGGGTAAAATTAACCATGGATTTTAATAGTTGATTAAGACTGTTGCCGCGATTTGCACTACATCTAGTGGTACCGCAAAAATTGCGCACAAATTTTCAGTGGAAAAAGTTAATGACTGCTAAAATTAGCCTTGCTTGACACAATGAGGCCAAAACGAGAACACATTCCGCTGTGCCGCCGAAGCCGCCATCGTCAATCAACTGAAAATAGTCATCCACGGCAAAATTGGGTGGCGTTTCCTGTCCAGCTTCCGTAGCCGGTTGCAACCAGATTGGAGATGACGCGACACACATACCGCTTCTGGGCAGGGTCATTATTAGGTCCGGCGTGGTATCTTGCTACCGCCATCGTCCATGTCTCGTGCCTGTCGTGCAGGTTGCGCAGGAACTTTGCCGCATACTCCACATTGCGCCGCGGCTCGAACATTTCCTGCGCGGAGGTGAAGTTTTCGCCATGGAAATGGTGGTTGATCTGCATGCAGCCGATATCGATGAGCTTCATGCCCTGCCCGCGCGCTTCGACAAACTTGCGCATCGCGTCCTGCTGGCTTGGCGGAAAGAACGCCTTGCCTTCGATATTCATGGCGTAGGGATAAAGGCTTCCCTTGCGCCCGGTTTCTGTCAGCCCGACCGAATACAGAATACCCTCCGGAATGCCGTATTTGGCGGCCGCAGCCTGGATTTCTGCCTCGCAGATACCGCTTGTTCCGGCGGCAGGCGGGGCGGCCGCACTGACGCTGGGCCGCACCGATGCGGAAGGCTGGATGGCTGCCCGAACAGGGGCCGTGGGCTGGACTGCGGGCGCCGGTGTCGAATAGAGGCCGGCCGCCCTTGCAGGATCAGAGATAGAGCTGCTCAGGGCGAGCGTTGCCAGCAGCGCCAGCGTCGGGAACCGGTTCATTGCTGCCTCTTGCGTTTTCGCCTGCTGCCGATTGGCCGTTGCTCTCATTCTGTCCGCGACCGGCGCCATTGCCCTGGCGTCCGTCATTGCCGGCTGCCTGCTGCTGTGCCGCCTGGCCGGACTGCTGGCCCTGCTGTTGCTGGCCGGATGTATCCGACTGGCTGCTGGAGGCCACGCTGATGGTTACCTGATCGACGGCGAAACCCTGCGAACGCAGCGCTTCGATCATGCCGGAACTGTCGTCGTTAAGTTGACGGTAGGCGGCATGGTTTTCGACGGTCAGGTGAACGTTGAGTGTTTCGCCGGTCAGGCGCAGTGTGGCCGTCACCGAACCGAGATCATGCGGATTGAGCTGCAGCTTCAGCGTATTGACGACATTGCCGGTACTGGAAGCCAGGGGATCGCCGAGCGAAGCGCCCGACGTCATGGCCGCAGCCCAGCTCTTGTCGTCGGACATGGCGGCGGTCAGTGCGGCACCATTGGTGCTCTGGCCAAAACCGAGGAAGCGACGCGAATCGAGCACGACGACATTTTCGGCATTGCCGTTGCCGGCGGATTTCGTCTCGAAACCCACCTTGCCCCGCTCGTCGGTTCCGATCTTCATGTCGAGGCTCTGGCCGCGGCCGGACGACAGGCGGAACGTGCGTTCGTCGTTGAGGGCGACATCGCCGCCAGCCGGCAGATCGAGCGCATCGGAAGCCTTGGCCGCAGCCGAAGCCTGCGCAGCACGGCCTTGCGTCGCGGATCCGACCGCCTTGTCGCCGCGTTCCCGACCCTGACCGGACTGGCGCGGTGCGGTGGCGGCGTTCGCCTCATTGAGGGTGGCTCCGCCAGCCAGCAGCGAAAGAACCTCGCTCAGGCCGGCCTGATTTTCGGAAACAGCTGCCGCATCGCCGGCGAGTTTTTCATCGCGTGCCTTCAAAACGGCGTCCTCTGCCGCAGCCGCCCTGCCGTTTTTCGAGGCTGTCGATGCTTCGGCTTTGGCTACCTTATTCTTCACGTGAGATGCGACGATATCGTCTATATCGACACCTTCGACAGAATCCTTCTTGCCACCGGCCTGCTTGCCGGCAATCACATCCTTGGCGGAGATCGATGTCCGATCCGCATTTGCGGTTTTATCGAAAAGAACACGCGTCGCCAGATCAAGCGCGCTGCGTCCCTTGGCCGAACCGGCCTCTTCGCCGGTCTCAGCCGCCATATCCTGCTGGGGGGCTTCGCCTTCGGTCTTGTTCTCGTCACGCTGCCGGGAACCGCCGCCGACATTGGACAGCGTGTCGGAAAATCCGCTCTTTTCGCCGTCCTTGCCCTGCTTTGCGGCAAAGCTCTTCCCCGTACCGGCCGCGTCAGACGCGCCAGTCCTTGCCGTCACCTCAGCATTGATCATTGCAAAGTACCCTCTTCCTTCAGCAGATCATCGATCGCATTCAGTGTCGAACGGCCCCTATCGACATAGGTCTTGAAGTCTGCTTCGTACTTCGCTGCATTGCCAACCGCAGTTGCATCGGCAGAGCCTGATCCGCTCACATCATTGGCGGACGACGCGGTTTCAGAAACCGGATCTTGTGTGGAGACGATATTGGCCCCGCTGTCTTGCGTGGGGCTTTCGGCAACGGGCGGGCGCACCACGGCATCGGCAATTGCCTGCGCTGCCGCGCGCAATGCCTGGTCGGCGGGCGACAGAGTGGCTTCCGGCATATCGGTGATGGCCTTCATCGCATCGCCCACCTTGTCGCTGGGAATGTCGGCCATGCCGCCATAAAGGCGCGCCAGCTGTTCGGCATTGCGGTCGTCCGCGCCGCCTTTGATGCCGGTGGCCTGTTCGGAGGCGTAACGCGCAAGATCGTTCTTGCCGGCGATGGCTGCCTGGCGCGCGATGCGCAGATAAACCTCGCGCTGACGGTCTGCATCCATGAAGGCAATCGTGCCTTCGACATCGGGCGCGTCGATTTCCTTGCCGTAATGACGCACGACCAGAAGCACGAACAGATCGGCGAACTGGCTGGCATAAGGAGAATGCACGTAGCGCCGCGCATATTTGCGCGCATAGGCCAGGCCCTTATCCACCAGATCGGCTTCGACGGCGATCGAAACGGAGCGTCGAAGCGCGGCTTCCTCGACGATGGTGCCGGGTGCGGTGAGCCGTGCCCAGTCATAAAGTTCGAGCGCTTCAAGCGGGGTGTTGGTAACGGCCACATTGCCGGCGACCAGCGCCAGATAGGGACCGATCCGGGCGTTTCTATATTCGGGCACCATGGCCTTCAGCGTGTTGGCCACCAGCATGCCCTGCCCGCTCAGATACTTGCGCAGGATATCGGATACCCGATTGTCGAAATTGCCGGCGACATCGCGCGAGACGAGATATTCGAGCGTCGATGGATTGCCGCCGCTCATCGCATAGATCAAGGCCGCATCGACATTGCGCGGATCGGAATAGACCGACGGATCGACCGAACGCAGCCGCCTATCGATCGCACCGATCATGTATCGCTGCATTTCGCCGGCCGAATGATCGCCGGTGACCACCGTGTCCTGAACGAACTGCAGCGACCGCAACATCTGGTAAGGGGCAAGGTTCTCGCCCTCCTGCTGCTGCGCGCCAGCACTTTGCAGCGAGACAGCGGCAAAGGCTGCGGAAGCCAGACATAAAAGACGATGCGGAAGGCGCGGCATGATTATCCCTTGTCTGCCTCGAGAAGGATCTCGATACGACGGTTGGCATCCGCGAACGGATCATCCTTCACCTGCAGGCGACGATCGGCGAAACCGGAGATCTGCTTGACGCGATCTTCCGTCAGCCCGCCCTTGACCAGCATGAAATAGGCGCTGTGGGCGCGAGCCGCGGAAAGGCGCCAGTTGTCGTTGGCTTCCCCCTTGAACTGATGGCCGTCGGTATGGCCGCGGATGACCACGTCACCCTTGCGATCCTTGAGAATCTGGCCGATCTTTTCCATGGCCAGCACCATTTCGCGGCGCGGCACGGCAGAAGACAGGTTGAACATCGGCGTATTGCTCTGGTCCGAAATGGTCACGAGCAAGCCACCCTCGGACGGGGTCACTTCGAGACCTTCGGCCAGCTTCCCGGAAATGCCGGCAATCTGCTTTTCAATGGTTTCGCGCAGTTCTTCGGCCTGTTTCTTTTCCTCGGCGCTCGCCTCGGGTTCGGCAGCATCCTGCTTCGGCTTGTCGGCCTGTTCGGGACGAGCCTGCGGCACGACCATGGCGACCTCGGTGTCACCCGGTTTCTGCGGCTGATCCTTGGCTTGCTTCTGGCCAGCCGTCTGCGCAGGCTGCGGTGTTTCCGGCAGCATTTCCGTCGGCTTGGAAGGATCGACAGCCTGTGCGGCATTCGCCTGCTGCGGCTGGACCTTTTCCTTTTCCGGTTTGGCTTCCGTCTTCGCGGCGGTTTCAGTCTGCGTTTCTTCGGCGCGGATCACCTGGATCTGCTTGGTCCAGAAATCCGGATCGAACGGGTCGCGATAGGCTTCGCCGCCATCGGCGCCGGTGGCCGGGCCGGATGTACTTGCCCCCCCCTCGCCCTTGGCGCTGACATTCGCCTGCTGGCCGACTTCCTGTGCGATCTCGGCCAGAACCGAATAAGGGTTTTCGAAGAAATCGGCTTCCGAGTAATTCTGCTCTTCGCCGGCGCTGGACGTCAGGTCTTCACCCGTGGCGGCAGCCGAACCGACGGTCTGGCCCTCGTCGGCCTTGACCTTCGAGCGGTCCTTCTTTTCCTGGCCTTCCGAGGTATCGACAGGCTTTTCCAGGCCCTTCTTGGCCGGAGTTTCATCCGAAAGCTTGATCGGGTTGAAATAGCTGGCGACCGAGGCCTTGGTTTCCTCGTTGGCGGCATTGACGAGCCACATGACCAGGAAGAATGCCATCATCGCCGTCATGAAGTCCGCATAAGCGATCTTCCAGGCACCGCCGTGATGGCCATCGTGGCCACCGCCGTGCTTTTTGACAACGATGATTTCGTTCTTGCCGTGATGATGATTGTCGCTCATTCGAGCACCTTTCTGAGGCTTGTCGCCCAGGCGGAAAGCCGGGTGACCAGCACACTGCCATCGATATCAACGGAAAGGTCGAGATCGTCGGCATCGACATGACGCAGGACCGGCGCATCGGAACCGAGCGCCGTCTTCAGCTTTTCAAACATTTCGCCGGGGCCCGACACGGTGATCGTCCCGATATCGCCATCGAACATGGCCTTGCGGATGAGGTCGGCCAGTTCGTCCACCGCCTTGTTGGCGAGAGATTCCTGCAGGAACGGCGCCAGAGCAGCGGCCGTCTGTTCGCCGATGACGGCAGCCAGCCTGGCGGCAATGGTGTTGAGACCTGCCTCGATCCTTTCGCCGGCATGGACTTCGTAGCGCTCTTTCAGGGCTGCAATCTCAGCCGCGTGGGCGGCTTCGAGAGCCTGCTTTTCAAGCGCCCATCTTTCATCGGCTTCAACGCGCGCAGCCTCGAAACCTTCGGCATGCGCCTCGGCACGCTCGGCCGCCACATCAACGGCAGGCTCCTCGGCTACGGGGAAATCGAAATCATCCGACATGCCGCCGATATCGAACTGGGGCGTCAGCATCACGGGTGCCGGCTGCGGCTCACCGAAATCCTTGAGGTAACGGGCGATAGACGCGCTCATGCGTGTACTCCGTGAACTTTGCCCCGACATCCGGTCCGGCCGCATGCGGACCAGGACCGGGAATTCACCACTGCAATCATTGCGCTGTCCCGATTAAGAGGGGATTACCGGCACGCGGCAAACGGACCTCGTGCGCGTACATTTTGCGGCAACCTAGGCAGTCAAACTTGTGCGAAAATGAAGGTGCTGGACCGCGACAGGGCAAAAGCGCGGTCCAGCGTCGCCGTTGCCGATGACCGGGGCTCGGCGAAAAGCTCTTAAGGAAAAGGGAGGCCGGTCGCCTCCCCGTCCTGACCTTACTGCTTGAAGAGCGTAAGGATGTTCTGAGCGTTGGTATTGGCGATCGACAGCGCCTGGATGCCGAGCTGCTGCTGTGTCTGCAGCGCCTTCAATCGCGTGGATTCCTCGTCCATATCGGCATCGACCAGACGTCCCACACCCTTGTCGATCACGTCCATCAGCGTCGAGACGAATTTGGTCTGCAGATCGATACGGCTGCTGACCGCGCCGAGATTGGCGGCGGAATCCGTCAGTCGCTGCAGCATTTTTTCAACCGAATTCAACATGCCGTCGATATCGGAATTGCTGGTAGTGGCGCTAAGTTTAACCTCGTCGGCACCTGCCGGCGGTGTTCCGCTATTGATGAGATAGAAGCTGCCGGTGGTGGCGCCGGCATCGTTGACGACATCCCAGCCCTTGGTGAGAATACCGCGACCGGCGCTCGACACATCGATCATCACCGATTCCGCCGCGTTGTAATTCAACGTGGTCAGCGACACCGATCCGTCGGTGGAGCGATTGAACGAAGCGACGATTTCCTTGGTCGGCATGCCGGCGGTGGCCGTATTGTAGAGCCAGTTTTCGCCGGAGAAGGATGCGGATTCGGCGATCGAGGAAAGCTGGTTCTTGAGCTCGGAAAGCTCCTTGTCGATCTTTGTCTTGTCGACGCCCGGTTCGCGTGCAGCTGTGATCTTGGCCTTGATTTCGGTCATCACGTCGATCGCGGATTTAAGACCGGTATAGGCCGTATCCGTCTTTGCGGCGCCGAGGCCCAGAGCGTCTTCAACTGTGGCCAGCGCCGAGTTGTCGGAACGCATGGTGGTTGCGATAGACCAGTATGCGGCGTTGTCGGCCGCGGTCTCTACCCGGTAACCCGAGGAAATTCTGTTCTGCGTCGTCTCCATGTTGGAGTTGATCGAACGCAGGGTCTGCAGCGCAGCCATGGCGCCGGTATTGGTAAGAATGCTGGTCATCTGAAAATGCCCCTGGAGGATAACGGGACATACCGGAGCGGTGCCGGCAACGTGCGGAAGCGTCATGCTCACCGGTCAGACATTTTGCCCTGTTGACCGGCCCGTACGTTCTTAAGGTACGGTTAACGCTAATATGGTTAATGACTTGTTAATGCAATACCAATTTTTAACCTTGCTTAAGCATAGGTTAAGCCTCGCGCCAGCTTCACCACCTTGCGCCGCGCAAAAATCCTCCAAGTATTGGCTTTGATCCGGCGGTTTCCTTTGAATGCCGAAAATGAAAAAGGCCGCGCTCAAAAGCACGGCCTTCATTGTTCTTCGTTTCGACCAGATTACTGGCGGAAGAGCGACATGATGTTCTGCGAAGACGTGTTGGCGATCGACAGAGCCTGGATACCCAGCTGCTGCTGCGTCTGCAGAGCCTTCAGGCGGGTCGATTCCTCGTTCATGTCAGCGTCAACGAGCTTGCCGACGCCGGTCTTGATGGAGGCCATCAGGTCGGCAACGAAGTCGTTCTGCATGTCGATGCGCTTGGTGACAGAACCGACGTCGGCAGCAGCGTCCGTCATGTC